>JAPPIG010000084.1 GCA_028820635.1 Candidatus Poribacteria bacterium
CACGTAATCCGTTTTGCCAGTATGAAGATTAAAAAATAAATTGGGTAATTTGGCGGGGTTTTGGAAAAACCCCCCCCGGCAGGGTTAAAAAGGTGGTGGGGGGGTTGGGGTAAGCGGCCGCGGCCGCAAAAATTTTTTTAAATAAATTTTTTGTTTTGTGGGTTCCCCCACCCCAAACCCCCAACTTTTTTCTTATTGGGGGGGTTTTTCGTTCCTCTACCCGACCTACGAAATAAACTATCAGTATCACTTATCAACTAAATGACCCTGAACAAATTAATGTAGTGGACACATCATGTGTCATTAAATAGCAAGTAAGGAGAAACCGTGTAATGGAGACCCACAGTTACGCCCCTGGAGAAATAGAGCCATATTGGCAAGCTGCATGGCGAGAAAAGGAAACATTTAAAATATCCAACGATATTGAGACATTAAAAAAGAGACCAAAATTTTATGTGCTTGGAATGTTTCCATATACTTCAGGAGCAGGACTTCACATGGGGCATACAAAGAACTATGTGCCGACCGATGTGCTTGCAAATTTTAAGCGAATGCAAGGTTATCACGTAATGCATCCAATGGGATGGGATGCGTTCGGGCTTCCGACTGAACGAACCGCAGTCCGAGAAAATGAACATCCGGCACATATTACAAAACGAAATACCGAAACTTTTCAGCAACAAATTCAACGTATCGGTCTCTCCTACGATTGGTCTCGGAAAATTGACACTTCCCTCCCTGAATACTACAGATGGACACAATGGATATTTCTCCGCCTCTATGAAAAAGACTTGGCATATCTCGCTGATGTCCCCGTTAACTGGTGTCCCGCATTAGGCACAGTGCTTTCCAATGAAGAGGTGAAGGACGGTAAATATGTTGAGACCGATGATCCGGTGGAACGCCGCTTGATGCACCAGTGGATGCTAAAAATCACCGCTTATGCAGAACGTCTCTTGGAAGATTTGGACCTATTGGACTGGCCTGACGGTCTCAAAGAGATGCAAAGGCACTGGATTGGTAAGTCCGAAGGTGCAGAAATCACTTTTGAGATCAAAGACCGCGATGCTACGTTTACCGTTTTCACTACACGTCCGGATACACTCTTCGGTGCAACCTACTGCGTGCTTGCTCCTGAACACCCGCTTGTCGCTCAGATAACGCATCCCGATGCGGTTTCTGATGTTTACAATTATGTTCAGGAAGCATCCAACAAATCTGACCTCCAACGTACAGACCTTGCCACTGAAAAGACAGGTGTTTTTACGGGTGCTTACGCTATCAATCCTTGTAACAACCAACCTATTCCAATCTGGGTAGCAGACTATGTACTTATGACTTACGGCACTGGTGCTATTATGGCTGTTCCAGGACACGATGAACGCGACCATGAATTTGCCACGACTTTTGGTATTCCTATTGTTGAGGTTATCAGTGGCGGTGAAAAGGCGATTGAAGAGGAAGCTTATGAAGGTGATGGCGTTTGTGTTAACTCCGATTTTCTGAACGGTTTGCAGGTTGACGATGCGAAGGAGAAGATGATTGCATGGTTGGAAAGTGAGAAAAGAGGCAAACGTCAGGTTCAGTATCGCCTACGGGATTGGCTTTTCTCACGGCAACGGTATTGGGGTGAACCTTTTCCCCTTGCACATCTTGATGATGGCACCATTGTTCAACTTCCTGACGATCAACTGCCTATAGAACTGCCACCGATTGATGCTTATAAACCGACAGAAGATGGCAAACCGCCGCTTGCTCGTGCCGATGAAACATGGTTGAAGGTGCAACTGTCTGACGGTCAAATTGCGACACGAGAGACGAACATTATGCCGCAGTGGGCGGGTTCCTGTTGGTATTATCTCCGCTTTTTGGACGCACACAATGCAGATGCTCCTTTTGACACTGCACTTGAACGTTATTGGATGCCAGTTGATCTTTATATGGGCGGTGCAGAACACGCTGTGCTACATCTACTTTATGCGCGTTTTTGGCACAAGGTGCTTTACGATTGTGGATTGGTCTCCACAAAAGAACCGTTCCAAGGACTTCTTAACCAAGGCACTATTCTGGCTGAATCTTTCCAAGACGATGCTGGTAAATACTATTACCCACACGAAGTTGAGCGGGACAACGAAAAAGCAACAGCAAAAACTTCTGGCAAACCGCTCCATGTGCAACTGGAAAAGATGTCTAAATCGCGCTTTAACGTCATCAATCCGAACGATGTTATTGATAAATATGGTGCGGATGCACTTCGACTCTATCTACTATTTATTGGGCCGGTCACCGCGAGCACACCGTGGCAGGACGCTGGTGTAGAGGGTGTGTATCGATTTCTACAACGTGTATGGAGGCTCGTTGTTGATGAACAGAGCGGTGAACTTAATGAGAAGTTAACTGGTGCTGCTGGCACAACAGAGTCTGAACTCTGGCGGGAACTCCATAAAACTATCAAACAAGTAACAGAGGATACGGAATCAATTGATAAAATGAACACAGCGATTAGCCAGATGATGATTTTTGTCAATACTGCTACACAGGTGAAATCGCTACCAATAGAAACAGTGAAGATATTTCTACATCTGCTTGCACCTTATGCGCCGCACATTGCACAGGAATTGTGGCACCGTCTCGGTGAAACAGGATTTATCGCACATGCTTCGTGGCCTCAATATGACGAAAGTGTTCTCGAAAGTGCTACTATCACCATTATTGCACAGGTAAACGGAAAACTTCGTAACCGACTTCAACTTCCTGCAGATGCTACTGATAAAGAGATTGAGGAAGCTGCACTTGCAGATGAAAGGGTTCAACGGTTTATTGAAGGGAAGCCGATTCGGAAGGTGATCGTTGTGCCGAATCGCCTAATCAATATCGTTGTTTAAAAATATCCAACCTTCATTCAAATAGGTGGAGCACCACAACAAAACATCCAAAGAAGGTAGACTTATGTGTATCAAATATCTGATTAGCGTCTCCATATTAGTTGTCATGGTAGGTGGAATTGCGATTGCAGAGGATAGTACAGGTAAATTAGTTTTTACCATTCGTGAGCCGTTTCGGAATGAAGACGGTTTCCGAATCACAACTCGGAGACTGGAGAAAGGACGAGATACAACAAATTGGTGGGAATTCCATCAATATAACGTCTGTACGATGAATCCGGATGGTACAGATTTCCGCCGACTCACTGATGATGGGGTTTCGCGCAATCCACGCCTGTCACCAGATAGGGAGCGAATTGCTTACATATCCGGGGTGGACAGGAATAAATCGCTATATATGATGAAGGCAGATGGTACCGAGAACAAACAACTGACCAAGAAACAGTATGAAATTCACGATTTCTGGTGGTCTCCGCTGAGTCATGCTGTTTTAGTTGTAGTTGAGATTGATCGTCCAAAAGATCGGTTGGAAAATTGGGAAGTAACGTTTGATGGAAAGATCAAGCGGTGGCGGACCCGGCAGTGGGCAAAGGGATGGCTACATTGGGATGCGAAAGGCGAAAGCGTTAAAGAACCGCATAGGAGATTGCTTGAAGTATTGCCGAAAGGAACAAACTGGCCCGAATGGTCACCAGACCGTAGATGGATCGCGTTTAGAACCGATGGTTTCCTTGCGCTTGCAGAACCGGATGTTGTTAGCATGGGTAGGACATGGTTTCTGCAACAAGACGAACCCCCGTGTGGAAACATAGAAGAGTGGTCGCCAGACGGCACACATTTTCTGTTTTATACGTCAGGCGAGATATGTATTGCCACTATAGAAAAAGGCAGATTCAAAAATTATCTAAATCTGAGTCTTTACGGAGGACGGGACGCTACATGGAGTCCGGACAGTAGCCAGATTGCATTTATCGGTGGCGATTCGGATGGGAGACGCACCAGCGAAATCTTTATCTTAGATGTTGAAACTGGCAAAATGCAGCAGATTACCTCAACTATTCACGATTACTTTGATCTGCATTGGCGATAAAGCAACTCATTAACTAAGCATAGGTAGCAAGATTATTTTATGACAGATTCAATACTTATTAAAAATGAAGAGAGCACCGAATTGCCCCGCACGCAGTTCGCTACGGGGACCTCCGTTTCAATCATACCATTAGGAGGATTAGGTGAATTCGGACTCAATATGATGGTATACGAAACCGAAAATGACATCATTGTCATTGATACAGGTTTCATGTTGCCGAATGCAGATATGCCAGGCGTTGATCTGATATTTCCTGATATTCACTACCTCGTTGAACGCAAAGATAAGGTGCGCGGCATATTTCTAACGCATGGTCACGAGGATCACACTGGTGCTTTGGCTTATGTTCTTCAACAGTTAGATGTCCCAGTTTATGGCACACAATTGACGCTTTCTATCGCAAGCGGTAGGTTGAAGGAATACGGCGTATTGGACAAAGCAGAGTTGAACGCTATTGCGCCTGGGGATAATGTCAGTTTAGGTGATTTTTCTGCGGAGTTTATCCACGTTACACACAGCATTCCAGATTCGGTTGCAATTGCACTGCGAACCCCAGCTGGTGTAGTTGTCCACACAGGCGATTTCAAATTTGATATGACACCCGTTGATGGTAAGTTGTCCGATATTCAGTCTTTAGCGAGATTGGGGGATGAAGAGGTTCTCTTACTACTCTCCGACAGTACAAATGCTAACTGGCCAGGACAGACACCTTCCGAACGGAGTATCTACGATGCAATAGACAATATCTTTCAGAAAACGGAGCAGAGACTATTCCTTTGCACTTTTTCTTCCAGTATACACCGTCTACAACAATTTATTGATTTAGCGATGAAACATCGCAGACTGATTGGGGTTACAGGTCGCTCTCTCATCAATAATGTCCGCATTGCCACAGAGCTTGGTCATCTTAAAATCAATCCGGATTACTTAATTGATGCTCGCGATGCCGCTATGTTCAAACCGCATGAGGTTGTGATTTTAAGCACTGGTAGCCAAGGTGAACCGCGCTCTGCAATGGCGTTGATGGCACTTGACAACCACCCATTTTTAAAGGTGGAACCAAACGACACGGTTGTTATTTCCGCCCGTATGATCCCTGGTAACGAAAGATCTATTGGAAATGTCGTAAACCATCTTTTGAGACGCGGTGCTAACATATTCCATGAACGCAACGCAAATGTCCACGTTTCTGGACACGGTTCAAGTGAAGACCTGAAACTGATGCTTAATCTCTTGAAACCCAAGTTTTTCGTTCCAATACACGGTGAATATCAGAACTTAGTTCGGCATGCCGAACTCGCTGAATCTGTCGGTATTCCAAGGGACAATATTAGAGTGGCTGAAGATGGTGAACTGATTTCTCTTACGCCCGATTCATGCGAAGTGTTTGAAAGACAAGGGCGTTCTGGACGTGTATTGGTTGATGGGAAACCGGATATTGAACTTGAGGGTATTGTTTTGCGCGATCGTATCCAACTTTCACAAGACGGTATGGTTATTCCTATCATTGTCCTGCATAGTGACGGTGGTGCAATTGCGACTGAACCCGAAATAGTTTCTCGCGGTTTTGTCTATATGGATGAATCTGAAGAACTTTTTACTGAAGCGAAAGAGATTACGCGGAGCGTCATTGAAAATCTGAGCGATGAACAGAAGCATGAGACAGAAATAGTGCAGGATGCGATAAGAGGCGCACTGCGTAAGTTCTTCACGAAGCAGATGCAGCGGAGTCCATTAGTCTTGCCTGTTGTTATGCGGGTGTAGAACTAAATCTGTATGAAAAGCATATTGGTGATAGAGAAGGTTTCTTCTGTAGGAGCGACCTCCTGGTCGCGACTCGCTGAATGCCAAAAGCGTATTCATAGCGTTGATTTAGGGTTCGCTTACGCTCTACCAACCTACGAACTACAATCCCACAAAAGCACGGAATGATCTTCACTACCACTTGCAATTGTGCTACCATCAGGCGAAAACGCTACATTCTTAACAGAACCGATATGTCCCTTAAGTTCTTTTTTCGTTTGCCCTGTAACAGCATCAATTAAACGCACCGTGCCATCTCTACCACCGATAGCGATTGTGCTACCATCAGGTGAATACGTTACACTCCAAATGTAAAACTTATATTCTGCAAGTATGTTTTTGCGGCGTGTTATCAATCCATCCCACAATCGTACCGTGCCATCGGAGCTCCCTGTAACGATTGCGTCACCATCAGGTGAATATGCAACCGAATTGACAACGTGCGTATGCCCTTTGAGTGACGTTTTAGATTGTCCTGTAGCAGCTTGCCATAGTACCACCATCTCGTCGGAACTTGCCGTTGCAATCGTGTTTCCACCAGGTGAATATGCAATACTTCTTATAGACCCCGAATGTCCCTTGAGTGTGGCTTTTGGCTCCTCTGTGGCAATGTCCCAGAGTATCCCAATATTGTCCGCGCCGCCACTCGCGAGCGTGCTACCATCAGGTGAATATGCTAATGCCCTGACATAATCCCTATGTTCTTTAAGTGTTGCTTTCGGATTGCCAGTTGTGCTATCCCATAACCATATCTCTTCATAACTACCAGTCGCAACTGTTTCGCCATCCGGAGAATATGCTACACTCCAAACATATTCAGTATGTCCAGCAAGTAGGTTCACTTCTTCACCAGTGTGTGCATCATAAATCCATGTGCCGATGTCCCCTGCAACAGCGAGTCGAGTGCCATCTGGAGAGAACGCCACATTCCCTATAATACTACTCTTGCCAAGCCGAAATTTTGCGCCTTCAGGTAATTCCGATTGTGATGTGCCTTGTTCGTTATTTGTGTTCATTAAATATGTTTCCTTTTCAATGTTCTGGATAGAGTATAACACAGATACATGAATTATGCAATAATCCAAATTTGGTATACGGCAGGTGCGGTTAGGAAACCGCACCTGCCGTATTAGATTATCGCTTGAATTCTCAAACGGTAATGTGTATAATTAATACTTGAATTAGCACACAAACCTACTCCAATTGAGTGTCGGGTCAACCGTCCATTTTAATTCTCCATAAGCAGAAACAGAACAGAGGTAAAAGAGAAATTATGAAAAAAACGATGTATGAAAAGATATGGGACGCGCATCTCGTGCGGGCATCCGCAAGCGAGGTGCCGATTCTTTATATTGACACACACCTTGTTCACGAAGTGACGTCCCCGCAAGCATTTGAAGGGTTGCGGCTCAACAACCGAAAAGTGCGCCGACCCGATCTGACGTTCGCCACGATGGATCACAACGTGCCGACAACGGATAGAAGTTTGCCTATCAAAGACCAAATTGCAGCGAAGCAGATGGAAACGCTTGCACAAAATTGCACTGAGTTTGATATTCCGTTGTATGACATCAACAGTCCTGAGCAGGGCATTGTCCATGTCATCGGACCTGAACTTGGCATCACACAGCCCGGAAAGACAATTGTGTGTGGTGATAGCCATACCTCAACACACGGTGCACTCGGGGCGCTGGCGTTCGGCATCGGCACAAGTGAGATTGAACATGTGCTTGCTACACAGTGTCTCTTGCAGCATAAGTCGGAAACCTTTGAGATACGGGTTGATGGCACACTCCCCTACGGCGTTACTGCGAAAGATATTATCCTCTCTATTATTGGACATATCGGTATAGACGGCGGCAACGGTGCTGTGGTTGAATATACGGGTTCTACGATCCGCACACTCAGCATTGAGGAACGGATGACAATATGCAATATGTCCATTGAAGCAGGTGCCCGCGCAGGTATGATCGCACCTGACGATACGACCTACGAATACATTGCTGGTAAACGTTTTGCTCCGAAAGGTGAAGCGTTTGATGCAGCAGTTGAAGGTTGGAAGCAACTCCCCACTGATGAGGGAGCGAGTTATGATAGAACGCTACAACTTGATGCTGCCGATATAGCACCACAGGTGACATGGGGTACAAACCCCGGCATGGTCACAGATGTAACAGAGCGTGTGCCAAATCCTGCAGATATGGACACAGCCGACGAGAAACGTGCTGCAGAACACGCCTTAGATTATATGGCTCTTGAACCCGGTACGCCGATGACAGATATTGCAGTAGACAGGGTTTTTATTGGTAGTTGCACGAACTCACGTATCAGTGATTTACGCGCTGCAGCAGAGGTTGTGAAAGGCAGGAAAGTCGCAGATACCGTCAATGCAATGGTTGTCCCCGGTTCGCAAGCAGTTAAACGGCAAGCAGAAGCAGAAGGACTTGACGAAGTTTTTCGTGCCGCAGGTTTTGAATGGCGTGAAGCAGGTTGCAGTATGTGTCTCGGCATGAACCCCGATATTCTGATGCCCGGTCAACGGTGTGCAAGCACATCAAACCGGAATTTTGAAGGCAGACAGGGCAAAGGTGGGCGCACACACCTTGTCAGTCCGCAGATGGCTGCTGCGACTGCAGTAACAGGCCGCTTTGTAGACATCCGGACGTTTGAATAGGTCGGATAAGGACTTATTCAAATGGCAAAGAGCATACCAACAACGTCCTCCTTATTAAGAAAATACAGAGGTAACAATGGAATCTACTATCATTGAAAAAATCAAGGAACTTCCTCCGGAGCTTCAAGAAGAAGTCATTCATTTCATTGATTTCCTAAGAACAAAAAAAAGTTCAGTCCAGAAGAAAAAACCAAACTTGGAATGGATTGGTGGATTAAAAGCATATCGTGACCAGTTTACAGCCCTTGAACTTCAGAAAAAGGCATCAGATTGGAGGGATTAGTGTACCTCGTGGATACCAATATTTTTCTTGAAGCCCTGTTGGGACAAGACAAAAAGGATGATGTCCAATCATTCTTACAGAATATTGACTTGAGCACAATCTTCATAACAGATTTATCGCTTCATTCCATAGGTATTATCCTGTATCGATTGAAGAATTTTGCACTCTTTAGTTCGTTCTTAGAGGATATAATTGTTGACGGAGTTAGTGTTCTCTCATTACCTCCGGAAGATCTTAAAATGCTGGATCTGACAGCCGACAAATTTAATCTTGATTTTGACGATGCATACCAATACACTGTCGCCGCGAAATATGAGCTGCAACTCATCAGCTTCGATACGGATTTTGATCGAACTGAAAGGAAACGAAAGGAACCCATTGAGGTGTTATAATAAAATTCTTAGGTAGTATAAACCATATTCACCAGAAAATGCCAAAAACACCAGAAGGAGAAAACAGAATAATGGAAGCATTCAAAGAACACGTTGGACTTGTTGCCCCACTTGACCGAATTAATGTTGATACCGACCAGATTATTCCTAAGCAATTCTTAAAACGGATTGAACGGACAGGTTTCGGTGAATTTTTATTTTTCGATTGGCGTTACCTTGAAAATGGCGACCCAAACCCAGAATTTGTGCTGAACCACCCACGCTACACAGGCTCGAGCATCCTAATTGCAGGTGCAAACTTCGGTTGTGGCAGTTCACGTGAGCATGCACCGTGGGCATTGCAGCAGTATGGTTTTAAAGCGATTCTGGCACCGTCTTTTGCCGACATTTTCCGCAATAATTGTTATAAGAACGGTATCCTACCTATCGCCTTGCCTGCTGACATTATCGCATCGCTTAGTCAAGAAGCACATGAAACTGAAGGGTATCGGTTAATGGTAGATTTAGAGGAGCAAGCGGTCATCTGTCCTGATGGCACTGCACACACTTATGAAATCGGTGATTTTGAGAAGTATTGTCTGCTAAATGGACTTGACGAAATCGGGTGGACCTTACAGTATGAAACGGACATTGCTGCGTATGAAAACCAAAATCGCTTATAGACGCAAAGTCTGCCCGTTCAAACTATTTCTGGGCAATTTTGATACTATTAACTGCATCAGACATAATTACAAAAAAATTAGATGGAGGTAGAGATGGCACAACCAAAAAAGATTAAAGCTACCTACAAAAATGGTGTGATTGAACCGTTAGACAAACTCAATCTTCCTGAAGGGCAAGAACTTGAACTTGAATTCAAAGTGCTCCCTTCTGCCACTACTGAACTTTCTAAAGAAGAAAGAAAAGACCTAATTCAGAAAATGCGAGGTTCAATGAAAGGCACATGGGGAAGTTCCGTTGATGAAGTTGATGCTTACCTCACGTCAGAAAGGAAATCATGGAACAGAGAATTCTAAATGCTCGCTCGGTAGGTTCTCAAACCACTTCAGCGTTATTGGATACCTCTGTTTTTATATATTACCTTGAAGAAGTTGAACCATATTATCCTTTAGTAGAGAAAATATTCAATGACATCCTTGAAAACAACATTAGCAGTTTTCTATCAGCAATTTCAATAACTGAATTTGTAACGAAGCCTCTCACAGATGGAAAAGGCACAGATGTTGAACGTTTTAAGCAGTTTCTATCTTCACTCTCAATTCAAGTACTTGATGTTACCTACGAAATAGCAGAGCAGGCGGGTAAACTTCGTTCGCAATACCCGAGTACTCGAACCCCAGACGCTCTAATTATTGCCACAGCATTAGAAAATGGTTGCGATGTATTTGTTACTAACGACAAAGATCTGAAGAAGTTTGAAGTTTCTGAGTTAACTGTAATTGTGCTTGAAGATTTTGTTGAATGAGGATGAGAAAATGTCTTACAAAGCCATCATATTTGACCTGTACGGTACGTTGGTAGGAAATTTCAGTCGCAAAGCGTATGATAAGACCCAAGAGCAGATGGCAAAAATCCTTGGTGTTCCATACCAAAAATTTTGGCAGATAAAGGCAGAAACTATCAAAGACAGATCTTTAGGGAATCTTTCTGCTGAAGAAAACATAGTAGAGATAGGTCGTCGCTTAAATGTTAGAGTGGATAAGACACAAATTGAAAAGACCCTTGCGCTGAATTACGAATTTACAAAGAATTCTCTTGTTCCCGAACCTGAAGTTTTAGAAGGATTAGTTCAATTAAAGCGCAGCAGTTTGCTTCTCGGACTTATCACGAACTGTAACCCCACTGTTCCGATGCTTTTTCCACAATCGCCATTAGCACAGTATATTGATATGTCTGTCTTTTCCTGTGAGGAACGGATCAAAAAACCCTCACGCCGCATCTACGAGATAGCGTGTGAACGCCTGAACGTCAAACCAGAAGAATGTGTCTATGTAGGTGATGGCAGTAGCGAAGAATTGACAGGTGCTGCATCAGTCGGAATGCGACCAATTTTGAAACGTGCCGATTTAACCGATGTCTACGACAAACATAGACCAGAGGTAGAAAACTGGGAAGGTCTCGTTATTGACGAAATCTCGGAATTGTGTAACATTGTCCCTGAATTAGCATAGTTGGTATTTCTTTAGAACTCATTTATTTCTCCCGTAATAATGCTTGTCAATTGCTAAATTGTTGGTAATTGCTATATTCAGTAGGCGAGGTTTGAAACCTCACCTACCGTATGAGATGGGCAAGCAATAGTCTGCAAAACTGCATCCGAAAATGTGTATAAGCGAATAAAATTTCTGTAAAGGAGAATTTAAATGAGGACTTTATCAGATAAAATCACGCTTAATCTTGACGGTGATGCAGAAGTGTCCGTCAAAGGATTCATTGCACCGATTGCGTATTCCGGAAGCAACTTTCACGTGGACTGGGATACATTGGCGAATTTTCGGGTCGCTGAACCAGAAAAACAGTATCCTATTTCAATTTTCTGCGATTTTCTTCCGAAGGAAGCCGTCTCCGTCGGTATGCCTTGGGAGATTGAGCACGCCGGTGCTCTGGAATTGCTGAAGCAGCTTCATCCGAGCCCATCTCTGGGTATGCGTTGGGATCTGACCCATAAAAACGAATCTCAAGGCCTGTGGGCATGCCTCCGCGCCTATGACACTGAATTCGCTGACATTGTGTTCCGTATCCATGCACAATTTGATCTAAAGGATGGTTGGTTCACGCCTTCCCAGTTTACGGGACATCTTGTTATTGATAGAATTAAAAAATCGGTTGCCTTCTTTCAGATGTACGTTCCTAACGGCATCATAAATTTTGACACTTGGTGGCAGAAGGATCCAGACGATGAAGGGCATATTACGGATAGCGGTTTCTGCCCGCAAATGGAACTCCGCGCCGGGATAGAAGACATCGTGCGAGACACTGAATTCGTTGAATCCATTACGCAGGAAGAGGTGGAACACCAGTTGACGCTCTGCTTCTACAAATCGCAGCATATTAACTGGATATCGCTTGAAGAAGCGTTGGAGTTAGCACCGATACAACAGAAACCGATCCATGCGATCTCAGTAGATGGGCCGCTCTTGGACGAATCCTGCTGAGGGAGTGGCAAAAGCCTGAGGGCAGGTGTCCTCTCAAGAGACGCAATTATTGAATTTTTGAACGAACATTTCATCAATACATGGGTACCTAACTGTGAATTAGGACGTATTCATAGCTTACGGGAACCGATTGCCAAAAGACGCGAACGCGAAGGTAAGCACTTTGACACATCGCACCCTTTAGCACAAGCCATTATTAAAGGTGGGAAAACCGGATCCAAAAAAGGCTCACCGGTAGATTGTTTGGTTATATCCTCCGAATTTGAACTGATGGGTAGACTATTGGTCAACGATCTCAGCAAAAACAGTAAGCGTAGCGGACTCTGGAGACAAGAGTACTATCTTGCATTTCTTAAGGAAGCCCTGGAAGGGAAAGCACCTGGATTGGGAAACATTGTTCTTACTGCTGAGCAGCCATCGCAGTCTGTGTTGGATCTTTTCCGGACACCAACGGCTGGAAATCATCAGGATTATACCGTAGTTGTGATTGATGCCACCGCGTTTGAAAATGGCGGCACACTCATCATTGATCTTGAAATCGGTAGGGAAGAGGGGGAAGTAGGGTTCTATCTGTTTGATGGCGATAACGAACTCTCCACAACAGAAGAGATCCCAAAAGACATGCTTACTTGGACATGGGGAGAACCAGGTGACACCCGTCAAATCATACATCGTTTTGACCAAGGTCAATCTTTTAAGTTGGGTGCCACCGGACATTGGGCGAGAGACGAACCATGTATCAACGCTTTTCGCGCAAAAATTTCTGTAGTGGAGAATCAAAAGGAACCTTTAGAAGAAAAACGAACTGAATCGAATGAGGACACGCCAGATGTTGTGCTGGACAAGGCACATCCCTCACAGGAGATATTAGCCGCTTTTCGGGCACCCGGCCCCGGTTATCAGGATTACACGGTTGTCAATATTGATACAACAGCTTTTGAAAGCAGTGGGACGTTAATTATTGATATCCATGTTGGGAGTGGTGACACTTCAGGTTCGTTTGACCTCTTTAGGGACGATACCGAGCTGCCAACAGAAGGTTATCCGACTGAAGCGATCAGCTCTGTGTCCGGAATTAGACCCGGTAAAACAGGAAAAATTAGACATCGTTACGCAGGAGGCAAAGTCTTTAAGTTTGGAGCCACAGGCGACTGGTACGGTGAGAAGGGACGTATAAATGCCTTTCACGCAAAAATTTCTGTAGAGGAGAATTAAAATGAGTATTTTATCAGATAAAATCACGCTTAATCTTGACGGGGACGCAGAGGTTTTAGTCAGCGGTTTCATCGCACCGATTGAATACACCCAACGCAACTACCACGTGGACTGGGACGAATTGGCGAATCTAAAGGCTGCAGAAGCAGAAAAGCAATATCCTGCCTCCATTTTCCAAGCATTTATGTCAAAGAAATCGGTTTCTGTGGGTGAATGCTGGCAGATTGAAGAAGAAGGCGCATTAACGCTGCTAAGACAACTCAACCCACGTCCACAATTGGAGTTGGACGTTGCTGGAGCAGATTCTTTCGGTTTGTGGGCATGTCTACGCGCCTACAATGATGCGTTTGCTGAGATTCTGTTCCGTATTCACGCGGAATTTGTTTTAGAAAGAGGTTGGTTTGCGCCATCACAGTTTGCCGGACATCTGGTTATTGACCGGTTAGAAAAGAGAATTGCCGCCTTCAAGATGCACGTTCCGGAAGCCACACTGAACTTTGATGTCCGTTGGAGAATTAGAGAAGGACTACGCGCATCCGACATCGGCTTTTGCCCGAAAATGGAACTCTATGCAGGCGCACAAGATGTATTACAAGATGCTAAATTCACGGAAGCGATTACTCAAGCGGAAGCATTGCAAGCACTCATGTTACGTTTTTACAAGTCGGCGCAAATTAACTGGGTACCGTTGGAAGAAGCGTTGGAGATGGCACCCGCACAACAGAAACCGATTCATGCTGTCTCGGTAAATGGGCCGCTCTTTGACGAATCCTGCTGAGGGAGTGGCAAAACCCTGAGGGCAGGTGCTCTCTCTGACGATCAAAACATTGAATTCCTGAACGACAATTTCATCAACACTTGGGTAGCAAATGCTGAATTAGGGCGTAAACATAGTTTGCGAGAACCGATTGCCAAAAGACGCGAGCGCGAAGGTAAGACGTTTGACACAAGCCATCCGTTAGCACAAGCCATTATAAAGGGGTGGAAAACCGGATCAAAGAAAGGTTCGCCGGTGGATTGTTTCGTCATATCACCTGATTTTGAACTGATGGGCAGACTGCTTGTCAATGAATTCTTCGACTACAATTGGAATAAATTCAAACGCCGAGACGAGGAAAGTTACCTTATGTTTCTCAAGGAGTGCTTGGAGGGGAAGCAGCCCGGGTTGGGTAATATTATTTTCAACAGTGAAGTGTCTTCTCAGGAGATCATGGATGTTTTCCGAACACCGACAGTTGGTTATAAGGATTATACAGTCGTTGTAATTGATACAAGGGGGTTTGAAAATGGTGGCACGCTAACTATTGATATTGAGACCGGTAGAGCCGATGCAGAAGGGCACTTCTATTTGGTTGATGGTGACGACGACCTCCCTACAACAGAAAGAGTGACTAAATACATGGTACTTGCGATGAAGTGGTTGGAACCTGATGAGACAGGGCAACTTACGCATCGTTTTGACCGAGGTCAGTTTTTTAAGTTGGGTGCTACCGGGTGTTACGGTAGAAGTGAGAAAGGCAGCACAAATGCTTTTAAGGCAAAAATTTCTGTAGTGGAGAACTAAAATGAAAACTTTATCAGACAAAATCACGCTTAATCTGAGTAATGATACAAAAGTAACCGTCAAAGGTTTCATCGCTCCGATTGAAAACATGAGTCCTAACTTTCATGAAGAATGGGATGCCTTGGCGAATATGCGTGTTTACAAGCCAGAAAAAGAATATGATACCTCGGTATTCCATGCCTTTCTTCCTAATGATCCCGTTGCTATCGGTGAATGTTGGCAGGTTAAAGAAACTGGGGTATTGGAACTGCTCCATCAACTAAACTCTAATCCTAATCTGGATATGCACATCAATGCTGGAGATTCTTCGGGGTTGTGGGCATGCTTACTTGCATATAACGATCAACAGGTTCATATCGTGTTTCGTGTCCACGCAGAATTTGCACTAAAAGACGGTTGGTTCACCCCTTCTCACTTTGCTGGGGATATGATTATTGACCGAATTAATGAAGAGGTTGTTTATTTTCAACAGCACGTTCCTGAGAAAAATTGGTTTGATGTCAACTGGAAAAAACATAAAGATGAATCCGGTTATAGTACAGGTGGTGGTGTTTGTCCGAAAATTGAACTCTACGGTGGAACGCGAGATGTCCTGAAAGATACAGAGTACACAGCGTGCATGACACGGGAAAAAGCGGAACACATACTTATACAGAAATTCTACAAATCACAGCGAATTAAATGGTTACCATTTGATGAAGCATTGGAAATAGCACAAGCAGAGCAGAAACCGATTCATGCTATTTCAATTGCTGGTCCTCTTGACGATGAAGCGTGCTGAGGAAGCGGAAAAAACATGAGGGCAGGTGTCCTTTCCGATGAGCGAATTATGAACTTTCTAAACGAAAATTACATCAACACCTGGATACGTACTATTGAGTTGAAACGCTTGCATGAAACCATGGAGGTTGAGCAAATACCACCCTTAGCACATACAATCATCAACAGTAAATGGCGAAGAGGCCCAGTAGATACATGGATAATTACTCCTGAACTTGAAACTATTGGACATGTGGATGTCAATGAGTATCTTGGAAACAACAGACGTGAGGACGGAACTTTGGAAAGTGAGAATTATCTGTTGTTTCTCAAGGATTCCTTAGTAGGAAAACTTCCTGGATTAGGAAATATTGTTCTCACTCCCGATCAACCTTCACAAACAGTATTAGATGTTTTTCGCACGCCAGAATATGGACATCAGGATTACACCGTTGTCGTGATTGATACGACTGCGTTTGAAAACGGTGGAACACTCACGATTGATCTGGAATTGGGAATCGATAAAGCGTATGGTTCATTCTTTCTGCTTAATGCAGAACATAAACTTTCCTTTGATGCAGTTAACAAACGACCAGATGCTACCATGTTTGATAGTGCATACGACGTAGGCTGGTATGATCCATGCGAAATTGGTCAGATGACACATCGTTTTGAACATGGACAAATCTATAAACTGGTTGGCATGGGATGGGGATCTAACGAAAAGGGAAGCATCAACGCTTTTCAAGCGACGCTCTCTATAGAGGAAAATTGAAATGAACACGTTATCAAACAAAATCACACTTAACCTTGACAGGAACACAGAAGTCAACGTCAAAGGGTTCATCGCGCCGATTGAATACACCCAATATAATTTTCACGTGGAGTGGGACGAATTAGCGAACTTTCGGGTAGCTGAACCGGAGAAGCAGTATCCATCATCGGTTTTTCAAGCATTTCTGCCATCGGAATCGGTTTCAGTGGGTGAATGTTGGCAGATTCAAGAAGAAGCTGCATTAACACTCCTACAACAACTCTATCCCAATCCAAAACTGAGACTGCAGAATGATGACGAGGAATACACTGGAATATGGGCATGTCTACGTTCTTACAATGATACACTCGCTGAAATCGCGTTCCGCGTTCACGCAGAATTTATCATGGAGAAGGGCAAGTTCACGCCATCACAGTTTGCGGGGCATTTAGTGATAGACCGAATTCAGCAGGAAATTGTGTCTTTCAAAATGTTCGTTCCGTCAACAACACTGAACTTTGATGCCGGTTGGAAACAAGAAGATGGGAACTATTTTGCGGAGATCGGTTATTGCCCACAACTTCAGCTCTGTACTGGCATATATCCGACTGATGTGGAATACAAAACATCAATCACACAGAAAGAAGCAGAACGCATGCTAATATCACATTATTACATGTTCCACAAAATTAACTGGATATCGCTTGCAGAAGCGTTTGAACTGGCTCCTGTTGAACAGAAACCGATACATGCTGTCTCATTAGATGGACCGCTTTTTGATGAGTCGTGCTGAGGCACCGGTAGAATCTTGAGAACAGGTGTTCTCTCTAAAAACGCAATTATTGAATTTCTGAACGAAAATTTTATCAACACTTGGGTGGAAAACGCAGAATTAGGGCGGACAGGCAGCTTGCAAGACCCTATCGCAAAAAGACGTAAGCGAGAAGGAAAAACCTTCAATACAAACCACGCCTTAGCAAAAACTATAATGAAAGGATGGGTAAAAGGTTCACCAGTAGACTGTTTCGTTATCTCACACGATTTTGATTTGATAGGAAGTGTTGACTTCAATGAATTCCTTGACAACCTTCAACGACCTGAGGATGAACCTGTTGCATACATGCAATTTCTCAAGGATTCGTTGGAAGGGAAACGTCCTGGTTTGGGAGACATCATCCTTACAACTGAACAACCTTTGCAAGAGGTGTTAGACACTATTCACACTCCGAAAAAGGCACATCAGGACTACACAGTTGTCGGCATCAACACCACTGCATTTTCAAATGGTGGCACACTTACTATTGATATCCAAGTCGGTAGAGATGATGCAATCGGATTATTTTTTCTGCTGGATGGAGATAAAAAATTGCCAACTGAGAAAGTGCCAGAAGGAATTGATCCAACAGAATGGCACAGTCAAGAAAGTAATGAATATGAGAAGGCACTTGATGCACTTGCTAAGCTCTGGGGTGTATTCCCTGGTCAAGCTGGGCGAATTACCTATCAGTTTAATCGTGGTCAACGTTTCAAATTGTGTGCAACTGGAGACCAATGGGGCGGTGTTGGCGGCATAAACGCTTTTCACGCAAAAATTTCTGTAGAGGAGAAATTAAAATGAAATCGACATCAAACCAAATCACAATTAATCTTGACAGGAATGCAGAAGTATCTGTCAAAGGTTTCATCACACCGATTGAATACACACAATACAACTTCCACGTGGAGTGGGACGAATTGGCAAATCTGCATGTCGTTGAACCGGAAAAGCAATATCCTGCTTCGGTTTTTCAATCTTTTCTGCCATCAGAATCGGTTGCGGTGGGTGAATGTTGGCAGATTGAAAAAGAAGGTGTGCTTACATTGCTACGGCAACTTCATCCCGATCCACGCCTGGAAATGGATGCGGAAGACTCACAAGGTCTGTGGGCATGCCTATGCGCTTACAATGATGAATTTGCCGACATTGTGTTTCGCATTCATGCAGAATTTGCTTTAAAAGGCGGTTGGTTCACACCTTCCCAGTTTGCTGGTCATCTCGTCATCGACCGAACCAAAGATAAAATCGTCCGCTTTCAGATGCACGTGCCTGAAACGACACTGAATTTCGATGTTGGTTGGGATACGATAGGCTGTACGGACATCGGTTTCTGTCCCCAAATAGAACTTTATGCAGGCACACAACCTGAAGGTGTAGAATTTACCATGTCAATTGCACAAGAAGCAGCAGAACGCGCACTTATTCTCTGTTTCTACAAGTCAGAACAAATTAACTGGGTGCCGCCAAATCAAGCAGTAGAGATAGCTGAACATGAGGTTAAGCTCATTCATGTAATCTCAATAAATGGTCCATTAGCCGACGAGGCTTGCTGAGGGAGCGGCAAAGAATTGAGGGCAGTTGTCCTCTCTGATGGCCAAATCATTAAATTCCTAAATGAAAACTTTATCAATACTTGGGTAACCAATGCCGAATTAGGACGTACTCCCAGTTTACGAGAACCAATAGCTAAAAGACGCGAGCGAGAAGGAAAAACATTAAACACAACATACCCTTTGGCACAAGCGATCATGGAAGGATGGACAGAAGGTTCACCGGTGGATTGTTTAGTTATTTCGCCTGAATTTGATGTGATGGGAAAACTTCCTCTTAATGATTTCTTTGACGACTGCTATCAAAAGGGCATTTCGGAAGAGGATGGCTACCTTACGTTTCTCATGGATTCCTTAGATGCGAAATTCCCTGGATTCGGTGAGAACATATCAGAACCTCTATTAACTGGTGCAAATGTAACCCTCAATGAAGAACATTTTGAGCAAGAGGTTTTGCATATTCTTCGTGCACCAAAGTACGGCGCCCAAGATTACAATGTCATCAAAATCGATGTCACAGCGTTTAAAGATGGTGGCACGCTTATGATTGATATTCGGATGGGTAGTGCCAAATCAGGTGGATCGTTTGATCTGTTTGATGGTGATGTCGAATTACCTACAAAAGGAATTCCTACCGAAGCACTTACCTCTGTATGGGATATTCCGTCCGGACAGATAGGAAAAATACGACATCCCTTTGACGAAGGTAAAGTCTTTAAGTTAGGTGCAACGGGAACTTGGTTCAGTGGAAAGGGAAACGTCAATGCTTTTCATGCAAGGATTTCTGTAGAGCCAGCAGAAAAGAATGAAAAGTGATATAGATAGTTACGATGAAAACAACATTTTTTTCTTTTCTGACGCTATTGATAATTCTAAGTCTCATCCCATCAATCGGTTCTGCTGAGTATGAACCGAGCGCTCAAATTGCGCTTCCTGAAGGTGCGCTTGCACGCCTTGGAAAAGGACGGGCAAATGAGATAGCGTTCTCTCCAGATGGAAAAACACTCGCGGTAGCAGGTTCAATCGGTATTTGGCTTTATGATGTCCGCACCTACGAAGAGGTTTCACTGCTTATCGGGCACACGGCAAATGTTCAATGTGTAGCATTCAGTCCAGATGGTAGGACGCTTGCCAGTGGTAGTTGGGATGATACGGTGCATTTGTGGGATGTTTTCACAAGAAGGCACATCGCTTCCCTTAAACATACAGGAGGTGTTTTAAGTGTGGCATTTAGCCCGGATGGAAAATTACTTGCAACCGGATGTGGATATACCATGACTCCCGAAAGATCTACACCTCGATCAGATCAAGATACAGTCCGGTTGTGGAACGTGCGAACAAAAAAACATATCACCACATTTAATGGACACACTGCTTATGTTAACAGCGTAGCATTCAGTCCTGATGGGAAAACACTCGCAACTGGCAGTCGTGATAAGACAGTGCGGTTATGGAGTGTTACTAAGAAAAAGAATATCGGTATCCTCAAAGGACACACGGGTAATGTTTGTAGTGTAGCGTTTAGTCCAGATGGCAAAATTATCGCAAGTGGCGGCGGCTATGAAGGCGATAATTCAATTAGATTATGGGATGCTGACCCAAAAAAACACAAGAAAACTCTCATAGGACATACAGACTCTGTTAATAGTATCGCTTTTAACTCCGATGGCAAACTACTCGCAAGTGGGAGTAGTGACAAAACAGTAAAGGTATGGGATACCAAGACAGGTAAACATAACATAACACTAACTGGACACACAGATGATATTAAATGTGTAGCGTTCAGTCCTGATAACAATACACTTACAAGCGCGAGTAAAGATGGAACAATTCGGTTATGGGATGCAACAACAATCACAGGATATACCGATTATGTCGTGAGTGTTTCGTTCAGTTCAGATAGCAACATACTTGCGAGTGCAAGTTGGGACAATAAGATTCATCTGTGGGATGTAAACACAGGAAAACATAAGAAAGAACTCATAGGGCATACGGATAGAGTCTTAAAAGTTGTATTCAGTCCTAATCTCAATACTCTCGCAAGCGGTAGTGCTGATAAAACGGTGAGACTATGGGATATTGCCACCGGAAAGACAATCAAAACGTTTAAAGAACAGACATCTGCTATAGCATTTAGTCCGGATGGCAACACACTCGTAAGTGGTAGTCAAAATAATACGTTACAACTATGGGACATCACTACAGGAGAACGCAAAAATACACTCACAGGGCATACGGACGTTGTCATTAGTATGGCGTTTAGTCCAAAAGGCACTCTAATTGCAACCAGTAGCAATGACAACACAGTCTGTCTATGGGACGCTACAACTGGCAAGTTGAAAAATAAATTAGTTGGCAACACTATATCTGTTGGAAAGGTGGCATTTAGTCCAGATGGTAATACCCTCGCAAGTAGTAACTACGACGAGATTTACTTATGGGATATTACCACAGGAAAACACATAAATACATTCAAACACAAAAAACTATACGAACGAATAACAACATCTAAACAGAAAACAATAGTTGAATCAAGTACAGATTACGCTTGGAATGTTATCTTCAGCCCCGATGGAAATACACTCGCGACTTGTAGTCTGTTCGGTAAGGTTCACTTGTGGGATATTGCCACAGGAACGTATAAGAAAGTTCTTACAGGACATATAGGAAACGTAAAGTCTGTTGCGTTTAGTCCGAACGGTAAACTGCTTGCAAGCTGTAGTATGGATGGCACAATTCTTCTATTCGGACCAGTTTGGAAAGAACGATAGAGCTGCTTTTTCTTGTAGGTTTTAGTCAAACCTGCTATCATTCAAATTACACAAACAAAATACAACATATTGGGCTGGTAGTTTTCACAACTATTGCCGCTTCATAATTCAACATATCACTGAGAGGAACAAAAATGCAAAGCCACGAAGTAGATTACGAAATATTCGGCAACGATATGCAAGTCGTTGAGGTGGAACTTGACATGGGCGAGACAATCATTGCAGAAGCGGGTGCAATGAACTGGATGGAGGATGACATTGTCTTTGAAGCAAAGATGGGGGATGGATCCGGTGGTGATGAGGGTTTAATGGGAAAACTCTTTAGTGCTGGCAAGCGTGCACTTACTGGTGAATCACTGTTTTTGACTCACTTTACCAATACGGGTAGTAACAAAAGGCGAGTGGCTTTCGCTGCTCCTTATCCCGGTCATATTATTCCTATTGATCTTTCTCAAATGGGCGGAGAACTGCTCTGCCAAAAGGACGCATTCCTATGTGCCGCCTTAGGAACCGAACTCAACATTGCCTTCTCACGTAGATTGGGCGCAGGTTTTTTCGGTGGTGAAGGTTTTATCCTCCAGCGATTACTCGGAGACGGCATGGCTTTTGTGCATGCTGGCGGGTCAGTTATAAAAAAAGAACTCGTCAACGATACGTTCCGTATTGATACAGGTTGCCTTGTTGCCTTCACGTCTGGTGTTGATTATGACATTGAAATGGTCAAAGGTTTAAAGTCAATGTTCTTCGGTGGTGAAGGACTTTTCTTGGCGACCTTGCAAGGCACAGGTACTGTTTACCTCCAAAGTTTACCTTTTTCAAAACTTGCCGACCGTATCATAGCACAAGTGCCAAGCAGTAACTGATATTTGGACTGTATCCACTGAAAAGAATACACGTTCAATTTAGAGATAAATTTGATTGGTAAATCGTGCAATACAGAATGAAATAATTGGAACAAAACATGAAGGCAGATACGTTCACTAACACTATCATAATTGACGACACAACAAAGATATTGCCGCAGTTAATTAAGGTTGGTAAACAGTATCAGGTGATTATTGCTGATCCGCCCTACAACATCGGTAAAGATTTTGGGAACGATACTGAAGTAATGCCGATAGACAATTATGTTGAATGGGCAGAGGCGTGGATAAAAGACTGTCTTCAACTCCTCACAGATGATGGCTTACTTTATCTGTATGGATTCCCAGAAATTATTGCGAGAATATCAGTCCGCTTCCCTATCCATGAGCAACGTTGGTTGGTGTGGCATTATACTAATAAAACAGTGCCATCATTGAAGTTTTGGCAAAGGTCTCACGAAACAATATTGTGTCTATGGAAACCGAATATGCCGCGCACCAATTTGGAGATAGACCAAATCAGAGAACCTTATACCGAGAGTTTCTTAAAGAACGCTGCAGGAAAAGAGCGAAAAGATACGCCATCTCGCTACGGTTCACCAGGGAAAATAACAATCTACAATGCCCATAAAAACGGGGCTTTGCCGAGAGATGTCATCAAAATTCCGGCTTTAGCAGGTGGTGCTGGGCGTTCTGAAAGATGGTTCGTTTGTAGGACATGTGGGTCTCAAATTTTTCCGCCTGCCGATTTATCCGAACATCGCGAACACGATATATTGAAGCATCCTACTCAAAAGCCAATGGAATTGACGAGACGACTCATCCTATCTCGTATCAATGGAGCAAATGGCAGAGTACTTGTGCCGTTTGCCGGTTCGGGTTCTGAATGTGTCGTGGCACAAGCATTGAGGACTGAATATCTTGGTATAGAAATAAACCCTGAGTTTGCTGATTTCGCAATGAAGTGGTTGGAATATGATTGTGAGGGACTGAGAAAACAATTGTCTCTTTTTCAACAAACAAACGAGACAAAGGATAAAAATGAACCAATTAACGAATGTTTTTGCGTTCCTATTTAGATAATCCATTTATGTATGGCAGTGAAGAGTGTAAATAATTGTCCTTTACGTCTGGAGTTTATGTGAAAATTCGCAGTATAAAAGCATATCAAGTTGACCTTCCGCTCTATGAAGGCAGCTACAACTGGTCGGGTGGAAAATCTGTATCCGTTTTTGATAGCACAATTGTTGCTGTTGAAACAGATGAAGGTATCACTGGCTACGGTGAAGTTTGTCCGCTTGGACCATTCTATCTCCCCGCTTATGCAGAAGGTGTTCGTACTGGTATTGCTGAACTTGCGCCACATCTTATCGGTGAAGACCCGACACAACTCCTTCCGCTCAACCAACTTATGGATACAGCACTCAAAGGACATCCTTATGTAAAAACTGGAATTGACATCGCGTGTTGGGATATTCTCGGCAAGGTTTCAAAACAATCTGTTTGCACATTACTCGGTGGAAGATATGGTGAGGATTTCATGCTCTATCGTGCGATTTCCCAACAATCTCCCGATGAGATGGCGGCAAAAGTAGCAACCTATCGCGCGGAAGGGTATCGCAAATTCCAGTTGAAAGTGGGCGGCAATCCAAACACCGACATTGAACGCATTCATGCTGTCTCCGAATTGATGGAACCGGGAGACGTGCTTATTGCGGATGCGAATACAGGCTGGCTGATGCATGATGCTGCCCGTGTTGTTCGCGGTGTCCGCGATGTGGATGTCTATATTGAACAACCCTGTCTCTCCTACGAAGAATGCCTCGCAATTCGTGAACGAACAGATCACCCCTTTGTTCTTGATGAGACGATTGATAGCATTCATGCGTTGTTACGCGGTCATGCAGACCGAGCAATGGATGTTGTGAACATAAAAATCAGCAAATTCGGTGGGTTGACCAAAGCTAAACTTGCAAGAGATCTCTGCGTTGAACTCGGAATTGCGATGACGATTGAAGACAGTTGGGGTGGGGACATTACAACTGCCGCGATTGCTCATCTTGCTCACAGCACACCGACAGAATTTCTTTTCACAGCAACCGATTTCAATAGTTATGTCACCGTCAGCACTGCGGAGGGGGCACCGCAGCGAGTCAATGGTAGGATGGCAGCCTCAACGCAACCCGGTTTAGGTATCATTCCTAATATGGATATGTTAGGTGAAGCGGTTGTGAAAGTGGAATGATCGTATGACTATTAGAATCCTTTCGGCTTCCGATGTCCGCGCAGCCTTACCTATGCCAAAGGCAATTGACGCGATGCGGCACGCCTACAGTCAACTTTCAGCAGGCAAGGCGATTGCCCCGCCACGACAACATATCTCTACCGACAAAGGCGTTACGCTCATAATGCCCGCCCATCTGCCTGAACGTAGTGAATTCGGCATCAAAGTTGTTTCAGTTTATGACGACAATCCGAATCTCAACCTACCGCGCATTACAGCAACAGTTTTAGTGCTTGACCCAGAGACAGGCGCGCCAAAAGCATTCATGGACGGTGCCAGCCTTACTGCTATCCGAACCGGGGCAGGTGGTGGTGTAGCAGCAGACTTACTTGCACGAAAGGACGCAAAAAAAGTTGGACTCTTCGGAGCAGGTGTACAAGCACGGACACAATTGCAGGCAGTGATGGCAGTTAGAGACATAAAACACGTCAACCTCATCAGTCGCACACAAGCCTCCGCACAACGACTCGCTGCTGAGATTTCGGAGTGGACAGATGCCCCTAAAGTCAATCTCGTCCCTACGGCACAAGAGGTCGTAGCGGATGCTGATATTGTTATTTGTGCGACAACATCGTCAACTCCACTTTTTGATGGCAATGACTTACAATCGGGAACGCATATCACAGCAGTCGGTACGTTTGTGCCAGAAAAACGGGAAGTTGATACAACGACAATCAGACGCGCAAACCGAATTGTGGTAGATTCACGTGAAGCCTGTTTAGAGGAGGCGGGGGACATGATTATTCCGAATGCTCAAATTGACGCTGAAATCGGAGAAATCGTCAACGGTGATAAGCAAGGGCGCGAGTCAGATGATGAAATTACTGTTTTTAAGTCTGTAGGCATCGCGGTGCAGGATGCCGTTGCAGCATCAGCGGTACTTGCAGAGGCAGAGGCAAAAGACTTCGGCATTGTCGTTGAGATGGTTCAATAGTCTATTCTGACAGATGAGCGTCTTGTATAGGTAATCTGCTTGATCCTATTGCGTTAAGAGATAGTTGATTATCTGTGCAGCAACTTCGGCTTTCGGATTATTTTTATATAGGGTATGAAAAACAATCGCTAATCTACCACGATCACCATCTCGCACAATGATGGGATCTGCCAAGGTTGCCTGCTGGGTATTCCCAGTATTACTCGCAAGGATCTTTTCAGCAAACCATTCATCCTCAAGTTGACCTAAAGGAAAGGGTCTGTCAGAACTAAAATGGACCATACTTGGGGCTAATCTACTACCTTCTGCTGTAACATACATAGGTACGTTGTGTTCATATACATCAATCTCAATTTCAGGGAGGTCCATCAGGTTTTGCATAGCACCACGTTCGTTGGCTGTCCCTTCTGAACTGTTATACCCAAAATAATCCGCATGATTCAAAATTGTATCACCATCCGTTGTTTCAATCCAGTTTTCGGCGACAGAACCATCGGGTTGCGCATTTCCTGATGGATAGATCGTGGAAGGTAAAATACCGTAAAGGATACAGACATTCACGGCACCGTTTGCAGTTGTTTGCAGCATCCAATCTCTGACAGATTCCTTACTTTTTGTTATCTCCACTTGAGTGCTCTCCGATTCTAAGAGAAATTTTGTCATTTCTGCTTCATTTTCTGCATTTTCCGGACTTATCCATAAGGTTTTACCTATATAAATCAAAACTTCTACTGAACCGTCTATAGGATCAACTGGTATAATGTCTGTTGTTTCCTGTTCCACTATTTCTGCAGGTTCTACATCCGGTACAACCGATACCTTTAATTGCTGCGTCTTACTACAACTGGCAAAGGAAACTATACAACCAATTAAAACGATAATTACCAACCATTGATATTTTACCACTAATAATTCTCCTTAAATAAATGTATATGAAATTATACTATGCAATACAGTCAGTAGCAAATTTTTATGATGGCACGTTTGACACGATTCGCTACGTCTCAAACATGGGAGACTTTATTGCTCATTATGCCGTTATTTCGAAAAAACCATTCGAATTTCTTAATGTGAGGAAATATGATTAAGGCAGTATTCTTTGACCTTGATAATACACTTTGTGACTCCGATACAGCATGGAATTTCGCAGTAAGAGAAACATTTCAACTTTTTTGCAAGCATGAGCCAGATGTTTCGGAAGAGGTGCTTACAAAGGCATGGACAAAAGTTCATCAGAATCTCTTTCAGCAACTTGACGCAGGAAAATGCTCTATGGCAGAAGTGAGAGACTCACGTTTCCCACATTTATTTAAAGAACTTAATCTGTCCCTAAGTAAATTTACAGAAGAACTCAACGACTTTCTCAGTACGCTCTATATCACGAGTTTATCCCTTTACGAAGATGTTGCAGTGCTTGAAAAATTACACGCATACCATGTCGGTATCATTACAAATGGGGCACACGATGAACGGACTGACAGTCAACTTTCTAAAGTCCAAAACCTGGGACTAACCGAACGTATTCAGTCGTTGACAATTTCTGGTGAAATTGGTGTCCGTAAACCGAAATTTGAAATCTTCAAAGTGGCTTGTGACCGTGCTGGTGTTTTGCTGCGAGAGGCTATGTTCGTGGGAGATTCCATCCAAAATGACATCGTTGGTGCTAATCGGGCGGGCATGACAAGCGTTTTGATAGACCGTAAATCTGGTGTATCCATACCGAAAATAGCGGATGCACAACCAGACTATTTGATCTCAAATCTATATGATGTTTTGTCTTGTTTGGAGTATAAACAGGATTAGAATCGTCCTGAATGAAGATCATAGTTTTATTTTATCAGATAAGTAGTTTGGATAGTATTATACTTAAACCTATTTAGCTAATAGATAATTGATGATTATCTCCGCCGCAACTGCCCCTTTCGGATTATCTCCATGATGTGTTTGGTGAACCATCGCAAGTCTACCTCGATCTCCATCTCGAAGAATTATAGGATCTGCCAATGTCGCCTGAATATTCCCGGTATCACTTGCAAATATCTTTTCAGCATACCATTCAGCTCCGAGTTGTTCCAAAGGGAAGGGTCTGTCCGATTCAAAATTCGCTAAACTTGGGGTTAATGTTCTGCCGCTCTCAGTGACATCCATAAGTAGATTCTCAAAATGCTCAACATTAATATCGATATCAGGAAGATCCATAAGGTTTTGCAGAGGTGCCTTATAGTTGGGCGTATCGTCTGAACTGTAATAGCCTAAATAATCTCCCTGATTCAAAATCGTATCCCCATCTGTTGTTTCAATCCAGTTTTCAACGATTGATCCGTCGGGTTCGGTATTTCCTGGGGCATAGATTGTTGAGGGTAAAACGCCATAAAGGAGGCAGACATTCACTGCACCGTTTCCTGTTGTCTCCACCATCCAGTTCTTAAGTGTTTCATCACTTTCTGTAATTGCTATTCGAATTCCCTTGGATTCTAAATGTCCTTTTGCCGTTTTCGCCTCAAGTCTTGCATTTTCCAATGTAATCCACGAGGCACTACCTGTATAAATCAATACATCCACCGGTTTTGCATTCAATACACCAGAGACAACTGGTACAGACTTTTGCTGCACTTTCGTGCAACTCGCAAAGGAAACCGTCCAACCAATTAGGCAGAGAATAACAATCCATCGGTATTTCCGCATTTATAATTCTCCTGAAGGATAAGGTAATTTCAATAAAACCAAATTCTCGCCAAACATATTATACCATTTCTAAATAATGAGATTACATTATTTAGAAATCGATTGTAAGAATGCAACACTCTCTTCTGTAGGAGCGACCTCCTGGTCGCGACCAGGAGGTCACTCCTACAAAGAAACTCAAAAATCGGAATGATACTTTGTCAATTAGAAATGGTATTATTTTAGTAGGCTATACAACCCTTAATAATGTGCTGTCTATATTCAACATGTATTATGCTAAGTTTCATCGTATAATTAACACGTCATACATAGAAAGCAGGTTACTAAAATGCGTTGACCCGTCGCACCTTGAAAGCGCGAGGAATTGGATTGAGCATGTCTCTATATCTATATTAGAGTTGGCTATTGTTGTTGTACTCGCGGTTCGTTTCACGATATTATTGCAGTTTTTTAGGAATAACCTGTTTGATTTGTCCATTCTGTCCACCGATAACGATGCTACCGTCTGTGGGATGAACGGTTAGGGAATATGCCCAACCGCTTAAGGCAGGAATTTCATCTGTAACCTCTACCAAATCTGGGTCAATGATACGGATAACCCCATCGGCACAAGATGCCACAACCTTTGAACCATCTTCTAACCATACCACGTCAAGTGGTGCTACCTTGAGCCGTGCAAACTTCACCATTCTACCAATGGTTGGCTGCCAGAATCGGACGGTACGGTCATCACCTACTGAGACTATCACAGGAAGCTCTGCCTCACCCGGACGCAGTGCAAGGTCATGCACGGGCAGCGTATGATTGTTCATACTTCGGATCAACTCACCAGATGTCAAATCCCAAACGCGGACACTCTGATCTATTCCCGTACTCACAAGTTTTTCTTTATCATTCAGGAAACAGAGAGATGACACCCCTTTTGAATGTCCTTTCAGGTCTTGAATCTGAGTTCCAGTGTGCAGGTCCCAAAGAATAATACGCCGGTCTAAACTTGCTGATGCAAGCGATGACGTATCCCGCCACGTCACTGCCGTGACTGAATCGCGATGCTTCTTAAGAACATGGAGTGATTTTACTTCAGGCCATGAAAAAATCTCTACGATACCCTCGATTGCAGGATTTCCGCCGCCAACTGCTAACCGATTCCCGCTCGGTGAAAACGCGAGATCGTGAATGTTATTAGATTGAACCTTAATAATCTTCTGTAGGTTGAGTGTTGGCCAATCGAAAACCTGCAAACCCGCTTGTGAACATGCCACAACAGATTTTCCATCGTGAGAATACGCAAGAGAAGTTATCGGTGGCATGACGGTAAGTTGGGGAGGATTGTTATCGGCACTTGATGGTTTGATCTGAGATTGATTTCCTTTCCAATTACCATAGTTTGCCCCATCTTCAATCCACTTGTGTATAAGGTCAGTTTGCTGCTCCGTCAAGGGATCGCCTTCCTCTGGCGGCGGCATAATGCCGGTATCGCCTTCGGGCAAGGTTATACGTTGATAGAGAAGGGAATCATCAGGTTCATCAGCGATAATCACTTCTCCGTGTCTACTCTCCTCAATACCTTTTACACTATCCAGTTGGACATCACCTTTCGGCTTCGTGATGTTCCCATCGGCATCAATCTTTGGGGCACTGTGGCAACTAAAGCAGCGATTCTGGAGGATAGGCAAAATTTGTTTCTCAAAATCAATTTCAGCTTTGGAATCTGCGGAGATAGCAAAGGACACAGCCATCAGGACAAATATGAAACTAAAGATAGGTACTGCTAAATTTGGGGGCTGTTCCCGTTTCATCAATTAATCTCCATTGTTCAAATTTAGTAAATGTAAGAGGCGCAATGAATTGCGCGACTACAAACTAACCTTCCTTTGAACTTGCTAATTATTGTTCACAAATTCATTACAAGTTAGCAGACTCCATACCATATCTTCAAGGACTGCTCGTTGGGAATTGGCGGACGCATCAATATTAATGTGCTGTTTCCAGAACTGCTGCTCTTTATCTGTTGGTTGCCGACATAACGCTGTGAGATAAAATTCATTCACAATCTCCATCGGTGATTTGCCATCCGACATCAGTTTATCAAGTCGACTACCATTAATACTGATGCGTGCGTTGAGAAGGTCGCCATTAAACAGATGCAGCTTACGTTGAAGTCCATCCGTTGCTTCAGTAGAATTCTCGCATGAAGTTTCACGTGAACATCTGCCAAGAATATCCAGTGCATCGGATTCGGTATTCGGATTAAACAGCGAGACAGCGCGAGTGCCTTCCGGTTCATCTCCATAGATATCAGGTACACCGAGCACATCTGAAATAGCATCAGCCAACACCTCTGGCGCAAGCGGTTTTTGTAGTGCATGAGAATAGAAGCGATCATCCGCTCTGTTTTGCGGGAGTGCATTTGAACTACGCGCGTAAGCCTCACTGAGCGCGATCCGTCTAAGTGTATGCCGTAGGTCGTAGCCGTGTTCTACAAAATCAGTTGCCAATGTTGTCAGTAACTCAGGATGCGTGGCAGGATTGGTGGAGCGAAAATCGTCAACAGGTTCGACCAATCCGCGTCCCATCATCGCCTTCCACAATCGGTTTACGATGGCTTTGGCAAAATATGGGTTGTCAGAATTTGTTAGCCAGTCCACCAATTCGAGACGACCATCAGCGACATTGGTAGGCAAAAACTGACTACCGGGGATCCGCGGCACTGCTTTTTCGCGTGTTGCAGGATGGATAATTTCACCAGATTGTTTTACCTTGACGATCTGATCGCTTTCTATTTTGGCAAAAATCGCCGCTAATCCGTGATAGTCGTCTTGTGTCCACTTGTCAAGCGGGTGGTTATGACAATTAGCACATCGCAGTCGCGCTCCCATAAAGAGTTCACTCATAAATTCAGCTTGTTCACGAGGCCCATCAACGGTGCGGTAAAAATTCGCCGGACCAACTTCGTGAGAATCACCTGTTGCCAAGATAACCGAGCGTGCCATCTGGTCATACCCAACACCTTCGCGAATCTGTTCCGATAGCCATTTGTGGTAGACAAACGCGCCTTGTGTGTTTCTATCCTTTCCGCCGATTCGCAGCAACTTTGCTAACTGCAGTGTCCAATACTCGTTAAATTCATCCGACTGAAGTAAGGTATCAACCAACGCTTTCCGTTTATCTGTATTGGAATTTGTAAGAAATGAAGTCACTGTATCTGGCGTTGGGAGGTGTCCAGTGAGATCAAGCGTCACTCTACGCAAGAAGGTAACATCATCGGCAGCTGGTGACACAGGTAACCGCAGCGTTGAGAGCAATTTAAGAACTTCACTATCAATACTTGTTTCAACCGCTTCTGAAGATGTGTGTGTTTCGTCACTTTTTTCGTTATTCTCTATGGGTGTTTCGTTCAAAGGTGCAATAAGTTCAATCGGGACAACTTCCGTGAGATAGCGAGCAAGAATGATGTGCCGACCACGGCGATTCAATTTTGCTACGGCAGTGGCTGTGTCAATTTCAATCGCTGAGGTATCCTCTGGCGTAAAAACAGTCCATCGTGTAACATCTTTTGTCGTTCCATCTGAAAAATGAGCATTTGCACTTAGTTGGATGGGGTTTGCAGGATTTGTTACAACCTGTTTTTGTGGTGATATTTCAACGCGTTCCAACTGACGCAGCGTTTCATAAAGTGCCCCTTGTTGAATCCATCTGTGGAGTAATTGTGCGGCTTCTCCATTTTCGTGCAGAACCTGACCGCCGCCATGGCTGGTTTGCGCTGTCGGTTTTAGAATAACCAAACTTTGTTCAGGGTGCATCAGATTGATACGCCGTCCAGCAAGTTGTCGGACAATCGCCTCATAGTCCGCTTGTGGATTTCCACCAAAGAGTGATAACTTGAACTCACCTCTGCCAGCGGCTGAACCGTGGCATGCCCCCGCATTACACCCAAACTTAGTAAAAATCGGTATCAAGTCATTTTCAAAGTCAACGCGTTTAGGCGATTTTGAGATGTCTTGTTTTAATGCAGCAAAGTTAGCCTGATCATTGTTTGCAAAGGATGTATTTTGGTATACATGTCCACACAAGAAAAGTCCTGCTGCTAATGTCAATGTTATGAGGGTTGACTGTATTGCTTTCATTTGTTTCGTCCTTGCCTAATCTTTATTTACTTCCTCAATCTCGGATGAATTTGTTTCTTCAATACAATAGAGATGGGTGTCAGAACGCAGAATTAGCGCATTGCCTGCGACAGCACCAGATGCGATGAATTCCCCATCAAATTCATTCTGTGCAAGCAACTTGAACTCCCGTCCTACAGAAATAACTGACACTCTCCCGTCCATGCCAAAAAAGTAAATTTTTCCATCTGCATATAGAGGTGATGCCCAATATTTTCCACCGATGCGTCCTTTCCATATAGGATTCCCATTCTTTGCATCTACACAAGAAGCTAAACCGCTCTCGTTGACCATAAACATTAAGTCGTTCACAATCAGCGGCGATGGTATTTCAGGTACACCTCTGCGGATGCTCCAAACAATGTGTGTATCGGTAACATTACCTGTACCGGAGGGATCAACCGCCACTAATCTTTTTTCAATACCAGTAGTAAAATAAACGAGATTGTGCGCAAAAATTGGTCTACATGCCACGTTCCAACCCCAGCCTTCATGCCGAATTCGCCAGAGTTCATCGCCTGTTTTCGGGTCATAAGAAATTGTGACTTCCGCAGCAGGACTCACCAACTGCTTCTTTCCCTGATATGTGATGATTGTTGGTGTCGCGTAAGATTTCCTGTTATCGTTCGGTTTTTCCTTTTTCGTTTTTTCTATATCCTTAACACCTTTGGCTTTGAGGACATCCTCAAAATTTGAGTCAACCTTTCGATGTTCCAACCACAAGGTGTCGCCAGAGTTTTTGTCAAGTGCTGCAATAAACTGCACATCAACACCATCGAATGTCAGAAATAGTGAATCTCCATCAATAATAGGGGAAGAGGCAGGACGCACCCGATGATCGCAGTTGAGATTTCTCCGTTCCCAAAGTTTATCACCAGTTTTCGTATCCAAACAGGCAGTGCCATAAGTTCCATAGTGAACATAGATACGTCCATCCTCCACAATTGGGGTAGGAGAAGCATGGCTATTGAGATCGGGATGTTCGAGTTGCGGCTTCACGATATCAAAAATCTTGATGTCGTGTATGATGTCGCCACTATCCAAATCTACACAGACAGCAAAAAGTTCGCTTCCATCCTCACGCGCGGTTGTCACCCAAATCTGATTTCCCCAAACAACAGGTGATGAATATCCCTTGTCGTGAATAGGTGTTTTCCAACGGACGTTTTTTGTTTCATCAAATTCGGTAGGAATACTATCTGCTGTTGCTTTTCCGTCTCCGTTTGGACCACGGAACTGATTCCAGTTATTCTTCTCAATCTCATTTTGCGCGGAATGCACTTTCGGTAGAACGAATATACCGATTAAAATTAGCGTTAGAATTGTCGTAGATATGTGTTTCATTAATCTCTCTGTGTAGTTTGCATTTATGAACTGTTGGGATTAAGCAATTATCTCTGAAACGACTTTTGCCCCATCAGGAGCGACGCGGACAGCGCGACCATCACTGGTATGTAGTTCTAAACTTGGGTTAATACCGAGCAGCGTATAGATTGTAGCTGACAGATCCGATGGTGTCACGGGACGTTCCTTCGGAAATTCACCAAGGGCATCACTACTGCCAATAATTTGTCCACCTTGCACACCACCACCAGCCAACATCACACTGAATACGTTGGGCCAGTGATCGCGCCCCCCTTGTGAGTTTATTTTGGGTGTACGTCCGAACTCACCCATAACTACGACAAGTGTTTCGTCCAGCATACGTCGGTCTGTAAGGTCTTGGATTAGCGCGCTGAGTGCCCGATCAAGTGATGGCAGATGTGCATTTCGGTCTGTCGGGTAACGTTCCTTCAGTGTGAAGATATCCTGATGTGTATCCCAACCAGTATGATTGACTGTCACAAATGGCACACCTCTTTCAACAAGCCGCCGTGCCAATAAACAGCTCAACCCAATTCCGTTCACACCACCGGGACCATATCGCTGGCGCACCTCTTGCGGTTCTTCGGAAAGCGAGAATGCCGCTTTTGCTTCGGGAGATGTTATAAGATTGTAGGCACGTTCTAACTCTGGGTCCGAAACTGTTGTTGCACCAGCATCTTTGGCACTACTAAATTCGTTAAGTGCGTTGACAAATTGTCTTCGTCGTGAAAGACGATCAACATCAATACCTTGATAAAAATCAAGATCACGAACTTTAAAATCAGACCTTTTGGCATCACCACCAACAGAAAATTGGCGTGTAGCACTCGGTAAATATCCGTTTCCCGATAATTGACCGGTGAAATTCGGAACTGCAATGTTGGGAGGTAAAGCAGACAGCGCATCTCCAGAAGTGTTCTGGTTATTTTGAGACCTGATATAAGCGACTGTTGCTCCAAAAGTCGGATACTCTAACGCAGGCGTAGGTTTGTATCCTGTCATTAAGTATTGGGTGCCGAGACTGTGTTCCCCAAGCGGCGAAGTCATTGAGCGAATGATAGCAATTTTATCCATAATGGATGCTGTTTGCTCCAAGCATTCACTGATGTGTACGCCTGTCACATTTGTAGGAATAGTCTTTAGCGGTCCGCGAACCTCTTGTGGTGCATCCGGCTTTGGATCAAAGGTTTCCAGATGGCTGGGACCCCCATCAAGCCATATCAAGATACAGGATTTTGCTTTTGCCGTGAGTGGACTGTTGTCTGCAAAGGCGCGTTGCAGGTGAAAAAAGTCGCCTAATCCTAATCCAAGTGCTGCCAATCCGCCAACGCGTAGAAAATCACGGCGGCTGATGCCATCACATCGTTTAGTAACGTTCATTCGTTTCCCTCATTTAATGTCTTCATTGTTTTATGTAGCATTAACCCATGTAGGTTTAGTTAAACTTGCGTAATTCTACCTACAAGGCTACACTAATCTTTAGACGGACTACTCTGATTTGAATTTAAAATTTTTTCAATTCTTGCAATTCTTGGAAAAATGTATTCTATAATTCCTGCCTTCTTTGTAATATTCAATACCTTGACAAGCTGCTCACGAGACACATTTTCTCCAGATTCGATAATAAGCAGAGCTTTTTGTTCTTCAGGTAAATTGAGAAGGAGAGACGGCAGTTCGTCAATCTGTACCTCCCTATCGTTTAGGAGTATTTTACCAGTTTTTTCAGTCTCGGTAGGGTCTTTTATTTCAATAGTATGAGTCTTTCTGTTTAACCATTTTTCCAACGTGGCAGGTTTTACCCCAATCGCTTCTCCGATAGCACCAAGCACATGCGGGTCGGCACGGAGCATCGGTTGTGTGAAAGCAAAGTTGTGTAACACTTTTCCATCTTTGGCGACAATGACTGTCTGCGCCACACTGCGATTGAGACCGTAGCTGCCCGGTCCTTCACGACCATCCGGAGAAATACCGAGTAAGACACCGTTTGAAATATGCGGGATTAACTTACTGGCTTGATTCTCCAAAGTATCTGGTGTGTCACCTAAAAACACAGCATTCATAAGCATTGTCTGTTTAGATTTTTCGGCGATTTGAGTGAGTAAACGTGAAAAACCAACTAACCCACGTAAACCGAGACCACTTTCGTCTTGGAGGAAGAGAACAAGCACTTGTCCGTCCGCCTTGGCGATGACATCATACGTTTTACCTTTAGTTTCACCGTTAATGCCCTTAACCTTCAATTCTGGGAGTGTCTCGCCGGGTTGTGGTCCAGAGAAAAGCTCCTTTTTCTGAGTCTTTTTGAACTCAGCGGGATCTTTTACTTCAACACGAGCATTGCGGTATCGGTTTTGATTCTCTCGATTTGCTAAAGCACGGCGAGCTGCTAAACCTTCTTCTCGATTCAATTTGCCATCGCCATCTTTGTCGAACCGCTTGACGAGTTCTTCTCGGGATGGATCACGTTTGTCCTCGCGTTCCATTCGTCTACCTTCAGGACTCACCTTTGGGTCTCCATCGCGCCTGATGCGTTCTTCTGGAGAAGGATCGCGTTCCCCTTCGCGTTCCATTTTTTCTCTATCACGCTGCATCCGTTTGTCTTCATCAGGTTTTTCGTTCAGCCATTTCGCGACTGTTTCTGGTTGTTCCTGAATTACAGCTGCTATGGCACCAAGGACATGTGGATCAGCAAAGAGTAAAGGTTGTGTGAAAGCAAAGTTATGGAGAACTTTGCCCTCTTTAGCGATAATGATCGTCTGTGCTACATTGAGGTTCAGTCCATAGTTCCCTGGTCCCTCACGACCATCCGGAGAAATACCGACCAAAACGTTTTTCGGCACATGCCGTGTGATTTGTTTCAACGCGGCGGGATCATCGCTGAGAAACACAACACTCATCTGTAGCTTTTGTTTGGATTCATTGGCGATTTTTTCAACCATACGGGAAATATCGTACAACCCACGCAAACCTACACCACTTTCGTCTTGCAACAGAAGCACGAGCGGTTGCCCACCAACTTTGGCAATAAAATCGAATGTATTACCTTTTGCTGCACCGCGTATACCAGTTGCCTTCAATGGTGGAAGTTTCTCACCGGGTTGCGGTCCGGAAAATACCTGCTTATCTTCGGGCGTGCTGAAATTTTTGGGGTCCGCTATTCTCACTTGCCGGCGATTTTCATATTGTTGTTTTTTATTCATCGCCTTAGCACCGTCCTGTTCTTTCTTGAGAAGTGCCTCGCTTTCTTCCCATGTGATGTCCAATTTCTTGAGTCGTTCCGCTGCTTCTTCCTTTGAAATTCTCCCAGACTTTAGACCATCGCGAAGTACCTCGAACTTTAGGGTGACTAACTCTGTGTTAACTTCCGCAATCTTTCTCTCGTAGCGTTTTATGACTTCTTTGGACTTTTTCGTCATCTCTTGATTCAGCCACTTTTCCAATGTAGCGGGTTCTACTTCAATTGCTTGTGCGATGGCACCGAGGAAATGTGGATCGGTATAAAGCATCGGTTGTGTGAAAGCAAAATTGTGCAGCACCTTCCCATCTTTAGCAATAATGACTGTCTGTGCTACGTTGCGGTTCAGTCCATAACTTCCCGGTCCTTCACGACCATCGGGAGATATCCCTTTTAATACCTCATTTGGGATCTCTGCTTTTAGCATTTCAGAAGCCCATTCGGGTAAGGTTTCAAGATCATCTGCAAGTAACACAACACCTATCTGGAGCCCTTGATTAGATTTTTCGGTGCCCATCGCCTTGCCACGCCTTTTTTTGAATGCATCTACTTTAAGGAGCAAATTAGACACACCAACAAGCCCTTTTATGCCGACTGCATTCGTGTCTTGCAAGAACAACACAAGGGGTTTCCCATCCGCCTTAGCGGTGATGTCAAATGTCTTGCCGTCAATTTTGCCAGAAATGCCAGTCACCTTCAACGGAGGAAGTTTTTCACCGGGTTGCGGTCCGGAGTACAGACGGTTTTCCTGTGATTTATTAAACGCTGACGGGTCCAAAACCTTTATGGACTTGTCTTCCTTGTATTCCTTCTTGTCCTTCGTTTCAGCGAGTTTCTTCTGTTCGCCACGCTTCTTTTCAACTTTCTCAACTGCTTTTTCCGATTCCTGAGACGTTTGAGCGAACAGTGAGAGTTGAACAGTTCTCAACGGAACCAACTGTGCCATCGCAAGCAAAGGGAGACAAGTTAAAAGTAAGGTTACTGCCACCACACGCAAGCGTCGTTTCGGTTGCAAGTCAGGTTGTCGATTATTTTTCAAAATGGAGTTAATTCGAGATTCCAATTCTGATGGTTCATTTAACCCCAAAGTTAAAGGGATGGACTGTTCTTTGGGGTTAACCATATCTAACAAACATTGGGCATAATTTTTCCTTGCACCTGTCAATTGGATAACCCAATCATCACAGATTCGTTCCCGTAAGTGAACAAGTTTTCGGTTGAGAAAATGATAAATCGGATGAAAAAAGAAAATAGCACCAATCAGATGTGAAAACAGATTTGTTAACCAATCCAGTCTTTGTACGTGCGCTAATTCGTGCGCAGCTACCAATTCAAACTGCTCAAGATTTAACTTTCTTGGAATCAGAATGTAGGGCGATAACCAACCAAATGAAATCGGTGATACTATCCGATCCGAGAAGCAGACGGTGACAGGACGATTTATGTTCAGTTCTTGCGCCAATCGTTTACAGACTTTCTGATATGCATCATCAGCTATCGTCGCGGTGAGGCGGAGTCGATGGATGCGATACAAACCAAAAGCAACGCGCATCAACATAGCAAGTGTCCCAACAGTCCAAATGCAGAGTATTAGATTGGTCATAGTCCAATTAAAGGAAAACTTGCTTACCGTAGTAGCATGTCCTTGGGATTGCGTATTGCTTTCAGTTAATGAAATTTCTGGAAGGTCTGCAGTTTGAGCAGCTAAAGTAGATATGCTAACAGGCTGCACATGCGTTAATTCTGGTGACGTGCTGCCGATTGAAATTGCTGGCACAAACTGATTTAAAACGAATAGGATTGGCAAACTGAGCAGAAACAATAACCAAAGCAGATGGGCTGTGCTGTTTGTGCGACGGAAACGTCTTGAGATAAGCCATGTCAAACCACCTAATAATCCCCATTGCCATGAACAATTAAGTAAAGAAAGCAGGATTTGCTTAGTCATCGGTTACTCCTTATGATGTTGAATTTCAGATATTTCTTCGGGCTGGTAGTCATTGATAAGTTTTTGTAAACGGTTGAGTTCTTCTGAACTGGTTTGTCGAACCTCAAGTAGGGTGTTTACCAGTTTTTCTGCCGAATTGTCAAAGAGACGTTCCAATAAATCGTTAAGCATGGAATGTGTAATCTCTGTTTCTTTGACTAAAGGTTGGTAAACGAATGTTCGACCATCCACCTGATGCGACAAAAAACCTTTCTTTTCTAAACTTTTCATAGTAGTAGCAACAGTGGTATACGCGAGTTTCCTGTCAATGTTATCAAGGACATCATTGACTGTGGCACGCGTCAGTTTCCATACCACTTTCATTACCTCAAGTTCTAAATGGTGTAATTTATTGTTTTTCATCTGATTCTATCCTCATCTGGAGGTTATAGGTGAATTTCTTAACTTAAAGACAAAACATCAACGCGAATGTTCTCAATTAAGTATTTGGAATACTATATTAAAATACTACTTCTAAATACGGAGTAATAGTATTATACATCCTGTAGATATGTTTGTCAAGTTAAAATAGAAAAAGTTCGTTATTTTTACGAAAATTTTGTAGAAAATAGATAATTTTTGGGAATTCGCTTATTTTTATTAACGTAATACCATTTCTAATTGACAAATTTGTCATAACATATTGTAGGTCGGGTTTCGCTATCGCTTCTACCCGACCTACGAAATAATGTAATACTATCATATAGAAATGGTATAAGTTCGAGGAACATTTAGAGTTCATGCGTAATTTGTGGAAGGGTTTATGTCCAGCCCAACGACCAATTCAGTTTCTCACTTCGTGATTATGCTAAAACTAAGTTGAGGTTAGCGCTTAGTCAAGTGCTAATTGATGGTCTTGAAGTAGTCGGGATTCGGAGCTCCCTCCTACCATAAACGGTTCATCGGTAGGAGCGATCTCCGAATCGCGATCTATAATATGTTGACAAAGCATTAGGTTATCTTGAGGCTTTTAGATCTCCCCAGGTGAGTGCTAACTTATTAGCAGGTTGGACGGCAGCCCATCCTCCTGCATTCATGTTCTGGTTGATTTCGTCTTCGCTTAGTGCTCGATCATAAACACCAAGTTCATCAACGAGACCTATGAAGTAATAAGCAGCATTAGCAGGGAATAGCCTTGTTCCAAGTAACCAAGCTGTAGGGGTCGGACCTGAATAAACTTCCGCTTTGAGTTCACCCTCTAAAGATCCATCAACATAAAGAAGATATTTGTCATCAAAAACAGCAGTGATGTAATACCATTCACCCCGCGTTTCAAGAAGCCCCTTGGGAGAATTCAGATCTCCACCGCCAGGAGGCCATTGACCAACGTTCATCCCGCCATCACCCCTCACATAAATATAGTTCTTAGTCGATCCACTCTTTTCACCGCCCTGCCATATAAAACTGGCGGACGCATCCTTGTTATTTATGTACATTGAAACTGTAAGTGGCGGATCTATATTCAAGCTCTCGGTATCTCCGAAATCCACATAATCATCACCATCAAACTCCAGAGCCTGACCGACCTTACCTTCAACTACTTTGGGGTCTCCTTTCATGGTGCCATTATGTTTACCAAAAACGTCTTCAACAGTATCACCATCTACATCAGCCTTATCAAAGGTCCAGTAGCTAACTAAACCTTTCGTAACCACTTGAGCTTTCGCTATGTTTCCACACATGAAAACGGTTGCTATAACAGCAAATGCTATGACTAACATTTTATAATACATTTTAGACTCCTTTTCTTGTTCCAGCAACGGCAGATGTTGCCGTTGCTCTGTTGATTGAACAAACTGAATTTGATTCGTTGAGCTGAGCATAACCCTTCTACAAATTTTATAAGAACCCTAAATCTTTTTCCAAGCTCACGTGAATAATAGTATCATTTACTCTATATATCAAGTTAATTTTCGAAAATATGCGTAATTTTACAGAAATTTCAAATGTAGTAAGCAGCTTATTGATTTTCATTTAGACATTTTTTGACTTTTGGTAATTTTTGTGGTTTAATATCTCAAGTAAAATTCTAATATTACCTCTGCGGTAGTCGTTAAACTCGTACATCAACAATGAAAGTTAGAGGAATCATCAAATTACTTAAAGATGATGGTTGGTTTCTCACCGAACGAAAGGCAGTCACAGACATTTTAAACACCCAACAAAATCAGGCAAAGTAACAGTTCCGGGCAAAATGGGTAAAGATATTCACCCTCGTACATTAAATTCCATTCTTAGACAAGCAGGTTTACAATAAAGGAAACTTAAACTAATGCGTTATCTTGTGATTTTTGAACAAGGCGATATGAATTATAGTGCGTATGTTCCGGATCTTCCTGTATGTGTAGCAGTAGGCGATACGCTTGAAGAAACACGGGAGGAAATCGCAGATGCAATGAAATTTCATATTGAGTGTCTACAAGAAGATGGAGAAATTGTTCCAAAGCCCACTTCAAAATTGCCTGATCAGACATCTTCAGATGTTACAGCAGAATTTGTTGAGATTGAAATAGATAACACAAAACCAACAAAGCAGCCCAATTTACCTTTTTTTACAAATATCCTATCTCGCTTTAAACGCAAAGGCGTGTAAAATAGCAATGCTACAATGAAATGTACGTGTTTTTATTTTCACTTTTTATTAGAATTTTCCAAAGACCCGCACAAAAATTTCCATGAAGTTTTGATCGTTAACATCCCCAATCGCTCGCTGGTCTATGTATCGCGCTCCGATATGTAGAAAAAGCTGCTTTCGATAAGCGAAAAAACTCTTTTCCATTTCTGCTAATAGAGCTTGGCGGACGAAATCATTATCATCCTTCAGCAGATCATTGAACAGCAGAATTTGCCCACCACCGGTGAGTTTAATTGTTTTTGTGAACTGATACACGACCTTGAGAATAAGCGCCGGAGTCATATCACGCACATGTGCTTGTTCAATTTGACGCAATCTGATATCGCGTGAAATGTCCCTATCGTCAACTCTTCCCTGTAGTTTTAGGTATTCAAACCGGTCTTCTGCCATACGGAAACCGTTCCGGACAGTGTATTTAAACATTGGACTGATTTCCAACGACTTGGAAGGTCGTAGTCGGTAGAGGGTTTTGAAAATGCCGACTTCGTAGTGTTCATTATCACCGTCAAAATCTATATCGTATTGCAGCTTGGCACGAGCCGTTGTGATCATACGGTCTATACCGTGATATTCCCATGTAATTTTGGCAGTGTTAATCAGATCGTTCTGCATTAGCAAGGGGTCTGGGCGGCGTTTTTCGACTTCAACTCCGCCATCAACATAGAAAAACTGCAGATCTCCTTCCTCCACCATCTCTTGTGTTTCCGGTTGTGCCCGATAGATTCTTTCATCTTGTCTGCCCAAAAATCCTGCATAATACCACGTTTCGTCAGGGATATTGTCCTTTACTAATTTAAGTTCATTTTCAAAAACAAGTGAGGAAGCGCGAGGCAATTGTTTCTTGTAAATCATGTTGACGAACGCTTTTCTGGAGGTGGGGATATTTCGAAATTTTAGGTTTTTCTCAATTTGTAGTCCAAGGTCCAGGTCAATGACACTCTTTTCACGACTCATTGTTTGGTTCATGAAAAGCCGTACACCTTCCAATCCTACATCAAATTCATAATTCGGATCTTGATCGTTTTCTTCCTCGTCCCGTATGCCGTTGTTGTTTCGGTCAGTCTCATCAAGGAAATCTTCATCAACATCAAACAGCAGAATATCGTCCTCGTAGTCGAAAATACCGTTATTGTTTTTATCTAAGTCACCGGGAATAATCAGGGAAGGTGGGTCAGGAAATGTATTATCGGAATATCTGTCCTGGTCATCGTTGTCCCCGACAGAACGGGAGGCATCAAATCGTGGCCCGACGCGAAACGCCTCCGCTTGAAAGAGTGTGTCCCCAACGGTTCGGAATGCCTTGAACACGGTTGTTGTGGCGTCGAAACGTGAACGCAAGTTTTTCTGTAATGCGTTTTTTGGCGTTACCGCTAACTCTGTCTTCAATCCATAATTGGCGAAATTGGTCTCCATGTCCACCGACCATACCGGTGTTTCGCGAAAGTACCAAGAGAGTCCTAACTGCGATTTACCGAATTTTGTTACTTCGCGTAACCCGATACCTGATCCTTCTGTTTTATCTTCTTGACCATTTAGTCGGTTGAGCGTGCCTGGAACCATCAGGATTGTCCAATCGGTGTGGTTAGAACGCACCTCCCAACGGACACCGTTTAGGTCAATCTGATCAAAGGTAAACTTTGTAAAAGTGGTGGGAACTTCGCCGAGACTCAAGATATTTTTGACGCTTCCAGCGGTTTCCTCAATCACCAAGACACTATGGAAGCCGCGCCGAAAGAGACGGTCAAAATCAAAGTTATCTTGCCTAACGCGCTCTTCTTCTGTATCTGCAAGGAAGTTACGTCTGTTTGTAAAATCGTATTCGACGCGCCCAGACAGGAACAATTTACCGAACAGACTGTATACATCCTCTGCTTCAGAATAAAACAGAAAAGAGAAGTTTAATAGGAAGAGAAGAACGGAAGAGATCAGGCACTTCTGGATGACTGTTTTTATGTGCATATTTTATTGCTTTCAGCAATCAGTTATCAGTTTCAGTCCGTTAATTGTTGGTTTCGCGTCTATCTTCCATAACTGTTAATTTAAGGATTATTATCTGTTTTTTGGGATATGTGTAGTCTCAGAGGGGCGACAGGTACTGAACAATGGAACACCCGTTCACAAAGCCACAGAGGGCAACAGGTATTATATTTGACTGTAATACACCTTTCGCACCGCTGGTGCTCAAGAAGGTTTGACACCTTTTTCTATTCACATTCCGCACCGCTGGTGCTGCTGCCATTACAATTTAGCACCATTTTGTTAAATCACACTAAATTGACTGGTTAATGACTATCTCAAAATATCCTCTGGCCCGTAAGCCTCTGTAAACGTTGTCCAAATTCCTGTGCGTTTATCAAAACGGCTCAATCCGCGATAGGTGCCGAACCAGACATACGCGCTGCCGATAGCCATAGAAAGAATACCGTTATGCGCTAAACCATCTTCCCTTGTGTAAGTTGTCCAGCTATCTTTTAACTGGTCGAACCGACTAATCCCAGCGTTGTAAGTGCCGATCCATACATTAGTCCCATCCACGCCGATAGTCGTAATCTTGTCGCTTGCGAGACCGTCTTTAATCGTATAGGCACGCCATTCTTCCGTTCTTTCATTGTAAAATGTCACGCCGCGATCACTGCCAAACCAGATGCAGTCACCATCAACGGCAATGCAACTGACTTCATCACTCGCGAGTCCATCCTCCGCTGTGATTGTTTTCCAGATGTCCCGACCAATATCGTATTTGCTCACGCCGCGGCGTGTGCCTACCCAGACATGTTTTCTGCTTGCCGTGATGCACCAAATTTCATCGGTAACCAATGATTCAGCGAACTCCTTAGACACGGCAGAGGGTTGAATTTCAGTTCCAGAAGTATAAGCAATCCAGGCATTGAGGTCATCAGCGGTTCGTGGATACTTTCCTATCCCTGAATGTGTGCCTACCCAGATGTTGTTTCCATCTGTGCTGACAGATGTCACACTGTTAGCGGGCAATCCATGCTCAGTTTTGTATTGGTCCCAACGCAGTGCGATCTTATCAAATCGGTTTGCGCCATCTCGTGTGCCTACCCACACATATTGCTCATCAACGACAATAGAACTGACTGCGTTATCGGAGAGCATGCCTCGTGATTTGGGTCTATGGCGATGCCAATGTCCGTTGTGCGTTGCTATTTCCTCGGATCCACCTGTCTGCCTATAATTTTTCCATGTGCCTAAATCTTTATCATAACGAGATAATCCGCTGTCGGTGCCTACCCACACGAAACGTTCATCTGTATCTACCGTACGGACGGTACGTCCTGAAAGCGTTGGCAAAGGTGCAAGAGGCATCCAGGATTCCTTTTTTTTGTCATAACGGGAAAGGCCACGGATTGTTCCAACCCATACATAGTCTTCATCGACAGCAAGTGCATATTCACCGACATGGTTATGCAACAGCCCTTTAATATTTTTAAACGAAGTCCAGGTGCCGGAAGCGAAATGAAAGCGCCGAAGTCCATCATTGGGTGCGGCTAACCAGAGATAGTCTTTGTCAGCGGCAAGTTCAAGAGTCCCACGATCAGATGTGATTGTTGTCCACTCCTTATTTCGTCTGTCGTATCGCGTAACCGCATTATCCCAAGGTCTGTATTGTATCCAAACATCGTTTTCTGTTGCGATGATACGCTTAATGGTTTTTGCAGCAAGCACGTCATTAGTAGAGAACGTCGCCCACTTCTTTGTCTTTTTATCGTATCGTGACAAAGGACGGTTGCTACCCCTATCCCATTCGGATCGCGCAACCCAGACGAAATCCTTGTCTATTGTAATCCATTCGGCGCCCCTGCCTGCTAAACCATCTCTCGGTCTATATTCCTTCCACTCCTTCGTATTATCATTGTAACGCGTGAGCGCATCCCCTGAACCGAACCATACTTCCGGTCCATCAACAGCAAATCCTCTTAAGCTTTCTCTATGTTCTCTCCTTTCAGGTTGCGTGATAATTTCCCACGTGCCCGATGCTTTATTGTAACGGTTCAACTCCATACCCATCATCGGGGCAATCCATACACTCTTTTCACTGACAGCGATTTTGTCCAGATCGTTTACAGAAAGCCCATCTTTCATTGTAAAATGTTGCCATGTATCTTTTGCTTTATCGTAGCGGAGAACACCAAAATCCGTTGTGAACCAAACAGCGTCTTTATCTACATTAGTCCAACGCAACACTGTCATTGTTTTTTTTTGAGTAGACCGGAAAATATCTAATCGGGTAAAACGCTGCCATGTTTTTGTTGGTCGGTGAAACCTTAAGATTCCGCCATTTCGCGATGCTCCCCAGTTAGAAAACCAGATGTAATCTCCATCAAATTTGATCTGTGAAACACGCGTTTCGACTAAAGGTTCCCGGACGGGACGGGATTGGTGCGTCACCTCTTCACCATTCTGAAGGTGATGTTCAATGAGACCGGTAGAGGTCGCTAACCAAAGCTTTCCATCTTCATCGCACACAATGTCGCGAATATTATACGGTTTTCCAAGGGAATTCCACTTTTCTGTTGCAATCGTGTAACTTCGCAAGCCCTGCGGTGTGCCGATCCAGAGTACACCTTCTTGATAAGCAAGAGCTGTAATACTTGGAGACGACGATTTAGACTCTAAGGAGACAGGTATCCAACGCTGCTGTTTGCTGTCATATTTTGCAAGACCTTCCTGCGTCCCTGCCCAAAGCACTTTGTCTACGGAAAGCAACACGTTAACGTGAGGATTTTCAAGCCCTTCAGTAACCTGATGCATCTTTTTATCCGAGATTGAATATCGCCAAATTCCATCAGCACCACCGAACCAAACATATCCATCATGAATAAGAACAGACAATATCAGTGGATTTTGAGGTGATTCTGGAAACGAAAGTTGCGTCCATTTCTGAGAGTCTGTGTCATACATCGCGGGCCCCAAATTCGTTCCAAGCCAAATTTGTACTGCGTCTCCAAAATTGTCTGAACCCTTTCCTGTAGCGACAGCAGTTACAAAAGCTTCCCCTTGAGCGGGACGGTGGAATGTCCACTGTCCACCAAGATGTGTGCATGAACCGAGTCCTCGTGCTGTTCCGATCCATATTTGTCCTTTGGGTATTTTGCTCAATTTGCTCAGTTCAGATTCAGACGATTGTGACGCTATATCTACTGACATGACGTAAGGAGTTGGTAGTCCATCTTCTTTAGAGAACACCTCCCAATTACGTGTTTGTGGATTGTAAACAGAGACTCCAGCGACTGTTGCAATCCAGAGATTTCCATCAGCATCACGGGTTATATCCCGAACATCGTTATCCGCTAAAAAGTCAGCCTGTTTATAGATTGTCCATTCACCGCTAACCTTATCAAAACGACTCACGCCATCTTCTTTACTTGCAAACCAAACATCGTTGCCTTGTGTGGTAATCCAACTCACATTATTACTCGCCAATCCGTCTGCTTTAGTATAATGCACCCAAGTATTGACTGGCTTGATGAAACGATGCACACCTGCATTGGCAGTCCCAAACCAAACCTGAAACCCATCAGTACGGATAGAGGAGATGAAATTGCTTTTTAACAGATCGGTTTTTGTGAACGTTTTAACGAACGTCTGGTCAACCTGATTGTATTGACTAACGCCCCTGTGTTGTGTGCCAAACCAAACACTGTCGTCATCCACGGCAATCGTAGCAATTTCATTGTCTATCAAGCCATCCGATCTTGTGTAGTTGTTCCAAGAATCTGTGTCTCGGTGATAACGACTCACCCCACCTTTGCTGAATCTCGGATCTTCATCCCATCCGTGCGGATCAGGATTGATTTCTCTATCAGTGCCGACCCAAACATATTCAGGTTCAACGGCGATTGTTGTAATCACCCTGCTAATTAAGCCATCTTTTCTCGTGCGGACTGCCCAACTATCAATCGTTTTGTCATATCGGTTTAGCCCGTTAGATGTTCCGAACCAGACATAGTTGCCATCCACAGCGATGGAGGAAACCTGATCGCTTGCGAGTCCATCAATGTCACGGAAGGTTGAAAAGGCATCATTTTCGCTGTCGTATCGACTCACGCCTTCATCTGTAGCGAACCAAACCCATTTTCCATCAACCGCAACAGCGTTGACCATATCATTCGCTAATCCGTCTTCCATCGTATAGTGAAGCCATCTGTTTTCACTGCGTAGCCAACGCGAGACACCTTTCGCTGTTGCAATCCATACATTCTCTGAATCGGCAGCGATACAGTTGACTTCGTTGCTGATAAGTGTACGTTTGATGGGCCACGTTTTGATAGGTTTAGAATCAGAGCGGGAATTGGCGAAAGGCGAATCGGATTGCGGGTCAGTTATGCCTAATGGCCCGCATCCGATAATCAGAAAGAGGGATAGCAGTAATAGGATACATACTATCGGAGTCGGAGTTGTGTACAACGGTTTGCAAGCCGTTAAGGGAGGATCGCTTTCATCTAATATCTTAATCATGCTAATGTTATCCTTCAGTCTGTTGAGTCTGCCATTGAAGTTTTTTTAGCAGTAATTATGCCATTAAAACATTTCATACGCAGAATTAAAGGACGGAGTAACCCAACCCAAAAACTATTTTGCGGTGTCGATACTATCCATCAAAGAAGGGAAATCCCATACAAGCACCGTCCCGTCTTGACTACCAGTTACAAGGGTTTTCCCATCCGGACTGAAAGTAACAATATTAACACCACCTGTATGTGCTTTAAGAGTTTGCTTGTGCTCACCGGTGCCAGCATCCCAGAGCTGTAAGGTGGCATCAATACTCCCACTTGCAAGAAATTTTCCATCAGGGCTGAACACTACGGTTCTGACAAAACTTGTATGCCCTTCAAGCGTTTGTTTGTGCTCACCTGATGCAACATCCCACAACCGAACGGTATTATCCCAACTCGCGCTTGCGAGAGTTTTTCCATCCGGACTAAACGACATGTTTTCAATCGTACTTGTATGCCCTTTGAGTGTCTTCCTGTGTTCTCCATTATAAACGTTCCAGAGGCGGATAGTTTTATCCACACTGCCACTTGCGAGTATTTTCCCATCTGGACTAAAAAACATACCAAAGATAACAGCATTATGTCCCTTAAGTGTTTTTTTATGCGTCCTTGTTTCAATATCCCATAAACGGATTGTTTCATCGTTACTCTCACTTGCAAGAGTTTTGCTATCTGGACTGAAGATCACACTTCTGACAACATCTGTATGTCCTCTAAACGTTTGTTTATATCTTCCCGTTGTAGCGTCCCATAACAGTACGGTTTTGTCCCAGCTTCCACTCGCTAACATTGTTCCGTCAGCACTGAATGCCACAGTAGAAACAACAGATGAGTGTCCTTTTAATGTTTTCTTACTTTTTCCCGTAGCAATATCCCACAGCCGTATAGTCTTATCACTGCTTCCACTTGCTATCGTCAAACCGTCAGGACTGATTGCCATACTGGCAATTTCTCTCTTATGCCCCTTAAGTATCTTTGTATGTTTCCCAGTGTTGACATCCCATAAACGGATAGTCCAATCTTTACCCATACTTGCAAGTGTTTGTCCATTAGCACAGAAAGATACGCTATTCGCAAACTGTCGCATTAGTAGAACAAGCGGTACGTTGTTCCTGTCAGGATTTGTAGTAAGTGCCACTTCATAGACAAAATTAGTGTGTCCTTTGAGTGTATTCTTTCGCTTCCCAGTGGCAACATCCCAGAGATAAATGATATTGTCTTGGCTCCAACTCACAAGGGTTTGACCGTCCAGACTGAATAATACCTTTTCAAGTTCTTCTGAATGCCCTTTAAGTGTTTTCTTACGTTTTCCTGATTCAACATCCCATAAGCGAACAGTATCGTCTCTACTTCCGCTTGCAAGCGTGCGCCCATCTGGGCTAAAGGCAAGGCTTTTGATACTCTTTTTATGTCCCTTGAGAATTTTCTTCTCTGTCCACGTTGCAACATCCCAAAGTCGAATCACATCATCAAAACCACCACTGGCCAGGGTTTTCCCATCCAGACTAAACGCCAAACACCTTACTGATTCTGTGTGACCTTCAAGGATATGTAATTCCTTGTACTCCACAACATCCCAAAGATATATTTTTCGGGATGAATCTGCGCTTGCGATTAGTTTGCCATCAGGACTATAGGCAACAGTTCTCCGACTCGCATTGAGACTCTTTTTGTATGTACTTGTGGTGATGTCCCACATATCCATCCCAAATATAGTTGTACTTATAAGTGTCTCACCATCACCTATAAATGACAAGTTGTTAATTTCATAATCATATCTCATAACATCATGTATGAATACAGCCTTACTTTTTCTTGTGGCAATATCCCAAAGCCGTATTGTCTTATCAAAACTTCCACTTGCGATGGTTCTCCCATCCGGACTGAACGCAACACTTGACACAGCAGCCGTGTGACCTGAAAGTAGTGCTTGTGCTTCCAAAGTATTTGCATCATAGAGCCAGATACCGGTTGAACTCGCGACTGCTAATTGTGGACTATCTGGAGCATAAGCAACATCCCTTATGAAACCTTTACCAAGACGTGCTTTAACGTCTTTTGGAAGATGCAACTGTGGAGTATCATGTATAAAAGAATTTGGATGATCAGGTGTAAAAACATACCGAAACAACAGAAAACTTGAGACAACACCAACCATTAATAAAGTGATATATATCTTGATTTTCATTGCATAAGACTCCTCAATTAAAAAATATGCATTTTATCAGAACATATCCCTTTTTATTTATTCTGTTCTATATGTTTCTTTTATCAAGGAAGGAACATCCCACAGCAGCACTGTTCCATCAGCACTATTCGTTGCAAGTGTCTTCCTATCTGCACTCAACGATAAACTTTTGACAGAGGAAGAATGTCCTTTGAGACTTCCGATGTATTGACCGTTAGTTATATCCCATAAATACATAGTACCAAAATTATTTCTAATCGCAATTGGTATCCCATCGGAAGTAAACCACGCAGTACCCCAATAGTTCCTTCCATGTCTATCGACTCGTCCTGTAACTATCCGTTTCTGTTCTCCAGTATTGACATCCCACAAGCGCACTGTACCATCCCAACTGACACTTAATATAGCACTTCCGTCTGGACTAAACAATAGGTTGCTAATTTCTTCAATATGCCCTATAAATGTCTTTTTTTGATTTCCTGTTTCAACATCCCACAGATGTATGTGACCAACTGTACTGCCACCGACCAACATGCTACCATCTTGACTAAACGCTATAGAAGCAATCATATTCATCCGCTCCGCAAGGAATGCTTCATGTGTTCCACTTTCTAAATCCCATAGAAGAATAGTCTTGTCACCACTTCCACTTGCGAGTAACTTTCCATCTGGACTGAAAGCCATGCATTTTATAAAACCAAAATGTCCATTCAACGTTTTTCTAAGTTTTCCGCTTTTGATATTCCATAGACGGATGGTTGCATCCTCTCCCCCGCTTGCAAGTGTATTTCCATCAGGACTAAATGCAACACTATCAATCTCATCATACAATAATTCTAAGATAATCTTTGGTTTAATTCTACTGGTAACTTTATATCCTGCCAGAGTTTTCTTGTGTTTTCCAGTTTTAACATCCCAGAGTTGGATAGGCTCAGTCGGGTTCAGACTTACGAGTGTACGTCCATCTGGACTAAGCGAGACTTTTTTAACGTAAGCAAAATCTGCATGTTCCATAATTTTTCGCTTTAGTTTCCGTGTGCTTAGATCCCATATTCGAATGATATTGTGTGAATCTGCTGCGGCAAAAGGATGCCCATCTGGACTGAAAGTCATAGTCATATATGAGATTTCTTCATCTGTTTCTTTTAAAAAATTGTATAGGTTCTCATCTGTTTCATTCCAACGTTGCAGGCTTTTATTTTCACTTCCGTTGGAAGGTCTTGGTTTATCAAAACTGGATGGGGTTTCTTCATTATTAAGTGTTTGTTTGGGTTTTCCAGTATTTACATCCCACTGGAGAAAGGATTTTGTGTCAGTATCGCTACTCATAACAGTTTGACTGTCAGCACTAAACGAGATGCTATTAGACGAAATTCCGCCATATCTATTTATCCTTATAGGTATGAAGGATAAAACTTGATAGTTACGTGTTTCATATAACCATATACCGATGGAACTAACGACTGCAAGTACATTTCCATCAGGCGAATATAGCATATTCTCAATACGACCTTTGCCAAGGCGCGCTTTAGCACCTTCGGGCAGCCCCAGCTGCGTATAGTTTTGGGCAAAACTGGTCGGCAGATATAGCGTTAAGACGATACTACACAGTAAAACCTTTAGTAGCAAATTCAGATAGAATGTCCTTGATTTCATTGCGTCAGTTTCCTTGGGTAACAAGATGTCTATAAGACTATTTTGAGAATAACAAGTTTACTTAAATGCTACTTTTCCAGCACTGTAGAGCAAGACACAGAAACCTCACCCTACAGTGCTAAAAATTTCATTCACCTTGAATCAGTTTAAACTTATGCGCAGCCTCTTCCAAACCGACAAAACGACTATAAATCGCCACATGGCTGAGCTTACCTTCCCAGTTCCTGCCGCCACTTGCTTCATCACCGAATAGCAGCGGATAGAGTTCCCAATTGCTGAAATCTCCTTGTGTACCGTTGCTAACATGGATAAGTTCACCGTTAATGTAGCAGTAGACGTTTCCTTCAAAATAACTAACGATGACGTGTGTTGGTTTGTTTGATTCAATCTTGCCAAAGGAAAATTCACCACCGAGACCATTTCCTCCTGTGCGCGGTGTGCGAATTCGCATTGCAAAGTGATTGCCATCCTGCCCCAATGTAAAGTTGCGATGGGTGATGTCGTTTGAAAATGAGATAATACGCGCCGGACCGCTCTGATTCAGATTATCTGTGGTAACAAGACATTCAATTGTTAGTTGATTGCTTTCTTGGCATGCTGCAAGAAGTGTCCCATTCACATTCTGAGCGAGAAATGCACCACCCGCCAGGTCCATTTGTCCATCTTGAGTAATCGATGCACCGTCGCGCGATTCAATTTCACTACTGCCTTCAAGCGTGCCGTGCCAGAAAAACACAAGGCCGTCGCGTGAACCGGGAAATTCTGTGTGCGTGCCGATGTCAGCGGGTGCTTCAGGTAAAACATTAATTGTGAGGGCGGTTGTTGAGGATGTGCCTTCCGCGTCTGTCACTGTGAGTATCGCTGTGTATTGTCCAAGTTTTTCATAGATGTGTGTTGGATTAGATTCATCGGATGTTGTGCCATCACCGAAATCCCACTGCTGTGTCAAATCACCTGCTGCCGAAAAGGCAACAGTAAGCGGTGCACTACCTTGAACGACATCGGCGGATGTTTTTGCTTCAGGACGGATTTTTTCTCCCGGTGCATAAGGCGTAAAACGGTATGCAAAATCGCTGTGCGGCGAAGCGAATGTATATTCCCCTGGTTGTGCTGTCCCAATAGGCAGTATTTTCATGTTCCACGTATCAACGCCATCAATTTTATAAGGTTGGTCTCCGTGCAGTTGCACTGTTATTGTTTGTGGTTCTGTTGTGTAAACCAGATAGTATTCTTCCTGTTTGGCAAGAATATATCGTCCAGCGTCATCACCGACAGGTTCAAGCGTATCAAATGGCGGCGCGTCTGCCATGAAATCTTTGAGAAATGCTATCCGAGGTGAACTTTCGCCGCGTAGCACACCACCCTTTGCCCACCATAGAAGGTCATCAGGATGTTGGTATGTTTCGCCGTGTCCGACATAGCAGCCTGATACGGTGCCTGCCCAAAAGTGCTGCACCATCTGTTGTGCAGAGATATTTCCCCATCCGTGCGGAATATTCCCTTCATAACGACACTCATCATAGATAACAGGTTTGCCGTATTGGGTGCGATAACGGATACCTTGCGCCATGTTTGAGGTTTGGATACTCGTGTGTGTCACCCAAGGTTTAATGTGGTCATACCAACCTCTGCAGTTGTGGATACCCCGTAAACGCTGATACGGGTCATGATCGCGGATAATCTGAAAAAACCGATCCCAATCGGATTCCTCTTTCGCAGGCATGATGTCATACTCATTGGCGAGTGACCACCACACGTTACGGAAAGCGGCTAAACGTGCTACGGCATAACGGATGTAACGATCATCGCTTTCAGCATCCATATTCTCAAAATCCCATCGGTCATAGGTATGAAAAAGGATAATATCCGCCTCAATACCGAGGTCTAATAGGTCTTGCACGCGCCGCTCAAAATGCTGCCAGAATTCGGGGTTGAATTTTGTGAAATCCCAATCTTTTAGCGGTTTTCCTTCATAGGGATAGTAGACCGGTTCATTTTTGTTGTAGACATAATCTTTGGGAAAGATACACATCCGCATCTTGTTGAAAGGCGCATCGGTGAGGGTTTTGAGTGTTTGTTCCTCCATCGCATCACCTTGATGTGCCCAAGCATAACATGTTGTGCCGAATTGGTGATAAGGCGTACCGTCAGCATATTGTAGGTAGAAATCCTTATATACTTGCACCGATCCGTGGTTTTTATCGGAAGGTTCAATGCACGTAAATTGCCCTGTTTTACCGTTGAGTTCGGTGTTGTTACTTTTTATAGTGTATGTCCATTCTCCGACTTCGTCAGGCATGAATCGTATTTTATAGATTCCGTCTCCGTCATAGAATCCTTGTGGTTCAAAAGTGCGACCCCCATCTATATCACAGTGTTTAAATTCTGCTGTTAATTCGACCTCAACGAATGGATTTCCCGTGTCCGGACCGTTTAGTGCAACTTCATATATTCCCCAGCGTTCAACCATAGACTCCTCCTTGTCTTGTTTCAACTGTGCTAAAGTATCCCCGACCAAAATGATTCCAATTAGGATTGCTATAGAAAAAAGGTGTTTCAACATCCAACCCAGTAGTCAAGTGGTTACAACTTGACGATTGTATAACAAAGTTTTTGTTCTGAAAAGATATTCCTCATACTGCGAAAGTATACTTTAAAAAGTTGATGCGCGTCAAGGAATTATGAAGTTCAGCTACCGGTCTAAAGTTAAGGCTACATATTAAACAAACCTGTTCAGAAATTGAACAGCAATCAAGCATTTTGTCATTAGAATCGGTGAAAATTCTTGATTTAGACCTGTTTTCCATAATATTTCTTTGGCATAAAAATTGCTCTATGTCCAAGTAAGGAATTTCCGATTCGCACTTTTATCAACCATACTGTGGAGAAGATATGATGATTAGATTGAAATACCTAATTTTGATTTTGATCTATTTCACGCTCACTGGTTGTACGGCACTTTTAACAGAGCAAGAGTATAGATTGATTGATGAAAAAGTCTCAGAAAAGATAATAAACATTGGCAGTATTTTTTATATGCCAAAAAGTTCGCAAGTTCGAAAAATTGTGCTTATCGGTAAAGGAAGAATTAAAAATTTTGATGTTGCTGTCCGTGATGACAAAAATCGATGGAAACCAGTGACCCGTGTAACAAAGGCAATTGAGTTTCCTTTTGAGATTTTACTTTCTGTTGAGACGGATGCTGTCAAAATTTCACAACGTTCTATAGTTGGAAAGGGGCACATTGATACGGTTCAGTTTTATACGTTAACCGATAAATACGAATAAATGAACTCTGGAAATCCCTGCCAACAGAATGTATATGGAGAAGATTATGCCTCTACAGAAGACATTATTTCTTACACTGTTCAGTTTATTACTTGGAGGTTGTGCTGCGCTTTTTACAGAACAGGAATATGTTTTGATTAATCAGCCAGTCACAGAAAAAGCGGTATTTTACGGTATGATTTATTCTATGCCAGAAAAAGCAAATGTTCGCAAAATCAAACTTCTTGGATATGGAAAAACCCAAAACATTGAAATTTATGTGCGCGATAAGCGCAATCGATGGGAACCAAAAAAGAAAGTACATGGAGGAATTAGTTTTCCGTATGAAATCATACTTATTGCTGAGACAGACGCCATCAAAATCATAAAACCTGCAACGACAGGCACCGGCCATATTGATACGGTCCAATTTTACACGATTGCAGATAAACAGGAGAAAAATGAATGATATATCCACGAATACTCACATGTGTACTATTACTTACATTAATCGCACTATATGCTAACGCAGTGCCACCGTCTCCTGCGGGTGGCAGGATGTTGCGGTTAGATGAAACACACGATTTTGTCGGCACTGGTCAGGCATGGTTTCCCGATAAACAGTTTGAAGGATTAACCGCTGAAGCATGGATATACATTGAAGAACCACCCGAACCATCAACTTTTTGGACAATCTTTGGTCAGGAAGGACGCTTCGGCTTGGTGCTTCTCCACAATCCAAATTCACCAATCAATTCACTTTCATTGGGGGTATGGGGATATGATGAAGGGGCTGACTCTGGACTCGCTGTCGGAGGCAGCCTACTACCTACCAGAAAATGGGTGCATGTAGTTGCAATATATGATGCCTCAGCGGGAAAAGGAGCTGATGGCAAAGGAGGGAATTGGTGTTGTCCGGGTGGACACCTTATCAGATCAGATAAGGCACTTCGCATCGGTGGAATCGTACCACAAGACACGGTTAATCGCTCGCATTTTAAAGGAAAAAATCTGAAATTACGGGGGTATATTGATGAAGTGCGAATCTCAAATATCGTGCGATATAAGGGACCGGAGTGGAAAGTGCCGAATGGAAAATTCAGAGTAGATGAACACACGATTTCACTATGGCGCTTTGATGAAGCACCTTGGTCAGGTCGTTTCAAAGATGAAACGGAGAACGGTTATGACCTCTGGAGAAGTGGTGCTATGTCGGTTGAAGCACAAGGAAAACTCACAACTACATGGGCAAAACTTAAAAAATGAAAAAATTTACTAACTTTTTAGCACAATACGTGACGGTTTCTGGAATCGCGCGAAAAAGATTTCTGAAAACTATATTTCAACAACTCGTCACATGTATCATTTTACTCACTTGGATATTGCTGAGTGCTAAAGCAGTGCCACCATCTCCTGCGGGTGGTAGGATGTTGCGGTTAGATGAAACGCACGATTTTGTTGGAACAAGTGAGGCTTGGTTTCCCGATGAACAGTTTGAGGGATTAACCGCTGAAGCGTGGATATACATTGAAGAACCACCTGAATTTGGCACCTTCTGGACAATTATCGGTCAGGAAGGACGCTTTGGTTTAGTGCTTTACGGTAATAAAGACACATTAGGCACATGGGGGTATGCTGAAGGAGCAGATCACGGACTCTCTGCTGGAGGAGACCCACTACCGACAAGGAAATGGGTGCACGTCGTTGCGCTTTACGACGCATCAGCGGGAGACGGAGTTAACGGTAAAGGAGGAAATGCATGTTGTCCGGGTGGGCATCTTATCAGATCAGATAAACCTCTTCGCATCGGTGGCATCGTTGCACAAAACGTAAATAAATCGCATTTTAAAGGAGAAAATCTGAAATTACGTGGGTATATTGATGAAGTGCGAATTTCAAATATCGTGCGATATAAAGGCCCAGAGTGGAAAGTGCCGCGTGGGAAATTCACAGTAGATGAACACACGATTTCACTATGGCACTTTGATGAAGCACCTTGGTCAGGTCGTTTCAAAGATGAATCAGGGAACGGCTACGATCTCTGGAGAAGTGAGGCTATGCCGGTAGAAGCACAAGGCAAACTCACAACCACATGGGCAAAACTTAAGCGTTGATTTTATGTAAAAGAAAATCCATCATCCATTTTTTATAGAATGTACCGGCTGCCTACAAATTGAATTTAACAGTGATCTAAACCTATTAATAGGCATGGTTACAACTACACTTTTTGATTGAGAGAAAATTAGTGGTTGTAGTCAGTGAATGCCCAAAATCGTGCAATGTCAGATGCTGTTGCACGTTCTTGGGCAGACTATTCGTATTCAATCCCACCTCATATAGTATTTCTGCGCTTCTTCTGTCAAATGTCTTGGCACAAAAATTGCTCCAGTATTAAGCACGTGATTGATTGGCACCGGAATCTGTTAGATCACGGTTCTTTCATCCCTTAGAAGGAACAAAACCAATGAATAAGTTAAAACGAGCGATTTATTCTCTGCTTATAGCGACTTGCATTCTTAGTACGTCTGTGTTCTATGGCTGTGGTGCGGATAGTCTCGGACCGCATGAACCCCTCTTACCTATCATTGAGAGTGAAGCCAAATTCTCAGATAGATTCCAATTAGAAGAAGAACCGCAATTCTTTCATGACCTTTACGGCAAAGAGATTCTGGAAGGCAACGAACTTAACACGTACACTGATCGAAAAGAATTCGATAAGAATGGTAAATTAGTTGTTGGCTGGTCAGGTCAACTTGATACTCTTCGCTTCACAACTCAATTGGACCGTGCCATCTTGGTTGAAGAAACTTTTCTCGGTAGATATACAGAGTTTGCTATTGGTGATCACCTGCGATTCAAACCCGATACCCTGTTTCCAAATCGATATATTCTTTACAAAACTGAGTTTGATGGACTTCGGTGGGATATCTCTTTTGCCCAAGAGCACCATCTCTTTAGCCTCATCCATTCACGTATTTCTAATCCTATGCGATTAGAGGAATCGCCAGCCGGAACGCAAAGACTTGCAGGTGAGCTTGGACGCCGAAGCGGACTCAACGCATTGTCTGGTGTCAGGAACATTGAAGACGCTCGACTCGTAGGTTTTCGTGGCCAGGGTCTTTTAGGTGAAAATTTCCGTGTCGGATTTACTTATGTAAATATGCATAAAGTACATCCTGAACGCTTGATAAATTCATTAATGGGAACCGTTGCAAATACTCCTCCTGAAAAAATTTCCATTGTTTTTCGTGATGACTCGCCTGAGGATAATCACACAAGAGCTTTCACTGATTTTGATGCTTATAATCCAGACGAACATAGCGGTAATATCCAAGATGGTGTCGGTGCAGCTTTTAAAAGCATGAAGATTACCGTCGTTACACAAGAACTTGAAGAATTAATTCCTGAAGATATAGAAGAAGGTATTGAACCTGATCATCTACCTGAGCAGACTCATCATTTTGAGGTCTACGCAGACCAACTTGTGCAGGTTAATCACGCCAGAGGACAATCCCAAATACGTGATTCCGTTGATGGGAAATGGAAAATCGTCAACGGTTTCAACAAAATGAAATATGATCTTGTTCTCACTGATGATAAGATTAATATTGACCCGAGAACAGTCAAATCCGTTGTATTTGAGATGGTTGTTGCAGGCGATTATAATATAGCGGTTATCGGTTTTAGTAGAGCAAATCAAGCAACGTCAAACCCCGAACTACAAGAGTGGATTAAAACTGAAGATGGTCACATTCAGATGCCGTATCGCGACATAATTCAGGCACCAGGGAATTATGGGCAATCTCCAGATTACACCCAAAACAGGAAAAAACTTAGAGACAATCCCAGTGAATGGAAAGGTGAAGGAAGACCTCGGAAAGTCCGGTACCGTTATGGTGCCGCACGTGCTGCAACCCTCTATGGACTTGACCTTGAAGGGACTGTCGGTAACGTTCGCGTCAGGGCACAATACTCTATAAATGGCAAGTATAAACAGTATCCGACTATCCCAAAAGACAAGGTAGGGTTTAGTCGAACCCAAACCACTGTTAAGACCCGCGGCGGTGAAGAATCAACGGGTGTCTCTATTGATCGCCGCAGCGGACTCCCAGTAGACGCAAATGGTATTCCTACCTACTCTGAAACCGAAGGTGAACGATTTGAAGCTTTTTTAGGCAGTGACGGAACTGATGTAGGTGACAACGGAAAACTCGGTAGAGAAACGGCGTGGTTCGTCCAACTTGAATCTCGCTTTGAAAAACTACACTTAGAAGGTGTTTTGTATCATATTGATCCAGGCTACACAACCAACTACCTGAATTTCGGTGCACATGCCAACCGAGGTCAACTTTTCATGCTTGAACGCGTTCGGCCTGTACAACAAGATCCTTTAGACGAACTGCCTTCATGGGATGCAATCAATTATACATTGATTGAGGATGACGATGACGGAGATGGCTGGCCCGATGACATTGACTTTGATGGGGTACTTCCACGTGCTGATGACCGAGATCAGAACGGGGTATTAGACTATCAAGAAGATTTTCTTATTTTTGATGTTGACCCCCCTGTGTTTACCAACCCTATCGATCTAAATAATAACGGCACTATTGATTCAATTGAGGATGACTTTGAACCCCAATACGAATACGGAATAGACCGTCAGGGTTATCATCTTAAAGCAAAATATGACCTACTTAATAACCTCGCTATCCAAGTAGGTTGGTTAAACGAAAGCGAAATTTCAAGTAGGCGTAAAAATAACTCAAAATACATACATGTTACTTACGAACGCGACATCCCCGATTTTGGTAGCTTTAACTTCCAAAATCGATTTGTCCGAGTGCAGGATGATATTCCAGATTATACAATTACCTTGCCTGTTGGAGAATTGGAAGTGATGCAAATTAATGATGAACTTGATTTTTTTAACGCTCGCTCAAATACAACAACACTCCAATGTCTCTATACTGCAGTATCAAACTTGACACTTGAAGCTAAATGCCTGGTTGTCATGCAAAAACAGTTTGAACAGAATGTAGAAAAAGCACTTTTCACAGATGTTGAATACGATCCAGTTTCAGAGAACTTTGAACCTGATGAACGCGTTGACTTTATGGTCCCTATTGAGCAGGTGCGGATTAGCGGAGAAAGGCGTGAACATCCGTTCTATCCTGATCATGGAATTAACGCGCTTGATCCGTCTGATACCGGTTTAATCTATGACGCTGGGAACTGGAAAACACGTCGCTATCCCGAACGGAACATTCGTAATCAACTAACCATTTTGAAGGCGAGTTACGAAATCCCACTTGAGGTTCTCCCATTTGTTAACAAAATTCCATTTGTTAATAAATTTAGTGATGATTTAGTGCTAACTCCTATGGTTAAGTACGTCTGGGACCGTGCTTTTGACCGAACTGCCGATGAAATTCCTAAAACACTCAACCCTGACTTGTTTCTTCCAACCGATGATCAAACAGTTGAATATTTGCGATTCAATCGTAGAAGTCGAGAGGATATTCTCGGTGTCCGTCTTGATTATAGGTTTACGCAAAGAACCAAAGTCCTTGGTGGATTCCAATATAGGAAGTTCACTAATCGGGATAAAAACTTCAAGAATTATCTGCGAAATTTCGCAGCTGACGTTAACGTTCCAAACCTATACCGTCCTGACCTGCGGACTCGTATTTTTGAAATCCAAGCCATCAACAAAGGTGAACGTCTCGGTTTCCATATTGTCATTCTTGCAGGCTACCGCAGAACCACGCACCTGTTCCAGCGGACAACGAGTAATATAACGTATGTCCGAGCGATGATGGGTTTTTAAATCTGTCAAATCATGAGGATATTATAATTCAGTCAATTCCTCAGCGAAAGCACTTGGATCACCTACAAGTTTCAACGCCTAAAAATTGGAGATGCATCATGACAAATTTTACCATCCATTTTAGACAAAACCTGCAAGTTTATATCGCAATGATTTACACTGTCTGCATGCCTCACATTTCGTCTGCAATTGAACCGATTGCCACGATTGGACAACCTACTCCAATGCAACATGCTTTCCTTAACAATGGGACGATTCTACGCGTTGTTCCAACACACATTGAGATTGTTGATGCCAATACGGGTGAGGTCGTAGATAAATTTGGGAATCTGACATCATATTATAGCGATGTTGTGTTTAGTCCAGATAGTTCCCATTTAGCAATTCAGAATTATTCCCAGAACTCAAAGAGGTATACTTTATACATTTGGGATGTCAATGCCCGTGAACAAATAACCGAACTGGAACTTGAAGACAATTTTCAAACCGCAGCATTCAGTCCTACCAAATCATTGCTTGCTATCTCTATTGACGACGAGATTTATCTTTGGAATTGGCAAACCGGTGAGAATCTTGAAATGATGATTGGGAAACGTCGTCCATCGGATACATGTTACTACGTCAATGGTCGTTGGAGGTCTTGTCGATCCCCTGCACGTGATTATGGCTTGGTCTTTAGTCCCGATGGTCGTTATCTTATTGTCGCCTCAATGCGACCAGATATTGAATTGTGGAATGTTGAGACACGTCAATTAGAAGAACATATTGAAGGACATATCGGTAACTGGGTCGACGGTGTGGCAATCAGTCCTGATGGAACACTTATTGCTTCCTTTGATAGGATAGCGGATTCTATCTATGTGTGGCATATGAAGGCACAACACTTATTATGGAAGGCAAAAAATGGTATTGGCAACACCTCAGCGATAACATTTAGTCCAGACAGCAAACGTCTTTATGTCGCATCAAGGACAGGTGTACGAAGAAAATCCGGCACTAATCCATGGGAAGGTTGGGATGATAGAGTCCGCGTATGGGATGCCCAATCGGGGCAACAGGTAGATACGTTAGACACTAAGTTTCGTAGTTTAAATGAGATAGCTCTTTCTCCTGATGGCAATATATTACTCATGCACTTTCTGGATGGTGTGGTCCTATGGGATATCGGTATGAATCAACAAAGAAATGTATGGACTGATTTTGTCGGACGCTGGTTCTATACTGAAATAATGTTGAGTCCTGACGGAAAAGCTGCGGTTTCAGTTTCTCCACATTTTATAAAAATTTGGGATGTTGCTTCACAGCAGTTGCAGCATCTCATTTCCGCCGAAGACTATAAATTCGAAGGATTTGCATTTTCCCCCGACAGTAAAACATTCGCTGTTAGTAAAAACCCTTGGGTTGAACTACGTAACGTTCAAACAGGTGAAGTAGAAACTCGATTTTCGGAATATGTCTTGGATTCTGAACAGGTCGTCTTCAGTCCCTCTGGAAGATGGGTTGGAGCAGCTAATTATAGGGGAGAGATTGTTATTTTAGACTCAGAAAAGCCAGAAACAATTCAGAGAGTTCATAGAAGAATTGAAAATAATTCACCTGCTTTCTATAATATTGCCTTCAGTGATAATGACGAATATTTTGTAGCCTCCGGCCAAATACGCCAAAATAACAACTCCACACCTTTGATAAGGTTGTGGAAACGCGTAGGAGATACTTTCGTCTTTCAATATGAACTGCCAATACATGGATTCGGATCAACTCCTGCCTTTTTAACAACTGAAGACGGTTCAACAGTGTTAGCAGCACCTGGAAAGGAAATCAATATTTGGAAAATCTTACCAGAAAATCTTGAACTTTTAACAACCTTGAATGGAGAAGGCCCAGTGCAATTTAGTCCAGATGGTCGTTATCTCTTTGCTAATTGGGAGGAACACTTCCAAATCTGGGACTGGAAAACAAATAGACAAATAAGACATTCATCTTATCCAAGATATGTCTCTCTCAGCCAGGACGGTTCTGTTATGATGTCGCCCGATTACGACACAGATCAATACATGATTTGGAATGTAAAAGATATGCTTTCTCTCTTACCCTATCCTGTTGAACCTAAAGGCAAACAGTTCGTTACACTCGGACAGATAAAGCGGAATCAACTGCTACAAAACTTTCCGAACCCTTTTAACCCAGAAACGTGGATTCCTTTCCAACTTGCTGACAAAAGTGATGTAACGATTCGTATCTATACCCCAACAGGTAAGTTAGTTCGCTCACTATCACCTGGAACAATGTCTGCGGGCGATTATTCCTCACAATCGCAAGCGGTGCACTGGGATGGACGCAATAATGAGGGTGAGTCGGTGAGTAGTGGGTTTTATCTTTATACTATAAATGCTGGCAATTTCTCTGCCACACGCAAAATGCTTATCAAGAAATGAGAGGGTTCTGACCAAGTCACAACTTTCACATGAAAGGAGACTATGACATGAAAAATCGAGTTTTTACACAAAATCGGATCGTATTCATTTTAGTTGCGATCTTGCTGACTTCTGTTGTCCAAGGTCTGAGTTACGGGCAAGGAAGTGCCAAAATATATTGGACAGAATCAGATAAAATTAGACGCGCAAACCTTGATGGATCCAATGTAGAAGACATTCTAACAGAATTGAAATGGCCACGAGATATCGCTTTGGACCTAAACAACCGTAAGATGTACTGGATTGGCTGGGACATAGCATCAAACGCGCAAACCTTGATGGAACGGGAGTTGAAACTATCTACGATCCACAAGCTTTAAATGCGAATAAAGTTGAGCGGATACATTCTCCAGTCACGGTCACATTAGATACAAGTGCCCAAAAAATATATTGGGGTAATATGCGGCACCATGGGGAATGACACGGGCGGATTTCGATGGATCTAATATTGAAGATATAACAATATTGCCTGTGGATGGCGGTGTTTTTAATATAAGAGTGGATGCGGAAGACATTCAACTTGATGTGAAAGCAGGTAAGATATATTTTCAAGATTCTTTAAATGACAATATCGCCCGTGTGGATATGGACGGATCAAATTATGAGAATCTTCCTCTTAATATGATACATCATGACAAAATTGCACTTGACTTACAGAACCGCAAGATGTATTCGACCCGCATCTCCCATGGGCAGATTAGAACGACATCACTTGATGGCAATAATAAGGAAACCATATTAGAAGAATTGAGTTATCTAAATAATATTGCATTAGACCTCCATTCGCATAAAATGTATTGGGTGGAAAGGGATACACAAAAGCATAATGGTAAAATAATACATAAAAGTAAGATCCGAAGAGCAAACCTTGATGGTTCTAATGTTACAACTATTCTTACAGGATTAAATACTGTTCGTGGTATCGCTTTGGACACTGAGGGTGTTTACGATGTTTCTCCCGATACGAATAAGTTGACAACTACTTGGGCAAACATGAAAAGCCAGTAATTTTACAAATCCATGCTACGATATTAATACGGCACGGTTGTCCTACTGTGCCGTTTTTTATTGCACTTTCGTTTTGATGTTGCTATGATAGACACAAACGAGGACTATTTGTCAACTTCGGAGACATGCATGAAAAAATACCGCATTGCGATAATCGGTTTAGGTGGTATGGGAGGTCACCATGCCCAGGCAGCAAAATTAGAGACGAACTGTGAACTCGTCGCGGGCGCAGAAATCAATCCTGAACGAGCGAAAGCATGGGGTGAACGATTCGGCATCAAAGCCATCTATGACGATTATGAAAAGATGCTTGATGAGCAGAAACCGGACATTGTTATTGTGCCAACGCAAGCACCGATGCACCACCCACCAACGATTGCAGCTGCACAACGCGGTGTCCACGTTTTCTGTGAAAAACCGATTGCGCTCAACCTCATTCAAGCCGATGAAATGGTTGAAACCTGCGATAAACACAACGTCAAGTTTGCAATTAACCACATCAAACGCGCCAGCCCTTATAACCGATATGTCCTTTCGCTGATTGAAAAGGGTGAAATTGGCGATGTTGTTTTGATGAAAGCGACCGACAAAGGTGGACGTAAAGCGGGCAATTCACTAATGGAAATGGGTACACATCTCTACGATTGGATACGCCTTTTTGGGGGTGATGTGGAGTGGGCACACGCGCACCTTGTGCAGATGGATGGAAATGAATCTACCGTCGACGACATCAAATATACACAAGAGGTTCACCCTCATGATCGAGATGCTGGTCTTGTGCTTGGAGAACGCGGACATGCATCCTTTCGTTTCAAGAACGGCACCCATGCAGATGTGCAATACCTCGCACAACCCCAAACAAATGATAACGCCTACGGCATAGATATTATCGGCACTGAAGGACGTATCGCTATCCGAGAAAGCGTTGGCACAACAATGTTTATCCATAGAGGGCAACATCAAACGCCCGCACAAGCGTGGGAACAGATTCACTTACCTGAGGAGGACCTTGACGAGAATGGAAATCCGCGTGATAAAGGTTCCATACGACTGCTTTTGCAACGTCTTATGTTGCGCGATCTTATTGAAGCAATTGAAGAAGATCGAGACCCGTTCGCGAGTGGTAGAGATGGACGTGATTGTCTTGAGATGATTCATACTACGTGGGAATCACATCGGCAAAAGGGTCGCGTGTATATGCCGCTAACACCACGCGAGCATCCACTGGAAAGATGGAAAAAGGACGTATCCAATAATACAATCAATTGAATGTAAAAATGCTGTTAATCAAACATTGAGATAAGGAGACCAATCAGATGGCTACAATGAAATGTCCACGGTGCGATTCTGAAAATATCATGCCCAACTTGACAGTTGTTGATCGTGTTGAGACAATGCATGATGATTTTTTGGCAATTGAAATTGATAGAAAACCTGATGCGTTGGTTTTCAAAGGGACTCACAGGGAACTTATGAGAGCCGCTGTGTGTGGAGAATGTGGAAACGTTGATCTCACAGTTGACAATCCGAAAGGGTTGTGGGAAACCTATTCTAAAAGAGAGAATTCTTAGCGTTTTTAGTGAGGTGCTGGGTTTCGCTTATGCTCTACCCATAGGCGTCAATTTAAGAAAATATATGAGTTATTGTGAACACCTCTGAATCGGCATGGAGATTGAGACTGTCTTACATTCAGTCCCGAAGGGACGATATGTTTATAGAATCACAGTAAAATAAGGTTTCTTTAGTCCTGTAGGGGCGATATGTTTGTCTAATGTCTTTGTGCTGCACATATCGCCCCTACGGGACTAAAGAGGTTTTCATGCCGTATATCTATAAACATATCGTCCCTACGGGACTGAAGAAGGTTTATGCAATCGAAGATTCCTTAAGTTGACAGTTATGGGTTTCGCGCCGCTCTATCCAATCTACAAACCAAATGACCCTGAAAATGAAATAGTTATAGTTGACACAATCAGCGACATGTGATAAACTCTTGCAGACATTCAAAATTATCTCATTATTAGAAAGCGCGGAGACGCATACGTGATACAAATTGATTCAAAACAATCGGGGTTAACACTTGTCCAGATATTAGTTGTCGTTGTTGTTCTTGGTGTGATTGCCGCTGTGATTTTGGCACCGCGATTGCTTGGGCAAGCAGGTCGTGCATTACAAACACGTGCAGCTGAAGACATTGAAACGCTTGGCATCGCTCTTGATAGATATGCTAAGGACAATGGAGATTATCCTTCAACTGAACAGGGATTGAAAGCACTTTGGGAGAAACCCGAAGAACCACCACTTCCTATAAATTGGTTAGTTCCATACATTCAAATCCCAATTACGGAGGACCCGTGGGGCAACCCATATATCTACATCCGTCCCGGTGTGCATGACCGATACGGGTACGACCTCATCTCATTTGGAAGTGATGGCGTAGAAGGTGGAACAGGTGAGGCAGAAGATGTCGTCAGTTGGATTCGGCGTGACGAATAGTAATCTAAAAGCGCTATACTACGTTCTATATCCACAAGCAGTAGACAGAAGATCATTACTTGGATACGGGGAGGCAGAATCATGAAAATTACCCAAATTGAAGTTATCAAGGTCAGAGTGCCTTACCATGAAGGCATTTACGAACTGATGACGCGCCGTAATCTTTATCAAATTGACCATGTTTACAAGGTGCATACGGATGCAGGGATTATTGGTATTGGTGATGGTTCGTTTCAATCGGAAGAAGCAGTTCAACGGTATATCGGCAGAAACCCGTTTGAATTTATGAATGGATGGGCACCGACACCGCTACAACAAGCCTTTTACGACATCATGGGCAAGTCCCTCGGTGTGCCAGTACATCAACTTTTAGGTGAAAAGGTTAACGATAAAACATCGTTCGGATATTGGTCTATTGATATGACACCGGAGGAGTGGGCGGCGGAAGCAAAACATGCGTACTCACTGGGCTATCGCCTCCATAAAATCAAGGCTCGTCCGTGGTTTGAAGTACGTGAACAGGTAGAGGCAATCGCGGAGGTTGTGCCAGATGATTTTCAACTTCGCGTGGATGCAAATGACTCCTTTGAAACGCCAGAACACACGCTTGAAGTTGCACGACACCTCAAAGATTATAATATAGAATCGTTTGAAACGCCGATTCCACAGTCGGATATAGCAGGATACCAAGAAATCAAGCAACATACGGATATGCCACTAACAATTCACTTCGGAAATCCGGATCCCGTTGAGGCGATTCGGGCAAAGATGAACGATTCGTTTATTATTGCTTACCCAGACTCGCGTGCTGCTAACGCTAAACGTGAAGCAATTATTTCAGACGCGGCGCACCTGCCTGTATGGATACAAATTGTCGGGCTCGGCATAACGACTACTTATGTTATGCATCTTGCTGCGGTTATGCGAAATGCGACAATGCCGTCAATTACCCTAAATGCGTTGCGTGCCTTTGACATTGTTACACCTTCAACTATCCCGCTTGTGGACGGATATGCGACTATACCAGATAAACCCGGATTAGGTGTTGAATTGGATGAGGACGCGCTTGACAATTGCCGCGTCTAAAACCGTTTTAATAACCTCAAAGGAGGAAAACAACATGAAAACGACTATTTTGTGTTTGACAATACTTATCATCGGGACAGTTTTTTCTGCACATGCAGCGCAACTCGGTTTAGCAAGTGCATGGTTATTCAATGAAAACGGTGGAAAAGTGGTTAAAGATGTTGTCAGTGGACACGACGGGGACATCAAAGGCAACCTAAAGTGGGTAGGTGATGGCAAATTCGGTGGTGCGTTGGAATTCCCCGGCAAAGGTGATAGTTACGTCCGCGTTGACCATGATGACGTTTTCAACTCAGATCCATATACTTTTGTTTCTTGGGTTAAGTTGAATGCTGCCTCATGGCAATACGTCGTTTGGCGGAATGGAGATGTTTGGCCCGAACCAGAAAATGTACGCCATCTTGATATATGGATTCACGATGCCGATTATCCAGTATTTATGTGGCATGTGAAGGGTCAAGTTGGTCGTATTGATGGTAAAACTATCGTTGCAGATGGTCAGTGGCATCATATAGCGAAAGTCTATGATGGTAGCAAGGTTCAGATGTTTGTTGATGGCAAGTTAGAAGGTGAAAAGGCAAGTGGTGGAAAACTTGATACCAGTAAATCACCCATCTGGATAGGTGCGCGCCCTGGCAACGTTGCTGCAACCGGACTCTTTGATGAAGTTGGTTTTTTCACGAAAGCACTTACTGAGGCACAAGTCAATGATGTGATGGACACTGGTTTAGCAGATTATGCTGCTGTTGAGGCAGCAGGAAAAGCAACTACTACTTGGGGTTTGCTAAAAGCAAAAATGTAAAATTAATGTATCTGTAGGGAATCAACGCCAAATCCTGTAGAATACGCGTATGGTATTCTACAGGATTTGGCGGGTAGAGCGGTCATAACAATCTAATAGCATGTTTTCATGAGAGTCATGCCTTCCAAGACCCATTTATATTGATTAGGTATAGCGAAACCCAAGAATTAACTTCAGTGGGCATGAAGAAGCGTTGGGTTTCGCTTCGCTCTACCCAACCTACGTGTTCAGTCAAAATCACATTGAAATTAACAGGCACGTCCATGTGCCAAAATAGAAATGGAGAAAATACACTATGCGAATGCATGTTGGTGGAGAATGGGTTGACAAATCTAACAAAATTGACGTCCTAAGTCCCTTTGACGGTTCGGTTGTTGATACTGTGCCAAAAGGGGACGCAAGCGATGTTGAAACCGCTATTCAAACCGCAGAACGCGGCGCAAAAATCATGGCTGGGTTGACCGGTTATGAACGTTATGAAATTTTGCGGAAAGTAGCGGACTTGATGGTCGAAAAAGCAGAAGAACTTGCCGAGGTTATCACCCGTGAAGAGGGTAAAATATTAGCTGAAGCGACCGTTGAAGCGACCCGTGCTTCCGAAATTATTGCGCTCTCCGCAGAAGAAGCGAAACGATTAACAGGTGAGACGATCCCACTTGAAGGGGCACCCGGTGTTAAAAACAGACTCGGTTTTACGGTGCGTGTGCCGTGCGGTATTGTCGCTGGCATAAGCCCTTTCAACTTCCCATTGCATCTTGTCTGTCATAAAGCGGGTCCTGCGATTGCTGGTGGAAATGCTATTATCATCAAACCTGCAACGGATACACCGCTCTCTGCCCTGAAATTGGTAGAACTCTTTTTAGAAGCAGGCACGCCTCCTGAAGCGATTCAGTGTGTTACAGGTCCCGGTGGTGAAATAGGTGATACGCTCTGCGCGGATCGTCGCGTCCGAAAGATTACCTTCACTGGTAGCCGTGATGTCGGAGAACATATCTGTAAGGTTGCAGGATTGAAACGGGTTACGATGGAACTCGGTTCAAATTCCCCACTCATCGTCATGCCCGATGCGGATCCTGAGAAGGTAGCACGTGCGGCGGCAGCGTCCGGTTATTCCAATGCGGGACAGGTGTGTATCTCAACGCAGCGCGTCATTGCACATGAGAAAATCTACGGCGATTTTTTAGATGCATTCCAAGCAGAAGTTTCCCAAATCGGCATTGGCAATCCATTGGAATCTGGTGTGCGGATGGGACCGATGATTCGCGAAGGGGATGCTACTCGCGTTACCGAATGGATTAAGGAGGCAGTGTCAGACGGTGCGGAACTGCTCACGGGTGGTGAAAAGCAGGATCAGTTTGTCACGCCTGCTATCCTTGCTAACGTAAAACCTGAGATGAAAATCTCTTGTGATGAGGTGTTTGGACCAGCTGTCGGTGTGACGCGTGTCAACGACATTGACGAAGCTATTACTCTCGCAAACGATACAAACTACGGATTGAGTGCTGCTATCTTCACACAGAACGTTGATTGGGCAATGCGGTTTGTCCGTGAGGTCGAATCTGGCAACCTAATGGTGAACTGGGGTACGCAGTGGCGTGCGGATTTAATGCCGTATGGCGGTGTTAAAGAGAGCGGTATGGGCAAAGAGGGTCCGAAATACGCTATTGAAGAGATGACCGAGTTGAAAATGGCTATCTTCCATTTGGATGGTTAAGCACAAATATATGATTATCCCTGGTAGGTGCGGTTTTCCAACCGCACCTTTTTTGTATCAAAAAACTTGGCATTTTAGTAAATCTGTGATACATTTTCAATCACATCACGGGTGGGAGAAGATTTGTCATGCCAGCGGTGTGAGTAATATAAATAGGGAATTTTGGGTTATCAGCGTTTGTAATCGTGCAATTCATTGCCAAATCAACGTCAAATGCGCTTTTGGTATTTGTCGCCTCTTACATTGTGGGAGGACTTTATAAGCCCAATTTCCAACCCCGATTGGGCGCGCTTACAAAATCCTCCTACAAGAAACTTCGCGATAAATGCATTAAGGATTCACCTACTTCACACAACGAAACCCCTCATTAGGATTTGTGTCTGTTGGCACCCTCCAATTGCGGTTTGCAACACGCGAACTTTGCGGACTACTGAGCCATGAACCGCCTCGTAACACGCGATTGTTTTTTAGGTTAACGAAATTTTTGATGACTTCATCAATATCGTTAGCACCTGCAATAGGATTTTCGCGTGGGGAATTGATATAGAAGTTCGCAGCATATTCATCAAGACACCACTCCCGCACGTTTCCCATCATATTATATAAGCCAAATCCGTTTGGTGGAAAAGTCCCCACAGGTGTCCGTTCCTTGTCAGTCCCGTCATAGTAGTTTGCTTTGGTCGCATCAACTGAATCACCCCATGGGTACATCTTATCTATCAATCCACCACGAGCCGCTTTTTCCCATTCAGCCTCTGTCGGCAATCGTTTACCTGCCCACTGCGCGTAAGCCATCGCTGCATACCAACTCACATAGACGACAGGATAGTTATCCTTTCCGGGTGGAAAATCTTTTCCATTCCAATGCGCTAAGTAGTAGCCATCGTGATATTTACGCGGAATCTGGTCTTTTTGCCACTGCGGATTGGCATCAACAAATTTCTTATATTGTGCATTCGTCACCTCAAATTTGTCAATATAAAACGCATCCAGATAAATGGTATGCGTTGGTTTTTCATCTGTAAGTCCGCTACTACTGCCCATCTGAAAGTCGCCTGCTGGGATAAATACCATATCAGGTTCAGGATCCTCCAGCTTAAAATCAAAGTCAATCTTAACCTTCATACTTATCGGTTTTCCAGCTTTTGTCGCTGGATGAAAAGTTGCTTTCTTAAATGCTTCAATTGCTGCCTCCTCCAATCCGAAACCGAGATTTGTAAGATCTACTATGTTTTGTGGTATACCATTCACATCAATAGTTGCAGTGAGAGTGACTTTTCCCTCTTTTTTTGCCTTTCTCGCCGCTTCTGGATATTTAGGCTCTATTATGTTCTTATGACGAGGTGGTTTTAGATCAGTAGGTGGAGGGACAGTCAGATCAGATGATAAGTTACTTGAGGTAAGAATTAGCAGGCAAATTATTGTGCTGAGTGTTTTGATGCTTTTCATATTACCTTCGTTTTGGGAGTGGACAATAATACCAATTCTAATGGATACTATCTCATTAAGAGCTTCAACTGTTATTATCTGTTGAAGATACCTTTTTCTGTAGGAGCGACTTTGAATCAACGCCAAATACGCCAAATCAACGGTAGACAGGCGGGTCGCGACCGGGAGGTCGCTCCTACAAGATATTTCCACAAATGACACATTATATATTAGAAATGGTATAAGTTAATAGGCACGCTCTACACAGAGAACGCGCCTATTGTGGAAGTAAAATGTGTATCTACTGAAAGAGAAATTAGAAGGTTTATGCCTCTTCCTCTTCCGTTTTCGATTGAGCGATTACTTTCTGTGCAACATCTTCAGGAACAATTTCGTAGTTTGCAAATTCCATAGTGAAGTTGCCGCGTGCACTCGTCATAGATTTCAGATCAATAGAATAACGGAGCATTTCCGAAAGAGGAACCAGAGCGATAATCTCTTGACGTTTGCCTGCTTGTTCAACACCCATCACCTGTCCACGTCGTCCGTTAAGGTCGCCAATGATACTTCCCATAAACTGATCCGGTACTGAGATTGAGACGTTCATAATCGGTTCAAGCAGGCACGGGTCTGCTTGTTGCACAGCAGTTGCAAAAGCCATGGAACCAGCGATTTGGAATGCCATATCCGACGAGTCAACATCGTGGTATTTTCCATCGTGAAGGTCAATCTGGATATCAACCAAGGGATAGCCTGCTATCGCTCCGCGTTCCATTCTTTGGCGGATACCTTTTTCTACAGCTGGAATATAGTTACGTGGAATCGCACCACCGACGATATTGTCAACAAACTCAAACCCTTCACCGCGTTCTAACGGTGCCAAATTAATCTTGACCTCTCCGAATTGTCCTTTACCACCTGATTGCTTTTTGTGTCGTTCTTGGACATCTCGCACGCTTCTGCGAACCGTCTCACGATAAGGTACTTTTGGTGGTGCAAGCTGCGTTTCAACACCGAATTTCTCAACAATTCGTGCACGATTGACATTAATGTGAAGATCACCTAAACCAGAAACCAGCAGCTGCTTCGTAACATCGTTACGTTCAATCTTGAAAGCGGGGTCTTCCTCACTCATCCGTGTTAGTGCAGTGATCAGTTTTTCGTCATCACCCTCCCGCGTTGGACTAATTGCATAAGAGATAACTGTATTTGGGAACTCAACCCCCGGAAGTTTAATAGATGCGTCTCTGGCACATAACGTATCTCCTGTCCGTGTGATGTTGAGTTTTGTCAGCGCACCGATATCGCCGGCTGCTACCTGAGATGTATTGATGGTTTCCTTACCGTTCATGAAGGCGGGTTTTCCGAGACGTTCTGTCTCCCCTTGCGTAGAATTGCTAACCTGTATATCACCTTCCAATGTCCCAGAGTAGACTCGGAATAAACTCAGCTGCCCGGAAAATGGATCAGCAATAGTCTTGAATACAACAGCGGATAATGGTGCCTCTGTTGAAGGTTCACGTGTTTTGGATTCATCTTCAGCATCCTGCACGGCACCAACCTGAGCTGGAGATGGGCAACAACTTATAATCATATCCATCAACTGCTGTACCCCGATGTTTTTCAACGCCGATCCGCATAAAACTGGCACAAACTGACTTTCGAAAATCCCGGTTTGCAACCCACTCTGGATTTCTTCCTCAGTGAGTTCGCCTTCAAAAAACTTCTCTATAAGTTCATCATCGCTTTCAGCGGCAACTTCAACAAGTGCTTCTCTGGATTCTTCAGCTGCACCTGCTAATTCGTCAGGGACATCAGATTTCGCGACAGGCGTGTTTCCACTGGGTTCAAGGAACGCTGCATTCTGAACTACATCAACGACACCTGTAAATTGGTCCTCTTTTCCAATAGGAAGTTGAATCGGAACAGCACGTGTCTCTAAAATATCCGTAATACTTGCCAGTGCGTTTTCAAAACTCGCGTTCTCTTTATCCATCTTGTTGATAAAGAGAATCCGTGGCAGATCATATTTATTCGCTACTTCCCAGACCTTTTCTGTTCCGCCTTCTACTCCTGTCGTAGCATCAACGACTACCACAACTGCATCAACGACTCGAAGCACACCGTGAAGGTCACCGTAGAAATCCTCGGCACCAGGTGTATCAATAAGATTTAGTTTATGTTCCGTCCATTCCGCAATACACACTGAACAACTGAGCGATGTTTTACGTTCGATCTCATCAGAGGCATAGTCAGCTACCGTGCTTCCGTCATCCACAGACCCCATTCGCTCAATGGCACCGCCATTATAGAGCATTGCTTCAATTAGGGATGTCTTGCCAGCCCCTGAATGAGCAATAATTCCGATATTCCGAATTTCTTCTGTTCTGTATTGTCTCATCTTTTAGAAAGTTCTCCTTTTGTAACCACACGGAATAGGTCAACTATGCCGTTATTAAGATACAGTATTTTAGCATATATGACAAAAAATATTCAACAAAATCCGTAATAAAGGAAAATTAGCGTTAGTGTAAAAGGTGGTGTCGTAAGAATTTATTACCTAAATTACATCTATATCGGTTATAATGAACTATTATCATAAACTTATGAAAGGCAGGAACTATGAAAAATCTTTTCTTTGCACTCGGTTCTGCATTTAGTCTACTTAGCGTTGTGTTCGGTGCATTTGGCGCACACACACTTAAGGAAAAACTATCCAAAGAGATGTTAGATATCTTTGAGGTTGGCGCACGTTATCAGATGTATCACGGGATAGGATTAATTGTCGTGGCGTGGGCATTGTCGCAATGGCAAAACTCGCTGACAACAGCGGCGGGATGGTGTTTCGTTGCGGGTATACTTATTTTTTCAGGTAGTCTCTATATTCTCAGTTTGACTAATACGTCTTGGCTTGGTGCAATCACACCGATTGGCGGATTAGCCTTCATTGCTGGATGGGGATGTTTGATAATAGCAGTTTTTCGGCAGTGAGAATGTTATTTATTTTCTTACTTGATTTTCTCCCAATCCCAGAGCAGGATTGTGCCGTCTTCGCTTGCGCTGGCTAAGGTTTTTCCGTCCTCTAAAAATATCAATGCGTTAACCCAACTGGTATGTCCTATATGTACAGATAAAAGACTTAATGTACGCGCATTCCACAGTTGGATTGTTCCGTCATATCGCCCACTCACAACAATTTTACCATCTGGCGAAAATTGCAGAATCTTTGCAGTTGACATAGGTTGACTTTTAATTAGCAACTGACCGGTTTCTACATTCCACAAATAAATTACCAGATAGCTCGCGCTCACAAGGCTCTTTCCGTTTGGAGAGAATGCTATCGCAGTTATTTGCTTATTGTGTCCTGTAAGTGTAAAAAGTGCGTTACCTGTTTCCACGTTCCATAGGCGAATTATTTTATCTCTACTACCACTTGCCAACATTTTTCCATTTGATGAGAATGTTAATACAGACCCCGCACCTTTAAGTGTATAAATCGGACGCATTGTCTTGGAATTAAAGAAAAGTCTTTTCAAAAACGGTTGTGACTGGTTTGGAATGTTCCACAAATGAATTACTGTGATTCCCTGCTGCGTCCCTGTAGTTGCTAATTTATTACCATCTAAAGAAAATTCGAAATTCGGAATTTTTGATGGCGAATCCTCATGTCCCTTTAAAGTGGCTTTAATACGTTTTTTGGAAGTATTCCACAATTTTAAAGTGTTTTTTGCCCACCAATCTTTAATAGCAAGTGTCTTGCCATCTGGTGAAATTGCTTCAGGTCTTTTATTTTTATTTCTGAAGTAGTACCCTGATAGATGGTGCCCTCCATTAATATCCCAGTGCAATAGTTGATTTTTCTGTGAATGTACGCTGATTAAGGTGTTTCCATTGTCAGAGATAGCTATCTCTGAGATTTCGCTTGTATGTCCTGGGCATGCGAATTGTTGACGACCAGTGATTGAGTCCCATGCTCGAATTGTACCATCCTTGCTACCAGTAAGCAGTATTTTTCCATCCGGTGAAAATGCCAACGTGGAAACACCGGCTTTGTGTCCTTTGAGGGTTAACGTAGGTAAAAATTTGTTGATAGCCCCTTGCCATCCCTCCTGTTTAGTTTCTGCATTCCATAAACGGACATTTGCATCACCACCACTTGCCAGAAGTTTACCATTCGGTGAAAATGCTAATGCATAAGAACTCGTAGGTGCTTTGAAGGTAGCGCGAGCTGTTGTAGTATCTATGTCCCATAACTTGGTCGTTTTGTATTCACCACTTGCAAGCGTCTTGCCATCAGGTGAAAAAACCAAAGATTCGATCCTTCGGAGATTTCCTTTTAATGTTAACAAACGTTCTCCAGTGTCAGCATCCCATATTTGAATTGGATAAACTTTTTTCCATGCATCTATAGCTGTCGCAAGAACACGTTTATCTGGTGAAAGGGCAATAGCTGTAAGATGTCCATTTTTAAAGTCCGGATTTATATCTGTAATAGTCGGTGATGTTGTCCCGTCACCGAGGTTCCACAAGCGAATTTTATGATTCGGGCTACTTACACTGACGAGTTTCGTTCCATCTTCAGAGAAAACTACTGAGAATAGAGTGCTAATTTTTTCATTTCCAATAATAGAGCGAAGTTCGTTGGTATCTGCATTCCATCGCAATATTTTTCCTGCTGAACTTGCACCAGTGACCAACCTCCCATCCGTTGAAAAAGCGACACCTTCTATGTTTTGTCTTTTCCCTTTGAACAAGGATATTTCTGTTCCAGTCTTTGCATCGTACATCCAAACACCGATAGTGGTTGCAACTGCAAACCGTGTCCCATCTGGTGAAAACTTGATGTCATTTATGCTGCCCTTACCTAAACGTGCTTTCGCGCCTTCGGGCAACTCCCATCGGGTATATTCAACATTGGATGGCTGCGGCATCAATTCTGTTGAATCCCGAAACATTAGCCGAGGAACCAACAAAGTGAGCACCAGTGTGCCAAAAACCACCATCAATAGTATCACAAAGAAGATACGTGAGGTTCTCATCTTCAAATTCCTTTCGTACTTTGGTTTTTCATAGTTTACCACAAAACATGTCAAAAACATAGTATTTTGAAAATTGAGGGAACATTCAACTGTTTAGGGAATCTAAGGGGAAGGGATTAGCGGAATAGCCTATTTTTGTTCCGACGCGGTAATCGTGAGAGGGAGACTTGTTGATCTACCAGCACCATCAATACATGTCAATTCATGTTTTCCAGCGACAGGTGTTAGAAAAGTCTGTTCTATTGCTTGTCCTTTAAAGATAAGTTCACCATTTAGGAACCAGAATATATCCTGTGTATCGCCCGAAACTGAAGCAGATAACCGAATCTTTTGATATTCCACTGAAACGTTAGAACGGATGTGATACACAGTGTCCCGTGCAGGAGATAGGATAATTGGTTGTTTTCCAGCAAGCAGACGTGTGCAGTCGGCATTATGTGGAGGAAGTTGGGAGACAGCAAATCCGTTTGCATTTAACCATGTCGCAACCTCTGGGGGCCACATCGCAATTGTTATCTCATCAAACTGTCTTCCGGGTCGGCACGATGAGCAGAGGCGTTCACCTGTTGCCATATCTATCTGTATACTTTTGTGTATGTGGCACACACGAATAGAAGAAATTCCAGGAATATATACATCGGATGTTGAGGTAGGACAGTGAGGTGATAGTGGTAGACCTGTGAGGGCACAGACCTGACGAGTCTTGAGGTTGGCAGGTTCTGTAAACCATTGATGTGCCTTTTCTCCAGAAAGTGCTGTGAAAAGTGCGAAAAGTATTGGTGCTGCTGCTTCAGCCCCGCTGAGAGTAGGTGCTCCAGTTCCGTTGAAATTGCCGATCCACACACCGATAGTTAGTTCTGGTGAATAGCCGATACTCCATGCATCTCTGTGTCCATAGGATGTTCCTGTTTTCCACGCGACCTTCGGCATGGTGCCGGTATACTCAAAAGATTCGGGAAAGTCGGGACGTTTCAATGTCGTCAACATTTCAGTAACAATCCAACTGGTTTCAGGTCGTAATAGACGCGACACAGACGAAGCAGTAGATGTAGAAGATGGGGTGTCTTTGCTTTTTTCATCAACCGCTTCTCTACTCTTTATTAATTCATACGGAGCAAATTCTCCCATATTTGCCAAACCTGCGTAGAGATTCGTCAACTCAAGTAGATTGATACCGCATCCACCAAGCACAAGTGATAGCCCATATTCTTCTTGATCTGAGAGGGTAGAAATTCCCGCTTGTTTAAGAAATCCATCAAGCTGCTTCTTCCCCATCTTTGCATAAAGGTTGACTGCGGGGACATTGAGCGAACGTGCTAATGCTTCTCGTGCTGTGATATATCCTGCAAATTTTTCATCATAATTTATAGGCGTATATCCAGCATAATCAACTGGTACATCAAATAACAGCGTTTGCGGGGTAATTAATCCTTTATCAATCGCGAGCGCATAAACGAAGGGTTTGAGTGTCGACCCGGGGGAACGTAGGGCAAGTGTGCCGTTAACTTGTCCAGCAGATGCCTTATCAAAAAAATCATGTGAACCAACCATCGCAAGCACCTCATGGCTTTTTGTATCAAGGACAACGACTGCCCCAGTTGAGATACCTTGTTCTTGCAACGGTCGTAAACGTTCACGTAAAATTCGTTCAGTGGTGTTTTGGTATCGCCGATCAATTGTTGTCTGTATCCGCTGCTTGCTTATATGTTGGGATGGTCGCTCTTTGACAAGAAATCGAGACAGATGCGGTGCCTCAAAAGGTAACGGGTATCGCTCTGTCGGGATCGGCTCCTGTAATGCTTCTTGAAGTCGTTGTGCAGATATTTTTTTAGCATCTCGCATGCGTAGCAACACCTTTTTTCTTGCCATGCGCGCGCGTTCTGGAAAACGATCCGGGCGTAAGCGTTCGGGTGAATTTGGTATTGCTGCTAAAAGTGCTGCTTCTCCAAGACTAAGGGCACTTTGTGGTTTATTGAAATAAAGACGCGCTGCCGCACCTGAACCGACAATGTTTCCGCCATAAGGTAACATATTGAAGTAATATGTCAAAATCTCAGATTTTGTGTAAGTCAGTTCCAATTGCAGTGCGCGAAACATCTCAATAAGTTTATTCGGTACCGTGCGATCCTTTGGTTCCATAAGCCTCGCTAATTGCATAGTGATTGTAGAACCGCCCCGGACAATTTTGCCTGCTTTGAGATTGTCAATAGTTGCACCGACAAGTGAAACAGGATTGACACCCCAATGGTGATAAAACCATTTATCTTCATAAGTTAACATGGCAGTTTGGAACCGAGGAGAGATAGCATCAAGAGAAGTTTCAGGCAACCGCCACATGTCGTCAGATGAGGTAAAAGCACGGAGCCATTCACCGTTTCTATCAAGAACAACCGTTGATGACGAAGGGTGGAGTTTTTCCGTAGGCAATGGAAAACACCAATTAGCAAGCACAAAAAGACAGATCGGAATTAGCGGTAATGCAAAGACATACCATCTTTTTTGGACGATTTTTACAAATCTGAGAAGTCGAAGAGTCCACAAATGGGAAAGATAGGATTTTGTCAGTTTCATTGTTAGTTGTAATAATGGAAGATTGGAGGGAAGAGGAAAACCCTCCAATTCTTCCACACTTACCCTACTAATTTGAGCGTAGAATAATATGAATCTGATAGCAAAATTACTCAATTACTTTAATCTTGCCACTACCAGCGACCGAAGAATTCGCGGGATCATACATCGCTTCTGCAGTAACAGGCGGCAAGGTAAATTCCCCGCGTGTTACTGCTCTAAGGGCATAATGGAATTTTCGTTCTCGCTGACGTGGGAAAGCACCGAAGAAGATAAGCCGATCATCGCGAATATCAACGTAATCGGGTTTGAAATCCTGCGTTTTCAACCATGGGATTCCTGCCCGCGACGCTAATCTCGCGTTCTCTATTTCAAAACCGGCTGGCAACATGTCTACAACTACCACGTTCTCAAGATTCCAGTTAAGCGCCTTCACCGTAACTTCTGCTATCACTAAATCACCATGTTGGAATTCATTATCATACGGAATTCCATCTTGATTAAGATAGCGGCGGCGCACCTCTAAATCTCGGTCGTATTCCTCAATATAGGAATCACGACGTATTCCGAAGGCTGACCAATAGTAATAGCAATTGCCTGTTCCCTCAATAGAGATTTTCACTTGTGCTCCATCCCAATCGTCATTTGTTAATCGAATTGAAGGTGTCGTTGAATCGAAATCAGCAAGGTGAGTATCATTGATAGTGATCTTACCTATATAGTTTCCATCCATTTTCTTCTTCAGAATTTTGCCGAGGGCGAGAAAAGCAAACGCATTCTCTTGGGTTGTTCCCCACCGTTTTCTTTGAGACGCAGCCTTACTCAGGTCGCTAACAAGCGTCGGAATTGACGGATGGTTTTCGTTAACCTCTGCAAGCACGTCAAGTATAATAGCCTGTGAGCGGGTAGGTGAGTTGAAGTTATGCCCGGATTGGCGGTTTCCACCGTTTTGAGATGGAATAGAAATAGGTAACATGGAGAGTGCTGTTTCTAAATCGCCACTGAGTGCAAAAGCACCCGCCAATTGAAACTGGCTATAGTTTGTGAGACTACTGAGAAGATTATTTTTGAAGTAGTGCATCACACCTTTTTCAGGTTCACCTGCTGCTGCCAAGACATAACAGGCATAGACCGCACGCTCAACTTTGTATCTATTAGAATCATTAACAGACTTTTGAGTGCTTGATATCTGTTTTGCTTGCTGTCTTAATCCGCTAAGCAATCCTGTGTAGACACGTTCAGAAACTTCATAACCTGTCTTCCGTGCTTCAACTAAAAAGTGAGACGCATACACACTACTCCAGTGGTTTATATAACTCCCACCCGGCCAATATGCAAAATGATTTTGGGATGTGAGCATACTTTCAAGTCTATTGATACCAGCAGTGATATATTGATCAATGCGTCCATCAGCAGCAAGTTCGGGTTCAACAGCACCTGCAACATCGCTAAAATAGAGCAGCGGAAATACCCTACTCGTCGTTTGCTCAATACACCCATAAGGATACTTAAGCAGATATTGAAGCCCACCAGCAAATTCAATCGTGGGGAACGGAGACACAGTAAGCGTAAATTCGGAAGAATTGGCTATTAAATTTGAGGGAAAAACGAAGTCTGCAGTATTATTCACACTCACTGTGCCATTTCCTGTTTCAGTTACCGGTGGGGCAGCTGACCGAAGCGGGAGCTGAACAGACATCTGTGTGTTTTCGTCGTTCCCAGAAGCGGTCAATTTGAACGTAGCTTTACCAATTGAATCGTGAGCAAGTAGATCAAATACAAGTTGTTCCTCACTACCAGCTTTGATTTGCACCTGCTTCTGAACCAAATGTTTCTGGACTTTAGGTTCTGTTTCCGTCTCCGTAGATATGAATTGGACATCACCTGTCGCTTGCAATTCTACTTGAAATTCACCATCTTTACCGGTGCCGTTGTGAACACTCACAGGGAATTGGATGCGATCTCCGCCTGAAAGGAACCGAGGAAACGTCGGCGTTAGGACGACCGGTTCACGAACTATTGTAAACTTCTCAGCAGCACCGTAGTATCCACCAGAAAAAGCCACAGCCATTAACCGTAATGTTCCGTTGAACTGCGGAATTTGAAAAGTCGCCGTACCTTTTCCGTAGCGATCTGTTTTCAGAATACCTGACCAGAGTGAGACTGGTTTCACACGCATGACACTGGTAGTGTTAAGCCGTTTCGCGCGTCCACTCAAGCGAGCAGCTTGGTCACCACCTGCGCTGGAATCGCCCTGAACAGTCTCAATTTCAGGCAAAATTGCAGAATAAAGATCGTAAGCGCGTGTTTTTAGTCCACGCTGACGGTAAAAGTAACCGTGCGGATTAGGTGCGCGAAAACCGGTCAACTGAAGTATCCCTTCATCAACTGCAGCGATGGTAACATGTGAGAACGCGCTCTGTTTTCCCCGTACACGAAACTTGATAGTCACATCGCTATTCGGGCGAATCTCCGCAGGAGCATCTAAATCAATAGCGAAGCGGTTAGGTTCAGCATCTATCTTTAGAGGAATGACACCGAAAGCGCGAACCGGTGCGTGTTCCTCCAATGAATCTGTTGACCGAATTACTGTTCCAGAAAGATAAATGTTTGGTTTATAACCCCGTACGACTGGAATATTCAAACTGGCTGTATTCCCTTTTAGGTTGACAGTTCGGTAACTCAAGACCTTTTCTCGCTCCATTGTCAGTAACAGTTTGCCAGGGAATGGTGCTTTAATTTGAAGTTTCGCTGTTTCTCCAGGTTGATATGCTTGTTTATTTAAAGTCATCTCAAGGAGACTCGGATTTTCCATTGATAAAGGCACGTATCCCCAACCGGTAGTTTCCACTTTTACTTCTGTTTTAGCACCAGAGGCAGTATCTTCGAGATGCACACGGTATTCGCCATATTCAGAAGGCGTAAAAGCGAATGTGCCCATTTCTGCCGTTGAGACAAATTGATGGGATTCCAAGGAAGTAATTTGGTCATCTGACACATACTCATAACGTCCTTGTGCGTTGCGGCGCAGTATAGTATTCCAATGGACTTTGTAAACGGTGAGTGTTAAGTCCCTGCCAGCTACTGCGTTTCCATTTTTATCCACGGCAATATAGTTAAGGGAAACTTCTTCATTAGGTTTGATGATTCCAGTCTTTGACATTTTGAGACCAACATAATGCGAATACGGGTGAACGATTACGCGGTGTGAAGCCGTAACAGCTCTGCCACCAGGTTCGCTCACTGTTGCTGTCAAAACTCCATTCAACTGAGAAGGTGCTTTAACGGTGTCTGGCAAGACGAATTTATAATGCACTTTACCTTCAGCATCTGTTTTGGTTTCTTCCAAAGTAATCCGCTGTTTCTCAAATGGGATAGTACTTGAAAAGTGAAAAGAATGCCATTTTTCAGTCGGAACGTACGGAACAGCCTCAAGCATATAAGACGCTGTTACTTTTCGGTTAGCAGCGGGAGGTCCAAACAGATTGACAGCTGAAACATCCATTCCTACCTCAACACCCAAGTCATATTCAGGTTTATCTGTCGTAACAGTCACTTTCATTCGATCTGGCATAAACTCTTCTACCTGAAACGGCACACGTCCAATCTCTTTACCAGCAACGTTCATTTTAGCTATATAGCCGCCTGTCTGTGCATAAGCAGCTAAAGGAATTGTTACTTCACACCCACCACGTCTGTCCGTATTTTGATTAAATTCACTGATAACTCGCCCGTCAGGCGCCAAAATCTGTATGTGGGTTGGAAGCGTGGGAGGTGTTACATTTCGCTTTCCGCGTACAATTGCAGCAAGTGAAACTTTCTCGCCAGGACGATAAACACCACGACTCGCATAGAGAAATGCTTCATAGCCTGTTTCTAAGTATGCAGAACCACCAACGTTGAAATCACCAGTAGAAAGTTGATGCCGATTTAACTGAATAAAAGAAAGATCGTCCGATTTTTCCACAGTTAACATAAACGGGGTAAAGCCGTCAGTTTTTTGTGCTACTGAAGAAAACTTAATAAAACCTTCCCAATTTGTTTTTCCTGTCAGGAGGGGTTGATTGTTATCACTGATGAGTTTTACTGTCGCTTGTGGAATAGGTTTTAAGTTAGAGAGAGAATTGACCCAAACCCATAACTCATCACCTGCCCTTTTAGCAATGATGCCGATATCTGTCAACATGACCCATTGCGTTGCACGCGCCCTATAGTCATTCGGTCTCTGAGCAGTGACTTTAAAGATGCCGACATATTTATCGTCCAGGTACTGTCCCAAATCAATAGGTGTTGTTACTTCCTCGTTCAACTTTGAGTTAATAGCAAGCGTGCTGGAATGAATTGGCTTCCCTAAATTGCTTGTCCAAGGTCTCCAGTTTCCGATCTTAGAAGCGTAAATAAGATTATTACCAAAAACCTTTTCAATTTGTAAATTGACGTTTTGCACATTAATCGTTGCTAAACCGAGGTTCATCTTCTGATTTCGGGTTAGGAAAAACCCATTTCCAGCAAAACGTACTTGAGGAGGGACATCTGGAATCGTCAGCTGGACAGTATACGGTTTCTTTAACACAGAACCATCGGGTGCTGTTAAGCCTTCCTGAACAGTAACTTCGTATCTACTGCGTCGCTTAAAATCACCATGTATTTCGATCTCGCCATACCGTGTGATGATTTGCGTATCTAACTCAGGTTTTATATGAATATACGGTTGCACCGTGTCACTCGGTATACGTGAACTGAATCGAAGCTTGATATGCGGTCTCCCCGAAGCCTCTCGGACATTGGCATACGTAACACCAAGTGTGCCTCTTCCAGTCAAGGTCATTGATTTAACGCTTGCTTCTTTTAGCCCGATCTGCCCACCTGTGCATTTGAATCCTTTCTCAATTCGGATTTTTAGGTTTTGGTTTCCAAGCAGGCGCGGTATTTCTTCAGTTTCTAATTTAATTTCTCTGGCAACACCGTTTTGCGGTTGAAGCGTGTAGGGAATCTCAACATCCTCTTGAAGTCGAATAGATAGATTAGCACGCAAATCAGCGATATTAACAGGATAATTAAAGGTTATGCTTCCAACGGCCCTTGCGTGTGTTTTCGTGTATTTAAATTCAAGGCGTCTGTTTTGTATGCGGAAAGGTTCTGTGGCAAAAGTAAATTTACGATCACCGGTAATGGCAAAGCCAAGGGAACTTTGTCGTAACTTTGGTGCAAGTTCTACGGTGTAACTTGCGGAGGGAGCTAAGGGACTTTCTAAATAAAAGCGAACTGTGTCACGCGCTATCCAACGTGCGGATCCCTTAATAGTAGGCGTGAACCGAACAGCACGATCCGGCAATTCAGTATTGATTAGCGAATTATCAACTACTGGTTCTGAAAACGTAAATGTGAAATCAGCCCAGGGCGAAACATTTTCGCCCTTCGGCGTAATAGATTTAACAATGACACGCGTTTTTGCTCCCGATACCAAACTATGAATGTAGAGCGAACCGATAATCAAAATAAGCAAAGAAAGAAGTGCAACAATACCGATTAAAAGTTTTTTAGATTCCATCGTAAAATGTCTCCTAAAGTTTGCATTTCATCCAAATCTCTAAAGGTCATTTATCGTTTATGAGGTATTGAGCAATTTTCGTGCCAAAATTTACATTTTCTAAATGGTATTCTAAAATCGTTTAGTCTTTAGTGGTTTTACCTCCTTCATATATAAGAACACACAGAAACTACGGCAGGACACTTAAATCCAAGCATTTAGAAGATTTTCACTCTAACCTAACATTATCTTAAGCTTAATATTTGTCCTTCATAGCCAGTCAAAACAGAAATGTGTTATTTCAAATTAACGTTTCATGACTCTAAACAGAATCCTAAAATAGGTAGAGGTAACAATTTACCATGTGTAAAAATAAACACACCTATTTCTAAAACATCAAGAAATCTTCAATAATCTAAAACCAGAACCGCGACATCACAATAAGTTGATTCCTACCTTGAAGTTGTCTCAACGCACTTTTGCTGCTGATATCCTCGTCAGGTTTTCGGTCAGCATTCGGTAGGTTTGCCCAATAGAACAGCGAAACTGCGCCGTTTTCCATAAAATTATATTGAGCAATGAATGTTAACCTTTTTCCAGCATCACCTAAAACAGTCCTATCAGGATCAAACAATCCGTAGCGTCCTGCTACAGTAAACTGCGGAAAAACACGGTACTTTGCTCCGAAATAGTATCCCTTCGAATCAACAGCGTCGGGTGCGAAAGAGGCGATCTCTCCGTCATTTCCAAAGTTGAATTCACCTTCTAAGCTTAAGCCACCGTAAGAGGCAGTCAGAAATGCACCAACAAGACGTTCCCACTCTTCGCCAGGTTGTTCAAAAATGCAGGAGACTCCAGCACGAATTGGACCGAGTTGCCCACCAACAGTGCCGAGTAAACCTTTTGCTGTTGCATTACCAGCGTTAAAAAATGCCGCATTGTAAAACGCTTTTCCTAAACTACCACCGAGTTCAACTCCAACATCTCGCTTGTTTGAACCGAGACCGTAGCCTTCTCGGACAAGGATATTATGATCCTTCTGTTTGATACCAAAAGGCAAACGGAATTGTCCCACTTTGACATAGAGGTGTTTTGGAATAGCATCTACTGTAGCGAAAGCATTTAGGGTAGTGCCAACGTTGTTTGATAAAGTTAATCTAATGTGCTCTGATGCTTGCGCGTTGAATGTCACCTCAGCCTGCATGAGGAGAAAACTATCTACTGAGGAATGACATGAGTTGCACCCAGCTACCGCGCCTTCATCTCCGTTTGCATGCATGTCTTTGATAAAAGCTGTTTGCAGATCAAGTGAAGTCGTAAGTTGTTTGACAACCTCCTTCGCTTCTTCGGTGACTGCATCCATGTCAAAATCTTCGGGAAACTCAAAATAGTTCTCTTCAAAAATTTCACCGATGCGATTTCGGGGACCACCGCCTGCAGGGTCAATGTGACAAAAATTACAGTCTTTATCTAATTCAGCCGCAAACTCAGGTCGAGCGTCAGCAATATTTGCCCAAAAAAGACTCAATGTAAAATTAACCATTAACACAAACATCAATAGTGTAAGCAAACCTTTGCACATCATTGTATTATGGCAAAAACGTTTTATAAATCTACTTAGATATTTTTTCAAAAACTTTCTCCTTAATTTAATACACTATAGTGCTTTGTCTATCCTAAATTTATGGGTATAGGTCGCGATTCGGAGATTGCTCCTACCAATGGACTGCTTATGGTAGGAGGGAACTCCGATTCCCGACTACTGACACGACTCGCAATTTAGTATAGACAGAACAATAGTAAAACATATAATTACTAACGCTATTAGTAGGCGCGTTTACATGAAATTTAAGTAATTAAATCGGTAATTTGGCGAGGTTCGGAAACCTCGCCAGCAGAGGTGACCACCTGCCTTGTGTGGACAGAAATTACCGAATTAATAAATTAATCTTCATCAAAACGCGCCTACGCAGGAGTTTACATCTATTTATATTTACCATAAATAGACCTTACCATTATTCAAGTTCCGTAAAAACATAGTCTATGTCTTCAACTCTGGCATGGCAACCCCAACATATTCTACCGGAGGCAATTACTTTAAAATCAGCATCCGGATCGTTTCGGGTATATTCAATAAACTCCCAGTCGTTATGATCTGGATCACTACCAGCTATTTTCCGCATAATTGCGATGAGTCCCACATAATCCTTATTTGGTCGATATGCTTCTTTTACGACGACGCTGCCATCTGGGTATGGAAATTGCTGCTCGCCATCTGGGGCGATAGTATCCCGTGTTTGGTTAACGTAAACGTTTTTATCACCGTTGTGTGGATCAAATCCTTCTACAGGTGGAATCGGTTCTGCGTTTAATTTAAGCCAACGTTCATAACCCGCTACATCTTCAGGTAGCCCCGGAAGTGCGACAGCAGGTTCTTCAGGCTCAGCAGGTTCCTGCATTGTTTCTTCTTGATTTGTTTCTTGAACAAGTTCCTCTAATTGCTGTTCTTCCACACAGGAAGTCAAGATCATGCAAGGAATTAGCATGATAGCAACACCTACAATCGCTCTCAGAAATGGTCGGTCAAGTCTTCTGCTTTTCATCGTAAATCTCCTATTCAAATATGCCTTAGTATATAAGAAACAGGCAATTATCGCAATAATTAATTTGTAAGATACGTGTTTTTACAATTGTGCAATTGAACGTGAGGATTAATAATTGTTTTACATACTTCACACGAATGAAACAGAATTGAAAATTGAGTAGAATCCAATTTTTATTGTCTTTGCTGTTTTGTTACTGTATTATATGATATGGATACATTCAAACGAACATATCCACATAATGTATATAAGAATAGGTGATTTTAGAATAAGGAGAAATGGATGCTCAGAAACTTATTTAAAGGTGGTGATAAAAACCGCGTTGAACCGGAGGGTACAGAGGAAAAAGAAAATTGGTTTAATCGCCTAAAATCTGGTTTAGCAAAGACCCGAAACCGTTTCATTTCCCAACTGTCGGGGCTACTTCGTGTCGGTAGAAAAATTGATGAAGAACTCATGGAGGAGATTGAAGAAATTTTAATCCAAGCGGATGTGGGAGTTGATACGACACTAACGCTGATAGACAACGTTAGAGAAACTGTGAAGGAAAAAGGATTAGGAGATTCTTCTGAATTGGAAACAGTTATAAAAGAGGAAATCCTGAACCTTTTTGGTGAAGACGTTCCGTTGAAATTTGAAGGTGAACCACCTTACACGATTTTAGTTCTCGGTGTGAACGGTGCTGGAAAAACAACAACGATTGGTAAACTCGCAAGCCGGTTCAATAATAACGGCAACCGTGTCCTTGTTGCCGCGGGCGATACATTTCGTGCCGCTGCGGAGGATCAACTGGCAATCTGGTGTGAACGGGCGGGTGCAGAATTAATTCGAGGTGGGGGAAAAGCGGAACCTGCTTCGGTCGTTTTTGATGCAGTTCACGCAGCAAAAAACCGAGAAGCAGACGTGCTTATTGTAGACACAGCAGGCAGACTCCATACTAAAAAACCGCTGATGGATGAATTATCAAAAATTGGGCGTGTAATGGGACAAGCTCATACAGGTGCACCTCACGAAGTATTACTTGTGATTGATGGCACGGTTGGACAAAACGCATTGATCCAGGCAAAAATTTTCAACGAGGCAGTGCCGATTACAGGCGTGGCAATTACAAAATTGGATGGTACAGCCAAAGGTGGGATAGTGTTAGCGGTAAAAGCCGAACTCGGCGCTCCTGTCAAATTAATCGGCATTGGTGAAAAACTTGATGATTTACGGGATTTCGCTGGTGCTGATTTCGTTGAAGCACTCTTTGCAGCAGATGAGACCGTAGAAACATAATAGACATTATAACGTTTTAATTGTGAGTAGTTATTGGTTTCTCATAAAATCTAAAGTTTGTAGGTCCAAATCAACGCCAAATGCGCTTTTTGGCATTTGACGGGTTTTGTGCCTTAACCCAACCTACATCTATATTCAATCTAATTATCAAGCTCACGTTAGGTTATTTTATAGTATAGCGTGAGTTCAACATAAGGTTAGAGGATCCGACACAGTATATTACGTTTATCGCAGTTTGATGACGGATATGTTCCCGCACTCCAGCGGAGTGCTATGTCTATAGAAAACCAATGTCAAAGTTCTCTAGCACTCCAGCGGAGTGCTATGTCTGATAATCTCACATACCGCTCCGCTGGAGCGGAAACCTCGGTTCGGATGACTGCTATAAACATACTGCTCCGCTGGAGCAAAGACAGCGTTTAGGGTTACGTTAGGACTGTTTTTCGTTCAATTGAATCCTCATGATGAACTAATTTCTTACATTAAACTCAGGTTAGCATGCATATCACAGTTCAACAAATTCAGCGTCCACGTGATGAGAGATTATGCCTGCTTCATGACCACGGTTGAGCAACTCCTGCACCGCTGTTCTGCCGCTTTCTCCATAATCCAAAGTATAATCATTAACATACATTCCAACGAACTTATCCGCGAGGTCGGTTTCCATGTCTCGTGCGTAGGTCATTGCATATTCAAGCCCGCGCTCCCTATGTTCAAGTGAATATTGAATACTCTGTTTCAGTAGCGTAGTGATTGACCGAATTTTTTCGGTGCCGAGGTTGCGGCGGATAACGTTTGCCCCGAGCGGTAACGGCAAGCCAGTTTCATTGTGCCACCATTCTCCTAAATCAACTATTTTGTGTAACCCTTCACGGGCGTAAGTTAATTGTCCTTCATGGATGATGAGTCCCGCGTCAACTTCGCCTTGTTGGACAGCCTCAATGATCTGATCAAACCGGTACGTTTCAGTTTCAACATCGGGCTGGAAAAGTTTCATTGTCAGGTATGCAGTAGTCATCTCTCCAGGGATTGCAATACGTTTACCTGTGAGGGTCCGCATCGGTGCTTTTGAAACTATCAAAGGTCCATACTTATCCCCGATGCTTGCACCACACGGCATAAATGCGTAGTTGTCTGCAACATAGGCATAAGCATGAACCGAAATTGCTGTGACTTCAAGCTCTGCTGCGAGTGCGCGTTGATTCAATGTTTCAATATCTTCTATAACGTGAACAATTTCAAACGGTTCAGTTGGAATAATCCCTTTTGCAAGGGCATAGAACATGAAGGCATCATCAGAATCTGGACTATGTCCAATCCGAATTTTCTCAGTCTCTGGCATTAAGTGTTCCTCTCTAACATTGTTATTTCCACATGTATGTGCTATCATGCTATCATGATAGCGCAAAAGTATCTCTACCTTTTGGCGATTCCGTCTCAACTTACCGAACTGGCATCAGCGGAATCGGCTGCGCTGACGGGTGCTATTCCCGATGAATACGGTATCACGGTTTCCGACAGGTGTGTAGATGTGCGCCGAGGTGCTTACCTCAAAAGTTGTACCGAAGTCCTCTTTGAAACAGGAAACGTCGCGGAACTTCTCTCAGACATTCAGTCTGCAGATTTACATGCAGACGGGTTTCGGGTATCAGTTGTTAAAAAGCCCCGCAGCCTAAACATCAACTCAATGGTATTAGCACATCAGATAGGTAGCATCATCGGTGGAAAGCCCAATCTGTCCTCTCCGCGTGTTATCTTTTTAACTGTAATTACCCCCGAGAAAATCTGGTTTGGCCAACTTCTCTCTGAATCTGATGGCACGTGGGTAGCACACGATCAACGTCCGCACGTAACTTCCAGTTCACTACCTGCAAGGCTCGCTCAAGCCCTTGTTAACCTTGTCGCTTCCCCCGGTGACCGTCTGCTTGATCCGTGTTGTGGTACCGGGACAATTGTAATGTCAGCAGCACATTGCGGCGTGCAAGCAACTGGTTACGATATCAATCCGCGCATGGTCGGTGCAACAACCAAGAATCTTGATCATTACGGACTCACAGCTGAAGTGAAGTTAGGCGATGCGCGGACGATACAACAAAGGTTTGACGTGGTTGCTACAGATTTGCCTTACGGTATAAGTCTCGTTAAAGATACCGCCGCAGCAAAAGAAATTCTAACAAATTTACGGGGCTGTGCGCCGAAATTTGGATTTATTGACATCCGTGATCTCAGTCAACCGCTTACTGATTTGGGGTACCGAGTAGAGACTATTATTCCTGTTCCGAAGCTGCGTCTTGTTCGCCGTATTTTTATTGCTTCCAACGGTAATCAATAGTCATCAATATTTTCATAGAAATCGGTTTCCGGTAAGTACTCACCCTCATCAAGTTCATCTTCTTCGTAGTCTTCGTAGTCTTCCAAACTCAAAAGTGAATCAAGTTCACTGAGATTGTCAATATAAATTTTGCAAATCCAGCCATCACCTTCCGGCAAGCTATTGATAAGCTGAATGTCTTCTTCAAGTGCAGTGTTGACTTCATAAATTTCTCCAGCAACAGGAGCATAGAGATAAAAGTTCCCTCCTGTTTCTGTTTCAATCCTGCCAATAATTTCACCTTGCTCACATTCCTGCGAAGAGGAGACATCAACAAAAACGATTTCACCATAAAAAAGTTGGGCGCGTTCTGTGATGCCGATAGTTCCCTCTGTGTCAACAACTTCAATCCATTCGTGTGTAGTTGTATATTTCACTGTGCTCAACGTGTATTCCTCCAACAAGCTAAAACTTCAATGTAGTTCTGTTTTTGTGATTCCAATATTTTGAAGTTGTGCTTGAAAAGTTTTTAATTCTTTTTGCTGAATCTCAATTGCAATTTTTGGGGTCTCGCCATATTCAATGTCTGTTACCTGACCTCCTAAGCGTTTACATAGTTTGACAACCGTACCTATATGGCAGTAGGGGACACTTACGTGTAAGTTGTGATAGTAGACTTGGGTTGCTAAAGTAGCATTTTCAAGGCATGTGCGTGCACATGCACCGTAAGCTCTAATCAACCCGCCAATTCCAAGATTAATTCCTCCATAATACCGTGCGACAACGATTATCGTGTTAGATAATCCGGCGGCGCGAATCGCAGCAAGAATAGGGGTGCCTGCCGAGTGGACCGGTTCCCCCGCATCTGTTGCATATTCCTGTTTTTCATCGCTATTACCGAGGCTATAAGCATAGCAGTAGTGCGTAGCTTGACGAAGCCTCGCTTTGACATCAACAACAAACTTTTTGACCGCATCCTGACTATTTACTGCTGATGCTTCACCAAAAAACCTTGATTTTTTCGCTACATGCTTAGCGGTAGCGATTCCGACAATTGTTTGGTACTCGCTTGACATAATTCATACTTCCGGAACATCAGAAACTGCGTGCATATACAAGTCTAAAGTTTCTCATGAAGGATGTACTTAAGATTCCGTGCCTAAAACCCTCTAAATACGTCAAAAATCTTGCCCAATCGAAAAGGTATAGACAGCAGCGCCTTGGGCAATACGGATACGTTCATCCTCAGTCACAACCGGCTTAAATTGCGGGTTATAAGCGGCATTTAGTGTTATGTTTCCGAGCCGCACACCAAATCCTAAACAAAGACCTTCCGCTTTCCAATTTCGTTCTTCCATCTCAAGCGCTGCATCTTCTAAAAGAAAAACAGAGGCGTAACGCTTTTCAATATCCCTGAGATATCCGATTCTACTGCCAATGCGATTATGGAACCAAACCTCAATTCCAAGGTTTGTTCGGACACCATCGCTAAAGGGTGGATGTAAATCAACTCCGAGGCGGAGGGCTATGTTTGAAATCTCGCGTTGATAAGTTAGACCGACAATAAAATCGCGGCGAATTTTATCTGGAATAGTCGGTTCGACAAATGATAATCCATTACTTAAATTGCGGATGACAATGCCTGCCTGAAGTGCATTGCTAAATTGTTGGATAATACCAACATTATAGGCGTAACCACGTCCAAAATGCTCAACACCTAACGTATCGGTAACCTTAGACCGTAACCACTTCGCATCAAATCCTACGATGGTACCTCCGAAACAATTTACACCGTAACCGAGTCCAATAGCAAGGTTATTTTCTGGAAAACTGTTAAGTGCTTTCCCTTCATGGCTAACGCGGCGAAATGACCCCACATGCGCCGTGGATAGAGCAACGCCTATAGTGCCGAACTTGCCAATTGGGAAAGCCCAATTCAATGTTTCAATACCAGCGGCGCTCTGTTCATACCGACTATAATCCTCATAGGTTGCATTGAAATTCGGTATGGAAAGTAGGACAACGGTACGCGGAAAACGACTCATGTGAATTACAAATCGATCCCCTTCAACAATACTAATACCGGCAGGGTTGTTCCCAAGAGCGTTTGCGCCGCCAGTTGCCCCAACAAAACTACCACCCATTCCACGATGTTCAGCACCAAGCAACTGTTTGAGAAATCTGTCTGCTTCTGCGGTTGTGTTTGCTTCTAAAGCAATCCCATTTGAAGTGGAAAAACAGAAAACGAGATAGAATACGCAAATCAACGAGATTTTTAAATATTGTAGCGGCAAAATCCTATTGCACAAGAATTGTAATTTTCTTTTCACTTTACTTGCTCCAAAGATATGTGTTGGTATATTGTGCATGTGAGAATCCAATAAACTTCTCACACGGAGACGTAAACACGGAATTTAGTTGATAAAACAGGTCTTTTTCTTCAATGGAACGGAAATTTTTCTTAACTAAGCAGAGCAGAGTGTCACTTGTGCCACAGCGTAATCCACAGCATGCGACAAACTAACAAAGGTTGTAACGACACCGAGTTCTGAAGCATATTGCTTGACTTTACCGTGTAAAACGAGCGATGGTTTTCCAACAGTGTCAGCGCAAATTTCTACATCCTGCCAATTCATCCCGACGGTTAAGCCAGTACCGAGTGCTTTTAGAGTTGCCTCCTTCGCGGCAAACCGGGCGGCAAGCCTTCCATAACGAGTCTGTGTTTTTCCGCAATAGGCAAGTTCCTGAGGCGTATAGACACGATGCTCAAACCGACTTCCCCATCGAAGCGATAGACGTCTAATCCGTTCAACCTCAATAATATCTATACCAATCCCTTGAATTTTTTGTTGGAGCATTAATTTGTGAGTTGTTCCATTTACCGATAAAGAGCATCAGTCATCCGTGCTACGCGAGCAGTAGCCTTTACATCATGAACGCGTACAATATCTGCCCCATGTGCAATTGCCCAACACACTGTAGCAAGAGTGCCTTCAACTCTTTCAGTTACTGGAAGTTCTAATAAATTGCCGATAAAAGATTTTCGTGATGTGCCGATTAATATCGGTTTATTGAGTTGTTTGAATTCTTCAAGCTGCTTTAGAATTTGTAGGTTTTGTTCGGTTGTTTTACCGAATCCTATGCCGGGATCCACGATGATACGGTCAGGGGCAATACCGTTTTGCGATGCATCATTAATCCAATTTTCTAATGCCTTGCAAACCTCTTTGACGACATCTTTATAATGTGGTGAGCGTTGCATAGTGCGCGGTGTTCCCTTCATGTGCATGAGGATAACACCCGCTTCCATTTCTGCTGCAACCTGTGCCATCGCAGTATCCCCACGAAGGGCAGTAATATCGTTGATGAAGTGTGCCCCAGCTTCAAGCGCGTGTTTCGCCACCACTGCTTTTGTGGTATCAATAGAGATTGGAACGTCCAATTGTTCAGAAACAAGTGCCTGAATAACCGGTAACACTCTTTCTAATTCTACGTTTGCAGGTACTGGCTCCGCCCCTGGACGCGATGATTCTCCTCCGATGTCAATAATAGTTGCTCCCTCTGCTACCATGGTTTTAGCATGTGTAATCGCAGTATTGATATTAAGGTAAGCACCGCCATCTGAGAAAGAATCGGGGGTGACGTTCAGGACACCCATGATATGGGTGCTATCGCCAAAAGTGAGCGATTTACCACGGAAGTTCATGTAAGGGGTTTAGCCGGCAACTGTGGTCGGGGACCGAGGATCTCTTCTATCTCTTCTGTAATAAGTGTTTCTCGTTCTAATAAGGCATCAGCGAGCAATTTCAAACCGTCAAGATTTGTATTAATAATTTCTTTTGCCTTTTTGTAACACTCCATTATGATGTCAAAAACGGCTTTATCAATAGAGATTGCTGTTTCTTCACTATAATCTTGGTGTACTGCCAATTCTTTGCCGAGGAAGACCTGTTCGTCTCTTCTGCCAAAAGCCAATGGGCCCAACGGACTCATACCCCATTGCGTGACCATTCGACGGGCAAGATGGGTTGCCTGTTCAAAATCATTCTGTGCGCCAGTTGTCTGTTCACCAAAGATAATTTCTTCAGCAACCCGTCCACCAAGTGCAAAAATAATATGTGCGAGTAACCTTTTCCTACTTAGGTTATGCCTTTCTTCAAGTGGAAGCATAGCGGTTACACCGAGTGCTCTACCGCGTGGCACAATTGTACATTTATAGTTAGGATCGCTTTCTGGCACAAAATGTAACATGAGTGCATGTCCGGCTTCATGATAGGCGGTGATGCGCCGTTCTTCTTCACTAATAACTAAGCTGCGTCGTTCAGGTCCCATCAGGACGCGATCTTTGGCTTCATCAAAGCAGCTCATATCGATCGTTTCTTTGTCTTGTCTTGCAGCAAGCAGCGCGGCTTCGTTCGCCATATTTTTCAGGTCAGCGCCTGAGAATCCTGGTGTTGCTTTTGCTAATATCTCCAAGTCAACGTCCTCAGAGATTTTGTAAGGTTCTTTTGTGTGAACACCGAGAATGGCTTCTCTGCCTCGAACATCCGGTAAATCAACGATAATCTGACGGTCAAACCTGCCAGGACGTAATAGGGCAGGGTCAAGAACATCGGGACGGTTTGTAGCTGCAATCACAATAACGCCTTCAGAAGCCTCAAAACCTTGCATGCCAACAAGTAGTTGATTTAAAGTTTGCTCGCGTTCATCATGCCCGCCGCCGATGCCAGCACCGCGATGGCGACCAACAGCATCAAGCTCATCAATAAAAATGATACAAGGTGCGTTTTTCTTCCCTGTTTCAAATAAGTCGCGGACTCTGGATGCACCAACCCCGACAAACATTTCAACAAAATCGGATCCGCTTATGTCAAAAAATGGGACATCTGCTTCACCCGCAACAGCTTGCGCCAGCATTGTTTTACCAGTCCCCGGAGGACCAACTAACAACACACCTGTAGGAATTGTCCCGCCAAGTCTCTCAAACTTCTTAGGTGCTTTGAGAAATTCAATAATCTCTTCAAGTGCTTCTTTTGCCTCGTCTACTCCCGCGACATCTTCAAAAGTAACCTTCTTATCACTTTCAGTATAGAGTGTAGCACGACTTTTGCCAAAGGAGAGTGCTCGGTTTCCGCTTCCCTGCATTTGCCGTGATAGGAAAATCATCAAACCCAAGAATATCAATAACGGCACTACCGTCGTACCGAAAACAAGTAACCATTCCGGAAAATTAGAAGCAGGTTTATTCCTAAAGTCTATGTTTTCATAGTCTCGGAGTTCCTTTGCTAATCCATCATCGTGGACAGGGTCGCGACTTACTCTAAACTTGCCTGCCCATTTTGGAGGCACCACCACTCCTTTCCTTTCTAATAGGGCTTGAATTTCTGGGACTTGATGCTCGTAAAACTTGCCTTCAAGGGATTCCGTATCAAGTATCAAGTACCCATCAAAGGTCGTTTTTGTTTTTAGGAAATCATTAAAATCAGAGATTGCCAATTCGCAAACTTGGTCGCTACGGTTGATAAGTTGGTAGATAGCCACAACAACAACCAACCCCAAAATAAACCACACGAACATGTTTTTTGTGTTCTTGTTCACAACCTATCGCCTCATTTTATTATTAAAAATTATCACACTTGGAGCGATGCTGTAGACTAATAGCACACATTCAGGATAGATACTCAAATTAGGCACGCTCAAGCAATTTTAGTAGTAATCTGCTTATTCTATGTTTGTTTTGGAAAAGATGTTTGAACTTAACGTATAAATTATAACATACTTTTTACTTAATATCAACTGAATTTTAAAAAATTCCTTTTCTCACACCAGTAATAATAAGTTATAATTGATGCAAACTTTGTTCTTGTTGCCAATTAAAATACTGTTTTAACATTAAGGAGCAAATTCTAAATTTGTGTTAAATTTGTTGACAAAAGTAAATTTACTATGATATACTAATTGAAATCAAGTCTAAAGGAGGAATAATGGAGTGCAAAAACAGATTCTTTTAGTTGGTGTAATGTTTTTGACAGTGATGTCTTATGCTTTAGGGCATCTTACCGACGAAAACCTTCAAAATTTCCAATATAACGCGGAACTGGTTCCTGTTGCCCCTATTGTTGACGGATACCTTGATGACCCTGTATGGGAAGACGCGCATCTTGGCAAACTTAATCAAGAAATTATTGCTGGGCATCAATGGACGGAAATCAATGATTTCTCCGGATCCTTCAAAGCGGTTTGGCGTAGTGGTTTCCTTTATGTCGCTATTAAAATACAAGATGATCAGTTTGAAAAATATCAATCTAAACTTTTTAGAGAAGATAGACTCATCCTCCATATTGACGAATTTCACTATCAACGTAAGGACGAGCTCCATCGCTATGAAATTCCTATTGGAGTAGAGACAGGTATCCTGAAACCCCCTTTAGCATCAGTGGCTTGGGGAAATGACGGTCAAACGTGTGAACTAAGTTTTCGGCTTGGAGACATCGCAAGTAAAGATAGTGTTATCGGTTTTAGTATAGCCTATGATGATGTTGATAACGGTCAACTACAAAATACAATTGCTTGGGCACCAGAAGGCTATACGGAACAAGATGAGATGCTTCCCGATCTTGTTTTCACAGCTAAGATAAATCCCAATGCGCAACAAAAATTGATCCGATGGGGTCAAATCAAGAGACTCTATTAATAACATATATCAGGGCAAATTCCAATGTTTAGTGATGTGCTAATGTTGGGATTTGCCCTGATTTTGAGGGACTTGTGTATTATATTGGAAAAACTTTAGAACTTATGGGTATAGTATGTTTAGGTGCTGCACTCTATTTAGGACTTTTCAACCCTTTTGGGTATAGTGAAGCCCAAGCCATGGGTGCTGAGATGGGTTTCTTGGTACTGGGTATTATCGTCTTTTTCGTTGGAAGACTTATTGAAAAACAACATTAGAAATTATCGCTTATTCTCCTCAAACTTAGCAGACACTGAACAAATCTTGTCTGTTTGATATTCCATAACATAAAAATCATAACCATAATTTTCAACAACATTTGTACTCCGCTTACTCTACCTGTGGAGGTGATGGGTTAGTAAGTCGGTTAGCATTGGCATATCCGTAAACAGGAATCCGAATCGGCGTAGAAGTTGCTGAGGAGGTGATGTGAATTTCTTCGCGTAACAGAGATGGCGATTTGGAAACATCCCAAGATACTTTGAACCATCTTTCGTAATGTGATGAATGCATTTTGGATTTTACCGTTTTAGATATATCAACAACTTTTAAATAATTGGGTGCCTGAATCCATAATATTTTAAATTCAGTTTTCGCAGAGAGTGTGAATTCCAAAGATGGTGTGGTTTTAACATTTACTGCACCATAGGAGAGACTTTCCGGTTTAACTTTCACAGGTTCTACAATTCTTGCTACAATAGGTAATGTTAGAGTTCGCTCATTTGGAAAAGCTACTGTGAGTAAAGCGGAAAAGGGTTTGCCAACATTATAGTGATGAGTTGTCCGATTAACCTCGCTATCCTTTTTTGAAACCCGCAATTGAATCGTGATTATAAAACACTCTGAACTCGGATCGGGTGCCATCTCCCATGTTAACATCGGAGTTTCAGACGGTAGGAGACGGATCTCTTGTTGATTGAGTGGCGCATTGACACACAGCTTAACCCGTTTCTCATAAAGTGTCTCAGGTAAAATTTCTCCGAAATCACATACCTCTGCACTTAACGTAGCAAACCGTTTTGCTGTTGCGGCAATTGTCAAATAGACTTGTGGAGTTTTAGGGCTATCTGTAAAAAGAATTGCAGTTGCTGAAGCCGTATCATCAGGTAGCATTTGTGGATCAAGAAGCACCTTGAACATTTCTTCAATATTTGGCGGGATCACCTTTGGTCCTTGAATCTCAGCGTAACTGCACCCCGTTTGGATTTTGCTAATATGAAGCGGACTTTTTCCTAAGTTTCGTGCCGAGACTGTTTTTGTTACTTGTCCTTCCCATTCAGGAACTGTCCCAAAGTCAAGTCGTTCTTGAGAGAGAACTAACTCCCCCGGAAATTCTCTTTGATTATTGACTAAAATGATTATTAAACCTGAAATTAGCAGCGCGGGAATGATAATTGTTGTAAGAATTTTGCGTCTTGACATAGCCTTATCTATGGTGTTGTCCCAGTCTCCCATCGTTTCTGAACATAACAATGTAATCAGCATAGATTTGTAGTATACCTTACTACCTTGTCTCTGTCTACTACAACCTTCAAAATACTTGACTCCTAAAATGTAAAACGATATTATATAAACAGATTAGGAATTTATATGCAAACGAAACGAATTTGTCTTTGGTCGGGACCACGGAACATTTCAACGGCATTAATGTATGCTTTCGGGCAACGAAGCGATACCCAAATTATTGATGAACCGTTGTATGCACACTATCTTCACGTTACAGGTGCAGCGCATCCCAGTCGGAAGGAGGTTATGGCATCCATGCAAACTGATGGTGCTGCTGTCATTCGTGAAGTTATTCTTGGACCCTGTACTAAGCCTGCCCTGTTTATGAAGCAGATGGCACACCATCTCGTTGATATTGATAGAACTTTTATGCGGAAAACGGTCAATATATTGCTCATTCGTGATCCGAAGGAGATGCTTCTGTCTTTAGCGAAAGTCATTGGTATTCCGACGTTGAAGGATACCGGTTTAAAGATACAATCGGAATTGTTGATGGAATTGCGAGAGATGGGACAATCGCCTCCCATTTTGGATGCGCGGGAATTACTGCTTGCCCCGAGAGATGTATTGTCAATATTATGTGATCGATTGAGGTTACCATTTGAGGGTTCGATGTTGTCATGGCCACGTGGCGGAAATCCGGCAGATGGTGTTTGGGCACCGCATTGGTATCATAATGTGCATCAGAGCGTAGGTTTTGTGCCTTATCAACCGAAGAAGGAACCGTTTCCTGAGACGTTGGAAGGTGTTTTATCGGAGTGTTTGCCGTATTATGATACGCTACGTGCTGATGCGATTTGTGGCGATTCGTGAAGGCATCCCATCAAAACGTTAATTTTCAGAGCGTTGCATCTGATGGATTAACGATTCCAAACCATATCCTCGTTGCGGTGAACGCGCCATCCCAAAACTTACTACCGCGAATACGACATTTGAGAAAACCAATATCCAATTAGGTGTTGAGACCGTAAGCCCTAAGTTTTCTAATAAACTAAAAAGAAAATTGGCGCAACCACAATCCATTACAGACAGTTTTTGTAACAACACGTTTGTCAATGCAGCAGCAAATATTAGAAAAAGGAGCGATGCAAGGATACCCGCACCTCTGGAAAAATAACCGATGCTTAACGCTATACCCAATGTTATCTCTGCCGAGACTAATAGGTAACTAATTGGTTTTACCAGTGCTGTCGGTAGCATCTGATAACTGACTACAGCGGTAACAAAAGTACTGAAATCAGCAAGTTTAGCAATACCCGCGAAAAAGAGGATTGTTCCAAGAATTATTCTCAGCACTGTTACCAACAGTAGTATTATCATTTAGTTTCCAATGGGTATCCTAATGCCTGCCAACCTCTCAGTCCACGTGGAAAAAACTTCACATTCCGGTAACCGTGCCCCAACAGGACATTCATTAACTGATATGCATTCGGACATTCAATACCTCCGCAATAAGTAATTAGGAACACTTCTTTGTCTGTTGGCAATAAAGATAAATTCTGTTTTACTCGGTTGACAGGAACGTTTACGGCACTTGGAATGTGTCCTCGCTTGAAGTTGGCTGCGGAACGTGTGTCCACGAAAACTGCTTCTTTTTGCTTCCAAATTTGGTGTACTTCGGGGAAATCAACTTGCCGAGAGGCGATACTTGGAACTTGAGAAGTGGAAGAAAAGAGTCCAAACCCATCTACCCCACAGAACGTTAAGGCTCCAAAACCGATCCAAACGCAGACAATGAGAGATTCCTTAAAAATTTGCTGCAATGCTTTACCTTCAGTTCTGTTATGTTTGTTGCTATGAGATTGTTTAAGAAAACTCTGCATCATCTTCGCTTGAGTTGTGCCCAAGTTGAGGTTACTTTTATCTCTGGAGAGACATTTAATCCTGAAATTGTGAACGAATCGACCCATCCCTCACCAACCCATTCATTTGCAATATTGATTCCTTCTACGACAAATCCGAGAATTTCAATCCTATTGAAGTTTCGATCTTGGAATTTTGATCGAAATTCACCATCCGCGAAAAGTAGAAAATTACCTGAATTAAAATGTAATTCCATTTCTTTCAGAACGTCAGTGTGCCAGCGTACACGCGGTTCCCGTGATAATCGATACTGAAATGGGTGGCTACTTCCATCGCCGTCAAAACGTCTTGCTCTAATTTCATCTGGAAAAAATATATAAAAAAATGGATCTTCTTCAAGCGTATCAGGAAAATGTCGTCCCACACAAAAACCGAGCCGCATTTTGTCACCACCGAAATTCTTAATTTTAACTGTAAAGTCTCGATAAGGGGCAGGGAATGCAATGAGTTGGTAGAGATCATATTGTGCCTTCCAATCCCGGTTAACTTCTACGCGTAAAAAACCATCGTCCACCTTCCATACTCTATTGTCACCTACGGAGTGCCACGCGTCTGGATTCTCGGTATCAAAATCGTCGTGCCAGGTTGCTGCAAAGACAAGGCAGTTGATTGTGACATAAACCACTACCAATATCTTTAAGAGGATTCGAGTCGGTTTGTTGTTTAGCATAAATAGGTTTTGAAATCGCGCAAATGCATTGGACTTTGCGTGACAATATCATTGCAATTATAGTAAAATCTAATCAACCAAACCTTCGGTGACTATCTTTGTGTAGAAGCATCTCTGATTTTTATACAGTCGTACCATCGGTGTGTCCGCTTTCCTCTTCGACTGATCACACCAGGTTTCCGCTCAACGGGAGAACTGAAGTCTCTATCTTTTTGTGTTAAAACATTCCAGTCGGGTGGAAACCATGTTCGTAGTGTTCTACAGTGCACTTCAAGGTCTTCACCTTCCCAGCCACCAGTTTTGTAATACATCGGACAAATCCATCTTTCTCTTCCCCGAGCGTACTGCCGCCATCCCATCACAGAGGCTTGTGATCGGATAATATTCCCATCGCGCCAGTGCCGCTCAATCCCACTCCACGGGTAGCCTGTAGTCCCAGTTCCTCGATTAATTTCACTCCACCCAAGATCGTCGTGGAGCGTAATATAGGAGACATTCGTCCCCCAAGGTGTCTTGTCGTCGGCAAAGCCCCACTTCTGTCGGCGGTACCAATGTAACGCACCTGGAATTTTTGACTTGGATACAACAGCGTTCTCAATGGTTTCTATAATGTCAAAAAATCCTCTATTGTTGTACGGATTATGCACATTGCAGAGTGTTAAGGAGTTCACTTCGGGACCGAACCACTTTCCGTTTTTACCGGGTGTTCTATAATATGCCCCAGATGCTGCAGGTTCAGCCCGTTCGCTCGGATTCAATTTTGCCTTCGCAAATGTGCTCCAGAACACCACGCCTAAAACTGCTAATAGCAAAAAGACATTAAAAAATATATCCAAATTCTTCCGTAACATTATTTCTCTTATTTTTTAGGACTATTCCCGTTTTAGGTGTCCCCATGTCGTTGTTAATTTTTGTTTTGGTGAGACTGGAAGTCCGGAAATAGTAATCTTATCAACCCACGCTGTGCCTGTGTTAACCGTATCCGTAACATATCCAACGAGGACAAAACCGATAATGTCAATTTTCGGTAAGTTCGCGTCTCTAAAATCCATGCGCGCTTCGTCATTTCCAAACAGCTGGAATCTGCCGCCATCAAAGTGGAGCACCATCTCGTTGAGTACATCTGTGCCCCAGCGTTTGCCAGGACCGAGAAACACTTTGCCATCCCTTGACGCCTGCATATCATTTGTAAAAAAAAGGTAATAACCTATTTCCTCTATCTCCCCATCATCATTTAAGAAATGTTTCCCAAGTGCTATGCCGAATTTAATATCTCCCGCTGCGCCGATATTATCAATCTTAATTGTTATGTTATCGTAAGGTCCAGAGAATTCTGTAAATTGGTAAAGTTCAAATATTGTATACCACTGTTTTTGTGTCTCTATTTTTGCTCTTAAAAATCCTGCCTCAATCCGCCATACAGAATCGCTTCCCTGCAATTGCCAGTTGTCTTCTGTTGCTTGATCAAAGTCATCTTGCCACGTAACAGCAGCTGCACTTCCTTGAAAAATAGTGAAAGCATAAATCGTGATAAGTATTTTAAAGACGTTTGTCATGTTTTCATTGGTTGGGATAGAAAATTTGATTAGGTATGTGAGGGACAGAAACCTTTGCCTCATCACTTCAGCAATTTTCTTAGACTCTCTGCCAAGCAATTTTTAACATCTCGTTAGCGTAATCCTGACCAGATGTTGGCAAAGGTAGGGTTTTTCCCTCGTGCTGGTATTGCTCAATTATCTCCTCAACGATGTTGCACAGTTCTGAAAACACCTCTTGTTCATTATTACCATGACATCCACCATAAAAGAGACCTGGACAACTACCAACATAGCACTGATCTTCATCAGACCATTCAACAATTTTTACGTAACGGGTACTTGGTTTCATTTTTTTGATTCCTCAATAGCTGCTTTAACAGCCTTTTCTTGATAGTGTTTTGCGTCCGATCTGAGTTGACCGGAAAGTACGACAAACTTAGAAACTTCGGGATGCACAAATTTTCTGTGACTTCCCCTTCCTCCACGGTTTACAAATCCAGCGGCTTCAAGATCTTTTATGAGTTCTCTAATTTTACGAGGCATGTTTCAAATTTAGATTATGTCCATCCATTTTATTTTTTTAAATTCGTGGATGAGACAACAAACGGTGTGCCATCTGCCTTTCCAAGATAGATGTTATGTGTATTATCACTACAAACTGGAATTTTAACCACTTTCTGAATATGCACACGCTGATGAATTCCTATGTCTCTTTTGAACATTGATTTAACAGCACGAATACGTAACTGATAACGTTCCTGAGTCAAATTTGAAAACGAAAATCTACCCTGCGCGTCTGTTTCTGTTTCAAAACGATCTAAAGTTAATGACATATCATATTTGCTTAATTCCCACGGATACCAAGAGCGCGATACCAAAGCGTGCTGCACAGGTTCACCTGTGTCAGTCCAAAGCAATTGTCCTTTTAGTCCCACCGTTGGTTTATCTGCAACGATGAAAACTCCTGTGCTATTTGCAGATGCTTTCGCGTCTATTTCAGTTGCAGCAATACTGTCTCCTGTAATATAGAGTTTATACTTTTCTTCAAAGAGACCATCCAACACAAAAGTCGTTTCCGTTACAGGAAATTGTTCGGATATAAGTGGTCTGTTCAGCATTAGACGATTTAACGTTGGCTCCATGCTGGTATTTTCGGAAAAAACCTTCACTTCATAATATCCATCAGATGGAATATCACGGGGAAAGATAATGTGTCCTTTAATAGCATACCCTTTTTGGAGCGAAACAATCAACGGGTCTTTTCCGATTTTCACATTCGGATATACCCTTGAAAGGTAACCTTTTTTCGACACTTCAACGGAAAGGAGGTGCGGTTCTGTGTGTAGCAGCTGCATTCGAAAAGCACCGTTTACATCCGTTTGTGTCATGGTAAGGATCGCACCGTGTCCTTTTGGGTTTTCGCTTTGGCGAGCTGCATAGAGATTCGCTTCTGCAATAGGACTTTGCTGCATATCAACAACTGTGCCGTGCAACGTGTTCAGTTTCGGCAAGCGGATTTTCAGATGTTTTTTGCTTTGTGGATTGACCGACTCTAAGAATGCTATAATAACATCATCTCGGGAAATTGTCAAACTGTATTCAATCGGATGGAGTTCAGAAAAGAGAAAATTGCCATCACCGTCAGTTTGCACAGTGTGTTCAGGTTGTGCTGCAGCTCGAAAAAAGTCGGCAGACTTGTTGTGCATCCTTAACTGCACTTTGAGTCCGTTGACTGTATAATGCGGGTTTGATGTAGTCACCTTGCCTTGTAAGGAGAGGAAAGGTGTCAGTGTCAGTGCACCTAACGCATACACATTTTTGTCCGGATCCATCTCCCATCGCCAACGGTGCGTTTGATATTGAGGATGCGATGCTATCAGTGTGAAAGCATAATAAATTGTGGAGTCATTCGGTGTTGTGAAACGGAATTCACCGTTTGTATCCGACTCCGTTTCATGTGTAAATATTCCACCAGGATAAATACTTTTGCTCTTTTCCGATGCCACGCTGACAAAAACTCCAGATATGGGCAGCCCATTTTCTGCGTCAACAAAGCGACCATTAAGAGATGCTCCCTGTTTCAAAAGCACCTCTACACCATTGACATGACCTCCTGGATAAACAGACAGTACGGGAGAATCGGATATAGCGAATACATAGCCATCAAAAGCATCTACAATAACGTAGCGACCCGACAACAAATTTTTGACCTCAAAATATCCATTAGATATCTCTCCGCGATATATCTTTTCTATCCGTTCATCGTCAGGTGTGAGGAGGCCAATCTGGACCTCACCTGTAATCGGTAGCGGAAGTTTGTTATCAGAATCAAGCAGAAATCCCGAAATAATCCCTGTACCTTCAATGGTAAAATCGGCATTAACAACAGATTCTTCAGTGATTGTTACTTCGCGTTGTGCAAGTAATGTGCTGAGGTGTCGGACTTTTATATCCCAAGTGCCAGCAAGGAGGTTTGTTAGTGAAAACTGCCCACCAGAATCAGTTTTGGCAGCGTAAGTTATGTTGTCTGTTTGGGCAACTGCTGAGATGGTATACCCAGTGAGCGGGTTATTCTGGTTGTCTGTTACCTGTCCCTGAATTGTGCCAAACTGGACATTGGAATTCTCTTGGGAGTGACAAATTTCAATAAAATGCACGAAGCATAACCAGAGCAGGATAAAATAAATAAGAATAGCGTTTCGCATAGGGTTATGACCGCTTAACAATTGGTGATCTATGGTTGTTGTCTAAATCTGAGTCACAAAAACAATAATAGTGTGAATTAACGAACAATATGCGCTTGGTATCGGCTAAGGTAAGGTTGGACAATCTTTGAATTACATATCTGCAATCAGTCTGCTTAAAGCATAGTCTATCTGCGAAAAAGAATCAAGGTATCTCATGGATATCCATGAGATACCTTGTGATATTAATGTAGTTTGGAATTTATCTTGGTTGTTTTAATGTTGTCCAAACTATAGGAAGCAATTGATTATTTTCAATGTGAATTTCTTCCTCGCTGAAAGCTTCATCATGCCATTCGCTGATGCGCCAATCACCATCTCTTTTTTCAAAGATAAACAGATTATCGCCTTCCGCATACCAACCCGTGAATTCACCTTCAAATGATTCACCATCAGGGACAAACCCTTGAATTCGGTAGTGATTTCGGACTTCGACTCGCTTATTTTCGGCTATTACAGTTATTTCTGGTGGGACAGTAAGTGCGATATTAATATTCTGAAATTGGCTAAAGACACGAATCGCGGCATCCCTTTCTTCTCGGATGTCATCAAATAATAGGTCATCAGTTTTATCACCATCTGTCCCCATGTCTGAAACGTAACGGAAACCTTGAGACCAGTAGGCATTCATATAGGTTTCAATATCTTCAATTTCATAACCTTCGCGCCACCTTTTTAAAACCTCGTTAATTGCCAAATAATCCTCTGGTGGCACTTGGATGACTTTTTCAGACATTTGATTCCTGTCATCTTCGTCGTTTACTTTTTCAAGATCGGCACTGCACGCAAGAAAAAAAGTTAATAATGCAAGCACGCCGCTTATCTTTGTTAATTTCTGGCCCATGATGATAATATTCCAAATAATGGTTTATAGGTTTCAGAAACATATTATCCACTTTATCAAGATAGACAACTTTCTATCCCATCGGTGTTTATCATAGCATAGGGCTACCAATATTTCAATAGGATAGGACTTACGCGGAAGTTCGGACACGGAACCAAATTGCTAAACGCACTATAAGATTGTGCTACTACATACGCTGCAATGCCTTAAAACAAACAGACTGCGTAAACCTTAGATAGTTTGAAAATCCAATTTGAATGCTTGTCGGCGAAACTATGGGAAGCTAAAGATTATTAGCAATGCGAATTTCTTCATCATTAAAAGATTCGTCATGCCATTCGGTGATTCGCCATTCATCATCTCTTTTTTCAAAGATAAACAGGTTATCGCCCTCCGCGAACCATCCGATGAATCCACCTTCAAGTGATTCGCCATCTGCCACAAAACCTTGGATTCTATAGTGATTTCGGACTTCGGCTTGCGTGCCATTTTTATTCATAGATATTTCTGGTGGAATAGAGAGTTCGATTTCAATATCCTGAAATCGGCTAAAGACATGAATTGCAGAATCACGTTCGTCTCGAATATCATCAAATATAAGGTCATCAGTTTTATCGCCGTCTGTTCCCCAGTCTGAGACGTATCGGAAACCTTGTGACCAGTATGCACTCATATAAGTCTCTATATCTTCAGTTTCATAACCTTCCCGCCACCGTTTTAAAACGCTGTTAATTGCCAAATAATCTGGAGCTGGCACTGGGATCTTATCAACATCACCGCATCCAATAAAAAATGCTATTAATGTAAGTACTCCGCTTACTTTTGCTAATTTCTCAAACATTATGATTACCTCAAAATAAAATGTTTTATCTATTTTCTTTTAACTTTTCGCGACGTGTTACTTCCTCAATGATCTGATCTAAGTGTTCCTGGTTTTTGGGTGGCCACGGCACATCAGCGGGTAATCTCAAATCTTCACGACTGATAGGATCAGGTCTTTCGGGAAGCACATTATTCGCTTCATCAACGTATATTATTTTCCAACCCCATGGATGTTTGCCTCTAAATAAAAGGTCAAATCTCTGTTTTTCAGAGAGTTTTCCTCCCCCTGCCATGCCAACCCCCATACCTTTGTGTTTCGTAATCTTAACAGTCTCATATTTGCTTGAATTTGTGATTGGAATAACAGTTTTGCCATCTGCCCCTAAAAAGTCAACCCGCACTACGTTACGGTTCTTCCGCTTTGCTGCTTTCAATTGTTGGTATTCCCAAATCCTCCTATCAATGAAAGCATCTTCATAAGTTTCCCTGTCATTATATTGGACTCCATATAAACGCCATCTTTCCGGCTTAGATTTCCAAAAATTCAAAGAATGCCGTAAAGAATTACGTATTGACATATATCCGCTAAAATCATCAGAATCTTCAATAACGATACCTTTGTCAAGTAGTATCTCAAGCCATTCGGTAGGATACCTCTCATTTAATTTCTGCTGTTGTTCAGGATTTGGATTGTTTATGAGACGTTTGTCTACAAATGCTTCAAGAATTGCTTCAGGCGTTTGTGGGTGCGGCCCCTCATATTTGACAGGAGGTTCCTCTGTTATCATAAAACAAGATACAACCATACATAAGCATAAGTTAAACACAATTATCAGTCGAACTTTCATATTTTTCGTCATCGGTTTCATCTCCTTTGTAGGAATTTATAGATATAGTAGATTTTAGAATTACTTTGACACTCCGAACCAGCGAGGTTAGGAAACCTCGCCCACCAATGAATGTAAGAGGCGCCAAATGCCAAACGCGCATTTGGCGTTGATTTGGCAATAAATTGCGCGACTACAAACGCCGCAAACCTATAAGAACTGTAAGGTAATTTTAGATTTCACTATATACATAAGTTATTCTCTTTTTTAGTTATCAACTGAATCGCTTTTCTTCAAAAAATCTTGAAAATGCCCTTGAAATTTCACATAATAAGCATGACGAAAATTTTCATTCCAAACCGAGCATGTCTTTTTATGTAACCTTTTTCTTTCATTTACATTCTTACCTATTAAACCAAGTTCAATAGAGCAAATTAAACCGAAATCAAGTATTTTGCAAATAAGAAAATAGGAGACAATATCATGAAAGGAAATAGTGCAGACTTATGGGAAGACTTTCTCCTCAAAAGTCAACGAGATGCAGACGGGAAGCGGAAAGTTGCAAAAGACATCCAGGAAAAGGTAATTACCTACATCAAAGCGAAAATTGATGCAGGTGTTTCTAACGGTAAAACGTCGCTTCCATCCGATTTGATGGAATACATCTACCGTTTTTCTAAAGAGATGCGTCAGGAACTGCGCGAATACGCTGAAAACGTTCTGGAAAAAAACCCCGATAACGGTGCAGCAGCAAAGTTTCTGGCGATAGAAACTTTACAAAAACTTGACGGAGAACCGATTCCGATAGAACCGAAGTATCCATATTTAGAAAAAGCGATGGTGTTAGTGCCAAAAGATGTTGAAATCTGTTTCTTCGCATTTGAAGAATATGGATGTGATCAGTTTCTTCATGAGATGGAAGATTACGAAGATGACACACTTGTTTCTATTGAGAGATTGTTTGACCGTATCCATGAAAGGGACACACAGACACAGTCCAGATGGGTGCGTATGCTTTATGACTATTCAGAGGTATGGACAAGTCCTACTGATATTTATAAAACACTCAACGAAAATGACCCTTATATTAAACGGTGGACAGCAGTACTATGCAAAATTCAGAATGTCTTTGAACAAGAATTAGAACGAACACCCAATGATTGGGAGATTGTCCTCATACTGACTGAAATTCATGCGGTTTTAGGAAATACTGATGCAGCCGAAAAAGTTTTGAGGAAAGCACAAACGGTTTTTGAAAAACGTCTGGAACAAACTGAAAATGACCAAACTGCTTTGGATGGATTAGCAAATATCCATGAGAAATTAGGAAATGCCGAACTTGCCCAAGAATACAAGCTCAAAGCGGACCCCAGTTTAGGATGGGTAGATCAAATATTACCCAATTTTCCAGCATCTACAGTTGACCTTGATGACAACTCAATTTCGCTTGCAGATTACCGTGGAAAAGTTGTGCTACTTGATTTCTGGGCAGTGTGGTGCGGTCCCTGTGTCGGAGAAATTCCGAATATTAAGGAAGTATATGAGAAATATCACGACAAAGGATTTGATGTCATTGGCGTAAGTTTTGACAAAGACGAGGCAGTAGTGCGCGAGTTCATCAAGGAAAAAGAAATACCGTGGCGGCAGATTTTGGATAGTGGCGGTTTCAAAGGCATATTTGCAGAGCAATATGGTGTCCGTGGTATTCCTGCACCGTTTCTGATTGACCGAAACGGAAAAGTTATCTCTGTTAAGGCAAGAGGTAGTCTTCTGGGTGAACTCGTTGCAGCAGAAATTGAGGATAAATAAGTTTAGAAAAAAACATTTTGCAAAAACAAAACATGGAGGAAAATCATGAAAGAAAATAGTGTGGATGTATGGAATGACTATCTCAATACACTTGAAAATCGCGGGTATGCAAGCGTTGATTGGGAAGTGGCATCAGATGTTCAAGAAAAGTTAATAGAGTACTTCAAAGCGAAAATTGATGAAGGTGTTTCTGATGGGAAAACGTCGCTTCCACCCGATTTGATAGAGTACATCTATCGCTTTCCTAAAGAGATGCGGTGGGCACTGCGCGTTCATGCTGAGGGTGCTTTAGAAAGTGATCCGGACAATGGCGCGGCAGCAAAATTCTTGGCAATAGAGACATTACAGGTATTCGATGTGACAGTGCCTCTCAGTCGAAAACGTCCGCTTGTGGAAAAAGCCATGATGCTGCTGTCAAAAGATGTTGAAATTTGTTTCTTTGCGTTCACAAAATATGGCTTCTGTGAAGACGAAGAAGTGCTCAAATCTCTGGAGAGAATGTTTGAGAGGCTACAAGAAACTTCTCAAGAGACACAATATAGGTGGGTATACCGGATACTCTACGACTATAGTGAAGTTTGGTTCAGACCAACTGACCTTTATGAAGGTTTTAAAACTGACGATCCACTCATTGAACGGTGGAATGTGGTGTTTAGCAGAATTCAAACTATCTTGGAAAAACAGCTTGCGCAAAAACCGAACGATTGGAGTGCCTCACGGATGTTAACTGAGATTCACGAAACATTAGGAGATACTGATGCGGTGCGAGCAGTTCTTAAGGAAGCACAACCGGTTTTTGAGAAGATATTGGAGCAAGTACCAGATGATTGGACAGCTCTAAGCGCACTTGCTAATATCCATGAAAAGTTAGGAAATGCCGAACTTTCCCGCCAATATCGGATAAAGCGAGATCCGACTTTAGCATGGGAGGAACAAATCTTGCCCGATTTTCCAGCGTCTACGGTTGACCTTGATGGTAACCCGATTTCGCTGATGGACTACCGTGGAAAAGTCGTGCTACTTGACTTTTGGGCAGTGTGGTGCGGTCCCTGTGTTGGGGAGATACCAAATGTTAAGGAAGTCTACGAAAAATATCACGACAAAGGATTTGATGTTATCGGCGTAAGTTTTGACAAAGACGAGGCAGTAGTGCGCGAGTTTATCAAGAAAGAAGATATACCGTGGCGGCAGATTTTGGATAGTGAAGGTTTCGGTGGCGTATTCGCGAAGCAGTATGGTGTGCGTGGTATTCCTGCACCGTTTCTGATTGACCGAAACGGAAAGGTTATCTCCGTTAAGGCAAGGAACCAGCTATTAGGGGAACTTGTTGCATCAGAGATTGAAGGTAAAAAAGAGGAAATATAGGTTTTTCTGTAGGCGAGCTTTGCAAGTGCGCCTGCTACGGGTATCCAAATAATTACGAGTTTTGCAATGAGAGTAGTGATGGAAATAGAGGGGCTGGTGGTATGGATGAATTTCGCGATGAGGAATTAGTACATCAAAATTTAGACGTTGCGGATGATGGAGCATTTGAAATCCTCTATCACCGTTACGAAGGGCCACTCCTCAGTTTTTTCTATAGGCGCGTTGGCAATTGGGAAACCGCGCAAGACCTGGTGCAAGAGACGTTTATTAAGGTGCATCAGAATCTACATACACTTCGGAATCCCAAAAGTTTTTCCAGTTGGTTGTTTAGCATCGCGCATCAACTCATTGCAGCACATTTCCGTGATGAGCAGAGAAAACTCGAAATCGGTTCACTTGAGGGGAATCCTGAAGCATATTTAGTAGACCTTGAACATCGTTCTCCAATCTATCGTATCATTGCAAAAGAGCAGATGGAAATTGTATATGCTTTGGCACAACGACTGCCAATTTCCGAACAAGAAGTATTTGAAATGAAGCTGGCAAATCCCAAAATGTTGTTGGAAGAAATCGCTGAAAAATTGGAAATCACTTTGTCAGCGACTAAAGTTCGGTTGTACCGCGCAAAGAGAAAAGTTGTTGCTTGGATGAAAACGGAATATCCTGGTGAATTTGACCACATATTTAGAAAACAAGAGGAAACAAAAACGGGTTGAATTGTAAACAATACGAATTTTATGTAACCTTTTGAGCCGATTTGCATTCTTACACTGAAAGGAGAACAAAAATGACACCGACCGATGTCAAGGAATTGCTAAACACTTTAATCGCAGCAGAATGTCTCCCGATTGAGATTATTGATATTGCCCCTACTCAGAATCTACTCACATCAGATTCTACGACAGAGAATCGCATAAAAGATGTAATCCATCAATGGAACAAAGACGGTAAAATCTACACACGTCATCCTGGCCGATCAGATATTATGGAGTTCTATTCCAAAACCGATTCTGAATCTGCTGCTAAAGAATTGTTAGAATCTTTAGAAGTTGAAACTCTTATTGAATCCATCATCACTGAGCAGAATCTGCCCATCCGTTTTACAGATCACGGATTCCGATTGGTGGCATTAGCAGAGGATGACACAACGCGTTATCCTGTTAAAATACTTCACGGAGGATTTCGGTTAGAAAAGGGTCCGGAGACTGAGGTAAAATCAAAGGATCTTGAAGGTGTCGCGGATCGCTTTGAAGCTATACTAAAGGAAAAGCGGACAAAGGCTAAATTGTTTCATCGCGGTTTTATGTTTGAAAGACACTCCGATGTTGATGTCCCCACCACACGAATTAAAGAGATAGCAAAACAGATAGATGAAACCCTCGGCATCAACTATGTTTTTGATTCATGCAGTTACCCACGTTCCAAAAAAGGGACATCCGAGACAACATGGACCAGTGCTAATATCCGAATTTCTTTGTGGCGGTTTCCACGGCGTTGAATAGTCATAGAAAAAACTAAACTTAACTGCAACCTGATTCTACGATAGGAGGTTGAATTATGAATCCCAATGATGTTAATAAATTATTGGAATCTTTAATTGAAGAGTTTGCCCTACCCGTTACCTTGTTCAACAGTGGACCTCTGATGATCAGCGAAGACGATGCTAAAGTTTCAAGGGAACGGCTTAAAGATACTGCAAAACAGTGGATGGATCTTGAGAGAGATGGATGCGACAAAATTCCGAAAGAGATGCAAGAATGCTACGCGCGCTTAAAAGAAGAGGTTGGTTTGTATAGAAATCATAGAAACCATAGTTTTTCTGTGAGAAAAAGCGAATCTGAACTTTGTGTTGAGATAGAACGTCTTGCTCTTGAAACATCTCATGTGCCAGATGTTAGAAAAGTATTGAAATCTTTGATCGCAGAACAAGTATTGCCATTTGAGATTTTCCATCAAGGTTTTAATGTTATTATCCTCCCAAAAGACACGCAGAAATACCGGGACAAAGATATGAAAGAACTCGAAACATTACTTGAAAAAGAGAACTTAAGCGTGCAGGTACGCCACAGCGGTTTCAGTTTAACACGAATGGAACCAAGAGAATATGGCGAACCAGATATCCAATTTCTACATGTTCAGGAACTATCGCAGCGTCTGCAGTCGGCACTGGAAACATACGAACTGAAGGTGTGTCTGCTTCATAAAGGTTTCGTGTTAGAGAAGCAACGGGAAGTTGAAATACATGTTTGCGAGACTGCAGAGTTAGCATCACGGCTAAGCTTTATGACAGGTATTGATTATCGTGGAGCAGGTGCGTATGGTATGGGACTCCCAGAGAAAGATATTCCACCCGGATGGACACACAAAATTAATTGGAAGCATTCAAGGATAAGTGCATCCCGTCCATATTAATTCAGTTTGGTAACGCCCTACCAAAGGAGGAAAATGATGAATCCGAATAAAGTTAAGGAATTACTCCACACTTTGATTGACGAACTCAAATTACCAATCCGTGTTTCTGTTTCTCATAGTGGACCTATATTGGTTTTCGGACCGGGAAGTGGTTCTATACGATCACGAGCAAAAAGTGTGTTAGAACGCTGGTCTGATGAAGGTAAGCGTAGTTGGGTCATTTCTGTAGGACTGCCTGTGAAAGAGAGGGATGAAGCAACAACGCGCCTTGCTTTGGACACACATCGCACGACAGAGATAAGGGATATATTGGAATCATTGATCGCTGAACAAACACTCCCTTTGACCGTTGTTGATAGTGGTTTTCAATTGGAAATCCTAACTGATGAAGGGATAGACTATCGCAGTGAAGACATGATGCAGCTGGAAACGCTTTTAGAAAAAGAGGGTATAGATGTTCCAGTCCGGCATAGCGGTTTTAGTTTACGACACAAGGAAGATGATGTTGAACTTCTGTTTTCGGAAGTCAATACATTGGCAAATCATCTCACGTCTTTATTGGTAAGACACGGGTTACATGTGCGATTGCTCCATAATGGTTTTAGACTGCTTAAAGATCAAGACGACGCAATAGATATTGCAGAAGTGAAGGAACTCACCTATCGATTAAAGATTATGGTAGGTATTCGCTATAAGCAAGACGGTTATAGTTATCCGCATGACGTGCCAAACCCTGAAATTCATTGGAAATCTGCTGACGTGAATACCGCCTTTCTATAATTTTCAAATAAAACATCGGATCAGCATGTGTGTTGATCCGTGCTGGCACACATAATAAACAAATTGTCCAGTTAAAAACACACGAAAAGGAGGATGAACCATGAATCCTTATGATGTTCACGAACTGCTGAGATCCATTATCCAAGAACATGTACTACCGATAACTGCTTACAACGGTACGATCCTATTGATTGTTGAGGGTGAATACCCAGGTAATATGTCAGAACGATACTCAGAATTAGAACGATGCGTTGAAACAATAATACACCAGTGGAAAGGGGATAAAGGGGTAAGAGACTATAAAGACAGAATATTTCATGGAGAATGGTATGCTACCGTTTTGTCCTCCTTTTCTGAAATACATAATAAAATAGAACGCGTTGCCTCAGATTCATCTCGTGTTTCAGAAGCAAGAGAGGTACTACAATCCTTAATTGAAGAACGAGCACTGCCTATCAAAACCATTCAAAACCGTATTAAAGTCGTAATTCTTTCGGACAATCCTGTAGATTATCGGACTGAAGAAATGATGAAACTTGAGGACTTACTACAAAATATGGCACTTGACGGTTCATTAAAAGAAGACATTAAAAACATCTATGTTCGTCATAGTGGTTTCAGTTTACACCCAAAGAAAGGAACTCCCGATATAGATTTCTCACAGGTTCAGGAGTTAACGAATTATTTGCAATCTGAAATAGTAGAACACGGACTGCATGTAAAATTAATTCATAAGGGTTTTGAACTGGAAACAGACAATGAAATTGAATTAGATGAGAATGAAACTGAGGAAATAGTATACCGCTTAACGATTATGACAGGCATCAACTTTCGGATTAGTGGATATGGAGAGAATACAACGGACTTAGGTGCAGACGGTGCCTATCCCTATTCCTATTAATGGTAACAAACGCTATAAAAGGAAAACAAAATGACATACGTAATTTGCGAACCCTGCATTGATGTAAAGGATCACGCTTGTGCTGAGATATGTCCCGTCGAATGTATTCACCCAATGCGTGATGAAAACCCAGATGAATTTGAAAAAGTAGATCAACTCTACATTGATCCCGAAGAATGTATTGATTGTGCTATATGCGAACCTGCATGTCCAGTTGAGGCTATCTTCATAGAAGAGGATGTTCCAGAAGAATGGGAACATTACATACAAATAAATGCAGATTATTTCCAATAATAAAAAAATAATTGACAATATGTCGGAAAATACACATAATAGGAGTAGAAAAAATGACTTACGTAATTTGTGAGCCGTGCGTTGATGTAAAAGACAGTGTCTGTGTTGATATATGTCCCTGTGATTCCATCCGCCCACATCCAACGGAGGAAGCCAAGGACTATGAAGGGGTAAATCAACTCTTCATTGACCCAGAAACATGCATCGAATGTGGTGTGTGTGAACCGGAATGTCCCGTCGAAGCAATCTTTTTTGATGAGGATGTTCCCGAACAATGGAAACATTTCATAGAAATAAACGCTGATTATTTCAATAAACAACAACTTAATGTCTAAAGCGAGAAAACAAACGAAAGGAGAACTACAAATGACGTATGTAATTTGCGAACCTTGCATAGACGAGAAAGACAGCTCCTGTGTTGATGTCTGTCCAGTAGATTGCATTCACCCACACCCAACAGATGCAGTTGATGATTTTGAAGAAGTAGATATGCTCTACATCGATCCGGAAGAATGCATCGATTGTGGTGTGTGTGAACCGGAATGTCCCGTCGAAGCAATTTTCATGGAAGAAGATGTTCCCGAAGAATGGGAACATTTCATTGAAATCAACGCTGCATATTTTGAGTAAGTAGCACTAACTTGACTTTCTGTCAAACAAACTAAGGGTGTTGTCAAAACAAATTGATATAGGTGTAAGTTCCAATCATAAGGACTATGCCATATCATTCGTTAGGCAACACCCTTGTTTTTTGTCAAAAGATATAATATTCATTGGACAAATCAAGGTAAAAACGTTATCTTAAAGATTGAATTGTAACCTTTTTAATACGAATCCCTCCAATTTTCAAAAATTTATGCACCCCATTCTGCACTCAGGCGCGTCACAGGATATAAAGAGGTAATGAAATTATCTGTTCCAGGAGGTAATAAATGAAACACAACGATACCGAACTTATCCGACGTACCCTCACAGGCGATGATGACGCATTTTCAACGCTGGTGGAAAAATACCAGAAGCAGGTACACGCGCTTGCATGGCGGATTATCGGCGATTTTCATATTGCTGAGGAAATTACACAAGATTCATTCCTGAAAGCATATACGGGATTGAAGACTCTGAAGGAGCCACAGCGTTTTGCTGGTTGGATGTCCGTAATTACAAGACGTCGATGCTTGGCGTGGCTGCGCAAAAAGCGTGTGTGGACAGAGTCCTATGAACATCTGGAAGAATCAGACAGTGAACAGATAGAAGAAACCGTGTATTCAGCGTATGTCGTTGAGGAAAGGGAACGAACATCAGCAGAAACACAGCGTTATGTTGTAAAAAAATTACTCGCAAAGCTACAGGAGAGTGAACGCACTGTCATGACATTGCATTACTTCGGGGAAATGACATGTGCAGAGATCGGCGAGTTTTTAGGTGTATCGGCAAATACGATTAAGAGTCGGCTGCACCGCGCCCAACAGCGTTTGCGAAAGGAAGAACCCATCATAAGAGAGGCGTTAGATAATTTCAAAATTACACCGAATCTCACGGAAAATATCATGCGCGAGATTTCACAAACAAAACCTGCTGCACCTTCTGCAAGTAAACCTTTCGTCCCCTGGTTATTCGCTGCTTCAACAGTTGTAGTCGTGTTGCTCATGTTAGGTTTTGGAAACAGCAAATACTTAACACATTTTCAGCAGCCCTATAGTTTTGATGCTAACTCGAAGATCAAGATTGATATTATTGAGGCACCTGTTATGGCAAACCTTGCGTTGAAATCGGATGAGCGGAGGCAATTGGGAAGTGCAAACGCGCAAAGCGAAAATCTTGTTCATAAACAGAAACCTAACGATACACAGATATCTGCACAAGCAGGTGAGGAGAATAAAATGGAAAACTATCCACAGTGGAATCTGCCAAAAGAAGCAAAGGTCCGTTATGGTAAAGGTGGAATGAGAAAAATTCAGTTTTCACCAGATGGCAAACAATTAGTGGTGGGTAGTAGTATCGGTGTCTGGGTTTACGATGTGGAAACTGGTAAGGAGATTTCATTCTTATCAGGTATGAGTGGCGCAATGGCATATTCCTCTGATGGGCGTTTCATTGCAACTGGTGGAGGAGATCCAATCACCAGTTTTGGTGGCAGTCCACTTGAAAAAGGAGTTAAGGTGTGGAACATAGACGCTGGGCATGAAGTTTCACTACAAAATGCATTACCTGCTGCAGTGCTGTTGCGATTCTCAAATGATAGTAAGACCCTTGTTTGTTTGAGTAAGTCAAGAGAAACAATTTATCGGGTGGATGTAGAGACTGGAGAGACGACATCGACAAATATGGATAAAAGACCGGGACGCATGCATCAGGAAAGTTACGCACTTACAGAAGAAAAAATTGCTATTGCAAGCGGGGACGGAAAGATAGAGCTTTGGGACACAACAACAAGTAAGAAATTATCCACGCTCCGGGAATTTGGGAAAGAATTCCGTTTGCCGCATTACATAACCAGAACTAACCATGCACTGATGTTGAAATTCTCACCAGACGGCACACGACTCGCAACTGGAAACTTGGATACGACGGTGGAGCTCTGGGACACATCCACAGGAGAAGAATTGATTGTCCTACAAAAGCCTATAGAAAAAAGTAATACGTGGATAGTGTCCATGCAAGATAATAAAGAAATAGTAATGAACCCGACGAAAAACGAAAGGAATGGTAGACCAAGTACACTGGCATTCTCACCAGACGGAAAATTACTTGCATGTGGTAGTAACGATAGCACTATAAAATTGTGGAATTCTGATACAGGTGAATTGCTTGCTACTTTTACAGGGCATCTCAGTAACGTAGGTTCTTTATCATTTTCACCAGATAGTAACATGCTTGCAAGCGGAAGCGCGGATGGCACTGTCCGACTCTGGGATATCAAGTCACGAAAAGCATTAAATACCCAAATTGCAGGACACATGTGGATGAGAACCGCATCATTTTTAAAGGATAGTTCCAAATTAGTGAGTGTGTCAGACACTGGTATAATTTCAGTTTGGGATTTGGAGAAATCAGAAAAAACAACTTCCATAACTAAAGCGATGCTTGAGGAACCATTATATTGGAGAACTTACAGAACTTTCGTATTATCGCCTGATGGAACAAAACTTGGTAATCACGGGACACAAAGCGATCCGTCTAAACCAAACTATAATCGCACGGTGCTACGTTTGACTGATGTTAACACAGGTAAGGATTTGGAGACTATTCACTATCCATATCTCGAAATATTTTCGCCAGATGGAAAAACCATAGCAAGTGGTGGTGGTAATAAAATCCGCTTGTTGGATATAGAAACGGGTGAAAAACGTGAGATTATTACTTCAGAACACGATGAAGATTCCGATGAGCATAAACCTCATATCAGAACTGTCGCATTTTCGCCAGATGGAGAAACAATTATCAGTGGAACATCGGGTGGGCATGTTCAACTCTGGGATGTGAACACTGGCATGGAGTTAAGTTCATTTTTTCAGGAAATACCTCCAAAAGACAATAGGTACAGAGAACCTATTCAGCAATTTGCGTTCTCTTCAGACAGTTCTCTAATTGCTGTGGGAAGTACGAAACGGATCCGTATGATAGGTAGAGCGAAGATTCCCCACTTTAAAGAAATCGCAAAAGGTGATAAAAGTTTTTCTCATACATCTATATTTTCTCCGGATAATACTATTCTTATAGTTGGTTTCTGGGGTGGTAATATTGAATTATGGGATGTAAATACTGGAGAAATACTCACTACGCTTAATGGGCACTCAGTATCAGTGCAAAATCTTTCATTCTCACCTGATAATAAAACTCTGATCAGTGTGGGGGGTGGTACCATTCTATTTTGGGATTGGGAAGAAGTGTTAAGTAGTGCACGCGGAAAGGATCAAGAACGTGGATCTAAAGTGGGTCTTTCCACTGAAGAACAAACCACAGAGAATGTGATACAATTCCTTGAGCACTCAACACAAAAACCAAAAATCTCGAATCATATCTTGACGAAAGGTGAGGTATATCTGGCAAACGAATGGTATGATGCGGCGTATGAAGAATTTACAAAATACTTCTCTGCTGCAGATTATTATAGAGAGGATCAGAATGTCACTACACACCCAGGTTTTCATCGTCAGTTGTTTGCAAAAATTGGCAAAGTAGGCAAAGATGTTCAGGGCAAAGAAGGTTTCGCTGATATGGTGAATAAATTAATTGACTTTTTCCCCGATAGCCAGAGTATCCAGTTAAATGGCCACCTGGTATTAGCAAAATTCTATCACGATAACGATATGCTTGAGAAGACAGATGAACACATTCATAAAATTAACGATATAACTGAAAACCTTCCCACAGAAAGTATAAGTTTTCAGTTAAATGCCTGCCTCAGTCTGGTTGAATATTATCGTTATAAAGAAATGTTTAACAAAGCAGATGCGTATATTCAAAAAATTGACGATATAACTGCTGAACTTGATACGAATAGTCCAGAAAGTCTGGCGCTTCAGTTAGATACCCACTTTGCTTTGGCTGAGTTTTATCGTGATCATGATATGCTTGAGAAAGCAGATGAGCATATTAAAAAAACAGGTTTTGTTACTGAAGACGCCTGGATGGTGCTTGGTCCATTTGATAATGCTGGTGGAATAGGTTATAATACTGTCTACATTCCTGAAGACATCACAGAGATTGATTTGACAACAAAATATGATGGACTGGACGGGCTGGTAAGTTGGAAAAAGTTTACCGATGACAAATTAGATGGTTATATCCATCTTGGAGAAAAGAATGTCGATTGGCAGGTCTCCTATGCCTTCGCTACCGTTATCTCTCCTGATGAACGGGAAGTCCAATTCAGATTCGATAGCGACGATCAAGGGAAAGTATGGCTAAATGGTGAAGAGGTATTCACACATACCAAAACTTTTATGGCAATAATTGATACATATACTATTCCTGTGACGCTTAAACCGGGCAAAAACAGTATTCTCGTTAAGGTGTGTAATGAGCAAGGGGCATGTGCTTTTTATATGCGTATCACAGACCCAAACGGACAACCGTTTGATGATTTGAAGTTCGGACAATAATCTCTTTGAATACTCACTTCTCTATGAAACCGGCGTACTATCCTATCTGCACGGTGAAGGAGAATAATGATGAATAACAAATACGATTCCGCAGATTTCTGGTATACGTTCACCAACTCCCTACATAACGAGGGACTCTCTTTTGGAAAAGGTGAATTGGAGATGGACGTGGAGACACAGGAGAAACTCCTCGGCTATCTGAAAGAAAAAATTGAGGAAGGTGTAAAGAATGGTGAAACTGCACTCCCTCCCGGTCTTCACGATTACATTTCCCGATTTCCGAAAGATATGTTATCAAAATTGCGAACATTAGCCGAAAGTTCTCTTGAAACGGACCCTAACAACACCGCAGCAGCGATACTTTTAGCAATCGTGGTATACGGAGAAAGTGATTCTGAATATGAATCGCATGTGGAAAAAGCGATGATGTTAGCACCAAAAGATCCATGTATGAATTTACATCTGCTGCGTGCCAGGCACACACCTTCTGGTCGTGCACATGGAGAAGAAAGAGTACTCACGGCACTGGAAAATTTATTTAAGTGGGCAAAGCAACAGGACGATTCTCCACGCTATCAAGAGGTGAAATCTTGCTATAAAATCCACAATATAACTCCATATTCAGTCTATAAGATGCTCAAATTTGGCCAATGGAAACACGTGCAAATCCCTCGCTCACCCTATGAGCAAGGCAGGAAAAGCCTCTATGATAATCCAGCCCTGTACATATCGAGTGAAGGTCGATCTATCTCCATAGGACTTTCAGTGCCAGAGCAGATACAGAAGTGTCGCGCCTTGATATTCGAGGCACAGGCAGCATTTCAGAAAGAATTGGGGCAGGAATCGGATGATCAACAGGATTTAGGCAAGGCAACATCCGACAACACCGATTTTTGGGACGCGTATTTTAATTCGCTTGAGGACCGTGGACTTTCATTTTCAAGAAAAGGACTCACACAGAAAGACCAAGTTCAACTTCTGGAGTACTTCAAAACAAAGATTAAAGAAGGGGTTGTTGACGGTAAAACAACGCTGCCAGCACAACTTCAAGAGTACATACCATTTTTTCCTGAAGCGATACGGCTGGAACTCCGTGAATTCGCTGAAAAGGTGCTTGAAACGGAACCAGACAACGGCGCGGCGGCAAATATGTTAGCAATCACTGTGTGGGAAGATGGATTCGCTTTTGGGATAGAAACAAATACCTCTCTTCTTCTCCTTGAACAGGCGATGAAATTGGCCCCTAACGACCCAGAAACCTGTCTCTTTGCAATTAGTCTTTACTACGAATACTTAGATCCTTTGTCGGAACTGACGCTCATCGCACTTGAAAGGTTGTTTGAAAGAGCAAAACAGCAATCTGAATCCGAGTTGTATTATTGGTTATGTAGGCTTTACCGGCAAGTTGGCAGAACTCCTTGCTATGTCTATCGAAAACTGATGAAAAATCCCGATGGGAATGCCGAACTGATTGCGCGATGCCAACCCTTGTTGGCTGAAATGCAGCACGCTTTTGAACAGCAACTTGCCATACAGCCAGATGACTGGTACGCTTTACGTGGACTCGGTGATATTTATGAAACGTTGGGTGAAACAGAATTAGCAAAAGAATATCCGTGGGCAGGTCAGACAAACTTAAAAACCAAATGGGCGCAGGCAGCGTGGGTTGGGCGACAACTGCCCAATTTTTCAGCGGTGTCACTTGATGGTACACCCATTTCGTTTTCTGACTACCGAGGAAAAATGGTACTCCTCAATTTCTCTACAAATGGGTGTGCCTCTGAAATTCCGTATATTAAAGAGGCATACAAGAACCATCACAAGGATGGTTTTGAGGTCATCGGTGTGAGTCTTGGCGAAAACGAAGCGGAACTGCGAGAATTTATTAAGGAGCATGACATACCGTGGCCACAGATTTTCGATGGCAAAGGCTGGGATAGTGAACTTGCGCGATTCTTCTGTATTAATAGTGTGCCTTCACAGTGGCTCATTGACCGGGATGGGAAGATTCTCTCCCTCAGGACAAGAAGGGAGAAACTCGGACAACTTTTGAAGTGGACAGAGACTACGCGGGGTGGCAACATAGTGCCAGATTTTTCGGCTGTTGATGTAGAGGGTAACCAAGTTTCATTTTCAGCATACCACGGAAAAGTTGTGTTACTCTATTTTTGGTCACTGCATGGCTATGGCGATCAGGAAATAAGACATGTGAAAACGGTTCACCAAAAATACCATGACAAAGGTTTTGGATTTATCAATGTGAACGTTGAGGGATTCAATAGCGAAAGGGCGTTCCGTGAAAGTATCAGAAATCGGAACATGCCTGGACAACAAATTTATGACGGTCCCGGCGGTAGGTGGGACGGTCCACTTGCTCAACAATTTGGTATTCAAGATGTGCCTGCACTTGTGTTAATTGATACTGATGGAAAAGTTATTGAGGCACGATACGGAAAAGTACATTCACCTGAAGCATGGGGTGCGAAATTGGAAAAACTTGTCGGCGCACATCTTAAGGGGTAATTTAAAACATCTTATAAGTAAATTGAGTTTTCACTTCAATCTGAAATTAACGTGCTTTCTTGTAAACAAAGTATAGGAGAACTATTATGACCGATAAATACAATTCCACAGATTTCTGGTATACCTTTATCAATTCACTCTATAACGAGGGGCTCTCAGCCGGAAAAGGTGAATTGGAAATGGATGAGGAGATGCAGGAAAAACTTCTTGTTTATCTTAAAGAAAAGATTGAGGTAGGACTCACGAATGGACAAACAGCACTCCCTCCCGGTCTTCATAATTACTTTTGGCGTTTCACCGAGGAGATACTCCCTAAAATACAAACATTAGCAGATGGTTTTCTCAAAACAGATTCGGACAACAGCGCAGCATCCATAATTCTCACATTAGTAAAACGGGCAGATTGGGAATCCCAACGACCATCTCTTTTAGATATTAATATGGAGTCAATTCCGAATGATCCGTGTATGAATTTAGCAATTATTGATGAGTACAGGAGTAGCCACGGTTGTTTTGGTGATTTCGAGAAACAAGGCATTATCCTCAAGGTACTTGAAAATCTGTATTCGTGGGGAAAACAACAAAACAATAACGTTCGTTATCAGGAAGCAAGGTCATTTTATTGGGGACATAGGATAACCCCCTACACAGTCTATAAGCACCTTAAAGATAAACTCATGGATTTTAAGGAGGGCCTGGAAAATCCTGAACGTTCGGAGCGGTGTAGAAATCAAATTGAAAAGTGTAACGCGTTGATTAAGAAGTGTAGAGATTTGGTTCCTATGGAAAATGCTGCATTCCAGAAAAATTTGGCACAACAATCGGAAGACCAAGAAGACTTAGTCAATGCAATGTCCGATAATACAGATATATGGGAAGCGTATCTGAAATCGCTTGAAGACAGTCAAAATGCGCCGTCAAGAAGACTCACACAGAATGAACAAGAACATCTTCTGGAGTATTTGAAGACAAAAATTGAAGCAGGAGTTGTTGACGGACAAACGAGATTGCCATTGCAACTCCCAGAATATATTCCAATTTTCCCTGAAGCGATGCTTTTGGAACTCCGTGAATTCGCTGAAGAAGTGCTCAAAACGCAGCCTGACAACGGTGCAGCAGCAAAGATGTTAGCAATCATTGTGAAGAAAAGTGAATCCCCGTTCCTTGAACAAGCAATAGAGTTGTTACCTAACGATACTGAAATTTGCTATTTGGCAATTAAACGTTACAGTGAAAGTATCGGTAATCGTCATGACCCACTGTTTGAATTGACGCTTTCAGCACTTGAAGAATTGTTTGAAAGGGCACAACGGCAAGATGAATCCAAATTGTATCATTGGCTTATAAAACTCTACAACGAAATAGGTAGAACTCCATGTCATATCTATCGGAAACTGATGCAACAACCAGAGGGGAATGCAGAACTGATAGAAAGGTGCCAACTTCTGATTAATCAAACGGAACAGTCATTTAAGCAACGCCTTGAAGAAGATGCTGACGATTGGTACGCTTTACGCGGACTCGGGGATATTTATCAAACAATGGGTGATACCGAATTGGCAAGTAAATATCCGTGGAAGCCACATCCAGAATTTAGATGGACTCAAAAGGCATGGGAGGGATTATTTCTTCCCGATTTTACCGTAACCACTCTTGATGGCACAGAAATTTCTTTCTCTGATTTCAAAGGTAAATTAGTATTACTCAATTATTGTGCATGGTGGTGTGGACCTTGTGAAGGAGAAATACCATATATCAAACAGGTCTACGAAGAACATCATGAGAACGGATTTGAAGCCATCCGCATTAGTATAGATGAAAGTGAGGAGGATCTTCGTAAGCATATTGAGGAACATGAAATTCCCGGGGTACAGGTTTTTGGAAATTATAGCATGACTAACGGACCTGCAAAGTATTACGGTATTTATTGGGTTCCATCCCATTGGTTAATTGATCGAGATGGGAAGATCATTTCTGTTGATTCCAGGCAAGATCCTTTGGTGAGAATAGTCAATTGGACAGAATCGACACGGGTTAGTGAAATAGTTCCCGATTTCTCAGCGGTTGATATAGATGGAAATCCAGTTTCACCCTCTGCATTTCGAGGGAAAGTTGTTTTACTCTATTTTGGTTACCCTGAACAAGTGCTAACGTGTGTAGACACAATTTATCAGAAATACCATGTTAAGGGATTTGACGTTATTGGCGTCAGCGTTATAGGGTGGTCAAACGAAGAAGCATTGCGTAAGAGAGTGCATGAAAAAAACTTTCTGGGACAACACATCTATGATGGTCGCGGTATGGATGGTCCATTGGCACGCCTATTTGGTATGGACCTATGGCGGGAACTCCCAGCAATTGTGTTGATTGATAAGGATGGCAAGATAATTACGTCACGATACGGAAAAGTACATTCAACTGAAGAATGGACTGCGAAATTGGAAAGGCAGGTTGCTACACATCTTGGACTATGATAAAATAGAAAGTAGGAGGGATAACCGTTATGGCATATTTTATTACTGACGAATGTATAGGATGTTTGCAGTGTTTATGTAAATGCCCGGTGGATGCAATTACTGGTGATCGTGGTAAATTGCACATTATTGACCCGGATGTGTGTATTGATTGTAGTGCATGTGGCATGGTATGTCCAGTGGAAGCAATTCACGACCAATTCGGTGAAGTGTGTAAATTTATCCCTGAGCGTAAGCATCGTCCCATCGCCGTTATTTACGAAGAACTTTGCTCTGGCTGCGATTTCTGTGTACAAATCTGCCCGTGGGAGTGCCTTGAAATTATAGACCCGAATACAAATCAACATGCTGATAGTTTCTTTGGTATCTGTGAACTTGTGAAACCGAAGGATTGTGTCGGTTGTCTGCTTTGCGAAGAAGTTTGCATCAAAGACGCTATCCGAGTCGAATCACCCGTGTTATTGGAACTTGCAGAAGCTGCTGATTGAGATTTACCGATATACCATAGGTTTATAAGTTTCCTATAAACAAAGAACCCCAACCCATTTATCGTGGGTTGGGGTTCTTTATTGGAAAATACCCCCGACGAGATTTGAACTCGTGTCGCCGCCGTGAAAGGGCGGTGTCCTTGGCCAGGCTAGACGACGGGGGCATATAGAAAAATTAGATGAGCCGTACAGGAGTCGAACCTGTGACCACCTGATTAAAAGTCAGATGCTCTACCAGCTGAGCTAACGGCTCAAATCCACAACATATAATGATACATCCATTTTGACCAAATGTCAAGTTAAAATGCAAAACTTAGAAGATATATTGTGGGAAAGTTTAGTGAGGTATTCCTACCAGAGCGGGGCACCCAATACTACAATTTGGTTTCTATCCGGTCCGACAGAGATAATCGGAATTCGCACATTGAGATAATCAGCAACATACTTGATGTAGTCTTTGGTTCGCTGCGGTATATCTTCAGCGGAACGCGCTTCAGTCAACGGTTGTTGCCATCCGGGCAATGTTTCATAAACCGGTTCACATTCTTCCAAAACTTTCAGACTACTTGGGAAAGTAGTCGTTTCTTTGCCTTTATAGCGATAGGCGACACAAACTTGTAGATCAGCAAGTGTATCAAACACGTCAAGTTTTGTGAGTGCAATAGCAGTTAATCCGTTAATTTGCGTTGCATATCGGAGTGCCACAAGGTCAAGCCATCCGCAGCGTCTCGGTCTTTGCGTTGTGGCACCGTATTCCTTGCCGATATCGCGGATTTCTTCATCTAAGTCGGGAGGCATTTCAGTCGGGAATGGACCACCACCAACGCGCGTGACATACGCTTTTGAAACTCCCAACACTTCACCAATTACTTTTGGACCAATGCCGAGTCCTGTGCATACAGCCCCTGCGGTACAGTTAGACGAAGTTACATAAGGATACGTACCAAAATCTATGTCAAGCATAGTTCCCTGCGCGCCTTCAAACAGAATCCTTTTATCGGCAGCAATTGTCTCGTGCATGAATGCTACCGTATCTGTTACATAAGGAGCAATTCGTTCTGCATAGTTGTAATATGTTTCAAGCAGGGTATGTCGAGCAACATCACCTACTTGGAGTGCGTCAGCTTTGGTTTCAAGGTTGTAATCAAGTTTCTTTTGGAAATGGTCAAACTCAAGCAGATCACCGACACGAATACCCGCGTGTCGATTCATCTTATCGGAGTAGGTTGGGCCAATACCGCGTGAAGTTGTGCCGATTTTTGTAGCACTTCCCATCTGCTCCCACTGTTCAACAAGTTTGTGGTAGGGCATAATGAGATGTGCACGATCACTAATCTTCAGATTCTTACTACTGACCTCAACACCCTGTGCTTGTAATCCGTCGATTTCACGGAAAAGCGTTTCCAAATTGATGACGACTCCATTGCCGATTACATTCACAGTGTTAGGTCTTAGGATACCAGACGGGATCAGATGAAGAATAAACGTCTTTTCGCCAAGAACAATGGTATGCCCGGCGTTATCGCCACCTTGATAGCGCGCGACAACATCCGCATGCTCAGCGAACACATCGGTGAGCTTTCCTTTACTTTCATCACCCCATTGAGCACCTAAGATAACAATGTTTGACATACTAACCCTATTACATCTCGTAGGACATGAGTCCATATACGAGAGATTACATAAACGCTACGAATTCCATTGAACGCACGAAGAAATTAACGTTTGGAGAATTGGAATCTTGCCCGTGCGCCTTTCTGTCCATATTTTTTGCGTTCTACCATCCGTGGATCACGTGTTAAAAACCCACCTTTTTTTAGAGGCGGCTTCAACGATTCATCTGCCTTAACAAGTGCACGCGCCAAACCGTGTGAAATAGCACCAGCTTGACCGGTATTTCCTCCGCCACGGACATTCACGTGGACAGCGAATTCACCGGTTCGCTCAACGTGCTCAATAGGTCGACGAGCAGCTTGCACATGATCAGAACGGTCGAAGTATTCCTCAATGGGTTTTTTATTAACGAGAATACCGCCTTCACCACCTGGGATAATTCGGACGCGTGCCACAGAGGTTTTACGTCTACCAGTGCCCCAATATTGTTCAATAGCCATATATTTCCTCAACTGTTAAAATGTTAAAACTTCCGGTTCCTGTGCCTGATGCGGATGGTTGGGGCCAGTGTAAACCTTTAATCCCTTCATCAATTTCGCCCCGAGACTGTTTTTAGGCACCATCCCTTTGACTGCAGTTGTAATAATAAATTCCGGACTGCGTTCCATCTGTTCATTGAAAGTTCGATATCTGTCACCACCAGGATAACCGCTATGTCGAAAATAGGTTTTCTGCTCAGCTTTATTTCCTGTGACAACGACCTTTTCGGCGTTAATCACAGCAACACGATAACCTAAATCCGCATGTGGTGTAAAACCGGGGTCGTGTTTCCCTCTCAGCACTTGCGCGATTTGGGATGCTAAACGTCCGAGTACCTGCCCGTCCGCATCCACGACGTACCATTTAATCTGTTTATCGGATTTAGGAAAAAAAGTTTTTGTTTTCAATACCATAATTCTTACCTTCTCTAAAAATGCTTGCATTCCTAATGATACTTGTTCACATGCATAATTGTATTATACTATAAAAAGCATAGGTTGTCAAAATTAAATAGATTATGTCACACACTTGACAAAAAAATGTGTCTTGTGATAAAATATTAAAAATTGTCCTAATGTTACTATACCATCTTTGAATGTTCAAAATCCAATAGTTAGCAAAAACTAATACCTCAAATTCCTCATATCAGAACTATGAATCTATTACGAAATCTTATAGAACGTTGCCACGAACGGCATGAAAATCCGCTTCGGCAACGACAGACATTGATAAAACCTGCCATATACAATAAGGGTATTCCTTACGAGTATACCGTGTATTGTGCACATAGATACGCTGTGATTCTCCATGCTCTGGAGGAAGCAAGTATCTCCTTTATGCCAATAGGACGCGCACCAGAGAACGACAGAGGCCCAAGAGCATTGGGTAGTAAGTGGTATAGGCGGTTCTCAAAACGCCAAGTAACGGGTAGTTGGGAACCTCGACGGTGGCGTGAATCTTGGGGAATTCAGGTGTATACAGGTATTCCTTCCGAACGGTATGAGGCACGATGGCACGACATAAATTTTACATATCAAGCCATCTGCACTGCCCCTGATGCCATTATTACCTGTATTGAGGCACTTGCTGACGCTGTTGTGAATCCACTCCTGACAATGAGCAAATCCGGTGGACTTCGCTTTTCTTGCCGAATACCAGACTACCTACATCCAAAGATTGAAAAGGAAAGATTATATATTTGTAAACACACATCGGACAAGCAAGCCGTATACCTTGAAATCTTAGGAGAAGAAGGATACAACCGTTGGGATGCTCGTTATGAAATTCTCATGGGTGATTTGTTAGATCCGCCTATCATTTCAAGGGATATCCTCTTTGCGCCAATTGATGTCCTACGCGACGTACTTCACGAAACTATCCCCTCTATGGAAAAGAAGCAGATATCTACACTGTCTAAGGCAGAATATAAGAAAAACTATACCACTACGCCATTTTCTCTCGGTACACGTAGACTTGATCTTGCAAGAGAAGCATTTGTTCGACGCGGTTTTTCTTATATTCATGAAAATAATGGCATTCACCAGTGGACACTAAACTTGGTGGAAGATCGTAACAAGAAAGTGTCTCTATGGGAACGTGACGGTACCGTGTGGATACAGGCATCTGTCCCCGACTTCGGACTACCAATTGAAGCTAAACCGATCACGGATGTCTGGGACGATACTGGAATTCTGCTACCTTCACCCCCTGGAGGGATACCGCTATCCGATGATTTTCTGGCGGTTCAACAAGGTAAATTGAGTCCGTTAGCGATAAAACGGTCTACGCCTCTGCTACGTGAACAGGAAGATACGACAAAAAGTTATGGTATCTTAACAAAAGATACTTTTCAGATGCAGCGTTTTTTTAAAGGAAACGTCCGTATTCTCGGACTAATTACTGAGACGGGTGCGGAGGAAGACAGTGAAATAGCATCCTATCTTCCTGAGGGAAGCACTATATGTTTTAATACATCAACTATTGAACAATCGGAAGAAGTAGAACGACTTTTAAAAAATAGAAACCTACCAAATACGCGTTGGAAGCCTCGGATGCATCTGTGGGAACAAGTGAAAGATATACCTATTGACAAACGGATGACAAATCCCTTTAAACACGGAAATGTCTGTGAAGATCCTGAACGGTGTGATGCTTTGGAGGAAAAGGGTGGAGATCCGAGTGAAAGCATCTGCCCACAGTGTCCCGTTTATACAGAGTGTCAACAACACGGGTATTTGTCACAATCTACTACTCTACGACGAGCGAACAGACAGATTTTAGCAAACCCTCAAATGTTTTTCAATCCACAATACGCTGAAGTGACAAAAGAAATCTTTGAACAAAGTGATGAAACAGACCGATTTTGTATTGTGGACGAGTCGAAAGTGCATGATCTATTTCTTAGATGTGAATTATCAATAAAGATGCTAAAAGACTGGGTTGTGAACTGGCAAGGAGAACCTTTGGGCAACTTTGCGAATTTTTTATTGAATGCGCTTGAACTCAAGGGAAGGTTTTATGACGATTCAGTTAGACGGATACGTTCAGCGGTCCAGGCGTTTCAACGACAGGAGAAAGTAATCGTTCGGCAAATGTGCCAAGTTAATATCCGAGGGAGGGTCGTAGAACAAGGATTTGTTGATTCTGAAACCGGACAGCAATTGGCACGGTTTCATATAAAATTCGAAGGTGGTGCGAACGCTTACATTCCGTTAGACAATAACGCTGCGAATATTCTAAAGACAAAGCAACTCCCCTTTTTTTCGCTCCGATCCTTTGTAGTTAAAGAGGATATGAAAATCCCGATGTCAATGACACAAGCGATCCAATTAGGTATATTAAATACAGAAACAGTTGAATCCATACAGACTTTTCCTACAGTCTGTCCAAATCCGAACTGGACAGTCTGGCATCAATTGAAACGTTTCTTTGAACACTATACGAGAGATGAAGATGCACGGGTGAGGTGGGATAAGAAAGTACTTGAGTTTTGGATACCACCGATGCTGCATCCAAGCGTCAAATGTTTATTAATAACAACGCCAATCCTCCACGAACAACATCTCAATAGAATATTTCCAGATGAAATAATTAAGTTCAGATACGTCGAGCCGACACCGTGGAAAAAGGAAAACAGAGTCTTTCAAATTCGTACAGGTCTCTATCCACGAGAAACGATTTTAGCCTATAACGGTAACTGGGATGTGCTTGGGATTAGTGAAACAGGACAACGTTTTTTTGCGGGCATTTTGGCAGAAATTAAGAAAGACCCAAGTGTTTCACATGCGGTTATCACTTATGCTGGAGCAATTAGACAGTTAAAGGAAATTGTAGACAGAGAGAACGTCTATTTTCTAAAGCATTTTAAAAATATACAGGATTTTGAAAATATTAATGAGTGGAATGCTGTTCTTGAAAAAGCACAAGTTATCTGGATCGTCGGTGCACCCGAACCACCCCAAGGTAATATTTGGCGGCAAGCACAGATTCTGTTTGGAAATGACGATCAACCGCTTTGTTATGAAAAGGATATAGAATCCGGCCTCTATAAAGATGAAAGGTTACAGGGTGTTTATGAACAGAATATCGCTTTTTTACTCAGATCGACTATAAATTGCGCTGCATTGGACAGATCGTCAGGTAAAACAGTTGTTTTATTTTCTGGTTTGGCACTACCCGGTCTTACGGATAGACCTGAAACTCTCCTTTTTGATTGGGAAGATTTTGAGGTTGCCGATGGGCTTGATAGGCTACCTAAAGTGATTGCCACACGGCAGCGTTTTGAAACAGAGCGAGCGAATCTAACTGCCAAATCAAGCAGGGAAAAAGTGGAAGAAGTTTTGGGATGTTCCTCAAGACAGGCAAACCGTTTCTTACAAAAACTTAGGGGTGGTGCTCCGCTACGGGTGCCTTTCCGCACACAAATACTCTCACTCCTGGCAGATGGGAAGAAAAAAACGACCGAATTGGTCAGCGCCATTGAAGGGAATCCAGAAGCAGTAAAAAATGAACTTACACGTCTCGTAGATAGAGGAGAAATTGTAAGAGTTCAACGAGGTGTCTACGATACACCAAGAAATCAGTAACCAACAATCAGATAAACCAACCGCTTCGTAAAATAAGGTCTTTAATCAATTGCCCCGATATATCGGGGCAATTGATTTTTGGCAGTGATAACCTTCTAACATTATCTATCATTTGCGGACTACCATAAGAGCGTTTGGTATTGATTACAGTGAAATAGTATCGGCAATGCAAGGAAAGCATGAGTTGCAACAGAATCGAAAACGAATATATAACTTTTAACTTGCCTTGTCCAACAATCCATGTTAAACTGCACAAACTTGTAATGGTTCACTGTGTTTTTAAGGATTGCAAGAACAAACTTTCTTGAAACACCAACTTTTTTAACTTGCACCTATTTTATGGAATATGTTAAACTAATGACAATTGCCACATTTGAGGCAATTTTTAGTGAAATCCACCTAAAATTTAGGAATTATTCATAACGTGTTTCTAACCAAAGACATTAAAAAATCGCAAAATTAGTTTGAAATGTGGTAAACTCTATCGGAAAGTTACCCTTTTGTCTGAGGAGACGTTCAAAATGAACGATAAAGACAAGTTTAGCAACGATAAAGACAAGTTTGGCAAGACTGGCAGAAACCGGTACGATCATAAATCTATTAGAAACGAAGATGAGTTGGAACTGGATGAAGATATTGAGGATGAGACAAGTTCTGACCATTCTCAGCGATTTATTGACTCGCACGAGAACCACTATGATCGTAAGTCTTTTGAGGACGAAGATGAGTTGGAACTGGATGAAGATATTGAAGGAGAGGCAAGTTCTGGCTATTCCTTGCGGCTAATCCACCACATCATCTCGGAAACCCCAGTGGAAGACCGACGGCGACGTTGGTTGAATGAATTACGCCGCTCTATCATCAATGATGAAGGCGAATTCCGCCAAAGAGTCCGTGCCATTGAGCAGGAAGCGGTCCGTATACACACTGAGATGGAAGAACAAATTGAAAAGTTAACAGCACCAGCAAACCGCATTGGAACGCTTCTCGCTATCCCCGAAGACGACACTGCACGCGTCACTGTTGGCGGTTCCGAATATTATGCTAATATTGACCCGCAATTAGAAACACAAAACCTGAAAAAAGGGATGAGCGTCCTCCTAAACGAGGCTTTTGTCGTTGTTGGGGAACTTGGCTATACTGAATCAGGTCCAATTGCCAAAATTGCAGATGTACTACCCGATGGTAGGCTCCGCGTTGGGTCTGAACCGAGCCTTCAATCTGTTATTATAGAACGTGCTTCCGATTTAGTGGATGTCAAACTAAAGTCCGGGGACGAGGTCCGCCTTGATGCAAGTTTAAAAGTTGCCATTGAACGGATCGCCTCAAAAGAACAGAAAGACTATGCGCTTGAAGCAGTACCACAAATTCCATGGGCGAAAGTTGGCGGACTTGATGAAACGATTCAACGGATTAAGGATACTATTGAGCAACCGATTCTGCATCCTGAACTATTTAAAAAGTTTCAGTATACTGTGCCAAAAGGATTTCTCCTCCACGGTCCTCCCGGTTGTGGAAAAACGCTTATTGGAAAAGCAACAGCGTACAACTTAACCGAGCGCCTCAAAACAGAAACTGGCGAAGAAATTGAAGGCACTTTCCTCCATATTAAGGGCCCCGAAATCCTGAATATGTGGCTCGGTGAGTCAGAGCGAAAGGTCAGAGAAATTTTTCAGATGGCTCGCGAAAAACGCGATGAAGGTAAACTCGCATTTGTTTTTATTGACGAAGCAGAATCCATTTTGGGTACCCGCCGTGCTATGCGCTCACACAGCATTTCTAACACACTTGTACCAATGTTCTGCGCAGAAATGGACGGTATTGAACCGTTGCAAGAGGTCGTTATCATTTTAGCAACTAACCGTCCGGACTTAATTGATCCAGCGATCCTTCGCCCCGGACGAATCGATAGAAAAATTAAAGTGACTCGTCCGAATAAAGAAGCTGCCAAAGATATTTTCAGTATCTACCTAACCCCGGATCTTCCTATTGAAATGGAAGATGGTGAGACTGCAGACAAAAAGGTCATTGATAACCTGATAGAACAAGTCATTGATGAAATGTATCGCGAATCAACAGAAAATAGATTCCTTGAAGTTGCACTTCGCAGTGGTAGGCGCGACATTCTCTATCGTGGTCATCTCTGTAGCGGTGCGATCATTGAGTCTATTGTTCAGAGGGCGAAAGAATCTGCGATGAAACGCGCCATTGCTGACCCGAATACGGAGACCGGCATCTCCTTAGACGACCTTTTAGATGCGCTCAATGCTGAATATAGCGAAAATGATATTTTCCCGCCTACCGAGGCTACTGAGGATTGGCTCAAACTTCTTGACTACGATCCTGTGAATGTTGTCAAAGTCACACCTATTCAGTCTGAAAAGAAAGAGTCTCGAAAAACACCGAGTCCGGTGATTTAGTTCTCTACCTTTTATCGTGGAGTTCAACACATATACTGTCTGGATATAATAGAAAGTAAATAATGCACAGACTTTTTGGAATCGAAACCGAATACGGTATCACACTTGAAAGTGCTGAACAGATTGATCCCGTTAAGGAATCCATAGAGCTTATAAAAAATTATCGGCGCGATCCGTTCTTGCCTCTCTGGGATTATGATGGTGAAGATCCGTTTCGAGATGAACGCGGTTTTCGAGCAAAGCAGCTTAATAACCATCCTGATGAAGTGGAGGAAGAAAAAAAGGACAAGGAGCGGTTTGCGAAGGAACCGGGTCGTTCCTTCCGCGAGATTAAGAGCGACCGTATCCTTATCAATGGTGCGCGACTTTACAACGACCACGCACATCCAGAATATTCAACACCGGAGTGTCAGAACCTTTTTGACCTCGTCGCACACGATAAAGCAGGGGAACGGATCCTCCAAAAATGTGCTGAAAGCCGTAGTCAAGAGCTTGGTGAACGCGTTATCTTGTATAAAAACAATACCGATTTTTACGGACATAGTTACGGGTGCCATGACAACTATCTGATGGATCGTGAAGTGCCTTTTGATTACCTCAAAACTTGCATCCTTCCGTTTTTCGTTACAAGACAAATTTTCGCTGGAGCGGGCAAGATAGGTATTGAAACCGAAGCAGGACTCGCAACACCCGGGCATTTCCAACTCACGCAACGTGCAGACTTCTTTCACGTTGAAGCGAGTGTGGATACGATGCACAAACGTCCTATCGTCAACACTCGAGATGAACCGCACGCTGATCCTGCTAAGTATCGCAGACTTCACGGAATCGTCGGTGACGCAAATATGTCCGGGTACGCAACGGCGCTCAAGATCGGAACAACAGCGCTTGTGATTGATCTAATTGAACAACGACTCATACCTAAAACGCTTGCAATCGCGAATCCAATTGATACTATCAAGACGATTTCGCACGACCAGACGTATCGATGGATGCTACAGAAAGTTGATGGAAAAATGATCAGTGCTATTGATCATCAACGCGAGTATCTTACGCTCGCTCAAAAACATCTCGCAAACCAAAATAGTAACACTGATTGGGTCTTGATACATTGGGAAGAAACACTTGACGCACTTGAAAATGACCCGATGACACTTACTGATCGTATTGATTGGGTTGCTAAAAAATGGTTGCTGGAAACCTTTGTTGAATCGGAAAATATTGAGTGGGACGACCCTTGGCTACAGAGTATTGATTTAGAATACCATAACATTAACCTTGAAGAGGGGTTATTCTACGGATTACAGATGCAACAGGTTGTAACGGATGAACAGATCCATACCGCTATGCACACACCCCCACTGAACACACGTGCTTATTTCCGTGGCAAATCGCTCAACAAGTTCGAAGACGCCATCAAAACTGTCCAATGGGACAGTATTACTTTCGATATTAAAGGCAAACCTGTTACTGTTAATATGAACTCGCTTGCAAACCCTGAACTTGCACGAAAATATAATGAAGCACTTGACCTATCACCTAACCCGCAAACCCTCGTTGAGAAACTTGGTTTACAATAATCCTACTTGTGGAAACGATGTAATTCAGAAACTACTTCCACAAGCAAATTAAGGAGAATATTCTAATGAAAGACAAGATTGCCTACTTCCCTGAACGCAAGCAAAGACCAGTCAAGCCGGTGGAACCCGGCGATGGTGGAGACGATAGCAACGCTCCTAAACGCCCCGATGTTAATAGACCAGATACACAAGAACTTCTCAAACGGATGCGCCGTGTAGACAAAGACCAATCCCGGCGATACCGTCAAAGAACGGGGGAATAATGAACCATAAAGGCGACTTTCTCAGCCTTTTAAAACACAAGGACACCTTGCAAGTTGATGGTGAAACGTCTCGTGAACCTAATACGAAAGCGTTAATTCACGATGCTTTTCAGCTACCATCACAGGAAAAAGCAACCTACGGTACAACATTAGAAATTCCGGAAGCCACGACGGTTGTCGCGATGCGTTACAATGAAGGCATTATCATCGCAGGTGACAGGCGCGCAACCGCTGGCACTGCCGTTGTTCATGACCGTGCTGAGAAAGTCCTTCCGATTGATACACATTCTGTTCTCGCCATCTCTGGCGCACCAGCAATGGCTTATGAGATCGCGCGCGTCTTAAAACACTCGTTCCAATATTTTCGGCGTAGCCAACTCCAAGAACTCAGTGTTGAAGGAAAGCTGCGGACGCTTTCACGGCTTATTCGTGAAAACCTCCCCATGGCAATGCAAGGCATTGGTGCGGTGATTCCTATCTTTGCTTTGTACGCGCCACAAACTGACGAATCGAAGAACGGTGGTAAAATCTACTTTTATGATGCACTCGGTGCGCATTTTGAAAACGTGGATTTCGCAACGACGGGTTCTGGTTCAATATGGATCCGTGGGGTGCTACGTTATCTTGACCGATGGGGTGAAACCCAATTAGAGAATATGGATCAACAACAAGCAACCGTCACTATTTTAAGATTGCTTGACACAGCAAGTGAATACGATGCAGCCACCAGCGGATACAACGCAAAAGCCGAGATTTTTCCCACTCTCAAAACTATTACGCGACAAGGAATAGAAACACTTTCTGACCAATACTTAGCAGAATGTTACGCGGAGGTTACTTAATGCGCGATCTGCCGTATCGTTGGATTGAAGCAATTCAGGACCGACGCGATTATATAGAAGACCAACTCAGACTCGGAAGTCCCGTCGTTGGACTACCGTATACACAAGGCAGCCTCCTATTGACCGTGAGTAAGGGGGCACAAAAGATTTTTGAAGTTCATGATAGAATTGCACTTTCCGCTATTGGACATCCTGCTGACATTGAACGCCTTCGAATGCTTGTAACAGATACTGCAAGCGTTCAAGCCTTTCAAAGTGCTACTGAAGATGTAAACCTCCACCGATTAACCCATTATGTTTTAGCGCATACCTTCAAACAAGCGTTTGAGGCAATAGTCGGTGAGGCATACATTATAAAAATGCTTCTCGTTGAAATCGGAAATGGAGATGCCGCAACGCAATTTACACATATAAACTACGATGGCAACGTTAAAGTACAACAAGAAGCAGCAGTAATTGGCGGCACCACAGAAATTGAAGACGCAATGCAAAACTACCTTGCATCCGAACAAAACGATGCGAAACCGGATCTCCCCACTGCACTTCACTTAGCACTCAAAACATGGGCAGTTGGCAGAGAATTAAGCCAACGTTTTGAAGAGGCAGAAGACAATACAGAAGTAACAGACGAACAGATAGGCGAAATTATCAACACGGAATTAGAGAATGGAGAAATTGAGGTAGGTATACTGGATTTTACCCTATCTGGAGATACCAAATTTCGTCTCTTAACTCAGGATGAAATTCAGGCAGCACGCGAAACAAATTGACATAAAAAAACAGGTTTTTAACTGACAACCGATTGCTGATAGCCGAAAGCCACTGAAGGAACAAACCGTGACACACAGAATAATGGGAATCGAGACCGAATTCGGATGCATGATTCAGTCTGAGACGATACAAACACAACGTGTCAAAGTTTCACCTGAAGGTGTCGCTGCGCGCGTCAGAGACTATGTTTTCAAAACACTTGAACTCGGCATCCCCGATCTCCACTATCGCGATTGGGGTGAACCACCCGGCAACGGTGGTTTCCTCTTCAACGGCGGCAGACTCTACATAGACATGGGGCATCTTGAGTATGCTACACCGGAATGTGCAAATCTCTTTGACCTCATCGCGTATGATAAAGCCATTGAACATATTATCACTGCGATTTTACGGGATACTGGTCTTTCCACACACGTCGCCTTCTATAAAAACAACATAGACCATTTCACAGGTGCAACTTTCGGATGCCATGAGAACTTTCAAGCCCGTCGTGATGTTCCCTTCTATAGAATTGTCATTCCTACTTTGCTCCCCTTCTTTGTAACGCGACAAATATACGCGGGTGCCGGCAGAGTCGGTGGATACGATGATATTCTTGAATTCGGAGATGGACAATACAGCGTTGACGATTTTCACGGATACCAAATTTCTCAACGGGCGGACCACATCGTCACTGAGATCTATGAATGGATTCAATTTAGCCGAGCAATAATCAATACTCGTGATGAACCCCTCAGCGACTATACGAAATACCGTAGACTTCATCTCCTTGTCGGCGATTCAAACATGTCGGAGTATGCGACCGCACTTAAAGTTGGGACAACTGCACTCATTCTTGACGCTATTGAGCGGCACTATGAAATCCATGGTGAAAAACTTCCGATCCCCAATCTTGACCTTGCAGACCCTATTGCTGCAATCAGACATATCTCACGAGATACTTCCCTCAGATGGGAGGTTGATTTACAGAACGGTAGTACTGTTTCTGCAATTGACATTCAACGCGAATATCTCAACTTCGTCCAGAAGGTGTTAACAGAGCTTGATGAAACCGCTGAGTGGATCCTCACCGAATGGGAAACTGTACTCAACGAATTGGAAACAGATTGGACACTGCTCACGACGAGGCTTGATTGGGCGGCAAAAAAATGGTTTCTTGATGCCTTAGTCGCCGAAGAGAAGTTGACGTGGGATGATCCATGGCTCAAAAGCCTCGATTTAGAATACCACAATATTGACCCTGAAAACGGTATCTTTTACGCACTGGAAAGCGAAGGGTGTATGAGACGGGTTATCACAGACCAACAAATTAGCGATGCCATCAGTAACGCACCTTGCAACACACGCGCGAGAGTTCGCGGGTATCTCATGCGGAACCTTAAAAAACAGAAAATGCCGTGTATTGTTGATTGGCACCACATCTATGCGGGACAAACCGAATGTTATGAGATGAAAGAACCCCTCGACATAAGTATACCTAAAGCGCAAAAATGGCTTAAAATCCTTAAACTTCGGCAAAGAATGTAGAGGATTCTTACAAACAGCTTAATTGGCACTGTTATCATTTGGATGGGAGTGTAAAGTTTTGTACTAACTTCCCATACACTATTGTAGGTCGGCATCTCTGTACCCAGGGTGATTGATGTAACGATGGCGGGCACAAATACCTAGCACTACAATAGTGAATCTGACAATCCCTCCTAAATCTATTGCGAATATATTGGATATCTATTGTTTCAAACTCAAAATCCCTTCCAGCACGCGCACATCATACTTATACTATAAGTATGAAAATAAACAACACACATCCGCACCCAAAAAGCGTAAGGTAGAAAAACATGACAGCTAAACAGAACCCTCAATATTAAGCAAGACTCAACTATCCTGAGATAGGGGAAACTATACAAATACATAGATGAATTAAGCAAACGCATCAAGGAAAAAGATAAACTTATGAACAAACAATCAAAACGAAAAAAGTTCCAGAAAAACACTCATAAACTTTAGATGGAGATTGGGCTAATCGCCATAATCTAAAATATACCAGATAGTATAAAAATTCATGCCAGACGGTATAAAATTCAAGGAGGAATAACAAAGGAACAGATACTTTTGCACAAAGACTTTACACCCTACACAAATTAAGTTGTAATTTTAGTCTCACTTTGGTAAACTATACATATAGGAAACAAAATATAGAGCAAGAATCGCTGGATAAAAGAGGGAATTAAAAATGCATAGTTTTATTGCGTTACGCAAAAAATCGAACGTTCAGGCAATGAGTTCTGATAGCACCTTAACAACCGAGGATAAACCAGAACAACAAAACAACGATAAATTATTCTCAAAATTTGCTAACGCATTAACCCAGAAAATTACTGACACACTAGCCCGATTGGGTTTTAAAGAAATCATACCAGAAGTGCCTCTTGAAGGGACACAGGAATCAGTGAGTGTACAGGAATCAAAAGATGAAAATGAATCGAATTTTATGCCTCTCAATAATCTAGGTGCTTTTGTTGTCAATAGTCCAAACAAAAAGAAGATTGAAGAAGTTAAAGATTCGTTTGAAGAGTCAGATTATGATATTGTTAGCAATGTCCAGCTCTCTTTGTTGAAACCGACATATTCTAATAAAGTTTTAAGGCGTAGAATTCAGATACCTTGGACGAAGGAAAGCGGCATTTACCACGCGCACAGCCAAGGTGTTTTGGGAAAAGGTGTGTTAGTCGGAGTCCTTGATACTGGTTGTGATACAGATCATATTCAATTTCGTCGAAAGCAAATTGATTTTCGCTATGTACCACTTCAATACAAATCTAAACAACCACGTGACGTGCGCGGGTTTGACGTGGATGGGCATGGAACACACGTTTGCGGTATAATTGCGGGAGAACACATCGGAATTGCGCCAGCTGCAGAACTTATGGTTGCTTCAGTCATTGAAAGCGAAACATATCAGACAAGCTTGTCACGCATTAGCATTGCTTTAGACTGGATGCTTTCTCAGTCCGGGAGTATAAAGAATCGTAGCAAACCTTTTATTTTAAATATGTCTTTTGGGTTTGTACCAGAACATATCCCTAAGAATGATCGAGATGCCTTGATGACTGGTTTCCGTGATCTTATTTCAACTTTAGTCGAAAATTTTGATGTTTTACCTATAGTTGCTATTGGCAATGACGGTCCCGGAAATATGCGGGCCCCTGGATATTTTGCGGAAACCCTATCAGTTGGTGCAGTTGGTTTTGATCATAAACCTGCCCCGTTCAGTGGTGGAGGTTTATCACCTATTGAAAGACAAATTCAACCCAATATTGTAGGTTACGGTATTGATATTTTTTCAAGTTTAGAACGTGAAAAAAACAATAGAAGTTTATACAAGTATATGAGCGGCACGAGTATGGCTACCCCTTATGTTGCTGGGATTGCTGCCCTTTATGCTTCTGCAGATACAAAGTTAAAGGGGGAGAAACTTCGGCAACATCTTCTCAACACAGCTCTTCCTCTCCAAGCATCCGCTGACAGAGGCGGAGCAGGGCTTGCGAGGTACACAGAAGATGGGAATGAAAAATCGTAGAATAACACGTATGCACTCTGCCCCACCACCAAACATGGTTGAATTCATGGTAAAGATAAACCGCCCTTCGTCCAAAAAACTTGCAGGGCTTAACCGAGCAGAGAAGTATAAATTGTTAAAGGCTAATTCTGTCAAACGCAAGGATGAAATTAAGGCATGGATTAAAGCACAAGGATTGGATGCTGAGGTCTTCAAAATTGAAGAACCTACAGTTTTCAATATGTTGTTCATTACCTGTACACCTAATGTTGCCAAACATCTTGAGAATTCCAATGCTGTGATGAGTATTTCGCGAAATCCAACATTTTCCGTAGAGTTGATCAACCAGTGAACAGATATATTCTTTTTCTAATGTCTAACATATCGGCATAGGTTATATATTTATCCTGATAGATCCAAAACCCTACTGGGACTATTTAGATGTTTTGGACTTATGTAATCTTGATAGATAAACGTTTTTGCATTTGTTGCTTTATGCAATTATCCAAAAACTTCATTGAGTTGATACTAATAGGAGACAACGATGATAAGTGTAGAACGTCCATCTGAATAGGTGCGCCGCGCTGGAACGGTCCACAGCAACGTCAACTCCGTTTTGCACTTAATACCGCAATTAAATTGAAAGGTGGGTGTGTAAATATTTTGTCACTAAGTTCAATTTGCAAAGCATCCTTCACGCTCCAACTGTAGGGGCGGGTCCCTACAATAAGAGTTGGACAGTTTTTGTCAAAAACTTTACACACCCATTTGGATTTTTCCCTTGACTTAGACTCTCAAATAGGATATAATTTGATAATTCATCATCGTGAAGTACGATTAGGAGGGTTTGCCGCTCCAAATTTCGTTCCATGACCTTATGTAAAACCCTCAGTGTAATATGTAACAACGTTAGTAAAAAAGAAAAGTTCAACCTGTTAGCCAAATATTAGGAGGACACCCATGTCCGAAAGAAACTGCACACTCACAGACTGCGAAGGATTTTATCGCAGAGACCTAATTAAAGCTGGTGTCTTAGGGTTTTTTGGCTTCGGTCTCACCGACTTTCTCCGATTGAAAGCGATAGCTGAACCTACTGCCAAACCAGCCGCCGCTAAATCGGTTATTCTTGTATGGTTAGGCGGTGGTCCAAGCCACCTTGATATGTGGGATCTCAAGCCTAATGCGCCTGAAGAGATTCGGGGTCTATTCAAACCTATTTCCACAAATGTAAACGGTATTCAAATTAGTGAACACATGCCGAGGCTTGCGCAGCAAGCAGATAAAATGTGTATCATCCGCTCAATGACTTCCCCGGAAGCCGCTCATGAGCGTGGGACACACTACATGATAACAGGTTATCAACCATTACCTGGCTTTGCTGTTCCTGGTCACGGTGCTGTTGTTGCTAAACTTAAAGAACAGCGCAGTGCATTGCCTCCCTATATCGCTATTCCGTCCCCTGTTGCTTATGCAGGTGGAGGTTTCTTAGGCGCGTCGTTAGCACCGTTTTCTCCAGATGGCAACCCAGCGAGCAACAATTTCAAAGTTCGCGATTTAGAGCCTCCGAAAGATGTCACTTATGAACGTGTTGAAGACCGCAAAAACCTACGGCAAGCCGTTGATAACGCCTTTAAGAAATATGAGGCAGGGAATCCGAGGGTTGAAGCAATGGATAATTTCTATACCGCAGCTTACAACCTCATGAGTTCCGAAGACGCTCGCGCCGCATTTGACCTCAAAAATGAGCCGAAACAGATGCGTGACGCGTATCGACGCGACACATTTGGACAAAGTTGCCTCCTCGCCAGAAGACTTGTTGAAGCGGGCGTGAACTTTGTTACTGTCAGCAATGGCGGTTGGGATAACCATAACAACATCTTCTCATCTCTGCCAGGGAAACTTAACGCCTTTGATCAAACAATGGCTACTCTGATTAACGATCTTTCTGAACGCGGAATGCTTGAAAGCACATTGGTTCTTGCCATGGGTGAATTCGGTAGAACCCCCGTTATCAACCGAAACGGTGGACGCGATCACCATCCACGCGTTTTCTCTATTATGTTAGCCGGTGGTGGCGTTCAAGGTGGACAAGTTGTCGGGGCATCCGATCCCTTTGGAATGGAACCTGCTGAAACACCTGTTCGTCCTGAAGATTTGTCAGCCACTATCTATCAGAGTCTCGGTATTGATTATAATCAGAGCATTGAATCGCCTGATGGTGTCCGCATCGTGCTTTCACGCGGTGGACGACCAATTCGGGGAGTCTTGGCGTAAAATAAAATAACAAGAGTAACGGTAGGTGCGGTTTCTAACCGCACCGATTCGAGATGTCTTGGTGTAGCGCGAGGTCAACTGTCAACCGTTGATCTCACGCTACTTTGGTGCATAGTCCTTTTCTGAAGTACAGATGACGTGAAAATCTGTAGTAGCAGAGTTTATTACACGTTTTTCTGACAGTCATTCCCACTACAACCTTTCCCGTTATCTACGCACTTATTAATTCGTCAACTTAAATGTGACCATGAAAAACCGCAATTACAACATCCTTCCTTTGTTCGCTGTCTTGATACTTACATTCTCCGCAGTGTTTGGGGCTATAGCACAAACAGACAATGAACCGCTACAACCAAAAAAGAAGTTTTTATCACCTATCTGGGCACTTGAATTTAGTCCTGATGGGAAAAAACTTGCTGTTGGAAAATATCAATGGGTGGAACTTTGGGACCTTGAGACCCAGCAAATAGTCCATGAATATGAACCGCATGCTGGGCGGGTACGTTGCCTCAAGTTTTCAACGGATGGAAAGATGTTATACGCAGGCGGTGGGCAGGCAGCTCAGAGTGGTGAAATCTGTCTCTGGGATGTTGCTTCAGAAGAACTCATTAAAACGTTCGAAATCCATGGTGACACCATTGAATCTATCGCTATCAGTCCCGATAATGCTAAATTACTCACCGCGAGCATGGACGAATTTAGTGCTGTCATTGACTTGGAAAATCTGGATGAGGAAACGCCTATAGACAAACAAGCAAAATGGTTGACGCAACACGTTGGCAGAGTGCTATGTACGCTTTACCATCCAAACGGTAACTACTTTGTCACGGGTAGCGAAGATAAAACTTTAAAAGTGTGGGACCCAGAAAACTATACGGTGCTTGTCAGCTTTGATGGAAACGATGACTCAGTTTACTCGCTCGCCTACGCAACACGAGAAAACGTGATTGTCTCTGGTTCTGCTGATAACGATGTTCGATCTTGGAGAGTCACACAAACTAACACTGGTGAAACACGCGGTGCACTTGTTCGACAATACGGTGGACACCAAGGACCTGTTTATAGCGTTGACTGTGGTGTCTGGAACAACCAAGAAGTTATCGCATCCGGTGGTGCCGACACTTCTGTGATTATATGGAACATCGGCAGCGGTAATCGGCTCAGAACCTATAACGAGTCTACAGATGCTGTCTATGCCGTTAAGATCAGTCCTGATGGTAATCGTGTTGCCGCTGGCAGCCGTGATGGAAAAGTTCGAATCTGGAATATCCGAAACAATAGATTAACCCATGAATTCTAACCTCATTATTGTAGAGATGTTGTGCCTAAATTCTGCCTATTATAGTTGTCAACTATCGGTTTTTATATAGAAAAGAGTTCTCTTAACTGACAACCGAGAACTGAATACTGACAACTACTTTGGAGGTAATATTCCATGCGTATCAAGAAGAAATATATTCTTTCTACTCTAAATAAACTCCGTGATTTGCAATCAAATTGGAATTTGAAACCTTTACTCGGTTTGCTGCTTTTTGTTTCAATGTGTGCACCTATTTCTTTATATGCGCAAGCTACACCACGCTTGAATTCTCTATTTCCCGCTGGCGGACAAGTTGGAAAAACCGTTGAGGTGAAAATTCAAGGTTCAGATTTAGATGGCGCACATACCCTTATCGTTGAAGGTGACCCCGGTATTACTGGCACACTCAACACTGGCGGTGGAGAAGTTGATGAAACCCATAAACCTGTTTTTGAAGCGAATTGTGGGCAATGTCATGAACTCCGTTCTCCGAGTAACCGCTCTATGACGGCGACACAGTGGGAATCTGTCGTCAAACGCATGGTGCGAGAAAAGGGTGCGGAAATCAGTGAGAACGATCAAACCAATATCGTTCACTACCTGAAATCCGCCGCGAGGGCAAGTGGCGGGATGACAGCCGAGTTAGTCATTGCTCCTGATGCCCCAATCGGTGCCCGTGAAATTCGTATCGTTGGCAAAAACGGTGCATCCACTGCATGGCCCTTTGAAATCACTGATGTTGCCGACACAGTTGAGACAGAATCTAATAACCTTGCTGAATCTGCTACAACCATAGAATTGCCGATTATTATCAACGGTGTTGTCAATCCGGGCGGGGATGAAGATTTTTTCACATTTCGGGGAACCAAAGGTGATAGATGTGTTTTCAATGTAAAAGCGTATCGATATAATAACATCAGCCAACAGTTCTTCAATCCGACAATCTCACTTTTTGATGTCCACGGCAAAGAACTCGCTCGCAGCAACGGATTCTATAGCCTTGACCCACTTATTGACTTCACGTTACCGGAAGATGGCACCTATTTTCTCCGTATCCGAGATCTGCTCTATCGTGGCAACCCAGATTCTGTCTACCGTTTAACAAGTGGTGTTGTTCCCTACAATACCTATATTTATCCAACAGGTGGAACAATTGGGAACGTAATCCAAACTACAATTGGTGGTGAAAATCTACCAGAAACTGAGTGGGAAGTTAAGTTATCAAGTGATCAGCAACCAGGGGTCATGCTTATCCGTACACCTTACGGTATTTTCCCATTCATCGCCAACGAGTACGTTGAGGACGTTGAACGCTTACTTGAGGAAACCACTCACAATCAAACTACTGGTGGAGAAGAAAATGAAACTCAAGCAAAAAATGCCGAGTCCGAGATCCTTTTCCAAACCAAATGCTCCGCATGTCACGAACTTCGTTCACCGAATAACCGCGCACTAAATGCTGAACAGTGGGAAAACACTATCACGCGCATGTCAGAGAAAGAAAACGCGGACATGACACCGACTGAACGCGATCGGATTATCGCCTTTGTTGCTGAAGAAGTCGTCCGTATGGGACAACTTATCTCAAAACAAATTGAAGGTTCGCAACATATTGCAACCCCCGGTGCGATCAGTGGTCGTATCTCCAAACAGGGCGAGGTAGACTATTATCGTTTTACAATTGAAGAAGGTTCTCGCCTTGGGCCTTGGTGGGTTATCCACCCGTTTGATAATACTGACGAAAAAGGATTTGATACCGTCTATCCTCCTGAGGTCGAAATTGATCTTGAAAAAGAATATGTCGGTAAAGATGAACGAAAAATAAGGTGGTATAAGACCAACCGCAGAGGTGAAAACGTCTTCTCTAACGTCCCAGAAGATGATGTAACCGGATACGCTTTAACCTACTTTGAATCTGAACGAGACCAGAAATATCTCTTATCCCTCGGCTCTGATGATACGATTAAGATATGGGTGAACGATCAACTAATCTTTACTAAATACGTACATCGGGCTCTCAGGCGAGGCGATGACGTGATTGAGTTACCGATTTCCAAGGGCAGAAACAAAATTCTCTTTAAGATCACAAACGGTTACGGTCCTTGGGGATTTTTCGCTGACATTGGCGGTTATTCCATCGGTTTATCCGCAGAAAACCTGAATTCGCCTTTGAGTCCATCCTTAACCCTGCTGGATGCTGAAGGTAGGGTGTTAAGGAATAACGCTGGTAGACGCGGAAGACGGGACGCAATTATTGATTATAGCTTTGCGCGACCGGGTGTCTATGGACTCCGTGTTGAGGATATTACCGGTAATGGCGGGAACGGTTATGTTTACCATTTAGACATCCGCCCAACGACCCCTGATTTTGCCATCTCAGTGACCCCTGATAATCCAAATATTGGTCGCAACGGCACAGTACTCTTGGATGTTACATTACAAAGAAGGGTTGGATTTACTGAGCCAATACTGCTCTCTGTTGAAGACCTTCCACCCGGTATTACAGCAAGCCAGAGTGCTATCCTCTCTGAAGGCGGAAATGAACAAGGTTATCTTACCCTTACCGCTGCGCCAGATGCCGAATTAGCATACAGCGTTGTCCAAGTAGTCGGCACTGTCACAACGACATCCGGACATCAGATACGTCGCGCCGCCACGCCAGTTGAAGTATACCGGATTCGGAACAATGATCAGACTGTTCAACGGAAAAATATTGTTGTTAGTGTGACGGAGTCTGTTCCTATCACTGTTTCTACCATCCCTGACGAAGTCGTGGTAACTCCAGATGGACCGGTTAACATTACCATAAAAGTTGATCGACGGAAGGGCAACCGACAAAACATAAACTTGACAGCAGTCGGTTTACCTACTGGTGTCAGACTTCAACGGCAGACAACCGTACTCCGAAGAAACGCATCCGAAGCAACATTAACGCTTGTTCCAAATATCATCACCAGTGGAACGGAAGAATTGCGGAGAAATCCATTCATTGGAAACAAGCAGACACGCCCGTATACCTTTGTCGTTAACGCTTCGGTTGGAAATCGCCGGATTGCAAGCAGTCCTGCTGTTAAACTCTGGCTCGGCAACCCATCAAGTTCTGATGAGCAGGCAAAATTAGAAGGAAATTAATCCTGCCATCTTCTATTTTGCACAATGCTTTGAAGACATTAAGGCGAGGTCTGTGCCTCGCCTTTCACATTTTTCTTTTAGCTTGTTTTACACAATTATTGTTAAATAAAAATATATAGATACCTACTGGTAGGTGTGCTTTGTAAGCGCGTTGATTGACAGTATATCGTTAATCACAAAATCTATTATTTCAACTGTATCTACGGAGGTGTAAATGTCAGGATACTATCGATTCCCAACTATTTCCAATGAAACCATTGTTTTTGTTTGTGAAGATGATTTGTGGACAGTCCCTATCGGTGGAGGGGTAGCACGGAGACTCACATCAAATCTTGGCGCTACAGGATCCCCACAGTTATCCCCGGACGGTGAACGGCTTGCCTTTGCAGGACGTGAAGAGGGTCCATCAGAAGTTTACGTTATGCCCGCACTCGGCGGCGAAGCAAAAAGACTTACCTACCAAGGAAGCAACGCCAGTATTGTCGGTTGGGATGCCGAAGGAGAAAACATTCTCTATTCCAGCGGCGCGGGGACAGTATTTGACCCATGGATATGGAGCATTTCTCCTCATGGTGGCGAACCCCAACGTTTACCTTATGGCCCCGCAAACCACATCGCATTCGGAGAAAACGGTGGCATTATACTCGGTAGGTTAACACGCGAACCAGCACGCTGGAAACGCTATCGTGGTGGCACAGCTGGACAGCTCTGGATAGATATAGATGGAGATGGACAATTTCAACCGCTTGCACCTGTTGATAGCAATTTTACCACACCGATGTGGATTGGAGACCGTATCTATTTTATCTCCGACCACGAAGGTGTTGGAAATATCTACTCCTGCCAGACCTCTGGCGAGGACATTCAACGACACACACATCAAGAAACCTACTACTGCCGTTCTGCGCAAACAGATGGCACTCACATCGTCTACCACGCAGGTGCAGACCTTTGGATATACAATATTAAAGAAGATACCAATCATCAAGTTGACGTTGAATTCCGTAGTCCGCGTATCCAACGACAACGCAAATTTGTAAACGCTTCACAGTATCTACAGGATTATGCACTATCCGCTGATGGCAGATCTATTACCTTAACTTCTCGCGGTAAACTTTTTACAATGGCAAATTGGGACGGTGCTGTTCTCCAACAAGGCAATCGCAACGGCACCCGCTACCGCATGCCGCTATGGCTAAACGATGGAAAACGCGTTGTCACCCTCTCTGATGCTGGCGGCGAAGAAGTGCTTGAAATTCATACTTGTGATGGTAGTGAAGAGGTCCGCTGTCTTGATGAACTTGATATCGGACACGTTAGACAACTTGCTGTTTGCCCACAAGGGGATAATTTGAAAGATCAACTCCTCATCGTTAATCACCGTTTTGAACTCCTGCACATAGAACTTGAAACACCGGAACTTCGGGTGCTTGACAAAAGCCTTTATAATCGCATTCAAGGGGCGAGTTGGTCACCTGATGGAAAATGGATTGCCTATAGTTTTCCTGCAACAGAGACCACATCTTCAATCAAACTTTGCAATGTTGAAACTGGAGAAATGTCGTATATCACCCAACCTGAGTTCAGCGATTTTGCACCTGCATGGGATCCAGATGGAAAATACCTCTATTTCTTATCTAATCGCGAATTTGATCCTGTCGGTGATGCTTTACAGTTTGAGCTTAGTTTCCCTATCGCGACGCGGCCTCTGCTGGTGACATTGCAAAAGGATTTACCGAACCCATTTATACCAGCAACACCGTCCCCTGAAGAGGATAAGGATAAAGAAAAGAAGGAAAATGGGGACGAGGATTCAGAAGAAAAACCTGGTGAGAAAGATGGTGAATCTAAAGAGAAAAAGGAAAAGATAAAACCCATCAATATTGAACTGGACGGTATTCAAGAACGCGTTGTCGCTTTTCCGTATTCACATGGACGCTACGGACAAATTGCTGGTGTTGAGGGTAAAGCGATTTTCACATCTTTTCCTGTTCAACATGCGACTAACGCGCCAGGTGAGGAAGATTCAAGTGCTAAAGGCAAACTTCACGCTTACGATTTCAAAGAACAGAAAAAGGAAGTGCTCGTTCCAGATATTGACTCTTTCCAACTTTCGCGTGATTACAAAAACCTTCTATACCGTACTGGAAATCGGTTGCGCGTCATCAAAGCGGGCAAAAAAGCTGAAGACGACCAGAAAGGCAAAAACAGGGGTGGTACTAACCGACACAGTGGTTGGATAGATGTTAACCGTGCCAAACCCTCCGTTATTCCTTCCGCCGAATGGAAACAGATGTATCGGGAAGCGTGGCGACTTCAGCGCGACTATTTCTGGACTGAAGACATGTCAGACGTTGACTGGGAAACCGTCTACCACCGTTATTTGCCGCAACTTGATCGCATAGCAACACGGGCTGAATTTTCCGATCTCATGTGGGAGATGCAAGGTGAACTCGGTACATCACACGCTTATGAATACGGCGGAGACTACCGCAGCTCACCTAACTATGGTCAAGGGTTCCTCGGTGCTGATTTTGTCTACGATGCTGAAAACAGCGGGTACCGTATCACTCACATCGTCCGGGGTGATACTTGGAATGAACGCAGAGATTCACCACTCAATGCACCCGGAATCAATGTTCAGGAAGGCGACATCCTCCTCTCTATTGGTGGACAGCAGCTCAGTCAAAACGTCTCACCAGGTGAATTATTAGTCAATCTTGGTAGACAACAAGTACAGACCACATTCAAGAATGCCAGTGATGGTGAGAAACGTGTTGTAACGATTAAAGTTCTTAGCAGCGAAGGTGAGTTACGTTATCGCGAATGGGTAGTACAGAATCGAAAGTACGTTCACGAAAAAACTGATGGAAAAGTCGGATACGTTCACATTCTTGATATGGGCAGACGTGGGTATTCTGAATTCCACCGCGGCTTCCTCACAGAAGTCAGTTATCCCGGCCTTCTCATTGATGTCCGCTATAACGGCGGCGGTAATGTGTCGCAGTTGATTTTGGAGAAGTTGTCTCGTAAACGTATCGGTTATGCTCTACCCCGCTGGGGCACACCAAATTCATATCCTACCGCCTCGGTATTGGGTCCGATGATAGCAGTCACCAACGAAAGTGCCGGGTCGGATGGCGATATTTTCTCACACTGCTTCAAGTTGATGAAATTAGGAAAACTCATCGGCAAACGGACATGGGGCGGTGTCATCGGTATCTCTAAACACCAAAGTTTTGTAGATGGCGGTTCAACAACGCAACCTGAGTACTCTTTCTGGTTTGTTGATGTGGGCTGGAGCGTTGAAAACTACGGCACTGACCCAGACATTGAAGTAGATTATCGTCCACAGGATTATATGGCAGAAGGGGATCCACAACTTGATAAAGCAATCGAAATTCTCCTTCAAGAGATGGAAGAGAATCCACCTGAACTCCCCGATTTCGGTGAGCGTCCGCGCCTCACACTGCCAACCTTACCGAAAGCGTAATCAAAGTGTAGTATGCTGCATATTAGGCGCGCTTTGTAAGCGCGCCTTTTCTGTTCAATGCTACACGCGTATTCGGAGTTGATTTGGAAGGTATTATGTGGTAAAATGTTTCACATATTAATCATCTCACTAATCCAGTAAACGAAAAAACTTTCATGATTCCCTACAAATGAGGAACGATGAGTATGGCAAAAACACAGGTTGAAGTCCAATTCACACTTCCTATTGATGAAACACTGCTGCACCATAAAATTGACGCAGAGTACAAGGCGAAAGAGGCTTTTGTACTGGAACTCCTTCGGCAAGTTGACATCAGTGCGGGGAAGGCTGCAAAACTTCTTAACATTTCACGATGGGATCTTTCAGAGTTAATGTCTGCTGCTGGAATTTCACCTTTTGCTGAACAGAATGCAGAAGAATTAGCAACTGAAGTTGAAAGTGCTTTAAAAGTTCTGAATAAATAAGAAAGACAAAAAACCACCATGCGCATACTCTGTGCGAACGTAGGAAGCACCTCGTTCAAATACCAAATCATTGATATGGAAACAACCACTTCCCTCGTCAAGGGAGGTGTAGAACGTATCAGCAATTCGCCATCTGCATTTACACACGCTGTACCGGGCAAACCGTCCCGCGAAGGCGAAATTGATGCACCATCACACATTGATGCGATTGCCCATGCTATGCAACTCATTACCGACCCTGAAGTCGGTTGTCTTACAGGCCTGAACCAATTGGACGGTGTTGGATTCAAAACTATTCTTGCCAAAGGGTACTGGCGTTCAGCACGGATTACAGAAGAAGTCATTGAAGCACTGGAGGTATCTACACCGCTTGCTCCGATGCATAATCCTGCCTATATCGCCTCTATTCGTGCCTTTCAGGAACTCCTTCCGAACACGCCGCTTGTTGCTGTCTTTGAGACATGGTTTCACCAAACTATACCGGATTACGCCTACGAATTCGGCGTGCCACGTTTCTGGGTAGAAAAACACGGTATTCGCAAATACGGATTCCATGGTGCATCGCACCGCTACATTTCCGAACGCGTGCCGCAGATGCTTGGACGCGAAAGCGGAGAAGGACTCCGGATTATCTCCTGCCACCTCGGCGGAAGTTCCTCCATCTGTGCCATCAAAGACGGAAAATCTATTGATACGTCAATGGGCGCGTCAACACAATACGGCATGATACAATCCACGCGCTGCGGAGACTTAGACGCTTTCGCTGTCTTGTATCTGATGGACAAAGAGGGTTTTTCTACCGATGAAATTCGTCGTCAGTTGATTGAGGAGTCGGGAGTAAAAGGTATCTCTGGTACCAGTGGTGATATGCGCGATGTAGAAGCGGCGATAAATGCTGGTAATGACAACGCTCGTTTAGCCTTAGAGACTTATGTTTACGGTGTGAAAAAATATATCGGTGCGTATATTGCAGCGCTTGGTGGGGTTGACGTCATCGCTTTTGCTGGTGGTATCGGGGAAAAGAGTGCCACGACACGCTCTCAAGTCTGCAAGGGACTTGAATGGTGCGGTATCCATTTAGACGCTGAAAAAAATCAGAAATCAACTGGAGAAAACGACTTATCGGCAGATAACAGCCGCACTAAAATCCTCGTTGTTTCTACGAATGAGGAACTTATTGTATCACGTGAAACTGCACGGGTACTTTCTGCTTAAATCTTTAAGGTTTTACCCATTTCGGTGCGGAGTTCTACATCAAATATTCTCGCTCGCGAAAAATCCGAATAGCAAGCCACATTGCTCCTACCGTTAGCAAGCAGATTACTAACGCTGCCACCCATACTGTCGGAGGTGTATTTCCTAACAAATCATCAAGCATATCACGCCGCAATTTAAAATCCGGAAATATCGTCATAAGGTAATGTGTTACTGAAATTCGCTTGATACCCATCGGCATCAGTGGAATTATCGTAATTCGTTCCCAACCGAACACGAAAAGCAATCCCCACAGCACCGGATGCTTATATCGAGCAGATAAAAGCACAGCGAAAGCACCGTAGGCTAAAAATCCCAATGCCATTGAGCCAGTATAACGAAAACTCATTCCTAACACCAAAAAACGATCTCTTAGTTTCGGATGCGTCTCCATAATTCCCGTTAGAAGCAGATGGGATATACTGATGAGTACAACGGTTCCTATCATATAGGCTGCGAATTTGCTGAGCAGAATCAACGATTTACGGAGCGGACGCATCTGGAGATATGTTAAACCTTTGCCATCAATTTCATCCGAGACAATTGCTGAACCGTAAAATATCGCACACAAATTCGTCAAAAATCCATAATAAAGAAACGTTATATTCGGGATAAAACCGTTCACCAAACCCGATCTTCGCGCATAAAACCGAACCACAAGCGCGATAACAAGCGGTAATAGACCGCCAATTAGAATCAGAAGTCCTCGCCGACTCCAAAATAGTTGGCGAAATGTAAGTTTAAATAACGCGAAATAGGCAGGAAATGAATTGAGGTTGGAAGCCATTTATAGCCTTTCAAGAATTGATTTTTTCTACATATCATAGTAACATAAAAACGCTGATTTTACAATCCTTTGTTTAGGAAATTGGAGTTTTGTCACAGGATTTTCTTTAAAAATCTATTTGATATGATATAATACCTATAGATAATAAGCATTACTGGAACTTGAAAGGATATATATGCTTAAAATAATTGATACCCACCAACATCTTTGGGATACATCTAATTTGGAATATCCTTGGTTAGAGGGATTTGACTTACTCAAGCAGCAATATACACCGCAAGATTATCGCGACGCTATTGGCGATATAAACGTTGTGAAATCGGTTCACGTGGAAGGCGACCCTGCAGAAACGCACGTTGTTCAAGAAGTGGAATGGCTAACGCACATCGCAGAAACAGATGGAATGATAGAGGCAATTGCGGCTGCTGCACCACTGGAAAAGCCAAATGTTGAGGCTATTCTTGAACAACTCGCGGCGTCCGATCTTGTCGTCGGTATTCGTCGGATGGCATGGCACCACCCAGACAACCAATTCTACGCCGCTCCCGAACTAATTAAAGGCGTAAGATTATTAGAAAAATATAATCTCTCTTTTGAACTCTGTGCTAAACACGATCAACTTCCTGCCGCCATCGAATTGGTTAAAGCCACACCAGACATCACACATGCTGTCAACCACTGTGGCGGTCCAAATATAAAAGACGGTGAATTCGAACCGTGGGCAACCCACATGCGCGAACTCGCCGCCTTTGACAATGTTTACTGCAAAGTATCAGGTATTGTAACAACCGCCAGCGAAGACTGGACACCAGAGGAACTAAAACCTTACATCCGACATCTCATAGAAGTTTTTGGTTATGACCGCCTCATGTTTGGTAGCGACTGGCCCGTCTGCACCTTAGCTGCCCAATATCATCAATGGTTAGAAGCACTACTCTTCGCTATTGAAGACGCATCTGATGCAGAGAAAAACCGCTTTTTTTACCAGAACGCTTTAGAATTCTACAAAATGTGATATGTGTTTAGTAAACCTTGAAATGAGACAGAACCATTCAATTCTTCAATAGGTTCTACCTTTTACTAAAGTCTCTTCCTGTAGGAGCGACCTCCTGGTCGCGATCCTATTTAATTTGAGAAAACGGAATGGCTCTGGGAATGAAAAGCCTACTGAGGCGTAATCAGAATAGGTTCTACGCCTTGCGACTCTTGAATTTGTTGCTTGAGTTCTGATGCATCTGATCGCACAGCAAATTCTCCAATGGTCACCCGATTCAATGTCTTTCCATTAACTGTCGCAGTGTATATCTTTACCTTCTCATTCGGGTATAAACGTTGTAGATTCTCAGCCAACATATCTGCATAGCGCCGCTCAGCAAAAGAGCCAACCATCAGGGTTAACTTAGGTTTCTCATTTACCGCCTGAGTTTCGATATCAGTAGTTCCACTACCGAATTGCAACTGTGCTTGATGCACACTCTTATTCCCGGCTATGTCTTGAACACTCAAGGCAAACTTATAAGTTGTTGATGCCAACTGTGGCACTTTAGTTAGAACTACCGTCTCTGGCGGCGAACCGTTTCCTTCGTTCTTTTCAACCAGTTTGTTATTCGCATCATAAATTTCAAGCTTCCAATTTGCAATAGAGTTGATGTCCCATGTTTTGACACCAACGCTTGTGGGTGTCTTCTTAGAAATCTCTAACGTTGCCGGAATCAGATCAACCGTAACTTTTTTGCTGTTTCTGAGATGAGGTGAGCCTTTCGCGTCTATAATGTATAGTTGTGCCACGTAATCCCCATCAGGCACCAGTTTGTCACTACTTCCCATTCCGTCCCAGATAACTCCATCTGTGGGAGAACTTGTTCCAGATTTTTCCCAAACCTGTTCTGTATACGCATCACGGAGTGTCAATTTCCATTTGTCATTTGCTCGAACCTTAAAACGGAATGTAGTGGTATCCGCAATGCCATCACTGTTCGGTGAAATTGCGGATTCGGAGAGTTGCAATTCTCCTATTGATGTCTCAGTTCCTACATCGGGATCGAGTGTTTTCGGCATCAGAATTGGCGATGATACATCCGTTTCAGAAACATCTTTAGGCTTTGCCTTCGTGACAGGAGTAGGAACCTCCGCAATAAGAGTGGAACTTTTCTCTTTTCCACCCCACCGTAATGTTGCAGAAATCCAATGTAGACTTTGACCCAACTCACCACCTCTAACGTGAGCGTAGTCCAACTGTCCTGTTGAGTTCCGAAAACTGATACCTTGAGTCCATTCACCTGCACTAAATTTATCGGATGCAGTTAGAGTTGTATAGCCTATACGCACCCCAAAATGGTTATTGAACAACCAACGTTCAGCACCGAAATGTAATCGGAGTCGTTCGCCCCAACTCACATCATTCTGTCCACGGATAGCAATGTCTGCAGATAACAAAGTTGCTCTGTCGTGGCGATATGTCGTCCCGAAACGTGCAGCCAACGGCAAACTTTCGATAAGCGCTCCATTTTCCCTGATTCCATTGCTCAATTCCGACAAGTTCATACCTACCGTGACCGAATCACCAAACTTTTCCAACGGATAGGTAAACTGTGTCCCGATATCCACGCTCCAAAGATAATTCGTCCTGATTGATGTGCTGTTTTGATAATAGCGTAAATTTGCTCCAGCGGATGCCCGTTCACTTAATGCTAAACCGTATCCTAAAAGCACTATTTGGGTAGACTCACTGTTAGCATTGTTCCATCCATTGAACCAAGACGCTACAGATAGACTTCCCACATTTTTTTCGGTTAAACCCAATGTATTAGGACTTGCCGCAAACGAAAACGCCTGATCTGGACCTGACGGTTCACCTGAAAACGGAATCCCGCCCATATTCACTTCTAATCCGTTCATAAACCCAAGTGAAGACGGATTCCATAAAAAACCATTATTTGCTGAAGGACCAGCGGTAAAGGCGCTTCCCATACCAACCGCTCGCGCACTTGCTCCTACGAAGATATCGCGATGGTCTATTCCAGAAGATCCCTCTGTAACCATGACATTTCCTAACACAATCACTATAAAACTGATAAGACCGATAGTTTTCAATTTCATTTTTATGAACTCCATCTATTTTTCTTATGCCAAATTTTAAAGGTAAATTCCATCTGTAATTTTAACGTCTAAACTATAAACTTGGGTACAATCTGAAAAGAGGCTCGGATTTTTACAAACTATAGTAAACTTTGAAATTAAAGAGACGCGTTTTCTGTAGGAGCGATCTCCGAATCGCGACGATACCTTGATAGTCGGGAATCGGAGTTCCCTCCCGCTGAATGCCAAAAGCGCATTCAGCGTTGATTCACAACTCAAATGTCCTGTTAATTCTAAAGGTTACTATATTTCACAATTACATGTTATTCTATAATGGTTGAATTTTTACAGTTTCTATAAAATCCATAAAATAATGCAACCTTCTTCAATTTAAAACTCGTCACTTAAATTAAGTAGTGGTACCACTCCGGAGTATTTTTTATGCAAAATAACGATTCTGAACTGATTCAGCGGACATTGGACGGTGATCAAACGGCATTTACTGCCCTCGTTGAAAAATATCAAAAGGGAATTCATGCACTTGCATGGCGAAAAATAGGCGATTTTCACATTGCTCAAGAAATTACGCAAGATGCTTTTCTCAGAGCTTATCAAAGACTCAGAACTTTAAAAGATCACAGTTTGTTTCCGGGATGGGTATACGTAATTGCGTCTCACCTATGCACTGAATGGCATCGAAAAAAGAAACTTCCGGTCCAATCTTTAGAAACTACCGACGTTGCGGAGATTGATCAAGTGTCACATTCACAATACATCGCAGAAAAACGAGACACTGAAACGGCTGAAGCCCGTCGCGAAGTTGTCCAAAAGTTGCTCCAAAAACTGCCAGAAAGCGAACGTACAGTCATGGCACTCCATTATCTCGGAGAAATGACATGTGAGACGATTAGCAAGATGCTTGGTGTGTCTCCAAATACAATTAAAAGCCGACTCAATCGTGCGCGCAACCGTTTAAGGAAAGAGGAAGCGATAATTAGCGAAAATCTTAGTAGTTTCCAACTTCCAACACACTTGACGCAAGACATAATGAAGGAAGTTGCACGCGTTAATCCTATTGTTCCTTCAGGTAGCAAACCTTTTGTGCCATGGATGGTTTCTGCTGCTTCTGCTATTCTAATCCTTTTATTCATAGGAATTGGAGTCCAACACCTTTTACTCTCTTTCCAACCGTACGATCTCGATTCCGAATCAGTGTTAACGGTTGAAATCGTTGATACACCTGTTAGCGTTGCTCAAAAAATAAAACCTGATTCGCGTAATCAACTCGGAACCACTGATATTTCCAGTAAAAGTCAAGGCACTGGCGAAAAAGTGGATACATCTCAAAACGTGAACTTTACCAATGTTATTCCAACAACTGAAACTGAGTTGCCACTCTCAACGGAACGGTGGACTCAACTTGACAGTCCTGGAGCGGTAAAAGTATCTACACTATTTGCTACAAAAATAAACGATCTATTTGCGATAACTCCAATAGGGCTTTATCGCATGACAACTGATAACCAAAGGTGGCACTTAATAAATAGTAACTTACCGGCTATGCACCCTATAATGCCCATACCCATAACTGAACAAGGAGGCACTCTCTATATTGTGGCTGATGAGGCGGTAATCGCTTCAGAAGATAAAGGTAAGACGTGGAAACCTCTCGGCACCCGTCCGAAAGGACGGGCCATGGGCTTGATCGTGAAAGATAATGCACAAGACTCTACTGAACTTTACCTCGCCCTACTGCAAGGGGTGTTCCGTTCTGAAGATGCAGGCATCTCTTGGACACCTTTAAACAACGGTTTAGCAAGGAGAAAAATTTATGCATTAACATCTGTTGAAAACGCACTATTTGCTGGTACCAATCGGGGCCTTTTCCGCCTCAATCTGGAACCGAGTTCGAAGGAGGGGTTTGATAGATCAGATGTGTGGGAACAATTACCGGTAGCGGAATCTAAATCTATTCATGCATTCGCAGTAGCAGGACACCGCCTTTATGTTGTGGCAGGACTTCTCAAAATTTCGGCGGATATGAAGAATTTTATGGATTTTGGGACTACAGTAAAGGTTATGCTGAGTAAAAAGTCTTTATGGTCAGTTTTCCGATCAACAGATCGCGGCAATTCATGGACAGATATTACGCCGACAAACGTTATTCAAAATGAATATGTAGTAATAATGGACAAGATTGTTGCTAAAGAAAAAACGGTCATGCTATTAATAGCACCCACGTCCAACACTGTACGTTCAACGGATGAGGGAAAAACTTGGATAACGGCACCTTTAGTAAAACTCATAAACCCAAGTTTTGTTGCTGCCTTGAAAGTCCAAAGTAGTAATGAATCCTCTCATCAACAACAATCTACAGATGTCAAGTACCAATTTTACATAGGGGATAATTACGGAATCCGTCGGTCAACCGATGGCGGCAATTCGTGGAAGCGATTTAATACTGGATTGGGCGGCAACATACAAAATCTAACTGTCTTTAAAAATAAACTCTACGCAGTAGCAGATGAAAAACTTATTACATCAACCGACGGTGGGCAGTCATGGGAAGCAATTCCTGTGGAATTAAGTGGTATGAATATGACTATTATGAACACAGAGGTGCCGTTGACCAAGGCAAGTATACGAGAGATGACAGAAGCAGATGATATCCTTTATGCAAAAGGATACGCAGGATTAGAATTGATTTTTTTCTACTTAAACGAAGAAAATAGAGTGCTTCTCCCGATCCAAGGTGTTCCCACCTTGGGTGAAAGGAATCCTATAGAAGCATTTATGAAGGCAGCACAGACATCCATGGAGGATGATGTAGAAAATGCCAGTAATTTTATAAAAAATTTCCTTAGCATTGGGACAGATATCTATGGAGGATTTGCTGTCAGTGGTAACACCTTCTATGTTGAGTACAAACGGAAACTTTTAATCTGGCACTCTGAATCCCAAGTGAACAACGATGCAAGTTGGTACGATACCAAGATCGCAGATACTCGCGACATGGCAGATATTACTTCTCTTAATAGTTTTAATAGTTTTAATAGTTTTAAGTTTGGCGTTTCTGGTGACACTGTCTACGTCGGCAAGCCGGATGGTATTCTACTTCACTCTGTTGATAGAGGAAAGAATTGGAAAACCGTACCGCTACCAATATTTGTTAATTTTTTTAAGCAGATACTTATCACTGACGAAACTGTTTATATAGCAACTGACAAAGCAGCTTTGTCCTCAAGCGATGGCGCTAAATGGAACATCATTACCGATTTGGACGGTCAAAAGCTCATGATAGACCGTTTTGCTTTGGACGACACAACTTTATATGCTGTGAGTTCTTCAAAAAATGCGCAGGGTGGAGTTTATAGATTGACTACAAATGCCACTTGGGAACGGATTACGCCAGAAATTCCGGATGATGCTACTTCTATCGCTGTTGCGAATGGCATACTTTATGTCGGTACCGAAAACAGCGGTTTGCAGCTTATTGGACTTGAAAACTCTTCACATGCGCCTCTGATGAAAGCACCAAATTAATACGCAACTATGCTTACGGAATTCAGCGTTTACAAGTAAGTTGCGTACATATTTTTAGTAAGGCTCAAAGGACTCGCGACAGGTGGACGCGTGTAGAGAAAGAATCCACCGTATAAGAAGTTAAGTAGAACTCAAAGAGCATCCTCGTTGCACGAGGATATGAGATATGTCCAATGTTTCGGTTCATAAACTCATAGGGCACCAGAAGTTTATCAGATATTGTTTTATTTGGAGAACCAGATACGAGGGCATATCTCTTTTATTAATACACTAAGTCTCCAAAACGGAGAACAAATTAACCAAAACCGCCAAATTCTGGCGCAAGAAAGGAAGATTTAAAATGTACAAAAATTTCGTGTCTTTTATAGGCACACAAAACGTCCTTAAATTGAATAATAAGACGTTATGGGTGTTAGTTGCTCTCATTTTCACAGCGTGTTTCACTATAGGTTGTGATAATGTTTCAACAAGAGAAGTTCTTGACTTATTTAGCACCGTTGATCTAAATCGAACAGTTACGGTAACACTTGATGAAAAGAATGGAAGTGGGATCACCGGCGAAGCTACTTTCGCGGAATATAACATAGAATCAGGTACAATTCTGAGCTTTGATGTTAAGATTCAGAATGCGGGCCCTGGCCGCAAGTACGCAGCATATATCTATTCTGGCGACAGTTGCGAAACACCCGGTAGCATCTGGGATGTTGAAGCTTTTAAAGCCTATTCTTTTACAACAGATGAAAATGGCATAGGGGACCAGGATTACACCACTGACTTGACCATTGACACCAATTCAGAAACCGATATACTCGGTAAAGTATTAGTTATTCATGAACAGGTGGGATCTGGTGATTTAGCAGATGGCACGCAAGTGAGTTGTGGCGTTATAACCCTCACGGAATAACCTATTTTCGAATTTAAGCACTCAATGTTTGCGTTCAGTATCACGCTGGCATTGAGTGCTTTTTATTTTAAGGCATATACGATTTGTTCCATTTCTGTCTAATTCAATACACCGTCCACATAAATTCGCTTGCTTGCAGGCACAAAATATGAGAAAATAACTAAAATTTCTACGAACAGGAGAAGCACAATGGAACAGATACGAGAACTCTCAAAATTACTGGAATCAGGCATTTCAGACTATGACTCACAACTGTCAGTTCTGCAATCAGAACGATTAAAATATATCCGCCTTTCAATGACTGACGGATTCGGTAATGAGGAAGGTCAATCCAAAGAGTCGTGGCTACTACACCTCAAACAACTCGAAGATTCATTGGAGGTCCGATTGAAAGCACTAAAGCAAGCAATTCAGGAATCTGCCGCATCTTTCCAAGAGCCAAAGGCAGAGGCGTAATTAACAATGCTATCCCATTTACCTTATTTAAAAAAACTCATAACCAGTTTCATATTTGCAATTTTTCTTTTTGCTGTTATAAGCGCGATTGCACAGGAAATGGACGACACAAAGATTATTCAGGAGGCGATACGACATCAGAATCTTGGGTTAGCATATCTTGAAGAATCGCAACCTTCCAAAGCACTTACGGCATTTTCCACCCTTATTGAACTACTCTCCCATGAGGCAATTGGCTACGGTAACCTCGCTGTTGCCCACTTGCGGTTACAGCAAGCCGATGCTGCAGAAGAATGGGTTAAGCGCGGCATTGATGTTGCACCGATGGATAGTCAACTACACTTCATTTTATCCGAGGTCTATCAGGTAAAAGGGCAAACTGCACAAGCCGTAGAGGCAATGAAAGAAGCAGTTCAGTTGGCGCCCGATGAATTGGAATTTCGCTATAAACTTATCCGCCACTATCTCGGACAGCGAAACAATGCAGAAGCACAATTGAAGGCAGCTGGGCACTTGCAGGAACTTCATAACCGCTCACCCGTAAATGTTGTGGTTCTACTGAAGTTGACGCAAGCACTGCTTGAACAAGAAAAACTTAGTGATGCTGAAAAACTTTGTCAAGACTTGCTGATTTTGTTAGGAGATACCGATGCTGAAAAGTTGGTATACTTAACACAAGGGATAGACGCAATAAAGAAAAACGACCTAAAGGCAGCCTCACGAAATATCCGGATTTTTGCGAACTTGCATCGTGCAAGTCCGCGTTATCAGCAAGGCATTGGAGAATTGGTAACCAATATCCTTGGACATCCAATAGAAACGTTTCGTCCAGGATTCAAAGCGCGAATCGCAGCAAAACAGAGTCCACCAATAAACGTGGAATTTGTGGATGTCACCGAACAACTTGGATTACATGACTTAAATCCACTTTTAGAAAAGCCTCGCACAGTGTTTCTTCTGGACTACGATAATGACGGAAATCTTGATCTGTATACAGCATCAAACGGTGTGATGTTATATCGGAATGCTGGCAAGTCATTTGAGCATGGTCAGATGTTTGCCGGCGATGAAAAGCATCACATTGCAGTCACAGCTGCTGACTTGAATAAAGATGGCAAACAAGATTTCTTATTCCAATCCCCACGAATGGGAATACTTTATTACCAGCAAAAGACAGGTGCTTTTTGGGACGTATCTCGTCTTGTTGAGGCATATACAGTAGAAGAGCAAACGGATCTTCTGCTGCCCGTTGATTTTGACCACGACGGAGATCTCGATCTTCTTTCAGGGCAAACCAGCATCACGATGTATCGGAATAACGGTGATGAGGCAAAAGACCGGTTTACTGACGTAAGCGAACAAACTTTCGTGAAAACAGACGAAGCACAGCATATACCTGACGCAGCGTTCTCCGCAGATTTTGACGATGATGGTGACATTGACATCTTCATGACACATCGTAAAACCGGATGCACTCTTTACGATAACCTCCGCCAAGGGCGTCTCCGTGCCAATACCAACGAGACAGGTATTCCACAAGATATACATTACACTGCATCTGCTATTGGTGACTATGATAACGATGGCGACATTGATATTTTCTTAGCAACAGAGGAACGTATCCACCTTTACCTTAATAGAGGTGACGCAAGTTTTGTAGACGATCCGCGCTTAGAAGCAGGTGTGCAAAGCATACGCGCTACACTATTGAAAAACATAGATTATGATAACGACGGATTTGTTGACCTTTGGGTGAGTGGCAAAGATCGGATGTTCATGTTCAGAAACGATGGAACTGGTCGCTTTACCGAAACGAAGGGTATAATACCGATGGAGAAGGGGATCGCGGGTGCTGTAGGTGATTACGACAACGATGGTGATTTAGACCTATTCTTTATCAACGACAAAGGGCAGCTGCGTGCATTGCAGAACAATGGCGGAAATCAAAACAACTGGATACAGGTGCGGTTAGAAGGTATTATCACAGGAAATAACAAAGTCAATAGGAACGGAATTGGATCAAAGTTAGAGGTAAAAGTCAGTGACCTATATCAGCTGCAATATGTGTCTCAACAGGTGGCACATTTCGGGTTAGGTGCGTTTGATGTAGCCGATGTTGTTCGTGTTGTGTGGACAAACGGTGTGCCGCAGAATGTTATCCAACCGAAGGCAAAACAACAGATTTCAGAAAAACAGGTTTTGAAAGGTTCATGTCCGTTTTTATATGTCTATGATGGCGAGAAGTACCAATTCGTCACCGATCTGCTTTGGCGTGCTCCACTTGGACTCGTCACCGCTATGGGGTTTGTCGCACCCGATGAGACGAAAGATTTTATAAAAATATCGGCATCTCAAATACAACCTAAATCTGGAAAATATTCTATCCAGATTACAGAGGAGTTGTGGGAAACCGCATATTTTGATATGGTTAAACTGATAGCCGTTGACCACCCAACAGATACCGATATTTTCGTAAATGAACAGTATACTCCACCGCCATTTGCAGAATTCAAAATATATGGTGTATCGGAAAAATTATATCCAAAATCTGCTGTAAACCACAAAGGTGAAGATGTGTCTGATGCCTTAAAAGCACCTGATTACCATTACGCTGTTGAACACACCCCCGGTCCCTATCAAGGCGTTGTAGAACCGCATGCTATTATCCTTGATCTTGGCAATAATGTCCCTGATAATGTCCCTGTGACGCTCTACCTCAACGGATGGATATTTCCAACGGATACCAGCATCAATGTTGCCTTATCCCAAAATCCTGCAATTGCGCCTCGCTTCCCCTCCGTTGCAGTGAAAAACAAAGTTGGAAAATGGGAAACCGTGATTGATATGATTGGCATACCCGCAGGTAAAAACAAGACTATCGCTATTGATCTGACCGGCAAATTTTTGTCGGATGACCGACATGTGCGGATTCAAACTGATATGCAAATTTATTGGGATTTCGTATTTTTCACAGTTGGCGAGCAAAATGTTCCAATGGAAACAACAGAATTAAATCCTGATAGCGCAGACCTACATTACCGGGGCTTTTCAGAGATGTATCGCCCGAATCCACATGCACCACACTTGTTTGACTATCAAAAGTTAACTACATCTCCACAATGGCGAGACTTGGCAGGATTTTATACCCGTTACGGCGATGTCAACCCCTTATTGCAAGCAGTTGATGATATGTACGTTATCCTCAATGCGGGAGATGAAATTACAGTTGAATTTGACGCATCACGACTGCCACCACTAAAAGATGGTTGGGTCCGGGACTTTATTCTCTATAGCGATGGGTGGGACAAAGATGGGGATATAAATACACTCACATCACAGACGGTTGAACCGCTACCGTTTCACGGTATGTCTACCTATCCATATCCGAAAACTGAACATTATCCAGATGACGAAGCACATCAGCGGTATCGTCTTGAATATAATACACGGCGCGTAACGCATCGGTTACCACCGTTGCCGAAGGAATGAGAAACTCTTAAGCTTGTGTATTACGTTCAACCCGACGCAAAGGGACATATAGGCAAACGATAGCAATTACTAAAATTCCTGCCAAAACGGTATAAGAATAGGCGTTACTTTCATATAACCAAGCTCCGAGGACGCTGTTAAAACCTGTTTTCACAAATTCTGGATGTGCTGATTTATCATACAACCAGCCACCGAGGAGTGGCCCTAAAACACGTCCTAAACTCAAAAACGCATCCATAATCCCGATAGCCGCACCTTGCCCAATGCTGGTCTGCTTAGAAATCCATGATGTATTCGTTGGACGGATTAGTTGATTACCGATCCCAGTAATCGTAAGATAAACGGTTAATGTGACGAAGGAGGATGCATTGAGAAAGAGCACCATGCCGAGCGCGTTTAGTAATAAACCTGCTATAATTATCCGGCGTTCTCCTATCCAGTTAATCAACCTACCGAGCAATCCACCCTGTAGAGGCACGACAATCGCACCCATGACCATGAACATCCATCCCATTTCTTTTTGTTTATACTCCCAACCTTCTTCAATGAACAGTGGAAATGTTGTTTCCAATCCAGCGAAACTGAAGGTGGTAAAAAAGGCAACAAGGAATAGCGGAGTGAGCGAAGATTTCAATGTTGTTCTACGGAATAGTTCGCGTGGAGATATCCATTCGTGACGTTCGCCTACAACGTCTTTCTGAAGTGATTCAGGCAGCAGAACAAGCGCAAAAAGAAAAGTTAATAGTGACAACCCACCCGCAACAAAGAACGGCAAATCGTGCCGTCCCATGACACCGCCAATTGCTGGTCCGAGAATGAAACCGAGTCCCATCGCAGCACCCATCAATCCCATGCCTTTGCCGCGTTCTTCTGATGTAGTAACATCTGCAACATAAGCCATGACACTGGGCAACACCGCTGCTGAAGCGATGCCAGCTGCACTCCGAGCGGCGAAAAGCCATATATACTCCTTTGCCAATCCGAAGGCAACTAAGGCAGCGGCATTCCCAAGCAAGCCAAGCAAAATTGCTGGTTTCCTGCCGTGTTTGTCTGACAGGCGACCCCAAATCGGAGCGAACAACAGCTGCATTCCAGAATAGATAGAAAGTAATATCGCAATTTTGGTGGGAGTTGCCCCAATATCTTCTGCGTAATAAGCGAGATTTGGAATGATGATGCCAAACCCGAGCATCACAAAAAACAGGGTTAAGAACAGGAGAAGAAGTCTCGATTTTTGCATTCGTAAGTTCTAAAAACGGATTCTGCACACTTGGAAAAACTGCAAGTTGGCAGTATTTATTATTATAGCAAGGCGTAGGCAGTATGTCAATATTAAACGGTATTTCGACCAGAAAACGAATTTTTTCTTGCAAATTTCGTTGTGTAAATTCACCTTTTTTCTGCTATAATTATATCTGTAAATTAGTTGAAATCTAAACCGATTTTTTATCGTAAAATACATAAAAAGCTTAAAAGTAGGAGAACCATGTCTTCCGAATTTGTCCATCTACACAACCACAGCGAATACAGTATGCTTGACGGGGCTTGCCGCATTTCAGATATGATTCAGTGGGCAGTTGAGAACAGCGCGCCCGCTGTTGCGCTCACTGACCACGGCAATATGTTCGGGGCATGGGAGTTTTACACCAAAGCACAAGAGGCGGGTGTAAATCCTATTGTCGGGTGTGAGGTATATGTTGCTCCCGGTGACCGAAAAAAACGTGGGAAAGAACAAGGCAGCCCCTACCATTTAACACTCCTTGTAGAAAATGCGACTGGCTATCAAAACCTTCTTGAATTAGTGTCGCTCGGTTATACAGAAGGTTTCTATAGTAAACCGCGCATTGACATGGAAATCTTACGGGAATACCGCGAAGGGATTATCGCACTGACGGGCTGTATCCAAGGACAGGTGCCACAACTCGTCGCTTCAGACAAACGGGAAGAAGGCATCCAAAACTTCAAAACCTTAATTGACATCATGGGCCCTCGTAACCTCTATGTTGAGGTGCAAAACCATTATATTGACAAGGAGCTTGAAGCGTACCCAATAATGGTTGATTTAGCAAGAGAATTTGATCTCCCTCTTGTTGGCACAAACGATTGCCATTACCTCCACAAATCCGATCACCACATGCACGATGTACTTCTCTGTATCCAAACAAAGAAAACTGTCAACGAGCAAGACAGGATGCGATTTGATAATCATTTCTATTTTAAAGACGTTAACGAAATGCGGGAAGTGCTTAAAAATTACCCACCTGAAGCCATCAGCAACACACTTGAAATTGCTAAAAGGTGCAACCTCAAGCTTGATTATGGCAAGAGCGTGATGCCGAAATATGATGTGCCCGAAGGACATACAAATGAGAGTTACCTAAAAGAACTTTGCTACCAAGGATTGCGTGAAAAATTGGGCGGTGAACTCTCCTCGGATGTTCTCCAAAGATTGAATCATGAACTTGACATTATAAATAAAACCGGTTACCCAGGATATTTCCTGATTGTATGGGACTATGTGAAATACGCTAATGAACAGGGATATCCACTCACCGCTCGTGGTTCCGCTGCCGGTAGCCTTGTCCTGTATGCGCTCGATGTAATTACTTTCAATCCGATGGAGTATGGCTGTATCTTTGAGCGTTTTCTTAACCTTGAACGGATTAGCCCACCTGATATTGATATTGACTTTGCAGACCGCGCCCGTGATCACGTTATTGAATACCTCGTTAAAAAATATGGCCAAGACTCTGTTGGCAAGGTTGCCACCTTTGCAACCATGGGAGCAAAAGCTGCTATCAAAGATGTTGGACGCACACTTGATGTGCCTCTTGAAAATGTTAATAAACTAACGCAGTTGATTCCAAGCATCCCAGGCATTACACTTGATGATGCCTTGGAACAAGTGCCAGAATTTCAAGCACTTGCAGAACAGCCAGAAAATAAAGAATTAATGGATCTCAGCAAATCTGTAGAAGGCATGAAACGGCACGTCTCTTGTCATGCATCTGCTATCGTTGTTTCGAATGGACCGCTGACAGATTTTGCACCGCTATTTAAAGATAAAAATGACCAGGTTGCAACACAGTTTGAAGGCAAAACTGTTGAAAATGTTGGTATCGTCAAATTTGATTTCCTTGGTGTCCGCAGCCTCACTGAGATTCATGACTGTCTCCAAATGGTCAAGGCGAATCATGGCATAGATTTGAAGTTAGAAGATATCCCTTTTGACGATGAAAAGACCTTTTCACTAATTAGTAGAGGACTGATTGCTGCTTTATTCCAACTGGAAACCTCCTCAGGCATGTATAGGGTTGTTACACAACTCAAAGCGGATAACTTTGAGGATTTCGCTGCAATTCCAGCGCTTTATCGTCCAGGTCCATTAGAAAGCGGCATGATGCAACAGTTCATAGACCGAAAAAACGGATTAGAACCTGTGAGTTATCTGCATCCGTCGCTTGAAGATGCGCTCAAAAATACTTACGGTGTATGTGTCTATCAGGAGCAGGTGATGCAGATTGCCCGTGATATGGCAGGCTTTACACTCGGTGAGGCAGATATCCTCCGCGATGCGATGGGCAAAAAGAAATTAGATTTGATCAAATCGCAGCGAGAGAAATTCGTTGAGGGTGCCCTCAAAAATGAGATTTCTAAAAAAGATGCAGAAGAAATATACGACCTCCTTGAACCGTTCAGTGGATACGCCTTCAACAAATCACATTCTGTCGCTTATGCTATGTTAGCTTACCGCATGGCATACCTGAAGACACACTATCCGCACGAATTTATGGCAGCGATGATGACTGGAGAAGCAGGTGACTCATCCAAAATTACGCGTTACCGAGCTGAATGTGTCAAACTTGCTGATTTCCTTGGTGTGGAAATCAATGTGCTTCCCCCAGATGTTAACAGTAGCAATAAGGATTTTGCAGTGGATGGCAATGATATTTGTTTTGGACTTGTGGCAGTGAAAAACGTTGGGGACAACGCAATAGATGCAATTGTGGATGCACGAAAAGAGGGCGGTTCGTTCACATCGCTGCAAGATTTCTGCGAACGCGTGGATACAAAAGTAGTCAATAAACGGTCTGTTGAAGGTCTTATTTTAAGCGGTGCTTTTGATAACCTTGAAGGACATCGGGCACAACTTCTTGAAAACTTGGAAAGTATCCTGAAAGCCGCACAAAGTGCACAAGCAGTGCGTGAACGCGGACAGATGAACCTCTTTGGAGAGGCAGAGGACATGCCGACAACAGTGGTAACGCTCGCGGCAGTAGAGGAATATGACCCTTTGGAACGGCTTAAGCTTGAAAAAGAGCAACTCGGATTTTATGTTTCCGGACACCCACTCCAGCAATACACAGACATCATTGAAAATTATACATCCGCAAGTACTCAAAACCTTGGCGGACATCCGATTGAGTCCACAGTTTCTGTAGCAGGAATGATTACCAGTGTTACAAATCGCACCACCAAGAAAGGGGACTCAATGGCAATACTTGAGTTTGAGGACCTTGAGGGATCAATAGAGGTCGTTGTTTTTCCAGAGGCATACAAAAAGGCAGGCGACCTCTTTGAAGATAGAATGGTTTGGATTGAAGGGACAGTCAGAATCGATCAGAATAGGAAAACCCGAAATTCTGATGATGAAGACGAAGTAGAAGAGCGTCAGCGTCAGATACAAGCAGATACAATTTTAGATATAGAAACTGTTGCAGCGCAACAGACATCTGCCGTTGAAGTGACAATCGCGAAATCCGATCTTGATAACCTTGAAAAACTGAAATCTCTCAAAGAGATTGCACTTGCCAATAAGGGAGAGTTACATCTAATTTTGCGTCTTATGAGTCCACGTTTTGGTGAAGTCATCACGCGATGTGGTTCCAATTATAAGATAACGGATAAGGAAGATGTTTTCAAACAGGTGGAAAATCTATTTGGACAGAATTGCATCAAACGGAGCAATCGAACAAAACCTAAAAATGGAAATCGCTCTACTCGAAACAGTTATGTTTAAAAACGATCTTTAACTCAGATAGGTGTTCTCGCAGAAATATATTTTATCAGATTGTTAGTTTTCATAACGCAATATTTAGCCCCAGCGGGGCGAAATGTATATAGAAAAGCGTTCTTCCATTTTTTATAGCCCCAGCGGGGCGACAGGTGTATAGAAGGGTATGGATTTTCAGTCCTTTTAAAAGTATTTATACACCCAATTGGCGGGAGGAAATTCACACTTATGCAGTATCGCACACTCGGCAAAACCGGACTTAGTGTTTCAGAAATCGGCTACGGCGGCGGTAGAGTCCGCCCAGAGCACGATCAAAAGTCGCTTGTCAATATGATCCATTATGCCATAGACTGTGGGCTTAACTTCATAGACACCGCGCCTAACTATGGAGGTGGATATAGCGAAACAGTTATCGGCAAAGCGATCACAGATCGCCGGGACGCATGCATCGTTGCAACGAAAACGGAGGCGTATGATCCGGATGGGATCGCAGCGGATTTGGAAGGTAGTTTACAACGACTCCGCACTGACTATATTGACGTTCTCCAATTCCATGGCGGTTGGTTTTATGCGAAAGAGACAGAACAGATTCTGAAAGGCGGCGGCTTGGAAAAATACCTCAAATTGAAGAAAGAAGGAAAGGTGCGGTTTATCGGTTTTTCTGCGGACGGTCCGTCAGGTGGCACGGAACAACTAATTGCCGCAGGTCAGTTTGATATGATGCAAATCCACTACAACCTGATGTATCAGAGTACGTGTGATACATTTGGCAGACGCGGTGTTATTCCTGATGCTGTCGCACAAGAAATGGGTATTGTGCTGATGCGCTCCACCACAAGCAACGTCTTCCAGAATCTCATGAAACACTGTTTTCCTAACGAGATGGCGGCGGTTGATGTAGATAGTTTTCTACTCAACTATTCGCTTTCAAATCCGATGGTAAACGTTGCGCTGATGAGTCTGCAGAGTATTGACGATGTGGACTGGACAAATGCCGTGTCGGATGATGTTGAGGCACGACTGGATCTGCGCGCAATTCATGGGAGATAAGAGGTACAATTGGAACAAACACCGCAATTTGGGTTGTGTCTTAATAATGAAGGATATCCTGCTTCTCTTGAAACTGGAAAACTTTATCGTGTGATCCCTGATGATAAAATGAAAACTCAGGGATATCTGCGAATTATAGATGAAAGTGGAGAGGAGTACGCCTATGATGCAAACCGTTTCTATCTAATTCACCTACCTACTGCAGTTGAAGAAGCATTACTTGCTGCATCACAAGCGTAGGTTCTATTTTCCTTTATTTTCAGGACACCTACGGTTTTCGCGGCGGTCTCTCATCAACCGAAGCCTTCTCCTTGCTTAGCACCTCTATGAGCCGATATTCGTACTTTCCTATATCTTGCCACTCTCCAGCGTATTCATGCAGGCTGACTTTTAGTGTATAAATAAACCCTGGCTCAAACTCAAATCCCCGTATGCCATCGTAGAAAAACTCCCACCGCTGGCTTTCCTCGTTGAATTCGAGATAGCAATCTGACCCAGAAAAACTTGGACACTCTGTTCTATAGGGACCGATTATCAGGATCTCAGTATTCGCAGCACACCGTGTAATCCATGATCCTTTGCAAGGGCTTTTGAACTCCGAGTCTGGTCCACACCCGATGGTAAAGGATAAGAGGATTAATGTAATTGGTAATATCAGTTTTGTTGGAGATTGCATGTTTTTAACTGAAGCATTTAAGTAAACGGAATAAGTCGTTTTGGACTTAAGAAAAATTGGAAAAAGTGCGCTAAATCCTTGTGCAGAAAGGGTTTTCATAGTATAATATCGGTAAGAAAATAGGGGTATCAACCCCCTATTTGAAACGCAAAAAAGCGAGTCGCTTTTCTGGTTCACACTTATCTGATATTGTATCAGAAACTATCAGAAAAAAGCAACTCCAAAAAACAGGAGGCAGGGTTATTTAGTTTTCAGTTTTTCTACGCATTTTATTGCAAACGTTAATATTTTATAGTCGCATTGTAGGTCGGGTAGAGCGAAGCGAAACCCGACAATCTTAGTGTGGTAGTGCGATCATGTCGGGTTTCGCTTCGCTCTACCCATAAATCAACGGTATGAATGCCATTAGGCATTCCCCGGGTGTAAACTTAAGGATTTCTGAATATCAGAAATCCTCTTTAGTCCCGTAGGGACGCAATGTTTATAGTGTTATGTTCAACCCACCTCTTTAGTCCCGTAGGGACGCAATGTTTATGGACTTGTCATTGGTATCCACATATCGTCCCTACGGGACTAAAGAGGGCGTTTATTTCATTTTTTCTATAAACATATCGTCCCTACGGGACTAAATATGGGTCAGTTTCAATCACCATAAGGGTGTGAGAAGCACTCATCAAACCGTAGACATCTTCTTAAGTTGACACCTATGGGGATTCGGATGCAATAACCTATTCATATTTGAAAAACCCTTATGGTAAGATATATAATTATTGACACATTAAATTCCGTTAGCCAGAACAGTAGTACGTAAACCAACACCGCCTTCCATCAGTTTTCAGCGTAATCGCCCCGAGTTGATCCGTTCGCAACTGCACACAATTTCTCTCCCGATACCGTGCAACCACATCCACATGCGGAAATTGAAACCGATTCCCTTTACCAAGCGAAAAAACAGCATAACGCGGCTGAACAGCATCTAAAAACTGCGCGCTGCTTGAGGTGCGGCTGCCGTGATGTGGCACCTTTATTATTTCTGACCTCAAATCTTGCCGAGACGCTATTAAACGAGTTTCAGCCTTAGATTCAATATCACCAGTGAATAAGATGTCTACTTCTCCATAGCTGAGTTTTACCACAAGCGAATCATCGTTTTTATCCCTGTCCATTAAATCAGTGGACGCAGCATCAATCGGGTGCAATAGATTAAGCGTAGCAGTAGATGTCAATTCAAATTGCCCTTTATATGGAAAAGAATAGGGAATGCCCTGCGCTTTGGCAATGCTGCGTAATCGCTGATGGGTTTGTGAATCAAGTTGCATATCCGGTATGCCGATAATCCGCTTAATATTATAGTTCTGTAAAATATGTGCAAGTCCACCACCATGATCAATGTCAGGATGCGTAAGCATCACCAAATCAAGTTTCCGAATGCCATGTGCATCAAGGTAAGGTCCAATAATGCGTTCACCTACGTCATATTCAACTTCTCTCTGCCGTTTTTCATCGTAATAGGAACGTTGGATGCCACCATCAATCAACATCGTTTTCCCATCAGGAAATCTGATAATCGCTGCGTCTCCTTGCCCAACATCAAGCGTAATCACTTCAAGCATACGACCTTTTTCATGCAATGCACTGTCCCAAACCCAGATTGCTATAACCGATAAACTAATTAAACTCACAACTTGCAACTGCTTATAAACATACCGCCAATGTGTAATGCCTATACATACTGTTATGTAGATAACGATAAGACCTAAAGTTGGTGGTGCTAATTTAATAATGCCCCATTCCTGTCCAAAAATTCCGATGAGTTTTAGAAAAATGAAGATGATAGCATGATTAACCAATGCCAGCAGTTTAGCAAGCGGTAACCAGATAAACCCTACGCACACTGATACTATACCCACGCCAACAATTAGCGATACCAGACCAACAGCAAACGGACCAACAATTATGCCGAGTGGATATGCCCTGTAAAAATGAAAAGCAATGAGCGGTCCAGTGCCAAGCTGCGCAGCGAATGTCACGAGATAGGATAACACCAACCATTTTAACGCTGTGTTCTTAAATTTTTGAAAGTGACTTATATCGTCAGATTCAGCGGACTCCCACAACTTCTGAAAAGGTTTCTCCATTTTCGGAACAAAATAGACGATGGAGGCAACCGCCACAAACGACAATTGAAAACCTACGTCCCACAACTGCATCGGATTTAACAGAAGCAATGCTAAAGCAGCAACAGCAAGCAGATTGAAAAGGTCTGCCTCACGATCAATTATTATTGCAAATAAAAATAGGATTGCCATAAGTGTAGCACGAAAGACGGATGGGCGGAAACCGACTAAGCACGCGTAGATAAGTACCGCAAAAATCGTCAGAAGAGAAAGCATCTTCTTAGGAATTCGAAATACGGATAACCCGATGTAACAAAACATTGCAACGAGTCCGACATGCAAACCCGACACCGCCAGCACATGAAAAGTACCACTGTTACGAAAAGTGTCTAAAGTTTCTGATGGCACATCGCTGCGTTTTCCAAGCAGAATAGCTTTTAGCAATTTCGCATGCAACGCATTTGCTGGAGGGGTTTCTAACCCCGAATATGCGTTATCAATAATCTGCTCAGTTCGCAAGCGCAGTGCTTCTATCCAGCGCAATGGTGGAAATCCTGACAGTTCGCCTATGTCAAGCAATCCTTGATGATAGATGATTCCAGAGACATTCTGCCGTGCAAGATAGGCGCGATAGTCAAAACCACCTGGATTCCTCTGTGTATCAGGTTGACGCAGCACACCTGTTAAAGTTAGATGTTTACCGTAACGTAACGGTATCAATTCCTGAAACCTTATCAAGAACTTTGCCGATACTGTCTGTGACGGTTCTGATAAAAGTTGAATCTGTCCAACAGCATAGCATGCTTCCCAAGTTTCACCGCGTTCCGGTTGATATACAGTTTTACCTGTAAAACTAATTGGTTGGTCATAAAAATCGGCAGGTATTGATGGGACATTAGCAATTTCCAATCTCAACATTCCACATGCAAAAATTGCGATATGGAGCAACACGTAACATAGATATTTTGACTGATTTCTTGTCAAAATGCTGCCGATAAGACATATCAACACAGATAACCATAGCCAAAGAATCGGAATTGATGTCCATTCACCTATGAAAATACCAAGCAGAAAAGGGATAAGGAAATAGAGTGCGGGTCGTAGTTTAGATGTCATTTCTGTTTGTGAAGAATTTTAGGTTGGATATATCCTCCATTATATTGAGTGCTATGAAAATTTTCAAGGGTTATGTCCAGCAGAAAATTCGCTTTGATAGAACTACTTTTCATGGTAATATAGAGATGAAGCAAAAACATGTTAAAAGAACAATGACAATTTCTTGGTAACAAACCCCACAAGATGTGCTTCAAAATATATAGAAGAGAACTTGGTTATGAAAACATCTTTGACTGTATTTACCCTTTTAACCGTTTTGACCTTAAACACCTCCGCACGCGTATTTTTTCACTCTACTCCATTTGAGGGACATACAGGTAAGGTTGATAGCGTAGCATTCAGTCCCGATGGGAAAATGATCGCAAGTGGTAGTTGGGACAAAACCGTACGTCTATGGGATGTGGCTGCTCGTGAAGAGATCATCTCACTCACTGGACATACAAGCCCGGTTTATTCCATAGCAATCAGTCCCGATGGGAAAATGATCGCAAGCGGAAGTTATGACCGCACCATCAGATTGTGGGATTTAGACACACACAAAAACATCGCTATTCTTACAGGACATAAGGATGCTGTCTCTTCCTTAGCATTCAGTCCTGATGGGAAAATGATCGCAAGCGGAAGTTACGACAAGACTATTCGATTGTGGGATGTGGATACAGAAACCAGCGTAAAAACTTTCACTGAGCATCAGGGCAGGGTTACATCTGTAGCGTTCAGTCTGGACGGAAAAATACTTGCGAGTGGCAGTTGGGACAATACAATTCGTCTATGGGATGTTAACACATACGCAAACATCAAAACACTCAATGAAACAACTGGAGATGTCATGAGCGTAGTGTTTAGCCCCGATGGAAAAACGTTTGCAACTGGAAGTGAGAAAGGTGCCATCCGTTTATGGGATTTGGAAACTATTGAGAATATCAAAACATTCGGAGAACATGCCCATAGCTACCTATGGAACATGTGTTTAGCGTTCAGTCCCGATGGAAAAACAATCGCAGCGGGGATTTATTGGGGTAGCATCCGTATATGGGATATTGCCACTGAAAGGATGATCGGTGTCATCGCTGACCGAGACAAGAAGATGGGTACAGTCGATAGCATCGCGTTCAGTCCCGATGGAAAAACAATCGCAACTGGTAGTTGGGACCCCACCGTTCGCCTATGGCATATCACCAAGAGTTTTAAAATCACCCCCTACCCGATAGTATCACCCGCAATTGGTAAACAGTTCACCATCAACATTGAAGCCGATACGAGTCCAAAATCATGGTTTGATAACTTTATCTTAAGTTTTGATGAAAGTGCTTTGCGTTTTGTTGAAGTTAAAAAAGGGGATTTAGTATATTCTTCAGCTACTATTGAGTGGGAATTTTACGCAACGAGAGATCAAGATCGAGTAAGGTTTAAATCACGTTTTACAGGAGGTAAAGGTATATTGGCAAAAGTCACCTTTGAGGTGGTTGATGTCAAAGAGTCCTTTATCGAGTTTTACGACATCGGTTTCGTTTCTCCCTTCTTTACCTATAATGGAAAGGTTGTCCCACCAGAATTACCCTCTTCTGCAGTTGTTAGCATTAATCCTTCCACGGTGCTTTCCCCCGCGATCGGTGAACAACTTATTTTTAACATTGACATCGTTGATGGTCAAAATGTTGAAAGGTCTGAATTAACGCTTGATTTTGACCAGTCCGCACTCAAACATATATCAAGCAGTGAGAGCAGCTATTTTGATGATGGTGTTGGCAACGGTAACGGAACCCTTGAAACAGTAGCATTCGAAGTACTTGATGTTAAAACTTCAACTGTAGGAATTTCTGGCTTTTTAGTTGCTCCAAATGGATTCCGTTATATCCCGACCTTTGAAAATGCAGAGATAATCGAACCACCTTTAGGTGATGTGAACAGAGATGGAGTCGTCAGTATTTTGGATTTGGTTCAGGTCGCTTCAAGTTTAGGACAACAAGTGTCATCAGGTGGAAACTCAGCGGATGTTAATGAAGACGGTGTTATCAATATTATCGATCTTGTTACAGTTGCAGGTGCAATTAATGACGCAGCTGCCGCACCAACAGCGTGGAATATCAACCTACAGACTGTTTTTACACGCGACCAAATGCAAAAATGGGTATCACAAGCACAAAACTTAGACCTGTCAGATACAACATCAAAAAAAGGGATTCGCTTTTTAGAAAATCTCTTAGCATCGTTAACTCCGAAACGGACAGCACTCTTACCAAATTACCCAAATCCATTTAATCCGGAAACATGGATACCTTATCAGTTAGCAGAACCTGCAGATGTCAACATCTCCGTTTATACATCGGATGGCGCAGTCGTGCGAACTTTAGCGTTAGGACATCAAACTGTCGGCATATATCACGACAAAACCCGCGCGGCGTATTGGGATGGTAAAAACGAAGCTGGTGATGCTGTTGCAAGTGGCGTGTATTTCTATACTTTGACAGCAGGAAAGTTCAAAGCAACGCGTAAGATGTTAATTCTGAAATAAGTTTTGGTGTATAGTCAAATAGATTTAACACTATAGGTAGTACCACGATTCATATTTTAATTAGGTACCAATTCTTATCTATGATACCATATCCGAAAACTCTATTCTCAATCGCTTAAGGGAACTAAGGAGTATTACACATGGAATTCGTCCAGTTGACAGAGCAACAACGTGAAGAATTTGAAGAAAATGGATTTTTCATTATGCGGTCAGTACTTGATGAGGATATGATAGCTCGTTTGACCGAAGCAGGTGACCGTATTGTGGATTCACTTGAAACAGACGTGCATTACGTACACAAACGAGACGGATTAGTACAAGAACCCTCATTTGCAGAACTTACATCACAGACGAAAGCAATTCCATTGGTGATTCAACTACTTGGGACAAATATACATATTACTAACACAGCGCTCCTCTACAAACGCCCGCAGCCACACGAGATGCCAGAGAATCGCGGCTGGCATCGTGATGTCGGTTTGCATTTAGATCTCGGACACAAAAATTGTCCACGTGTTGGGTTGAAGGTCGCTTACTGCCTAACAGATCTCACCGTCCCGAATTCCGGTGCTACGTGGTTTATACCCAAAAGCCACAAGTTGCGAGAACCTTTGGGTATTCCTGAAGGCGAAATCGACCCGAATGAACCCTACGCTGAACCACTTCTCCAGGCAGGGGATGCGTATTTCTTTGAAAACCGCACATACCACAGCACTGGTCTCAACTTTACTGATAAAACAGCAAAGATTGTGATTTACGGATACCATTACGCTTGGCTCAAGCCAGAGGGATACCTTTTACATTACAACGACAAACAGCAGCCTGACGAGGATGTTCTGAAAAACGTTGATGATCTTGGCAAGCAATTTCTCGGTGGTGGCGGTGGCGCAGCAGCACAATGGGCAACGGAACACAATTTGAAGTTAGAGCAAGCACCACAAGTCGTCACAATTTAGTTCATAAAAATAGATTTACATTGCTCTTAAGAAAGGAACAATATGAAAAAGATTAAAGTTGGGATTATTGGCTGCGGTGGCATTGCAGGTGGAAAACATCTTCCTGGACATAATAGCGTTAAAGGCGTATCAATTATCGCTGCATGCGACATTGACAAAGCGCGCACGAAAGCATTTGCAAAAAAACATGATATTCCAAACGTCTTCACTGATTATGAAAAGTTAGTTGAGATGGATGAACTGGATGCGGTGAGTGTTTGCACTCCCAACAACTTTCACGCGGGACCAACTATTGCCGCATTGAATGCAGGAAAACACGTTATCTGTGAAAAACCGATCGCCGCCAATGCGATAGATGGGCAGGCGATGGTAGACGCACAAAAAGCAAGTGGCAAAATTTTACAGATCGGATTACAATCCCGATTCGGTGCCGGGGCACAGACACTACGTAAACTTCACGAAGATGGATTTTTTGGCGATGTTTATTATGCCCGCGCGATGGCAATGCGGCGGCGCGGCGTACCGGCATCACCTTCGTTTCTTAGCAAAGCTATCGCTGGTGGTGGCCCGCTTATTGATATAGGTGTGCATATCCTTGATGTGTTGCTCTGGATGATAGGGTGTCCCAAACCTATTGAGGCATTCGGAATGACAGCAAAGAAATTTGGAGATAGACCCGATGTCATCAATCCGTGGGGAAAATGGAATCCTGAAGATTTTGAAGTGGAAGATTTCGCGATGGGAACTATCAAGTTTGAAGGTGAATTGACGGTGACTTTAGAAACTGCTTGGGCATCACATATCCAAAATATCGGCGGCACTTTCTTTATGGGTGATTTAGCGGGTGCTACTTATGAACCGCTTCAGATATACCTTGATAAAAAGGATGAAATGGTTAATTACGAACCCGAACTTCTTACCGGATTACCGGGTGAATTTGAATCTTTCCATACCGCTATCAGAAAAGATTTACCCTCTCCTGTGCCAGCAGAAGAGGTATTGAACGTAGCGAAAATCTTTGACGCACTCTACGAGTCCGCTCGAATAGGTCGTTCTGTACCGATCCTATAAATTCCTTGTTGGGACGGTTCTCCATATCCGTCCCAAAATCTATTCCTTTTCATAACTTGTACGCACAACCGTTTTAATGCCACCACGGATATTAAAATCACCTACAACTTCTGCTTCTCTCGGTTTGCACGCTTCAACAAAATCCTCAAGCACTTTGTTGACAACGTGTTCATGAAAAATACCGACATCCCTAAAAAACACAAAGTATTCCTTCAACGACTTCAATTCAACACAATGCTGGTTTGGAACATAGGTGATGCAAATTGTGGCATAATCTGGCAATCCTGTTTTGGGACAGATAGCCGTAAATTCTAAGTTAGTAATCTCAATTGTATAATTCCGGTGGCTATACTGATTTTCCCATGTCTCAATTGACGGAGTTTTGAGTCCACGGATATGGGTTTGTAAATCGTCGTAACTTGAGTGATTGCTCATTTTCACACCTTTCCGGGTTTGGCGCATACCTACAAAACACTTTCTTACCAATCCTCAACCAATTGCACCAACAACCGAACACCGTAGCCGGATGCTCCTTCTGGGATATAGGTTGAGTTTTTCATTCCCCAAGCGGTACCTGCAATATCAAGGTGAACCCATGGGTATCCTTCAGCAAATTTCTTCAAAAACGCTGCACCAGCAAGCGTTCCAGCAGTGCCATCTCCAATATTCTGTACATCGGCAACTTTGCTTTTAACGCCTTCGTCATAATCATCCCAAAGCGGCAATTCCCAGACCCGCTCGTGTGTTTTATCAGCGGCTTTTTTCACCTTTTCCATTAGAGCATCATCGGTTCCCATTGCCCCTGCAGCGATATGTCCAAGGCATGTAATCACAGCACCCGTGAGCGTGGCTAAATCTATAACGCCCTTCGGTTCATACTGTGCAGTCCATCCGAGTGCATCAGCCAAGATTAGTCTCCCCTCAGCATCGGTATTGAGAATCTCAATTGTTTTTCCACCGTAAGATGTAACAACGTCTCCCGGTTTAATTGCGGTTGAACCCGGCATGTTTTCTGTTGTGGCAATAATACCGATAACGCGTACGGCGGGTTTTAGGTGTCCGATTACCTGCATCGCACCTAAAACGGCTGCAGCACCCGACATGTCATGTTTCATTTCGTGCATGCCACTGCCGGACTTGAGCGAAATCCCACCAGTATCAAAAGTTATACCTTTTCCAACAAGTGCAACGGTATCGTGCTCTTCACCTTCAGGCGTGTATTCCAAAATGATAAATTTGGGTTCTTCAACACTACCTTGTGCAACGGCTAAAAGTGTGCGGAAACCTTTTTCTTCAAGCGTTGGCTTGTCAAAAACTGTGCAGTTGAGTCCAGCTGTTTCTGCCACCTCCTCAGCCTTTTCAGCGAGTTGTGTCGGTGTAAGGTGGTTCCCAGGTTGATTGCTAAGATCGCGGGCAAGGATAGTGCCGTTAGCGATTGTTTCTCCTCGTTCAACGATGCGTTCTAAGGACGATTTCTCTACTTCACTGCCTACAAGAAGGGTCATAGATTCAAGGGATTTATCTTCGTCTTCTTTATCGTCTTTTTGGGTTTTATGTTGTTTAAATTCGTAGAGTGAAAGAAGGCTTGCCTCAACAGCTGCTTGTGCCCAATCCTCTTGTGTTTCGGGTGGAATGGGAACAGTGATAGATTTTAGTCCCATATCGCGTGCCTGCCGCGCAGTGTGACCTGAAACTTGACGCACTTTTTCCGCGTTGAGTTCTGCATAGATACCAAGACCGACCAAAATGATACGCGGGGCAGTTATAGCACCATTTGTATAAAGCACGCTGGTTGTTTTCGGTTTACCTTTGAAGTCTCCGAGATTTAAAAATGCTTGGATGCGACCCTCTAAAGCAGCATCGGCGGCTAAGAGCAGTTCATTGTGCAAGTCATCTTCAAGAATTGGGATGAGCACAGCATCGGTTTCTGCTTGGCGAAAATCACCAATTTCGACAGTAATGTTCATATATATTCCTTTTTATTATAGTGAATTAGAAAAATAAGTTTACACTTCTTCTGTAGGAGCGATCTCCGAATCGCGACGAAACCACTAATAATCGGGAATCGGAGTTCCCTCCTACCATAAGCAGTCCATCGGTAGGAGCGATCTCCGAATCGCGACCTACAATAATATGTTGACGAAGCATTATGTCTTTTTTTGACTGCTGATGGCTGACAACAGACTGCTATTAAGATTTCCGCATCCCCGTCAAAACGACAAGGGGTTCCGTGCTTGTAACAGTTAATGAATGATAGGTATTCGCGGGAACATCAATGCGGTCACCGCGTTTAACAGTGTCGTCGTCATCAGCAACTTTCACATCTGCTGTACCAGATAGCACGCAGACGACTTCATCTTGAGTGTGAATATAGTCGAGGTAGGCACCACCGGGACGTCCCGTCCACTGATATGCATCAAAACCTTCGGATTGCAACTGCTCTTTTAAAGCATCAATGTCATCATTCTCTTCTAACCAACATGTTTTCCATTTCATTTGCCAACTCCAAGTGTATCTGTTACGTTTTTTGTATCATCATTATCTGATAGCGTGCCCCGATCTTCAATATGACGTTCCAACCGATCCCGAAAGTCAGAAAGGCATGCCAAACTGAAATGGTCATCGTCTCCATCCTTGAGTTTCGAGATGTCTGTCGGGTCAACCGCCAGAAGTTCCGCTGCCTTCACATTTCTCAACCGAGACTTCTTGAGAAGTGTAAATACTTCAAAAGTCAACTTCGTTCGAAACGACAAGACTTCGGCCTCTTTATCAGAAAAACCTATATCTTTAAACACATTTCCACTGCTTTTCTCAAATTTCACATCATCACACATATATTTCCTAAAAAACGCTTAAAGAGGTTCTAATTTCACTGGACACACCTTTAACTCAGCAGTGTGGGTCACTGGGTCATAACCAGAGCCAGTTAAAAGATTGACAGGCACATCGGCAAAACTAAAACTGGCGAAAACGGTACCACGTGGTGAGCGATTTGTTGCCTTCACTTTAATGTTAATACTTCCACGTGCACTGCTCATTTTGCACCATTCACCATCTGTCAATTCCCATTTTTCAAGGTCAGCGGGGTTCACTTCAAGGGATTCCTCTGGTAACAAATAATCAATTCCTTGTGCTCTACCCGTCTGTGTGCGTGTGTGATAGGATTGCAAACGTCTCCCAGTCGTCAACCATACAGGGAAGTCATTGCTTATAGTCTCTGCAGGGTCTCGGTAATGAACGTTAGAAAAAATTCCTTTTCCATTGACGAACGTATCTTCATGTAAGCGCGGAGTACCGGGGTGCGCTTTGTGTGGAACAGGCCACTGGTATTCACTTTTCTCAATGCGCTCCCAATCTAACCCTGCATAAATAGGTGAAAGATGGCAGAGTTCGTTGAAAATCGGTTTTGGAGCGTCATAATCAAACCCTCTGAATCCGAGTCGTTTTGCAATTTGACAGATAATCCACCAATCGGGTTTTGCTTCACCGGGAGGAGGAACAGCAGCGCGCATCCGTTGGACACGGCGCTCTGTATTTGTGCAAACGCCGTCCGTTTCACCCCAGGCTGTTGCAGGAAGTACAACATCAGCAAGTTCTGCGGTTTCGGTCAGGAAGATGTCAATCACAACAAGATGCTTCAAGGAACGAAGTGCATGCTCACAATGCTCACGGTCAGGGTCAGATAACAAAGTATTTTCGCCATCAATGAGCATAGCATGGATACTATCACCACAAAGTTCCAATGCAGTGACTTTTGTGATACCTTTTTCAAGATCAATTTCTTTACCATAAGCCGCTTTGAATTTTTCCTGATGCTTGGGATCAGTAACAGATTGAAAACCGGGATAGTTGTTAGGTAGTGCACCGCTATCGCCTGCGCCTTGTATATTATTTTGGCCGCGCATCGGGTTAATACCTGTCCCTTCGCGTCCGACGTTTCCTGTCATTAGCGCAAGGTTGCACAGACTCTGGACATTCTCTACACCACAAATATGTTCAGTAATACCGAGCGTATAGTAGATGGCAGCTTTGTCCGAAGACCCGTACCACATTGCCGCCGTTTCAATGTCTTTTGCAGGCACCCCCGAAATAGATTCTGCCCATTCTGGTGTCCATTGACTGATATGTTCAAAGAAGTCATCAAATCCAGTTGTCCGATTTTCAATGAATTCTTCATCAATTAATCCTTCACGGGCAATGACATGTGCCATGCCAAGCAGTAATGCAGTATCTGAACCAACACGAAGCGGCAAATAGAGATGAGACATCTCTGCTAATCCGATACGTCTTGGGTCTGCCACAATAAGTTTAGCACCACGAGCAATTGCCTTTTTCAACCCAGTCGCTGCAACAGGATGGCATTCCGTCATATTTGTGCCGATGCAAAAAATAACATCAGGCTTCTGCATGTCAACAAGCGGATTTGACATAGCACCACGCCCAATCGTCGCTGCCAGACCGGCAACAGTCGGCGCATGTCAGGCACGGCTGCAATTGTCAATATAGTTTGTGCCAAATCCCACGCGGATGAACTTCTGCATCAGATACGCCGCTTCGCTCGGTGCACGACCAGAGGCAATTCCGTAGATGCTATGCCTACCGTGTTCTGCATGTACTTTCCTAAAACCTTCAGCAGCTTTATCAAGCGCATCTTCCCATGTGGCTTCATGAAGCTCACCATCTTCCCCACGTATAAGCGGTGTTTTCAATCGGTCAGGATGTTGCACGAAGTCGTAAGCGAACTGTCCTTTGACACAAAGCGCACCTTGATTGGCAGGTCCATCCATTGCGGGATGAATACCAACAATTTTCTCGTTATTCGTTAGCACGTCAACGGAACAACCGACCCCACAATACGGACAGATGGTACGAGTCTTGTTAAGTGTAGCATCAGTAACTTCATCAACAGAGCGCAGTGCTTTTTTATCTGCAAGTGCGCCTGTTGGACAAGTTTGAATACACTGTCCACAAAAAGTACAGGCAGAATCTTTGAGAAGTCCATCAAATTCTGTCGTAATCTGTGTCTGAAAACCACGGTTCATCACATTAATGGCGTGATCCCCTTCTTCTTCAGCACAGACCCTTACACAACGATAACATGAAATACAAAGATCATAATCCCTGAGTATAAAAGGATTGTCGTCGGTTTTGCTCGTGCCGGATTTTGCACCTGTAATCCCTGTGTCTTCGATTTCGTACTTGTCACGAAGACTCATCAACTCACCCGAAGCATAACCGCGTAACGGATGGACATCTACTTCACGATTTTCACCAATCACCATCTCAAGTAGCGTCTTCCGATACGCTTCTATTGTATCGGTTGAGGTGCGGACAACCATACCAGGCGCAGCTTTTGTCGTACAAGATGCAACCGGATTACGTGCGCCTTCCAATTCAACGATGCATAAACGGCATCCACCAAACGGTTCCAGACGTGGGTCATAACAGAGTGTGGGAATATCTTTTTCGTGTCGCTGGGCCACTTCAAGCACAGTTTCACCTTCAGAAAAGGTGACTTCGACTCCATCAATTTCCATTTTCTCTGGCATAGTCCTTGCTCCATCTTACCAAGGATCCAAATTTAGCAACTCTGGACAGTTGGCATCACTTTTCTTTTTTCTCAGTGAAATCAATCTGTGGAACTTCAAGTTCGCCTGAAAGAATTTTGGCTTTTGCTGCTTCAACAGCATCAAGCACCTTCTGAGGTATCTTACTTTTTATTTTAGGATTGTAAACAAGAGTGATTGCCTCGTCCGTTAACATGTTGAAAGTGTAGATCTGCTTTTTAAATTTACCTTCTTTAATCGTTTTAGCGATCTTAACAAAGGCTTTTGGTGTAATCACAGCATTTGCGAGTACAGTCGTTTCCGAAATTTCACTTTTGTCTCGATTTGCACCAAAAGTGTATACAGTTTTCCCTTCTTCCATGGCATTTTCTGCAGCTTGAAAAGCGCCAAGCCCGGCGGCATCTGCATTCGGAAACAGAAAGTCAACACCTTCATTGATAAGTGCGGTAGCGAGCTCCTTACCTTTACCGATGTCCTCCCAATTTCCAACATATACCTGACGAACCTCTATTTTAGGATTAACGCTTTGCGCTCCAGCTTCAAAAGCGATAAAAGTACTCTTGACAGACGGAATTTCCTGACCTCCGATACAACCAAGTTTATTTCCTTGCGTCATCATACCTGCCATTATCCCTAAAAGATAAGCAGGTTGCTCAACCCGGAAGTTGGCGGGGGCGATATTGTTCGTAATAGTACCGCCCGAAGACGTAATAAAAATCGTATTGGGAAAATCAGGTGCCACCGCTTTTGCGGGGTCCTGAAATTCATAGCCGTGTCCAAAGACGAGGTCATATCCCTTTTCCGCATAATAGCGGAAGTGTTGCTCTTGTTCAGTGGGTGTTCGGCTTTCAACATGCTTGATTTCTGCCCCAAGTTCCTTTTTTATGGCAAGAAGTCCATCGTACGCTAAAGCGTTCCACCCCGCATCGGTAATAGATGCTGGTAAAAGCATAGCAACCTTGAATTTACTTTTCCCATGAGAATCTGCGTATATAGCAAGCGTAAGGCTAAGTGTCAAAAGGCATATCAGACACACAGCAGCAACTATACTCATCTTTTTTGACCAACAAACTTTTTTCATAATAAAATTTCTCCTCTGTAGCATTATGATGTGATTATTATAGCATATTTTTTAAGTGTTGTAAAGTTATCTGAAATTCAAAGCAGGGCAATTTAGTGCAGAACCATTCAGTTCTCCAATTATTTCCACCTTTTCCCTAAAACCTCTTCCTGTAGGCGACAAATCATGCAGAACACCAAACGCTATGAATGCCAAAAAGCGCATTCATAGCGTTGATTTGGTATTCTGCCAAGCGCATTTGACGTTGATGCCGAACTCCAGCTCGCGACCGTATGCCCCTAACATTTCCAGCAAACTTATTGGAAATATATTGGATATCTATTGTCCAGTAAACCGCGAAAACTTCTGATCACCACACAGAAACAGGTATAATACCAGTATGAACAAACAAATGCAAAGACGACAACGCGAAACTTATCAAAATAAAATATGGACAGCAAGGAAAAAATCGTGTTCTTCAATGTAGAGGAGAAGAGAAAAATAAAAAATTAATTAAAAACAAGAAAAATGCCTATAAACCTATATTTAGACTGGTGTTATAGGCATTTTCAAAATCATACCGTACGGTATGATTTTAAGTAGCAGCGATCTCCGAATCGCGACATATTTCTTTGTAGGAACGATCTCCGAATCGCGACAAAACGACTTGAACTGATAAAAAACCGAAATTGAACACCTCTGCCTAAGCCCCAGCGAGGCGACAGGTGTATAGAATAATACCAATTCTAAATAATGATATAATATTATTTACAAAATCGGTTGGAAGAATGCAATATTTCCTTCTGTAGGAGCGACCTCCTGGTCGCGACCCACCGAATACCATACGGGGAATCATGCAGAATGCCACACGCGCATTCTGCCAACGGCATTCATACCCGACAGATGCCAAAAAGGCGTGTGGCGTTGATTTGGACAGATGCCAAAAAGGCGTGTGGCGTTGATTTGGACAGATGCCAAAAAGGCGTGTGGCGTTGATTTGGACAGACACCAAAAAGGCGTGTGGCGTTGATTCACGGGACTAAAGCAGTTACTTATATTCAGATAGGACTTATATTTTACCTATGGTTTTCGTGTAAACCTTACCTACCCACACTATAACTCCAAGTAATACACATCAACTAAAAATGCCTAAAACTAAATAATCCTGTCTATCTATAAAATTTATTGACAAAAAACATTAAAATTTGGTATTATATCTTTTAAGTGTATTGTTACGATTATCCGCGCCCCTCAGTGACTGTTGATATTGTGTTATTGACGGATGTCTTTCCGCATCCCAAAGTCTTGTTAATTCGACGTAAGACCCCTCCTTTTAAACACTTGTGGGCACTACCGGGCGGTTTTCTGGAAATGGACGAAACACTTGAGGAAAGCGCACTACGCGAGTTAAACGAAGAAACGAATATATCAGACGTTGAACTGACACAAGTTGGAACTTTTGGACATCCCGACCGTGATCCACGCGGGCGTGTTATCACTATTGCTTACGTTGGAATCATAAATTCGGAACAACAGAAAGCTGTAGCAGGTTCTGATGCTGTGGAAGTTGCTTGGTTTTCAACATTAGAATTACCGCAGCTTGCATTTGACCATAGTGAAATAATCGAAAAGGCGTTGGAAGGATTAAAATGAAACACTTCGGCTTAACCTTGAACCTAAAAAACGATCCAGCAATTATTGAACAATATAAGGCGTATCATAGAGATGCTTGGCCAGAGACATTGGCAGGTCTAAAAGCGGTTGGCATAACGAAAATGAATATCTACTTGTTAGGTCGGCGTTTATTTATGGTAATGGAGACTGTGGACACCTTTGATATAGAACGGGATTTCCCGCGCTATCTTGAAGAACATCCGAAGTGTAGAGAATGGGATGAATTAATGCGAACTTTTCAGGAACCGATCGAAGAGGCACAACCAGGTGAATGGTGGGCACAGATGGAACTTGTATTTGAATTATAAATTGGCATAGAGCGTGAACATATAAGGTGTTGACAATCTTGTTTGTATGATTTCAAAGGTTGAAAAATGACAATCAGTTACGACTTCATAGTATTCAGTGGTAGACTTTCAGAGAACAGTTGGATCCTTGGGATGAAAGCGATTCAAGGCGAAGTGCCTCTGGATATCGTCATACCGAGTTTGCATACATCATCAGATGCCGAGGATAAGGATATAATCGGAGTTTTGACAAAAGAGGGTATCTCGCGAGAAAGTTCCGATGTGATGGAACTTTACCGATATCTTCGGCAGTTAAACCCGAAATCGAATCAAGCATTTGGATACAATGAAGTTGCAATCCGCAATATCCATACCCGCCTAAATTTGCTAAAGGTTGACGAAGAGCTTCGCGTCCAAATTACTTATACCGAACGTAGAGAAAACTATACTCCCGTCGCATACAATATTAAATTGTTAGGCATCTTCCAGATTACTGCTGCCGATACATTCGATTCTGAATCGGAAACACCTGAAATCACTGAAACAGATACGTCTGAAGAAAATATACAAGATGTTCCTGAACAAGATGAGAAAAATGTAATTCCAACAGAATTCCCTCAAACGGATCCAGAAATACCGGTTTATAAAACGACGAATACTCTGGAAAAATTAATCACTTTTACTCGAACACTACAAGCCGAATTAAAAGAAACAGTGGAAAATCTCGCTTTAATGACTGAAAGAGTGCAATTATTGGAAGAAGAGCGTCAACGCTACCGAGACCAAGAAAACTTACTCCAAGACATTCTTGATCGTCTCAACCAATTAGAAAATTTAAACAACCGAATCAACTCCCTTGAAGAAGACCGTCATCAGCTTGACAAGTTACAACAAACTTTAAAAACGTACTTTAAAACTTCTAATCGGCAAACCCAAGCATTGCTTAAAGAGGTCAATGATGAAACGGACGATATCAACTCAGAAACTAACCCTCGATCAAAAAGAAACGAATTCTGAAAGGAGGACCGTTTCATGATGAAAATTGGCACGATGTCTTTGAATGTCAAAGGCACCACAGCAACCGATTTTGCCCAGATCGTATATGATCTCGGCTTTGATGTAATTGAACTCCATTCCAGTGCTTTTGAATCTACTGATGCAACTTATCTACGGGACCTGAAGATGAACCTCATGCGAAAAGGATTGCCATTAGGTTATATCGGAGTCAGCAATAATTTCGGTAAACCTGTTGCTGAACATCCCGAACAGATTGCGCTTATTAAGCAATGGATTGACGTTGCAGCCTTTATGAGTTGTCCGATTGTTCGGGTTTTCGCTGCCTACGTACCTGCAGATTGCGATGATGAAGAGACATTGTGGCCTCCTATGATTGAAGGCTTTAAGGAGGTAGCAGAATACGGATACGAATCGGGGATTCTCGTTGGTCTTCAAAATCATAATCACAACAACGTTACACGCACTGGGGATGCCGTTTTACGTGCTTTAAATGAAACTGACCACCCATATTTCACACACATTTTGGATACGGGACAGTATGCAGGTTCTCCTGGTGCAAGTGGACATCGCGGTTCCCCTCATCCAGATTACGACTGCTATGCCAGTATTGAACAAACTGCACCTTATGCTGTTTACGTCCGCACAAAGTTTTATGAGATTGATAGCGGTGTAGAGGAATGGCTGGACTACCCGCGAGTTTTGGATATTTTGCGAGGTGTTGGGTATAACGGTTGTCTTTCTGTTGTCTATGAAGGCCAATCTGATCCGATTGAATCGATGCGTAAGGCAAGAAGTTATTTGGAATCTATATTGTAGAGGGTAAGATGAAAACACGTGCCGCTGTCATGTATGAACACAATCAACCTGTGGTTGTTGAGGAGCTGGAGTTAGAAGAACCGAAAGCGAACGAAGTTCTTGTCCGTACTGCTGCAAGTGGTGTGTGTCACTCCGACCTATCTGTCGTCACGGGTGCTATCTATTACGATGCGGCTGTTGTGCTTGGACATGAGGGTGCGGGTGTAATTGAACATGTTGGAAGCAATGTAACAGATTTTCAGGTGGGAGACCATGTAATCCTCTCATTTGTCACCTATTGCGGTGATTGTTACATGTGTCAGATGGAAAAAGTGTGTCTGTGTGAAAGTTACAATGTGGCGCGTGGTTTTCAATTAGATGGGACTTACCGCCTCTATAACAAATCAGGTGATGGAATCCTACAAATGGCACGGATCGCAACGATGTCGGAATACATGGTTGTGCCGCAACAGAACCTCGTCAAAATTGACCATGATTACGCGTTAGAGAAAGCAGCACTTGTAGGGTGCGGTGTGACAACAGGCGTTGGTGCTGTCTTGAATACTGCAAAAGTTGAACCCGGTAGTTCCGTAGCGGTTATCGGCACAGGGGGAGTCGGTTTAAATGCTATTCAAGGTGCTGCGCTCGCACAAGCAGAGAAGATTATCGCTGTTGATATTGCAGAGAAAAAACTTGACTTTGCCAAAAGTTTTGGCGCAACGGATGTTGTCAATGCTGCTGAGATTGATCCGGTTGAAGGAGTTCGTGAGTTGACAGATGGTCGCGGTGTAGATTATGCGTTTGAAGTAATTGGGAATCCAGAGACTATCGCTCAAGCATATCGTATGGTGCGTGCCGCTGGTACTGCTGTTATTGTCGGAATAGTACACCATCAAAAGGAATTCAGTATACCTGCACAACACTTTGTCACTTCTGAAAAACAGATCATTGGATCTTTCTACGGTTCGTGTCAACCGCGAGTGGATATGCCGAAACTTCTCAGTCTTTATACGGAAGGGAAGTTGAAGTTAGATGAACTGATTACTCGCCATTATTCTCTTGATCAGATTAACGAGGCATTTGCCGATATGGAAGCAGGTGAAAACGCCCGTGGTGTAATCCTCTTTAATTGACATCCTTCCTTTTATCACAATGAATACGCAAAATGAAATCCATACACACCTCTGTCCGTGAACAGTTTAGCCAACATGCTGACTATTATGCACAAAGCAGCGCGCATGCTAAAGGCGATACCCTTGAGGTTATCCTTGACTTTGCCGATCCGAAAGGAACAGAAAAGACGTTGGATATTGCGACAGGTACAGGATTTACAGCGTTTGCACTTGCACCTAAGGTAGCACATGTAATCGCCACGGATCTCACGCCTGAGATGGCTGTAAAAGCGTCCGAGTTAGCACAGGAACAAGCAATAGAGAACGTCACGTTTTCCGTTGCTGCTGCAGAGTCTTTACCGTTTGCTACTGCCTCGTTAGATTTAGTAACCTGCCGACTTGCTCCTCACCACTTCCAAGATGTTCCCAAATTCTTGAGCGAGGTTCACCGGGTTTTACGAACAGACGGGCTTTTTTGTCTCGTAGATTCCGTTTCTCCCGAATTAGAAAAATTAAGAGCATGGCAAAATCGCGTTGAAAAGTTACGCGATGATTCTCATGTATATGGATATCCGCCATCTCAGTGGGATGCGATGATTTCGGATGCCGGTTTTGATATTGAGAAAACAGCACACACGCGAAATGCGCTTATGTCGTTTTTGTGGTGGGTGCGTCCACAGAAAAATCCGCCGGAAGTAGTACGCGAAATCCGTGAAGCTTTTGCCCAACTTTCACCTGATGATGCAAAAGAGCATTATACAGTTGAACCCGCAGGCGATGATTTCTATTTTTCGTGGCCGATGTATGCAGTTAAAGCGCGGCGAGGGTAAAATCTCTTAGATGCGGTAGACAATATGTTTAGACACATTTTAAGAAGTAGTGACAAAGTTCTCTAATCTAATTCCTTATTAATAAAAGTTGATCTTCAATCCATTCGTCATCGTGGTCAGGGTTATAGATTAGCCCTTTTTTGATGTCAAGACAGAGATCAAGCATCTCCAAAATCATGTGTCCTACAAGCACAGGTACATTTTCTGGTATATCTGTCACCTCAATTATTCCGCTTCTTTCAAGGACTGTAAATTGTACTGGTGAATAAATAAATCTGTCCACAATACCGTTTGTGGTTTGCCCTTTCCTACTACCAACAGGTGTCAAACCGAGTTGTTCAACGAGTGATTTCGGTAAAGACAATTGAGAAGCACCAGTATCAACGACTGCGTTTTCAACAGTTATACGCCGAACCTCCTCAGGATCAATAACGCCTGCCTCTGTCAGATTCAAGTCTTTTAAATTTACAAGTTCAATTCTCGTTGTATGTTTCATTGGTCCCTGATTGTCCTCAGCATAAATTGATGGTGTGTAATGTTCAGGATATGTTTTGAGGATAACATATAGATTCTTGAATAGCAAGTGATACTTGATAGTATTAACGTGAGCTTGATAATCAGATTGAATATAGATGTAGGTTGGGTTAAGACACTTCCGGAGAGTTTGCGTATCCTTTGGACGAACCCGCAGCTCAAGGCTGCTTCGTTAGCAGTCGTTTGAAGTATATCTTGCATTTTATCGGAAACCTGTGTTAGTATAGACATTGGAACACCTCTTTGTAGAAATAAGTAAAGTTGTTTTCTACATTATGCAAGAGGTGTCTCCACTTTGCAACACTTTTTTAAACACTTAATACATACAGAATATTTTCTTAAGTTGACACCCGGGGAATGCCTAATGGCATTCATACCGTTGATTTATGGGTTTCACCTTCGGTTCAACCCGACCTACGGGATTTATCAAACTCAAGTTAACCTAAGTTGCTACTTACGGGATTATGAGTGGGCAGCCGTTACTTTTTACTAAAAAAATAATGGATTTTCCACTGTTTCTGACGGTTTCCGTTATAAATCGTGGTTAGAAGACCTCCTACAAGAAGTTTCACAAAATAGATAGCAACTTGAGTTAAAATAATTGGCTTTAGAAGTTCTGAATCGTAGAGGTCCTGCTATGGACACGAAACGCCGCAGAAGTTTCCAGTTAGAAGATGCTAAAGGGAATAAACTTGCCACAGGTGTTATCTATGATGAGGGCAATGTTCAGGTGTTATGGCGAATAGATTGTGGGTACACCGCTGAACAATATGCTTCTCTTAACCCTGTTTTAGATTTAATGCCGGAAGTCGCTGTGCTGCGCCTCCAAGATGTTGAGTGAAACATCTCACTTTTTAACGGAGTCTGCGATCAGCTAACTTTATGATTTGCCCACTTTCCTGCGCAATATACATATAGCCGAGTCCATCTAATGTTATCCCTTCTTGATCATCTCCTGGTAATAGGTATCGCTGAAGGTGTGTCCCATCACGTTTGAGTTCAACAAAAAGGTTTGTTGTATCGCTGATTAACACAAGAGAATCTGCTTTGGCATTGTAGGCGAGTCCAGAAATATCCAAGAATTCCATCTCAAAGAAACGGATAATATTGGCTTCCGCTTTTGCTGCTTCGGAGGTGAGAAGCGGTGCAACAACTTCACATATAACTGAAGGTTCTCCGCCAGGTTTGCGACTAAATGATTGATTGCCAATCCAAAATGTTCCACCCTCTGGGTGTGAAGAATCCGGAACAAAGGCAATTGCCTCTATTCCCATACCCCCTTTTTTCAGAAGCGATTCTCCCTCAAAAGTGCGATTGACTTTAAACTCCCGATGGACCGTGAGCGTCTGCGGATCAATTTCCAAAATAACTTCTTCATCCTCAACAGCAACATAAAGCCATCCAGTTGTTGGGTTAGTCGTAATTCCTTCAAGGTCACGCGCTTGCAGTGCCTTCGTTTGGATAACCTTACCATCTGGACGAATTTCCTGAATATGTCCCCCATCATCCACCACGAATAGGGTCCGCCGTATTGGATGAAAGGTTACGCCAGAAGGTTCAGCGATTGTAGTCTTGCTGATGTTGCCTACCCAAGTGTATGGCAGTTCAACTGGCATAGAAGCAGCTTTCTTTTTTCGCTCGGCGTCTTCTATCCTTATAAGAAAGTAGACCATAAACGCACTGATAAACATAAAGCCGAATAAAGCAAAAATTTTGTTATTGCGCATCGGTGTTACCCTCTGTCTTTTTGTAGAAGATATATCAAATATGGAGTCGCGAAGGAACAGTCCGAGTGTTATTAACTATTACACTTGATTTTTAAAAAACCGATAAAGAAACCTTCCTGATAAATAATGGCATTTTTATAAACAACTATGTTGTAAAAATCTATCATATTTTTTCTGGAATGTCAAGTGCAAAAAATACATTGGGCAGAACCATTCAATTCTCCAATGATTTCTTTACCAAGACTCCAAAAAATCGCGTCAACCACCAGGCTGACAATAAAATGCACGCTCATCCAAGATGCAAAAAACGTATCACCCATAGGTGTAAAGTTAAGAAAAAATGTTGGATTTTTTCTTGTTGGAGGGGTTTAAAACCCCGATTTAACTGCTTGAATCTTGAAATATCGGGCTTACAAAGCCCTCCAACAAGATGATATATCCTTAAGTTTACACTTATGGATGCAAAAAACGTATCACCCAACTTTTCCAGCAAACTTATTGTCCATATATTGGATATCTATTGTTCCGAATACCACATAAACTTATGACTATCACCTATAATCAAGTATAATATCAATATGAAAAACACAACCACGCCCCAAACACAAAAACAGCCAGTACACAAATCTAAAGCAAAACATAAACGAGAAAATGTTGCTCAAAATTATACCAATTTAGCCATAATATTCAAAAATCGTGAAAGTTATCCAGGTCATAATTGCAAAAAAGTGCAACAACGGAAAATTCGCCATAAACCCAATAACAGACTGGACTTAGAGCGAATTTAAAAAACATACCGTGGTATGAAAAATCATACCGTACGGTATGATTTTAGTTGTAACGAATTCCAATCGCGGTAGTAGAAATCACAGGATCGCGACTTACGACTCAAACGGATAATAATTGGATACATATTCGGATTAAATCGCATATACTGCTCTGCATTTCTTATAGAGTGTGTAAAGTTTTCAACATAAAAATTCTTTTCTATTGTTGGAGGGTTTCAACCCTCCGAATGCCAAAGGCGCATTTAGCGTTGATTTGGACAGATGCCATAAGGTATTTGGCGTTGATTCTGTTCATACCGTTGATTTCTTGATTTGGCGTATGAGACGTTGATATGGATAAATCGGGCTTATAAAGCCCTTTAACAAGAAAGATGACATGGTTAATGCCAAAATATTTACACACCCTGTTTTTCTTTTTCCTTGACAAACCCAAAATTCAATGATATAATAAATTATTAATATAAAATAGACATAATAACCTTCAGCGAAGGGGAGATAAATGGCGAGCACACCGAGGTTAGTCGTAGAAGTCTTTGAACACGTCAATTATCACGGACGCAAGATAACCCTCGTAGAATCCATCCCGAATACAACCGAAATTGGTGCTCAGGACGTAATCTCTTCTATTAAGATATACCAGGGGCCTGGTTTTAGTGCGTCTCCGAACTATAAAGCGATTTTTCATGAACATGAAAAATATAAAGGCAGACGATTGGTTTTAGCACCAGGATTCTACCCGAACATCCATGAGATACCGTACAATTTCGGTGATGCGATCACATCTATAAGTTTTAGTCCGGCTGCACATCCTACTCCGCCGGTGTATGGGGCAGTTCCTGTCGTCATAGAGGTGTTTAGCGATGTGGATTTCAGTGGACGGCGGAGTCTTCTCATGCGCGATGTCAGTTCAATGTTCGAAATCGGCATGAATGATACGATCTCTTCTGTCCGTATTCAGCGTGGCCCGAATTTTCCCTTCAGCGGATGCCATATCATTTTTTATGAGCATGTGAATTTTGAGGGACGTAAGATCAATATAGACCTAAACTCTCGCGAATTCAAGAAATCAGTCAGGAATCTACGTTCCTTACCCCATTCACAATCGTTTTCCGACATCATCTCTTCCATAAAAATTGTGCCATTAGGTGTCTTTCGCGTGTTGATTGTCGTGGGCGATAATTTAACGGGCGAACCTGCTGTTTTGCAATCTCTCACTGCGCTTGAAGGTTTAGAATTTCAATATACAACAGTCCATGTTAACGACAACCCTGATAACCGAGGCGACTCAAACAATGCTATAAAACTTTCTAACGTTTCTCTCTCCAATTATGATATTATTTGGTTCACATGGTTTGCTACCGGGCATGATGGAGAGTATTTCGTCGAAGACGCTGATGATGCGATCAAAGACTTCGTTAGAAAAGGTGGTGTTGTGTGGACATCCGCTATGGATAATCATATCATAAGACCTGATGGTGTCAATATCACCGAACCTACATGGAGAGGCGATTGGATGCCAGTAGATCGTCATCCTATTGACGTCGTCAATGCTGAGGATGCCAACGTAACTATTACCGAAGACGGTCAAAAAACTGGTATGTTTACATGGCCCCATAAGATCAATGTTGATAATCTGGTTACAGATGATCATTGGGTTACCAATGATCCAAGTTATCGAAAGTTGGTCGTTAGAGAAGATAATGGCGGACCTATAGGCATTCAGTTACAGTGGGGTGACGGATATTACGTTGGTTTTGCCGTAGATACACGGGATGCTCATAGAACCGCTGTCGCTAAACCTCTAATTGAAAATACACTCTGTTATCTTGCTAGTCTTGCGTGGCAAACCTCTCCACGCCAACCGCTCAAGGGACGTTATAGGACAAATCAAAACAGTGACATAATCTTCGAATAAATACAATTTCTGAAAGTAGTGTTTACAATAGGAGAAATTAATGCGTCTCATTCTTGCTGTTATATTTCTAATTGTCGTTGTGAGTGTCATCGGGTATTTCGCTTACGATCGACTAATTGATGCTGAGAACCAAACTAACGTTCTACGGTGGATGGGTGTTATAGCGGTTGTCTTATTTGGAGGTTTGGCTGCTTTTATAGGTTCTGTTATCCGCTATAGGATACCAAAAGCTGATATCGCTTTGGTTAGAACAGGTGGTGCGAAGGAAAAGATTCGTATTACTGGTGGTCTCTGGGTTAATACGATTATTCATGAAATCAAAGAGATCTCTCTCAACACCATGCGAATTGAAGTAGTTCGAGAAACCTCTGACTCCTTAATTACTAACGACTTCAACCGCGCTGATGTTGAAGTCGTTTTTTATCTTAAGGTTGACCCAGAAGAGGATCCTATTTTAAAAGCCGCTCAAGCCCTCGGTGATAAATCCATGACGCCAGAGACAGTACGTGAATTAATTGAACCGATGTTAGATGGTGCCATAAGAAGTGTTGCTGCCGAAAGTGAAATTCAGGATCTTCTACAGAAACGTCTTGAATTCGCGGACAAAGTTCAAAATGCTTGTGGAGAAAACCTGAAACTTGATAACGGCTTGACACTTGATACCGTTTCTATTATTCGAGTCGATCAAACCCCCATTGAGATGCTCAATTCGGACAATCGTTTTGATGCTGTTGGTATCCGGGAAATTACTGAAATTACCGCTGAGCAAGAACGGGATAAAGAGGCTGCCATTAAAGCGAAAGACGTTGCCATCGAACAAATAAATGTTGAGGCCCGTATTCAGATACTTGAAGCAGAACAAGAACAAGCGTGGGCAGAATCTGATCAACAGAAAAATATCGCTGTCTATGCTGTAGAACGTGAAGCTGAAACCATTATAGTTCAGTTTGAAAAGGAACAGGTCGTTCAAGAACGTGAATATGAAATGAAGTTAGAGGTTGAACGTGCCCGTATTGCTCAGGAAGAGGGTGTCCAGTTGCGGGATATTGAGTTAGAGTTAGAGGTTCAAACCGCGAAATTTGCGCAAGAGCAACAGGTACAACAACGAGAAATCGAGAAAAACCTCGTCGTTGAAACCGCACAAATCGACCAGACCAAAGTTGTTCAACTTGCTGAAATTGCACAACATCTTACTGTTCAAATGGAGAAAATTGAACAGGAACAGACAATTGAAGTTCGAGAGATAGAAAAGCAGCTCATGGTAGAAAAAGCACGCATCGCTCAAGAAGAGGGTGTTCAGTTGCGAGATGTTGAGCGAGACTTGACTGTGTTGACCGCGAAATTCGCACAAGAACAACAGGTGCAACAACGAGAGATTGAGAAAAACCTCGTCGTTGAAACCGCACAGATTGACCAAAACAAACACGTTGAACTCACAGAGATTGCCAAGACGTTAGCCGTCGAAGTCAATAAAATCGGTATGGAACAACAGGTACAAGAGCGTGAGTTTGAAAAACAACTCTTCGTAGAAAAAGCCCGTATTGTTCAGGAAGAGGGTGTTGAATTGCGAGATGTTGAACGAGATTTGACAGTGCAAACTGCGAAGTTCGCACAAGAACAACAGGTGCAACAACGAGAAATCGAGAAAAACCTTGTTGTTGAAACCGCACAGATTGACCAAAACAAACACGTTGAACTTACTGAAATTAATAAGATGTTGACCGTAGAGCAGGCACGCATCGGTCAGGAATTACGTGTCGCTCTCACTGACGAAGATAGAAAAATTGACGTTGCCAATAAACAGCAGCTTACCGCACTTGCCGAGAAAGAGAAACTGGTTGCTGAGGCAGAACGTATGGGTGCTGAAATTAATGTCACTGCCACCGAGCAGGTGTTGGGTGCGGAATGGCAACGTGATGTAGCAATCATCGGTGCCGAAGCACAAGCACAACCGATTGAACGTCTTGCAGATGCTGTGTTGTCGGAGGCACGTGCCAAAGCACAAGGTGAAATGGCAGAATATGAAGCTCGTAATGTTGCTGAACAACGCGTGCTTGTTCAAGAGGCTATCCTGGAACTGATTGAAGAAGCCCCCGATATTGTTGAACAAATGATGCGTCCCGTTGAGAAAATTGATAACATCAAAATTCTTGATATGGGGAACAACGATGGCAGAGGCGGTGTCAACCGAAGCAGCATGGGGCGTCTTGCGAATGCGTTGCTTGATACAGGTGTGATTTCACCGATGCTTAAAGAACTCTTTAACTTTGCAGATGTAGATGCTGGACAAATCACAGACAAAATCGCAGAATACCTCGCTGATCTGGTTAACCGCCCAAGTGACGTTCCCGATATGCCTGATGTGCACGTGGATGTAGATGTGGATGCCGAATAAGTCTCAGGCAAAATCGCAGAATATCTCGTTAATCTGGCTTGCCATTATAGTAGACATTATAATGATTTACTCAGAAGTATCTGATAACTCTAAGACCGAGATACAGGCAAAAGCAATGACTTGTAGGTCGGGTAGAGTTTGCGAAACCCGACATGTTGGAACTGAAACACTATTTTTAAAACTTGCTTCGGCTGTTCTTTAGATTTCCCTGTGAAACCCGCCAATTTTGCTTTGAAACCTTGATATTGTCGGGTTTCGCTTCGCTCTACCCGACCTACGAACTTCGCACCGTATACAACTTGATGAAACGAGAACCAACCCATGCGCCATCAAAGACTTCCTACCAGACAAAAACGTACTAAAACGCAAAGATGCCGCACATGCCGTTCCGGTAGTGGTAAGCGTGCATGTCCTGCGCTCAGCGGCATGATAATTTGCCCAGAATGTTGTAGTGCTAAACGGGCAAAAATCCCTGGATGCGACCACCGTTGTAAATACTACAGTCCGCTCATTGTAAGAAGCCGAAAAGTTGCCCCGCCTGAATATCCGATCCATCTTTGCCTTGTAAGTCGTTCACGAGATACCGGCATGCTTATTGTCGTCGGCACCCGCAAACGGCCTGATGGAAATTTAAAAGCCATGTTTCTTCTCTTAGACCTCTGGAAGAAAGGGGTCCGAGACTGCTTTTACGATGCAAACCTTTCTGAAAAACAGTTTGAACGCGCATGTCAACGGTTCGGAAATAGTTATGCCGAACCAGAACAAGCACTCCCAGAAAAAGAAAAAGAAGAAGAAACTGAGCAAGAAGAGAAAAATACAAGGCAGGAATTGGTTCGTGTCCCAAGAAACACACTCATCATTGAAGCCGAAACTGCGATACATTTTGATAATGGTGTGACGATTGTAGATGAGCCAGAAGCCTCTAACGGCAAAGCCATTGATAGTGCAGAAAGGGCACGCAGTATTTATGAAGTCTATATCCCGAAAACTGGCAAATGGTACGTATGGATTCGTGCCTATTATAAGTACAGCGAAGATTCCTATTGGATCGGTATTGAAGATGTAGAACCGAATCCTTGGGATGAACAGGGCGGTCCGAATGCAATCAAAATTTGGGCAGTTCCCGGTGACGACTCCAAATGGAATCGTTGGTTATGGGATACTTCAACACACCCACTCGGCAAGTCAATCCCCGGTTACTTTGATATTAAACGTAGAGGCTATTACCGCGTCTGGACAAAAGGTAGAGAATCAGGCACAAAGTTAGACCAAATTTTACTGACACGTTCACGTCGATTCAACCCAGAAACCGCTTCCGAAGGTAAACCGATCCCCCTTCACACAGAACCTCACCCATATCTACCAGCAACCTTTGAAGAATGTCAAAAATTAATTCGCCAGGCAGTAGAAATATCAAAAGCTGTTGAGACTGAATTTCCATGGGAATTCAAATACTGGCTTCATGACATCTGGGGGGATATCAGAAAATTTCCTGAACCCGAAGGTTCACTCTATAAGTGCCAAAAATGTGATGCAGATTTGCCGGACCAAGCAGTTGATCTCATAAAACAACACGCCCATTCTGACGACATCCAATTCTATATCTTGTGCAGGAAATGTGGTGGTGAATTTGATTAAAAAAACGCCTGCATTTCTGATTTTCTGCTTGGCATATCTTCTCGCGTTCACCATTTCCAGCCTCGCTGCTCCACCGAATCCCTATCTCTATTTTCACACCGATCCGGTTACCGGAAAATTAACGCCGAAATCCACCTCTGGGCAAAATTCTGAACTCAGTATTTCAAAATATTTACAAGCGTTAGATGGGTGCTGCTTTGCCAAAGAACAAGGAGTTTTACAACCAGACGGTATTGAATATGTCCTTGCTCTCAAAATTGATTTCAGCGACCAACCGGGTAAAAGAACGAGTGCTGAATTCAATGAATATCTGTTTGCTGAAACAGGGGTATCCTTAAAGACCTACTTCCGTGAAAATTCTTACGGACAGATGGATGTGCAGCCGGGTCCTGTTGAGGGTGTTCTGCCCGCAGGCAACGAATGGATTCGCGCGCAGAAAACAATGCGTTATTACGGAGAAGGAACAAGGCATGTGCCGCGTTATCGGGAACTAATTGGCGAGGCGTGCCGTGCCGTGGATGCAACCGTCGATTTTTCAAAGTACGATCGCGACAAAGATGGAGTCGTTGATCATCTTTTTATAATTCATGCGGGAAATGACGAGGCATCTACTGGTATAGTTGACGATATTTGGTCAATCTTAACACCAAATGTCAACATCATCGTTGATGGTGTCCGAGTTGATACTGCAATCGTTATCGCTGAAGAACCAGATTTTGATAAACCTCACTTAGGTATTTACTTTCATGAATTCTTCCACAACTTTGGTGCGCCAGATGTGTACGGCTTAAACTTCACAGATGCCCGTGACCACAAGTGGGGATTAATGGGAGCGTTTGGTCCGTATCAAGGTCCAGAAGTCTTCGGTATAGGAAACGGATTAGCACCCAGTCATATTATCGGTTATCTGAAATGGGACTTTGACGCGCGTCCCGAAAACGGCCGCCTCGGTTGGATTAAACCCATTAACATCACACAAAGCGGTCAGGTATCTGTTCCTGCATTTGAACTATCACCTAAAGCAGATAAACTTTTCAAAATTGATATTCCATACACACGTGATTCGCATCTCTCTATTGATAGTGAATCTTTATTGCCTACCGCTGCGACTAACAGAGAATTTTTTCTGATCGAAAATCGTCATAAAGCCTCTGGTGCTACTTTTGACACCTATCTACCCGAATCTGGTATTCTCATTTGGCACATTGATGAGACGCGGGTACGTCCCCTTGGTAGTTACGATGCTGGGCAACAGATTTGGCTTGAAGACCCAAACGATCCTGAACACCTCGGTATCCGACCTGATGATCCCGGTTTTATAGATATTCAAACTATCACTGAAGGTGCAGCCTATTCTGCAGATGATAACCAAACTGCCTTTACCCCTGGAACTTTGCCTAACAGTAGCGCGAACAATGGGACACCTTCTGGCATATCTATTACTAATATCAGTCATGAAGGTTTGGTCATGAAGATGCTCGTTTCATTTGGTGATACCTATGAACCAAACGATACCATAGAAACAGCATTCCCAATTTTCTACGGTCAACCTTATTATTCCTTTTTATACGATGCTTCTGATACCCAAGATTACTATAAAATTGAGACTGCTGGCGGCATAACAATTCGCGCTACGTTATCAGAAATCCCTCTGAACCAAAATTACCGTTTATCCCTTTTGACAGCGACAAGAGAGACGTTAGCAATAGGTGAAAAGGCAACTGATCTACTCGGTTACCAAATTCTTTACCAACCTACTACTCAACAGACGCTATACCTGACGGTAACATCCGATGGTGGATTTAGCAGCGTTGCATCATACAAATTGTTGGTGGAACAGGTAGATCCTGAATCTTTTGCCCTCACCCAAACCCGAGTTTATCCAAATCCTTTTCGGGCATCTGCCTCGGGAATGACGTTTGCATACCAACTCTCTGCCTCCCAGTCCGCAGACACCGTGTCCCTTGAAATCTATACGATTAAAGGAGAAAAGGTCTATAGCAAAAGACATGAAGATGTGTCTGCCCCTGGAAAATTCCATTGGAATGGCTCAAACCTTCACGGAAACTCGCTTGCTCCCGGCACCTATATTTACCATATTGCTGCAACTCAAGCAGATTCAGTTGTCCGAGAATTTGGCAAATTTAGTATCATTAAATAATTTATAATCTTTGATCGTGTCCTCCCTAATTAATCGTCAAGCCATTCAATTCTCCTATGATTTCTTTCTTTCTTTGAAACATCTTTCTGTAGAAACGACCCGCTGATTCGCCGGACACGACCATGTCCAAATATTAAGAAATATACAAAAACTGAATGGCTTTGATAAAATCGTATTATGTTGTTGACGAAAAAATGTAGGTATGGTATCTTAGAGTTACGTTTTATGACAACAACTATATTAAGTTGCCATTCTCAAATGGTAGACAAGGAGGCAATTTTATTTATGAAATGGTTCAATAAGCAAACAAGATCTTGCGAGAATGCGCTGAGATATGTAGGGAGGAGTTCATGCCGAAGCAAACGGATTAAGGTGCAGCAAGTAAGATTGACACTGCTGAATCTGGGGATGCTCTTTTTGTTAGGATTTGTCGTGTCAGGTTGTGGTCAATCCTTAGCAAGTTTAGCTCCAATTCAACCAGTGGATAACATCGCAAGTGCGTTAATGGAAAAAGACCAGAATCCTTCCGCAGATGTGGTTGTTCCAGCAATTCCTTCCGAAAACCTTGCCAAACCTGTTTTAGATAAGCATGGGCTGCAAACAGTCGGTTTTCGCTTTGTCAAGGTGCCCGATACAAACCTTAAGGCGTTAACGTATATTTTTGCTTTCCCAGAGTATGCACATTCTATTGATGATTGGAATAATTTTTTGACAGATTGGGCAGGAGTCCAACCGCAGATTGAATTGCCCACGGCAAATGAAAACAGGAAGATCGTAGATGCGTTGCTTGCCTCAGATCATCCGCAGGCTTTTGATATACAAGCGAGGCAGCCAATCCTCACCAAAACACGAGATGGAATTACAGTCTCTATCTGTTATTGGCGCAGAGCTGATTTGGATCGAAAGTATAATCGTGGTAACGCTTCATCTCCCTTCTACGAAAACGCCGCAGCTGGACACCAAGGCGACAATACGGACGTGTACTATGTGAAGATTACCAACAATCGCAGTGAACACATCATTTTTGATGTAAAAAAATGCAGTGTAGCTGACCAAGGTGAAAACGTCTATCCAGGACTCGACTTTGAGGATTTAAAGGTACGGTTCACCTATGATATACGTTCTTCTGGACTTTATATTACAAATGGGCTTGAAAATGCGCGCAAGATTTTACTTGAAAAGCGAATGCCTGTTGTTGAAAAACAGGTTGGGGCACATCGTGTCGGTGTGAAACCTGGTGAGAGTGCGGAGGGGTTTGTTCCATTCACACAAGTGAAACGAAATGCCGTTGACCTCAGTGTGATTGTGCCAATTGAAAAAGCACCACCCCCTGAAGGCGCACAGCGTTATCAGACAATAGAATTTAAGTTTCCATTTACACATGACAGAGGCATTCGGAATGCCCAACCTGCCCCGCAACGTTATTAAGAATGCGAAAGGAGCGTTTTTAGTAAATTATGTAAATAAGTTTACATATCTTCTGTAGGAGCGATCTCCGAATCGCGACGAAACCCCTAATAGTCGGGAATCGGAGTTCCCTCCTACAGATCAGGTGTAAAGTTAATTGTAGAATCCACTATAGTATTTGGTGGGTAATCCATCTACCAAGAATGTTCACATATTTTAGATTTACTATAAATGCTTTTTTCTTAACCGCAAAGGCGTTCGGTGTGGTTACCTGCACCGAATGCCTTTTTAATTGTAGAAAATCAGGCTACAATATCACAACGCGGAAGAGAATCCAAAAATAGTTTACCGTAGCTGCGGGTTCTGATACGTGAATCCAGAATTACTACGATGCCCTGATCAGTCTGCGTACGGATAAGCCGTCCGAATCCTTGTTTAAGCCGGAGTATCGCTTCGGGTAAACTAAATTCCAAGAAGTCATTTCCACCTTGTTCCTTAATCTGTTTGACGCGTGCTTCCATGACCGGATGTGTTGGCACTTCAAACGGAAGTTTTGTGATCACCACGTTACTCAGTGCTTCACCCCGCACATCAACGCCTTCCCAGAAACTGGAAGTCCCAAACAACACAGAATTTGTATCCTCACGGAACGCCTGTAACATATCTGTCCGCGAAAGTTCGCCTCCCTGTTTAAAAGCATCAATACCGATTTCGGCAAGATAAGGAGCGACCTCCTCATAAACTTCATCCATCATTTTATAACTGGTAAACAATACAAATGCTTTACCGTGCGTCAATTTAAGATAGTGTTTAATTTCACGAATAGCAGCAGGGATAAATTCAGAACTATTTGGATCCGGCATCGGACTTGGAATATGTATTTTTACCTGTTCCTTAAAGTTGAATGGGGAATGTACAAGCAATTCCCTACACTCATTTAAACCGATTCGCTTTTTAAAGTAATCGAAATTGCGATTAGTTGCAAGTGTCGCGCTTGTCATCACAACACTCTCTTTAACATCAAAGAGATTTTCTCGTAACATCTGACTGACGTTTATAGGTGTAGCGTTGAGGAGAATGCGGGATGTTCGTCCCCACCTTGAAGTTTCTATCCAGTAAATATAATCAGGTTCAGGCTGCCGAATCATTAAGTCCAATTCCTCTCGCATCCTTTTACACTGGTTGTAGTATGATGCCAACTCCTGTTCATCGTCATCTGTTGTGGCATTATCGTGTAATTGTTTAAGTGTCTTTTCAATGTGCGACAAAGGAATATCTAATACATTTCCCTTTGCAAAAACTTCAGCAACACTGTTTTCATCAATACGTTTTGTCGTAGTATACCCATCTATATCTGCAAGATACGATGCGATGGTCTCAAAAAATAAGTTTGCTTGTTCACGTGCTTCATCAACTGCATCAATGAGATCTGTTGAGTTAAATCGGGTTGCTGTTCCACTTTCATTTTTCTGGTTATGAAGCGAATCTAAGAACCATCTGATTCTGGTGTTGCTGATTTCAAGACTGGCATGGTGTGTTGCTGTGGCTTCAAGATGATGTGCTTCATCAATAATTAGGTAGTCATAATCAGGAAGAATCCCAACTGAAGGGTCAGTCTGTCGAATTGCTAAATCACTAAAGAGAAGATGATGGTTAACGATGAGCAGGTCCGCTTCATGCATTTCGTTCCGCGCCTTGAAGTAGAAACATACATCATAGGTAGGACATTTACGACCAAGACAGTTATCACGATCAGATGCAACTTTATCCCAGATATTGGACATAGGTTGTATTGGTAAGTCGGCACGACTTCCATCGTCAGTCGTTTCCACCCACTCAATAATCTTCTGGACTTGCTCAACCTCTTCCATTGTATCAAATAACGCTTGTTCGTAATTGAGTAGGCTCTCCAAACGCCGCCGTGATAGGTAGTTCCGCCGTCCTTTCGCAAGCACCGCCTTGAAATCACGAGGGAGAACGCTATGCAAAAATGGAATATCTTTGGTAACGAGCTGTTCTTGCAAACTGATAGTATTGGTTGATATGACGACTGTCTGATCTGTTTTAAGTGCAAGCGAAACAGCTGGGATAAGATACGCAAAACTTTTTCCGACACCAGTTCCGGCTTCAACAATCAGATGTTCGGATGCAGCGAAAGAGCGAGCAACCGCATTTGCCATGTGAAGCTGCTCCTCACGAAATTCATATCCGCGTAGATGTTCCGAGATAATACCACCAGGGCTAAAAATGTCTCTGAGAGTCAGCGTTTTTGGTGTTTGCGTCATGAGTTCCCATTACATTGTTATGCATGTTGATTTCAATTGAAGGGAAGGAATGGATAGAAGACTGTTTTCTCAATAACTATTTTTGTAAATGCACTGTTAATTCTTCTTTGCCATGGCTACTTTTAATATCTATAATAAGTTCCAGAGCATCTTTTTGAGTCTGAAGTAATGCCTCAAGAGCCTGCACATCGTTAATTTCTTTTCCATTAATTGCAAGAATAAGCGCGCCGCGTGGAATTTTTGCATTGAACCCCGGCGCGTTTTCCTTAACCCTTTCAACGATTACACCCTGATCATTATCTGTTAGGTAGGTGTATCTCTGAGAATCGCCCTTGTCTAATTTCCGCACTGCTAACCCAAGCATTCTCCATGAAACAGATTCACTCTCAAAAGGTAATCCCGACCTTTCCGGTGGCATCTCAACAATAGTTACACTGAATGTTCTTTGCTGCCCACGCCGTAACACCTTGATCACAGATTCTTTGCCAATCTGTGATTCCGCAATGAGCATCTGAAATTCAAGGGACTTTTTCACTTTTTTTCCATTGTATTCAGTTATAATGTCATGTCGTCTTAGACCTGCTTTGTCAGCAGGTGTGTTCAACCCTACTCTTCGGATGAGAATACCTTTTGGGGCCTCGCGCATTTCAATGCCGAGAAAACCGCGAATTATTTTACCGTTTGCAATCAGTTGATCGCCAATTGTGTTAACAAGGTTACTGGGAATAGCAAATCCTGCTCCTGCTCTCGCCGGAGCAGGAGTGTTTTCAACCTTTCGTATTAAGGCATTGATGCCGATAACTTCTCCATAGATATTGAGCAAAGGCCCACCACTGCTACCGGTATTGATCCATGCATCCGTCTGAATGAAGTTTTGGTATAGAACAACGCGTAATCCACCAAGAACAGAACGACCTTTGCCGCTCACAACACCAGTCGTTACGGTATAATCAAGTTGGAAAGGGTTACCAATTGCAATGGCAAATTGACCTACCCGAACCTTCTCTGAATCTGCCAATGGCAGAGTTGGGAACTCTTGATTTCCATCAACCTTTAGGACAGCAATATCTGTGTTAATATCCGTTCCGACTAATTTTGCATCAAGTGTGCTACCGTCTAATAACCTTACATTGAGATTTTCTGCGCCGTGGACGATGTGGTCATTTGTTAAAATATGACCGTCTTGTCGAAAAAAGAACCCAGAACCCCATCGAGGATTATTCCATTTAGAGTTTCTTGCCAAAATACCTACAATAGCCGGCTTGCTTGTAGCAGCAATATCAACAAATGCGTTTTCAATGGAACTCAGCAACTCCAAATTGCTCGGTTGTTTGGGGCCATAGGCACACGAAGAGAAAATTAGGACGAAAATGAGAAGAACACACCACGAATAACTCTTTTTTTCCATAAAAAATCCCTTTAGATAACTCTATCAAGATTATACCAAATTTTGCATTTTAAAGTGAGATTTAAGAATGGACAACTACAAAGAAGCATGCAGTATAATGTGTACGGGAGTCAGATATATGAGACTTACTGACACCCGTTATAGGCTAATTATTTTTTAACTCCACCGTTACTTTTTCTGTGCCATTCATACTTTTAATATCAAGCGTAATATCTGATATGTCTTGTTTATCTTGAAGAAACGTTTCAAAAGTTTGAACGTCAACAATTTCTTGTCCATTAATAGCAACAATAAGAGCGTTACGGGGAATATTGGCATTGAATCCTGGAGAACCATTCTTAACTTTTTCAACGATTATGCCGCGATCCTCCTCACTTAGGTAGGCATATCTTTGAAAAATCCTATTCTCTAATTTTCGCACGGCCAACCCAAGCGTTTTCCAAGAAGCAGACTCAGTTTTAGCGGGACGTCCAATCAATTCAAGTGGCATCTCATCAATGGTCACATTGAGTGTCATTTCCTGTCTTTGTCGTAGCACCTTAATGGGATATTGCTCGCCGATCTGACACTCCGCAACCATCAATCTGAATTCATAAAGTCCCGGCACCTTCTCCTCATCGAATTCAACGATGATGTCGTTCCGTTTTAAACCACACCCGAATGCGGACGTGTTAGGTTTTACTCTTGTAATTCTAAGACCTTCTGAAACATTTCGCATATCCGCATCAATGTAGCCACGGATAACTCCCCCATGCGCAATCAATTTATTCCCAATTGTTTTCGCGAGATCACTATTAATTGCTAAACTTGAACCCTCTCCCGGGTTTAAGGTAGTGACACCAATAACCTCACCTTGAATATTCAACAACGGACCACCGCTACTCCCTTTGTTAATCCAAGCATCTGTTTGGAGATAATTATAATGATACTGAAAGAGTTTTGTATTTGGTGGATGGGAACAACGACCTTTGCCGCCGACGATACCAGCCGTCACAGTATGTCTATACCCCATCGGATCACCGATAGCAATAGCAAATTGTCCAACCCGAACCTTTGCGGATTCCGCAATTGAGAGAAACGGAAACTCTTCATCTCGCTCAATCTTAATAACCGCTATGTCAGTGTTCGGATCGCCCCCAACGACTCTCGCATCAAACGTTCTGCCATCAAACAATTTTACCCTAACGCTTTTTGCCCCACTTACTACGTGTTCGTTTGTTAAGATATGACCATCTTTTCGAAAAATAAAACCGGAACCTCCGGATATCGGGGGTTTATTATCGTTATTTTTTTGTTCATCTCTTTCAACGGTAAGACTGACAACAGCAGGTTTACTCTGATCTACGATCTTAGTAATGGCGTTTTCAAAAGCACTTAATATTCCCAAATTGTCAGGTTGGCTGGTTGGTGATGCTTCCGCAGTAATAGTGGCAGCGAACAGGATCAAAACAGCGTAGGCGATTATATTTCTTTTCCGGTTCGTTTTTCTTTTCATCGGGATACCTCTTTAAATTTCTAATTATTGTAGAATTTAAAACTATTTATACACTTTTACACATGCAAGGTTTCAACATTCTACAAATTGGAAAGGAGTCAACTATTTCAAAGTTTCTTATATCTATTTTTGTATAGTCTATTTTAACAGATTCTTAAAGAAATTGTCAATCTGTTTTTAATGAAATTGTTTGCAATGTTTTGACTAATGGGATTGGGTATGTTATACTTTTGACATTAAAATTACGACCATTTAAGGAATCGCCGCTAAATGAAATTGCTCCTTTATCCGCTTGTTTTTATCCTCTTCACCATAATTGCTATTGCTGAAAAACCCGTCCCATTCGGCACCCCACCGTGGCAACCTACAGGCAGATATACACATCCCGAAATCCGTGAGAGTTCCGGTATTGTTGCAAGCAAACAGTTCGAAGGAGTCTATTGGACGTTGAACGACTCTGGTAACCCAGCAGTGCTTTACGCAACAAAACGGAATGGTGAATTAATCCGAGAAATTAAAGTACGCGGTTCACGTAATTTCGACTGGGAAGCACTCGGCATTGACAATAAAGGGCAACTTTGGATCGGCGACATTGGCAATAACAGTAGAATGCGATTTGATTTAAATGTGGTTGTCGTGAAAGAGCCGAATCCGTTTACAGAGACAGAAGCAGAAGTGATCGCAAAATACCCGTATCGTTATCCTGACAATAATGTGGATGCGGAAGGGTTATTTATTGCTAACGGCATACCCTATATTGTCTCTAAAGAACAATCGGGAGCGGTGCTTTACCGTTTTCCAGCATTGAAAGCGGATAAGAAACAGGTTTTGGAACGTGTCGGTGAGTTCACAGAAGCAAAATTAGTTACAGGCGCGGGTATTTCAAAAGACGGAAAGCGACTTGCGGTCTGCACCTACAATTCTCTCTGGGTATACCACAGCACTGATGGCAACTTGGCACAAATGATTCGGAGTAAGCCGTGGGTCTTGCGGCACAATTTTCTTGGTGAGGCGATCTGCTTTGAAGATTACAATCTCTATCTGACAAATGAAGCGCGTGATATCTATGCCCTGCCTCAATTTTGGTATGAAAAGCAATGGAAATTGCCGCCAAAGGATACACAATCGGCAGTCCCCTTGTTAGTCAAACAAGAATCGAACAGGTATAGTTTAGAAAAGTATCGTGATGCGGGAATTGATATTGATGGCGGGCATGTTACGTTAAACACTGAGGCATCAGGTGTAGCGATTCATCAAAAGATTGAAGTGCCGTATAAAAACCTCTATGAAATCAGTGCTGTCTTGACGCGCGGACCGGAATATGGGCAAGTGGTATTAATCGTTAACGGAACAAAGGTCAGTCAACCTTACAATTGCTACCACCCAGAACTGATTGCTGGAACGTTGGTAACGTTTGGTGTAATACCACTGAATCAAGGAGATAATCAGATTATTTTGAAGAGTGTCGGAAAATCAAATCAGGCTACAGGCTACAAAGTTGGCGTTGATTCCTATCAAGTATTACATGCGTCACCATTTGTCCAGCGTTATATGGTTTTAGGTCCATTTCCAAAGACTGATTCTAACACGAATGTTCCATCGGTTTCTCCTGAAAATCCAATCAATCTGAACGAAACCTACAAAGGCATTGAAGGTAAAACGCTCCGTTGGCGTGAAGCAGAGACCAGAACGAACGGTATGCTGGACTTACGTGCAAACTTCGGTATGAACACAGGCGTGGTTGGATACGCGGTTGCCTACGTCTATGCGCCAAAAGCGATGGATACCGTCCTGCTGTTAGGCAGTGATGAGACAGTTAAAGTGTGGCTAAATGGAACAGAAATTCACAAAAAACGATTCTACCGTCGTATAACGCCAGATGCAGATACGATTCCGTGTAAGTTGAAAGCAGGATGGAACGAGGTTGTCTGTAGCGTTGAGCAGAACAGCTGGACGTGGGCGTTATACTTGCGTTTTACTGATGCAGATGGTGCGTTCAAATATAATCACCGTCCAGCAGGAGAATAGTATCTAAGAGGCGCAATGAATTGCGCGACTACAAACGCTGCGAAGCCAAAGATGATGTATAGTTATTTTAGACTTACTATGATGTGTTTCTATACCTGCTCAACACTCAATATCGCCGGTTCTCCGTTGAGTTTCTGGTCAAGCCTAAAGGCATTCTGCCCCGGAGATTCAACGACCTCTGTCGTCAATGTTTCTGTGAGGATATAATCCCGATGCGCTGCAAACGCTTCCTCTACGAGTGCAGATGATGTGTCCAAACTGAGTTTAATCCGATCAGACACATTAAAATCGGCATCCTTCCGCATATTCTGGATTTTATTGACAAGTTCGCGTGCCATGCCTTCAAGCACCAATTCGTGCGTCAGTTCCGTTGACAACGCAACGAATTTCTTCGCGTCAACTTCTACAAAGAAGCCTTCTCGATTTTGTGTCTGCACATCAATTTCTGACTGTTCAAGCGTATAGGTCTCACCTGCCGCTTCAATCTGCAAACTACCGTTCGCTTCCAATTCCGCTTTTATTTTCATTGTGTCAGCAGTAGCAAGTGCCTTTGCGATTGCCTGCACACCTTTGCCGTATTTCGGTCCCAACACTTTAAAATTCGGTTTGAGCGTGACTTGTGCGAACGCGTCCAATTCTTCTGTGAAGACAATTTCCTTAACATTCAACTCATCGTGAACAAACCCTGCCAAACGATTAACGGTCTCTTTTTCAGCGTTAGATAATCCGCCAAGCGTAATTTCAGCAAGCGGTTGGCGCGTCTTAATGCCGGAACGATTCCGCGCCGCATGTCCCATGCTGATTACCTCGCGTGTGAAAGCCATATCGTTCTCTAACTCGGCATCTATCAACGCAGCATCTGCGACTGGATATTCCGCAAGATGAACGCTGAGTGGGGCATCGAAGTCAAGTGAACCGACTAAATTGCGGTAGAGTTCATCTGCTAAAAACGGAATGAATGGCGCGGCAAGTTTTGCTAGAGTAACAAGCACCTCATAAAGCGTTGCGTAAGCTGCCTGCTTGTCGGTTCCTGCCTCCGCACCCCAAAAACGGTCGCGGGAACGACGGACATACCAGTTGCTAAGGTCATCTACAAACGCCTCAATCGCGCGCGGCGCATTCGTGAGATGGTAGTTCTCCATATCGCCGCGCACCTTGTTAATCAAGGTATGCAGGCGGGACAGAATCCACCTGTCTACGATAGCGCGTTCTGCGACCGGAGGAGCATCCTCTAAGACATCAACCTGTTCCAAGTTAGCATACATCACAAAGAAGCTATAAACGTTGTGAAGCGTTCCCATAAACTTTTTCAACGCTTCGTCAATACCTTCAAGTTTGAAAGTTCGCTGTGCCCACGGTGTGGTGGCCGTGAACATATACCACCGCAGTGCGTCTGCACCTTGTTCGTTTAAAATTGTCCACGGGTCTACTGTGTTGCCACGACTCTTACTCATTTTCTGTCCATCTGAGGCAAGAACAAGTTCGAGGCAGAGACAGTTTTTGTAGGCGGGTTTGTCGTAGAGAAGTGTGCCGGTTGCCAAAAGACTATAAAACCACCCACGTGTCTGGTCAATACCTTCGGAGATGAAATCTACGGGATAAGTTTGGTCAAACAGTTCTTTATTTTCAAACGGGTAGTGCCATTGCGCGGTGTGTGCACATCCTGAATCGAACCAGCAATCAATCACATCTTGCACGCGGTGCATCGTGCCGCTGCATTTCTCACAGGCAAGCACAACGTCATCAACATAAGGACGGTGCAGTTCAATATCCTCTGGCACATCGGTGCCGAGTTCCTTCAATTCAGCAATACTACCGACACAGTGCTGGTGTCCACAATCGTCGCATATCCAGACAGGCAGTGGTGTTCCCCAATAACGTTCACGACTTAAACCCCAGTCAATGTTATTTTCCAACCAATTCCCGAACCGTCCATCTTTAATGTGTTCAGGATACCAGTTAATTTCTTTATTATGTTCAAGCATCTGGTCTCGGATGGCGGTTGTGCGGATAAACCACGATTCGCGTGCATAGTAGAGTAGTGGATTGTCACATCGCCAACAGAACGGATATTGGTGCGTATACTCAGCAGCTTTGAATAACAACCCACGCCCGTCCAAGTTTTCAACAATTTGGGGGTCGGCATCTTTGACATATTCCCCTGCCCACACGTCTTTAACCTCTGGAACAAATTTGCCATCGGGCCCCACCAATTGCACAAATGGCAGATTATGTTTTTCTCCGATATCGTAGTCGTCTTGTCCGAAAGCAGGGGCAATATGCACCAAGCCACTGCCCTCTGTGGTTGTTACAAAATCACCGGTGACGACGTAATGTAACTTTTCTACATGCTGTCCACTATCAAAAAGTGGTTCATATTCCCAATCTTGGAGATCGCTGCCTTTATAGTTTTCAACGATTTGTGGAGGTTCATCACCGAATAAACTCGCCATACATTCTTTCGCGAGAATGAGGTTTTGTCCATTATGTTCAACGGCAACGTAATCGTAATCTTCACCAACAGCAACAGCAACGTTAGATGGCAATGTCCAAGGTGTCGTTGTCCATACAAGCAGATAGGTATTTTCCCTGTTTTTGAGTGGAAATTGCACAAAGATGGACGGGTCAGCGACCTCTTGATAACCGAGTGCGACCTCATGGCTTGCTAAGGTTGTGCCACACCGATAGCAATACGGTTGCACCTTATGTCCCTGATACAATAGTTTTTTATCCCACGCTTGCCGCAACACCCACCAAACGCTCTCAATATAATCGTTTGACAACGTGATATATGCCTCATCTAAGTTAACCCAGAACCCGATGCGTTCTGTCATCTGCCGCCAATCCTGTTCATATTGGAAGACATTTTCCTTGCACTTTTCAATGAAGTTCTGAACGCCGTAAGCCTCTAATTCCGCTTTATTTGTGATATTAAGTTGCTTTTCGACTTGGTATTCGACGGGAAGTCCGTGTGTGTCCCAACCTGCTTTTCTGTGGACATAATGCCCTGTCATTGTCTTATATCGGCAAACAGCATCTTTCATAATACGTGCAAGGACGTGATGCACACCAGGTGGTGCGTTGGCAAACGGTGGCCCCTCAAGAAAAACAAAAGACGGTGCTTCTTTGTACATCTCCATACTTTTCTCAAAGATGTCGTTTTCACGCCAGAACGCAAGGGTTTGTTTCTCTTTTTCAGCAAAGGTGAATTGCGGTGATACCTCTTCAAACATTTTTAACTTTTAGCCTCCTGGCCTGTTTCGTCCGTTGTCCGAAACAGGTTATCTGATAAACCGGTACTGGGTTGGCATCATAAGGTTGTTTCTGTTCAATACCAGTTTGTCTCAAATATACGTAGTTCCTCATGTTGCCTAAATATGCATGTCAAAGGTTTAGTTTCCTACAGAAGTTAAAAAAGAAAACACCCTCACCGAAGTTGTCTGTTTCAGTGATGGGCGTTCTAATGAAACTTTTTATCTGCTTGCGATTAGCCCACCACAGCACGACGAATAGCAATAATGTGTATGGCGCGACGGGAATCTTGGTGTAAGGCAGTATTACGCGCAGATTTTTCGTATTGCGGTGTCAGTGTAGTAAGCGATTGATAGAACATCAGATAATCTCGTTTGGAAACTTGGTTGGAGTCGTGTGTTTATAAAAATGATACTACATGCTATGGCATGATGTCAAATCTTTTTAGATAAATCCTGAGATTTGGTGTATAATGGATAGTTGAAATGGAGCATCGCTATGGAACAAGAAATGGATACCGCTTTACAACAAATTGCTGAAGATGCCTTAAAGAATTCCGTTGTGTGTTTGAATGTAGAAAGAGAAACTCCTTGTCTTGCATCACGTCCTCAGTTTGCTCTTGTCAAAATTGAAACGAATAATGGAAGCGGATTTTTCATTGATAAACATCTAATAGTGACAAACTTTCACGTCATCGTTGGGGCGACATCTGTGACTATAAAACTTTCTGGTCACGAAGAAGCATACCAAATTGAGAGTGTGGAGGCTTATGATGAAAAAAATGACCTCATACTTCTAAATGTTGATAATGAGGGTGTCCCACTTACGCTTGGTGATAGTGACACCGTTCAAGATGAGGATGAAATCTGTGCTGTTGGCTATCCAAATGATCAAACTGAGATTGAACACGGAACCATTGAAAGTATATGGAAAAGACCAGGTGGTGATCTGATCCGTTTGTCAACCAAATCCACTGGTGGGAGCAGTGGTAGTCCTATCCTAAATAGTAAGGGAGAGGTAATAGGTGTAAAATCATCAAGTAGGATTGATGCATCTGGGAATATCGTATGCGGTTATGCCATACCCTCAAACAGATTGAAAAAGTTTCTACAGGACAGAACAGAATCAGTGCCATTTGATGAATGGCAAGAACTTCCAGAGGTGCGTTATTTGGCACAAATTGATGCGGCAGAGAGGTTCCTAAAGGACGGAGATTACAAAGAGGCGATTGCTTATTACGATATTGCAATTGAACTCAAACCTGATATGGTTAAAGCGTATCGTGGGCGCGCGGATGCCAGGATGGAACTTTGGGCATTCAGCGGAGCAGCGGAAGACTTGATTACTGTGCGTCGCCTTGATCCAGTTTCATTTAGTTTTTCCAATTTCCGGAAGTATTTTTCATGGAAGCGGCAAGGGCTTTGGGTTTACGGAGGGTATTTTCTCATCAAATCGCTGAGAACCATATTCGGCAAAAGTGGCTGGTTTAGATTTAAAGGAATTGTAAAGTTTGGCGTAGCAAAATCCGAAGCGAATAAAGGAGATAAAACCGAAGCTAAAATGATGTATCAAGAGTCTGTATATGACTTTACTGAAGCTATTAATCTAAAACCCAAAGTAGCTGGAATCTATAATCACCGTGGATGGACAAAGTGCCTGTTAGGGCAACTTGAAACTGAACAAGGAAACGAACCGAATGCACATAGATTGTATCAAGAAGCAATATCTGACGGAGACTCAGCACTTGAATTGGAGACTAAGGATTCCAAATCTAAGGCTGCTTACTATCACACTCGTGGTGCTGCAAAGGCTGGACTCGGTGATCATGATGGAGCAATTGATGATTTCACAGAATCCATCCGACTAAGACCCAAGAAGGCACGATACTATCATGATCGCGGGCTTTCAAACGAAGCAATTGGACAGCACGAAGCAGCAGAAGCAGATTTCGCGAAGGCAAAGGAATTAGACCCAAATTTTGAAAATAAGTCTGCACGCTAATAGTCAAGAAATAGGAGAACACTAATGGAACAAGAAAGAGATAATCCATCCCCACAAAACGCAGAAGAAATCATCGGAACTACAGTTCTTTTGGAAATGGAATATGCTGATGACGATGATTGGTCAAGAGGCTGTGGGTTTTTCATAACACCAGACAAGATTGTCACCAACGTTCATGTCCTTGCTGGGAAGGCAACAGTCACTGCAAAGTGCGTTGAAACAGAAACAACCTATACTATTGAAGGCATTTTAGCCTTTGATGACATAAACGACCTTGCTGTTCTGAAGGTCGTTGAAACAGCTACGCCATTTCCTCTTGGCGATAGCAGGAAAGTTCGGAAAGGTAATCAAGTCTGTCTCATAGGTTGTCCTAAGGGCAAAGTAAACCACGTGGAAGGCACTGTAGATAGTATACGAAATAGCGGCAAAAACTTCTGGGTAAAATTTGAAATTCCCGATGGGCGAGGGTATAGTGGCAGTCCTATCCTGAATGCTAAAGGTGAAGTCGTTGCCGTTGTCCGAGCAGGAGACGCACCTACTGGAAAAAACACATCAATAAAAAGCTATACTGTTCCCTCAAGTGTTCTCAAACTTCTGCTGAACGAAACTAATGAAGTGGAGTCGCTTGATGCATGGCAAAAGCGTCCGCGGATATGTGCATACATAAAATCTTATGATGGTTACCTGAGTAGTAAACATGGAGACATTAAGGAAGCGATAGTACTCTATGATAATGCGCTCAAACTGAATCCTGATTTGGCTGATGTCTACAGTAGCAGAGCTTCAGCGAAGAGAGCCTTAGCGAAGTTTGACGAAGAACTCGTTGATTCACTCGCTGCCCTCAAACTCAATAGAGAACGATTCAGTTTTTCACGATTTGGGTTATTTCTTGCATGGAAGTGGAAAGTTGTGAAACTTTCTTTCGCTTGCCGTTGGCAAAGACTCATAAAAAATATATTGGGGGAAAGTGCTTGGTTCGAGACGCAAGCTCAGGTGAAGATCCGCCTCGCCAAAATGAGAATTGAGAAAGGAAAAATATCAGAAGTTTTGGATATATATCAAGCGATAATTGATGATTTTACAGAGGCTATCAATCAGAATCCGAGTGAAACGAAGCAGAAAAACCTGAGCACGGCAAGAAGACTATATCAAGAGGCAATAGACAATCTTACTGAAGTTATCAATCAAAAACAGAAGCCGGTACGATCCTACTATAACAGGGGAAGATCGAAGTACATTTTCGGAGAATTTGAAAATCAACTGCAAAACTTGGATACGGCACAAAAACTTTACCAAAGTGCAATAAGTGACTATACTGAGGCTATTAATTCAAAAATAAAGGGGTTGTACACCTACAATCACCGTGGACAGACAAAATATCAGTTAGCAAAACTTGAGACGAAACAAGGGAATACCACAGCAGCGCAAAACCTATATCAAGAGATCGTATCCGATAGTGATAAGGCACTTGAGTTAAAAGAGAAGTGTGTCGCATGCCGGACTGCTATCCACCATATTCGTGGTGTGGCAAAGGCTGCCCTTGATGATCATGAAGGTGCGATTAAAGATTTTGATGAGTCCATTCACCTAAATCCAAATAAAGTGCTCTATTACCACGACCGTGGGAAGGCAAAAGAGGCACTCGGACAACACGAAGCAGCAGAAGCAGACTTTACGAAGGCAAAGGAATTAGACCCGAAGATCGAAAAATAAAACATTTACAGTTTTTTCAAAAACGCCGCACCAATTCCAAACTCCAAAAACGGGGTTCGTTGACATAACCGGTTAGATTGTTAAAATCAATACCACCAGTGGGAGATGTATCGTCCAGAATGTTACGCCCTATAAGTGCCACTTCTGTGTTGCCATCGGGCAGTTGACAAGCAAATCGCAAACCACCTTCCAAAAGCCAATCATCGCTGTATTCCACAGAGTCGTAAAGAAAAAACTGCACACGGCTGCGATATGCCCAATCCGTAGCTGCGACAAGGCGAAAACCTGCTGGAAGTTCAAGCATGTAGCGCAACGTCACATCTGCAATCCAAGCAGGTGCTTGCGGTAGACTGTTGCCGTCAATGGAAAAAGTTCCTTCAGCAGAAGCGGGGGGATCCAGCACCTCACACGGTGCGCCGCACCCTTGCACTGCCAAATTTGGATCGTCAATGCGCGTTTGATTGTAACTGAGTCCTGCTGACACCTCAAGTGAGGTTATCGGGAGGAAAACCAACTCTGCCTCAACACCGCGTCCGACGGTGCTATCAGCGTTCACTAACCGATTGAAATTTGCCTCTCCCCCTACCGCTGTGAGTTGTTGATCCTGCATCAAGTAGTTGAACGCTGCCAAATTCATGTGTAACCGTTGTTCCCATAAACGTAGTTTCGTGCCACCTTCAAAGGAGAGAATGGTCTCCGTATCTGCTACCGTGACCTCGTTACCAAACAGCAAACGTCCCTGAATACTCGGCGCGCGAAATCCTCGTGCTGCACGCAAGTATGTCTGCACGTTGGGTGTAACTTCATAGCGTAGACTCAAATCGCCGCTCCATACGGTGTCCTGTGGGTTCTGGTGAATGGGACCGAGTGTGCCTGCCTCCGTAACAGCAGGTGCTTCGTCTCGCCATGCTGTATAGTCCTTTGCATCATCAGATAATCGGATGCCAGCACCCAATTCCAGATCGTCAAGCACTTGCAAAGTCATTGAAGCAAACGCTGCGCGTGCAGTAGCCGTTTGTTCTTGGCGCACTAACCCATCCTGAACGCCTTCAGTTAAAGTATCGTAGTTGAAATCCTCCATTTCCACGAATTCACGGAAATAGTACAGTCCAAACTGATAAGCGAGTCGTTTTTCTCCCGTACTCATCAAGCGTACTTCTTGGCTAAACTGACTTAGCAAAGGAATACCAGACGCTGTTTCGGAAGGGAAAGGAATCACACCGGGACCGCTTGACGGAAGGAACGCAGCACCGTAACCTCCATCAATATCTCCACGCGAAAAAGTGGTAAGTCGCTCTAATCCAGTCAATGAAACCAGTTGGAAGTTTCCAATATCGTAACGCACTTCAGCGGCTAACCCGCCCGACCTCATCGTTTGCTCATTGCGACCATCGTGTGAGACGCTATCACGAGCAAAATCTTCTACTAAACCTCCCTCACCCGGTGCCAAGATATTGGCACGAAATAGCCGTGATGTTCCATCAAGATCACGTGCATGAAGTTTGAGCCACGCTTTTAGCTTTGGGGTGGGTGTCCATAACAACTGTAGTCGTCCAGCTAAATCATCGTGCCCACCGAGAACATATTCCTCGTTTGCATATTCGTTGTCTATCCAATCTTCCCGTTGTTGTGAAAGGACTGAAAGCCTTGCAGAAAGTACAGATGGAATGATAGCACGAGACACTACCCCTTCAAGATTGACACTATTGAAGCGCCCAATACCTATCCGTAAATATCCTTCTAAATTTTGCGTTGGTCGTGCTGATTCAAACTTTACAACACCTGCTGGCGTATTGCGTCCAAAGAGTGTGCCTTGTGGACCTCGCAGCACCTCAATCCGATTCAAGTCAAAAGCGGGAAATCCTTTCAGCATCGTATTTTCCAGCACAACGCCATCATAGAGAACTGAAACAGGCTGTGAAGCGTTGAGGTCAAAGTCGGTATTGCCAAGTCCACGGATATAAAAGCGTGGAAACACGCGTCCATACGACGACTCCATCTGTAAACTTGGAGTCCGATTCGACAAAAATCGTAAATCCAAACCTGATGATCGCAACGCATCGGATTTGTCGCCACGGATAGTTGAAACGGAGAGCGGCACCTCAAAAGACAGCTGCTCACGTTTGCGGGCAGTGACTACAACCTCTTCTAATGCATAAACCTCTTCGGTTTCTTCTTCGGCAACGATTGTTAAAGATACAGATAGTAACACAAAGAAAACTAAAACACAGATATGTTTGCTAAAGTTCATATTCTCCCCTATTGAAAACTGTAAGTGTTTTATTTTATATTTTGCATCGGATCCTCTTTCGTGAGTTCCCCATTCGGTAGTTCATAGTAAAGGTGTCCGTTAATATCGTACACATTGGGAATTCCTTTTTTGCGGTTTTCTTCCTGTGCCTTTTTGGCAGCACGATTTGCAATCTGCAGCATTTCATGTGCCCACTTGTAGGTTTCAAGCTTTAGTTTGTCTTGACGCATTACACACCTCCGTTGCTGATGTCTTGCATAAACATCTGAAAAAAATCTCTATTTGTAACCGTGACTTGATTGCCTTCGCCAAAAGCGATTTCTTGAGGTTGTTCTCCTGAATTATAGATGAGTTTCCATCGGTCTGCAAGATTCTTATAGATGTGCCAAAAATTATGCTTACTCCGATAGAAGCGTCGGACGATGTCTTCCGTTGGCACATGATGACCACCTGCCCTTACCCGATTTCTGACACGAGCGATGCACGTTTCAGGCGATTTGAGAAAAAGAAAGACGATTGTCACTGTCCATCCTGCATCTTTCAATTCAGAGATTATTCTTTGAAATCCTCTGCCTGAAAGGGTTACCTCAACAATAAAACCCTTTTCGGTTTCAATGAGACGGTGGATTTCGTCAAAAAATAGACGTCCTGCTTGGATTCGGACTTTGTCAAATTCTTCTGGTGTAGGAAACGAGTTGTGCCGCGATTGCGTCAGCACTGATGTATTCAGAAACTTCAGAGGAGTGTAGATATTCAGAAGCAAACGTTGTTTTGCCAGATCCGTTTGGACCAGCAATAATCATCACATTTTTTGACAAAGGTTCCTCTTTTCAGATTTTCTATCTCTTAATATGATGCTTATGGCTTTCTTTGAGCAAAGTATATCACAAAATTGTTGAAGAATCAAAGGTTTCCGTTGTTCTAACTAACAAAACGCTTTACATTCTCATTCATTTAATATACAATTAAGCCAAAAACTGGAGAAAAGTGTTCTATGCAGCTTTACGAAGCCGTCAGTCCGTTAGATTTCAGATATTATGGCGGCGATGATACTTTTATGAAACGCCTCCTGCCCTATGTGTCTGAGGCAGGATATGTCACCTATCAGGCGAAAGTGGAGGCAGCGTTGACACGCACGCTCGCAAACTATGGTGTCTGTTCATCAAAATTTGCCGATGAAGTTGAACAGGCGGTGGATCAGGTAACCGCAGAGGAGGTATACGAGGAACAGCGGCGTATCCGACATAACATCCGATCACTTGTCAATGTGATTCGGAGTAAAATTAGCCCAGAAGCACGTCCGTATGTTCATTTGTTCGCGACCTCAGCAGATATTTTGGATACTGCAACAGCATTGCGATTCAAAGCGCTGATTGAAAACGTGATTGTTCCAGATATGATTGAACTGGAAAAGCAGCTGATTACCTTAGCACGTGAGCAGGCGGAAACGCCGCAAATCGGTCGGACGCACGGTCAACACGCAGAACCCATAACGTTTGGGTATGCATTAGCACTCTACATCAGTCGACTCGGCACCCGAATTGAGAAGATTCATGAGGCAGGGCAAAATCTGCGTGGGCAATTTTCTGGTGCAGTCGGAGCATTTAACGGACTGTCTCTAATACATGAACATCCTGAACAGATTGAGGCAGATTTTCTGGCACTGCTCGGTTTGAAACCGTCCGATACACATACGTCAACGCAGTGCGTGGAACCGGAGTTTATTTCAGATGTGGCGTACCATGTCACGGCAGCATATACAGTGCTTGCGAATTTCGCTGACGATATGCGGCATCTCTACCGCACAGAAATCGCTGAGGTTGGCAGGAAGTATAACCCACAACTTGTTGGTTCGTCTACGATGCCTCACAAAGTCAATCCAGAGGCTTATGAGAACATCAAAAGTCTGTGGAAAGCTTTTGTCCCGCGTATGCAAACCGTTTTTCTGGATAGCATTTTAGAACACCAACGTGATCTTACCAATTCTGCGTCCAGTCGATTTTTGACGGAGTTGGTTACAGCATTTGATTACGCAATCTATCGGCTTCGGCGTGCGTTAGATGAAATGGATGTTAAGGCAGAGAACATGCAACGCAACCTTGATATGAGTGCAGAAGACACAATCGCAGAACCGATCTATCTATTGATGGCATATTACGGGTTTCCAGATGCCTACGATCATACCCGTAAGTTAATAGCACAAGTACATCAGACGGGAAAAAGTTTAACAACTCTATTATGGGAGGATGAGACCTTTCGACCGTTCCTTGATAAGTTGACGGAACCGCAACGCGAAGCACTTCGTTCCCCAACGAATTATATCGGTGCTTCGGTGCGGCGAACCCATGCGACGTGCGATGAATGGGAAAATCGGATAGAGAATCTAATGGCGAGTGTTGACAATCCCACATAAATAATAGACGTTGCGGGTTTTAGGAACTTAAACAGGAACAAAGTAAAGTTCTCGTTTGACAGAAATGTTTGATATTACCTACTTAGGGGGACGGTGTTTCCGTTTTATCAAACGCTACCCGCGTACGTTCACAATAGTTGGCTTTTTGCTGATTTTCGGCATTGGCATTTGGGTGGGTAGAGAGGTGCCTTTTGAAAAAATACCTGATTACTTCAAATCTTATACCGATCCTGAACGCAGCGATGAAACGAAGCAGGTATTACCCGGAATCGTCCATCGGCAAATATTGGACGATGGTGTGTTGACGAACATCCTTTCTGTGGCACCCGATGCAGTTGACATCCGTCCTTATCGTGCGTTAAGCGCAGGCATAGGCACGGAATCTTTGCCCTCAATTGCACGCCGACACAAAGCCCCTATCGCAATCAATGGCGGATTCTTTGAGATGGGAGGCACATTTCGTGGGGAATCAGTCGGGGCTTTGAAAATTAATGGCGAATGGATGAGTGAACCTGAGCAGGGACGCGGGGTTGTCGGGTTCAAAACCGTTGATGGAAAAATTGAGACTTACATGGACAGGATTGTCCTTCAACATGAAGTTGTCTTGCCAAATGAAACCACGCTGAAGATTGACGGTATCAATCGCGGACGTTTGAGAAACGAATTGGTGCTTTATCGCCCTCATTTTCACTCAATAACTTTAACAATGGCTGACGGTGTTGAAGTTGTCGTTAGAAACGGTGAGGTCGTTGATATTCACGATGGGAAGGGTAGCACACACATTCCTGCTGATGGTTATATTCTTTCGGCAAATGGGTGGAAGCGGGTATTGCTGTTAAAACATATTGCACTTGGCGATTCGGTAGAAATCCGTGAGAAAATAATTCCTGAACGTGTCGGTGACAACAACTTGTGGGTAGGTTTTACACATATTATTAGTGGTGGCCCCTTGTTACTACGGAACGGTGTTATATCTACAACAGAAGCGTACAAGCGAGAAGGTTTTGATGCTTCGTTTCACAGTTTTTGGCATCCGCGCACAGCAGTCGGTAAAAAAGCAGATGGCACCCTCCTTTTTGTGACGATCACAGCTGCAAAGTTGGGTGTTCGCCGTGGTGTCACGTTACAGCAGCTTGCAAAACTTTTTGTGGAATGGGGTGCTACAGACGCTGTCAATTTAGATGGCGGTTATTCTTCAATGATGATAATTCGGAATCAGGTGGTGAGTTTTAAGCGAACACAACGTGATCGGTCTCAATCTGGTGATAAATCTAAACCTACTGCGTCAGAGAAGCAACCAGAAAAGAACATGAAACCGTCTCTGTCGGAGAAAAAAACTGAGAAGGACGCGAAACCTGCTGTGTCAGTAAAAAAACCTGATAAGAACGCAAAACAGGCTTCGCCAGAGAAACAGCAGCCACAGAAGGCAACACCTGAGAAAAACACAAGGACTGCACGCGGCAATCGTAGAGTTCGACCGATGCCAACGTTCCAAGGACGTTCAATTTCGGATGCTATCTTAATATTTCCACGGAGTCCTGCTAAGTCAAAGTAGGATATTGCTTAATAATCTTACCTACAATTACAGATTAACTAAATTTAGTGGATATTTTTTAACAGATGTGGTTAAATATAAAAGGCGAATTAATTTGAAAACGGGTATCTCAACAAAAGGAAAAAGATAATGAAAAGAAATTCCATTTTACGGGGTAGCAAAGTATTCCACCAATTTTTGAAATATAATCTATTTTGCTTATCGCTTTTTTGCTTTGTGTTTTCAGCAAATGCGCAAGAACGTTTTGCAGACGCAGTCGGGCCAGTTACCGTCCGCGAGGTAACTGCTATGTCCCCTTTGGTCGTGCCTTATATTACGTGGGGTGGTGAATCTGCGTTGTTCCACGCCAATGGTGGGTTGACAACACAAACAGGCACTATCATGGAGAAACAGGGATTGAATCTCAAATTGGTGCCAGGTGATAATTTTCAGCAGCAAGTTCGCGACTATCTATCGGGGAAGTCACCTATTCTGCGTGGCACTTTCAGAATGATAGCCCAAGCAAGTGAAGTTGTGGGACGCGATCCGCGCACAAAGCCTGTTGTGTTCGGACAACTAACGTGGTCCGCAGGTGACCATTTTGTGGGACGTAAGAACATCCGCAAGATTTCTGATCTGAGCGGTAAAAAGATTGCCATTCAAAAGGGTGGACCACACGTAGGAATGCTCTACGATATATTGAAAACTGCCCGTCTCTCAAAAACAAACGTCCAAATTGTGTGGGTTGACGAATTGACAGGAACAAATGGCCCTGCTGAACGGTTCCGTAACGATGATTCTATTGCGGGGTGTTTTGTAATCACACCCGATATGATTGGATTGACAGGTGGTCCTGAGAATACTGGCACGGGGGCAGAAGGCACCGTGATCGGTGCACACGTTGTCGTTAGCACTGCTACACTTTCACGTTCTATTGCTGATGTTTATGCATGTCGAAAGGACTTCTACGACACTCACAAATCTCTTATTGAGCGATTCTTTGCGGGTTATCTGAAGGGTGCTGAAGAGGTTGTTGCACTCAAAAAAGTTTATGAAAGAAGTGGGTCAACACAATACAATAAGCTGCTAACGATGATGCAGAATATCTACGGGAAAGACGTGCTGCCAACACTTGAAGAAGATGCCCACGGTTTAATTGCGGATTGCACTTTTGTTGGACAACCCGGTAATATCGCATTTTTCAACGATCCAACCAATACTATTACCGGTTTTGAAGGATTTAATAAAGCAGGATTGGATATGGCAGTCAATTGGGGATTTGCAAAGCAGCGTTACGCGCTTCTTCCCTCAGACCTGAATTTTAATTCCAACACGTTTAAGAATCTACTTGCTACTACCGTAGCAGCTCCCACGCAGCTGAAACAGACGCGTTTCAAAAAGGAAACTGTCCGTGCAGAAATTGAATCTTTTAATGAGGACGCAGTGCTTGACGAAAAGACGTTGATCTCTTTTACAATTCAATTTGGCGCGAACGAGGACACTTTTAGCGGCACTCAATATAGTTCTGAATTTGACAGAGTCGTTGAACTCGCCTCTAAATATGGGAATGCTGCAATCGCAATAAAGGGGCATAGCGATCCGTCGCGAACGCTAAGTGTTTTGGTAAGAACGGGGCTCTCAAAAGGGATTTTGAAGCGAACTGGCACACGCGGAAACTATAGATATTTCATGAGTGGTAAACCCTTTAGCCTTGAAAATACTGGTGAATTGATTCGCCTCATTGAACGTAAAACATTTGACGAGGGCACTGATGTTGACAGTCCTTACCAAGTGATGCGGGCAGCACTTAAGCTCTCAGAACAACGCGGTGAAGCGGTTAAACAGTCAATTATTGCTTATGCGCGGCAAAAAAATGCTCGCATTGATGCGGACCAGATTGTTCCAGTCGGTGTCGGAATTAAGGAACCTATTATCCCAAAACCGACAAGTCCTGCAGAAGCTGCAGAAAATCGGCGTGTTGAATTTGCACTCATCAAGGTTTCGGCGGAAGCTGTCGCTGCCTCCGATTTCGATTTTTAGCCAGTTAGATAGGAGACTCTTGTGAAACAAGTAAAAGTATCGTTTCTTCTCCTATGTGTGTTCATTTTTGTTCAGACAAGTATTGCGGATAATGGCGTTCATACAGATAATATTGTCATTATCCTTGATGCTTCTGGTTCAATGCAGGACAAGTTTCGGGCAGACGAGACGAGATCGAAGATGGATGCAGCGAAAGAGGCACTCAAAGAGGTGTTAGCGAAAGTACCCGATGGCACAAATATCGGGTTACTTGTATTTAGTGGCAGGAATATTCGGGACGAATGGGTATATCCGTTGGGACCAAAAGATACAGCCAGAATCATAGCGGCGATTGATTTGCCGCAGCCTGAGGGCGGCACCCCACTCGGAAGATATATGCGTATCGGGGCGAACCGCCTCCTTGAACAGCGGGAAAAACAGTATAACTACGGCAACTATCGGTTGTTGATCGTAACAGACGGTGAGGCACAAGATCAAGCGAAAATAGAACAGTATACACCTGAGATCCTGAATCGGCAGATCCGCGTTGATGTTATCGGTGTTGATATGAAAACCGACCATAAGTTGGCGACAGATGCGGATAGTTATCGCAGAGCGGATAACCCAGGGGAACTTGTGGCAGCAGTCTCGCAAATCCTTGCCGAAACTGGTGGGACCGGGACTGATATTGATGGCGAAGACGCATTTGAATACATTGCCCCGCTCTCATCAGAGGTTGCTTTAGACCTTATTCAACGGATAACAACGCCACCGAGTAATACGGCAATAGAGACGACAACAGTAAAGCATATGCCATCGCAACCGAAAACACCTACACCACAACAACCGATACAACAGCCAGTCCAAAAACGCAGTGGTGGCAATAGCGGATGGCTTATTATCGGCCTTGTTATCGTAATTGTAGGTTTTATTGTTTTTAGACGAATGGGAAGATAGCAGTATGGAAGCCAAAACAAGAAGCAGAATGGTCATGGTGGCAAGTTGGCTGATTATCATTGGTATAATCGGGTTAGCCTATAAGTTCCTTGTTGAACCCCGCCTTAGCGGTAGACGTAGTAAACTCGTTGAAAAAACCAGCGCGCAGCGGTATGACCACGAAATTAAAGTGGCGCATGACTCTTTTCCTGGATACGCGATACTTCGGTCAGACGCAGTAAAAAATCTACTTGATCGGCAATCAATTAAGCTTACCTTTATTGATGATAAAGCTGATTACAGGAGGCGAGCGCGCGATCTGAAAAGTGGCAAGGTGCAGATGGCAGTCTTTACCGTTGATGCTTATCTTAAAGCGGGTAGTGTCATTGGTGATTTTCCCGGCTCAATTGTTCTTGTCATAGATGAATCCAAAGGGGCAGATGCGATTGTGGCACATAAGCGCGGTGTTGCAACCATCCCAAATTTGAGCAATCCGAAGGCGCGTATCGTGCTTACACCGGATTCACCGAGCGAAACGCTCGCCCGCATTATGATTAACACAATGAGTCTGCCGAGTCTTCCTACTGATTGGGCATCTGATGCAAATGGTGCTGAAGATGTCTATAAAAAACTAAAATCTGCTGATCCTGACGAACCCTCTGCTTACGTTTTGTGGGAACCCTACGTAACGAAAGCACTTGCGATTGAGGGTGTGCATCTGCTGTTAGACAGTTCAAAACTGAAAGGTTATATCGTTGATGTGTTAGTAGTCCAACGTGAATTTTTAGATACACAACGTGAACTTGTTACACATGTTGTGCAGGCGTATCTCCGTGCGAACTACGACTACACTAACCAACCTGATGGATTGCTGTCTTTGATCGAAGCAGATGCTAAACAGTACGGTGATGCGCTCAGTCGCAATGAAGCAAGTCAGTTGGTTAAAGGTATTGAATGGCGGAACACCGTTGAAAATTACGCCCATTTCGGTGTGATTTCTGGTGAGCAAGCAAAAGATACTGAAAAACTTGAGGCGATGATTGGTAAAATTATGCAGGTACTCGTTAAAACGAATTCACTCCCTTCAGACCCGTTGTCGGGGAAATATGGAAACCTATTTTTTGAAGGCATTTTGCGTTCACTTCACCATGATAAATTTCATCCCGGTGTGTTGGACGCAGGTGGCACAACTGGATTAGACGATATTTTCGTAGATACAGCCGCTGTGGTAGAGGAAAAAGTTCGGGAAGATGCCGCGTTGAATCCGCTATCTGATACAAATTGGAATACGCTTGCGCCTGTTGCAGCAATGAAGATTGAACCGATCCAATTCGGTAGGGGAAACGCGCGAATTCTTCCCGGTAGCCAACGCGCACTTGCTGACATTGCATCAAAACTGAAATCGTTTCCACAGTATTATCTCAGAGTTGTTGGACACACGCGGAAGGAAGGGGATCCAGCGGCGAATAAGATTCTCGCTACACAACGTGCTGAGGCAGCCGCTAAAGCACTCAGACAACTCGGCATCAAGAGCCACCGAATCCGTGCTATCGCGAGCACTCGAACCTCTACGAAGATGCAAGGTGGTGCAGCACAAAGCGTTACGTTTGAACTTTTAGGAAAACCTTATTAGGATTAATTTTGGTTTGTAGTGAGAAAATTTTGATAACAAGTGAACTAAATACCGAAGCCGTTTTAGGAGGACAGAAACATGTCAATCAACAGAAAACAAGAAACTAAAACAAATCAACGTTTTTCACGTCGTGCCTTTATCAAGAGTTCTGTAGGACTGGCGACTGCCACGGTCGCAAGTGGAGGATTGCTTCGGTCCGCGAATGCACAGTCTCAATTTGGAGAATATATCCCCTACGATTCTACACGCGATTATCACTACAGTTCACGCTACGGCAGGTCGGAAATCATTGAACACCATCATCCGGGAACCGAACCGACAGGTGAAAAATTCACATTTGTTCGCCTCAAATATCCCGGTGGCGATTGGTGGACTAATCTTGTTAACGTTTATCGCTGGCAATCAGACCTAAAGTTTACACAAGTACTCGCCGCAAATACCGCAATTGATGTTGACCTGCGTAAGCATCCGCAGTACGTAGATATTGACGATTCTTGGCTTTTTGCTTATCCGTTTCTCTATATGACAGGACACGGCAGAACTTACGGTGGGATGAAGATTTCTGATGACCAAGTGCGGAAGTTGCGAGAATACTTTGAACGCGGTGGTTTCCTTCATGTTGAGGATTGTGACATTCGCTATAATCGGTTCCGCCCGCAAATTATAAATTTGATGAAACGGATTTACCCTGAAAAGAATTTTGAACGGCTGGATATGAGTCATCCGATTTATGATACGCTCTACCCTCATGACGACTACCTTGGCGGTGATAAACTTGTTCCGGGTTTTGATTTTGATGAGGCTATCATGGATGATGATGGCAAGGTGATGGTCTATTTCTGTCCCAGCGATCTCAATTGTGCATGGGAAGGAAGAGTGTGTAGTCCCGGGGGTGAGGAACAACGGATTTGGGCATTTGAGCAGGGTATGAATGTTGTGGCGTATGCCCTTACGCGATAATTAGGGCGGGATTTTACAATTCACAATACACTGCCATCCGGCGCGCTTGTAAAGCGCGCCTGCTTTTTTTATTAGACAGTCGCGACCGGGAGGTCGCTCCTACAAATATCTATGGCAGTTGTGCAAACAGCATTTCTCTGAAACGTTCATAAGCAAGGTTTGCCCCTGCAATGTTGCCCGATGCAGGACCAATCTGAAGCTGCGCAACCGTGCCTGAACCGAATAGATTTTTGATCGGGTGGAATTGCAAATTGGGGTCAAGTTTTGGAAGACCACACACAAGCGGAATCGGGTACTGTCTAATTAACTCCCTTAAAAACCAGTAGCGGCGAAGATTAAATTTATACCCTGTTGCGAGAATAATACGAGATACATTTGTAATCGGACCACGTGTCGTTTCAACTTGTAAACCTTGTGCCGAGGTGATATTGCAGATATGCGTCTCAGGATAGATGTTGATGTTTGTACTATTCACCAATGTTTCCATCACGTCTGGTGTGATGCTGCCTTCGCCTCTGTTCTCTTGAATTATTTGGTATCGCTTCTGAAAATTGGTCTCGCTTGCAAATTCAGAGAGTGCTTTGGGACCTAACCATATCGGTGGGAAATCAAACTGTTCTGTTTTTAGCTGTTTCCGGGCAATTAGTGCCACGTAATGTCCTTGTCCACTGAGGTTTTTTGCGAGCGTTCCTGCTGTTAATCCTCCTCCAACTACCACAATTTTACCACTATCTTCTTGTTCCTGTTTACAATTCACCGAAAATTGCGATGCGTGTACAATCCTGTCTGGATATTGGCGTTGCCACTCGACAAATTCTGGTGGTACATAAGCGCAATCCCTAGCTCCGATTGCAAGGATAACACAACTACTACGAAACCCTTCATTGTTTGTCGAAATTAGACGAAAAGGGTATTTTCCCGCTCTCTTGTCCCACCGTAATTTTGCCACATCAAACTGGTAATAGACTTCATGACCCGTAGGAGGGATTTGTAATCCCGAAACGGCAAGTGCCTCGTTGCAAAAATCCCAAAAAAGATCGGTAGAAGGTTGCGAATATGGTGGTGCGAACTCATTTGTTCGGTTGTGACGTTCTGCGTATTCAACGATACCTAATGGATCGGAGGTGATATGATGTACTGCTGGAGATCGGAGAAATGTCATACCTTGGCGTTCAGTTTTACATCGCCATTCGGTGAGTGGTTGTGGATGTCGATCTACGATTGCGATGTGTTGTGCTGCTGTTGGCATGTCGCGTAGGAGTCGGAGGGCTATAGAGATGCCGTGAATGCCGCCGCCGATGATGGTAATCGGGATGTTTCTATGCGCAAGGGTTTTCATATTTGCATTACAAAACTTAATCTGTATGAGGTCCGGGAAGGTGAACACTTTTTAGCATATAGGTTTGTGTATTTAATGCGTCGGTAGCACGGTACTGACTGTATCTATACTGAACAACGCCTACTGAAGGTGCTACCCAGTAAGCTGCGGGAGGGCTAATCACGCGAATTGACGGATCATCGGTGACACCGTAAACGACCTCCTCGTAGACAAGATATGTGCTATAAGTGCCGGCGGGAACGGTAATTTGTACATCCTTATCTGCGACAAAGCGGGTAGCAGTAACTGGTATGCCGATGTCTTTTTCAAAAACAACCCATTCCTTTCCAACTTCCAGCGGAAAATCCCACAGACGACGTGGTGGGAAATGTTTTTGGTGAGATACGGGATTTTGGAGTGGAAGAAATACATCAAATGCGGATTCTACTAATGCTTGTGGTGTTTTAGTGAAGTAAGTTGCCAAAATTGGGAACGGGAATCCATCAAAAAAGTCGGTGTCTAATCGAAAGTAGTATGCGTTTGCTGTCAAATGATCAACTGCCATAAGATTAAATTCATCGGGTTCAACAGGACTGATTTCGCTAATGGTCATCTGGCGATGTGTTGTTCCACTGATGTCACGCGTCCCTCTAATACGAAGCGTGAATTCCTGATCAGTATCAACGTTGATGTATGTCCATGCTGAACCTGTGTCTGTTGGAAAATCAATAGCGTTGAACACTCCTACTGTATCAGGAGGTGGTAGTTTGGTTTCACCATGCGGATCAATCAGTCCTTCTTCTCCACAACTACAGAAGAATAAAAAAAGTATAATAGGGAAAGCAGTTAGCCATCGGAAGCCATCGGCTTTCAGCAGTTGGCTATTAGAAAAAGAGACTTTCTGTTCATAGGGATCTGCTTTCTGGTTATTGACAACTGTAGATTGTCGGTTAATTTTGCAGATGGTCACTTCTACTAACTGCTGACCACTGATTGCTGATTGCTTATAATTCTTCATTATTTCACCACAGAGAATTTCCCAGTACTTTGAAATCCGTTCCCATCGGTAGCCCTGAAAAAGTATAGACCGGCGCAAACTTTTTCACCACGTTGGTTTGTGCAATCCCAATTGGATGCGTTATCAATTACCTTAATTCGATTCCCCAATATATCGTAAATCTCAACTTTTAATCCTCTCGGATAAAAGGTTAGATGTTGGCTTCCTTGTGCTGCTCGAAGTGGATTGGGTGAAACTGATACGTTTCGGTTTGTGTTTTTCGCAACATAGTTGAAGATGCGCCCTTGCCAAATTTGATTTCCTGTTATACCGGACGGTGTTTTTCCAGTAATCTTGTAAAGATAGATGCCTGTCGGTGGAAATCCGTTTGTGCGTAAAGTGCCACGCCAATTTGTCTCGGATTCTTGTGTCAAAATGATGGTATAATTGTCTCTGTTAGGACTTTCTACCGTTAGTTGTGGTGCATTTTGCAGCGGGCGTGTGCTTTGAACTTCTACATGCCATGTCCCTGTGCCGTGTGGTTGCGTACTGATAAAGAACGCAGGTGCTCCGTTTGCTGTATCTGCGTTCGGTGTGATACTATCTGGCGTAATACTTGGTGTACCCATAATACCCATCGCGTCAACGGGGACAACTGCATAATAATAATGAACTTTTTTGTAATAATAAACGTGATCTGGATCAGTAAAATCTAAATCAACATCTTGGTAGATGGTAGTATCTTCAAATTGGGTTTGCGATAACCCCACGCGTCCAACGATTGCGATATCGTCTTCAGCGATACCATCTCCATTTCTATCTACAGCGGCTCGGACTTCATCTGCAGTTTGGAAGGGTTCAGGTATATCTGTTTCACTTTCCAGCACAAAGCGTTTTCTCACGATTGCGACTTCCTGAATTCCGGTCAGGTCGTCAAGCGTCCATTTGATTATGGGACCTCTATCTCCTTGTGAGACTTGAGCGTTTGATAACTGTCCCTTCGGTGGCACACCAGCCATGTAACTGACAGAACCGCCAAAAGTACCACCGGGAATTATAACCTGTTCAACATCAGGATGCATATTGATAAGAATAAGCACAATTTCCTGTATGTCTCCACCGAAATCTGTAAATGTCATCTGTGCTTCTTGGGAACGTTGATAGGTGAACGCTTCTCTGACTTCGGTACTGCCATTCCGTTTTTTTATCACGAATTTGGCTGCCCATCCGCGTAAACCGAGATTACTGTGCCGACTTAGTTCTCTCTCAATCCTAAGCCGATCAGTGTTTGTCAGGCGACTCATATCTATCGGTGCAAGGTCAGCACCATCTATTTTGACAGCGAATTCTGGCATAATACCCGTTGGTCGGAAGACAATATACCGACACGAAAAGTGCTCTGGCATTGCTTCTGAATTAAAATCAGCACGAATCGGATATTGGGTATGAACATCATTAGGATGAATGGCAACAGGTGGAAATCGGTGAGCGTTCCTATAACCCGGAAGTTCGGGATTTGTATAGGCGCGGGTATTTGTGAAATAGTTCCATACCGTAAAGGTTTTGAACGCCTCTGCAAGCGTTGTGCCGTTATCAACAAAGACATCGTAGAAGTTGCCCATTTCGCGGTAACTTCCATCGGTAGTGTTTGCGAAAAATTGCCTGATGACGTCATAACCGAACCTTTCTGCCATATACAGTGACCATATTACCGAACCGTATTCGTGATCTCCGATTCGGCTTTCAAGTGAAATATCTGGAATAAGAAACCAACGTCGGAGTTGATGAATGTAGTAGTTGTAGGAATTGGTTTCGTTGGGTTCGTCAGGGTCGGGGAGCGTATCTCCATCATCAATTACACCACCGTCGTAAGTCATCACTTCTATCCACGTAGCGGATGCTTCCATGAACCACGTCGGCATATAGGCATTATAGCCGAATTGGATTCCGTGTAGAAATTCATGTGCGCAGGTTGTTTCAAGGTAGCGAATCCCTTCTGCTTTACCAACATAATCGTAAATACGGGAATTGATCATGAAATAGGGAGCAACCGTCAACGCAGTGGATAACACACGCCCTTCAAACCAGTCTGCTGTTGTGATGCCAAGCGCGGGAAACGTAAAGAGATATACATCCATTGTATGGTTGCCACCGTTTTGTGCCGCCCAAAAATCGATGTAAGGCTTTTTGAATCCCATCAGGTCAATTTGAACGCGGTATGAGCGTTCCATCGCATCAGCACAGAGATCGATATAATCGGGCACACCGTTACGTGGGTGAAAATCCTCAAGTGGAGGTGCATGCGGTCCAACACGCGTGTAGTGAAGCCTGAAGTGTGGCGTGTTGAAATGTTCTGATAATTCAATATCCCCGAAAAAACTACCGGGCAGTCCAGGACGCAGGAAAATTGACTTAAGCTCTTGTCGAAATTTTGATGGCAAATTTTGCCAATTCTTTGCGATGGTGACAAAACTATCGGTTGCACATTCTGTTATTTCACTTGAGGTATACCTCGCTTTGAGATTGGTAAATTTGCGAGCAGTTTGGATTGCACTTTGGAGTTCTGCATCTGGTGGAAGGGCATTTGCGACAGATAGAAATGACACAAGGAATAAGAAAATGGGAATATAGAATGATTTCATTTTGTGTTAGTATAATGTGTATTTATTAGTTAGTTGTTTGTCTGGCTTGCAGAATTCACAATTTATTATACACGCTGGGCGGTAGGAAATTCAAGGAGAAACAGAGACATTTCAAGGTGGGCATCCTAAGCGAAATGAGTAGGTTTTCCATCAAGACTGACGCTATTCTTTTCTTCCCAATAAGTCTTTAAACCTTCTTTACCTTTTTTCGCTGCCCATGTATTTAACTGTTCCCTTTCACCGACGTAGTCGTAAAGTGGCACAGCCATTCCGCAGGAAGCTTGAACGAGATCAATTTTAAGGTCAAAGATTTGTCTTGCACCGGGAATTGGTGAGAATAGTGGAAAGAGAAGTTGCCATTCTGGGTCGTCGTTATGGATAGCCTTGGCAGCGCCGTAAAGTCGAAGGATCAACGGATTATCCTCAAATGCAGTAAACATAAGCGTCATCCGAGGGTTTTCCTGAACGTGCGCAGCAGCTTCATTTCCGCTGCCTGTCACGTTTAACCAGATAACGCGGTTCGCATTAACGACACGCAAGGAATCCATGCCTTTTGGGGAAAGATTGATTCTACTGTCGGCGGTTGCTGTTGCAACAAAAAATATTTTTTGATTTCCAATAAATTGCTGAAATTTAGGTGTAATTTGTTTATATAGTTTTGACATTGCCCTGTTTATTTGATTGAAATGAGCGTGTATACGTCTTAGTCTCGGTCTTTTAGTGATGCCCATGTTGTTGTTAATTTGTCGGTAGGTTGAACGGCATGCGGTTCAGCACCTTCAATATCGCTTACATACTTACCCTCATAGAGGCGGATGTGGTCAAGCCAGACGTCAACCTTCTCTATTCCCATGATAATACCCGCGCGTGAATTCACGTCATCCACAGGCATTTTGAAGGTGATGAAAAACTCCTTCCATTCTTCAGTTAGATTAATAGATTTTGGAGCGTATACGGTCCATGGTGCCCCTTGATGCATAATGCGCATTGTGATGTTTCTCGGTTTTTCGCTTTTTGCCCACAGATTGTAAGTATAAGTAGTATCTTTCTCCAGCGTAAAGGGTTGCTGATAAAGTTGTATGTGTCCTAATGCATTACCACCCTTATTGATTTTGATATAGGCAGCATTTTTGCCAACGATCGGTTCTGCCTTATTGCCTTCCGTCTGAAAGACCGCAGCGGCACTTTCATGTGTCCAATGGTGCCATCCGTCAAGCTTTAGGTCAAAATCACCGTTTTTGAGGATATTTTCAGGCGGTTCTGCTGCATGTCCAACCATTGTTAATCCGAGCAGCCAGACCAACATAAGGAAATAACCGTAAATAGAATCACCTTTAATCATGTTCACCTTTTTTCTCATGTTCTCCCTTACCTTCTCGGTCATGTTCACTCTCATGTTCTGAGTCATGCTCACCATGTTCCTCCCCATGACCATGTTCACCCTCTCCAACCTCGGGATGTGCTGTCCATCCATCAAAATCTGTGCTTTCTGCAGGGAGTTCGACATTCTTTTTTTCACCGGGAGCTAAGTCAGCTGGGGTTGTTGGGCCGAGTTCTTTTCCGTTGGACAAATGGACTTCAACGCGAACCTGTTTTAAGGTTTCGTCAGTTGTGTTTTCTACGGTACCTTTAAAGGAATTAGATTGAGCGTCGTAATTCAAGATGAGTCGTGCGCCATTTCTGACCTTATCGTAGGTTTCGTCTAATGCAAGTTCAGTCCCTGATTCTTCATCTCCATCATCCATGGATGGTTTTGTAGTCCTTGAACAACCGATAACAACAATCAACAAGACAACAATTGCTGCAAAAATGCTGTACATTTTATTCATGAATATTTTCCTTTCTGAAAGTGATAACCTGGAACTTTGTGTAATTTGTATGAACATGAGAAAACTTGTGTAGCACTCCGACTTGCTTGTTCTTAGAGGTTCATAGCATGCCGGATTCGGCGGAAGAATCTACCGATACACCTCCATAGATTATTCGGTAGCTCAGAGGTATCATCTGATTCAAGTGAATCTTTGTTGTGTGAAACTTCTAATTCCTTTTGCGCTATTGCTGTTACTTCCTCAAAAATGCCTTCTTCTTTAAGGAAATCATCAAAGCTGCTGCCGCTATATTTATTTTTTTTCATGCTACTGGGTTCTCCGTTTTCCATGTATCTTTTCGTTTTCGCGCCAAACGCAAGTCTCTCTGTGGTGTTCTTTGAGTTTTCTTGATAAAGCCGTGCAGAAGTACCATTTCATTATCTTCAAGAGTAAACAGAACCCGCGCTATACGTTTCTTGGGAAGGTTACTACGTATTTCCCATAAATCGGGTTCCAGTTTGCGAACGAGTGGCATGCTCACGGGCCAACGAAACCTAACCTTTTCTATATCAACACCGATCCTTTGTTTATCCGTTTTATCAAGTCCTCGGAGCCATTCTCGTGCTGGTTCATTTTCCGTATCGGTGCGAAAAAAGACAACACGAAGTTTAGGTTGTTCGCTCATAGCACAGCAGTTGATATGTCTCTAAACATAGGAATTGTAACATAACGTAAGATGCCAAGTCAAGAAAAAGGGAGCAATTGGCGTATTACTCCCTTGAGAGAGGTTGCAATGAGGCTTAATTGTCTATGCGGCGAATCAATTATGCCCACCTTGGCTATGTTCGCCGCTGCCTTCACCACCGCCTTCGGTACCTTCAGTAGCACCTTCACCACCGCTCCTACTGCTGGGGCCGACTTCGGGATGTGCTGTCCATCTTGTATCAGCGGCTAGAATTCCTGCCATAAGCGTAATGGTAATTTTGTCACCAGGGGCAAGGTCTTCAGGTGTCGTCGGCCCCAGTTCTACCCCGCTTGGGAACAAGTGAACTTCAACACGAACTTGCGTTAAAGTTGCACTGGTAGTATTTTCGACAGTGCCTGTAAAAGAATTAGTGACCACATCATAGGATATAACCAGATGCGCCCCATTCCGTTTATAATCGTACGTCTCGTCAAGAGCGAGTTGGACTGCCGACTCTTCGTCACTTGTTGGCATCGTAGATATTATCTGCTGCGGCGCGCGTTCACAACCGATAGCCGCTGCCATCAATATAACAACCAGTAGGGTGAGGGTTCCAACATTGCGTTTCATGAGTATGCTCCTTTCCAAAAGCATGAATTGTATGAATTAATGAAAGATAAAATGTAATAGACCATCGTTGCCTCTACAGAAAAGCGGTGACTGGTATATTGCTCGATTAGAGAGGCGTTTCGACTGGACTACGATCAATTATGAGCGCCACCTTGGCCATGCTCACCGCTGGCTTCGGTGCCTTCACTGCCACCCCCACTGCTGGGACCGACTTCGGGATGTGCTGTCCACGTGTCAAAGGGACTCCCTATTGCCATAAGCTCAATGGGGATTTCTTCACCGGGGGCAAGGTCTCTTGACGGGGTTGGACCGAGTTCCGCAACGGAGGCCCTATTGTTAAATAAATGAATTTCGACGCGAACTTCAGGTAAAATCGCACCAGTCGTATTTTTAACAGTGCCTGTAAAGGAATTCGTCGCCGCATCATAGGACATAATCAGATGTGCACCGTTTCGGACATTGTCATAAGTATCGGTAAGGGCAAGTTGAACTGCCGACTCTTCGTCACTCGCGCCAGCAGCGATTGGATTTGGTGTGGATGTTTCATCGTCTCTTGTACATCCGGTAATACCGGTTATCAATATCAGCGTAAAAGCTATTGCTGTGAGAATTCCCAAATAGTGATTCATTACTATGCTCCTTAATAATATATTGGTATAAGTTTACTTTGCTTAGGATTGGATTCATACCTACTGCAGCATATTTCATAAGGCGTTGAACGATTATATACCGGATTCAGTTTACATTACCATTCAATCTTCAGTTTTTGAGATGTGGCAGGACGATAAATCGGAGTTGAAAACCTGATGAATGTCATACGCGCATTCATCGTTGATTCCTTCCAACAATAGCGAGTTTCAACAAACAATTGAATGTTTTTGGCTTGTGGGGATTTAGGGTTAAAAACATGGGAATAACGACTTTTTGAATAAACATCATGCAGAATACGATACGCGTATTCTCTGTTCAATTTGCGTCCATGCCTGTTAATAAAAATAAGGACAGGTTTAAACCTGTCCTGGAGTAGGATTCCGGCAACGACCTACTTTCCCGCGGGGTTGCCCCCGGAGTATCATCGGCGCTGAAGGGCTTAACTACCGTGTTCGGAATGGTAACGGGTGGGGCCCCTTCGCTGTAGCCACCGGAAAGGTGTATAATAATATTTGACAACTGTATAGATACTGAGGAACGGTAGAGAAAAATAAGTTATCAAGCCCTCGACTTATTAGTACCAGTTAGCTGAACCGCTCACACGGTGTACACATCTGGCCTATCAACCTCCTTATCTCGAAGGAGTCTTACCAACTTAACGTTGTGGGATATCTTATCTTGAGGTTGGTTTCACGCTTATATGCTTTCAGCGTTTCTCCATTCCGCACATAGCTACCCAGCGGTGCCACTGGCGTGACAACTGGTGCACTAGAGGCACGTCCACCCCGGTCTTCTCATACTAGGGGCAGCTCCACTCAAATATCCTACGCCCGTACCAGATAGGGACCGAACTGGCTCACGCCGTTCTAAACCCAGCTCGCGTGCCACTTTAATTGGAGGACAGCCAAACCCTTGGGACCTGCTGCAGCCCCAGGATGTGACGAGCCGACATCGAGGTGCCGAACCGCCCCGTATATGTGAGCTATCGGGGGCGACTAGCCTGTTATCCCCGGAGTACCTTTTATCCATTGAGTTACGGCCTTTCCACACAGCACCGTAAGATCACTAAGCCCTGCTTTCGCATCTGCTCGACGTGTCCGTCTCGCAGTTAAGCTCCCTTGTGCCTTTACACTCTACGCGCGGTTTCCAATCGCGCTGAGGGAACCTTAGGGTGCCTCCGTTACATTTTAGGAGGCGACCGTCCCAGTCAAACTACCCACCTGACACTGTCCTCGACGCGGATTCACGTGTCGGAGTTAGAATTCCAATGCAACAAGAGTGGTATTTCAAGGGCGACTCCACTGAAGCTGGCGCCCCAGTTTCACAGTCTCCCACCTATCCTACACATGCAGCATTAAAACCCAATATCAAGCTATAGTGAAGGTTCACGGGGTCTTTCCGTCTTGGTATGGGTAACCGGCATCTTCACCGGTATTACAATTTCGCCGAGTCTCTCGCCGAGACAGTGCCCATGTCGTTACGCCATTCGTGCAGGTCGGAACTTACCCGACAAGGAATTTCGCTACCTTAGGACCGTTATAGTTACGGCCGCCGTTTACCAGAGCTTCAGTTCGGAGCGTCCGGTTACCCTTAACTCCTCACCTTAACTTTTTGGCACCGGGCAGGCGTCAGTCCCTATACATCATCTTACGATTTAGCAGAGACCTGTGTTTTTAGTAAACAGTCGCATGGGCCATTTCACTGCGGCTTCTTTCAATATCACTATGTACTCGAAGCACCCCTTCTCCCGAAGTTACGGGGTAATTTTGCCGAGTTCCTTAGCGAGAGTTCTCTCGAGCGCCTTAGGATTCTCTCCTCGCCTACCTGTGTCGGTTTGCGGTACGGTCACCACGAGTTGTCCACTCGAGGTTCTTTTCTTGGCAGACAGCGGGGACAGTTTGCATCCTTACGGAATCCTGTTCACCCTGGGGAGTGTGTTGCACCGGATTTGCCTGGTGCACTCCGACGGGCTTAACCCAGCATCCATCGGCTGGTAGTCCTTAATGTCTGCGTCGCCCCTAGTTTCATCCGTGTCATGGTGGTGCAGGAATATTAGGCCTGCTTCCCATCGCCTACGCCTTTCGGCCTCGGCTTAGGATCCGACTAACCCTGAGAGGATTTGCCTTGCTCAGGAATCCTTAGGCTTTCGGCGAACAAGCTTCTAACTTGTTTTATCGCTACTCATGCCGGCATAATCACTTCTAATTCGTCCAGAGCGTCTCACGATTCTCCTTCAGTCCTACTATAGAACGCTCCCCTACCACATCCCTTACGGGACATCCATAGCTTCGGTAGCGCGCTTAGCCCCGGAAATCTTCGGTGCAAAGTCGCTCAACCAGTGAGTTATTACACACTCTTTAAATGATTGCCACTTCTACGCCAACATCCTGGCTGTCTCAGCAACAAAACATCCTTTACCACTTAGCGCGCATTTAGGGACCTTAGCTGATGGTCTGGGCTGTTTCCCTTTCGTCAATAGAGCTTATCCCCTACTGACTGACTCCCATGCTTAGGACAATGGCATTTGCAGTTTAACTGGAGTTGCTAACCTGGTGGGGCCGCGAGTCCAATTAGAGCTCTACCGCCACAGTCGAACACATAAGGCTAGCCCTAAAGCTATTTCGGGGAGAACCAGCTATCACCAGGTTTGATTAGCCTTTCACTCCGATCCACGGGTCATCCCCCAATTTTTCAGCATTGGTGGGTTCAGGCCTCCACACACTTTTACGTGTGCTTCACCTTGCCTATGGATAGATCACCTGGTTTCGGGTCTACTCCATGCAACTGTTCGCCCTATTCAGACTCGCTTTCGCTGCGACTCCACATCAAAGATGTTTAATCTTGCTACACAGAGTAAGTCACCGGCTCATTATGCAAAAGGCACGCGGTCATGCGTGTCACTTTCGTGACTTAGCACTACCACAGATTGTAGGCTATACGGTTTCAAGGACTTTTCACTTCCCTAATGGGGGAACTTTTCACCACTTCCTTCACAGTACTTCGTTCACTATCGGTCGCCAGGGAGTATTTAGCCTTAGGAGGTGGTCCTCCTGGATTCCTACAGGTTTGCCTATCCCGTAGTACTTGGGGTACCCGTTAAGAAGTGCGCCACCGCTTTCGCTCACGGGACTTTTACCCGCTCCGGTTGCTCTTTCCAGAGGCATTAAGCTAGCGGCACGGTCACTTCCGGTGTGTCTGAACCCACACCCAACGAACCCCGCAACACCCGGCATACAACGCGTTCAGGCTTGAACATATACCGGGTTTGGGCTGTTCCCTTTTCGCTCGCCGCTACTGGGGGAATCGAGGTTTTCTTTCTTTTCCTCAGGGTACTGAGATGTTTCACTTCTCCTGGTTTTCCCTTGTGTAAAACACAAGTAGCAGGGATTAACCTGCTCGGTTGCCCGATTCGGGAATCTCCGGATCACAGTTTATTATGCAACTCCCCGAAGCTTATCGCAGCCTGTCACGCCCTTCATCGTCTCCTGGCACCAAGGCATCCACCGTAAGCCCTTAGTAGCTTGATAAGGTGATATTTTTATTCTACCGATTTACCCTCTCTATACAGTTGTCAAAGAACGCCGCCTATTTCAAAAGTGTTACCACTTCTATTAGGCGATGGAGATGAGCGGAGTTGAACCGCTGACCTTCTGGTTGCAAACCAGATGCTCTCCCAGCTGAGCTACACCCCCTCGCGTATGGTATATAATAAATATACCCGAAATCTGACATAAGTCAAACTCTTTTTAAATGGTATAGTAGTATACCATAGAATTTTGATTTAAGTCAAATTTATTTTCAAAGAACGGGATTTAATAAACTTTCAATCCCTAAGCAGATTTTAAGTATACCACAAAACATGGTATATGTCAAATAAATTTTACAAAATTACGATAAAAATTCAAATTTTACGCAAAGTTTTATAAAAACGAATGAAACTGAGTTATTGTTTCATTAAAGTCGTGTCTTGAACTACTTTCCATTCATACTCTGTAACATAGGTTGCCGTCCCATTATTCTTCTTTGATATCCGATAATCATGTTAACAGTAATGCGATGTATCCATGTTTGTAAAGATACTTGGAAGCGAAATTGATGTAATGCGTTAAGCACTTTCTCCTCTATCTGATTCGCCAAGACTTTTACGTCTTCATCAGAATCCTGAATTCCTCTCTTTTTTATCGTGGGTAGTGCCACCGATTGTATTCTATCTTTCAGCATTTCTTTTGCTTCGGTATCGCCCTCTATCGCTGCTTTTATCAATTTTTCATCTGAGATGTTTGACATTATTGTTAAAGTCCTCCTTATTTTTAAGTTTAGCGCAAATTTATCTTGGTTGTCAAGCAATTGTTCAGGGTTATTTAGTTTTTGATTTTTCTGGTATATTTTTCACATTTTCATATAAACTAATACGTATGCAAAGTAGTAGGCACACGCCGTGGGTTTCCGTTCACCCAAAATGTAAAGCGGACGGCACCAAATCAACGGTATGAATCATGGCGAATGCCATACGCGCATTCGTCTTTAGGCATTCCCCGCAGAGCGTGCCTGCTACCTTTCCTCTGTAGGAGCGAGTTCCGGCTCGCGACACCACCCAAATCCGAGAAATCTGTGTAATCTGCTCGAATCCGAGATTCAGAAAATGCCAGAAACTTTATACATCTATTCCTATAAAAACATTCATTAATTATATTGTTCTCAGCATTTTGGATATGATCGCGAGCTGGAGCTCGCTCCTACAGGAAGAGGTCTTAGGGAAAAGAAAATTACTGGAGAATTGAATAACTTTGAAATCCAATATCTTTCCGTTGACATCTGATTGCAACCATGCAATAATAAAGCAATATCTGAATTAAAGTTAATATGAATATGGCAACAGTAAAACTGGAAAACGTCACAAAACGATTCGGTGAACTTACCGCTCTGGACAATATCACGCTTGATGTAAAAGATGAAGAATTTTTTGTGCTACTCGGTCAGACTGGGGCGGGAAAAACAACAACGCTCCGCTGTATCGCTGGATTAGACAAACCCGAAGAAGGCGGCATCTACTTAGACGATGCCTGTGTAAACGATAAAACACCTGCTGAACGCGATGTCGCATTTGTCTTTCAATCCCATATTCTTTATCCGCACCTTACCGTTTACGAGAATATGGCGTTCCCCTTACATCCACGAAAACTTTCAGCTGAAGAAATTGACCGACGCGTTAAAGATATTGCGCAGATGCTACACATTGAGCATTTACTTATGCGGACTCCAAATCAGTTGAGCGGTGGTGAAACGCAGCGCGTTGGACTCGGTAGGGCAATGGTGCGCCGTCCACAAGTATTCCTGATGGATGAACCGATTTCTAACCTTGATGCGAAACTGCGTGCTGAAATGCGGGTTGAAATTCGGTGGCGGCAACGCGAACTCGGAACCACTACATTTTATGTGACACATGATCAGGTAGAAGCGATGTCCATGGCAGACCGTATTGCAGTACTTGACTCTGGTAGAATTCAGCAGTTGGGAACACCCTCCGAAATTTACAACCATCCTGCGAATTTGTTTGTTGCAGGTTTCATCGGTAGTCCGAGTATGAACTGTGTCCCGTGTAAAATGTTCAGCAATAATGGCAATCTTCAGTTAACCTTGTCTGGCGGTGAAAACGAAGGTAATACGTTTGCAATTCAGGATAGCCGTATTGCTAAAGCGGTAAGTGAAGCCAATGCAGATCCGGATTTTGTATTCGGTGCTCATCCAGAAGATGTCCTTGTCAGTCACCAATCTGCTCCGAATGCTTTTCAGGCTGAAGTGTATAGCGTTGAACCGCTTGGTGCAGAAACGATAGTTGAGATAACGCTTGGAACAGATGCTGAGGGTTCACACACTATTATCAAATCGCGAACTGCTCCCAACTTTGAGGCTGAAATAGGAGAACATCTCTATATTTCTTTTGTACCTGATCGTATTCATCTGTTTGACAAGGGGACAGGTGAAGCATTACTGACTTAACTTGATTTCCCACTATATTATGAGTTGGCAGCTAAGACTATTTAATCTTCTTCCGAATTTTGTTAAGAAAATAGGATGTCAGTTTTTGCGAAAACTTGGACGTGATCCGGATGCTTGGTTGGAAAATTTTCTCAAAAAACACAAAGGAGAGTAAAGTGTGAACGGCGGCGATATTCTGATTGAATGTTTGAAAGCGCAAGGTGTTTCGGCAGTTTTCGGAATGCCCGGCACGCAAAATATTCATATCTATGATTCACTGCTTCGCAGAGGAGCTGGGGCAATTGACCATTATCTCGTACGGCATGAGTATGCTGCAACGCAAATGGCAGATGGGTTCGCCCGCGCAACTGGAGAGGTCGGTGTTGCCATCACCGTGCCAGGCCCGGGTGCCAGCAATGCTTCTACAGGAATTTTGGAGGCTTACACCGATTGTGTCCCTGTTTTATTGATTACTGGACAGAGTCATTCCGATTCCTATAGCAGACATCCGAGTAAGATGTTTCACGGTTTGGATCAGATGCGGTTTTTTGAGCCAATTACCAAGTATTGTGCTATTGCACACACTGTCTCCGAGATTCCTGCTGTAGTTGAAAACGCCTTTAGAGCAATGAGAAACGGTAGACCGGGACCCACGGTATTAGAATTTCCGATGGATGTAACCACTGGAGATGGTGAAGTCCAAATTCCATCCCGCGTTGAACGTGAAGATTTGTCTCCGCCCAATGATTCTGATCTAAGTGCCGCAGTTGAGAAGATACGCAACGCGAAATTGCCTCTGATTTTTGCTGGTTCTGCTGTTATTCATGCCAATGCCAGAAATGAGTTAAAGCTACTTGCCGAAAAATTGAATGCGCCAGTCATTGTTTCGCGTTGTGCCAAAGGCACTTTGTCAGAAGACCATCCGTTAGCACTACAAATTTGTTACGGCTTTTTGGGACAAGAGGCACTTAAACACGCAGACTGTCTAATCGGTATTGGACCTCGGTTTACCTCCATTGATACACGTAGTTGGAGCATGAAACTGCCGCAGCCTTTCATCCAAATTGACGAAGATGAAAATGAAATTGGCCGTGAATATCCTTGTGAAATAGGTGTAGTAGGGGACTTAAAATTAACCTTACAGGCACTGATTGAGGATATATCCACAGATCAAAACGGTTGGGATGCCGTGCTGCCGCAACTTCTCGCAAAGTATAATTCCCAACCACCACTGCCGATCATTCACGAACTCCAAGATGTTTTGCCACGAGATACTATCTATTCAATTGATGTTCATTCCCTCGGCTATGCTTCCTTTGCTGAATTCCCTATTTACGATCCGCGGACTTTCCTCTATCCAAATATTGGTGTGGCATTAGGATACGCCTATCCTGCGGCGATTGGTGCTAAGGTCGCATACCCTGATCGTCCGGTTGTATGTTTTAGCGGCGATGGCGGATTTTTAATGGGGGCAATGGAAATGGCAACAGCAATGAAATATGGCATCAACGTCGTGGCAATTGTAATAAATGATGATGCTTTGTCAGCAATTAAGGGTTCTCAACTCAAAGGATTTGACGGACGTACTATTGACACCGACCTACATAATCCTGATTTCGTCGAATTTGCACAGTCTTTTGGTGCTTATGCAAGGAAAGTTGAAAATGTGGAGGACTTTAAGCCGATATTACGGGACGCACTCGCTGCCGAAAAACCAGCACTCATTGAGGTGATAATGCGGGAGCATCAAGATGATATTATCGATTCTATTGGTTGGTTGAAAGCTGATGCCCTCCGAAAAACGTCATTTTAACATGCCGTCATGAGTTCATGAGTTCTAAGGTTAGGCAAGGGAATCTTGCTGGAGACAACATATTCAATCCTACGACACCAAACCCTCACTTTTTTGGTATTCCGCCAGCTTTTCAAAAAGCATGAGTTGTTCAGTTCGTTCTACTGGTTCTTCTTCCAAGTGTTTAGGTGTGAAATTCATTACCAATGCTTCAAGCATCGGATTTCTATTTTTCTCTTTCGCGCCGACGTGATAAAAATGTTCTTTGGTTAACACAGGAAATTCCGACCACAGCGTTTCAAGAAAAACGTTTTTCCTGTACTGATTACTATGCCAAGTGGATAAAATGAATTTGCAAGGAGATTGGCTTAACATTTCAAATAGGTCCTTTTCATTTTCTTCGTCCCAGCTATCGAAATAATCAACGTGCCGTCCAACATAAGGCGGATCACAGTAGATAAAATCATCTTCAGAAATGTCTTTAAGTGTTTCTTTAAAGTCTTGGCAAATAAACGACCAATTAAAATGTCTTGACATGACATGAACGTAGTCAACTTGGTTTACAATCTTTGTGATATATCCTTTAGAAAACCGCTGTGGTTTGTGCCCGAAAGGGACATTAAAGTCTCCTTTGCGATTGAACCGAATCATACCATTAAAGCAGCATCGATTTAAAAAAAGAAAATCTAAAGGCTCATGCGTTTTATTGAATCGCTCTCGAACTTCATAATAGTAGTCTTTCCCACGTCTTGATAACACTTCGCCGTGCTGTTCAAGGAAGTTTCTCACCTTCAAACCATCAATCTTTCCACCTGCTATCGCGTTATAGAAGTTAATCAAATGTGGATTGCTATCTGCAAAGACTGCGTTGCGCGGTGTAATGTTGAAACCAACAACTCCTGACCCCATAAAGGGTTCAATCCATTTACCTTCAAAAGACCAGTCCACAACTCGTTTTATGAAAGGAACAAGTTTGCTTTTAATCCCTTGACACTTAATCGGTGGAATCATAACTTTCATCATTGGTTTCGGCTCCTCAAACCTATTTTTCTTGCTTTGGGTACAATTAACTCAACATCTCCGCCTCTATATGCAACAAAATCTTTCAAACTTCTAATCAGTTTTGTTTTACCGTCATCTTCCGTCACGGTAATCTTACCATAGTTCATCCAATAATCATCAAACCATTCCTCACCTAAGTCTGAGAACATGCCACGTCCTGAGATTATATCGTCAATTCTATTAATACTTCCGATGTTCGCGGTATTACCGCTTCCACTTTTGTCACTCGCTATCTTCCACTTTTCTGCGACGAAGAACTTGAAGTCCTTTATGACAGAAGATATAGAATGAAGTTCTTCAAACCTATAAGTGTGAGTTTCATCTACTTCCGCTTCCGTGTGCCTACTGTAAATAATTCCCAAGCAGAAATGTCCTTGGTATTGACCATAGGGGAATTGAATGTTCTTTGAACTTTCTCTATTCACGAAGTATTTTCCGTGGGAACCCAATGTGAATCCATTGCAAAACTCTGGGTAATCTGGTAAACGGTATGTCGTCTTGAAATCAACTGCGAATTTGATGTATTCGTCATCCGCCTTCACGAAAGAGATGTCTGGGTAGTAATTTTGATGTTCAGCCAGAACCACTCGGTATCCAGTTTCTTCTGCAAAACTGAGAATACGAGGGAAAAGATGTATTTCAAGAATCTTTGATATTATTTTCGTATCCGAAGAAATTGTATAAATATTCCGACATACATCGATAAATCCCTTGATTCGCCATTGCCCATCGTCCGTGCTAACATGTTCATCAAGTGATGAGACGAATTGAGTCAGTGCTTCAAAGAACTCCTGTTTAATTTGAAAATATCGACTCATACATAAATCCTTTATCCCAAATATCAGAACCCAAGTACATACAGTAGAAGACATACTTAATATTCGCCGCGGGCGTTCCAACCCGGGTACTGCTCTTCCAATGCCTGAAGCGTTTGTGGCGTGTAGTATGGATGGCCAGCAGGTGGAAACCGAAAAACCTCACGCTCCGCTGCTGTCAAGGTGCCGATGAATTTCGAGAACGTCTCGTGTCGTCCTTTATCTGTGTAGTGCCGAAAGCCTTCCCAATAGTGGTCTGCCCGTCCCAAACCGAATCCCCATGTGAAACGTTGTCCATCTTCCCGCAGATAATCGCTTGCTGAATGTAATGTATAGTTGTTGAAGATGCAGAGCGTACCACCTTTGCAAACAAGCGGTTCACATTTGGACATATCCCGTTCGTACTCGGTGGCGAGCAATCTGAGCGGTGCCTGATTTTCGTCAACATCCTCAAGGTGCACCCAAAAGACAAGTTGTCCGAATTCCGGGGCGGACTGCGACTGCGGTAGCAATGAGTTATTGCCATTATCAATATGCAAGCCGCTTGCGTCACTCCTAACCCCACCACCTTTGAATCCGGGATAGCGTGCAATCATACACCCAGCCCGGAAGTGGATATGCTCTGTCTTGAACCACTTACGCGCGAACCTCCATGCTTCGTAGTCCACAATCCCGCGCAACAAAACCATTTCAGACGATGGAAATTCAGTCAAGATTGCTCTCCCTGGCGGTGGATCATCTTTGATCTCTTCCCACGTTGGCAGCACACGACGTTGGGCAGCTTGCATCTCCGCGAGCTGCTCTCCTGAATAGTAGTCAGGAACGATTAGATAGCCTTTTACAACGAATTCGTCAAGATGGGCATCGGTAAGTTTTGTAGGCATGTTACCCTCCATCGAAAAAGCAGGGAAAATCTGAATAGGGACATGTTAAAAAATTTTGCTGACGAACCTTGAACGTCAAGCCCGCCAGCAAAATTGAAAACTCCCCCAGACGGACTCGAACCGCCGACACGATGGTTAACAGCCATCTGCTCTACCAACTGAGCTATGGGGGAATATAAAATTAACATTTTAATTATACACCATCATATACCCAATTGCAAGTTAAAATGCACTTTTTACAGATTTTAACATCCACATCTAACTTCTTTTCCCTGAACACCCTCTTTGCCTTTGGTTTCATAACCATCACGTTTCCACCAATCCAAACCGCCGAGCAATTCTTTGACATTAAACCCTAATTTTGCCATGTTCAAAGCACCTTTGGTAGATGCGTTGCAACCGATACCATCGCAATAAGTAACATACAACTTTGATTTATCAAGGTCACTTGTAGTCGCTTCAGACATTGATCTGTGCGGGATATTTATTGCTGTAGGAATATGCTCAAGTGTGTATGCTTCAGGAGAACGAGCATCTATAACGACTATATCTTCTCCGTTATTGAGTGCCTCACTGAGATCCCAAGAATCGGTTTCATAAGCTATCTTTGCTTGGTAAAATTCACGTTGATTCATAAATTTCCTTGTCAAGATAACGTTGTCTTTAAGCATGCCGCCTTCTCAACCATCTCTTAAAATCCAACCTACCTTGAGAAAAACCCCAGATAAATCCAAGGACGATAAAGCCCCAAGCGCCAATCATTCCAGTTCGCCAAGCAAAACCATAAATTTCCCCAGCGAAGCCAAAGTAACGATCATCCCTTGGAGGTCCTGTGTCATAGAAACGATCTATTACATCAACATACGAGAGACTGACCCCCGCTGCGATACTAAAGATATACGCCACAACCACACACCATAAGTAACCCACTACGATTCCCGCTAAAATCCTAACAAATAGAATTCCAAGAAATCGAAGACTGGCTTTGAATTTCTGCATAAACATAATGAACTCCTTCAGCAAAGTGATCGGAAAGTAATACCATTTCTAAAAATTGACATAATACCGTTTCTGAATGATTAGAGTCATTAGTTTTCGGATTTCTTCTTAAAATTTTTCACATGGTCGCAGCCAACAAGTCTGTCCTACATGAAGAGACTTTTGAAAGAAGTTAGAAACTATTAGAGAATTGAGTGCCCTGGTCCTTCAGAGGTATTCAACTATTTAATTCTTCCCATAACGCCCGATAGAAATTCATTACCCGTACCGGATCCGAACTACCTGCAATTTCTGCCAAAGTATAACCAGAATACCCAGACTCTTTCAGCAAGGTGAACAGTTCGCGCCACGGATATTCCCGCCGATGCAGTTCTGTGATATGAACCAATCCAATTCTACCTTTTACGTAATTGAAATTTTTTAGAATTGATCCATCTTCTACCTCACCGAAGTTGGAATTCCAACACACGTATACATTTTCATGGTCAGCAACATCAATAATAGTCTGTATATGTCGAAGTTCGGAGGTGCCGCCACCGTGTACTTCCAGTCGAATTTGAACGCCAAGGTCTGCAGCGAATACTCCGCATTCCCGCAATGCTAATCCAATTTGTTCTAAAGTTTTTTCCACAGGAACTTCACTTGGTAATCCATTTGGACGCACCTTTACGCCCGGTGCGCCGACATCTGCTGCCAACTGAGAGTACTCTTTCGTGCCATCTATATTCTGACGAACAGCATCTTGATCAGTTGAATGATAGTCGAAAGCAGAACCCAAGCCTGCAATCTCAATAGGTGAATCTTCAAACTGCTGTTTTACTGCTGCCCGTTCACTTGCAGAGAGGTTGACTTCAACACCGTGTGCGTGAGTTGTGCGCAACTCCACACCTGAAAATCCTGTTTCTGAACAATGTTCAATGATAGTCGGAACATCCCAATCTTTTGCCATATTATACGTTACTAAACCAAGTTTCATAAATTCTCCTTATTCAAAAAGTTGTGCGACTGGACAAGAAAATCCTTCAACGACATCTTCTCCTGTGAGCGTGTCTTTGCGTGTGAGTGTTGTAATATCTGTTTCTGATCGAAACACTGTTACTGTTTTTCCAGTGGGTTCAATGATCCAGACAAGAAGTGTTCCCGCTTCCAGATAGGCAAGTGCCTTTTCAACAACCTTAGTCAGGGAATCTGTTGGTGAAATCACTTCAATTGCGAGTTCTGGAGGTATTGAAAATATTGCTCTTTGATCATCAGGTAATTTAGATGTTGGAATGAAAGCGACATCTGGCATCAGTACGCGTTCTCCAACACGAAAACCTGTGTCTGACGTGTAGACACGACCAAGTTCATTTGTGCGAACATGCGATTGCAAATACCACTGTATGTTTGAACTAATATTGCCATGTTCTATAGAAGTCGGCGGCATCGGTATCAATTCTCCTTTAATGTACTCATATCCCTCTAAATCGCTCTCAAGAAATTCCTTTAATGTCATTGCACCTTGGTCTGGCGGAAGCATTTCTTGCGAGTATTCTTGGACTTCTTGTGGGTTCATTTTCCTCCCTCCACATTACATTATTGGTTTTTAATCTTCTTGTGACCACCTTTGGCAAGCATATATTGAGAATTATCTCCACATTACATTATTGGTTTTTAATCTTCTCTATTCAAATAGTTGTGCGACTGGACAAAAAAATCCTTCAACGACATCCTCTCCTGTAAGTGTATCTTTACGAGTGAGTGTTTTTATGTCGGTTTCTGATCTATATACCGTTACCGTTTTTCCAATAGGTTCAAGAACCCAAACTATCTGTGTGCCAGTTTCCAGATAAGCAAATACTTTTTCAATAATTCTCAGCGAAATATCTGACTTGGAAATAACCTCAACAGCGAGGTCTGGTGGAACTGGACATGCACGACTATGATCATCAGGTAGTCTATCTTTAGGAAGGAAGGCAACATCTGGTTTCAGTACACGTTCCCCTACCTGAAAACCTGTATCTGGCGTAACCACAATCCCCAGTTGATGTTCCTGTACGTACAAAGCTAAGATTAAATATACCTTGGAACATATAATTCCATGCTCCAATGAGGCAGCTGGCATCGGTATTATTTCTCCTTTAACGTACTCATATCCCTCTAAATCGCTCTCAAGAAATTCCTCCAACGTCATGGAAAAGTTCTCTGGTGGATGAGATTCTTGTGCATATTCGTTAATGTTTTGTGGATTCATTTTCATTCCTCCGCAGTTTTTACGGTATTGGCATCGTATCTATTCAAATAGTTGTGCGACTGGACAGGAAAACCCTTCAACGACATCCTCTCCTGTAAGTGTATCTTTACGAGTGAGTGTTTTTATGTCGGTTTCTGATCTATATACCGTTACCGTTTTTCCGATAGGTTCTATAATCCAAACCAGACGAGTGCCAGCGTTCAGATAAGCGAATGCCTTTTCAGCGATATTATACTGAGGATCTGTCGGAGAAACTACTTCAACTGCCAGGTCTGGAGGTATTGGGGATCCTTGGCGCCTGTTTTCAGGCAGCCGTTCTGTTGAAACGAACGCAATATCAGGTTTCACCAATCTGTCACCTAACTTAAATGTTGTATCTGCGGGATACAGACGACCTAACTGTTTTTCACGAACATAAGTACCTAAAGGTAAAATAAGGCTCATGCTTATCTCACCATGCTCCATCGTAGGTGGGGACATCGGCACTAATTCTCCTTTAACGTATTCATATCCTTCTATGTCATTTTGGAGGAATTCTTCCAATGTCATATCGGTTTTTATGGGCGTGAGGGATATCTCTGCCTGTTCATAGCCATTTTTGGGAATGTTCACAAGATTCTCCTCCTTCCATTTTCCTATTTTGAATTGCTATATACCGATTTTTTTGCTATAATTTCTCTAACTCTACAATAAAGGAGAACACACTCATGGCATACGCACTTGAAGACGAATTTGGTGACATTATTGGTAAAGCCCGACGGGGACAAAACATGTCACAGGGTGAAACAGCCGCAGCCGCTGGAATCACGGAATCCGATTTGTCACGTATGGAACAGTATACCTTAAAACCGACAGAAGCGCAAGTCTATAAACTTGCTGAAGTCCTTAATTTAGATGGAGGAAAACTCCTTGCAATTGCGACAGAACAGTGGGAACCAGCACCTGTTCAGCAATCTGATGATGCAAGCCTTGATATAATAACAGTAAGTGCGCCTGTTGGTGGATGGCCAGTCAACGCCTACCTTTTAATATGCAAAGCTACAGATGAAGCCGCAATCATTGACACCGCAGCACATCCCGACCTTATTTTAGAACAACTTGATACACATAAAGTTAATCCAACCGCTATTCTATTGACTCATTCACATAAAGATCACACCGATGGGTTACCCCAACTTGAAAACGCTACCGGATGCCAAGCTTATATCCATAAAAATGAACCGAAACCGCGCAGCGCAGGCAAATTGCAGGAACTCGTCCATTCGGATGTTGTAGAAATTGGATCCCTTATGGTGACTGTGCTTGATACACCCGGACATACCCCTGGCGGTTGTAGTTTTCTAACGCAAACTGCAGCTTTCGTAGGCGATGCAATTTTTGCTGGTTCAGTTGGCGGACCGAATATCTCTTATCAAGATGAAATAAACAGTGTCCGCGATAATCTACTCTCACTTCCAGATGATGTGAGGCTTTTCCCCGGTCACGGTCCTGCGACAACTGTTGGCGAAGAGAAACTACACAACCCATTTTTTAGGTTTACGCCGCTGTAAAGATTTATGTTTCTTATCTGTGTCGTGTGAGGCTTGAATATTGCTCTCGTATCTAATCCAACGTTTTCTCTCCATCGGTTTATCCCTTCTTGGAGTATCCCTCCTTGTATTCTTGATGGTTCATCTGATTCCTGGTGATGCAGCCCTCACAATTGCGGGTGAACGCGCCACCGAGGAGGTTTTGACCCAACTCCGAGAAGATATGGGACTTGACAAGCCACTATATCACCAATACGCGAAATATCTTTGGGGCCTCGCACGTCTTGACTTAGGACACTCCTTTAAAACAAAGCAGCCCGTTTTTGACGAAATCAAACGTTATTTTCCCGCAACTGCTGAATTAACCCTCGCAGCGATGGCATTCTCCATCTTTTTTGGCATAGCGGCAGGCATCATTGCGGCTGTCTATCGCGGTAAATTTTGGGATTATTTTTCCATGTCTACATCCCTCGCTGGCATCTCAATGCCAATCTTCTGGCTTGGATTGATGCTCATTCTGCTTTTTTCCTATTACTTGAAGATATTACCTGCCGTAGGACGTTTAGATACCATTTTGAGTTTGGATATTGAATCCCGTACCGGTTTCTACTTAATTGACACACTCCTTGCAAAGAATTTCGCTGCATTTAAAGATGCAATTGCACACCTTATACTTCCCGCAATTACTTTAGGTACAATTCCGTTAGCCATTATTGCACGAATGACGCGTTCAAGTCTACTTGAAGTGTTAAATCAACCATACATTACCACCGCCTACGCCAAAGGTTTGTCGAAATGGAGAGTTATTATTAAACATGCGTTGAAAAATAGCATGGTTCCTGTTTTGACTATAATAGGTCTTGAATTCGGATACCTGATGGGAGGGGCGATTTTAACTGAACATATTTTCTCGTGGCCCGGACTCGGTTCATGGTTGCGCGATGCTGTTGAAGCGCGTGATGTTCGCGCTGTTCAAGGCGGTGTGCTTTTCGTTTCTGCCCTCTTTATGTTCGTGAACCTTATTGTTGATCTATTGTATGCTTACTTTGATCCACGTATCCGAGTAGGAGACGAAGCCAAATGAATGACACGCCAATATCAACAGGTCAACACAATATCATTCGAAAACTTCTGCGGCACCGTTCAGCTACTATCGGTGCGTCTATAATCCTCTTTTTTGTCATCGTGGCAATCTTTGCACCGCTTATTGCAACGCATGACCCGATGAAGGCTGAGATCGCGGATCGTCTGCAAGGCAGATCTGGTGAACATTACCTTGGCACTGATGGCACTGGGCGTGATGTTTTTAGCCGAATTGTTTACGGTTCCCGTATCTCCCTGAAGGTTGGATTGATTGCGATTACCTTTTCGCTCGGACTCGGTACACTTTTCGGCGCAGTTGCTGGATATTACGGTGGATGGTTAGACAACGTGGTTATGCGTGTGATGGATATGATGCTTGCGATGCCAAGCATTCTACTTGCGATGGTTATTGTTACGATTTTGGGACAGAGTCTTACGAATGCAATTATTGCTGTTTCCATTGTCTATATCCCACAATATGCAAGGATTTTACGTGCCTCTGTACTCAAAGTGCGGGAGTTAGACTACGTTACTGCAGCGAAAGTTATTGGCGCGAGTGACATTCGTATTCTGCTCACTACCGTTCTACCGAACTGTCTTGCCCCGTTGATTGTTCAAGCGACTTTGGGCATCGGTGCTGCCATATTAGACGCTGCTGGACTTAGTTTTCTCGGACTCGGGGCGGAGGTTGGTGTGCCTGAATGGGGGGCGATGCTGAACGAAAACACAAAGCATATTCGAAACGCACCACTGGCTGTTACTGCTCCCGGTATCGCAATCTTTCTCATTGTTTTGGGTTTCAATCTCCTCGGAGATGCCCTCAGAGATGCACTTGACCCGCAGATAGATTAAATTCAAATAGAATCATGCATTGGTTGATGATTAAACTATTCTCAAAAACAAAAAGATACATTCAATTGTAGCGAAGCACGCTTAGCCTTGATTCGTTCAGACAAATTATCAACTTTTCTGCAAACATATTGGAATTATATTGGATATCTATTGTTCCAAACAACACAAAACTTCTTACCACACCCCACTATGAGTTATAATATCAGCATGAAAAACAAGAGGAAAACCGTGAACTCTCAATACAGATGAGGAATAGAAAATTAAAATTTAGTCCAAATAAGAAAAATGCCTATAAACCCATACACAGTCTGGATTTATAGCGAATTTAGAAAATATACAGTGGTATAAAAAAATATACCGTACGGTATATTTTTAAGAAAAAGTTCCCAATGAAATTATAGTGAATTTGTATAATCAATAGACATGTTTATTCTCTAATAGGCGACGAATACCACACGCGTATTCTCATGCCAACTCCTTATGCGCGCCTGCCCAAGCATTTGACATTGATTCGGTACACCAGCATACTGTTTCCGATCCTGAGGTAGCGAGCGAAACCACATTCAGATTACAGAAATTGAATGACTCCGAAAAATAAAATTTCTGTTGATTTCAAATCGGATTTCTAATAAAATTTAATATCAAGATTTATATACGGAATAATCTAATACCGTCATCTTAGATATGCAATATATAAGGAAGTAGGTTTATGAATATCCTCGTCCTTCACGGACCGAATCTACATCTCTTAGGCAAACGACAACCAGAGATTTACGGACACCAAACATTGAACGACATCAATGGTGCGCTTGATCAGTTTGTCGCAGCATCACCTCACAATGTTGTGCTAAAAATCCTACAATCTAACCATGAAGGTGAGCTGGTCTCTATTATTGGTGAGCACATTGACTGGGCAGATGGTATTCTAATCAATCCTGCTGCGTATACACATACAAGCATTGCTATCCGAGATGCACTCGCGACTGTCGGAGTCCCCGTCATTGAAATTCACCTCTCTAACATCTACGCTCGTGAGGAATTTCGGCATCATTCTTATATATCAGGCGTTGCGGTAGGAGTCGTCGGTGGTTTTGGTGCGTATAGTTACATCCTTGCTCTTGAAGCGATGATTCATGTTCTTGGTCCGAATTCAACTGATAATTTAGATGAATAATTGAAGGGAATTATTTGTGGAAACAAAACCTTTTATACCTTTTAGTCGCCCGTGGATTGATGAGACTGAAATTGAAGCAGTGAGCGAAGTTCTTGCTTCTAAATGGATTAGCACTGGTGGAAGAGTACGTGAGTTTGAACGTGCTTTTGCTGAATATCTCGGTGTCAAACACGCAATCGCTGTGAGTTCTTGCACTGCTGCGCTACATCTTAGTCTTGTTGTTAGCGGTATCGGTGTTGGGGACGAAGTAATTACGACACCTTATACCTTCACTGCGACTGCGGAAGCAATCCGATATGTCGGGGCAAAACCTATTTTTGTCGACATCAATCCTGAAACATTGAACATTGATATTACGAAAATTGATCAGGCGATTACTTCGCGCACCAAGGCGATAATGCCTGTGCACATCGCTGGGTTGCCATGTGATATGGATGCATTGCGGGAAATCTGTAACAAACATTACCTTGTGCTTATTGATGATGCTGCACACGCAATCCCTTCTGAATATAATGGACAATATATTGGCACGCTTGGGGACCTTTCTTGTTTCAGTTTTTATGCGAATAAAAATATGACCACAGGGGAAGGTGGGATGATTACCACAAATGATGATGCACTTGCTGAACCACTCCGAACAATGCGCCTCCACGGTATTGACAAAGATGCATGGGCACGGCAATCAAAACGCAGCATTTGGCGATATGATATTACTACAGAAGGGTATAAATATAACATGACCGATATTCAGGCAGCGATGGGATTATGCCAACTCATGAAACTCAACAAACAGCATGAGCGGCGTCAGAATTTCGCGCAGATATATCAGTCAGAATTGGCAAAATTCCCTCAGATTAGTACTCCCTTTATACCAGAAAACCCCAAAGAACACGCGTGGCATCTCTATATTATCCAACTCCACACCGGTACCCGCGATGAATTCGTTGAATCTTTGCGTGAAGAAAACATTGAGTGTAGTGTCCACTATATTCCATTACATCTTTTTGAATTTTATCAGAAGCAGTACGGTTATAGTGTTGGCGATTTCCCACGTGCTGAGGAAGTTTTTGAACGTGTCGTTAGCCTTCCGCTCCATCCAGGGTTAACTGAATCGGATGTGTATTTTGTGATTGAGGCTATTGGTAAAGTTCTGGCATCATAACGCCCTGATCGGTATGTTATATCATTTCTAATTGACAAATTGTCATAGCATATGTAGGTCGGGTTGAGTTTACGAAACCCGACAAATCATGCGGAATCATGTAGAATCATGTAGAATGCCAAAAGCGCATTCTACCAAGTGCATTCCGCCAAGCGCATTTGGTGTTGATTTGGACATGACACTATAAAAAGTCAGGTTTCGCTACCGCTTCTACCCGACCTACGAAATAATGTAGTGTTATCATATAGAAACGGTATTATCCTTGTTGAAATAAGAAGAATCCACATGTCTACTTCTAAGCTCTACCAAATCATTCCCAGTGAAGTATGCTTTTCTTGTGATGTCTGCTGCCGATTTTTGGAGTCAGACAGTCCTCTCGCCCCAATTTTTACTGAAACAGAAAAACAGCATGTAATTTCTCAAGGTGTAGATCCAACTTTATTTCAACCACAAGCAGACGAAAAAAGTTCACAGATTAAAATAAAACCACATATAGATTTTTATATCTGTCCGTTCTTTGAGCCTGAAACAAGTAGATGTACAATTTATGCAAATCGTCCACTTGATTGTCAACTTTATCCCTTTGCTTTGATGTTCAGTGAGGATAGAAGCAGTATAGTGTTAGGGGTGGATATGCTCTGCCCGTTTGGTGAGGCACATCTTGAAACAGAGGTGTTTCAACACCATCTACAGCATGTTATTGATTACGTCGAATCTGAAGTAGTGATGGAACAGATTGCTACAAATTGGAGTCTCATTGGGGAATATCAAGACACGGTGAAGGTTTTTTATACGTTCAATCAAAAATTAACACATGCAATTGCGTCCCCTAACCCTTGAAGATAAACCCGTTTTTGAGGCGTACGCGTCTCAGATGTGCACTCACCTATCCAGTTATGCATTTGCACCGCTTTATGTGTGGCGAAATCATTTTCAGTTCTACTGGACACTGCTTGACGAGCACTTCTGCATCTTTGCTAAACAGGACGATGACTATTTTATGCCGATTCTGCCGATACCTTGTGCTATCGGCAACTGTGCTTACCTAAAAATAGTTCGTGATGCATATCAATTCATGCTGGAATCCAATCAGAATTCTCAGATTGCACGCATTGAAAATGTCCCAGAAGAACTACTCTCTGTTTTCAAAAATGCAGGTTTTCACGCCATCCAAAAAGAAACTGAATATGTCTATAGATCAGAGGATTTAAGTGAGTTACGGGGGAATCGTTATAAACAGCAACGGAACGCTTACAACGCATTTGGAACACAATATCCGTTGGTAAAATGTGAACCGTATCTTTCAACTGATCGGGATGCATGTTTGAATCTCTATGAGACATGGCGAAAGTCACGTGCAGAAAAATATGAGGATCCAATCTATCATGCGATGCTTGACGATTCACAATCTGCACATCAAATTGGGATAACGCATGCAAAGGAATTGGGATTGGTCGGTAGGGTTGTCCGTTTTGATGATGACTTACGCGCTTATACCTTCGGATATGAATTGAACAGTGAGACTTTCTGTGTGCTGTTTGAAATCTCTGACCTCAACATAAAGGGACTGTCGCAGTTTATCTATCGGGAATTTTGTAAGGAGTTGATGGCAACTTACAAATGGATAAACGCGATGGATGATTCTGGATTAGAAAATCTAAAACGTGTCAAACGCTCCTATCATCCTACGCGATTGATACCATCGTATAATATCTATGACAACAGCATTGATCTTCCTTAACGGATACTACGACACGCGGCATCTGTACTTTTACCAGCAAGAAATAGAATTCGCCCTGAAAGAAGGTTACCCTCTTATTTGTGCTGATGGTGGTATCCGAATATTTGACGAATTGAATCAACAGGAAGGTGAGACTCTTACCCCAGATATTCTTATTGGAGATTTGGATTCAATTGAAGAAAGAACAACTGAAGCAAAACATACCGTTGAAAAATGGATAGGACAAACGGATAAGGATTATACCGATGGACAGTTAGCAGTTAAGTACGCGCTGGATACGTATAACTCACAACGTATCATCATTTACGGCGGTTTGCCTCGTCCCGAAAGATATGAGACAGATCATTTTCTCGGAAATTTAAAACTAATGCGTTTTGGTCATTACCACGCTAAGAGTAAGCATTTCGACTATAAAGCCGAAATGCGCGATCCACAACAAACTATCCACTATATGTTGTCAGAATTGCGGTTAATTCGAAAAAACAGCGGCTTGCAGCGCGTTTCGCTCATTGCAGAGGAAGCCGATGTCGTTGTAGGAAGCAGCCAAAATCTGCGTTGGGATTTGACATCTCTACATATCCATTCAGACTTAACAAACGCGCTTCGTAACGAATTCGTTGATGGCACTGAATGGGCAGAGATTCAACTGACTGAAAACTCCGCTCCCGTTTACGTAATTCACAACTGGTACGATTAGGAATTGGATAACACTTCTTTGAGTGTTTCCATATCCAAGTTCCCACCGCTCATTATAATCACAACATTCTGCCCTTCTAATGTATCCGCAAGTTTATATGATGCTGCAAGTGCAGCGGCCCCAGCACCTTCAGCTAAGTTGTGCGTATATCGCAGCGCTGTTCGGATACCTGTCCTTATTTCTTCTTCGTTGACCGTAACGATGTCATGGATACCGTCTTTAATAATAGAGAATGGAAGTTTGAACGGGACACGTGTTGCTAAACCGTCGGCGATTGTATCACAGGAATCGGTTTCTACATGCTGTCCTGTTTTCCAAGAACGGTATATAGCTGGTGCGTTTTCTGCCTGTACTCCAATGATCTTAACATTTGGATTAATCGCCTTGGCGACGGTGATTGCCCCGCAAACTCCACTACCGCCACCGATTGGGACAATAATTGTGTGAACATTAGGTAGATTTTCAAAAATCTCAAGTGAATAAGTGCCGACACCGTGGATGAGTGCCGGTTCCATACATGGATGAACGTAATAAAGCCCGCGTTCTGCTTGAAGCGTATCACACAATTCGCGTGCCTCGTCAAAATCAGCACCGTGTTCAATCAATTCCGCGCCAAATGCGTGCATCGCGCTGTTTTTCTCCGGATTGTTCCCGTAAGGAACAACGACAGTCGCTTTTACACCGAATTGTGCCGCAGCATAAGCAATAGATTGTCCATGATTACCACGTGTTGCCGTAACAACACCCTGTTTTTTCTGATCTGCCGGTAAATTAGACATAAAATTAATGCCGCCGCGGACCTTGAAGCTGCCCGTTGGCAGATGGTTTTCATGTTTGATATATGCCTGAAATCCGAGTTTTTCTGATAATTCGGGATAGTGGGTTAAAGGTGTTGATTTTAGAAAACGTGTGACTACTTTTCTTGCAGCAATAATTCCGTGAAACGTAACAGATTTCAATTTTTTCTCCTATGAATTCTTAGCATTTTTGTTTCTTAACTTAGTTTTGCATGTAGTGTTTACAGCATTTTATCTTATCTTTTTTGATTCTTTCAGATTTAGCAGTGTAATGTCCGTTATTTTATGTGTATGAAATTGAAATGTGTTTATGCGTAAAATGTTACCAACAAATCAAACGAGCCCGTTTAATAGCATTAGATGTCACGTGCCTGCATTTCAATATCAAAACCCTCTTTTCGAATACGTTGATTGAAGTAGACAAGGGTGATACCGATGATCCAAATTGGAAATGAAATAGCATAAACACAGAGGTGTATTACAAGCAAAATCGCGTAAAAAAGTGGCGTGCTGTTCTCAAAAGGCTCCGCGAGTAGTCCCCATTCAAGAATATCAAGAAAGCCAATTTCACCGCCAAGGTTTGTTAAAATTAATATGAATCCAATAGAAATTTCCAATATCATGTGAACAAGCGTACTAAACAAAAAGAGCGCAAGCAGCATTCCAAACATCTGCCACCACATCTCACTAACAAGTTGACCACTCCGCCTAAAAGGTGTGCTCACCATAGGCTTTTCCAACATGACTGTTCCAATGAAAAATCCCCATCGGACAGCAAAAAAGATTGCAAACGGTATACCGATGATCGTAACTGTTAAACCACCTACAACTAACGACCAAAGGAAAAGACAACCCAGCAATTGCCAAAACCTTTGAATTGTATGCTGCAAGACTGAACGGATTGTTATATCCTCATTTAGATAAGTTGCACCAGTTCCAATAACTATCCCACCTACACCTATAGTGAAAAAGGTGACTGCAAATATGACCATTCCTATTCCCAATAGAAGGTAACGGGAAAAGAAGAAATCAGAAAAATCCGTAAAAAGATGTAATGCCAGTTCGCCAAAGACTGAAAATGCGACAAGCCCCAAAAATAATGTCAGATTCTTCCGATAGAGACTAAATGTTGTATCCAAAATTTCGCCAAATCCCATCGGTTTGAGGGGTGTCGTTGCTAAAGTAGATTTGTTATTGTCTTGTAGTGATGTATTATTCTGTTCTAACACGTTTTCTCCCATCAACGATGCGATTTTGATTCAATTGAAAATTAGTTTGCTATTACAATAGGGTTTCATTCAAAAGTGAATTTTACCTGCGTTTTTTGTGGCAGATAGTTTCTTGCCAAACCCAAAAGTCTATGCTAACATAATAACATGTTCCAAGAGAACATATCAATCTCATCTGTAAGGAGGCAGACATGGCACAAGAATGGCACGCCAGACAGATTTCTATTGACGAGAAAGTTGATCCAATTGAGGCTTGCTATGAGAACGGATGGACTGATGGTCTTCCCGTTGTCCCACCGACACCGGAACGTGTTGAAAGAATGCTTAGTGGTACGGAACGCTCGCCAGAGGAATTAATCGCATCTGTTCCACCGAAATGGGGTAGAGCGACGGTTGAGAGGATAGCAATTAACGCAATTATGGCAGGTTGTTTACCAGCATATCTACCAGTTGTTCTGGCTGCTGTAGAAGCAATGGCATCCGAGGAATTTAACCTACACGGCGTGCAGGTCACAACATCACATGCCTCTCCCATGTTGGTGGTGAATGGTCCCATCCGTAAACAATTAGACATTAACGACGGTTTTAATCTTTTCGGACAGGGATGGCGTGCAAACGCAACTATCGGCAGAGCAGTACGACTCATCTGTACAAACGTTGGTGGGGCACTACCGAGAGAATTAGACCGTGCTGCCTTTGGACACGTTGGCAAATATACTTGTTGCATTGCCGAAAAGGAGGAAGAAAGTTCATGGGATCCGCTCCACGTTGAACGCGGTTTTCAGCCAGATGAGAGCACTGTGACCGTCTTCGCTGGTGTGGGTCCACAGAGTATAAATGATCACGGTAGTAACACTGCAGAAGGTATCCTCAATACGATCTGTCAAAATATTTCTTCTCCCGGCAACAGCAGTGGCGAAACGCTTATCGTTATCGGAATTGAACATGCGAAGACAATTTCAGCAGATGGATTTAGCAAAACAGATGTCCGCCGCTATATCGCTGAGACGACAAAGCGATATTCGGAAGATGACCTGCTTCTAATGGTTGCTGGCGGACCGGCTGGAAGATGGAGCATGGTTGTTCCCGGCTGGGGTTCTCCCTCTTCACGTGCAGTTACTGTAGCGTTGAAAAATTAATCTCTATTTGCAGTTTTTACACCTGACAGTGCTGCAACTAAATATACTTGCAAATTCATAACAAATATGGTATCCTATAATAAAGAACAGTAAGAAACCCAACCCCGTTTTTGACGTTAATATCAAGGAGGCTATACGATGGACGCGAGAACATTATCGTTACCGATTAGCACGCTCGGTTATAAACAACCTGCCACCGTCCAAGTTGGTTCTCCGCTATCAGATGCCATTGACATCATGCAAGTAGAGGGATTCGGATGCGTCCTTGTTGTTGATACGGAACAACGACTCGTCGGGATTCTCACTGACCGTGATCTGCTCGGTCATGTGTGTGGCAAACGGTTAGACCCTGCAAATGTTAACGTTGAAGAAATCATGACTGCAAATCCCGAATCGTTACGTGCCAGCGACCCGATTGCCTTTGCTTTGAATCTAATGCATCTCGGACATTTCAGACATGTTCCACTTTGTATTTGGGATGACCAGAATCAAGAATTTCCGATCGGATTGATTTCAACACGGGATATTTTAGACCACGTTGCTATATTTATTGAGAGTCAGGAAGGAGGCGCATAACTATGCTTTACGATCAAGCAATTGATGAAGAATTAGCGCAGATGGATAAAGATGCGGAGTCGCCTCTTAAAGCATTGCAGGTAAGTGAAATTCAGGTGCCGCTCAAACACTTGATGCGGTCCTGTGTGACGATTGACATTACTGCAAGCACGCAGGACGCAATTGATTTGTTAATTGAATATCATATTGGTGCTGCGTCCGTTGTGGAAGATGGAGTGCTTCGCGGTATTTTTGGTGAACGCGACGTATTGCGTAAAGTTCTAAACAAACAGGTAGGCGATCTAACGCAAATTCCTGTGACACAATTCATGAAAGCGGATCCGCAAACAGCAAACCCCGAAGATATGTTGGATACAGCTGTGTTGTATATGGCACGTGGCGGTTTTCGACACTTGCCGATTGTTGATGAACAGCAACATCCCATCGGCATGGTATCAATTCGCGATGTTATCTCTTATCTCGTGGATTATTTTCCACAAGAGGTATTGACATTGCCCTCCAATCCAGTACGCGATGCTTTGAAAGCACGAGAAGGAGCATAACATGGACGATGTCTTTTATCGGTGGGCACCGCGGTACCACCCTTATAAAATAGCATATAAAAAGGCTGAACACTGATGCGTAAGCAAGTAGAGCAAATTCAAGCGGCAACAGTTCTGTTTGCAGGGGACTCTGGCGATGGTTCCCAAACAATAGGAACACAGATGACGGAAACCTCCGCTATTGTCGGGAACGATGTTGCCACGTTACCCGATTACCCCGCTGAAATTAAAGCCCCTGCTGGTTCGCTCGCTGGGGTTTCTGGATTTCAATTACACTTCTCAAGCGAAACTATTCACACTCCCGGTGACACTTGTGATGTCCTTGTAGCGATGAATCCCGCCGCGTTAAAAGTCAATCTTCACAAATTGAAGGCTAACGGAATTCTAATTGTCAATTCCGATAATTTTGCACGTAAAAATTTGCGACTTGCAGGTTACACAGACAATCCATTAGAAGATGATTCGCTGACAAAATACCAAGTTTTTCCTGTAGAATTGACTAAACTTACTCGTAAAACACTTGAATCGACAGGTCTTGGTAATAAAGATATGGATCGGTGTAAAAACTTTTTTGCACTCGGTATGATATTATGGTTATACAGCCGCCCGATGGATCACACCATCAGATGGATTAAGAGCCGGTTTGCCGCCAAATATCCGGAATTCATAGAACCAAATATCTTAGCACTCCGAGCGGGCAACACCTATTGCGAAGCAACAGAACAATTTGCAACTTCCTATGAAGTTAAGCCAGCACAATTTGCCCCCGGAAAATATCGTAATATTGCGGGCAATACTTCTACTGTTTTGGGGCTTGTGGCTGCGGCGCATCAATCTGGATTACAGTTGGTTTACGGGAGTTACCCGATTACGCCTGCCAGTGACATCCTGCATGGTTTGGCAAATTATCGAAACTTTGGCATCGTAACAATGCAGATGGAGGACGAAATTGCTGCTGTTGGGGTTGCTATTGGTGCTGCATTTAGCGGTGCACTTGGCGTTACCGGTAGTAGCGGTCCAGGACTTGCCCTGAAATCTGAAGCAATTAACTTGGCTATGATTACAGAATTGCCTCTCGTTGTTTGCAATATACAAAGAGCCGGTCCTTCAACTGGAATGCCGACAAAAACAGAACAAGCGGACTTGTTACAGATGTTTTACGGTAGAAATGGAGAATCCCCTATTCCTATTCTTGCAGCATGTCGTCCGACTGACTGTTTTGACACAGTTTATGAAGCATGCCGAATCGCTGTGAAATATCGGACTCCCGTTATCTTCCTTTCGGAACTTTATATAGCCCTTGGTGCGGAGCCGTGGCAGATTCCCGATGTTGCGGATCTCCCTAAAATTGAACCCAATTTCCAAAACAATGTGAATGGTTTTGAACCTTATACGAGGAACGCTGATACTCTCGCAAGACCCTGGGCAAAGCCTGGGACACCCGGACTTGAGCATCGCATCGGTGGTTTGGAAAAGTCGGATATAACAGGGAATGTGAGTTATGATGCTGAAAATCATGAGAAAATGGTGAGTATCAGGGCAGAAAAAGTTAAACGGATCGCAGATGAAATTCCGCCTACTGAAATCTTTGGTGCACAAGAGGGGGACCTACTCGTGCTTGGATGGGGTGGCACTTTTGGGACGATTCGGACTGTGGTAGAAAATAAACTTGAAGAAGGGCACGCAATTGGTCATGCACATTTGCGACATCTCAATCCGTTCCCAAGCGATTTAGGCGAGGTTCTTAGCCGATTCAAAACCGTTTTAATTCCTGAACTAAACAGTGGTCAGCTCCGTCAATTGATCCGAAACGAATTTCTTGTTGATGCTATTGGACTTAACAAAGTCCAGGGACAACCTTTCCAAGTTTTTGAACTGGAATCTAAAATTGAAACTTACATCTAACACACAACTATATCGAGATTGCACAAACACAAATTTTTGTGCTTCACTTAAGAAATCTCGGATAATGTATAAAAGGCAGACACACGTATGAAAAATAAAAAATCTTCAGGTATTCCGCTTGGGGTGCCTACCCTTACCCCGAAAGATTTTACATCTGATCAAGATGAGCGATGGTGTCCCGGTTGCGGCGATTACTCTATTCTTGCACAAACGCGACGGATTATGCCTGAATTGGGTATCCCCAGAGAAAATATCGTCTTTATCTCCGGAATTGGGTGTTCAAGTCGTTTTCCTTACTATATGAACACCTACGGGTTTCATACGATTCACGGCAGAGCCCCGACTATCGCATCGGGTGTGAAAATGGCAAATCCTGATCTTTCTGTTTGGGTTATCACGGGTGATGGCGACGCGCTGTCCATCGGTGGAAACCATTTCATCCATCTCCTGCGCCGTAATTTTGACATCAACGTTTTGCTCTTTAATAATCGTATCTACGGACTTACCAAAGGACAATACTCACCCACTTCGGAACAAGGCAAAGACACAAAATCAAGCCCGTTCGGTTCTCTTGAAGCTCCCTTTAATCCGATTAGTCTTGCTCTGGCTGCGGGGGCAACTTTTGCAGCACGCTCGCTTGATAGAGACCCTGAACATTTGCGATCCATTATTAAAGCTGCGTTTGAACATAAAGGCACCTCTTTTATTGAAATCTATCAAAACTGTAACGAGTTTAATGATAAAACTTTTTTCCTATACACAGAAAAAGACACCAAAGCCGATAACACCGTCTTCCTTCAACACGGCGAACCTCTTCTCTTCGGCAAAGAACACGAAAAAGGGATTCGTTTGAATGGATTCCAACCTGAAGTTACTACCGTGACAAACGGCACAGATGATCTTATCGTGCATGATCAATATGCCGAAAATACTACCTTAGCAAACTTCCTTGCACGTATGAGTGATATGCCTGAAATGCCCCACCCTATCGGTATCTTCCGAAGCGTTCAGCATACCTGCTATGAGGATATGATGACTGACCAGATTGCCTCTGCCAAGCAGCAGCGAGGTGAAGGCGACCTTGAAGCACTACTCAATGCAGGGAATACATGGGTCGTGGAGTAACTACACCTGTTACATCATAAAGCGCGTCTGGATCACGGATGGTCATGGATAAAATTCATGACCATCCGTGATCCAACCGACCACACTTACTCCTTATACCTCGACCTATCCGTATTCCCACCATACTTCAGTGCATAAATCAACAGATTCGTCATAAACCGATAGACATCCGGAGAACGGCGGAGTCGTAGCATCGTACGGCTCTCAATCTCTGCGGTTTCCATAGCGCACATATAATCCTTCCGATTGTAAACGACTGCTAACCGATTATCAATAATGATCCCTTTCTGAAAACGGAACTGCGTTGGTTGTGCGTTATTTTCGTTGCCCCAGAACACATCGCCACCTGTTGGTGGTTTCTTGAGATGATAATGAATTGTATAAATCTCATGTTCATGGGGCAGCATTTCAAGCGGATACTCTGGAAAAATCTGTTGTAACTCTTCAGCCACAATGTGTGCAAAGAGTCCATGAAAACCGCAATCATCAAAGAAAAGCATACCACCTTCATCAACGATATATTTGCGGAGTGCAGCGCGTTCTGCTGGCGTAAAACTGCTTTGTAGGGGACCATCTTTCGCAAGTCCGCGTCCAGCGGTAATATCCTTATCGTGTCCTGTCATCACAATGAGTGGTGCGTCAAAAATCTTTGGATTTGTTAGAGGAAGTGCGCCTCCTTCAAAACTCATATCTAATCGAATTGTGGTGTGCTTATCCATCCATTTCATAAGGGCAGGCAGTGCAGTCGGGTCTTGCCACCAATCCGAGAGTGAATGTTTTAGTCGGATAATCCGAATATGGCCGCGTAAATTATCCCCTGTCCCCTCAAGGATAGCCCCTAATTGACCTTGCGGCAGGAGTACAGGATTGTGTATGACATTAAGGTTTCCTCCCCTTAGACCTCTCTCCGGTAAAGTTTCATCAAGTAATTCAGCGAAGCCACCTGTCTTAGAGGTGTTTGGCTTTGGACTAATAACAACAGAAGGACGCGATTTTGTCTTTCCTGCAGTTGATGGGACTGTTGGGGCATCTATAGGAGTTTCCCGTACGGAATCAACAGCACGTTGATCTGTGTCCACTCGAAGATTTGGAGCAGAGATATCGTCTGGTTTTAATACGTCCGTGTCATACATTGGCGTAGCCGTTGGATTTTGAATTGAGGTGTCGGTTTTTGGAATTTGATTGATTGACGGGATGTGAACTCGTAGTGGATTTTCAGTTTGCCGCGTTGTGGGAAGTGCTACCGTTCTATGTGTTCGGTGCACTGTATCTCTTGTTGGTGTGTTTTTGACAAATCTAACGTCGATTGCATCGTCATTCAATGTCCAATAGTGTTCTGATAGAAACAGACCGATAATCGCAGCGATAAGGATATGAATTAACACTGAAGTGATAACTGCATGAAGCCGTTTGTATTTCATTGCTATTTACAGATGCCGCTGAATTTGATGAAAACTCTGCGCATCTAACTCCCGATAATCTGGAATATCGTATCGATTCCCCCGCACATCAGTCACAAAAAGCCGTGCAGGTGGAGACTGCTTTATATTCTGATTCAATCCACGCACTAAAAACGTCACGCGCCCGCGTTCCGTTTCTACCTCCCATTCATGAATACCGAATTGTTCCTTCACACGGTAAATTTTTTGAATTGTAGGGGTAAAATATCGTTTATCCAATTCTTCATTTAGAATTTTGAGACTTTCAGGTGCAAGTTCTGACGGGTTCACAAGAATACCAATTTCGGTGTCCTCATCTGCGGCGAGCGAGATGTATTGTTCAGGTTTACTAAGCGGCATAAGTCTGCGTACAATTACCCGCAGATGACAGACCTCTTTGCGAATTTCAAGCCGTGCTGTGCCTACTTGAGAACGTGTGAATGTAAGTTCAGATGCCTTCAGAAAACGTGATGTAAAATCATCTTGTTCAATAGACTCAGTGTTTTCCGATTTATTTTTTTCTTTCATGTTTTCGTTTTGCATTTATCTCTCCACAATTTGTGCTTCTGAGCGAACATTAGCAGCTTCTCGCTGTGTTTCTACGAGTTTGTAATAAATTCCCTTTTTCTCCATAAGTTCTTCGTGAGAACCGCACTCAACACCTCTACCCTTCTCTATTACAAAAAGCCGATCCGCATTTCTAAGTGTTGAAAGACGGTGCGCAATTGCAAATGTAGTTCGGTTTTGTACCAATCTGTCAATCGCTTGCTGTATCTTCTTCTCGGTTTCCACATCTACAGAAGAGGTGGCTTCATCAAGGATTAGGATACGGGGATTATGTAAGATCGCTCGTGCAATTGAGATACGCTGCCGTTCTCCACCAGACAGACTTCCTCCTCGTTCACCGACTTCGGTGTCATATCCATCAGGGAATTTGATGATAAATTCGTGTGCATTCGCTGCCTTTGATGCAGTAATTATTTCCTCCATTGAGGCATCGGGATTCGCATAGGCAATGTTCTCTGCGATAGTCCCGCTGAACAAATACGGCTCCTGTAGCACTACGCCAATCTGTCTACGTAAATCCTTAAGGTTTATCTGTTTGATGTCTTCATTATCAATCTCTAACCGTCCGGCATCTGGTGTATAAAAGCGACAGATTAAATTGATAAGAGTAGATTTTCCTGCCCCTGAATGCCCAACGAGTCCGATCATTTCACCCGGTTTCACATGAAGATTTATGTCCCGAAGTACAGGTTTATGTGCATCGTAGCCGAAAGTCATGTTGTGAAATTTGACTTCTCCAACAATGTTTGGCATTGCTTTAAGATTGCCATCGTCAAACTGTTCCGGTTGTGAGTCTATTACTTCAAAAAGCCGTTCCGCTGCTGTCATAGAACGAGAAGCCCAATTGATAAGCGGACTAACATATCGTAGCGGCTCATAGAACATTGCGAGATAAATGTGAAACCTCATTAAATCACCAAGAGTCATCGTTCCAGCCAAAAGATCAAGACCACCGACATACCAGACAATAAGTGATCCAAATTGAACAGTAAACATCAGCGGTGGATAATATGTTGCCCAGACCATCTCAGCTTTGGTTTCATAGTCTCGTGTATCAATGTTTGCACTGCCAAATCGGTTAACTTCACCCTTTTGTTGACCAAATGCGCGAACAACACGTATACCGGATACAGAATCGTTGACAACATCAAAAAGTTTTGAGCGGCGTCGCCAAGCGCGATGCCATAGACTTCGCACCTTACGCCAAAACCAACCTGCACCGAAGACAATTAACGGAATTGGGATCAAAATAAAACAAGCCAATTGCCAATTAATGAAAAATAACACAGTGCCTATTCCGAAAAACATAAACAATTGTACACTCAGGAACGACAGTCCTTCCAACATAAAGTCCTGTAGTCGCTCACTATCCTCGGTGATATGTGAGATAACAGTTCCTGTAGTCCGTTTGTCAAAAAATCGGATAGACAGATTATGCAAATGCTCATAAACGTGTTCGCGTATATTCGCTGCAATCCGAAACGTAAGCCACGCCGCTATCCGCGATTGAATGATATTAAATAAAACGCTAATAATTTGTGTAATTAACAGTACACCAACCGCGATAGACAAGGCTAATGCTGCTGGTTGGATCGCTCGAAATATGTTACCTAACCATGTTGTCTGATTATCTGGTGTAGGTGTAGTAACAGCGTTAAACAATAATATATCATCAATTAGAATACCTGAAAGATAGGGTGGGATTAAAGTAATCAGGGTTCCAGTAATGACGAACAAAATATAAAATAATGCTTTGCCGCGGTAAGGTCGTATGTACGTCAAAATACGTAACATTACCTTATGTTTTTTTGTGCATGCGCGGCAGGGGGAAAATTCATCTGCAAGTGGCAATTCGCAGGTTTTACAAGTATGTTCCTCAACCTTATAGTCCCAAATCGGTGGCTCATCTCGATTACCAGATCGAAATTCTATCTCATCGCCGATAAATCGTGCCACGAACCCGAACTTCGCCGCACAACCGTTTGAATAACGGATGAGGTCTACCGTCCCTTCCTGTGTTTCCAGCACAACGAGACCAGCATCTACTACAGTCTCAGCACGAATACCTAAGACACTCTTATAGGGTATATAGTGAAGCACTTCACCCGCACCCGTTACGGTAAAAATCGAAGTATCTGTTAATATGAACCATTCTTCACCGTAACTCCCTGTTGAGCTTACGTCGCTTTGCACAGCAAATCGTATCTCTGCAAAGTCAATATCCAGCGTATTTAATGTATCTTCAATTGATTCGGGCAGCTCATCAAGCGTACCCGTTGGTGTGTCTGCGGTTGACATATCTTCCTTTAAAGTTATGCTGTAGGCGCGATTTCAAATCGCGCTTACAAGGGTTTATATGAGCTTTAAAGTTCAATGGTGTGTTTTGCCAATACCTCTTCATTCAGTTCAATACCAAGTCCGGGACCGGTCGGTGGAATGATGTATCCGTTTTCCCACTGAATCGGCTCCTTTAGGATGTCAGCGTGAAAACCGTCCCACATGTGGATACCTTCTTGTATCAAGAAATTTGGACTACAAACATCTAACTGTATATTTGCTGCGCCGCCGACGGGTCCACCGTATAGGTGTGGTGCAATTTGCGCGTAGTGTGCTTCACCCATAGACGCAATCTTCTTCGCTTCAAGGATGCCACCAGTTATGGTTAAATCCATCTGTAAGATAGATGCTGCCTGTTGCTCCAATAGATCAGCAAACTCATATTTGGTCAGCAGCCGCTCACCAGTAGCAATCGGGATACTTGTGGATTGTGCGACGCGTGCCATTTCCTTAATATTCTCAGGTGGTATCGGTTCTTCAAACCAGAGTGGGTCGTAGGGTTCAACACGTTTGGCAAAACGGATAGCACTATTGGTATTAAACTGTCCGTGTGTACCGATAAGAATATCGCATTTATCACCCACTGCATCGCGAATTCCACGAATAACACTTTCTGCATAGTTGAGTGTTTCCAATCTATCTGCTGTGTGTGGATGGACAGGATCGAATTTGACAGCAGTAAATCCCTTTTCAACGTAAGAAAGCGCGAGTTCACCGGTTTTTTCTGGCGAATCACCGTGCCGCCAATGCAAGAGATAAGAATATGCCCTCAATTTTTCGTGGAACATGCCACCCAAAAGGTTGTAAATCGGTTGGTTCACTGCCTTACCAACGATGTCCCAACACGCCATCTCTATGGCACTCATCGCAGGCGTAGCAAGCGGCCCGGGGTGCCGCACACAAGGCCCTTCATAAAGTGTTGACCAAATCTTTTCAATCCGAAAGGGATCAGTACCAATGAGATAACGTTCTCCCCAATCTTTGATCAATTCTATGACGACGTGGTTTAGTCGGGTATGATAGGTACATTCTCCTACGCCTTCAATCCCTTCGTCAGTCACTAATTTGACAAAAATCCAATGCCTACCACCCCAGTGCGGTGGCGGCACGTCGATCATATAGGTTTTTACCTCAATTATTTTCATTGAGTGTCTCCTACGGACATAGTATATTTTCAGCGTTAAAAAAAGATTACTGCTATTATACTCAATCTGTTAAAATTATACCTTAATCTTCTGGATTCTTCCAAGAGTTCTTGGAAAAAATCAATCTTCCCGACAATATTTATGCTTAAAGGTAGTAGGCACGCTCCGCGTGCCGTACACAAGCGAAAGATTACAGCACTAACTCAATTCCAAATGTGCGTGTGAAATTTGTCCAAATCAATACTGAATACGCTTATTGTATTCAGCGGTTCGCGACCTGGAGGTCGCTCCTACAACAAGAGGTTTTAGAAAAAGGGAATTATTGGGGGATTGAATAGTTTGGTATTATATGACGTATGCAAGGGGTCAAATTTTTGTTTTCATTCTTACAGCGTTGATGTATAATATATCCAAGGAATAGGATGTAAGTCTCCCTTTTTATAACACTTAGTACCTGTTTTACGAAGTAAATGAAAGGGTCATCTCTTTTAATTTTAGCGGCAAAATCAACCGATTTTTAGAGCATTACGCGTAAGATGATAACTTTCAGAGGTCCATCTGGATTTTCAAACAAGTGCTTAGAGGGAGTCCGTTAAAGAAATAAGTAGGAAAAAATTGCAGAACACGATTGGAGGAAATATGAGTAACGAAAGTAAATGTCCAGTGATGGGACACTCTCACGCAGGTACCATAGCCAACCAACAGTGGTGGCCGAATCAGTTGAACCTGAAGATGCTCCACCAGAACCCACCCACATCCAATCCTATGGGAGAGGATTTCAACTATGCTGAGGCGTTCAACACACTTGACTTGGATGCCTTGAGAGATGACATATACAAGGTGATGACGACATCGCAGGAGTGGTGGCCCGCTGACTACGGGCACTATGGCCCCCTTTTCATTCGGATGGCGTGGCACAGTGCAGGCACGTACCGCATCCACGATGGACGTGGTGGCGCTGCCTCAGGCACGCTGCGTTTTGCCCCTCTTAATAGCTGGCCCGACAACGCGAGCCTTGATAAGGCAGTCCGGTTGCTCTGGCCGATTAAGCAGAAATATGGCAGGAAGATTTCATGGGCAGACCTGATAATTTTCGCAGGGAACTGTGCCATTGAGTCTATGGGTCTTAAGCCCTTCGGATTTGCTGGCGGACGAGAAGATGTTTGGGAACCCGAAGAAGACATCTATTGGGGATCGGAAACTACGTGGTTGGGCGATGAACGTTACACTGGCGACAGGGATTTGGAGAAACCTCTCGGTGCAGTTCAGATGGGCTTAATCTATGTGAATCCGCAGGGACCGAACGGTAACCCGGATCCAGTCGCTGCAGCTATAGACATAAAAGAAACGTTCCGTCGGATGGCAATGAACGATGAGGAGACGGTCGCGCTCATCGCTGGTGGACACACGTTTGGCAAAACTCACGGTGCTGCGGATGCGGACGAGTACGTCGGCCCTGAACCGGAGGGAGCCTCCCTTGAAGAGCAAGGACTCGGTTGGAAGAACACCTTTGGCAGCGGTAAAGGTGGCGACACAATCACCAGTGGATTGGAGGGGGCATGGACTGCCACCCCGACCAAGTGGGATAACAGCTTCTTTGAAAACTTGTTCAACTACGAGTGGGAACTGATAAAAGGTCCTGGTGGTGCGTGGCAGTGGACTCCCAAAGACGAATCTGCACAAGACACCGTGCCGGACGCTCACGACCCCTCAAAGAAACACGCTCCGATGATGCTCACGACCGACCTATCTCTGAAGGCGGATCCAGCCTATGAGAAGATTTCTAAACGTTTCTACGAGAATCCTGATGAGTTCGCAGAGGCGTTTGCTAAGGCGTGGTATAAACTGACCCATCGCGACATGGGACCTCGCATACGATGTCTCGGTCCTTGGGTTCCTGCGGAACCGCAGTTGTGGCAAGACCCCGTCCCTGATGTGGATCATGAATTAATTGGAGAACAAGACATCGATGCACTCAAGGAAAAGTGTCTCGAATCAGGACTGTCGATTTCCCAACTCGTCTCGACTGCTTGGGCATCTGCGGCAACATTCCGCGGCACCGACAAACGCGGCGGTGCAAACGGGGCACGTATTCGCCTCGCACCGCAGAAGGATTGGGAAGTCAACAAGCCGTCCGAACTGGAGAAAGTCCTTCAGATTCTGGAGGGAATTCAAGAGGAATTTAACGGATCGCAGTCTGGTGGGAAGCGGGTCTCGCTTGCTGACCTGATTGTTCTTGCTGGGTGTGCAGCAGTAGAATCGGCTGCAAAAAACGCAGGTATAGATGTAGAAGTTCCCTTCGCGCCGGGGCGCACGGACGCGTTGCAGGAGCAAACCGATGTCGAATCGTTTGCTGTGCTTGAACCGACTGCCGACGGATTTCGCAACTATATCGCAAACGAACACGAGAGAACAGCCGAAGAGTTGTTGGTGGATCGGGCACACATGCTGACGCTAACCGCTCCTGAAATGACGGTTCTTGTCGGCGGATTGCGCGTCTTGGATACAAACGTTTGTGAGTCAGGATTCGGTATTTTAACTGATCGTCCCGGGACGTTGACGACAGATTTCTTCGTGAATCTGCTTAACATGAACATTGAGTGGACGGCAGCCTCTGAAAACGAGTATATATTCGCGGGACGCAATCGCTTGACAGGGGATGTCAAGTGGATGGGCACCCGGACAGACCTTGTATTCGGTTCAAACTCACAACTCCGAGCCATTGCGGAAGTCTACGCATGTGATGATGCACAAGAAGCATTTGTGCATGACTTCGTGGCTGCGTGGAACAAAGTCATGAATCTCGATCGTTTCGACCTTGCCTAATTTCGTTGAGGTTGGGGCAGTAGGCGCGTGGAACTCTCACGCACTACTGCCCCAATTTGTTTTGCATAGTCAATGTGGAAAAATACAGAATGAGATTCCGGGTTTATCTGCAAATAGGATAAATATGAAAAACGATAAAAAATCAATTTTCGGTTGGTGCATGTACGACTGGGCAAATTCAGCCTATATTACCACTGTCGGTGTGGCGCTTCTGCCCATTTATTTTGCGGAAGGCATTGTCGGCAAGGACGGTGTCCTCCTATTCGGTGCAACTGTAAGTGCAACAGCGTTATGGGGATTTATGTTGGGATTCGCAGCGCTGTTAGTCTTCCTTTTTGCTCCTGTACTTGGTGCAATAGCTGATTTTTCTTCAGCAAAAAAGAAATTTCTCCTCGGTTTTGCTTATTTTGGAAGTTTGTTTGCAACCCTACTCTTTTTGTGCAAACCGGGAGATGTGTGGTTAGCAGTTGTGCTTTATATCTGCACGCAAGTCTGCTTTATTGGTGGGAATGTTTTCTACGATGCCTTTTTACCGCATCTTGCTTCTGAAGATAAACTCGATTCGGTATCTGCTAAAGGTTTTGCATTCGGATATGTCGGCGGTTCCCTGCAATATGGTATTGCTCTGGCACTTGTTGTAATGCACAAAACATTCAGGATTGAGCAATCGATGGCAGTGCGAATTGCCATGGCGATGACAGGACTCTGGTGGGCAGGTTGGACTTTACTCACTGTGAAATACTTAAAAGAGATGAAGACAGAGCAAAAACTTCCCGAAAAGTACCAAAATCAAACAAACTTTTTTTTGCTTATCTTTCCCTCGGTATTAGTCAAACTTTCGCAACCGTGAAAAAGGTTGGGCATTTCAAACATCTCGCGCTTTTTGTGATTGCCTATATGATTTACAATGACGGCATTCACACTGTTACCAGTATGGCAACAATTTACGGTAAGGAAGAATTAGGATTAGGCACACCACACCTTATGGTAACGCTTTTACTTGTTCAAGTCGTTGCGATCGGAGGCGCATTGATATTCAGTCTTATAGCCAACCGCATTGGAGCAAGACGAGCAGTAATGGTTTCTTTAGTTTTATGGAGTGGTGTCGTAATTTATGGTTATTTTATCCAAACAGCAACGGAATTTTTTATATTAGGAATGGTAGTTGGGATTGTTCTTGGTGGGACACAGGCGCTCAGTCGTTCTTTCTATGGAGCAATGATTCCTGAGCAAGCAAGTGCAGAGTTTTACGGATTCTATTCTGTCTTTAGCAAGTTTTCTGCTATCTGGGGACCTACGACATTTGGCGTTATCAAGCAGATTACAGGCAGCGCGCGGCTTGCTATCATTTCACTGATGGTTTTCTTTATTGTAGGTTTGATTCTGCTTGCATTTGTGAATGAGGAGAAAGCGAAAACAGAAAAACTTGCGTTTGATCTGGAAGATGATAATTGAGATTGAAGTCCTATTATGGTGAATTATACAATTAAATATACACGTTTACTGTAGGAGCGATCTCCGAATCGCGACGAAACGCATTGATAGTCGGGAATCGGAGTTCCCTCCTACTTTGAGGTTGACAGATATCGAAAAAGCTGGCTGAGCAATGCGCGAACCCAATTGAAAGGATGAACTTATGATACGAGATGCAATCAGCAACTTTCAAATCTTACCGATCCAAATAAAAAACATCATGCAAGCGATAGCTCGTATTAACCCTGCTACTCCTTCCCTAAGCAAACCTTTGATTCGATTGGCATTTAGCATTGCAAGTGCCATCTTAATTGCGTTAATGTTTGGTATAGACAGCCAAAATAGTTTAAGAGCTCAATCTGAAGTGATTGATGATCAAGATGACTTTACCAAATGGGCATTACCTGAAAATGCTACAGCACGATTTGGTAAGGGGCGTATTATTCAGATGCAATACTCCCCAGATGACACTCAACTTGCTGTTGCTACGCCTATTGGCATTTGGATTTATGACGCGCAAAGCGGTGAAGAACTCAACTTGCTCACAGGTCATAGGTCTGAAGTTTATTCTGTAGCGTATTCTCCTGATGGCAGCACCATTGCCGCTGGGGCATGGGATGGAGTGAAATTATGGGATGCAGTTACGGGTAATCTCAAAGTTACAATTAAGGCTAATGCTGTTCGTTCCATGACGTTTTCACCAGACGGTTCTACAATCGTTACTGGAAGTAATCATGGTCCCGTGCATTTTTGGGATGTTGCAACAGGACTAAGCAAAGCAGAGTTCACTGGACATACTTCTATCGTATCTTCCATAGCGTATTCACCGGACCGTTCTACAATTGCTACCGCCAGTGAAGACGATACGGTGCGTCTGTGGGATATTTCCACAGAACAGACTAAAGCTACGCTTACGGGACATACGGAATGGGTTACTTCTGTCGATTACTCCCCCGATGGCATGACTATCGCTACTGCAAGTTTAGACGATACGGTGCGACTCTGGGATGCTATCTCAGGAAATCATATAGCCACACTCACGGGACATAAACACTATGCAATGTCAGTTGAATATTCACCGGATGGCAATACAATTGCAAGTAGGGGTTGGGATGGTATCATTTTTTGGCATGTAGATGTTGAGAACGATGAGGCAATCTTCAGGGGGCATATTCCCAAAGTTTTTTCTCTGACTTATTCTTGCGATGGGGCAACTATTGCCGTTGGAGGTAATGACGGGACAGCATATTTATATGATGCTGCGGATGTTGAAATCAATAGCAAACTTGGACAAAGATTCGAAGGGAAACCTCTTTTCTCAGGACATAAAAGATGGGCAAATTGCGTAACCTATTCCCCCGATGGCACTATTATTGTTACTGGAAATGCAGATGGTGTGCATTTGTGGGATGCAACAACCAGCGAACATAAAGCAACTTACAAAGGACATACAGATTCTGTGTATTCTGTAGCGTTCTCACCAAACGGCACTACTATCGTAGGAGGAAGTCGGGACGGAAAATTACATTTGTGGAATGCAAATACTGGTAAATATAAAAAACTTCAAATTGAGAATAATTTAGATTCCTCTTCCGTTGATAACGGAGGTAAGACCACTCAACTGTACTTTGTTACTTCAGCAATATATTCCCCGGATGGCACTAAGATTGCCAGTGCTATTGGTGAGAATATTATCCATTTGTGGGATGCTGTTACAGGAAAACATATAATTTCAATCATTGGACATTCCGACGTTATCCATTCTATTGCTTTTTCCCCGGATGGGTTGACTTTAGCAAGTGCCAGTGGGGATAAAACGGTACGTTTGTGGGATGTTGCAACAGGAATAGAAAAAACAACTCTTGTTGGACATACAGACGGGGTCTACTCTGTTGCATATTCCTCCGATGGCAAAACTATTGCTACCGGTGCGTGGTATAAAGACAACATGGTCCGTTTATGGGATACTACCACAGGAACTCCCAAAACTCCGTTCAGAAATCAAGATGTTGTTCTTTCCATAGCATATTCACCGGATGGAACTACCCTCGCTACAGCCAACGGTAAAGATCTTTGTTTATGGGATACTGCCACAGGGATACTCAAGAATACACTTACAGGGCATAAAGGGCGCATTGAATCTGTTGCATTCTCGCCAGATGGTAAAACCATTGCAACGAATAGCATGATGGATGGCACAATGATCTTGTGGAATGTTGCTCGCACGGAATAACTTGGATCAAATCCAACAACTCACTGATTACAACCTATATTTCCACACCACATAAAGGCATCATTGGAACACAAAGAGAAAGGGTGGCTTATTGCCACCCTTTCTCTGTAAACCAATCAATTAAAGACGATTAATTAACCAATTCAAAGACAATCGGTAGTTCAAGCCTTATACTGTTCCCTGATTGTCCTTCAGGGAACGGAGGATAAGGTTCAGCATTTTGGACAGCCGCGAGGGCAGCGTTATCTAACACATGTGAACCAGAGGAACTTGCAACCTTCGAGTCTCGAATGGTGCCATCTCTAAGAAGTGTAAAACGGATCGTTGTTGAAGAACCTTTTTCTAAATTTCGAACGTTTGGTGGAAAACGTTGAACCTCTTTAATACGTTCACGGACTTGCCTCAAAAATTCGGTGAACGACTGCTTTGTATCATCAAAATTTGCAGCAGACAGACCAAGATCCATCGAAACATTAAAATCCATAGAAACTAAACTTGTTTCCATATTCATTGCCGTTGTTAGTCCTGTATTTTCAAACTTAGGCAACTCAAACTTAGGAACTGTGGAGACAATCTTAACTTGTCGGGTTTGTTCCATTGTGCCTTTTCTGCTTTGCAATGCCGTGAATCCCATCGTCTTATCAGTCGGAAGGTCAGTCATTGGAATAGTGAAATCTGCAGGTCCCACTGAAATGTTCGTATTTGGTGTTATCCCATTGTACTTCGGTGCCGGTACTTCAACGGCTTTCGGTTTTACCACTTTCTGGGCACGACGTGGGGGAATGACGCGTTTAGTCGGAGCTTTCGGTGCTTTCACAACAATACCTTGAACCTTATCAACGTTCATCTGTAAAACTGTCTTTTTAACAAACCAGACAGCAAAGAAGATAATGGCGACAGCGTGAAGACCTATTGCAGTCCCAAACGCGAATTTCCTTGCTTTTACTTTCCATTTATTGGTTGCTTGACGATTTTCCCGTTGCGCATCAACAAATGTGATTGAAACTTCGGAAGATTTTTCAGATGCCATTCTTCTCGCAACGTTCGGCGGTTTAACACCGATGCTATCAGTCATTGTTATTTTTCTTTTGTAACGCTTTCTTCTCCGTTTACCAGAAATGTGATTAGAGAGTGCGTAACCCATTAAGTTTAGTCCTCCCAGATTTTGGAAAAGGCATTTTGCCTATGTTTATGGATACGGAATCTTTCCGATTTAAAGCGTCAACGACTGCCAGACCAATTTGGTCTGGCGAGTCGAGACTGTTTTCCCATACTTGGTGCTGACACCCCATCAAACTACTGCTAAACAGCAGAACTGCAATCGCAATGTAAGAGAGGTAGCACCCAGCAGAGATTGTAGTACTACACTGTTTAGTTCCGTGCACTCGTTGTCCAACCTTTTGTCCAATCATTAGCAGGATCTACGCCACCGATGAAGGTAACCTGGTCGAAGAACGCGTCTGTTGGTTTTGCTGGTGTCACGGAAGCGGTACCTGTACCGGGTGTGAAGTTCGGATTATCCTTGTTGAACGGGTCTGAAAGATTCGGGTCAGTTTCAACATTACCAAGCCCTTTTGCCCATGCTGCTTCATCGAAACCGTCATCATCTTTTTCATCGCCGAAGTTGCCTTTGCCATTGGAGAAAAAGATGCTGTTTTTAACAACCAATTTACCGTCATTTGCTTGCTTGTGTGAAGACGGTGTATTAATATCAAGTCCAACTTTCTTAAAGCCTGTGACGATGAAATTCGCGTATATACCTGCGGCACCTTCTCTAATCAGCATGCCGTTGTCACTTTTCTCTCCTTCAGTAGGATCACCAACGAGTGTTACATTAAATATAGTTGGTGCAGAACGCGGAATCGCTTCGTTATTTTTACTGCTATTGTCATTTTCAAAACCGTTATCTGCGTCATCGCCGTACTGCTGTGCAATCCAGAATTGCCCCTTGCCTGTCCAACCGTCGGTCCAGTCAAACGAATCGTCCCGAGCGCCAGTGACAAGCACGTACTTAAGATTAACAGTGCCTCCAAACATTTCAATTCCATCGTCTTGGTTCATGTGTACCTGGACGTATTCAATAACTGTGCCAGAACCGACACCTTGTAAGGCGATACCGTTCAATTCGTTGTCGGGACTAAATTCGATACCAGCGTATTCAACACGGACATAACGTAGCACACCACTGTTATCAGCAGGATTGTTTCCACCGAAATCTCCTGTGTCACCTTCACCAGCCGTAACACCTTGGTTTGTGGGTGCCCTACCGTTTATAATCAAACCACCCCATTGCCCACGGGCGCGTTGTCCAATTTCTGCATCACTTGTCATAACGATAGGTGCATCGACTGTGCCTTCTGCCATAATCTTCCCACCTTGCGCGACAATTAGGGTGCCGTTTTGTGCCTGTTCCCCGTAAATTGTAACACCAGGTTCAACTGTTAGCGTAGCACCATCTTCAACAAATACGGCACCACGTAACAGATAATCAGAATCCGAAGAAAGTGTTCTATCTTCTGTGAGTTTGCCTTGTAGGATAACCACTTCACGTCCATCAACGAAAATGGTTTCTTCAGCTATAAGATCAGGTTCGGTGTCATCATCTTCGCCACATCCGACAAAAGCTAAGGTTAATCCGACTGTAAAAATGATCATTAACAGAAACAACCATGTAAATTTGCCTTGTGTCCAAGTAGACTTTAGGGTTGACACGATATTTGACATTAGTTTGGCAATGCTCCTTTATTTTAAATTTCACTCACTATAATGAATGGACTTGTTCATTGCGACTACAATCCATTGATTGAAAGTCCCTGCTATCACGTTTAATATTACACATTAATTGTTACAAAATGCTGACGAGGTTATGACTTTTTATCGGCACTTAATTATCTCTGCGCTAATTCGCAACATCAGGAAAAATGTCTGATGAACTTTCATAAGTTATTAGCGTAATTATAGGTTATAACTTATCCCAAAAGAAAACGATCTGCCAATTTTGTAACTGACAGAAGTCTCGTCACCCTGTTTAAAGTGAACAGATGGATCAAGCAGGTTTTTAGCGGAAAAACTAAATTTATACGTATCCGCCACTGTGCGACTAAAACTCATATCTAACTGTCCCCGGGGTTGTTCAAAAACATCTGGGGCACCGTGGTTGCCCACATCAGAGAGCCGTCGTCCATAAATGTTGTATGCAACCGAACTTACAATTCCCCAGTTTGGCTCTTCATATCCTACAGAAAGATTGATAATGTATGGACACTGTCCTTGCAAGGGGCGTTCGGAGGAGGTTTGAATACCAACATCTTCGGGGAGTACAACTCTGGACGCAATAAACGTAGCGTTTGTGTTAATTGAAAAAGCACCCAATTTTGAGGAGAGAACACCTAAGTTTTGACGCGCTTCAAATTCCAACCCGTAGTTGTCTGCTGCTTCTGCGTTTTCATAAGTAATGCGAACTTCTGCTTGGGGTTGGATAATCTGTTCGATCGGTTTTTGAAACCGTTTGTAAAAAACACTTACTGCCACAACACCGCCACCGCTGGTATTTGGAAAAACTTCCCAACGGAAGTCGTAATTGTTAATGAGTGTACGTTCTAAATCAGGATTTCCAAGAATGGTTCTCCCACCGACAAAGTCTGTAAATTCAAACGGAGCAAGTTCTCGGAAGTCAGGACGCGTGACTGTCCGTGACAAGGCAGCCCGCAAATTCATACGTTCCGTTAATCTATATGTGAGGTTGAGTCCCGGAAGCAGGTCAAAGGTTTCCAAATCTGCCTTTATTGGTTTCAATACCGGAGAAAACGGATCAAATGTTGTCACTACCTGATTGGAGGATTCCAGTCGTAGCCCCGTCATCACCTGCCATTTTGTGGTAAGCGGAATATCAAGCATCAAGTATCCGGAGTAGATATTATGATCAGCGAGGTAGTTATCAGTTGCGAGGGTGGATTCGCGTAATTCAAAGACGCGTGGGGCAATATTTTCAGTTTGGAAAAGCGTTTCCGGTGGTGAGGACAGATCAACAGCTATGTCAACATTATCTGAAGGCAAGAATCTGAATCTTCGCACATCAAACGAGCGCTCTCTATCTCGAAGGAGACCGCCAAATTTGAAGAAACCTGTTTCCCTTATCGGCAATTTCCAGTCAACACGAACATTATATTCATCATCTTCAAGGTCAAAGAAGAATCTACTACCGCTATGTGTGACATCGCGGAATGTATATGTACCGTCGCCTCTATCTTCATAAATTGCTTCGCGTGTGTCGGGTTCATCGCGCGCCGCACGTGAATAGGTAAGTCTCCATTCCATAGAAAGGTCGGATTGGCCTGATGCCATTTCCAAGGAATCAGAATTTTCCGCTGCAGCAACGTTTTGCAATTCCGGTTCGCCAAAATTGAAACCGTGTGTGCCTGCTAATTGTCCTGAAAAGAGTTGGCGTTCGACATATCTCAAGCGTGCACTTCGCAAGTCTGTATTTCTATCGGCATTAAAACCTTCCCATGTTCGGGTTTGATCTTCTGCGGCATGTGTTGTAAGTGTCCGCAAACTAAGCCGATGATATGGTGAAAACCGAAGACTGGCATTGACGACACTACCCCAGTCTACTTCATGGCCGCTTTGTTCTATATTATAATTGGTTACGGGTGAAAGCGTTTCGTTTAATCCGATGCGAAACGCTTTTCGCACCTGCGTACTGTAGCTATGGCTATTGCCATAGGAGATAACACCGAGATAACCGAATTGTTTGCCAAAAATTGTATTGCTGTTACCGATACTGAATTTATAGCCTTGATTTACGGGGATTGCATGTCGTTCAGGGGACCAAACGTTAGAGAAAGCGCGTCCGAATTCTTGGATCTCTTCACGGGTAAATCCTGTTGTAGTAAAACGACCACGTTCGCGGATAGGAATTCCATCCGCTTTTTCTTGAATAATTTCTGGTAACCTACGAGAACCGTCATCAAATCCTAAAAAGTCAAGACTTCCACCAGGATACGTCAATCCGTCTGTGCCGGTTGCCTGTGTGTTGAAACCTGTTGATAGTGATAGCGACATCATCAATGCTTCGGGAAAGTCTTTTGTAAATACTTGCACAGAACCGCCAGCAAACCCACCCGGTTGGTCAGGTGAAAATGTCTTTACAGTTTGAAGACTCGCAAGCAAACTTGCTGGGAAGATGTCCATTGGGACGACTCGCCGATTCGGTTCCGGACTCGGAATTTCCACGTTATTGAGAAGTGTGTTACTATAACGTTCACCTAACCCACGTACAAATACGTATTTGCCGCCTACAATACTCACACCTGTTATACGCTTAATTGCTTGTGCCGCTGAAGAGTCTGGCAACCGACTAATTTCTTCAGTACTGATGCTGTCTTCAATTCGAGAACTCCGCATCCGTTTTTCAAGCAAACCGCGTTCCCCAGATTGGCTTAAGCGAACCTTCATATTAATCGCATCTAACTTTACAACTTGAGATTCCAATGTAACATGTAACGGTTCCGATAAACCTTGGGCGTTGACTTCAATATCAGAAAGTACAGCAGCGTTGTAGAAAGGTGCGGATATTTGAAAAGCATAAGTACCAGGTGGCAATTCTAAAGAAAATGCCCCTGTTTCATCAGTTTTTACCTTGATGTTTGTGTCTACAATCTTTATTGTTACATCAACTAACGGTGTATCGGTATCGCTATCTGCGACAACACCTGTAATTTTTACGGTCTGTTGTGTTTCTTGGGCAATAGTCTCTTCCGAAATGATAAATCCAATAACGAGTATTAAGAACAACAATCCGATGCAAACGCCTCTCATTTTTCCTCTCATTTTTTAGTTCGTTGATTTATGATCACACTATTTATCCTTAAAACAATTTCCAATGGTGAGAAAATTTTAACCCGAAATTGAAACAAAATTGTGTAATTTCTTTGGCAAATACAAGAAATTATTTTACTTGTATCTATTTGTATAAATCTGCAATAATAAACCTATACAAGCTTTAACTCTATTGAGCGGAGACTCCAAATTCATGATTGCGGAATTGCTCAGAAAAACGACCCATCTGGCAGGATTCTTCTTACCTTTAATATATATTGTCTTAGATAAAACCACTATGTTGCTCATTGTCGGGTGTTTGGCAGGTATTGCGGTGGTGGTGGAATTCTTGAAATGGGTATCTGTGCGTTTTAGATATCTCTTTTTTCGTGTTTTCGGATTCATTCTCCGTACCCATGAACAGAAAGGTGCAATTACAGGTGCAACTTATTATATCGTCAGTATCCTGTTAAGCATTTTCTTCTTTGAGAAGTCTATTGCTATCGTCTGTATTTTTTTTATTGTTTTAGGAGATACGGCTGCTGCCTTAGTTGGGAGAAGGTGGGGACGAACAAAACTTATCGGCAATAAGAGTTTGGAAGGGAGCGCAGCTTGTTTTGCTATCTGTGCTGTTATCACGCTTTTCTGGATAAATCCGATTATCGGTCTTGCTGGTGCATTTGTAGCAACTCTCGTAGAACTTTTGCCGCTTCGAATAGATGACAACTTGACAATGCCTCTCATCTCTGGTGCTGTGATGCAGCTTATGGTTAATTACCTACCGCTATAACGGACATCTACGAAAAGTAACCTCGCCTCAGACGGGTGTGTAAAGTTTTTGTCACTTGTTTGCTCACGGATTACGCGAATTCTGTAGGAGCGACCTCCCGGTCGCGACCAGGAGGTCGCTCCTACAGAAGAGACCCAAGTCAATGCCCAACAGGCTTGTGACAATTGAGAAATCGGGTTGAAAACCCTCCAACAACAAAAAGCAACGGTTAATGACAAAAACTTTACATACCCGCCTCAGACTCAGACAATTCCACTTGACAATTTGCATAATTTCATATACCTTTATTAGTATGTCAACTGAGACCTACAGAAAACCGATTCAACCGACAGAAAGTTTCCGTGCAATTCCCGTAGCAGTACCCGATAATCTTGTGAACATCCGAATAATCCTTTTTGAACCGCGTGAGCCGGGAAATATCGGTTCTGTCGCAAGGGTTGTGAAAGGGATGGGACTGTCGCAGCTTTACCTTGTAAATCCTGTTCCGTTTCAGAATGTAGACGCGGCATGGTATATGGCACACGGTGCTAAGGATGTTTTGGAAAACTGCAAAGTTGTTCCCGAACTAAAAGATGCACTTGAAGGTGTCCAGTACCTTGTGGGAACAACGCATCGTCGCCGTGATATGCGTTTACCGTCTCCTGTAACTGCTCGCGAAGCTGCGGACACAATCGCATCTGTTTCACAGGATAAATCAGTCGCCCTACTTTTTGGTCGTGAAGACTTCGGGTTATCAACGGATCAGATGAGTCTCTGTCAATTGACGGCAAGCGTGCCGATGGCGACCAAAAACCCATCTCTTAATTTAGCGCAAGCAGTCCAAATTTTCGCGTATGAGGTATTTATTGCGAGTTTGGGAGAGCATGCACCTGCTGAGATTGACTATGCCGAAGTCAACGCTTTGGAAGAATTTTATGGACGTGTTACACGTTTGTTAGATAAAGTCGGCATGTCTCCGTATAATCAGGAATGGGAGACGTATCTGAAGTCGTTACGACGCGTTTTTTCACGTGCCCCACTTGAGGCACGAGACATTGCTACGCTTGATATGATATTCTCTACAACCTATCGGCATATTGTGAGGTTAGAAGAAAGATTAGAAAAGACACAAAAGTAACGGACACACGCAGCGGGTCTTTGTCTGATTCGTTATAGAGGAAAACATGAAAACATTTGGCACTCACGGCCCCGTGAATCCTGAAGATCATTACGTTGTCTCACGCGACGCGGAAATCGCTGACTTCATCAACCGCGTTAAGCTGGGACGATATATCGTTATTTTTGCCCCTCGGCAAACAGGCAAGACGACATTCTTTCAATGGGCTCTTAAGGCACTCGCAGCTGATCGGACAGAAACCTATTTCCCGATTGAACTGAATTTTCAGGTTTTTCAAGGCAATAGCGCATCCGATTTTTACACCACACTCTATAAAAGGATTTACGAGCAGATTGGGGGTGTCTTTCAAAAACGCAGTACCATCCCTTCTGAAGCTTTGACCCAATTCTTAGAGAACACAAAACTAACTAATCACATTGAAATGCTGGAATTCTTCCAACAGTTCGGGGCCTTTCTTGGAGATGAAAAACTTGTCCTCATCATTGACGAATTTGATGGCATCCCTCGTGATGCTGTGAGCGGTTTCTTGAATGCACTCCGCACTATCTATGTTCAACGCTCTATGCGCGCATGTCCCTACAGCATTGGTATTGTAGGGGTTAAGAGCATTACACAACTCAACCTAAACCGCTCTATTTCACCGTTTAATATACAAGACGAGTTCACTTTGCCGAACTTCACCTTTGAACAGGTGCGTGATCTGCTTGCTCAGTACACAGATGAGGTCGGTCAAACCTTCGCGCCTGAGGTCATTGAGAATATTCACAGACAGACTGCTGGACAGCCTTTCCTTGTCAACCGATTCGCGCAGATACTCACAGAGGAGATGAACATTCCGAAAACAGAAACAATTACGATGACGCACTTTTCACAGGCACACATAGAAGTCCGAGAAGAAGATAACGCGAACCTCACACATCTGATGACCAATATCCGTAGAGACCCAAGCTATAAAAATATCCTGATGCGAATCGTTTCTTATGAGAGGGGCGTGCGTTTCAATCCACGCAGAGAAATCATCAGTGAACTTGTTACACTCGGTGTGATCGGAAAAGCACCGGATGGGATGTGTCAAATTGTTAATCCGATTTACCACTATTGCATTCTGCAGGCGTTCAAGCCTGAGATGAATGGACTTGAGCAGGACTACCTCCCTGAAGACACAGATTTTCTTGACTACCTCACGCCGACAGGACAGATTAATATGGAACTGCTCCTTGATAACTTCCAAAACTTCATTGCACGCGTAGGGTTTCGGATACTCCAAGTCCCGGAAACTCCGAAGGAATACGTTGGGCAAGACCTCCTCTACGCCTATCTTGACCAGTTTGTCAGTCTGATTCGTGGTGCAATGTTCCTTGAAGCACAAACAGGACGCGGCAGGATGGATATGATTATTGTTCACAACGGACATAAATATGTCGTTGAAACAAAGATTTGGGAGGGAGAACGGCGCTATGATGCAGGTAAGAAACAACTGGCCGCATATCTCAAATTAGAACGTGTGTGTGAAGGATATTACGTCGTTTTCGATCATCGTGCAGAACCGGAACCACGCGTCCAAACAGAGATGATAGATGGGGTGACTATCCGATGTTACGTTATCCCTGTGGTCCAGGAAGTCCCTTCAGACAGGACATAGGGTTTATGCAAAACATGGGTCGGCATATCGTGCGGTTAGAGAAGCAGTTAGAAGATTCTCCTTGAAATTTAGGGTAGACTGACGTATCATATATACATAATCTTTGTTAGACATAGACGAAATGCGACACATAAAACTCCTCGTTTGGCTCATCTTTATCCTATCAGGCGCAAGTGCCCTCATCTATGAAGTAATATGGATGCGGCAGCTCACGCTTGTCTTCGGCAGCACCGTCTTTGCGACAAGCACTGTGCTAACAGCATTCATGGCAGGACTCGCACTCGGCAGCTACTACTTCGGCAGAAAGATAGACGAAAGCAAACTGTCGCCATTGAAACTTTATGCATTCCTTGAAGTGGGTATCGGTGGATTCTGTATCATCTGGCCCCTCTTGTTGTCTGTCCTTACTGCTCTGTATGTCCTTATCTACCGCAACATTACATCCGAATTCTATACCCTTTCACTTATCCGTTTTGTATTGACATTTGGTATATTACTAATTCCCTCTACATTGATGGGTGGCACATTACCGGTATTGACACGATTTTTTGTGAAAAGGTTGGAACAGCTCGGAACGAACATTGGAATACTATATGCATTGAATACGTTTGGTGCTGTCATCGGCACTGTGGCAGCGGGATTTTTCCTGATTGAAGCAATGGGTATTACGTGGTCACTCCGAGTAGCAATCGCTATAAATCTTGGTGTTGCGTTGGTTGCATTGGTATTAGCACAGCATGCACACAAGATAGAAGAAGGAGATGAAGAAGAGAAGTTAATAGGGCAGGCGGCATCCGAGACGGATGAACAGGCAGCACAACCCCCGCAGGTTGCAATACCCGGAATAGGCAAGCAGGAACGGCAATTGGTGCTGTGTGCCATAGGCATATCCGGTTTTTGCGCTTTAGCCTATGAGGTGCTATGGACTCGTATTCTCGTATTCTTTCTTGGAAGTACCACTTACGCGTTTGCTACGATGCTCGCTGCATTCCTTTTCGGTATAGCATTAGGAAGTATGATTTTAGCGAGATGGGTGGACCGGATAAAGCAGCCAGTTACTACCTTCGGCATTGTCCAACTCGGTATCGGCCTCTTTGCGCTTGCACTGATGCCGGCATTTGAGCGGTTATATGGAATGACCTACGCGCTGCAATCAACATTCGGTGGTAGTAGATTCTGGACATTCTTTTCCTGCTTTGTTGTAATGAGTCTCCCTACATTTTTGATGGGAGCGAGTTTTCCACTGGTTACCAAAATCTATACCGGCAATGCGCGCCAACTCGGTAGAAGCATCGGTAATGTCTATGCTATCAACACAGTCGGAAGTATTTTGGGTGCGTTTTGTGCGGGGTTTGTGCTAATTCCACTGTTAGGTATTCGTCCAAGCATTGTGTTGACGGTCGCATTGAACACAGGTATCGGGTGTCTGCTTGTTCTGAAAGGATTACGTGCGTCTGAAGGTGCTGAAATAGGTGAAACAGAGACAAGAAGTGGAGCTAAATCTGTTTTTCAAGGAATAGGCATCGCCGTGCCGATACTCAATATTGGGTTAGCAGTCATTTTATTACTGACTTTGAGTCAACCGCTCTTCTTGAAAAGCACAATTTACAAAACGCAACGTCCGGGTGATGAGGTTGTTGATTACAAGGAGGAGATAGATGCAACGGTAACAACACTGAAGGATGATGAAGGTGTCTTTCGCCTCTATGTAGATGCAAACCAAGCCGCTGACGCTTCGCGGTGGGACTCCCCTTCGCATCGCGTCATAGCACATCTACCGTTGCTATTACATCCCAATCCGAAACGCGCGCTCGTTGTGGGGTTCGGTATGGGTTTGACCTCACATTCAATCACACAACACGGTGTGCAAGTCGATGCAATAGAATTGTCAAAAGGTGTGATTTCTGCAGCACACAAACATTTCAAACATATTAATGGCAACATATTTGAAAACAGACTATTTAACTATAAGGTTAATGATGGACGCAATCATATCCTAATGACGCAAACCAAATACGATATGATTTCAACCGGCATCATTCATCCGCTTGTGAGTGCTGGAAGTTCGAATATCTATACAGAAGACTTTTATAAGTTGTGTAGCAGAATCTTGACTGAGGATGGTGTGATGTGTCAGTGGGTGCCGTTGCATCGGTTACCAGAGGCACACTATAAGATGATTGTACGCACCTTTCAACATGTTTTTCCTAAAACAACCCTGTGGTATAAATATACACCCGATTTTGTGATTCTTATCGGGACACATAAACGACTTTCCATTGACTACGAAGACTTTATGGCACGCAGCCAGATACCGAGTATTCGTGAAGGGCTCGCCGCTGATGATTTAGACGGTATGTCGTTACTGGACTCATTTATGATGGGGCCGGAGGCAGTCCGAGAGTATGCTGGTGTAGGGCCTATCCACACTGATGACCGCCCTCGATTAGAGTTCTTCAAAGGTAAAGATTTGGTGAGTTCCACAGCACAGAATATTATTGGAATGAAAGAATTGCGCCAGCAAGTTACACCACTTCTGAGAAATTACGGTTCAACACTTGAGGAGCAAAAAACAGTCCGAGAAAGGATAGTTACCTACTTTAATGCGACACAGAAATTGATTCTTGGACAGATCGCTTATGCCAAAGCACAGATTGCCAATCCAACAGCACAGCTTGAAAGTGCCAGTGCATTAATGAACGAGGCGGTAAGAATTAACTCACAAGACGAAACAATTCGCTATAATTTTGGCGTTGTCTCAGGTTTTATTAACGAAGGTTTCCAAGAAGAACTCCGTCAACTTGAAAAAGAAGTACAACGAAACATAAAACAAAATCCAGACGACATTCAGGGATACTTAAATTTGGCGATAGCGTATCAGATGCAGGGAAAACTCAAGGAAGCTACAGCTGAACTTGAAAAAATACTCAAGCGCGATCCCAGCAGACCTGAAATATATTTTCTCTTGGGACCGCTATATGAAGAACAAGAACGTTACAAAGATGCACTTCGCACCTACAAACGATTAGAACAGCTTGATGCTGACTTACCCGCCCCAATTTTCGCTGCGATGGCAGGAGTCCATCTGCAATTACAGAATGTGGATGAGGCAAAGAAATACGCACAAAAAGGCATAGACGCAAATGCTTATTCATGGCGTTCACATTACATACTCGGCAGAGTATATCACGCTACGAATCAACCCGAAAAACTACATGAACACTACACAAACGCCCTAAAATACATTGATCAAGCCATACCTTTTACCCAAAATCCAACAGACTTACAATTTGCTAAAGAAGCTATTCAAAATGAACTTGAACAGATAAAAAAATAGGAGGAAAATACAGACCTATTATGTCCCAAGAACCTTCTTTAAAACGCACCCACTACTGTGGAGGCCTGCGTTTGAGTGACGCAGGTGCCACTGCTCAACTCAATGGTTGGGTGAGACGCCGCCGTGATCACGGTGGTGTGATTTTCGTGGATTTACGCGATAGAACGGGGATCACGCAGGTCGTCTTCGACCCACAGATTGACGAAAAAGCGCATGCACTTGCCGATGCTGTCAGAAGTGAGTTTGTCCTAAACGTTAGCGGAACAGTCCGCGAACGAGCACCAGGCGAACTTCTATTCAAAGCAGATGCAGCATTCCAAGCAGAACTTTCCAATGGAACGTCTTTGTCATCTGAATTTCGATCCCTTTTTTCGGATTTGGATAGTAAATATACACTGTCTGGTGACATTAAAATTAATGTTCGCGAGAATGATAAACGTTGGCTTCTCACCGATGTAGAAAACAATAGAACTTATGACATAACGCGTGAAGCGGACAGTCTCAGTATCTATCAGGGAACCGTTAATCCAGAACTTGCTACAGGTGAAATTGAAGTTGCTGTCGATTCGCTGAACATCCTCAATACAGCCAAAACACCACCGTTTCCAGTAGAAGACGATATTGAGGTGGCAGAAGATATTCGGATGCGTTATCGGTTTGTTGATTTGCGCCGACCAGAGATGCAGAAAACGCTTGAAATGCGACACAAGGCAGCACTTGCAGCCCGAAACTATATGAATGAACAGGGATTTCTTGAAATAGAGACACCTATTCTGATGAATAGCACGCCAGAAGGCGCACGTGATGTTCTCGTGCCGAGTCGTCATTATCCAGGAAGATTCTATGCATTGCCACAATCACCGCAACAGTTCAAGCAAATTCTGATGATGAGCGGGGTTGACCGTTATTTTCAGATTGCACGTTGTTTCCGTGATGAGGATACTCGCGCAGATAGACAACTTGAGTTTACGCAACTTGATATAGAGATGTCCTTCGCAGGTGTAGACGATGTGCTTGAGGTAACCGAAGGTCTGATGAAACGGATATTTGAGGATGCGGGCGAAATCCCTGTCCAAACGCCTTTTTTACGACTACCATACTATGAATCGATGGCACGGTTCGGCAATGATAAACCGGACACGCGATTCGGTATGGAACTGACGGACCTCTCCGATGTGATGGCAGACTGTGATTTTCAGGTATTTACACGCGCACTTTCTACTGGTGGACAGGTGAAAGGCATCGCTGTTCCCGGAGGTGCAGATTTTTCAAGGAAAGATATTGACGACTTAACAGGGTTCGTTGCGACTTACCGCGCAAAAGGATTAGCTTGGGTTAAGGTTACGGAAGACGAATTTTCATCCGGTATTGTCAAATTTTTCAAGACTGAACAACTTGAAACGGCACAAGAGAGAACGGGTGCAAAATCCGGTGACATCATGTTTTTTGTTGCCGACCGATCAAAAGTTGTCGCAGATGCACTCGGCAATCTTCGCTTACATCTTGGTCGCAAACTTAACATGATTGACGAAACTCAATACAACTTCTTGTGGATCGTAGATTACCCGCTGTTTGAGTGGAATGAAGAAGCGAACAGGTACGAACCGTTTCATCACTTGTTCACCGGTGCAACAGAAGAGACACTACCTTTATTAGATACGGACCCAGGTAAAGTTCAGAGTCAGCACTACGATCTGGTGTGTAACGGGTACGAAATCTGTAGCGGGAGTGTCAGAATACATCAATGGGATATTCAGCAGAAGATTTTTGATATTTTAAATATCAAACCCGAAGACGTTAAAAATCGGTTCGGTTATTTCATTGATGCTCTGGAATATGGCACGCCACCACACGCCGGTATCGCACCTGGGCTTGACCGTATCGTGATGTTAATGCGAAACGAGGAGAACATCCGCGAGGTAATAGCGTTTCCAAAATCTCAACAAGGACTTTGTCCACTTACCCATGCCCCATCTAATGTGACGGAGGAACAATTAGAAGAATTGTCAATTCGCGTAGATATTGACATATAAGAGCAAGTAGTGATTAACATTTATTTATTGTTCATTTTATCAATCCTGTAACAAAATCAATACGTAGGAAATATTCTACCTACAAAAGGAAATTTACTATGAGTAGTAACGGGAATACAGAAAGCAACTTTGGACTTCTTATTGGCATAGTCATCGCTATTGTTGTCGGTGCAATTGTCGGAGGGTTCTTTCCAGAGTTTGCTAAACATACCCATATTTTAGGTGACATATTCTTGACCTTACTGAAAATGGTTGTAGTGCCCCTTGTCATATTTTCAATGGTCGTAGGAATCACAAACTTGGGTGATATCCGCAACCTCGGTTCCATTGGGGGACGCACCGTCCTCTATTATATGGCAACGACTGCCATTTCTGTCATCATTGGGATGATTCTTGTCAACATCATTGCCCCAGGAAAAGGGATTGAGTTATCAAAAGAAGGGGACAAATATCCTCAACTTTCTTATACATTGAGTGGCGAGAATAATCTCACTGTAACTTTACCAGAAGGACAAATTAAAGAAGACTATTCCGATAAATTTATAATCACACTTGTTGACCAAAACTTGGTAGGGGAAATAGAATCTATTGAAGGCAATCAAGTGACTGTGGCAAATTGGCAAGACTTGTCCGGTGAAATTGACTACATCATCACAAAAACTGGCAAGACTTTGATGATTGCAGAAAATCAATTTACCGATCTGAAAGTTGAACAATCTGGTACGGGTGTTGCAATTTCACTACCAATTGCTTCAGAGGTTGAAGGCAAACAAGAACGGACTATGGCGCAGACCATTATGGAAGTCTTTTTGGGTAACAAAGAAACTGATAAACAGGGCATGATTCCATCAAATATCTTTAAGGCAATGGCGAATATGGATATTCTGCCGCTTATCTTTTTCTCACTCATCATGGGTGCTGCTTTGTCAGTAATTGGAGATGCAGGTAAACCCGCAATTGCTATCTTCAACGCATTTAATGAAGCTGTGATGCAGATTGTCAACTGGATTATGCTCCTTGCACCGGTAGGTATTTTTGGATTAATTGCAGGCAGAATAGGTGAAGCAGAAGGTTTCGCTAAATTCTTACCAGAATTAGCAGCTGTTGGTAAATACAGTATGACAGTGGTCTTAGCACTCGGTTTCCACGGTCTTGTTGTCCTACCAACCTTGCTATTCCTATTAGGACGACGGAATCCAATTGGATATGCGAAAGGAATGGGAACAGCATTATTAAATGCTTTCTCTACTGCAAGTTCAAGTGCCACGTTACCTTTAACAATGGAAAATGTTGAAGAACAAAACGGAATCTCTAATCGCACAGCAAGTTTCGTGTTGCCGTTAGGTGCTACAATTAATATGGATGGCACAGCACTTTATGAAGCTGTTGCTGTTATGTTTATTGCACAAGTATATGGAATAACAATGGGACCAGCAGAACAACTCATTATTGTCCTGACTGCAACACTCGCGGCAATAGGGGCAGCGGGGATACCTGAAGCAGGTCTCGTTACGATGGTAATCGTCCTAAAGGCAGTTGGTTTGCCGATTGAAGGGGTTGCGTTGATACTCTCAATTGATTGGCTTCTTGATAGATTCCGCACTACCGTTAACGTTTGGGGTGACAGTGTGGGTGCAGGTATCATTGAAACTTATGAATCTGGCGATTCTGCTGAAGTTCCAGCAACTTAAGTTTAACGTGGGTTTAGATAAGGTTAGGTTGAACGTAGTGAGACCGATATTGGTAATTTAGGGTTCTGCAAGCCTGGGTAGGCGCGTTTACAAAACGCGCCTACCATTGAATTGGATGTCCAAAATTGACGCCTATAGATTGGGCGTAGTGAAACCTAACAAGTGTCATAAGCGTATTTATTAGCACAAATTTACTACAACTATAGTTGACCTTGCGTTAATTTACTCTGTTAAACACTTTTCAACGTGCAATTGAAACGTTGAATCTTCCTTGTCTGTCTGCTTTGAAAACGCTCGATTCCATTAGCGCACCTACAAGAAAGACTTCAAAACATCCCTATACAAAATGAACTCCCAAAATGACATAACCCCACAACAATCAGGCATTTCTGGTGAGACAGTTCTTGCCATCATTAGTGTCGCACTTGCTGCTTTATGGATAGCATTTGCCTTCTACCACGGTACGAGTCCCGATGCAAATGGAAATCGGATACTGTTATTGCATCCGCTTGTTCCCATCGCGCTGATTGCGTTGCTCATCCGCATTTACCGATGGGTCGGCATTAAATTTGTTGTCCATCTTGAAATTATCATGATTGGTCTCTGGCTGTTTGTCAGGATGCTTGGGGTCTTGATGCCTTTCATCCTCGGTTTCGGATTTGCCTATCTCTTTAGGTTTCTGTGGCGCGCACTCCCATTCAAAAAGTATTATCAACGTGCGATTGCAACTGTCTTGATCGTTCTTGTTTGCAGTGGTGTGTTAATTTTTACTGGCATAGGCGTTGGTAATCAAGTAGGTCAGATGGCGAAAGGGTTGCAAAAATTCTATCATGAATCTTTGCTGCCATTTGTCGTAGGGGAAAAATTCACAGCATTAACATTTGATATATCTGGAGAAGCTCAAACACTCTACCTTGCGACAGATCACGGAATCTACTTTTACAACATTGTGATGGATCCAGAAACGAAAAAAAAGAAAATCGAAGATAGAAAAGGAATAACAAACGGTGAAATAATTGGAAAGAAAATTCGCGCGATCTCCGTGAATAATGGCTATATCTATGCTGGCACTGATTCTGGGATTTATAGATGTAGTAAAGAAATTGTACAGGTAGTCGCTGGAAAGAAGATGGATTTACCTGAATCTACCGCGCGCATAGGATTTCTAAGAAAAGTTTGGCATGTTATAATAGGAAAGAAAGAAGAATCAGTAATTGCATTATCCGAAGAATTAGAATGGACAAAAATTGATGCAAACATATTTGATACACGGTCTGTTCAAGCTATCAACACACCTTCTTGGAATTCAAATATAATTTACGTAGGAACAAATGAAGGGCTATTTTTTAGTGATGATTCTGGGGAAACATGGGATGACGAAAAGAGTGACAAGATTGCTGGGAGTTCAATTGTTCACATCACTTCTATTGAAAAATATAAAGGCGCAAGCGATGATGTTCCGAAGTATTTCGCGCGTAAAGACATCCCGATGTATATCGCAAGTATTGCAAAGACTGTTCAGACTACTTCTCAACCGGAACAAGAAGGTGAAATAAACACCGATGATTACCAGAATGCTGCAGATCAGGAAAGTCTTGAACAACAGATATCTATTGAGCAAAACACAAGTTCCAAAAAACCAAAGGATCCTGACAAAATAAGGACTGTTGTTCACAAGCGGACGAATCCTTCCGACCAGTGGAAAGAACTTCGTTTTGACAAAGAAGTGCCACAAATTAATGTACTTGTAGCAACGGATAATAAATCGGAAGAACTTTGTGCAGGGACTGTGAATGGGATATACTGTTGGTACGATCATAAAAATTGGAAAGAAATGAAGGACGCTGTTAGTTTACCACAATCAATCTCTCTGTTAGCTTCCGCACCTTCAGGATTATATGCTGGCAATGAGAGCGTAATCCACTACAGGCCTAAAGAAACAAAGACTTGGAAAAGTTTAATTGTAAAAGAAAACGGTATTTTAGCATATAGAGATGAACCAATTGTAAAACAGTTTCAGGAATATCTTACGGAGAGAATCCCTGGCTGGACAGCCGGCGGCGGTGCTTTTGTTAAGTGGTTGTCCGGATTAGCCGGTTCCATCGCGTTTCAGTTTGGAGGTCTCCTCGCCACAGTGTTCCTTGCATTCATAGTTTTTGTTTATGCAAGCCAAGGATTTGACAAATATTTTCGTGGTTTCATCGGTTTAGTTCCTGAAAAGCATCGCGAAATTGCTATGGCATACCTACGCGAGATTGATAGGAATATGCATCAATTTCTCAAAGGGCAATTCACTGTGATCGTAATTATTTCTATTATTTCTTGTATCGTCTATCGCATTATTGGGGTGCCTTTCGCTCTGCTTGTTGGCATATTAGCGGGACTATGTAATGCTATTCCTACGTTCGGTCCCTTCATTGGGGGCGGATTCGCATATATTGCAATGTTGATGGGACTCGCAGCAGGTGAATTCAGTCTTACTATCGGTTTTCTTGTCCGTTGTGTTTTTGTGTTAGGGGCAATCCTCGGTATTCAGACTATTGACAATTCCCTTATTTCTCCGAATGTGATGAGTAATGCTGTTGATGTTGATCCGTTGCTCATTATGTTTGCCGTTATTGTTGGTGCTTCTATTCTCGGTTTTTGGGGCGTCCTACTGGCAATTCCGATTATTGTTGTGATAAAATCTATCGTTGCCGTTTCAAAATCTGCCGCAAATGGGGCGGACGCGTCACCTGCACAGGAGTAACTCTAATGCAAAATCAACTTCCTATTGTCGCTATTGTTGGCAGACCCAATGTAGGGAAATCATCCCTCTTTAATCGGATTACGGCAGATGCACGTCCAAGTTCTGCACATCCTAAGCAGATTGCCGTTGTCAACGATAGACCAGGTGTAACGCGCGATCGTAACTATGCAGATGTAAAGTGGGGCAAAACACCTTTTACGATTGTTGACACAGGAGGTATGGACGTTGATCCTGATGACCCACTTATTGATAACGTTCAGCTGCAAGTTGACCATGCTTTAGCAGAGGCAACACTCGTTGTATTTGTCGTTGATGTCCGAGCTGGTGTTATGCCTCACGACATCATTGTTGCAGATAAACTGCGTGCGTCTGGAAAGCCTATTCTCCTTGTTGCCAATAAGGCGGATAGTGTCAGTCTTGAAATGGACACAGCAGAATTCTATAGACTCGGGTTGGAAGAACCCGTTCTGACTTCCTGTGTACAAAACATAGGTGTCCGTCAACTTCTTGACCAAGTGGTGGAGATTCTTCCTGAAGTTGATGATACATCTGAAAATTCTTCCAAACCCATAAAAATGGCTATTGTTGGTCGTCCCAACGTCGGTAAATCATCGATTCTCAATTCACTGCTTGGTGAAGAACGTATGATTGTTGACAACCGTCCTGGCACAACACGAGATGCTGTCAATATCCGATTTGTATACCAAAATATTCCTTTTGAACTTGTTGATACTGCCGGAATGCGGCGAAAATCTTCAATTAAAGATGAATTAGAATCTGAGACTGTCCAACGTGCAATTCACAGTATCCGTCAAAGTGACATCGCTGCATTGGTATTAGATGTCACACAAGAATTAGCGCAGCAAGATAAAACAATAGCAAATTTTATTGCGCGTAACGGGAAGGCATCCGTTTTGGTTTTAAATAAGTGGGACCTTGTTGAGAAGGATAACGCAACCCACGGTGAATTTATGTCCCAAATAGAGGCTCAAGTTCCACAATTAGACTATGTTCCCAAAATTTTTGTCTCTGCTTTAACAGGACAACGTGTTTCAAAAGTTCTTGATCTTGCACTTGATGTTCACCGCGAGTATTGCACCCGTATTCCGACTCCAGCGCTCAATGAACTGTTGTTAGAGTTGCGGACAGCACATCCGCCCCCGCGTGTAAAAGGCACACGCCCGGCACTGAAATATATTACACAGATTGAGACGCAACCGCCGACATTTCTGATTTTTGGTAGAAATACGCACAGAGTCCGTCCTCCTTACACAGCGTATTTGATAAACAATATCCGTAGCGCCTTCGGATTCCACGGCACACCAATCCGTATTTTTTATCGGAGAAATTAATTCAAATTGTCAACATATCTTATGTGAGGTATCCGCACCTCGCAATTGTTCAATAAATGTAATGCGAGATTCTTGTGCCTCGCAACTGCCAAACAAGTGTAATGCGAGGTACCTGTGCCTCGCAGTTGTAATTTTAATCCAAAAATCCTAACCTACGAGGCATTTCATGGCAGCCCCAAAAATCTTTATCACCCGTCCTATTCCCGAACCTATTCTCGTCCAAATACAAGCGGAATGTGACGTTGACATGTGGCATACGAGTGCTATTCTGCCCCCTATTGCTGAAAAAATCCCACCACTTGACGGATTGATGACTTACGGACATGAACCTGTCACCGCAGAGATGTTTGACACTTCACCCAACCTTAAAGTTGTTTCTGTTGTTGGCGTTGGTTATGACCATGTTGATGAAGATGCCGCCAGAGAACGCGGCATCGCGCTTGGACACACACCCGATGTGTTAAGCAACACAACTGCTGATATGACATGGGCACTCTTGCTCGCTGCTGCACGAAATATTGTGCCAGCATATAACCACGTTCAGGTTGACAAACAGTGGCACTATTACGACCCGAACATTCTTTGGGGATACGATGTACATCACGCAACAATCGGGATTGTCGGCATGGGACGTATCGGGTATGCTGTCGCAAAACGCGCTGTGGCATTTGATATGAACGTGCTATATTACAAACGTGAACGTAGACCCGACTGGGAGGAGGAACTCGGTATTGAGTACGCTGAACTGGAACACTTGCTTAAGGTTTCCGATTTTGTTACGCTCCATGTGCCTTTGACAGAAGAGACAACACACATGATTGGCAAAGCGGAGTTTGAATTGATGAAACCGACAACGATTCTTGTCAATATCGCCAGAGGTCCTGTTGTTGATCACGATGCGTTGTATGAGGCACTCACGGAAGGACAGATTGCCGGTGCCGCAGTTGACGTAACCGAACCTGAACCGATTAACACAGACCACCCACTCCTTGATTTGGACAATCTGCTTATAGCACCGCATCTCGGCAGTGCTACAATTCAAACGCGTATGAAAATGGCTACGATGGCAATGGAAAATTTGCTTGCTGGGTTGAAGGGAGAACGGTTGCCTTACGGTGTAGTGCAACCGCGCGGAGTTTCGTAATGGAAAGGATTCACCTTTATTATAATGTGTATGATATTAACGGACATCTCTACTACGAATTGCCAAATAGTGAACTCATCAAAGAAGATCCGATGTTAAATACCAATAATAAGGCGCAAACCAGTGAATAAGGAACACCTCTTAGGTATCACCAAGATAGCGGTCAAAGGCTTTAAATCAATAGCGGAGGAGTGTGAAATTGACATCCGTCCGCTGACAATCCTCGCAGGTGCAAACAGTTCCGGAAAATCAAGTATTATGCAACCCCTATTGATGTTAAAGCAAACATTGGAGGTGCCCTTTGATCCGGGGCCTCTAATGATTGATGGGCCGAATGTTAAATTTACTGTTGCGGAACAATTTTTATCCACTTTAATTGAAAGGAGAAAAACGGATCGTTTCCATATCGGAATTAAATGTACCAAACCCGATCTTTATTTGCAGGTTACGACTACTTTTGTCAAGAAAAGTAAAAAAATTGAATTATTAGAAATGACCGTTGATCAATCCCCACCACGTGAGCGTTTTACCCTATACCCAAAAATGACGACTAAAGAAATTAAGATGATAGTACCCCCACCTTCTCTATCGGAGGATGCCGATTGTGTAAGGCGTTCAGCGTGTTTTTTACGATTGGTATCTAAAGGTGGTTATTTTGTTTTCAATGCTGTTGATTATCTTGCAGATGAAATATTTAACACCATTCACCTTCCTGGAATAAGAGGTAATCCTGACCGTATCAATAAACTAAGCAGCGCAAGTCCTTGGTATCCAGGTACGTTTGATAGTTACGCAGCAAGTGTCATTCATGAATGGCAAGAAACTACAGATGATCGTCTGAAAACGGTTACAAATGCCCTACATACACTTGAATTAACTGGAAGAGTTGCTACTAAAAAAATCGGTGATGTAGGCATTGAAGTTCAGGTTGGGCGACTTCCTCATACCAACACTGACGAAACAGATATGGTCAATATTGCCGATGTGGGAATTGGGGTATCTCAAGTTCTACCCGTTTTAGTCGCAGTGATTGCTGCCGAGCCAGGACAATTGGTCTATATTGAGCAACCTGAGTTGCATCTTCATCCCAACGCGCAAGTCAAGTTAGCGCAAGTTTTAGCAGATGCGGCAAAACGGGGTGTGCGCGTCGTCACAGAGACACACAGTTCACTCCTACTTCTGGGGATTCAAACGCTTGTGGCAGAAGGAAAACTTTCACCAGATTTGGTTAAGCTGCACTGGTTCTCACGGAACGAAGAAGGTATTACCGAAGTTGACAGTGTAGATTTAGACGAAGCGGGGACTTACGGTGAGTGGCCCGTAGATTTTAATGATGTAAATCTCAACGCGCAGAGTCGTTATATAAAGGCATCCCGATCGCGTTTCATTGAAGGGACATAATATGCGTTCAAGGGATATGAAACGAATTGTGGTGAATGCCTCTGTTGCGCGTGCTGCAGGTGGTGAAGACGCAACCGCGTCTGTATCGATTAATTGCACCGAATTACTTGAATCCTTTCAAGACCAAACATCACATCATATTGTAATGACACTTGAGTTGTCTGAAGAATGGGATGAACACCAATCGAATTTTGCAGCCGCGTGGTTAGCAAACATGATTGCAACAAAAAGATTCCATTATATCGAACTTCCTCAGAACAGGGCTTTGCATGAAAAAATTGAAGCGACAGCAAGCCAACAAAAAGACATAAACGCGATGCTAAAAGATTTTCACCTTTTGGAAGCGGCGTTGGCAACCGATAAAACTATTATTTCACTTGATGAAACCGTTCGTGAACTTTTTGCACGAGCCACTCAGCAGGTTGGTGAAATCCGAGGAATTATCTGGGTAAACCCTGACAGGACAACAGAAGAACAACCTATTACTTGGCTACAAAACGGAGCACCTTCAGAAGCGCACCGTCAACTTTCTGCGTATCCTATACAATAAAAAGACCTATCCTCGCCAAGCCGTATCAATGCTGGTATACCCGTGTGTATACTGGTGCAAATGCGGTGGCAAATCCGCTAAGAACTGCTTTCCCACATCCGGAATCTCCCACGGAATATCAATGTGATGTTTTCGGTCCCGAAAACCGATAGCGCACGATAACCGTATCTCATCAATTTGGTTTGGAAATGCAGCGTGATATGTGCGGTGCGCAAAAACGATCATATCACCGGGATTCGTGAAGAGCGGCACACACCCTGGAACATCAAAGTCTGAATAAGCCTTCTCTTCTCCACCTATTTTGTAAAATGATCGTTTATCTGGTGTCAAGTTGAACCCTTCAGGACCATCCCAATTTTCCACGTGAGAATCCGCAATCACGCACAAGCCGCCATGTTCCGGACGTGAACCGGTTATGTAAAACCATTTGCCTGATGGCCACATTCCTCGGTTCAGCACGTCTCCAGAATTTTTCGGTGCATCCGTCGAAAACCCGCACCAATCGGTATGCCATGCAACAGGATGAGACCCCGGCATCCGAATAATAGCCGCAGAACGATGCACGGTCAGTTCATTAGCGCCAATCAGGTGTCGGTGGATTTTCATAAACGGTTCATATTCCATCAATTGCCACGCTCCAGCACCAGATTCTATCCAAGCATGTCGAGTGCGACTCTGTCCATGCTCCAATTCTCTGTTTGGGTCTGTGCCATCAAAAACGGCTTGTTTCAAACTATCAACCAACGCATCAGGTAGCACATCTTTGATAATCGCAAAGCCGTGTGCCTCTAAGCATTCGGACATTTGAGGAAGCTGATCAATTTCAAACTCAAAAGTGTATCCCAGTTCAGGTTTTTGGATTTTTAAATAGTGTTCCATAGGAATGTCCTGAAAGTATTTATCCGGCATTCTATAATACGTTTACCATCATGTCAACGCAAATTTTCTGTTATCCTCTTGCACTAATTGCCAACTTTTGTTAAAATACAAAATGCCAAATCAATATCATCAAAGATTCCGAAGTAGCACAACTAATTCAACGCATTACACAAGAGACAATTATTGTCGGAGGAAAATAATGGCTGAAACCGTATTTGTGGGAGATCACGAAGTCACATTTCCAGGGACGCACCTCGGTGTGCTTCGGGACTGCAACGCCGTACTGGATTCGGCGGAAGGCTTGCATAATCAGATAGCGGAAGATGGGTATCTACTCGCTCGCGGCTTGATTGACAAGGACAAAGTAATCGCTGCACGGCGTGCTATTCTTGAATATGCCGAAGGAAATGGGAAGGACAACGTATTCAAAGATGGAACCGATATAATGGAAGCAATCGCAGGCGAAGGCAGTCCGGGACGGACGATGGGCGCGCCAGCAGTTACACATCATCCCGATGTGTTGTCCGTTTTGGAAGGGGATGAACTCTTCACCTTCTTCCGAAACTTCTTTAGTGGCGATACCCGCACATTTGATTACAAATGGCTCCGATTTGTTCGTCCTGATGGTTGGTCTGGACCGCATTTTGATTTTGTCTATATGGGCAGAGGATCAAAGCAATTACATACCTGCTGGGTACCATTTGGTGATGTGCCTGCAACGATGGGAACACTTACTGTGCTTGTTGGCTCACACAATCTGGATAGTTTTGCGCGTATTCGCGACACTTACGGCAAAACTGATGTGGATAAAGACGGTACACCAGGGCATTTCGGACGTGATCCAATGGAAATCAGTGAAAAATACGGTGGGGAGTGGCAGACAGCGGATTTTGAGATGGGTGATGTGATTGTCTTTACCATGCACACAATGCACACCTCTACGAAGAATTTATCAGATCGGTGGCGCATCAGTTGTGACATACGATTCCAGCCAGCAGAACATCCAATTGATGAGCGGTGGGTCGGAAAAAACCCGATTTCGCACACAGGAAGCCAAAAAATCTCTTTTGAAGAAGCGAAGAAGCAGTGGGGATTGGAATAAGAGATAGGATATTTCACCGATAGGCGCGGAAACGAGCTGTGCCTATCAAACCATTTTTCTTACCGTTTTATGCTTCAAAACCATTCTCTATTGCCGACGACATAAATCTGTTCAAATTCTTCATCAGTCTTTACCAAATACAAGATTCCTTCAATAACTCCTATTACACAAACTATGAAATTTGGGATGAATAGAAGAAACACGGTTATCATAAGTCCAGCGGTATTAATTACTAATAAAATAATACCTGCTTTCTTGTAACCAAGATAGAATTTGTGGATACCGAATGCTCCCAAGAAAATAGCAAGAAGTCCTGCGAGAATCTTATCTTTTTCTCCTAAAGTCGACCCACCAACAGCTATGTAGATTTCCTTGGCTTGATGGTCTTCGGTAGCAAAATCAACGGACATGCCACGTGTTGGGGGACGCTCACTTTTCCAATCAGCGCCGGTAAAATTGTATCGTTCGCCATCGTCTCCTGATATGGCACCAGAGTTAGTCTGAACAGAAAAATCAAGAATTTTTCCTTTCATCGGACTTTTCCCGCAATTAAGTGAATAATGCCCGCCGAATTTGGCGAACTGCCTGGCGAATTCTATCCTCATTTTCCACAAGCGCGATGCGGATATAACCCTCACCATTGTGCCCAAAACCTGCCCCCGGTGAAACACAGACCTCCGCTTCATTCAGGAGTTTCATTGAAAATTCCAAAGAGTTGAGATGTTTCCATGCTTCAGGGATTGGTGCCCAGACGAACATTGAGGCTTGTGGTTTCGGCACTTTCCAACCGATTCGGTTTAACCCGTCAACAAGCACGTCGCGGCGTTTCCAGTAAACATCTGCATTTTCCATGACCACATCTTCAGGTGTACGTAGTGCCATAATCGCAGCAATCTGAATGGGTGGAAAAATTCCATAGTCATAATACCCTTTAATGCGTGCAAGTGCCTCAATGATGTCCCGATTCCCCGCTGCAAATCCACATCGCCATCCTGCCATGTTATACGATTTAGACAGCGATATAAATTCAACGCCAACATCTTTTGCGCCCTTTGCCTGCAAGAAACTTGGCGCCTTATATCCGTCAAAAACGATATCCGCATAAGCCAAATCGTGGATTACCAACATATCTTGTTGTTTAGCGAATTGGACGACCTCTTCAAAGAAATCCAATCCTACCACTGCCCCGGTTGGATTGTGTGGAAAACTTAATATCAACACCTTTGGCCTCGGCCATATATCGCGTGTAATCTCTGCAAGGGAGGGAACGAAATCGTTTTCCTCAGAGAGTGGGATGCTAACAACACTTCCACCTGCAAGCACAACGCTATACATGTGAATAGGAAAAGTTGGGTTCGGCACCATCGCTAAATCACCATCATCAAGCAGGGCTAAAGCGAGATGTCCAAGTCCCTCTTTAGTTCCAATGACAGCAATTGCTTCCGCATTCGGGTCAATGTCTACACCGAAACGGCGTTCATAGTGCCAACTCACTTCTCTTCGCAGATTGTAGATACCACGAGATGCGGAATAACGGTGATTTCGGAGTTCCTGTGCTGCTTCTGTGAGTTTATCAATAATGGGTTGTGGGGTCGGTTGATTTGGATTTCCCATCCCCAAATCAATAATATCTATTCCCTGTTGCCGCCGTTCATGCGTCAACTGTTTGAGTTTGCCAAACATGTATGGCGGTAACCGATTTAAGCGTTTTGAAAATATAGTCATCTTTTTAGTCCTGATTTATTATTTTATTTTACCATGTTCCCAATATTCCCGCAAACGTTTCCCCCAATTTGATATAATTCTTTGCGGACCTTGGTGAACAATCTGTTGTCTATTGAGTTGACTTTCTTGAGTGAGAAGTTTTTCTCTGCAAGTCTTAATAACTTCTTGATATCCTTGAGTATCAGTGAGGTTTTCCGTCTCCCACGGATCGTTGTGTCTGTCAAACAACTGTGCAAGTCCAAGTTCTTCTGCGTTTGGTCCTGGAGGGAAAAAATCCTCCACCATTTTTGGTTTATATTCTGTAACATATTTATATTCGTCAGTGACAATCGCGCGTCCCCAATAATTACTTTCTATGTAAGCATGTTTCCGCCAAGGCACATCTTTCTCCTCTGCAAATGGACGAAGACTCATGCCTTGTACGGCTTTAGGTTGGTCAACACCCGCATAATCACAGATTGTAGGGAATAGGTCTACACCAGAGACGAAATGCATGTCGTCAAAACGATTTTTTCTTATAGAAATTTCATCTCCTAAGCACGAAATGATGAACGGAACCTTCACGCTCTCCTCATAAAGCGAAAACTTCTGGAACATCTGATGGCTTCCGCAGGCTTCACCGTGGTCAGCACTAAAGATGATTAACGTGTTATCATAGAAAGATGTTTGCCGCAGTAGCGAAAGTGTCCGTCCAATCTCGGCGTCAACTTTTTCAATAAATCTGTAATAGTTCCACCGCAAATAACGCCAATGAAGTTCGTCCCAATTCCGAACCGCTTTTAAGATACGTGCATGGATAAGCGCGTCATCAACTCTCCTACAAACACGATGTAATACCGTTTCCCGATCATCATAGTCAAAGTTTTCGGGCAGTGGCGGCAATTCATCTTCCGTCAGAATGCCTTGTTCAACCGGATTGGGAATATGTTTTTCCTCATGGTTGTGTAAATATTCGCATACATCATGTGGATCAACGTAACCAATTTGCAGATAAAACGGTTCATTACCATCATAATTCGTTAAGAAATCTGCTACCGCATGTGTAGATGCTGAATCGTAATATGCAGCACCGCCTGCATCAATATTGTGTCCTCCGTAATAGAGTGCCTCAAAACTTTCACGTACGTTCCTGCCGGGAACATGCCATTTTCCGCAATGGAATACCTTATAACCACCTGCCTTAAGAACCTGCCCAATATCAGGAATTTCTGTGTGAAGCTGTCCACCGTTGAAAGGTACACCTGTTTCGGATGTATATAATCCGGTTGCCCAACTGGATCGAGCAGCAGCGCACACAGGATCGGTACAGTACGATTTTTTGAAAGATATTCCGTTTCGGTGAAGTAGGTCAATGTTAGGCGTGTGGAGATACGGATTCCCGTAAGCCGATACAGCATTCCAAGAGTGTTGGTCGGTATTAATGAAGAGTATATTGGGACGTTTGTTCATACAGAACTCCCTGTCATCTCTGTAAGCACTAACGTCTCAAAAACACTTGAGACAATAACGATGTTTCCGGTTGCATCAATCCACCAATACGATGGCAGGATACCTGTCCCGTAAAGATAATAGCCATCAAGAGAAATCGGGGATTGTGTTGAGTCAAGGAAACCGAGTCTATTTTTCGGTCTAAATTGCTCAAGATCATCAAGCAAAGCAATATCTACATCATCGCCCGACTCTTTCATCTTTTCAGCAAGTGCGGGAATAACATCAAAAAGTGCCCAATTGCATGTCAGCGGGAGGGAGTTGTCCACTGCCCCTGCAGTAATTTCAGCGCCGTTAAGACGAAGTCGAACTTCTGCATCTGAGGAGAGATGTCCATTCCATTTCAATCTGGAATATGTGTCGCTACAACTGTTTTGTGCATCAACGAGCCAACTACCGTGGAGGGGACGGTAGCATTCATCCTGACAACGGAATTCAAACCGTAAATCTTCACCACTCGTGGTATTTTGGTATCGGACATTATAGTTCCAAATATCATTGTTACGCTTCTGGCGTTCAATAATGGCATTTCCGATACTCAACGTATTTTCTTGTACATTCCGCCCTTGATAACCACGCCAGAAATTCGGTAATATCTGATAAACATGCTTTATAGAATGATCTTCTTCTGCGTCTGTGTGATGGGTTGTGGATTTTGTGTCATACCCATGCAGCAATTTGATCAGTTCCTGCGCGAATTCAGGGTTTTGTGCGCCATGATTATAGTCAAACGACCAGTGTAGTGGATAACTATCATCCATGATTTTACGGTAGTTTAATTGTTAAGGGACTTGGACATTTTACTTTGTGTGATGTTTTATTATTTCCTGTATATTGGCATTTCCCACGTTATGTTTAGAGATTTATTCTTCCTCCTTAACTAATATCACGTTCTCAGGTATTTTACCAGATGCGGCTTTATGTGCATATCGTGTAGTTTCGGGTAAACGATAGCCTTGACAACATGCCAATGTTAGCATACGTGCGGAATCAAGCGAGATACGGTGACCGATTGATACATAGACAACACTGACGTTTGTGCGCGTTCGGAGAGCTGCTCCAATAATCTCGTCTTTATCTACAAGGTCTGTATAAGCTCCCTTTTTCATATCCGGTTCAGTATATTGCCCGCACAACCGAGATTTAGCACAACCAATTGTCGGTATATCCAAAATCAAACCTAAGTGCGATGCAAGCCCAAATCGTCTTGGATGTGCAATGCCTTGACCATCTACTATCACAAGGTCTGGTTCTGTTTGCAAACGTGCAAAAGCCACCAAAAGTGGTGGAATTTCGCGAAACGAAAGGAATCCAGGAATATACGGAAAATTGACACGACTTTCAGCAACAACACCGTCTATTACTTGCAAATCAGGAAAGTTGAGGACTACCACTGATGCAAGGGAAATGTTGTTTTTGAATCCAATATCTACACCCGCGACCGTTTTGATTGTTCCAAACCGATCTGTCCTGACTACCTGAGTCCGTAATTTATTTTGAAGGTGTTTTACTTCTTCGGGGGTGACGTTCCAAGAATGGAGATTTTGATACTGCATTTCGCTGCTTCATATTCTGTATACTCTCAAAATCAGGCACACCCGATTATCTTCATAGAAGCGGTATTTCAGGTATCCAGCAACGCGTTCCGAAACCGATGTAGTTCGTAACGGAGCGCGTTACCTACCTGTTTTGATCGCAATAGTTCAAAATTATTATGATAACAGCAACTGCGTCAGTTGTCCAGCATTTTTTGTGCTGCTTTTTTGATATTAGCAATTCGAGGCTTGGCGATATGCTGGACTCCCGCAAAAAAAGCGTTCAGGATTAAGTATCCAGCGCCAATTCCCATCAAGGCACATAAGATACCAAGAAGGATAACGTTAAACATCAATTCTGCCTCCTGCAAACTCAAATTACGTGAGGTGCTCTACACAAGCATTTTAGTTTTCTCTATCTACCGAAGGTTTGCAATTCTTCGGTAGATAGAATTGTAAACTAAACGTAATTCATTTATCTATTTTGATTTATATTATGTCCGATTTCGTTACTAAACACTATCACTAACATCTGACTATTATGTCAAAATTGTTAGATTGTTGCAAAAGTGTTGCAATACTAAACGATTAATCTTTTGCTTGGTTTCAAATCGTTGTGTAAATTTATGTAAACATGTAAGCAAAAATGATGCCATTTGGAAAATTGGTGGAATACATTATGCTGGTGATTAGGTTGGAGGTTGCCAATTTGGTAAGTTATATCTAATGTATACCAATAACTGTGCGGTGGATTATTGAATCTAAATTGTGAAGCAAGAAATAAAAAAATGGTGGGATATTTTGATTAAAGCATAAAAATATTGGAAGGAGGTGTGTCAAAATTGAAACATGCTTATAGACACTTGTTGGTGAGGACACATTAAAAATAATAATCACCGAATGTCTTACAATAAATACAAACATGGACATTCGGTGACTACATACAAGATTATTACGTATTTAATTTTGTATCATTCTGTTTTATAAACATCTTCCCGTGAGTGAAATCCATCTTTAATAACAGCCTCATCAAGGTTTTCTTTGTCAACTTGAATCGGTGTAAGAATGATGGATGGCACATCAATTTTGCCGTTATTAACAGTCTGGTTTGCTTTTTCGAGAGTTTCTCCCTTTGCGAGTGCGACTGCAGCCTGTGCGGCTTCTGTTGCAATTAAGCGGATAGGTTTGTATACCGTCATCGTTTGTGTGCCTTTGACAATCCGTTGGCATGCCTCGATATCGGCATCTTGCCCAGAAACGAGAACGGCTCCCGCGAGATTTTGTCCTTCAAGTGCTTGAACAACGCCGCCTGCAGTCCCATCATTGGAAGCAACAACAGCATCGATTTGGTTGTTCGTTTTCGTTAAGACCTGTTCTGCTTTGTTAAGTGCATCCAGCGGGTCCCAACCAACTGCCCAATGCTTTCCTTCCGCGACTAACTGAATATCACCGTTATCAATTGCGGGTTGCAATGCGCGAAGTTGTCCCTCCCGTAGGAGGTGTGCGTTATTGTCGCCTGGGTCACCACCAAGTAGGAAGTAATTTCCCTTGGGCTTTTTACGAAGTAGATACTCGGCTTGCAAATAACCTACCTGCTTATTATCAAATGAGATGTAGAGGTCCGGTTCGCTCTCACTGATTAAGCGATCATAAGCAATAACTTTGATTCCCTCCTCATGGGCGGCTTTTACAATTTGAGAGGAGGCAATACTATCTTTGGGAATTACAACGAGGACATCTACACCTTGCGTAATCATGTTTTCTGCTTGTTCATTCTGTTTGCCAGGGTCTCCATCAGCAGACTGCACAATCACCTCAGCGCCCAGTTTTTTGGCTTCCGCTACGAAAATATCTCGATCTTTTTGCCACCGTTCGACCCGTAATGAGTCCATAGATAAACCGATTTTGATTTTCTTATTTGAAGAGTCTGCACAACCGAATAACATCATTCCGCAACATATCAGGATTATGAGAAGAGGTAACAACGTGCTTAGCGATACATTCTTCTGTCTATACACACATTGACTGATTTTGCAATTCATCAATAATTCCTCCAACCTTATTGTTCCTTAGTAACTTCTTCTGTAGGGATCGATTTAAGTAAGTCGCCTTTTTTTATTTCACTTGTCTTTTCAACAATCTTAACAACTGAAAGTCTGTCATTGCGGATTTCTACAACAGCGACAGTTGCTATTTTCTTTGGCACATAATCAAGAATTTCACCAGTGTCAATATCGCGAATTGGTTTGCCATCAGTGTATACATCAAACTTCTGATCTATGGCTAAACCTCTGGCTGAACCAGCATTAATGTAAATCTGATCCGGATTTTCACTTTCAACATACGTGATTTTAATTGGACGTTTGAGTGCTTCTTCATCTACTTTTTTCTCTTGTTCGTTATCCTCGACGGGAGTATCCCATGGTGTTAAAAAATTTGGGCCATAATTATCTCGAAGTGCCAACACAGCCTTAATGAGTGCATCGTTTGTTGCCATACCGATTAGGGTTCTGTCATATTTAGGAGTAGCGAATTTAGTTTTACTGAGTTCTGCCGGACTAACAATTGGGCGTGAATTTTGACCATACTGCTCTGAAGTCTGTCCAAGTCGTAGGTTCGTTCCAGATTCAGTAACGGTTGCTTCTAAACCGGAGACTTGAGTGCCAGCAAGAACGTGGCTGCGAGTGACTGAGATCGGTACAGTTGCAATTTCACTTCCGGATGCTTCATAAATTTTCAGGTTCAGTGTTACATTTGACCGATAACGATAACCCATCACGGCGGCACCAGTCCTATAACTTGTTGTGGTAGGAACAGCTTTTCCTTCTCTGCCACCTTCTCTTAAGGTGCGCGAGGCATTGGCTTTCATTCCTGTATGACTAAATTTCTTGATTTCTCCCATTACAAGGACATCAGCGTTCAGGAGTTTGGCAAGTGTAGCCCGTTGTTCTTTATCAAGTTTTTTCAAATTGTGGCGAGAAAGTGCCATCTGAGCCATCGCATCCAGCAGCTCATCGCGCGACACGGGTTGGTACACAGTCGTCTCAGCAAGTTTGCGGTTGAGCAGTGTACGGAAACCTGCCTCCAAATTCCACTTTTTCTTAGTACCGAAAATTTTTCCGATGAAGTTTGGCACACAGCCACATCCTGTTGACGAATCAAAACGGCTGTTGTCTTCAAAATCCAGTACTGCGACACGTTTTGTTGAAGGGTGTGGCTCAGTCGTAGCCGTAGTCGCATCACTAAAGGAAACAGCAGAGGTGAGCAAACATACGCCAAACCCCATTAAAAATAAAATTGAAATGAAACGTTTCACCGTTTTTACCTCTTTGTTCAAAAAATACTATCATTACTATTAGTTTATCAACTTTCGGAACGTATATCAAGAAAAATCGTGTCTGTTCTGGGATATTTAGTTTTGGATTTGAATTGATAACCTAACACAATTAGTGCTTGTTGTGTTATTACGAAAGGGTTCGGGTGTGTAAAGTTTTTGTAGAATATGCAGATAAAACCTGTAGGAGCGATCTCCGAATCGCGAACTGTCGGGAATCGGAGTTCCCTCCTACAGTTCAGATGTAAAGTTAATTATGGAATCCACTATAGTATTTATAACCGCCGAATGCGCGTAAGGCATTCGGCATGATTTGTACCGCTGATTTCTTGATTTGGTATAATCCGAGATTCAGACAATTGGCAAAATTATCACACACCCAACTTTTCCTGCAAACTTATTGTAAATATACTGGATATCTATTGTTCCAACTACCACAAAAACTGCTGGCAATCACCAATAACCAAGTATAATATCAGTATGAAAAACACAACCACGCCCCAAACACAAATACAGCCAGTCCACAAATCTAAAGTAAAACATAAACGAGAGAATGTTGCTCAAAATTATACCATTTTAGCCATAATATTGAAAATATCCTAAAAGTTGAAAAGTCATAATTGCAAAAAAAGTGCAACAACGATAAAACCACTCTAAACCCAATCATACACTGGGTTTAGAGCGAATTTCAAAAATATACCGTGGTATGAAAAATCATACCGTACGGTATGATTTAAGTTGTAACGAATTCCAATAGCGGTAGTAGCAATCACCGCTATTGCGACATTACGACACAAACATATAATAATTGAAAATATATTGGGATTAGATCGCATATATTGCCTCTACATTCTTGTAGGGTGGTAAAGTTTTTGTAGAAACCCTGATGTTAAGAGGCATGTGTCCAATTATTGTTGAAGTTTGTCTGACGTTAGGCAACCGTGGACATTGTAGGGGTGAGGTTTCCTCGCCTGCGTAAAGCCGCTGTTCGTAGGGTGGGGTCTCCCCACCCTACGAACAGTAACCAAAACTTTAGAGCGTATCTCATAAATAGGATTTGTTGGTTCATTATCAGTTGATTCTCTTTGTAGGAGGGAACTCCGATTCCCGACTATTAGGGGTTTGGTCGCGATTCGGAGATCGCTCCTACAGGATTTTGAAATCGGGCTTTCAAAGCCCTCCAACTATTTATGAGATAGGTTGTACACACCCAAGGGTTCAATTAACTTGAAAAATCTCAGAACATGTGATATTATCTTTTTCTATTTATCCAAAATATAATAAGGAATGTTATGCGAAAAAACATACACCATTTTTTACATCTATGGATATATATTATTTTCATTGGGTTAATCTTCTCTGGCTGCGGTGATAAACAGAACAAGAAATGGCTTAGAATTTATGGAGGTGTCATTGGCGGAAGTTTTTCACAATTTGCTGGAGGCATCGATCAAATTGTCAAACACAGTGAACTTGATCTAAAAATATCAGTTGTTGCCTCTGCAGGATCAATTGAAAATACGCGCCGTGTCAACAAAGAGCCGAATACACTCGGTGTCGTTTTCGCTTCTGAGAGTTCTCTCGGTTATCAGGGACAAGAGATTTTCGCTGAGGAGGGATCAAAAACAAATATCCGAATGGTGACGCTGCTTTATTTTGCTTATGGACAATTCTCAACGCTTGAGAATAGCAATGTCCATAAGTTTGAGGACATTGTTGGAAAGAAGATAGCCTGTGGGGCGCCTGGGTCCGGAACAGCACAAACGTTAGAACGTCTCGCAAGGTCAGCAGGCATTTGGGACAATTTCAAGCCAATATATAGAGGTGGGACAGCAGGTGCTCAAGAACTTCAAGATGGACAGGTGAAAGGATTTTTATGGTTGGTGAGTGTTCCGAACAGTGCAATAATTGAGTTGACAGCAATTAAATCCATCCGAATGCTTGATCTTGATACGCCTGCTAAAAAGTATGGTTTCTATGAAAAATATCCTTTTTATTTTTCGGGCAGCTTGCCAGAGGGTGCTTATGAAGGAAAAGTTGAACCGGTAAAGACAATTCTGATGCCGACAGTTCTGATTGCTAACAAAGCAATACCAGAGGAGACTATTTATACCATCCTAAAACATGTTTATGCTCCAGAAGGACATCAAATAATGCTGCAAACAAATCAGGCGGCAGCAGATATGACGATTGAAAATGCGCCGAGAGCATTTGTAATTCCACTGCATAGTGGCGCTTATAAGTTCTGGAGTGAGCAAGGTGTTGAAATTCCAGAGCGAGCGATGCCGGTGGACTAAGATGAAAAACCCCTCAATCCTGGTCCGAAGAACAATGGGCTGCCTTCGCAAAATTCACCCATCAAAAAGGATTGATTTTCAATACAGTCAAAGCAAGAAATTAATTTATCAATCTATTAGGGGAGATGAATAATGAAAAATGAGAATATTATCATCATTGGTGGTGGTGTGATTGGACTTGGTATCGGGTGGCAGCTGGCGAAAGCGGGTGCTGCTGTCACCATTCATGATCGCGGACAAGCCGGACGCGGTGCCTCTTGGGCAGCCGGCGGTATGCTCGGTCCAATTGCTGAAGCACATATTGATGAACTCGACCTCCTCAAACTCAGCAATCAAAGTTTAGCACGCTACCCAGAATGGGTCGATGAGTTAGAAACAGAAACAGAAATGCCAATCGGCTACCGAGCAGAAGGCACGCTCATTATAGGAATTCAACCTGATGATTCATATCAACTCAAGCATGCTTTTACCTTATATAAGGATTTAGGGCTGAATGTCGAGTGGTTGAGCGGAGCAGAAGCACGTGAAATTGAAGGTGCACTCTCACCTTATGTGACTGCAGCTATTCGTTGTGAAACTGACCATCAGGTCGATAACCGATTGATGGTCCAGGCACTCCAGCATGCTTATGAGTCGCGCGGTGGTGTATTGCATCAAAATAGCGCTGTTGAAAGAATTGTCATAGAAAATGGAACTGCAACTGGTGTTCAAACGCAAGACGGTTTTCAAGGTGCAGATGTGTGTATTCTCGCCGCAGGATGCTGGTCTGGGCAGATCAACGGATTACCGGATACTATTATCCCTCCCGTGCGTCCCGTGAAGGGACAGATGTTGGCGTTGCAAATGAGGGACGACATTATGATCAAAAACGTCATCCGTACCGTCAAAGCGAGGTATCCGATGCCTGTATATTTAGTGCCGAGAACCGATGGTAGACTTGTCGTCGGTGCAACAACCGAGGAGCTGGGGTTTGACACGGATCTGATCGTTGGTGGTATATATGAACTCCTCCACGGTGCGTTTGAAGCTGTGCCAGGTGTTTATGAACTACCACTTCTCGAAACTTGGACAGGTTTACGTCCCGGTAGTAGCGACAATGCTCCCATACTCGGTAAAACACCTGTCGAGAATCTTATATACGCAACAGGGCATTATCGCAACGGCATCTTACTCACACCCATCACAGCTTACGAGATTTCCCAACTGATTTTGACTGGTGAGACTTCAGAGACAATCGCCCCGTTTCATTTGGACAGGTTTTCAAAGGAGCAGGACATTTAGGAGAGTTACGCGTTTTCTCCCACCGTGTGCCGTAACCACACTTGAAAATACGTGTTAGTGGATTAACAGAAATTGCCATGACGGGTGTGTATGTATTTTGATATCAACCATTTCATCTTTCTTGTTGGAGGGCTTTGTAAGCCCGATTATCCAAATCAACGCAGCGTGCGCGTGTGGCACGCTGCGGGGTTGAAAACCCTCTAACAAGAGAAAAAGAGTATTCATGCCAAAGATTTACGTGCTCTGCCATGTCACAAAACTTGCATTAAAGTAGAGAATAATGTATAATAATATATAGAAAATGTGGGGTGCTCTTACTTAAACATTAAGAGCTGAGAAAACACCCTTTGAACCTGATCTGGGTCATGCCAGCGTAGGGAATACATAAGCAGATTTGCGCGCTCATGATATGGTGTTAAGCCGTTTCCTTTTTGGTGCTGCCAAGCTTGTGGATAGACCCACCAGCATGTTCCCTATACCGAAAATGGAAGACGGTTTTTTTGATTTTTGAGGACAGATTTGGATGTTCAGCAAATTTGTGTTGCCAGCGGCTATCTTATTAGCTGTGTTGGGAATATGGGAAGGAGCAGTATACTTATCTAATATAAAACATTTCATTCTGCCTCCACCATCAAAGATTATTGTGACACTATATGTAGAACGTGGACAATTACTGCAACATTCACTCGTTACACTGCAGGAAATGGTGTTTGGATTTGCACTTGCTATTAGTATTGGCATTCCATTAGCTATACTGATGTTTGAGTTCCCAGTGCTTGAGAAAGCCTTTTATCCGTACGTTATTGGTTCACAAACGGTGCCTGTGTTTGCTATTGCCCCACTTTTAGTGCTTTGGCTCGGTTTTGGAATCGCATCAAAAGTTGTTATGGCTGCAATAATCGTGTTTTTCGCAATTGTGCTGAATACGTTGGATGGCTTGAAATCTACCGATCCCGATACAGTAAACCTATTTCGTATTCTGCGGGCAAGTCGGTGGCAAATTTTATGGAAAGTGCGTCTTCCGTCAGCATTGCCATTTATTTTTTCTGGCGCGAAAATTGGCATATCAATTTCTACGATCGGTGCGGTGATCGGCGAATGGGTTGGAGCAAGCGAAGGGCTCGGTTTTCTCATGTTGTATGCGAATGCACAATTCCAAACTTCACTTGTATTTGCCGCTATTTTCTGCCTAACATTGTTAGGCTTGAGTCTATTTGCCTTGATGACGTTGCTGGAACGATTCGCAATGCCGTGGCGACGGCATCAAGATAAAATTTCAGATGTTCGATAGATGAATTAGAAACAAATCGAACAAGGGAGGAAAATTTCATGAAAACAGTAATTCGCTTAATGCTTCTCATTAGTTGTGGTATTATTTTAACAGGGCACATCAACAGTTATTCAGATGGACACCTGAAATCTGAAATGAAGGAGGTCACACTGTTATTGGATTGGCTTCCGAATGTAGATCATGCTCCACTTTATGCCGCCCAAGAAGATAAAATTTTTGCTAAATATGGATTAACGGTTGATTTGCGTTGGGTTGGTGACGCAGATTCGCCAATAAAATTCGTAGCAGCCGGACAAGCACCGTTTGCTATTAGCTATCAACAGAGTGTGACTATTGCACGCGCAAGCGAAGAAGAATTGCCAGTCAAATCAATTGGGCTGCTTGTGGAACATCCGCTAAATACAATCACTTTCCTTAAGAAATCCGGTATAAAAACGCCCGCAGATTTCAAAGGAAAGAAGATCGGATATACAGTGGCACCTTTGGATGTGCTTCTGTTTAATGCTATCGCTGCAAACGCTGGATTAGCGAAAGATGACTATGAATTGATAAATGTCGGGACGAATATTGTTGCGCCACTGATGGGCGGTCAGATTGATGCAGTCATCGGACCCTTTCGGAATTACGAAATTAACCTATTAAAACTTGAAGGTGCAGAAGCCGATTTTTTCGCTCTTGAAAAACACGGTATTCCAGACTATTATGAGTTAGTTATCATCACGAATGACACGTATCTGAAAGAACATCCTGAAACTGCTAAAAAACTGATGATGGCAATTCAGGAAGCAATTCAATTCACGAAAAAGAATCCTGACAAAGCGCTTCAACTCTTTTTTCAAGCAAACCCTAAGGCATCCAAAGAATTAGAAAAGCTCGCTTTTCGGGATACATTGGATCTATTCGCAACAACACAGGTGCAGTCAAAAGAAAAGTGGGATGCCTTCACAAAATTCGCACTTGAAAAAGGGTTGATTTCCAAAAAAGTCAAGGCAGAAGACCTTTTCGTCAATTTATTAGAAGAAAAACCTTCTTCTCCAAACGTGAATGGTAAATAAAAACGTAATCATCATCGGTGGCGGTGTGATTGGGCTTGGTATCGGGTGGCAGCTTGCAAAAGCAGGTGCTTCTGTTACCATCTATGAACGGGACCGAGCAGGACGCGCCGCCTCTTGGGCTGCCGCTGGAATGCTTGCTCCGCTTGCTGAAGCGCACACAGAAGAACCCGAATTGCTGACATTAGGAAGCAAAAGTTTAGCGCTCTATCCACAATGGGTTGAAGAGTTAGAAGCTGAGGCTCAGATGTCCATCGGTTATCGGGTGGAAGGCACGCTTATTGTCGGATTAGATGCGGACGATAGCGATCAACTCCGTCATCTGTTTGCTGCACAACAAGAATTAGGTTTGGATGTAAATTGGCTGTCGGGGCGAGAGGCACGCGAAATTGAACCAGCGCTCTCGCCCCGCGTCACCGCAGCAATCCACTGTGCAACTGACTATCAGGTTGACAATAGGTTGATGGTTGAGGCACTCCAACATGCCTATAAGGCATCTGGTGGCGTATTGCATGAGAATAGTGCAATTGAAAAAATTGTCGTAGAAAACGGTATTGTAACCGGTGTGCAGACGCAGGACACTTTCCATGAAGTTGACGTAATTGTTCTTGCCGCAGGGTGTTGGTCAGCACAGATTGACGGCTTACCAGATGCAATACGTCCACCTGTCCGTCCTGTTAAAGGACAGATGTTGGCGTTGCAGATGGAAGAAGGTATTGACATAAAAACTGTCATCCGCACTGTTAGAGCCAGATATCCGACTTCGGTATATCTTGTGCCACGGTCCGATGGGAAACTCATTGTCGGTGCGACAAGTGAAGAGATGGGGTTTGATGTCCGATTAACCGTTGGTGGAATGTTTGAATTGCTCCGTGGTGCGTGGGAAGTAGTGCCAGGTGTTTATGAATTGCCTATTTTGGAAACATGGACAGGATTACGTCCCGGTAGCAGAGACAATGCTCCCATACTTGGCAAAACACCTATTGAAAATCTCATATACGCCACAGGACATTATCGGAGCGGCATTCTGCTTGCGCCTATTACGGCTTATGAGATAACTAAACTGATTTTGACCGACGAAACTTCAAAGACAATCATTCCGTTTCAGTTAGACAGGTTTATCGCATAGATGGAGTTGCAAAAATGAAGATATGCCTTAATGGTGAAAAGAGAGAAGTCCGTCCCAATTTGAATATTTACGACTTGCTCATCGAATTAGAACTGAATTCAAATCAGTCTGGTATTGCAGTTGCTGTGGATAGAGAAGTTATTCCGAAATCGAAGTGGCAAGAGACCGAACTTTGCGAGGATAGCGAAATTGAGATTATTAGGGCTGTTCAGGGAGGTTAATGGTAGAACTCATAAAGTCCCCGATAGAGCATGAAGATATAAGTATATAATCTTGATAAAGAGGATTGGAGGTGCTATACTAATTTGAAAATGTATGGGTATATTTAAGGTAAATACTATGGAAAGCCAAGAAGTTCGGTGGGTTCAACGCGCGAATAGTTTTGAGAAGGCTTTTGCACGATTAAAGGCAGCTGTGAACCTTGCTGAACAACGGGAACTCTCAGATTTGGAAGCGCAAGGATTAATACAGGGTTTTGAATATACGCATGAACTTGCTTGGAAAACTCTCAAGGACTTTCTTGAAACTCAAGGTATGGTGAATTTATATGGTTCTCGTGACACAACCCGAGCTGCTTTTCGGAACCAGTTGATTGAAAACGGCGAAGTCTGGATGGACATGGTTGATAAACGCAACTTAACTTCGCATACTTACGATGAAGAAACTGCAGCCCAAGTTGTCACGACTATCTGCTCCACTTATTTCCATGCTTTTGAAAGATTGTTAGTCAAGCTGCAGCAACTCAAAACGGAACTGGGTTAAAAAATGAAATACGGTTTATCTGATCAGACACTTCAAAAAATCCACGATGTTTTTGTTCGATACCCACAGGTAGAAGAAGTGGTGTTGTACGGTTCTCGCGCCAGAGGGGATTACAAAAACGGTTCCGACATTGACTTGACACTTTATGGGGAGGACTCACTGACACATACTATCCTTTCCAAGATAGCAAATGACTTGGACGATCAATTGCTGCCCTATACCATTGAACTATCTATCTTCAAGAATATCCGTAATCCTGATATGGTTGAACAGATTGAACGTGTTGGTGTGGTATTTTACAAGAAATAGATGTGAGACAAAAAACAGATGCAAGAACTAAAAATAGCGGATCAAACATATACATCAAGGCTACTTATTGGAACAGCAGGATACCCGAATTTTCATGTCATGACGGAGGCTATTGCAGCGAGCGGTGCCGAAATCGCTACAGTGTCAATGCGTCGTGTGAAATTTACAGATACATCAGGTGAAAATCTGTTCACCCTTCTACGTGAACGCGGTATGACAATTCTACCGAATACTGCAGGTTGTTTCACCGCGAAGGATGCTATTCTAACAGCGCAGCTTGCACGTGAAGCACTTGATACATCACTCATTAAATTAGAGGTTATCGGGGATGAACAGACGTTGTTTCCCGATGTGGAGCAGCTGCTTAGTGCTGCGGAAACACTTATAAAAGAAGGTTTTACCGTGCTACCGTATTGTAACGACGATCCGATAACCTGCAAGAAATTAGAAGATATAGGTTGTGCTGCTGTGATGCCGTTAGGTGCCCCGATTGGTTCTGGAATGGGGATACGCAATCCTTATAATATTCAGATTATCCGAGACTTGGTTAAAGTGCCTCTTATTGTGGACGCTGGGGTTGGCACTGCTTCTGATGCAGCAATTGCGATGGAGTTAGGATGTGATGGTGTTCTTCTTAATACGGCTGTTGCGAAGGCGCACCGTCCTGTACTGATGGCAGAAGCAATGAATAAAGCAGTTGAGGCGGGCAGGGCCGCGTTTTTAGCTGGACGTATCCCTCGGAAACTCTATGCTACCGCTTCAAGTCCACAGGACGGCATGATTGAGTAAGAAGTAACGTCTCTGTCTATAAGGGTAAGAAAAATGGCATGGCTGTAATCTCACAATAGAATTGGAGTTGGGTGTGAAAAAATTAAAACTCTCTTTTTATATAAGTGTGTTTATCTGTAGTTTTGTATTAGTAGGTGGATTTCAACACACTTTCGCACAATTTCAGAGTGAATTCGGGCAGGAACTACTACTTGAACCTGAACCACCTAAAACGGATCCCGCAAAACTTACAATTGACGCTCATCTTTCCAACACCTTTAACAACCATATTGAACTTGGATTAAGCGTTGACCCTTACACCAGTAGCCTTGCTGGACAGGAAAGTCCACAACTTCAAGGTATAATTAACCGTTTAGGTGTAAATCTGCGTGGTGAACTACCGATTGTGGGTGATAAACTCCGACTCAAGTTGCAATACGCTCCTCAACTTGAAAACTACAACGGGAAGGAAGGAAAACTCAACGAATTTGATGCGTTCACCGATGTTTCCTCAACAGAATTGAGTTTTCGTCCGGTTTCAGATTTACCCGAATTCATAGCCTCCCATCAGTTTCAACGTTTGACGCGAACACTAAACGTCTATAACAGCACTGAACGCCAGATAGGTCTTCGCTTTGGGCGCGTTTTAGAATACAATCTGCGAATTCACCGATTTGATGATGAATCTCAACTTAGAGAGGATTTCCTGCTAATCGGTTCTATGAATCATAAAGCGACTACCCGCCTTCAATTTGGATTACCCAAACAGATGTTAGGTAAGGTGGAATACGCGATTGAATATGGACGTTACCAAACCAATTTGAATAATCTCATCTTAGGAGTTACTGGACTTGAGGAAGGCGAACACCGACTTGATTGGCGACATTCCGGGACTGCAAAGTTATTACAAACAGCAGCCGAACGTCTCGTTTTTCAGGAAGAAGTTAACCTTTTTCTAAACCGTTCCAACGTTGATTTCTTTAACTTCGTAAGTGCTGAAGCAGCGTTGAGCGCTTTTTATAGGTTTGACACGGGACGATGGATACGGCTTCGATTTTCACGTGTTTGGGTTCGGTTTGAGGGCAGACAGATTCTGGATGAGATAGGAAATATTATGGAAGATGCTGAAAACCGAAGCGATACACTATGGAGTTTGGGAGCACAATTAAACTGGAAATTCACTTCCTACCTAACTTTGAACGCTGACTATCAGTTCACCCAAAACCGCACCAACGAGTTAGACCCGATACTTGATTTTCTCAACTATAATCATAGTATTGTAAGTTTAACATTGCACGGAAGTTATTAAACTCTGCTTCATAAATCGTTGTAGTTATACAATTATGAGGGTTTTAACTTAATAATGATGTACAAACTGGCAATCCCTAAACCGTGTTGTCCCAAACTAATGGTTCGATTTTGATTGACTAATATTCTGCGAACACCTATCCTCATCAAAAACAACTCACTTCTACACCGAGGATATCATGAAAAGTTGTCCAAGATGTCAAAACAAGGACTTTGTGAAAAATGGGGCGTGGGACAGATATTGGAATGAACTCAAACAAGCAGCATGATACTTATAACCAAAACTTTACACATCCGTTTATGTCGTTAGACGGATATACGACAATTCAATCCGAACACATTGAGTTGTTAGCATCAGAACTTGCAAAACGAGAGCAACCAATAATCAGTCAATTTGAACCAATTGCAGATTTTGAAGAACTTTACACCTTTTCTGAAGAACATCCCACACCAATTGAATTTTCTGAACAGTATCCTGCATGGCGGCTTGAATCTGTGGCGGCACGCGTAATTGAGGCAATAGCGCTCATTGCACATGAACCACTAAATGATCTCGGATGGCAATCACTTGCCCGAATTCTGTTAGAGCATGTGGAATATCTGTATACATATCCTGAAGCACCCACAGCACGTGAAAAATTGTCTGCAGGCAGTGCGTTGGCATTGGCAGGTAGTGTTTGTGTTGTAATGCCGCAATCCGAATTATGGCGACTTGCTGGATTTGGACGGATCGCTGCAAATCTCGCGGAAATTGCTCCTACAACATCAGATACGCATGTTATACAACCGCTTGAAGCAGCATTTCTGCTTGCGAATGCGTTAAATCTTCCAATTCTGGATTCCGCAGTTGAATGCTATAACACGGTTCTGAACTGTGATTTCACAACTCAAAACAGATTTAAGTTTCCGTTAGGTGATGATACGTTCTTCCATTATCTGAATTTGGAATTTCCGGGATTGGAAAATGTCAAATCTACTTTTTTTAAGGGTAACATAGTCTCAGCAAAATCCGCATATACAGCATTTTGCACGGAATTTTCAAAAAATTTCAAAAACACCTTGCATTTGGGACAAACAGATACATATAACACCGCTAAATTGTCCCTTGAATGTTTGCTAAAATTGTCGATTTATCCAACACCCCCAATTTATGCAACTACAGAAATCGGTATTGCAGCACTTCTTTTCCCAGAATTTCGGTTTAGTGAGCAACTTCTCATGCTGACATCTCGTCGTTACAAGTGGATTGTTGATGCGTTCTTCTATCCGGATGGTTTTCACAAAGATACATCGTTAAGGTCTCAATTAGAAGCAGTCACTGATTTTGCCAGGTTTCTGCAAACTTATAACAAAGTGCAACACCCCCGCCATTTTCAGTGCGCTGAACAGATTAAGACATTCTTGGAGAAGCAGTTAGAAGCTTGTTTCTATATTCGCCAACCAGATTTATCTTTCCCGCTTGTTGGCGCTAATGTTCCTGATAATTTAGATGTTGTTGAACTGAATAATATCAATAATTTTAATCAGAAAAATTGCGATCCGCAGACATTATCCTACGCGCTACCTTATACTGGCTATTATATAATGAGAGATAGTTGGGCATCTGATGCACAATATCTACTTTTTGATAGCGGTCCGTTGGGAAAACCGGGTTATGAAGACAAATTGAGCTTGGTGCTGCACGCACATGGACGACAACTGATTACACACGACCGTGGAAATAGATATAGCGATTCTTCCAGCACGGCAAGTGAAAGACACAACGTTATTCTGATTGACGGAAAAAGGCAACCGATTGAACCGGAAATTGTCCCAGACCCTGATACACGGTGGATAACGACTTCTGAATTTGATTTTGTGGAAGGGTGGTACAAAACATTTGACTACCATCATAAACGCTCTATTTTTTATGTTAAAGGGGAATACTTTATCTTACATGACCTTGTTCTCGCTGATGGGAAGCACTCACTGGAGCAGATTTTTCACCTTGACACATGCGGTGAACAATTTACCGCAACACATATTGCACAAGCATGGACGCGAGAATCTGGGCATAGTAATATATTTATCGGTGCTGTTGATGCGACTAACCTTGAGGTTAAGTTAGATAGTAATAAGTTGACTTACCATGCCCAGCGTGAATTGCCTGCAGTTTTAAATGTTGTCCTGTTTCCAATGAAACCCAATATCGAACAACGCCCCACGATTCATTCTGTTTCTGTCAATACTGATTCAGATGTATTGGCTACCGGTTTCACGGTAAAATCTAATGACGTAACAGATACATTTCTAATTTCTGATGATGGCTTTTCAAAAATGTCAACTTCGGAGATAGATGAAAAAGTCGAGTTTGAGGGAGAATATCTGTTTTTACGTGGAGATAAATTCGTGATGCTCAATGCCAGGTATCTAAAAATAGGGACAAAGATACTTGCTGACTTAAATGAACCACGTAAGAGTTATGTGAAGATGTAGGATTAACGCAAAATGCTTGACACAGACACAAAAAAACAATAAGATAATCTAAAATAAAGGGAGTCTTAATAATGATGGAATTAATAGTATCTGGGCATATCAACTTATCTTCATGGAGAAGAAATAATGGCTGAACAACACCACGAACTCGCTCACGTTTTTACCGATCCATCACAGACTGTTAATGATGCACGAGGTGGTGCCGCACGCGATCTCAACACACCATATACCTTTCCAAACTACACCAAAGCAGAATGGACTGAAAAAGCTGCAGCATTACGCCAACAAATTCGCGTTGCAACCGGTTTATTACCGACACATGAACAAACACCGATTAACGCACAAATCTTTGGAAAAATTGAACATGAAGATTACTCCGTAGAAAAGGTCTATTTTGAACCATTTCCCGGCTTTTTCACAACAGGAAATCTCTACCGTCCAAAAGGGAAAACCGGTCCATTTCCAGGCATAGTGAGTCCGCATGGACATTGGGGACGCGGAAGGTTAGAAGATATCGAACGCGGTTCGATTCCTGGTCGCTGTATTAACTTTGCTAAACAGGGTTACGTTATCTTTGCCTACGATATGATAGGTTACAACGATAGCGGCAAGCAGCTTGAACATCGTTTCGGCGGCGAGTGGGAAGGTCTCTGGGGGTTAAGCGCGATGGGACTCCAACTTCAGAACGGTATTAGGGCCATCGATTTCTTGCAAAACCTACCAGATGTTGATAAGGAACGTATCGGTTGCACAGGCGCATCGGGTGGTGGAACACAAACCTTTATTTTAACGGCAGTTGATGAACGCATCAAGGTTTCCGCGCCTGTCAATATGATTTCTGCAACGATGCAGGGCGGTTGTTTATGCGAAAACGCACCGAATTTGCGGTTAGAAGCAAGCAATCTTGAAATAGGGGCATTGATGGCACCACGTCCTCTTCTGCTTGTGTCAGCAACAGGTGATTGGACAGTCAAAACACCGACAGTAGAATACCCTGCCATCCGACGCATTTATGCCCACTTTGATGCGGAAGACAAGGTGCATCAGGTTCAAGTGGACGCGGAGCATAATTATAATAAGCAGAGCCGCGAGGCAGTATATGCATGGTTTGCAAAATGGCTTTTGGATGCAGAGGATACCTCAACATTCAAAGAGGTTCCTTATGAGGTTGAATCGGATGACGCGTTGTTGGTTTTTTCTGATCGTGATATGCCTGCACATGCGCTGAAACAGGAAGAGATTCTACCTGCTTGGATGAAGCATTCTGAAGATGCGATTGAAGAACATAAACCGATAAATGAAATTGAACATCAGACTTTTAGAAAAGAAATGGGGAGTGCACTGCAACATTCGCTCGGATTGCACTTGCCAAATAGCAGTGAGGTGACGCTTGTTGAACCTGAAGGCGCATTTCCAACGACTTATCAAACACATTATTCTGCGCAGCACGTTGTTATCGGTAGAAAAGGTATCGGAGATGTAATTCCTGCCGTTCTATTCCGCACAGAACCGTTGGTAGGGCATGACCCGGTAGTTGTCATCGTGCATCCCGAAGGTAAAGAGAAGTTAATCGATTCGGAAACAGGTAAACCTGTACCAATTATCACCGATTTGTTAAGTTCTGATCGGAAAGTCCTGATTATTGATGTGTTCGGAACAGGGGAACACAGTAAGTATGAGAGATCGGAGGATATAAACTATTTTACCACCTACAACCGAACAACTGCGGCGTTACGCGTGCAGGATATTTTGACCGCACTGCTTTATTTCTCAACCAGAGGTGACGTATCAGAAGTGAGTCTAATCGGAATAGGTGAAGCAGGTTTATGGGCATTACTCGCAGCGGGATTCACGAATATCAAAAATGTGGTTGTAGATGCAGCACAATTTGATAACAAGAATGATGATGTCTATCTGGAAACACTACCGATTCCAAGTCTCCGCAAAGTAGGTGATTTCCGCACTGCGGGAACACTGATAGCACCACGTAACCTAATAATTCATAATATAGGCGATGTCTTTGACACCGCGTGGATTGAAGAGGTGTATCAGAATATCGGTGCAGAACAACATCTGCTTGTGAGAAACGAAATTATGTCAGATGCGGAAATAGCAGGAAGGATAGCTGAGCTATAGTAAAACCTGCAAAATAAAATGTTAACGATCCTCGGTAGATACGGTTTCCTAACCAATGCAGAATCATGTAGAATGCCGGACGCGCATTTTACCAAGTGCATTCTGTTGAACCATGAGACTGAATAAATACCAGTTCGGTTGGGAAACCGAACCCGCTAAATGCCTTATGCGCATTTAGCGTTGATTCACAGTGCGCAAATAATGAGGCGCGCTTTATAAGCGCGCCTATTCTTGTTAGGGATTTTACCTCGTTTAGAGGTTATAACCACGTTCGTTGTGTTGTGATAAGTCAAGACCCATACGTTCATCATCCTCTTCAACGCGTAAACCGACTATAGCGTCAACGATTTTAAGAATAATAAACGAAAGCAAACCACTCCAAATAATGGTAATGACGATGCTAAGGAACTGCGCCCAGACCTGCGCTCCGATGCTGTTTTCCATGCCAGCACCACCTAATACGCTTGCTGAGAAAACACCCGTCAACAGTGCGCCAACAATTCCACCGATGCCGTGAACACCGAACGCATCCAATGAATCGTCATAACCGAGTTTTGTTTTCAAACTGGTAGCACCCCAGAAACAGACAGCGCCAGAGACGAATCCGATAACAAGTGCACCAATTGGACCGACTGAACCTGAAGCAGGTGTTATGGCAACTAATCCACCAACAGCACCTGTGACAATACCTAAGACACTCGGTTTGCCGTGTTTAGCCCACTCAATGAACATCCAGGTAACCGCGGCAGTAGCAGTTGAAACCTGGGTAACAAGCATTGCCATGCCGGCGGCACCATCAGCGGCAACAGCACTACCAGCATTGAAACCGAACCAACCGACCCAAAGCATTGAAGCACCAACTACCGTCAGTGTCAAACTGTGCGGCGGCATCGCGGTTGTCTGATAACCGATACGTTTTCCGACTAAAATTGCGGCAACTAATGCTGCGATACCTGCATTGATATGCACTACATTCCCACCTGCAAAATCAAGCGCACCGATTATATCGCCAAAGAGTGAACCGTCGCCTGACCATGCCATGTGGCAAAGAGGTGCATAAACGATTAACGACCAGATTGCAGAAAAGAGCAGCATTGCTGAGAACTTCATACGTTCAGCGAATGCACCAGCGATCAGAGCAGGCGTAATTATCGCAAACGTCATTTGGAAGACGATAAAAACGGTTTCGGGGATACTCCCGCTTAAAGTATCTACGCCAATTCCTTTTAGGAAAAAGGCACCAAGTCCTCCGACAAAAGAGTTGAATGTTATTTTACCCGCCTCCATACCAGCGGTGTTAAAGGCAAGGCTATACCCAATGACAATCCATAATATAGTGATAATCCCTGTCAGTGCGAAACACTGCATCAGCACGGATAGCACGTTTTGCACCCGCACAAGACCTCCATAGAAGAGGGCGAGCCCAGGAATTGTCATAAACAGCACAAGCGCAGTCGAAGTAAGCATCCACGCGGTATCACCAGAATCAAGTGATGATTCTGCTTCCACTTCAGCTGTCTCATGCTGGTCTGCAAACACATCTTGTGGCAGAATTAAACTTGACACACCAGATATTAATAAAAATAGTATAAGCGTTCCAATTAGTGCGTAACTAAAACGCTTCCTTGTAAAATGCGATGCACATCTTTGTTGCATCTGTATCCTCCTTAATATTAACAAGTGATGGCACTTGTTAAGTGATTTTCTATAAAGGCAAACAACTTTGTCTACCTTACCAATTCTGTTTTTAAAACGAAATAACCAATCTACTAACGCTTCTTAAAAAGTCTAACTTTTACAAGTATTTGATTTAGCATTCTATCAAAATAATGTAAAGGTTTCAAGTGATTACAATCAACGGGAAAACAAGAATACCCATACAAACAGTAAAATAGGAACGCCCATAAGCTAAGAAGTAAAACTCAGGGATATAAGTAAACTTCTTATGGATGTCCTATTTTAAGTTTGTAACCTTGAATCTTCCAATCAAAGGTTTTCTGAAAATATATCTAACGTATGGATGAAACATTGAAGTCCGGATAGGCACTTGCACCGTGTTCTTCGTAGTCAAGTCCTGCTTGTTCTTCCTCTTGTGTAACCCGTAAACCTGTAACTGCTTTGATTCCGTAGAAAAGGATGAATCCCGTAATAAGACACCATGCAAGAACAGCAATAACACCTATAAACTGTGCCCATAGAAGTTGAAATCCGCCACCAGCGAAAACGCCGCTCTCCGTATGGAAAAATCCAACAAGAAGAGTACCTAACGCGCCACATGTCCCGTGAACAGAAATAGCACCAACCGGATCATCAACACGGAAACGTTCAAGCAATAGCACGCTGAGAACAACAACGATACCACCGAGTGCTCCCATAATCGCAGCGGATGTCGGACTAACGGAAGCACAACCAGCTGTAATAGTTACTAACCCAGCAAGTGCACCGTTAAGTGACATACCCGCATCAGGTTTTCCAAGAAAAATCCAGGCGGTAATCATAGCGGTAATTGCACCCGCAGATGCTGCAAGGTTCGTAGTAACAGCAATTCCTGCAATAGTTGCGGAACTTGCACCCATCTCACTACCAGGGTTAAATCCGAACCAACCCAACCATAAAATAAATACACCAAGAGCAGCAAGGGGTAAATTGTGTCCAGCAATCGGTCTTGGTTTACCTTCACTATCATACTTACCAAGACGCGGACCTAAGACAATGGCACCTGTTAATGCAAGCCAACCACCTGTTGAATGAACCACTGTTGAACCCGCAAAGTCGTCTACATCTAACCATTCTACCAAACCACCGTCTAACCAGCCGCCGCCCCAAATCCAGTGCCCAACGATCGGATAGATGATACCTGTGATAAAAACACTATATATCAGATAACTTTTGAACTGTGTTCGTTCTGCCATAGCACCAGAAACGATTGTCGCAGCTGTTGCGGCGAATACGAGTTGGAAAAGCCACGCCGCATAAGTCGGGACAGAACTCCATTCTAACGCACTAAAAATACTGGTACTAGTTGCTGCACCTGCCTCGAGTGTCTCAGAAGGAACAAACCATCCACTTGTTCCCATGAATGCATTACCAGCACCAAACATAATTGCAAAGCCTATTGCCCAATAAGCGATTGAACCCATTGAAAAATCCATCAGGTTCTTCATGAGAATGTTGACAGCGTTCTTAGCACGCGTGAATCCAGACTCCACCATAGCAAAGCCAGCCTGCATAAAGAATACGAGAAACGCAGCAACTAATACCCACAGTGTATCTGCCATATATTTTGCATCATCAACCTTTTCAAGAGTTCCATCGCTATCTGTCAAACCATTTAGGGCAAAAGCGTTGAGACTCAACAAGAAGGTGAGTGCAAAAACTGTTATGATAATCTTTTTTTTCATTGAAAAGATCTCCTATATTCAATAAAACTGCTTCTACTTAGAACTCCGAGGAACTGAGAGTTTGCATCCGTATGTGATACATCGGATCCATCGCGAATCACTCAAGAATTGTTGTCTCGGATTCGCGATGATTCAACCGATTAAGAACAATACAATGTTGTCCTCACAAATATATTCCTTACCAACTGCGGACAAACGTCATTCTACCGGTAAGTCCGGTATCTTCTGAATCTTCATCAAGTTGGGTTTCAACACCGACAAAGAGACCGAGCGTGTTATTTTCGCCATAGCCGAGATTGATGCGTCCTCCAACAATCAGACTTCCAAGTCCACCATCGTCCCCTAAATCAATTGTCGCTTCAACTTGTGGACCGATAGCAACGGTATCATTGATAGAATAGAGAACAAAATCGCGTGTGTAGAACGAATCTGCCCCTTCTTCATCAAAAGGCGAATTAAGGAACATTTGAATCCATGATTCAAAATAGATGGAACCAGCGGTAAGATATGTAAATAACTGGGGTGCAATCAATGTCGTTGGACCATTCGGTGTGCCGTAGTCAAATCCAATACCAACCATGGGGAGGAGACTGAGTGATAGAGAATCACTATCAACAACTGGAATACCGAGACCAAGATCAAATTCACCAAAAGTATCCACGACATAAATATCGCTATCTATAGAAATACTTCCAACCGGATGGCTTGCGCCAACCCAGATTTGTGTCCCAAGGCTGTCTGTATCGGTACGAAACCAGCCAGAAATACTTGACTCTTCTTCCATTTCCATTTCTTCACCCGCTTCGTGGGCATCAGCATAAACCATCGGAACACTACCAACTGCGAGGAGGCAAACTATTGCCAATAATTGGGGTAACCATAACGCTTTAACTTTCATTAAAATCTCCTTAGTTATATTATATTCAAGCACTCCTTATATCGTGCTGGAATACTTTATGTGCCAGTTTTCGAAACTAATCTTGATTCTGGCATCAACTTGTGATAGAATCTGTGCTGAGTTGCACTGCCTCAGTTAAAGCAATATGCGTGCCAATTGTAATATGATTTGATTTGATACAACTTGATATGAATACTTAATTCCCTATCGGTATTAGGCAAACATTAGATTTATTCTTACCTTTATGGTCATAAAGTAATATAGGTATTATGGTTAAAATGCCAATAATTTGAACAGTTTGAGGAGATCATTTTCTGCTAAAAATGCTGAAATTTTCATCACAAAACTGCCTAAAAAATAAGCATATTCTGCTTATTTGTATAGTCAGCATCGGTGTGTTCCTTCGATTTTGGAATCTCGGAGAGTGGAGTTTCTGGATTGATGAGGTACTGACCGTCCTTGATGCCGAAGAGTTTTCTCTTTCCAATTCCCCGATTAATCCGATTCCTTATATCGCAGCGAAGTTCTCTATTTTTGTAGGTAAAAAACTACCATTTGTAGCGCAAGAAGGGGGTGAGTGGAGCAGTCGCCTCATTTTTTGTATTGTAGGAATCCTATCAATCCCGATAGTCTTTAGTTTAGGGCAGACTTTATACAATAGTAGAGTTGGATTATTAGCCGCCGCATTTGTCGCCTTGTCAAATTGGCATCTGTTTTGGTCGCAAAATGTACGTTCATATATTTTCACCTTCCTATTTGCTGTGTTGACAGCTTGGTTTTTCTATCGCTCCCTTGAAAACGATTCGACACTATTGACGATATCTGCTCTTATTTCTTGTATTTGCCTTATCCTATCACATCTACTCGCTGCGGCAATTGTACCTGCGCTGGCAGTTTATGCAATACTTTGTCTTTTAGAGGAACGTAGCAGAAAGCGATGGATAAATCTGCTACTATTTTTTGTGCCTTTTGCAATACCTGTGCTAATGCTCGCGCTTCCACAGATTCACGGCTACATATCTTCTGGATGGGGGCACAACGAGTGGGGACGTAGTCCGCTTTATATTATTCTAACGCTCGTTCAAGGGGTTAGCATTCCAATAGCGGTTACTGCATTTTTTGCCGCTATCGTAAATCCTCGTGACCGTGCTACTCGTTTTTTAATCTGCTTCGCTGGTGTGCCTTTAATACTTCTACTCATCGCATCTCAGTTTCAGAATGTAGCAGGCTATTATCTGTTTTGGACAACTGCCGCCTACTTTATCCTTGCTGCAGTGGCATGCACCTATATTTGGGAAGCAATAGCTGGCGACGAATATAGTTTGTTCAAGGTGCTACTTCCTACTCTGCTCATTGTTATCCTGTTATCGCAAAATTTTCTCTATTTTCGATATGAAAATGGTGGGAGACCTAAATGGAGAGAGGCATTTGAAACTATCCGAGATGATGTGAATCCTACCGATATATTAGTCCTATCGGAACCCCGAATGGCTCAATATTATATGCGTGGATCGAAGGCAGTTGACATTAATGAGTTAGTAAAAGACAGAGCAGCTTTTGAAAAAAAATGGGAAAGTTCAGATGAGAAAAGATCGTGGTTTTTCGAAGACGTGGCGAGTTTTAACGTCTTTGATGCGGATATGACTGTTCGCAATTGGATTCGCGAACGAGGACGTATGATAGAAACGTTACCAGCGTTTTCACGGGCAAAAGATAGGACGATTCATATTTTTTTGTTGGAAAAGGATTCTGTAGGCAAATAGGTGACTGGTTATATTCCAAAGGTATGGGTATATTTCATTAATAGTGTGCGTCTCTTCGTTAGTAATTTCCTCGGTATTTCATCATCCTGGTCCATATTGAGATTTTCATTATAAACCAACCAAAAGTCATTACCCTCACCGAAATTGTATCGAAATCGGATATTTGTTGAGAACTGATCACTAACATTACTGTATTGCACGAACGCATTTAGAGAGGCTTTCGTGTTAAACGCTGCCCGTGTTCTAAACCGAATCACATGCGCATTAAATCCTTGATTTCGATTAGGAAAACGGATAACATTTATCTCATATTCGCTGCCCATTTCCAAATGTCGGGAGACATTCCATTTTGGTTTAACACCGAAATCAAATCGCCAACCATCAAAAAATCCACCAAAGGAACAATCAAAATCGGTTCGAAATAAACTTCCACCTGGCATTTCGTAACCGCCTTTAACCTCAAAGGAGGTATAACTTCCTGCGGGTACTATCGTTCCTTCAGGAAAGTCTTCATCTTTTTTGAAGTCTTCATAATCCATTTCCAAATCCATAGATACATTTGCGCCAGACTTCCACTGCAGATCAATGGCATATTCAGCATTGGCAGACTCAATAGACCAATCTTCGTTTCGGAACGCTACATCTCCAGAAAACTGTAATGGACTTACTTGTCTAAGTGAGGTTCGTTTGCCCATTAACCAATCATAGCGAATACTCCCTTCCAGTTGCGTGAAATCCTTCCGAGATGTAAACCCAATTCCAGGTAAAAAGTCATCTCCACGCCGAGCTGCAGTAAGTCGATAATCAAATCCAACGTCAGTGCGGCGAGTCAGGTCTATAAGATACATTGAGGTATCCCAAAAGTCGAATGTTTTTTCTTTAAGGATCTCATCTTCAAAAGTTTGTCCCCACTTAAGGGTTAAATATTCTCGTCCAAATAACCGAAAGATACCATCAAGTCCATAAGCTGAGTTGTAATTGCCTTTTTCGTCAATACGGTTTGTTAACATTAAACCTGCATAAGAGTGTGAATTAAGGACTTGCCTGCGCAGCCGCAGCACTCCAAAGTTCTCAGTCGGAATTTCATCTTTACGTGCCGTTTGCATGTCAAGAAAACCGAGATCCCAATTTCCTATACGTCCGACTAATCTTGCGCCACCAATAATAGGAATTTGTTCATCATCTTGGATGCCAATTCGACGACTATGGAAAAGCCGAGAACGACCAACGAAATTGAAGGAGAAAATGCCAGAACGTTGTTGGAAAAATTGCCGCTTTTCGGGAAAGAAAAGCGAAAATCGGCTCAAATTAACCTGCTGATCATCTGCCTCCACTTGTGCGAAGTCGGTGTTTAGCGTTGTATCCAGGGTTAGGTTACTCGTCCAGTTATATTTAATATCAAGTCCAACCCCTCTCTCAAAATCGTTTTTCAGACGATATTCGGTTTCTGCATCATTCAACGTTGGTGTTTGTTCAAGTCCACCAACTACGTAAGGTGTAAAATAAACCGGATTTTGACTATGAACTTGTTCTAATACCACAGGATGTGCTCGAGACGGGGTGTCAATTCCACGTTCAGGAGATAGCGCCGGAAAGACAAGTCGTTCATTTTTTCGGGCGATATCTCTATAAACGATTAACCCATAACAACTTTACCGTTCTCATCTTGAAAACTTAAACTGGAAAAAGGAATCCGCATCTCAACAAACCAACCCTCTTCATTCTGAACAGCAGCGACATCCCAATAGGTATTCCAATGTTTGTTATCCGATTTTCCGTCTTTATAGATTGCTTTATCACCTCGAATACCAGCCGGGGTTGTCCAAAACTGCAAGGCGGATTTCTTGTCATTAAAGGTGTCAAGAATGATTCCAAACCTATCATCTCCACTTGACCGATCACGGTAAAGCGAATTGACACGAATATCGGATGGGTCGGCATCATAACATCGTGCAAAACAGTAAAGATAATCCTTATCATAAGCAATTCTGATTTCAGTTCTTTCGGTCGGTTCACCCTGATATGCGGGTTTGTACATAGTAAGTGGTAGTGGTGCGATTTTCTGCCATGCAGGTTCATCGCTCAAACCATCAATTTTAATTGCTTCTGTTATGCGGGTTAGTGGTAGAGGTGTTTGGGCGTTAATGGTGTTGACAAAAAAGAAAAAGATTAAAACTACGAATGGTATAATTATTTGTGTCAACCGTGTTATTTTTTTCTTTAAGACATCAAATTTGACACAGCTTGGGGCAGCTGCATGATTAATATAATAACGGTGATAAGGATTGTTCATTGTCTGAATAAAAATTCTATAGACGCACAAGGCATAGGTCTTGGAGGGTATTCTTTTCCACAAAATATTGTTGTAACAAGACTGACGCGCTTCGCAGATCGACGAAGCGCGTCAAATGATTATCAGGTAAGAACGATCTTCATTGCGAACTCAGTATAAGAAAAGTGTCCTACCAGAAACGGGTAAAATTCATTCTACCGGTAAGCCCAGTCTCACCTTCCTCTTTCTTTGTTTCATATCCGACATATATGCCGAGCGTATTCGCTTTACCATAGCCGATGTTAATACGGCCTCCAAAATTTAATTTCAAAGGTTTATCCAAATCATCGGCGAAAACGAAAACTGATTCAACCTGGGGACCAATAGCGATGGTATCATTCAGTGAATAGGTGAGAAAACTGCGGTTGTAAAGTTCATTTACGCTCTCGTCATCAAATACAGTAGAAAGTGTCCCGATTGTCCAGTGAAAAAAGAAGATGTCAGGTGCGTTCAGAAAAGCAAAGAATTGGGGAAATAAAGCATCAGGGCCATCCGCTCCAGTGTAGTCAAACCCAACACCGAGCATAGGCTGCAGCGCGAGTGAGACACTGTCGCTCTTGACAACGGGGAGTGTGACACCAAGGTCAAATTCACCGAGATGGTCATTTACGTAGATGTTAGAAGCAATTGAGACACCTCCACTTCCGATCGGATGGTTCGCGCCAACCAAGAAATAGGTGCCTAAACTATCAACATCAATCTGGAACCATCCTGAAACACCCGGCTTTTCTTCTGCCATTTCAGATTTAGCTTCTGGTGCCATTTCCTCTTCAGGCTCATGTGCGTCTGCGAAGACGGTAGATGGACCGGCAACGGAAATAATACAAATCATTAGAAAGATAAAGGTTAACTGAAGTGCTTTGATCTTCATAAAAGTCTCCTTAGGTTGTACAAATTAATAAGATGTGCTCAAAGTGAGAGCACCTCACATTGCAGTATAAAACAAGTATACCCTATTATTCTACTGATTTCAACTATTTTGGGATAACAATAGGGTTGTTCTATTATGATCAAATTCTATCCGTTTCATTTACTACAATGTTTTGTCGGGTTTCGCTTGCTCTACCCTTAATTGTCAACTTAAAAAAATCCTGGATAATCTCTTGTTGGCTTTGTAAGCCCGATTTAGATTTCAAATTTCGCATATCGCGGTTTTAAACCTCTCCAACAATAAAATCAGGCACTAAATTGACAGTTATGAGTTTCGCTTGCTCTACTCGATCTACTGAGAATAAAGTATTTAGACCTCATGCAATTACACAGATGATAATTACCGATTGGAAGGAATTAATATCAATATGTGTAATGAATTTTACAATGAAAGCCCTCTTGCTAAAAAACCAGCACAATTTAGATTTCATATTACAAAATTTTCTTTCACTTCATAAATTTGTCCTACACCCAAAATGTATCACCCTCTGCACACGCATAAAAAAATCGCAAAATCTTCAAATGAAACGACAAAATCCCAAAACGACTAATTCCGAAAAAATATATATACAAGAAAAACCACGTTAATATGGCAACTCAAATTGCTACCTATAATTTAGACACCCAAACACCGTTCTTTATAGAGAATGACCTATTTTTCGCAAGGTTCCGTAGCACGGGGAATGCCATTGAGGCATTCATACCGTTGATTTCACTGTTAGTTTGCGTTTTCACAGGCACAATCTAAATGAAGATTAATTTTTTAATTTCGGTAATTTTCTGTCCGCACAAGACAGGCGCACTTCCCCTGCTGACGAGGTTTCCTAACCTCGCCAATTACCGAATCTTCAGACAGATTGTGCTACATAGGTGGCAACTTAGGTTGTGGTATAATACGTATTATAGATAGGAAAAATTTTCGAGGAAAGAAAAAATTGCAGGGGTGGGATTTGAACCCACGTCCTCCGGGTTATGAGCCCGACGAGCTACCAGACTGCTCTACCCTGCGGCAAGAAATCAATATGGTCGAGGAGGGACTTGAACCCTCACGCCTGTTTATGGGCGATGGATTTTAAGTCCATTGTGTCTACCGATTCCACCACTCGACCTAATGGATAATAGTATAGTATACACGATTACCAAGTATTTGTCAACTTTTTTTCATATTTTTCAAAAACTCTGAAACACTCTTGTGAGAGGGCTTTCTAAGCCAGACTGTTTTCTCTTTTTCTATCGTAGGGTGGGGTCTCCGGGGAATACCTAAATGGTATTCATACCGTTGATTTGGTGCCTCGCCATTCCTATTGTCTGAACCAGGATTCTCAGGATTACCAGACTTCCAAGATTGTTGGAGAGTCTGTAACCTTGATTTAGCATAATATCACCACATTTCTCTTGACATTTTCCCAAAATTGACTATCATGCACTTAAAAAAGGAGTGGCGGGTATTTACTGTGAAACCCGAATTGTGTAGTCATGAAAAACGTCAAACTTGCCTCAGGACACGAAATGCCGATGTTAGGATTAGGCACCTGGCAGCTAAAAGGCAGGCAGTGCGAACGGATTATCAAAATAGCGATTGAAATGGGATATACCCATATTGATACAGCGTGGATGTACGAAAACCAACGGCAAATAGGGAAGGCACTGCGAGATATTCATGTTGAACGTGATGATCTGTTTATTACAACTAAAATTTGGCATACCCATCTGAAACATGACGATGTATTAAGCCAGTTTGAGGTGTGTATAAATGATTTGCAGATGGATTATGTTGATCTGTTGCTAATCCACTGGCCAAGCGACGCGGTGCCGTTTGAAGAAACGTTTGGTGCCTTCCAAGAAATCTATGACGCGGGCAAAGTCAAGAGCATCGGCATCAGTAATTTTAGTATTGAACAAGTTGACCGTGCGTGTGAGGTATCTAAACTGCCAATTTGTACAAATCAGGTTGAATACCATGTCCGCAATAACAAAGAAGCGTTGCGAAATCATTGTGAAACACGGAACATTCCTATCACTGCACACAGACCCCTCGCCGTAGGAAACCTTGCGGGAGATACGGAGTTAACAGAAATCGGTAACAGACACGGAAAAACAGCAGCACAAGTCGCATTGCGATGGCTGATACAGAAAGAAATCGTCGTAATTCCAAAGTCCGGCTCAGAACCACATCTGCGTGAAAATTTAGACATCTTTGAATGGCAATTAACAGAAGCGGAAATGCAGGCACTCGAAAAATCGTAGGGACACACTGTCTGTTTACGGTGAACTTGAACAATCCCTCTTTTTGTAGGAGCGATCTCCGAATCGCGACTTCTACCTCTTCTGTAGGAGCGATCTCCGAATCGCGACCTCTAAACAACAAATTTGTATGAACAAAGCACTACAGACTAATATGAGAAAGGAAACAACAAAAACGCATGAAATTTGGGCTGTTTTATGAACACCAAATTCCCCGTCCATGGCACGAAGGCGCTGAACATAAACTTTTTCAAGACGCGTTAGCACAAGTAGAATTGGCTGACAAACTTGGGTTTGACTATATTTGGGAAGTAGAACACCACTTCCTTGAAGAATATTCCCACTCTTCTGCACCAGAAGTATTTCTCGCAGCATGCAGCCAACGGACAAAGCAGATACGGTTAGGACATGGTATCGTGCTGATGCCGCCAGCATACAACCACCCTGCCCGCGTTGCCGAACGCATTTCAACGCTTGACTTAGTATCAAACGGACGCGTGGAGTGGGGAACAGGCGAGTCTGCATCTCACATGGAACTCGGCGGATTCAACGTTGACCCAAAGTGTAAACGCGAGATGTGGGAAGAATGTACGCGCGAAACTGCAAAAATGATGACGCAGTCACCTTATGCGGGCTATGATGGGAAACATTTCTCAATGCCGCCTCGCAACGTTGTACCAAAACCATTGCAAACACCACACCCGCCACCATGGGTAGCTTGTTCCAGCCGAGATAGCCTCCGATACGCTGCCAGATATGGATTAGGTGCTCTTACTTTTGCTTTTGTTAATGCAGATGAAGCAAAATTTTGGGTAGAAGAATATTATGAAATCTTTGAAAGTGAATGCGCCCCGCTAACACAAAGGGTGAACCCGAACATTGCGATGGTTTCAGGTTTTTCCTGCCATGAAAACGAGGAGACGGCTCTTACCCGCGGTTTAGATGGCTTACGTTTCTTCCGATTTGCCCTCGCACACTACTATTATAACGGTTCACAAGTTCCGGGTGAAACAGATATTTGGAAACTGTATAAACAATCACAGCAAGACCCCGCTGAAGCGCGGGCAGGAATCGGGACTCCCGACCAAATCCGCGAACATTTAGAAATAATGGAAAACGCAGGCGTTGATCAGGTTGTTTTCATACAGCAAGCAGGTATGAATCAACATGAGGATATATGCGAATCGTTAGAACTATTTGCTGATAAAGTATTACCAGACTTCAAAGAACGCGATGCGGGACACATAACACGAAAAAATGAACGACTCGCTAAAGTAATCACAGATGCAGAAGCACGTAAACCAGCCTTAACATCTCTTAGTGAAACTCCCATTGTAGATTCTTACCCTGTTCTCAAGAAAAAACTTGAAGAACAGACAGCAGAGGTAAGTGAACCTGAGATGAGCGACGATGGCAAAAAGTTCCTCCTTTCAATAGAGGGTGGGCAACGATAAAAGACGTAAGAATGCAGAACTGGTGAAGGACAGATTGTCATGAAAAATGTAAAAAATGTAATGGTAATTGACGACGATGAGAAAATCTGTTGGGCATTTAAGCAGTTCCTTGAAGGTGAAGGTTACAATCCTATCATAGCGAACAGTGCTGAGGAAGGTTTGCGCCGCATCGCATCCGAGAAACCAGATGTAATCTTACTTGATGTCGGGCTCCCTGGAATGAGTGGTTTGGAGGCGTTAGCGGAAATTAAAACCCATCACCCGTGGGTAATTGTAATTATAATTACCGCTTACGATGATGTAGAGACGACAATAGAAGCGATGCGCTTGCATGCGTTCGATTTCGTCCCAAAACCGATTGATTTAGATGTCGTGAAAGGCGTACTTGAACGAGCATTTAGAACACAATCTGTCCGAAGCACTTTGCCTGTGGAAACAGACAGCGATTCTCCAACGGAGCAACGGGGACATCGACTCGTTGGAAAAAGCGAGCAGATGCGCGAAATTTACAAACTCATCGGGGTGATGGCAAGCAATGCAACCACAGTGCTAATTGAAGGAGAAACAGGAACAGGAAAAGACCTTGTCGCGCGGGCAATTCATGTGGGAAGTGAACGGAAAAATAAACCATTCGTCCCAGTTGATTGTGGGGCACTTCCAGATGAACTCTTAGAAAGTGAACTTTTCGGCTACGAAGCAGGTGCATTCACAGGGGCTAAAGCACAAGGAAAACCCGGACGATTTGAATTAGCAGACGGTGGCACGATTTTCCTTGATGAAGTGGCTAACATGAGTCCCGCATTGCAGGTGAAGTTGCTACGCACATTGCAAACACAAGAGATTGAAAGGTTAGGTGGCACGCAGACCTTACAGGTAGATGTACGCGTCATCGCTGCGACTAATCAGGAACTCGGAGAAATGGTCAAACTTGGTGAATTTCGTGCTGACCTCTACTACCGCTTCAAACGTATCTCACTCCATCTGCCACCTCTACGAGAACGGCAGGAAGATATTCCGTTGCTTGTCACCCATTTCCTTCAACTTATCCAAGACGAACTCGGCAAACCGATCCGTGGCATCTCAGAAGAGGGCATGAAGTTGATACAAAATTATGCTTGGCCGGGCAATGTTCGCGAGTTAGAAAACTGCCTCAGAAGCGCAGCAACGCTGTCCCGATCAGATGTAATCCTGCCAGACGATCTTCCTTCAGAAATACACGTAGGTCACAGTCCCACCACTCCTGATTCCTCACAGTTGGAGACCTCTCTCAAATCTGTTTTACGAGGTGTTACGAAAACAGCGATAGCTGAAGGTAGCCAACAACTTTACGATGATGTTGTCACATTGTTAGATAAAGCGCTCATTGAACTCGCATTAGATGAATGCTCCGACAATCATAGCAAAACTGCAGAATTACTCGGTATCAGCCGCACAACCCTCATAAAAAAGATAAAACAGCACGGTGACGATAAATAGAAGGAAATAGATCATTATGGACTCGTGGATTCGGATTGCACACCGCGGCGCATCGGGGATCGCCCCGGAAAATACACTCGCAGCATTCAAAAAAGCGATTGAAATCGGCGTAGACGCAGTTGAACTTGATCTGCACGGCACCTTTGACGGTGAAGTTGTTGTAATACACGATGCTTCTCTGGACCGAACGACAAACATGAGCGGGCTAATTAAACAGACAACCTTAGAGGCTATCAAGCAAGCAGATGCTGGCGCATGGTTTAATCCTGAGTTTGAAGGTGAACAAGTACCGACGCTTGCCGAAGCATTAGCATGTATCACAGACAGTACGATTGCACTTTTAGAAATAAAGGATGAAACTATAGCTGAGGCTGTTGTCCAAAAAATTCATGAGATGGATCTGCTTGAACTGACCGTTATTATTTCTTTTCACACCTCCGTTTTACAAACCGTTCGCTCTTTAGAGCCACGCATTCCTACCGGGTGGCTTATCGGAAATAGCAATGGACACACACATCCTATCCAACTATGTAAACAACTCGGTTCGCTTGGAAGCAGCTTGCTTAATGTCAATCATCAACTAATAACTGAGGAATTTGCTTATGAAGTTCGTCGGCGTGGTATCGCACTATGGTGTTGGACAGTTGATGATGTAAATCGTATGCGCCAGATGCGCGCTTTCGGAGTGCAAGGTATCACGTCTAATCATCCAGAGCGTTTTTCAGAAGTTTAGCCCTTTCGCCAGAATTCAATCGCAATATATGCGAGAATCGGATAGGAAAGCAACGCTGTTGACCACGCAATCCCTTCTAAACCCCAATACTGCATAAAAATCCAATTGAGAAACGGATTCAAAACAAGCCTGATTAGGGTCGCTGTGACAACTGTCAAATGGTTTTGACGTGCCAAATGCGCACGAATTAGCAACCTACTAATTAGTCTCGGAAGCATTCCAATTAAGTAAATACCAAACAGGGAAGCAATATGTTGTTGTCCCGCTACAGACAATCTTCCATGCCCAAATAATAGTGCCACAATATTTGATCGGAATATGTAGAATCCGATTAGAAACGGCACCATCAGAACGATCACTACGATAACACCTTTCCATACACTCTGCTGCAACTGTTTTCCATTACCTGATGAAGATATCTTTGCCCAATGTGAAAGCAGAACAGGTAGCGTCACGTTTGTAAGCGATTCAGGGATGGCACACAAATGGAAAGCATAGTCAAGTTTTGAAACCGAACTCGCACCGAGTGAACTTCCCATACCTCTGTCAACAACCGGATTTAATCCGTCTGATGTAGCTGCACCCATCATCAAAAGACACTGTTGCAGAAATTGCTTTGCGTATGGAAACCCGTCTGTATCTGAGTAGATCGGTATAACCGCAAATAAGTTGCGCAAAGAGAGTTTTAAGACAGCACCACATCGTTGAAATAGAATTATTGTTTGAAACAGTTCGCCAATGATTAGAGCAATCGGAATACTAAACCAACTCATATACGGTCGGCATAAAAACATTGTTCCAATAACAAGGGCAGCGCGTAAACCTTGCACAATCACGGGTAGATGAAATACTTGGTAGGTGTCTAAAATCGCCTTGAGCATCCAACGGAAAGATGCAATTACTGCAAAGATGAGGAATCCACAGACAATGCTGATTGCAGCAGAAGTCGTAAGTCCCGCGTTGGGAAAAAAGAGTTGTGATATTCCCCATGAAATAGCGACTAATAGACAGCACAACCACGGCATTAGCCTGATATAGTGGGAAAGAACGGATTGCACGCAACGTTGCGCTTCGGCTTCACCTTTCGCACGCGCTTCTGCTAACAAAGGAACGAGGACAGAATACGCAGAAGCAGCACTCAGTAATTCAATTAGAAATGCAGCAATACCCCAGTAGTAATAGATAAAATCCATCTCCGCAGTATCGCCAAACCAATTGGCAAGCGCAACACTGATAAGAAATGTGCCAACACGTCCTATGAGACTTAAAGGTGTGATAAGCAGGACATTTTTAAGGAGGGTTGTTTGGGATTGGGAATCATTTTTCGGCATGAAGTGTTTGAAGTGGTAGAGTTAAATCATTCATCGCATCTACGTGAAATTTCGCCTTGAGCATTGCTTCGGTATAGAATATTTTATATTTCCTTCTAAAAAATGTCAAGATTATGCGTTATAATCACAACATATTATAACTAACGCAAAGATGTTAGATATGCTATAATCTATCTGTTACCTTGAAAAAGTCAATTTTAAATCGCTTATTGCCAATTCCTGCCAGCACCCCAACTAATTTTGGCAAGAAACGCGTTTCACTTGAGGCGGAACATGAAAATTACAATTATAGGAACGGGATACGTAGGTTTAACGACAGCTGTGGTACTCGCTTACCTCAACCACGATGTCGCCGCAGTTGACAAAGACAACAGCAAACTTAGCCTTTTGCAAGACAGAAAAAGCCCTATCCATGAACCCGGAATCCAGTCTCTGCTTGACGAATTAGGTCACACGATCCGCTTTACGCCAAGCGTTGCTGAGGTAGTCCCTGACGCAGAACTCATCATGATTGCTGTTGGCACACCACCAAAAATGAACGGAGAGGCGGATACACGGCACGTTGAAGAAGCAGCAAGAGAAGTCGCAGAAGTATGTCTTCCAGATAAACACTATACCCTTGTAATCAAATCTACTGTACCAATTGGGACAAATAGAAATGTCGCAGAGGTCGTTGAAAATGTCTTTTCCGAACGCAATTTGCGTGGTAATATTTCAGTGGCTTCCAATCCAGAGTTTTTGCAAGAAGGTTTGGCATTGCAAGGCGCATTCTATCCAGATCGGATTGTCGTCGGTGCAAACAGCAACGATGCTTTTGATGATTTACGACATCTGTATCAACCAATATTGGAACAGACATTTGATCCACCAACTTTTTTACCCCGCCCCGCTGCTTATCATCTACCACCGATGATGACGACAGACCCGAACAGCGCGGAGATGATTAAATACGCTGCGAACACGTTCTTAGCACTAAAAATTAGTTTCATTAACGAAATTGCCGGTCTCTGCGAAGATGTTGGCGCAGATGTAACAGAGGTAGCGCGTGGAATTGGACTTGACTCGCGGATTGGACATAGATTTCTCCGCGCTGGACTGGGCTGGGGCGGTAGCTGCTACCCGAAAGATACCGCGGCATTATTGAATGTTGCTGCACAAGCAGGATACGAAATGCCGATTACAGAAGCTGCACGCACGGTTAACTTTGAACAGCGCAAACGAATCGTGGAAAAGTTACGAACCGTTTTAAAAACACTGAATGGTAAAACGATTGGTATTCTCGGACTTGCCTTTAAACCGAATACAGACGACATCCGAGAGGCCCCTTCACTTGATATTATTCGTCAACTCGTGGCAGATGGTGCGAACGTTCGCGCGCACGACCCAATCGCCATGCCAAACGCGCAGCAAACCATGAACGATATTCCTGTTGACTTCACTGAAGATGTGTACTCACTCGCTCACAATGCAGATGCACTTGTGCTTGTTACTGAATGGGAATTCTACCATAGACTGGAATTACGCAAACTTGCAAAACAGATGAAAACACCAATCCTAATTGATGGACGAAACGTCTTTTCACCACAAGAAGCAATGGCTGCCGGTTTCCATTACTTATGCGTAGGCAGATGATTCAGAATCTCCGATAAAATATGGATATCCACGAACAACCGCAACCTTTCGATCCAAATTGGCATCAATATTACCCACAAACGCCTTTTCCACCTTATCGTCACATACCAGGGGTTACACCGCATCCGATTCGTGATCCACTCGGACACAGTTACGGCATAGAAGAAGAACTTGACGACGCCCTTCTTCCACCAGAAATGTGGAAGCAGAATGATGCATACCTATACGGTGTTGACCTCTACAACTTTGCATATTGGTGGGAAGCACATGAAGCATGGGAAGGGTTGTGGCATCAAGCCGAAGATACGTATCGCCTATTCCTGCAGGGGTTAATTCAGGTATCTGCCTCGCTAATCAAATACCACATGCGAATGCTGCGACCATTGCGGACACTCTCTACTGCTGGACGTGATAAATTACGACAAGTTGTTGCTGAATGTGGCGATGCAGCGGAAAATTATATGGGCATAAACATGCCTGAATTTTTGGAAACTACCGACGCGTTTTTTACACCGTTTTTCTCAAAGGTTGTTACTGAGGAAACCTATCAACGAATTTCGGTTAAGCCTCTCATTCGGCTTCGATTTTAGTTTTACTATTACAGATATAGGACTTATCCAATATTGTAAGGACTTAGAACAAATAGACAGCGAAACCTGCACGATTTAGAGTTATGGAAAAGCAAAATATGGATACAATTAATGCGATCCAGAAATTATACAATGCATCAGGTGTTCACCCGACAACTGACCCTGATAATCCGAAATCGCAATTTGTTGTTGATAGATATTCAAAACACTTGTGTAAGTTGATACAACCCGGTATGCGTGCATTAGACTTAGGTTGTAATGCAGGACGTTGCACCTTTGCTATGGAAGACATGGGGGCAATAGCAACAGGTATTGATTGCGCAGAAATTCCAATCCTTCATGCCAAAAAGGTGGCAGATAAAAGAGAGAGTCAATGTCAATTTAATATTGGGGATATAAATTCTCTGCCTTATAGGGAGAATTCTTTTGATCTTGCGCTATTCCCTTCAAATATAGTTGAGGTGTCATATCAGACGCTGGAGAACTTGACAGTTCAACTAAAACAGATTTTATCAAATAACGGTCTTTTTGTTGTATTTATGCATGATGAATTTATCAAGAGAGCGGGTGAGGCAGCTTTTCTGAATCGTTACGAGGCACTGACCGGTTTAAAGGGAGGACACAGCACAATTCCTGACAAAGGGACGTTCTCCTACCCTACCTATTTTTGGACAGTCGCCTTTGCTAAGTATGTCATAGAGAAATATCTCTTTTGTAAATACGTGGAACAAGTAGAAGAAAACCTGTTCCTATTGGTGTTCTGTAATAAAAAGTGAACGGATATCTATAGCAATGTCCATACCGAGTCCATTTTTTGAACAGAACTGTCCATTTTTTGAACGGAAAAATCGGATAATTCTGCTAAGAAAGAGATACCTACTTATTGCAAGAGGTGGCATGATAATTGCACAATGTTATATATCCTTTGTCAAATTCTATAGGTTGTGTGTTCAAGATAGAAGAATATTGGACTTGAAAACATCATTAGAAAGGTAGGCTATCATGATTAAAAATATACAGAAGTTTTTCCTGCTGACAGTGGGATTATTATTTTGCTTGTTTGCATGCGATTCTCCGGAAATAAATATTATACTGTCCGATAATATTTTAACCGAAGATGGACAACGTCCCGATATACAGTTTCCCCCTATGCAAAGTGTTGAAACTACTAATGCTGCAGCTTCTTTTCAACAGCACCTTTCACCTATTCTCACAGCGAAGTGTGCGTTTGCGGGGTGCCACGTTGATGGAGGACCGAAAAACCTTGATTTCAGCACATATCAGGCTTTCATAAAGGGAGGGGATGGCGGTCCGGTATTCATTCTGGGCAATGCTCAAGGAAGCTCTATTATTGATGAGATTGTATCAGGTAGGATGCCAATTGGCGGTCCTAAGTTGAGCGATGCAGAAATACAAGTTTTTACGGATTGGATTAATAATCAACAGACAATTACTGAACCTCCCGTTAATCAACCACTTCAGCCACCAACTCCGCTACCTGGTCAGCCAGTATCTTTTGAACAGCACCTGTTACCTATCCTTACAGCAAAATGTGCTTATTCAGGTTGTCATGATGCCAATGGACCCGACGATCTCGATTTTAGGACATACCAAACTTTCATAAGAAGCGCAGAGAGAGAGGATGTATTTGTCCCAGGTAATGCCCGAAGCAGTGATATTATAGAAGAAATCGTATCCGGGAGAATGCCTCCTGACGGACCTCGGTTGCCCAATGCGGAAATTCAACTCTTTATTGATTGGATTAACCAGCAAGACCCAGCTGATTTTCCGAACCTTCGTTATGACGACGATGACGACTACGACGATGACGACGATGATGACGACTACGATGACGATGACTACGATGATGACGACTACGATGATGACGATGACGACGATGATGACGACTACGACGATGATGATTAAACAAAGATGCCGCTATCCTCATTATCCCAACCACATAAAGGCTGGTTTTCCTACCAGCCTTTACTACGTACTTGCCTTTACAAAATATTGTTGGGAGTATATAGGTCTGGATTATTCAGGTATTGATGAATATCGTATTTCTATTTTCAGATGAACATACAGGAACTGTAATGGGAAATAGCGGGCATCCGATTGTCCGCACACCACATCTTGACCGTCTATCCGAACAGTGCTACACTTATGATAACGCGTATTGTAACAGCCCAATCTGTACGCCTTCGCGTTTGTCCATGCTTACAGGACGTTATCCGCATCAGATTGAAACGTGGGATTTGGGAGCAATACTTGATCGTAGGCATAAAACGTGGGGGGATTATTTGGCAGAGGCGGGATATGAAACCGTGTTGTGTGGACGCACACATTTCAACGGGACGGATCGGCTTCTCGGTTTTTCTAATCGCTTATTAGATGATCTACCTCGGTGGCGCAACACAAAAGGGAATCCACCACGGCGAACCGCGGATGCACGTCGCGGTTCCAATTCACACGTTACCGAATGCGGTCCGGGAGACCATGAACACACGAGATATGACAAAAAGGTTACAGACTTAGCAGTAGATTTCCTCCACCAAAAAGCTGCTTCACCAAACGATAAACCTTTTCTGCTTTATTGCGGGTTCATGCATCCACACTTTCCACTGATTGCACCACCTGAGTTTTTCTCATGGTATAACCCAGATACACTTGAGCTGCCAGACACGTGGAACGAACCGCTTGAATCTCAACACCCAGTGATACAGCACCACCGTTGGGCGTGGCGAAATGATATTCCACCACCAGAGAAAACTGTCCGTTGTGCTTTAGCGTCCTACTACGCGCTTATTTCGTCTCTTGACGCACAGATTGGACGGATATTGGAAGCAATTGACACATCGCCATTACATGAAAGCACAGTTGTCATTTACACAAGCGATCACGGTGAAATGGCAGGTAGCCATGGCATTTGGCAAAAGCAATGTTTCTACGAATCCGCAGTAAAAGTGCCACTTATGCTGCGTCTACCTTCATGTGAGACTGGTCGGGTAACACAAAATGTCTCATTGGTAGATGTTTTGCCAACATTATTGGAAGTAGCCGGTCTGGAAAAACCGTCAGATTTACCGGGTAACAACCTACTGGAAATTGCCCGACAACAACCTGACAAAACAACACGTTCTGTCTTATCAGAATATCATCACATGGGTATGCTAAACGCAGGTTTTATGCTGAAAAGTGGGGATTACAAACTGTGTCATTACGTTGGAAGCCAACCGCAGCTGTTCAATATAAACGTTGACCCACTGGAAAACGATGATTTGGCGTTAAATCCTGAATATGCTGCAATTCGTAGTGAATTAGAGAATGCCCTACACGCTATTGTCCAACCCGAACTTGAAGATGCACGAGCAAAAGAGAACCAAGAAGCACGTAGGTCGAAAGGAGAAAATACCTAACTATTACACCTCACCATCAAAATAATCAAGACCCGGGTCTTTACGGTAGATTTTCCGAAGCACATAAGGTAGTACCTTATTGGAATCTGGATACTCGCTAACATCGTGTGGCGTGGCAGTGCCGAGTATAAACAATATCACTGGGGCATCACCTTCGTTTACAAACTTATGTGCCCCAACTGGACCTGGTGGAAACGCAATAAAATCACCTTGGCGTACTTCCATATCTCCACGAGGGGTTTTGAGTGTGCATGTACCTTCCATCACGTAGCACATCTCCTCACCAAAGTGATGTAAGTGCATCGGAAAACTCGCCTTACCCGGTTGCAGACGGTAAACGCAATATCCTATGTTCTTCGCACCGATAAGCGGGTCAATGTCTTTATATTCAAACTCGTAAGGATGCGGTGCATTCCTATCTGCCCATTCAATTTCATCAATGTTGATACGATTGATATAAATATCGTTCCGTGCCTGCAGGCATTCCACCAGTTCTTGTCGTCCGTCTCTAAATAGAGAGTGCCCATCTCCGACGAGAACAGCGTTGAAATTCAGTGCTAACACCTTGCGAAGTTGCATCGCTGCTTTTGGTGCGTTTTCTAACTTTTCATCCGCGAGTAATGTTAAACGTCCCATCGGTTCACCTGCGACTATATCTCCGAAAAGGATTGCATTTTTCTCTGAAAAATAGAGTGCTATTTCGCCAGGACTTTTCCCAAACGGGAGATGCACTGCCCGTAAACTCGGTACAATCGTTTCGCCATCACTAATCTTTCGCGCAGGTTTAATCTCAAGCAAATCAGCATCCGCCTCATGCACAATCACTTCCGCACCTGTCCATTCCTGGAATGCAGCAGCTTCCCGTTCATGGTCACGATTTGTAATCACAATCCATTTCGCACCGCCAAGTTCTTCAAATTGCGCACGGTCGGCATCACACATGGCAACTGGATCAATGGCGATATTTCCATCGTCCCTAACCCAGAGATGTCCGTTAAAATCAATCTGCCGTACCTCACTAAATACCGACCAACTATATATATCTTCAAAGATCAAACGTTTCATTTTTTATCCTTTGATATTAATCCGTATACTTCAATTTCCTGGGCGAAAGGTTTACCTAATGCTTTTCGTGGCATGATGCGTCCATATAGAGGTGAATATTGGGAGGCTATGCGTTTATCATCGGAGGTGCCGCCGATATAAATGCGTAATGATTGCGCTATAATACTCCTACGCATCTCAATTGCATTACCTCGGTTGTTATGAACTTCCAGAAGCGCTTGCCAACGCCCATCGCCTTCTAATTGCTTATACAAAATTGCATCTGTAATGTTTGTGCCACGGATGACAATACGATGGATTGCTTTTCGAGTAGGAAGTGTCAAATGAATCCATCTCCCTTTCGCGTATCCAACTGTTTGCAGATTACCATCTATCATTTCTGGAGATGTGCAAGTTACGCCTTCCGCAACCGCAAGGTTCTCCCATTCCTGAGGTTCAATTAACATCTGAAATGCTTTTGATTGACATCCCAAAACTACTACGCAAACACATATCAGTAGAAGAGAATATAGGTAACGCTTCATAACTTTTCTCCGTTATTTTGTGTGATTCTCTGTAATTATATCACTCCAGAACTATTACGCATCAACCCCAATTTCATATTAAGATTATACCATATTTCCGCTTTTAAGGTGTGTGAAGTTTTTGGCATGAATACTCTTTTTTCTTGTTGGAGGGGTTTTCAACCCAATAAATGCCATACGCGCATTTGGCGTTGATTCCGATAAATCGGGCTTACAAAGCCCTCCAACAAGAAAGATGACATGGTTAATGCCAAATATTTACACATCCGCTTTTAATTTGACTTTTCTCTGCAATCTGTGTATACTTGTATTATTCCTTAAAGCCGGGATGCTGGAATTTGGTAGACAGGCTAGATTCAGGTTCTAGTGTGCTTTTTTGCGCGTAAGGGTTCGAGTCCCTTTCCCGGCATGCTATTCCCTTTGCAGTGTCTCTGGTACTAACCAGAGGAAGATACCAACCGCAAGGTAACCAATTCCTCCTAAAGCAAAACCCGAAAAGCCCAATCCAAACCAATCAGCGATATTTCCAACAACAACGGGTCCTGCAGCACCACCAAAATCCCCAGTGATTCGCCACAATCCAAGGAACTCTCCAGTGCCCTCCTTCGGTGCCAAATCTGCACCAAGCGTCATCATTGTCCCCGATGCGATTCCGTTACCAAATCGCATTACAATTGCCGCCAATAGCAGCCATGTAAATGTATCCGTAAACGGCATTAACGCCATACCCGTAGCAAAGATACATATACCCGGCACCGTAGCGTATCGTCTACCGAAACGATCCATCATAAACCCAGCCACAGGGAACATTGACATATCAACTGCCGAAGAAATCATCTCCACTGATCGGACACCGCGTGTGTCTAAACCGACGACGAATTTGGCATAAAGCGGAATGATAATATGGCATCCGCGCCGCAACGTCTGAACACAAACCTGCCCAATCCCCGCTGTAGCCAAGAGTTCAAAATGCTGTTTTGATACATGAAGAAGTTGTGTTAGATAGGGTTGTTGCGCTTGTTGAGGTTGAGTCTTTGACTTCTGTTTTGTGCCAGGTATAGAGAAGAGACAGATGATTAACGTCAGCACAGCAAATGCTGTATATACGAAAAACGGGAGACGCAGGTTCGCCCCAAGGAAGATTACCCCAAATTTGCCAGCGAAAGTTCCCATTCGGTTAACACCACCGAACAGCGCAATAGAACTTCCCCGTTTTGCCAGCGGAATTACATCTGCCATATAGGCATGACGAGAGAGCATCCACAATGCATTACCGATGCCTCCAACTAACTGCGCCCCGAAAAGATGCCAAATGTTTCGGGCTGTTCCCATACCAATTGCTGAAAAACCTATCATTAACAAGCCAAGCAGCATCGCAGGTTTTCTGCCGATTCGCTCTACTAACACACCAGCAGGAATATTCCCCACAACGCCAACTGCAATAACGAAAGTTGTCAACGTATAGGATAACTCAAACGATTTGATATAGATAGAAAGTGTTGGAGAGATGATTCCCGCGCCTGTTGAAAGAAGCAACGCGGGGAGATAGATGGGCAGGATCAACGATACCCGACTGAAATTACTTGATGCCAAATTTGAGCGACTCCCTTAGTGCTTAGTCAAGTACTAATTGATGATCTTGAAGTAGTCGGGAATCGGAGTTCCTTCCTACCATAAGCGGTTCATCGGTAGGAGCGATCTCCGAATCGCGACCTCCAACAATACGTTGACAAAGCATTAGGCACGTCGGAGGTTTTGCATAATAGGCACGTCTTGTAAGCATAATCGGAGCGGGAACATGTTCAACGTTAGGTGAAATTTATCTATGCGAAAAAACTTGTTGTTCAAAAAGCCGAAAGCGCGTCCGAATAATAACCATAAGTAGCATCATCAAATAAAACAAACTGGATTAGTTCTGGCATCGTAGCGTTACTTTCTGCTAAATCACGAATTGTCTCAAGTGCCACAGTCGCCGCTTTCTCTGTCGGGTATCCATAAACTCCCGTGCTGATTGATGGAAAAGCGATTGATTTCACACCGTTTTCTGCAGCTAACTGAAGACTCTCTTTATAACAACTCGCGAGAAGCGTAGCTTCATCCGCATCGCCTCCGCTCCAAATTGGACCGACAGTGTGAATGATATATTGTGCAGGCAGGTTGCCGCCAGTAGTGATAACCGCAGTGCCTGTTGGACAACCGCCTTGACGCTCTCGAATCTCATCGCATTCCTTCACGACTTCGTCACCACCTGCGCGACGAATCGCTCCGTCTACACCGCCACCACCGATTAGTTTTTCGTTTGCTGCGTTTACAATCGCATCCACTTCTGCTTTCGTTATATCACCTTGAATAAGTTCTAATGTGGTTTCTGATAAATGTTTCTGCATATAATTTCTCCTCGCTAAGTGCCCTGTAATGTTCAATATCTTCGCTGAATAAAACCTGTGCGTTGCATATCTCGCAAAATAACAGACTCAAAGGGGATATCTGTGCTTATGCGCCCATAACCGATACCTCGCTCTGTGCAGAATCGGTCTAAGTTTTCACAGAATTCTCTTTGTCGGTTTCGGTAGTGTGCAATTGTCTCTTCGTTGACTGCAATCTCTTTTCTTTCACCTGTTTCAGCATCTTCTAATTGCCATTCACCAGCAGGCGGTGGATCAATTTCTTCGAGGCATTGAACATGAATTAATGTCAACGCAAATCCACGTCCTAACAACGAATTAATACCCTCCGCATACCCTCCAGAATCTAAAAAATCGCTCAGAATGATCGCTACACCTGCTTGAGGTTGGGATGCCGCCAAATGCTTCAGGCATTCTGTCAACTGTGTTGTACCGCCTGCTTCAATTGTTGAAAGTGCTTTTTGAAAACGCGAGTATTGTGATTTTCCGTAAGTGGGGGGCAGCGCTGAAAACAGATGATCTGCTAACGTAAAAAGTGCTACACGATCCGAATTCGCTAAAGCAATATAGCCTAACGATGCAGCAATCTGTTTTACATAGCTTAACTTTGCAGGTTCGCCAAACTGCATAGACTGACTTGTATCTATCAAAATGGAGATTGCTAATTCCTGGTCCGCTTGGAATAATTTAATAAACAGCTTTTCCAAACGTGCGTAAACGTTCCAATCAAGATAACGCAAATCATCGCCATGTTCATAGAGGCGATAATCGGCAAATTCAACCCCTGTTCCACGGTTGAGACTGCGACGATCCCCTCTAAATTTCCCACGAAACGGTTGTTGGCAATGGATACGTAACTGCTCAAGCTTGGTGAGAAATTCAGGACTTAACATGGTCATTTGATACTATTTCAGGATCAGCATCTTCCGCGTCGCAGTAAATTTCCCTGCAGTAAGCGTATAAAAATAGATACCGCTCGCTATAGATTCACCAATCTCATTTTTGCCATCCCAATGTGCTGCGCGGTTCCGCGTCTTATATATACCTGCAGGCTGATGCCCTAATGTCAAGGTTCGCACGACTTTCCCTGTCGCAGAATGGATAGTCAAAACCACCTCAGTAGGTGCTGCTAACTGGTAAGGTATCCATGTTTCCGGATTGAATGGGTTCGGGTAATTCGCAAACAGTACTGTTTTCTTTACTTCCTTTACCGCTTTCTTTTTTGTCAAAGATACTAAGAGATTCTCTAAATTCGTTATACCCTTCCGGAATTCGATTGAGCCATCATAACCTGCCCATGCGAGTTTTATCCAACCTTGTATCATTTCAGGAGAGAGCGCGGCAGGAGCATCTGCCTGAATGTTTATGTGTTGTGCAACCGCAATAAGGTCCGAAATGTCAATAACTCCATCGTTAGTTAGATCAAAACTGGAACTTTGAGGCTTGAGCTCTCGTCCAAAATAGAATGCTATCTCAATCATATCAAGGATACTGACTCTTCCATCACCATTCAAATCCGCGCGGTGAGGTACTGGCGGCTGATAATTCGGGATACGCACATCAAATTCCGCAGCAGGATCAAGCCCAAAAAAGCCTGACCACCAACCTTTCCCCTCGTACACGGCAACTAACAAGAAATTTTCTCCGCGTTTCAGCACAATACCAACAATATCTTGATAATCGTCAGCATCTCGATCTACAGCCTTATTATGCACTAATTCACCGTTGAGCCATACCTTTACAGCGTCACCGCTACCCACAAACATTGTTGACGGTTGTTCCCGCGGAGAATCCAAGATAATTGAACCGTATGCCACATGATGGTTTACATCATCTATGCCAAGCCCTATTTCGTTTACAAGCTCATTGATGTTATTGCCACCTCTGCGGGGGAGTTCACCAATCTTCCATTCCTTTTTCCCAACGGAAGCACCTGGAACAGCACCTTGTGTCGCAACCATCTCTTCCGTTATCGCGCCATCAGTTGCTTGTTCTAAAAAATCTGTGCCAGATTTTGCTGCTGCCGATCCTGACAATTCGCCAGTCGGGGCTATCACCCACAACCACGGACCCCTTATTTTCGGTGCATCAACATTGTTGATACCTATGACAATTGCCCCTCTACGAATCGCCGCATTTAACGGCAAAAAATTCTCTATATCATTATTCTCAAGATTTATAAATATCAAATTATGCAATTCTGCAAGCGGAGAAACATCCCATATCTCGTTCTGATTTAGACTCAAGCGGGTCAAACCTGTTAAACTCGCTAACGGAGATATATCCTCAATGTCGTTATTGGCGAGATGCAACTCCCTCAAACCTGTTAATCCCTCCAAAGCAGAAAGGTCCGATATCTCTCCGTTATTAATCTCAATAAACTGTAGTTTAGGTAAACTTGCCAAGGGTTTAAGATCTAATATACGGGTCTCCGAGGCGCGAAAATTTCTCAAACTAATTAATCCCACCAGCGGTGACAAGTCAGCGGGTGGGTTGTTGTTCATCGTTAAATTCACCAGTCTTATTAAACCAGAGAGCGGTTTAAGGTCCCTAATCACGTTATTCGAAATATTTAGATTTTCTAAATTGACTAATTTCGCCAGTGGCAAAAGATTAGATATCGAATTGTTATCAATGGACAGTTCTTCCAGTGTGATTTTGCCAGCGAGAGGTGAAATATCAGTTAATGCGTTTTCTCCTAATTGCAATTCATTTAGTTGAGTCAATTCCGCAAGTTCAGATATGTCATCTATCACATTATTGCGAAGGTCAAGTTCTTGTAGGTTTATAGCAAACGCAAGTCCTGTTAGATCTGTAATCTCGCTGTCCCGCGCTTCAAGGTTCACCAACGTTTCCATATCTTCCTCGGCAATCGCGGCACCTGGTGTTTTACCGAGTCTTTCTTCAATTGCATCCCGCAGATTTGGGTCAGGAATATTAACGGTTTGTGCCGATGTAACCAACGGAATGGTGAAAAGCACCACCCAAAATATAATTACACATGTCAATAATTTCATTCGTAGCATTCATTCTCTCCTGTTATAAGATAGGCGCGCTTTAGTAGCGCGCCATGAAATTATTTCATCAATAACATCTTTCGGGTAGCAGTGAAATCTCCTGCCGTGAACATATAGAAATAGATACCGCTTGCGACAGATTCACCGATCTCGTTTTTGCCATCCCAATACACCGCACGACCACGACTCTGATAGATGCCAGCAGCCTGATGTCCTAACACCAATGACCGAACGACTGTACCGTTCGCAGCATAGATGGTTAAAGTAACATCAGCAGGCTTTGCAAGGTGATACGGTATCCATGTCTCCGGATTGAACGGATTCGGATAGTTCATAAGTAACGCTGTTTTCTCTGGCACAGCGATAGTCTCCAAAAGTCTCTGGAGATTCGCAATGCCTCGTCGGAAGGCAATAGAACCGTCATCTACAAGTTGTGCCTGTTTTATCCAAGATTGTACCATAGCAGGTGTTAATTTCTCACTATCCATCGCGACAAGGGACGGAGCGGCGGCGGCGAAATTCCGTGCCACAACGATGAGATCTAATATGTTAATAATCCCATCGCCGTTTACGTCAGCTTCTGGATTGGTAGATACATCAGCGTTTAAGGATTGCGCTACTTGAATCAGATCAAGAACGTTCACTTGTCCATCCTTATTTACATCCCACGCTGGTCTGATAGGCTCACCCTCCACAGTGATGAGATACTCCGGTGGAATTGAAGGAAGGGGATCACCGAAGCTGGAACCTGCCTCAAAGTTTTCCAGTGTTAATAGGCATTCGCCGGGACCAATCACATTGAAACTCACCGAGCACAACGTGCCTTTTCCACTGACCCCACCTTCGATGCGCAAGGCACGGATACCCGTGATTTTACCGGTTTCATTATCAATTGTGCCACCACTGAAATGGGTATCTTCGTCCTCTGACATCAGGAAATCACCCTCGCTCATCTCAACTGCCTCAAGCACGTCAGCATTAAACACAAGGTCCGCTTGCCATCCTGCTAAATTTCTCACATTTTCTGTGTTCAGATGCAGTGTAAACATATCCCCAACTTCAAAACTTGTAGCATCCGTGTCAAACAAAAATCTTGTGCCTTCACGGAACAAATCATATTCAGCGTCAAGTGCAAAACCAAAATGACCGCTAAAACTACCATGTCCGTGATTGTCAAGAGCAACTAACAATACGTTTTGCCCTTGTTCCAGCGTGACAGGGAAAAAATCTTCAAAATCGTTTGCCCCACGATTAACGAAGGCTTGGTGAACCAACTCACCGTTAAGCCATACCTTGACAGAATCACTGCTGCCGACGAACATAGATAGCTGCTGTTCTCGCGGAGAATCTATGGTGACAGCACCGTAAACGATATGGTCATATATCTCTTCGCCTGTTCCCCAACCGAGTGATTCCGTCATTTCATTGATGTTATTTCCGCCCGATCCAAGCGAGTGCCATGTCCATGTACTCTCCCCAACGGCCTTTCCTGCTGTCGGTCCATTGGCGGAAACCTTTACTTCCGTTGCAGCACCACCAGTTGCGCGCGCCAGAAAATCTGTACGTGTATCCAATCGTGTCCCCGGAACTATTGCCCATAACCAAGGTCCTCTTATCTTTGGACCGCCGGTGGGGAACCCTGGATTCCCGACCATTCGCACAAATGTCTTATCGGATAAACCATCTAAAGACGTAAAGTCAGAAATCGCGTTGTTACGAAGGTCTAACCGTTCCAAGTTACTTAAATTGCTGAGCGCCGACACGTCTGATATAACATTGTTTTCAAGGTACAAGACATTCAATCTTGTCAAACCCGCAAGTGGCTTAACATCTGTTATCAGATTAGCATCAAGATTTAAAATCGTCAGATTTTTTAAATTGCTCAACGGTGTTAGGTCACTTATTGCGTTATTTACTAATTCCAACCATTCCAACTGTGTAAATTCTGACAGTGGGGTAAGGTCTGAAATAGTACATCCGTGAATTTCCAACCGTCTCAAAGATTTCAACCCTTGCAATGATGGCATCTCGGTTATATTTCTATCGTTGCCATATTCTATCCACTCTAACCTTGGTAAAGATGCCAACGGAGTGAAATCTGACACAGGTGTGCGCCAAGCATCTATCCTCTCTAAACTTGTTAAGTCCACAAGCGGTGACACATCCGTTACAGGATTGCCTGAAATCCCCACGCCTTGCAATTTTGTTAACTTCTTCAAAGGAGATAAATCGGTTATCTGATTCTGCTCAAGTCCTAACCAATCCACTCGAGTTAAGTTTTCCAATGGGGTGATGTCTGTTATCTGGTTACCGCGCAGCTTGATGTTATTCAGTTTAGTTAAACCTGCCAACGGAGATAAGTCTGATATAGCGTTGCGCCGAAATTCTATCCGTTCAAGGTTTTCGGCAAACTGAAGCCCACTTAAATCACTAATCCCTTGCTCGTCTGCTACAATAATTCGCAATCTTTTCATATCTATCGGAGTAATTGTCGCATCAGGTGACATGTTGAGGGTACGCCTAATTGCATCGCGTAGGTTCAAGTCAGGCATAATAACTACGCCACTGATAGGATCGTCTCGATCATCTGGTTCTGGTAGTAAGACATCATCATATATCGTAGAAACCACTTCAGGGAAACCTGCTGTCCACGCATCTCGTTGCATCTGTCCGTTTTCAACCGTTAGTTGTACTAAACCTAAGTCTTGTAGACGCGAATCATTATTTATCCTATCAAGGAAATCTGCTGTTTCAAATCCAACAGCGGCTGCAGCGTGTACTGCATCTAACGGACTATTAAACGCTTCATAGAAACGATGCACTGGTTCAATATCTTTAACGTCACCACCTGCCGCTTCGAGTGCTATCCGATAACGCTCCGCATCCTTGTTTACAAGCGCATCCATCTCCGATTTTTCCACATAGAGGCGCAGTGCATGCTCTCTACCGGGTAGATTCGCATTCGCTTCAATTACACCACGCACCGTATCTTCAAACGTCTTCATCCCTTCTGTGTGGCACCCAATGCAAGAAAGCCCATTGTACACAGCAGGATCACTCGCAGCAGGGTTAGAAACAATGTCTGTCGGTGCTACATCAAGTCTGTTACCGTTAGCATCTACAAGATAGTATGCCTGCAACCCGTTTGGTAAATTGAAGATAATCTCGCCACCATCCTGTGTAAAGTTAATCGGATAGTCAAAGATATTTTGTGTCCCTACGCTTCCAGCAAAATCGTAACTTTTCCAATACGCTCCGTAACGAGATGTATGACGTTCAACAACCCGATTGTGTCGTGAAACACCTGAATCGTTGAATCCCGCACGCCAAACGCGAATACCTGGGTATGTCTGTAGATTCGTGGCAACATCCACATCAAGTTCTACTTCCAATGCGCGGTCTGTCTCGGGGAGCCCAAGAATGTCGTTGTAAAGCGGTGGTAAGGATGCAGCCGCAAGAAACCAATCCACATGCACAAACGGCACATTACACTCCATTGCTTCACGCAAATTGGTCAGTTTTCTAAGCAGTCCTGTTTCTGTTTCTACAGTGAGCTCAAAACTATACGGATATGCTTCTTCAATTTGTGCCCATCGATCAGTTCCGACATCCCACTCGTAATCAGGCAGATTAATATAAAAGATTGTCTCTTCGGTGTCAATCGGTTCCGGGTTGACAACATCAGAACCCCAAGAGAGACTGTTCACCAGTTTTGAAAGCGCGTGCCGATAGTCAACGAGCGTATCAGCAAGTTCGCCTGCATTGTAAAGATGTGTCAATGTAAAATACCGCGCATAAGGACGGTCAAAGGGGGCAAGTGTGTCCAGATGCTTCTGTATGGAATCAAGCATCACATCAGTAGTGATGAAACTACGATCTAATGGCCGACCAACATTCCAATCCGGTGCGCCTGCCAAGATCCATTGGTAGATCGTTTCAATTTTATCATCGGAAAGCCGTGGTAGTCCAGCTGGCATCCGTTTTATTGGATCAGTTTCGATCAACCTTTTATAGAGCTCAGAATTTTCTGGGTCTCCCCGAATAACGTCGCCATCTTCTATCATATCTGGATATTTAAGGATGAATAACTCCGTGTAGGAACCACCTTCTTCCCCATGACAAACATCGCAACTATCCTCTAAGATAGCATACGCTTCTTGCGCGATATTCTGTTGCGCATCAACACTTTGAAAACCTATAATCAACATTAATAGACAACTGATTGTAATAAAATTCTTCAATCCTTTCATTTATTTACTCTTCCTTTAATAAATATTACGACTTGTGCCAGTTACGTAATAGTTTTGTTGTTTTTCACATTTGGTTATATTATGTAGGAGCGATCTCCGAATCGCGACAGAAACACCTTGATAGTCGGAAATCGGAGTTCCCTCCTACCTTGGAGGTTTTTAGGAGCAATTTGCTAACCAAATCCTATAATTTTTTACCGAGTTGACTTATTCCTTTACTTCATTATTAACATTTTTCTGGTAGTGGTGAAATCTCCTGCTATTAGTGTGTAAAAATAAATTCCACTCGCCACGGATTCACCTATACTGTTTCTACCATCCCAATACGCCGCATGGCTGCGGCTTTTATAGATACCAGCGTCCTGATATCCCAACACTAAGGTTTTAACCATTTTACCATTTGCAGCGTAAATTGTCAAACTCACTTCAGCCGGTTTAGACAGTTGATACGGTATCCACGTCTCTGGATTAAACGGATTCGGATAGTTCGCAAGAAGTGCTGTCCTTTTAGGCGTAAGCGATGTTAAAAGTCTTTGAAGATTCGCTATGCCCTTTTGAAAAGCAATAGAACCGTCATTTGCTATCTGTGCATGTGCTATCCATGCCTGTATTGTCGCTGGCATTAATTTTTCAGTGTCTACCGTATAAGAATCCGTATTAATACCACCTTCAGCGATTGAGATTGGAGCTGATGCTGTTGATTCATCAAAGTGTTGTGCTACAGTAATTAGGTCTAAAATGCCAATCGTCCCATCACCATCCACATCAGATTGCGGATTAACAGATGGATCTTCTCTTAAGTATTGTGCTACATGCATTAGATCTAAGATGTTTACTTCTCCATCCTGATTTACATCCCAAGCAGGGAATATACGTTCTTCAACATTGAAAACAAATTCAGAAATACTCATAGAAATTGGCACCAAATCACTTGAACCGGCATATTGGTTAGTGAGTGTAATTTGTGCTTCGCCAACCGCCTTTGCTACAAATACCAGCGACAATAATCTCCCCGTGCCGCTTACCCCATCTCTGCTAAGACTTACCGCACCGAGACTGGTGATTTTCCCTGCTGCGTTGTCAATAGCACCTTTGAGAAAGAAGGTCTTCGCATCATCTTTTTTCAAAAAATCACCTTCGTTCACCTCAATCGCTTCAAGCGTATTGGGGTCAAATACAATATCACATAGCCATCCCGCTAAATCAGTGACGTTTTCCACGTTGAGATGTAGTGTAAACGTTCCGCCGGCGCGAATAGGTGTTTCATCTATAGAAAAGAAGAGGTTGGCACTATCCGCATCCAATACGGTGATTACAATCTCGGGAACATTAAGAGGAATTGTTACTGCCTCACTTGAATCTGCATATAGGTTGGTAAGAGTGATTTGCGCTTCGCCAACCGCCTTTGCTACAAATGTTACCGACAACAATCTACCTGTGCCACTTATTCCGTCTTTACTCAGGCTTATCGCGCCAAGACCAGTTATTTTCCCTGCTGTGTTATCAATCGTGTTTTTGAGAAAGACGGTTGTTTCACCGTCTTCTTTCAAGAAATCGCCTTCAACCACTTCAACCGCTTCAAGCGTATTGGGGTCAAACACAATATCACATTGCCATCTTGACAAATCGGTGACATGTTCTACATCCAGATGCAGTGTAAACGTATCGCGGGCGCGAACAGGGATTTCATCTATTGAAAAGGAAAGTTTGGCATTATTCACATCCGAAGTAGGTTGCTCCTCCACAGTGATAATAATTTCAGGTATACTCAAAGGGATTGTCTCTAAGACACCAGCCGTTGAGGCACCACTTGAACCTGCATTTAGGTTGGTAAGTGTGACTCGTGCTTCACCAACTGCCCTTGCCATAAAAGTCACCGACAACAATCTGCCTGTGCCGCTCACACCATCTGCGCTGATTCTGGCAGCACTGAGTTGAGTTATTTTTCCTGCTGCGTTATCAATTTCGCCTGGCAGAAAGAAAGCGTTGCTACCACCCTTCTTCAAGAAATCGCCTTCAAACACCTCAGCCGCCTGAAGCACATCAGAATCAAACAAGATGCTACAATTCCATCCTGCTAAATCGGTAATGTTTTCTGCGTTGAGATGTAGTGTAAATGTATCACCGACGCGAATAGGTGTTTCATCTATAGAAAAGAAAAACTTGGGACCGTCTGGATCAGGTTGCTCCTCCACAGTGACGACAATCTCAGGAATATTTAATGAAATTGTCGCCAAGTTGCTTAAACCAACAGATAGGTTGCTAAGTGTAACTTGGGCTTTTCCGGTAGTCTTTGCTATAAATGTCACCGAAAGTAAACTACCAGTGCCGCTAACACCTTGTGGGCTGAATCGCGCAGCACTGAGGTTAGTAATTTTTCCTGCTGCGTTATCAATTTCGCCTGGGAGAAAGAAAGGATCTTCACCATCTTTCTCTAAGAAATCACCTTCAATCACCTCAACCGCCTCAAGCACATCAGAATCAAACAAGATGCTACAATTCCATCCTGCTAAATCGGTAATGTTTTCTGCGTTGAGATGTAGTGTAAATGTATCACCGACGCGAATAGGTATTTTATCTATAGAAAAAGAGAGCTTGGCACTATCATTAGGGTTGTTTGTGGTTTGTCCCACTGTTGTGAATGGAAATATCAAATACAATATTGCGCAAAATCCGAAAGTGTAAACAAAATTGTATTTTCCATTAACTAAACTCATTCCGTATATCTCCATATTCTCAAAACTTCAAAAAATTCTATTTTTCTATAACTTCCAACCCAAATTTTTAATGTTATATTCTGCATGAATTTCAAAGGAATCAAAACCGAAATTTTACCCTATCTCCCTTGTAACGTCATTATAGCAAACCCCTCTAAAAATGGCAAGAATTTGATGATTAATTTGCAATTGTCAAGATTTTGTAGTATAATATAATCACTTAATTTGAAGCAGAATATTACATTATCGGGGCGTAGCGCAGCCCGGCTAGCGCGTCTGCTTTGGGAGCAGAAGGTCGGAGGTTCGAATCCTCTCGCCCCGATTTCAAAACAGAATAAGATTTCTAACACAAGCGCCTATAGCTCAATTGGATAGAGCAACGGACTTCTAATCCGTAGGTTGCAGGTTCGACTCCTGCTAGGCGTGTATTGAACACGGTGGATGTAGCTCAGGGGTAGAGCGCCTGACTGTGGATCAGGAGGTCGTGGGTTCAAATCCCATCATCCACCTTATAAACATGCGTCCGTAGTTCAATGGATAGAGCAATAGCCTTCGGAGCTATAAGTTGGGGGTTCGAATCCCTCCGGACGCGTGCGCCGTTAGCTCAATTGGCAGAGCATCTGACTCTTAATCAGAGGGTTGAAGGTTCGATTCCTTCACGGCGCATCGGTTCTAAAAAAGTAGAACGGATGCCAGAATTAGATGCTCAATTAAGAGCATACAACGTTAAAAGCCAGAAATTGGGAAGTTCAACCCTTTATGATATTCCGTTCAATAAAGGGCGGGTGCTGGAATTGGTAGACAGGATAGACTTAGGATCTATTGGGGTTACGCCTCGTGAGGGTTCAAGTCCCTCCTCGCCCACTACATCTCATATCACGGAAGTTCCGTAATATGAGATGCCCTCGTCTCACTACTATTAGAAATTGAGGCTGAGACAAATATAGCACAAAACACACCTTTTTGTCGGTTGATAGGGAGATTCTAACTTGAGAGTTGAAGTTGAAACGTTAGATAGCACGCAAGTTAAATTAGAGATTGAGGTCCCCGCTCAAGAAGTAGACGAAGCGTTAGAAGAAGCTTACAAAGCGTTGCGTGCCTATGTGTCGCTGCCAGGTTTCAGAAAAGGACGAGTCCCTTTAGCCATACTTAAGTCTCGATTTCCAGAACACATCAATGCTGAAGTCGTAAAACAACTTGTGTTCCCCGCTTACGAAGATGCATTGAATAATAAACAACTTGTTCCCCTGGCACAACCAACTTTTGACCCACCCTTGGAACAGTTGAAAGTCACTGAAAATCACCCCCTCGTTTTCACTGCCACCGTAAATGTAAAACCGACTTTTGAGATTCCGGATTACGAAGAAATCGAGGCAGACAAAACACCAATCAATGTCCCACGTGAGAATGTAGAGACTCATATTAAACGATTACAATTGCAATCGGCAACTTTTGAACCAATAGAAGAAGATCGACTCGTCCAAGAATCAGACTGTGTAAGGATAGATTGGACGTGCACATTAGACGGTGAGGAGCTTGAAAACGAATCTGCACAAGATATTGATGTTGACTTAACTTCGGAGGACCTTGATGCTGACCTCGTAGCCGGGCTTATTGAAATGCGCGTCGGAGAAACAAAACTGATTGAGGTAAACTTTGATACGACGCACCCATTACCGGCACTCGCTGGAAAACAAGTAAAATACAATGTTACACTCCATGCCATCACACAAAAACACTTGCCAGAACTCGACGATGAATTTGCCAAAGACCTCGGTTATGAAACCTACAATCAGATGCACGGTGTCATCTGGAACAATCTCGTTGAAGAGGAACGCATTTTACAGATTGATAAGCAAAAAACAGAAATATTAGAGCAACTTATTGAAAAGACAAATATAACGATCCCTGATGAATTGGTTGAACAATATGTACAACAAGCTTTACAAAATGTAAAAAAGCAGTTAAACGCACAACAAAAGACTCCTGAAGAATCAGGGATTAACTTGGAAACCTTGCCTGAGGAATTAAGACGAGATGTAATTCAGCAAACAAAACAGAATTGGATTTTCGATGAGATAGCCGAAGACGAAGGTATTTACGTGAGTGACGATGAATTGGAGTGGGAGATTCGCCGTGCTGCAGAACAACAAAACCGAGATGCCCAAAAATATGCCGACCTGCTAAAGGCGAGCAATCGTCTGGAGGATTTCAGAGTCCAACTCCAGCATGAAAAAATCTATCAGTTTTTAATTCAAGAAGCATCTGCAAAAAAATCATTGATTATTACCGGATAGTTCAAAAAAACTGATTGTTTGCACATATTGAGACCCCATTTTCAGTTTTATTATTTCACTTCATAAAATAATAAATTGCTCACAACTTATAAATTTTAATCTAAGAAGAAACAACATACATCGCCTAACGGACACGAAAATGAATCTTGTACCCTTTGTTGTTGAACAAACAAACCGAGGTGAACGGTCCTACGACATCTATTCCCGGTTGCTTGAAGACCGAATTATCATGATCGGTTCTACAATTGATGATGATACGATAGCAAATCTGATTACGGCGCAGATGCTTTTTCTTGAAGGAAAAGACCCAGATGCGGATATTGTCCTTTATCTGAATACACCAGGCGGTTCGGTTTCAGCGGGATTAGCAATTTATGACACCATGCAGTATATCAAGGCAGATGTTCAAACGTGGTGTTTAGGACGAGCATATAGCATGGGGGCTGTCCTACTGGCAGCTGGAACTCCCGGTAAACGATATGCATTACCACATGCCAAAGCACTGATTCATCAACCTATGGCAGGTGGTATTGGGGGACAAGCAGCCGATATCAGCATCCATGCAAACGAAATTTTACGAGAACGGGAACGCCTTTATTCTATTTTAGCACAACACACTGGACAGAGTTTTGAAAAGATCGAAACAGATGCCGATCGAGATTTCTATATGACAGCACAAGAAGCCCTTGAATACGGTATCGTTGATACAGTCGTTGCCCACCGCCAGTAGACACAGATGAACGACATGTCTCCACTTCAAGTATCAAATGACATGTCTATCTGATTAACAAATGAATCTTGCTTAACAAGTCGGAGGAAACAATGTCAGAATCCATTGACGGTAGAGTGTATTGCTCATTCTGTAATAGAGAAAGCAGCCAAGTGAATCGACTCCTTCAGGGAGTTGAGGCGTATATCTGCGACGTGTGCGTTGACTATTGTAATAAAAAACTCGCTCAGATAAATCCTACTGCGCCAGATTTGCCAGAACCGCCTCCCAACGCTGAAGACACGAACGAGGAAGACGTTGAACCTCCTGTACTACTCCTTGAACCGTCTGAGATTAAAGCGAAACTTGATGAATACGTAATCGGACAAGAACACGCCAAAAAAATACTTTCTGTCGCTGTTTATACACATTATAAACGCTTACAGCATGAGAACACAGACGATGTTGAATTAGATAAAAGTAACATTCTGTTAATAGGCCCTACTGGAACAGGAAAAACACTGCTTGCACAAACCCTCGCGCGGGTTTTAAACGTCCCCTTTGCTATTGCCGATGCGACTACCGTCACGGAAGCGGGTTATGTGGGCGAAGACGTAGAAAACATCATCCTGAAACTTGTTCAAGCAGCAGACGGGAACATCAAACGTGCCCAACACGGTATTATCTATATAGACGAAATAGACAAAATCACCCGCAAATCCGAAAACCCATCTATCACTCGCGACGTTTCTGGTGAGGGTGTACAGCAGGCACTTCTTAAAATATTAGAAGGTACCGTTGCTAACGTTCCACCCCGCGGTGGACGAAAACACCCGCATCAAGAAATGTTAGAAGTTGATACTAAAAATGTTCTTTTCATCTGTGGTGGAACTTTTATCGGATTAGAAAATCTTATTAAAAACAGATTAGGAAAACAGAGCATTGGATTTGGTTCAGAAATTAAATCTAAACAGAAACAGAAGATACACGAAATTCTTGAGCATACTACTGCAAAAGACCTAATCAAGTACGGTTTTATCCCAGAACTGATTGGGAGGTTACCTATTGTTGCAAACCTCCATGAATTAGATGAACCTGCCTTGATTAGAATTCTTACTGAACCGAAAAACGCACTTGTCAAACAATATCGGCAACTTTTAGCGTATGAAGGTGTGCAATTCAATGTGACCGATGATGCACTCTCCGCAATTGCACATCAGGTCATCGAACGCGAAACTGGTGCACGCGGCTTACGGGCAGTCATGGAAAAAATTATGCTGGAAACCATGTACCAGATACCTTCGCTTTCCGAAGTACACGCGTGTCAAATAACTGAAGATAGCGTTTTAGGGAAGGGTTCCCCTGAATTAATTAACACTGCGTCTGAGGCACTTAAAACTGCGTAAAGGAGCAAACCATGAACCAAGAAGCTGAAAGACTCGAGGATGATTCGGCAGTTCTTTTGCCGGTTATCGCTCTGCCACCACATTTTGAGACTTTTTTTCCAAAAACCAAAGCTGTTGTTGACCAAAGGTTGATGGATTGGACACCGCTAACCATCGCACGCAAAATGGGTGTTCTTGCCGCACGGGCGGCACTCAACACAAATTGGAAAGTCTTGCTCCTTCATCAAAAAACTGAACTTGAGGAAGAAGCGGAACCTGAACCCAAGGACCTTCATACCGTTGGAATTGTAGCGAAAATCGTCGAACCTTATGATCCAGAAGATGGGACACTCCGTATCGCAATAGAGACATCCGAACGGGCAATAGTTGCACACTGCACACAAGTTGATGGTTATCTACAGGCTGCAGTTAAAATCGTTTCCGAACTCACTGGTGTAGGAGATGCCGCTACAGCGCTCATAAAAGAGGCGAAAAGCGAATTTCGAAAGTATGCTAAGGCACATCCAAAACGTATTCTTCCTGATGCAGAAAGATACATACGCGATTTAGTAGAACCTGGTATTCTTGCAGATAACATCGCTCGCTTTGTTGACCTACCTGCTCCCAAACGCCAAGAGATACTTGAAGAACTTAATCCCATCAAACGGCTCAATCTTGTCATCGCACTTCTTGACGCTGATCTGGACCTGCTTGACCTGAAAGAAGAAATTCACAATGAAGTCCGTGAATCTGTTCAAAAAACCCATCGTGAATTTTACCTTCAAGAGCAGATGAAAGCTATCCAGCGGGAACTCGGCCGCGGAGATGAAATTGATGAAATTGATGACTTACGCGAGCAAGTCAAAAATGCTGGGATGACTGAAGAGGCAGAGAAGAAGGCACTTAAGGAAATTGACCGTCTTGCACAAATACCGCCTATGTCCGCAGAGTCTGGGGTTATCCGCAACTATGTTGATTGGCTCCTTGCTGTCCCATGGAAAGATCGCACCGAAAATTCCATTGAGATTGATCAAGCAGAAAATATACTCAACGAAGACCATTACGGGTTAGATAAACCTAAATCAAATGTACTTGAATACCTTGCTGTCCTGAAATTGGTTGAGCAGCTAAAAGGACCTATTCTCTGTTTAGTCGGTCCCCCAGGCGTTGGCAAAACATCATTAGGGAAATCTATAGCACGCGCAACCGGAAGAAAATTTGTCCGAATGTCCCTTGGCGGCGTGCGCGATGAAGCGGAGATACGTGGTCACCGTCGAACTTATATTGGGGCTATCCCAGGTCGCATTATTCAAGGATTACGTGATGTGAAGGTAAAGAATCCGCTCTTCCTGCTTGATGAAATTGATAAACTCAGTTCGGATTGGCGTGGCGATCCCGCATCAGCACTCCTTGAAGTGCTTGACCCTGAACAGAATGAAACTTTCCGAGATCACTACTTAGATGTTGAGTTTGACCTATCGGATGTGATGTTCGTCACCACAGCCAATACACGAATAACAATACCACCCGCGCTTGAAGATCGGATGGAAGTCATTGAACTACCCGGATATACCGATTTTGAGAAACACAAAATCGCAACATTCCATCCAAACGGACTTATTCCAAAACAGTTGAAAGCCCACGGTCTGAAGGAAGAAAATATCACGTTTGCGGATTCTGCTATTTTTGACATAGTTCACAAATACACGCGTGAAGCAGGTGTGCGAAATCTGGAACGTAGTATTACCAGTGTCTGCCGTAAAATTGCGAAGCAGATCGTAACTGACGACACACCGGATCTGAAGGTTAAAGTCACCGCTCTCAATCTAAATGACTACCTCGGACCACCGAAATTTACGCGCACCAAAGCGCAAGAACATGATGAAGTCGGTGTATCAACAGGAATGGTCTGGACACAAGTCGGCGGCGATATTGTTTCCGTTGAGGCAACCCTCATGCCAGGTGAAGGGAAGCTGGATATGACAGGACAACTTCAAGAGGTCATGCGGGAATCTGTCCAAACAGCTGTAGCATATCTCCGATCACGGGCGGAACATTTTGAAATCCCTAAAGATACATTTGAAAAACGCGATATCCATATCCATATTCCTGAAGGAGCAGTGCCTAAAGATGGCCCCTCAGCAGGAATTACTGTCGCAACAGCAATTCTCAGTGCTATAACAGGGAAAAAAGTACGGAAAGATGTCGCAATGACCGGTGAAATTACTCTCCGTGGACATGTCCTTCCTATCGGTGGGCTTAAAGAAAAATCACTTGCAGCCTATCGAAACGGAATTGTCGACATCATTATGCCAGAGGAAAATGAGAAAGACCTTGAAGATGTACCAAGTGAAATCAGGGAAAACATCAAATGGCATCAAGTCAACGATATAACGCAAGTCTTGGAATTAGCATTAGTAAAAGAAGATGATGCCGAAAACGAACCTGACGGAATTGCACCAGCCGCAGAAGACGCAACTTTACAGAATCCAGACACAATCGGACAGGCTGGAAACTGATAAAACTTTAGATTTTTCCTGTAGGAGTGATCTCCGAATCGCGACCTTTACCGCAAAATTTCGGTAGACACTCCAATATTTACCCTCTCATGAGAAAATGCGAGTAGACAAATTTCTCCAAATTTCAAGACTCGTTAAACGCCGGGCAACTGCAAACACATTGTGTAGTCGAGGCAATGTCTTAGTCAACATGAACCCAGCAAAAGCAGGTAAAACACTCAATGTCGGCGATCGCATTACAATAATTTCAGACCCGCTCCCTATGGCGGAAGCAGAAGAATTAACCTACGAGGTACTCGAAATACCGACAGGCAATGTGTCCAAAACCCGTGCGGCAACACTGTATCGTCTTGTTAAATAGGTTTAAATAGAGTAATTGATCGTTCGTGTTCCACACTAATGTTAAAATGTTGCCACGTATCGGAATAACAATGGGTGATGCCGCAGGCATCGGACCCGAGATTATTGTTAAAGCACTCACGAATAAAAACGTCTATCAAATCTGCCAACCGATAGTCATCGGCAGTGCTGTAATAATTCAGGACGCACTCCGATTCATTTCTCCTACAGATTTACGATCTGAGTCTCAAAGAAATCTCCCCAATATCTCTGTCGTCCAATCCCCGATCCAAACTACCGCAATACCTGAAAGAATTGATGTGCTTGATGTCAGTTCGCTAACACCAGATATGTTTACGCATGGAACAATAAATCCTCGGTGCGGCACTGCTGCAGTTAAAGCCATTGAAGCAGCAGTACAACTCACACTGGACGGCATGCTCGACGGTATCACAACCGCTCCAATTTGTAAGGCATCAATTCAACGCGCCGGTTCGCCATTTCCCGGGCATACTGAGATGCTCACAAGTTTGACACAATCCAAAAAATCTGTTATGATGCTCAAAACGTGGGACATACCTCCTCAATTTGTGTCAGGACGCAATATTGATTCAAAAAAAGAGAAGAAAAATTCTTGTATCTCAACTAATCTTAAAGAACACCTGACAGTCTCCTTTGTTACAAGCCATATTCCAATTGCTGAAGTTTCACAGAAACTTTCAGTGGAAAGAATAAATGATGTCATCCGAATCACACATGAGGCACTTGTCCAGTTCGGTATTGAGAATCCACGGTTAGTTGTAGCGGGGTTAAATCCACACGCAAGTGAAGAGGGGATGTTTGGCAAAGAGGAAGATACCTGTATCAAACCAGCAATTAAGAAAGCACATGCAGATGGTTACCAAGTTGAAGGGCCTCTACCTGCAGATACGCTCTTCAAAAAAGCAATCCGTGGTGAGTGGGATGCTGTCATCGCAATGTACCATGACCAAGGTAATATTCCGATAAAACTGATTGGATTTGGACAGGTTGTGAATATAACATTAGGTTTACCCATTGTCCGCACAAGTGTTGACCACGGAACAGCGTTTGACATCGCAGGACAAGGGATTGCAAGCGAAACAAGTCTTATCGCTGCATTAGCAGCAGCAGCACAGTTAGCGAGTTCTCAATTATGACAAGACGTTTTCTATTCTCTCTATTTATTTTCTGTGTTACGATAGGTATGATGCATGCCGAACTCAACGGAGACGGATTTTGTAACCCCAATTTCAACCCAGTACAAAATCCAGGGATCATCGGTGGCACACACATAATACACAACGAAAATCCATTACAGGTTTTAAAGGCATCATCACATTTCCTTATCTTACGGTTTCAACTCCCCAAACTAAAAACACAAAAACATCTACAGAATGGAAAATCCGCCACACACATCGGATTTGATGGCGCATCATGGACAACCGAAACAGGAAAACCACAACTCCCTGTCTATACCGTTCAAATCGGCTTGCCTTCAGTGAGCAGTGTTACCGCAACAGTGCTCCAAAAACAGAGTTCCTTCAAAAAAGTAGAACTACCGCTAATCACTAATCAAGCAATTGATCCCTTTTTCCCAGATGCACAGGAAAGAGAAGAAGATTCTACTATACCGACTAAGTCCAAAACATCTGCCCTATATCCCGCTGAAATGATAGAGGTTATACCGATCGGTTTTGTGCGATCACAACGGGTCGGAGTTCTACATATCCATCCAGTACAATACAACAGTACAACACAACAGATAAAAATCACTGACGACATCACATTCCGGATCGATTTTTACGGTGCCCCAACAAATGCGTCTCCTCCCTTGCCATCTCATTCTCTTGAAAGCACTGCTTATGAAAATCTGTTCCAAACCATGTTGATAAACAACAGCCAAGCGGCTTCTTGGCGACATAGATTAGATGGAACATCACGGATGTTGATCCAAGGTGCTCCCGCTGCGCAAGCCTCAAAGCGGAGACGTTTTAAAATTCCTATTACAGAAACCACTATGTACAGCATCAATTACAGTAAACTCAAATCAACCGGTATTACGCCTGAAACGATTGATCTGGACAGCATAAGGTTGGAAACAGCGGGCAATGAACAGGGATACTATATTTTTGATAAAAACCAAAACGAAACGTATGATCAAGAAGATATGATTGTCTTCTACGCACGGGCTTTGAGTAATAAATTTACAGATACTAACGTCTATTGGTTTAGTTTCGTCCCAAAAGACACAGAGAGAGCAGTAGGTGAACCTACTGCTGTAGAAACATTCCGTATCGGCACACGGTCAGGCGCACCTGTTACTCCCGATATCACGCCGCCGAATGCTTTTTTAACAAAATTGCGGTTTGAGGAAAACAGGTTGTACGATACACTTGACGGGTATAATGTAAAATCTGAATTAGCGGACCGCTATTTCTGGACAGGTCTCAGAGGAGGTGCTTCTGGTATTAGTACAAAAAAATTCCCTGTAGATTTACCAGGAGCAGTACCACAGTATAATTTTGAACGAGATGCTACAGTTCGTATGAAACTTCAAGGTGCCGCTCGGAAACATGCAGCATCACACGAAGCGCGCATCAGTTTTAATGGGAGGAACCTTGGTGACTCTGTGAAATGGAAACGCCAAGAAGCACCTCTTGTCGCACGTAATATCCCGCAGAATCGAATTCCCTATGATGAGCAAAGTGAATTGCGCATTTATGCCCCTCTTGAGAACAAATCCTCAGGAGGTTCCTACGACTTCTATCTTGATTGGTATGAGTTTGAATATTGGCACAATTTTCGCGCAAAAAATAATCGGCTTGCGTTTAATTCAGAAACTGAGCCAGAGGTTAGCGGAAAAACGCATTTTAACATAACCAACTTTCAGACCGAGACAATAGATGTTTATACGCTGAATTCAAGCAGTTTAGCCGCAAAACTTGTTGATGGAAAGGTAACGGGAGGTGGCAACTCCTACCAAATTCTATTTGAGGATGATGTTGTACAATACACCAATTACTTTGTTATTGGAAACCATGCCTACCGCCCCATCAGTACACTTACCGAAGTTCCACCAAGCACTTTGCGAAATCCTACAACACAAGCAGATTACATTGTGATTACACATAAGACGTTTTTAGAAAGCATAAAACCTTTAGTCGATTTTCGACGTTCACAAGGCTTGACAGTTAAAGTTGTGGATATAGACGAAATTTACAATGAATTTGGTAATGGCCTCTTTACGCCGTTTGCAATCCAGAACTTCTTGCGGTATGCCTATCATACATGGCAGTCGCCAGCCCCTACCTACGTCTTACTCGTGGGTGATGCACATTACGACTATAAAGGAGTCATCAAACGACTTCACAATGATTACGATCTTTACCCGATTTTTGTCCCAACTTACCACGCATGGGCGCCGGAAAGCGGTGAAACTGCAATGGATCAAAGATTTGTTAACGTAAGTGGAGATGACGCCTTGCCCGATATGTTCATCGGACGCCTATCAGTACAAACACCTAAAGAACTTACAGGGATGATCCAAAAGATTATTGACTACGAAGAGAATCCTAAAATTGGTCAATGGCAAGCAACACTCGTACAAGTAGCAGATGATGAATTAAACAATCCTTCTGACGAGACTTTCGAAACTTCCCGAGACAAACTGATCCAACAAATCATCCCTGTCGCTTATAACACGAAACAAATATATCTACGAAAAATACGGATACAAGAAGAATACAAAGATAAATACGTCAGCGAAACTACAAAACGTATCCTAAATGCATTTAATGATGGTGCGTTGGTTGTTGAATATGCAGGACACGGTGGAATACATACATGGGCTGATGAGGCAATTTTTCATATTGATGATGCTATCAATTTACGTAACAACCGCCTCCCATTTGTTATATCAACAACTTGTTTGAATGGAAAATTTGATAAACCACAGCAATTCGGATCACACAGCCTCAGTGAACAACTTTTGATCAGCAAATACGGTGCCATCGCATCGCTCACCGCAACAAGGTTAACTTACGCTACAGCCAACGCCAATTTTGATGAAGACCTATTCTCTGCAATGTTTGTACGCGAACCTTTTGAGGCAAAGCAAGGATACAGTGAAATCGCAGCAACTCAACCAAGCATCGGGAAAATAGTTACGGACGCAAAAATCAGATTCATCACCCGAAGTCGCAATCCACAATGGATTCCCGGAACAGAACAATATACGCTCTTCGGTGATCCGGCAACACGACTCGCACTCCCTACACTTGATATACAGGTTAAATTAGAAGAAATCGCACTGAATTCCAATAAGCAGATTGTCGTTTTAAAAAATGAAGTCGGGACGCATGACGCGAACAATGTATGGTGGATAGCAGAAAATTTTAGCCCACAGAAACTCATTACTTCAGCCATTTTCCAAAATCACTTTGATGATGATTTGCAGAATGATTTCACAGAACGCAGCACTCAAGGTAGAGTGTGGAAGGGTGAATATGGCAAAATTCAGTTGAAAATCCCACCCAAAGCATTACCGGGCAGAGGTTTCGTTCAAATGTTTGCTCATGATGAAAAACGCGCAGCCGTAGGGGGTGCCACATTCTGGGTAGATACACCGATTATTGGAGATATACGTGAAGACTTGGATCCTAAAAAAACCCATACGCTCAACATAAAAGCACTTATTTTTGACGATTTAGGGGGGGACAAGGGTATTCGTTCTATCTATGTCGAGTGGGACAATACTTTTGATTACGTGAACCATACCGTCCCAATGGTCAGAACTACACCTCCTCCCGACACCCATGAACTTCATCCTGGCGGACAATGGTACGAACTTCAAACACCTATCCCTCTACCACTGGGCGGACGAAAAATTCGATACCGTATCATCGTCACTGACAGTGATGGCATAACAGTTAAACACCCATCATCAGATAGGCGAATCAGTGTTGATGTGCCAGAGGGACCCAACATCGCCATTGCTACGGATGGAACAAGTCTTGCTCCGATCCGATATACTTTCAATAAAGAAACAGGAAAATATCTTCTTATAGCCGAACTTATTAACAACGGTGGAAGAACAGTTAAAGAAAATATTGAAGTTATTTTTGCAGAAGGCAACCCTGATATAGGTGGCGACCTCCAAATTGATGAGGACGCGAAAATCTTAGGAAGCGTCACGCTAACTCCCGACGACTGGGAAGAAGGCGATACAGTACTACAGCGAACTATTGTAACACTTCAGTTAAAAGAAAATCTCGCTACTGGTGTCCATAAAATTTATGTACTCGCTGACCCAGAGGTAGACACTACCGACAAGGACGTTAAAGGTAATGTCGCAGAGCCAAAAGAAATTGATAACAAACTTTACACGACTTTCGTTGTTAACGAATTCTTCTACGAGTCATCAAAACCCTTAACAGCTTTTAGCCTTGATAGAGTCTTTGACATTGATTTCCCTGCTGAGGCAGCATCGCTAAAAGAGGACAAGGTCGCGCTAACCGTCTCTTCAAGTGTTCCATCTGCCTTGACGCAACCTTCGTTTCAATTTGCCTCAATACCGCGCGTTGCTGCACTGCGAAGAGGTTTACTCCGTTCAGGTGAGGAAAGTATCCAACAGTACGAAGTATCTTTTCGCGCATCCGATATCACACTAAAAAAACCTGCAACCCTCAAGATGCGGTTTGATGTGAGAAGTTTGGAAGATGTTGTTAGAGAAAATACACCTTGGAAAGAGGACAGCAAGGATTTCAGAGCGGCGTTGATTCAAGAAGCGGAAAAACTCGGCATTTATACGTGGCATCCTACTTATCAAAAATGGAAACGACTCCCATCACAATTAAGTTATGCCACTGGAAACGAAAAGCCTCAACCTGAAGATGATGGGCCAATATTTCAACTTGAAAATTATGTCACACCTATTCAAACCGAAAACGCGAATAAACAACCGCTACCAATCGAAAACATCAAAATCAGTCCAGAGTTGACACCTGCGGGTATTTGGACTATTCTGTTTTTAGATCCAACTCACTACGAAGTGTACCTAAAAAAGAAAGAACATGTCCAATATGAGAAATTAAATGACCCCGGTCAACTTGACATTCCTTTTCGAGAAGAAAATTACGGTATTGAATTCACTATCCCGAAAAAATGGGTAGTGCCACCAGAACTTGATGATGGGACACCTATCGTTCCCTTTGAATTTGCAGATATCCTCATAATTGAAACAGATTATTCAGAGGGTACTGCTGTGTTGAAAGGAACACGAAATCAAAATGTCGGCAACGGTACAGCAAATGTCAGTGTAAACCCTGGACTAAAACAGGAGTTCTTGGTAGGCGATTGGTTCATCTTTTTTACATCCTCAGATTCTTATGAACTCCGCGATAATACCGGAGAGCCAGTCTTTCTACCAAGTGAGGAACTTGCGACCGGAGATGTCAACAAAGGGCATTTTATTGACCATCTCGGGTTTGAAATACTTGTCACATCAAGTTCTGAACCGTTTAAATTCGGAGATAAGATTAAATTCAGTAGTGCACAAGTCGGAACTATTACCGCACAAACAACCGAACTTACGCCTTTTACCCTTATTAGTAGTGATGACACAAAACCACCTGCTTTCAATCTATGGGTAGATGGTGTTCAACCGCAAACCGGCAGCGTTATCGCACCGCGCCCACATATCTCTATCTTACTTGAGGATGTTGACGGTGTAAACTTGGATACGCTGATTATCCGCAGAGGGGATAACGGCAAACCGCTTGAGCCAATATCGGACTACGTCCTACGAAATCCCGATGACGTTAATACCGTTCCAATTGACTACAAACCTATTCTCTTTCCCGGTGAGTATGCTTTTGAAATTGAAGCACGCAATTTTAATGGAGATGCAATTGGTGGAGAAGCAGAGAAAATCTCTATTAAATTCACTGTCATTGAAATGCCCGACATCACCCCACCTGCCGTCGAAATTCTTGTTAACGATGAGATTCTTGTAGGGGAAGAACGCAACGTTAACTCTCTTGGAGAAGTTAAGAGTATGGGCAAAAATCGCATTACCCAGCAACCCCAATGTGAAATTCAAGTTACGGATGAAACGGCACTTGATGGCACTCTCCTTAACATTACGTTTAACCAGTTAGATGTGAGTGATGTAACACGGCGCTATCGCGAATTCGATATGGCAAAATGGGAATTTGATGTTGATAATCCTGAAACTGCAAAATTTAGTTTCGCTCCCGACCTACCAAATGGTACCTATCGCTTACAGGTAACTGCTGCAGATACGAGTGAAAACACCACTGACATTGAAGCAGTTTTTACATTGGATGAGGCAGTCACCCTCACCGAAGTCTTCAATGTGCCGAATCCTGTCCAAGATGGCAAAACTTTTTTCACATATCAGTTGGCACAACCACCGGATAAAATCACCATCAAAATTTATACGGTGAGTGGTAGATTAATTCGAACGATCACAGATGCAAGTGCAAATCGGGGCAACAATGAAACCTATTGGGATGGAAAAGATGAGATAGGGGTTAGGTGTGCCAACGGCGTATATCTCTATCGCGTCATTGCTCACACTGGCGATAGCAAAGTCGAAAAGATAGGAAAACTCGCCATCTTACGCTAAAGAAAATAAACACTTTGTATAATTACATTCTTGTAGGAGCGAGTTCCAGCTCGCGACCCGTTTGTAATCGCGCAATTCATTGCCAAATCAACGCCAAATGCGCGTTTGGCATTTGACGCCTCTTACATTCTTGTAGAAACGAACTCCAGTTGGTGCCTCGGACCTTCACTGCAACGGTGAATAATCTGTAGGCTCAAGAATCTTATTACTCACCACGTTAACTAACGGACCACCTACTTCTGTAAGCCGTTTCGCCGCTTGCCATTCAGGATCTGCTATAAACGCATCCCAAGCACGCTGATAGTGTCCCAAATCTTCAAAAGCAAGTAGATAAACCAATTCCGTTGTCGTCGCCTCACCGATTGCGGTTTCCCAAAAACCGATAACTTTCATATTATACTTCTCAAACAACGGCAGTGTGATATTAGCAAATCGGTCATTCAGATTCTTCATTTTCCCCGGTACAACCTGATACGTCCGCAACTCATAAATCATCTATTTCTTCCTTATGTTTCTTGTTGGAGGGGTTTGTAACCCCGATTTTCCAACCCAAAGATAGGTGCGGTTTCCTAACTGCACTTCTTCGTTCTTTCAGTAATGCGAGGTCACTGCGCCTCACCATTCCTATTCCACTGTCAGAGGCATTCAATTCTCCAGTAATTTCACATTTTATCATATGTCTTTTCTTGTGAATCAACGCCGAATGCGCGTTTGGCATTCGGCGGGAGCGATCTCCGAATCGCGACGAAAACATTGGTGTCGGGAATCGGAGTTCCCTCCTACAATATAATTAGGTGAAACTCGACAATTGAATGGCTCTGAGTCCACTATAGGCGCGTCTTTACAGAATCCCATATTTATCATAAACTTCTCGGAGCGTTGCACCTTCTCGCAGCGCATCGCGGGTACGGTTTTCACCACTCACCTTTTCCAGCGCTGCTTCAATTACCTGCGTTTCCACCGCCTGCGGAATAACAACCACACCATCTGCATCCCCAAACACAATATCGCCAGGATTCACCGTAACCCCACCACACTCAATAGGGACGTTGTATGCCACCACTTCTCCACGCCCATTAGAATCTACAGGCGATATCCCAGTTGTAAATATGGGGAACCGCATTTCCATGATCGGACGCACATCACGGATAAACCCATCAATAACAGCACCGCGCGCGCCGCGCACCTGTGCCGCCGTTGAAAGCAGTTCTCCCCAAAAACAGATACGTGTACTCCCGTTTGTTGAACAGACCAAGATATCATTCTGCTTTAGACTATCCACCGCCGCGATTTCCTCCTGATACGGCTCATCAGGAATCTCATAGACATCAAGGCACAACACAGGCATTGCCCGACCAACAACAACCGTGTCAGGCAGCAACGGGCGGACAGTGTGTTGCAATGCTTGCTCGCGGAATCCAGCAGCATCTAACGCATCCGAAATCACAGCAGCGTATAACTGTTCCCCCATCATATCAAAGAGTTCAGTATCATTTTCCCACTGTATATTATCTTCAGTTTCCATGATGTGTTTTCCTATAACATCTAATAATTCTCATAACCAACTTCTTGGAGACGCGCCGCTTTTTCCGCAACGCCGTCACTCATCTTCTTTTTATAGTCTTGCAGCTTCGCTTCCAATTCAGGGAACTCAAGTGCCAGAATCTGAACCGCGAATATCCCCGCATTTCTTGCACCGCCCGACCCAATCGCCATTGTTCCAACTGGTATACCGGGAGGCATCTGCACTGTTGCATATAACGCATCAACGCCGTTAAGAGGACCACCATCAACCGGCACCCCAATAACGGGCAACGTAGTATGTGCTGCAATCACACCAGCAAGGTGTGCGGCGCGCCCCGCGCCTGCAATAATGACTTTACCACCTTCCGCTTTAATCTTTTCTGTCCACGCCATCGTCCGTTCAGGCGAACGGTGCGCCGAAGAAATTGTTATTTCAAACGGCACTTCAAAATCTTCTAAAACCTTCGCGGCTTCAGCCATCTTTTCTAAATCGGAATCACTCCCCATCACAATACCGACAAGGGGTGTTTTTTGTTCTTGTAGAGACATATCTATATCTTTACCTCAAATGTAGTGAATCAACGCCAAACGTATCTATGACATTCGACGGGGTTGATCAAAAAGTGAAACTCAATTACAATCAATCTAAAATCCATGTTGTTAATCTATTGAATTTTCTGCCACATGTGCCGATGTGTTTTGAGCCTCTAAGCATCAGTATAAGTCTCAAGCTTTGAGGTTTCAGGTTCTATCGGTTGAATAGAGATATGATATCCAAGTGCCTTAAGAACAATTCCAAGTGTGTCAATCAGAGGCATATCCTTGTTGGATAACATTTTCGAAAAGACTTGTGGATCCATATCCACCTGCTTCGCAAGTTCAAAAACACCACCTTGCGCTTCAACGACCGTCTGAAGGGCTCTTAACACTACAGCAGGATTCTTATAAATTTGGTAGTCCTCAAAGATTGCTTGTAAATAGCCAATTGCCCTTTCTCGGCTGGTAATCCGCTCAATGAGACATTCACGCCATGTTCTCATTTTTCTCATAGATGTTCCCTCTTATATTCTAACCAATAAGTTTTGGCACGTTCAATATCTCGTGTTTGTGATGATTTGTCACCACCACAGAGTAAAAGGATGATTGTGTTACCTATCTGTCCAAAATAGATTCTATAACCTGCTCCAAAGTGTATTCGTAACTCAAAAACACCTGCACCAATAGATCAACAATCCCCAAAATTACCATCTTCAAGACGCGCAAGTCTCGCCTGAATCCGATCTTGTGTGTTTGTATCTCGAATTGAGTCCAACCACTCATTAAAAGGTTCTCTACCATTTGGGGTCTGGTAGACTCGTATTTCTTGCGGATGTGTTGTACGCATCGTTGATTATCGTGTTGCTTATATCCTATTCCAATTTTTCACTATGAGTAAATAATATGCGAATTTCTCTCAATAATCAACGGTTCCGGACCACCCACTGGAAAGTTAGATGCCCACTCCTCCGGATCATAATCACGAGTAACAAAACACGCACGATGCACAGGCACTGCATGCTTCAATCCAATACGCGTCGCCATTTTAACACATCCATCATAAAACGGAAACTCACCCTCAGTCGGATGGTTAGTTAAGAAACCAATATCCGGATGATGCGCTGCCACTGCTGAAATCAGATCGTCGTGTTCGGCAAAGTTATTGATCGGATCACCGCTAAAGTATAACGTCACTCCATCGCTTACAACAACATAGCCCAGGTGCGTAACATCAGGCGGACCAATGTCAGCAGATGGATCACCAGCAGGCAGTTTTGCATAAACAGCATGCACGGTAATACCGTTCAGCTCCGCAGATCCACCTGCACCAATTTCTGAAACGTTATCAGAAGCAACATCAGTTTCTGACGAAATTTGACGCACGCTCTCCTCCGGTCCAATAAATCGTGTCGCGTTAGAGGTTTCCCAAATTCGGCGTATGGATTCTGGACATGTATGGTCACCGTGTGCATGTGTTAATAGCACAAAATCAGCCGGAAGTTCCGACTCATTCAAGGGAGGTTTGGTGTGAATAAAGCGGTCGGAGGGACGGTTCAGCGGAAAATAAGGGTCAATTAGGACAATCGTGCCATCCGAATCTTTCAGCGCAAAACTACTCTGCTCAAACCAGTGAACAGCAATAGAACCGCTTGGCACTTTCAAGGCAACAAGTGGATGCATATATTAATTCCTGTGATGTAAGCCGTTAAGGAAGGTTCAGGATACGATTAAAGGGTGAACCCCCTATTTTGGTAACTAAGTCTAAAATGTATTAATCAAAAAGTAGATAAATAGTATATCATATAATTGACTTTTTTGTTAAAAGAAAATGAGCGTGCAATTAGAGCTATTTGTAGTAGATTATAGAATTAATTAGACATTTTTGAACTGTAGGAGGGAACTCCGATTCCCGACTATCAAGGCGTTTTGTCGCGATTCGGAGATCGCTCCTACAAGTGAAGTGTATAATTATTTCAATAATTCACCATAGTTTTAAATAGGACGGACACAGTTATTTCACAAGTCCGCTTTTCATTTAAATAAAATGTTGACAAAACTTCGCTTTTTTTCTATCATAACAATCCGAGGGCATCCTGCGCGCTGCTAAAACCTGCCCACTTACTTTTCTATAAGGGAGCAAAAAATTGCATAGGAGGATTGTTTTTCATGTATTTACCTGAAAAAGATGAGCCTTGTGTGAAGACGATACCCGATCCTCCTGAAAACATGATGCTGATACCTGCTGGCAAGTTTGAGATGGGAAACAACGATACTGAGTCTTATTACGAGCAGCAGGTGCATACGGTGCATGTGGATGCGTTCTATATGGACGCGCATGCTGTGACGAATCTTGAATATCAGCAGTTCCTGATTGAAAATTCCAGTTGGCAGAAAGATCAAATTGAGGGCAAGTTTCACGATGGTGACTACCTGTTAAATTGGAATGGTAACAACTATCCGGCAGGACAAGCGAACCATCCTGTTACTTGGGTGAGCTGGTATAGTGCGATGGCCTATACTATGTGGGTAGGAAAACGTTTGCCAACGGAGGCAGAATGGGAATACGCTGCGCGCGGTGGGCTATCGGGCAAAAAGTATCCATGGGGAGATGTGTTGTCCGCTGCGAAAGCGAACTATGGCAGAAATGTTGGAGATACGACAGTGGTTGGTAAGTACCCCGCGAACGGATATGGTTTGTATGATATGTCTGGAAATGTTTGGGAGTGGTGTATAGATCTTTATGATGATGACTTCTACTTCGCATCGCCTCGCAAAAATCCACGCTCAGGGACGAATGAACCAGAATGGATAATAAACAATTTCATGGACATTAAAACTGAGCGCGTGTTGCGCGGTGGTGGTTGGAGTGCTTCACCACAAGGTATCTGCGTCGCTGGTCGCTTTCTACTTTCACCAATGAACACAATCTATGAATACGGTTTCCGTTGCGTGCGGTAATGCCTTAGAGGAGGTAACTCTTGTTCTGTCTTTTATAATAAAAATAAACGCCTACCACACCCACAATTGCACCAATTACATCAGAAACCCAATCTGCGACCGTAGCGAATCTACCGGGCACAAACATCTGATGCAATTCATCGCTTGCTCCATAAAGAATTGAAATAAGCGCAGCAGTAACCCAAATCCAACCTGAGGGTAGCCATTTCGGCGGAACGTTTACAAACGCTACAGTCAGCAACACACTCAGGATGCCATATTCAACAAAATGGTAGAGTTTATCAATTGTCAGCCACTCAAACTTTGGCATTGGGAGTGGCGGTTGTTCCAAAGACGAAATGACGAAAATGAGTGCCATGTAGAGAACGGGTGGTGCCCAATATTTCAAAATTTTCATGGCAATTTCACCAAGTCATCTCTATTTCAACGCATTTAGAATTGCGTCCACATCATAGACACAGCCACCCCATGTGCCACCGCCGACAGATTGTAACGCTGCCCACAGTCGCGTATCGTCAGGTAAAGCCTCGTCAGAGGAAAGGTCGGGACGCGGTTGCCGTTCCGCTAACACGCGTTCACCCGCTGCCGCACCGAACTGTTCACTCCCATGCCCTACCAGATCAATGCTTCCTACTAATCCCTGAGTATCAATCTCTATCTGAATTACGTCGCCATCAAGCACTTTCCCGATAGGTCCACCCGCAAGTGCTTCCGGTCCAACATGTCCGATACACGCACCAGTTGAAACCCCCGAAAAACGCGCATCCGTTATCAAGGCAATATGTTTCCCAAATGATAGGTGTTTGAGTGCTGATGTGACCTGATATACCTCTTCCATTCCTGTGCCTTGTGGACCACGACAACACAACACCATGACATCTCCGGGTTTCATATCCTTCTCACCCTGACCTTTAAGTGTCTGTATTGCATCGGATTCTCGAACAAACACACGCGCTGGTCCCGTCATACGATACACCCCATCAGCATCAACAACGCTCGGATCAATCGCTGTGCTTTTGATGACAGATCCCTCTGGCGCGAGGTTGCCACGCGGAAACGTGACAGTACTCGTTAATCCTGCTGCTTTTGCAGCATCCGGACTCAAAATCACCTCATCAGGTGCAACGTTATCTCGTTCCTCAAGTAGTTCCCGAACACGCTGCCGTCGTTCCGAAGTTTCCCACCAATCAAGATTGCTACCGAGCGGTTCACCTGTTGCTGTTAGCACATCTTCATTCAGCAGACCGCCCAATTTGCGTAGATGCAACATCACTTCAGGCACACCACCAGCAAGAAAGACACGAACAGTCGGATGTCCGACCGGTCCATTCGGCAACACATCTACCAGCCGTGGAACTTGTTGATTAACTTCAGTCCAGTCATCCACCGTTGGACGTTCAAGACCAGCAGCATGCGCAATCGCAGGAATATGTAACAAAAGGTTCGTTGACCCACCAAATGCCGCATGCACGACCATCGCATTCCGAATAGCCTCTGGTGTAACGATATCATCCATCGTCAAACCCTTCGCGGCTAAATTGACCACTGCACGCGCTGAACGCAATCCCATATCCGACCATATATTTTGTCCAGACGGTGCTAACGCTGTATGTGTCAAACTCATGCCTAACGCTTCACCAACAACCTGCGAAGTTGCCGCAGTTCCTAAGAATTGGCATCCGCCACCGGGCGTAGCACAAGCACGGCATCCCATGTCCGCTGCATCTTGCAGGCTAATCTCACCGTGTGCAAAACGTGCACCGATTGTCTGAATCTTCCCTGCATCTTCGCCTGTAGTCGGCGGCAACGTCACGCCTCCCGGTACAAGCACAGCAGGCAATTCTCGCATTGAAGCAAGTGCCATCATCATCGCTGGTAAACCTTTATCGCACGTAGCAACACCAACAACCCCTTTCCGTGTCGGCAGAGAACGAATGAGTCTACGAAAAATTTGCGCAGCATCGTTACGATAGGCGAGGCTATCCATCATACCGACAGTGCCTTGTGTCCGACCATCACACGGATCGGAACAGTAGCCAGCAAACGGAATTGCCGCAAGTTCTTTTAGCTCACGCGCAACAGCCTGCATCAAAAGACCTACTTCCCAATGCCCAGTGTGATATCCAAGTGCAATAGGACTCCCATCAGGCGCACGGATACCGCCTTGTGTGCTAAGTATTAGGAATTCCTCTCGCCGCAGTTCTGTCGGTGCCCATCCCATCGCCGTATTGTGACTCAAACCAAAAATATCGCCGCTTGGTCTGTTGAGGAGCATCTCCGCTGTGAGAGGCAGACTACCTTCCGGTCCCGCAGCGTGCGTCTGGATGTCGTAAATTTCGCTGTCGCCTGTTTCTAAAATGTCAGTGTAGTTAATCGGTTTTGCCATTATGCTATGTCTTCCTTCTTTTTTACTTCCTACTATCTCAGGAGATTACAAATGCGTTGATGGTTATCGGGTTCACTATCCGAAATACGACAACCTATTTCTTCTGATTTGAAAGAAGTTTAATCACCTCAACTCTACCTTCCTTGACCTCAGTCTCATCCACTTTCATCTGTAAAAGTCCAACCACAAACTCAGTCAAACCCCAGTCGAGTTGTGCCGCACTTATAGGTAAAGAACCATCATTACTTCGGGCATTGATATCCGCGCCCTTCTCAAGAAGCAGTTTCACCGTTTCAACACGCCCCAGAAAAGCTGCACCATGCAACGCAGTTGAACCGTCTCTATGTTTATTATTGATATTTGCACCTTTTTCAAGGAGCAATTTTACTGCTTCTGTCTGTCCGCGTATAGCTGCCCATCCTAACGGAGGTATCCCGAATTCCGGATCAAGTGAGTTCAAATCCGAACCATTATCCAAAGCATTTTTGATGGCAGAAAGATCACCATTTGCTGATGCTTTCCACAAGTTATGTGATTGTGAAGCATTTTTCATCTTTCCAGCGAGAAGTCTCACAACCTTTGCTCTACCTGCTTTAACTTCTGCTTCATTCACCTCGATTTGGAGAAATCCCAATATCCCCTCTGTGATACCCCAATCAAGTTGGGCACTATCTATGGCGGAACCGCCCTGATTATTTCGGACATTGGCATCTACACCATGTTCCAAGAGCAATTCTACCGCTTCTGCACGTCCAAGGAATGCCGCGGCGTGTAACGCTGTATTTCCATCTCTATTCCGCGTATTGATATCCGCCCCCTTTTCTAACAAGAAAGCCATAATCTCCGTGTGTTCCATCAGCGCAGCTGTAGATAACATCGGTTCGCCAAACTGCGGATTCCTTGCATTCACATCCATGCCATCGGTTATCGCCTGCTTAACCACTTTGAGGTCTCCGATGAACACGGCTTCCCATACGTCGTTTGCCACGCCCTGCGGTTTTGAGCGGCGATTGACATTCAGCATCTCAGCAATTTTGTCTCTGCCTGCTTCAACCTCCTTCTGTTCCAACTCAATATCAAACATCCCTGTCATGAATTTAAGCATGCCCCAGGGAATGTGCAAAGCACTTGCAGGAACACCACCGCCACGGTTTTTCGCGTTAACATCTGCTCCTTCTTTGATGAGAAGTTCAGCGAGTTCGGCGCGCCCTAAAGAAACTGCAATATGCAAGGGCGTTCCACCATCCTCCTGTCTCACGTTAACATCTGCGCCGAGTTGAAGAAGCAATTCGGCAGCCTTTGTGTGTCCCATCATAGTTGCCCATGACAAAGGAGATATATTTGTCTCTGGAGAAAGCGCATTGATATCCGCGCCCTCTGCAAGATAACGCTTAATGCCGTCAAGGTCGCCAGTCCTCGCTGCACCCCACAAATTGTCTTCCGGCAACTCAATAAACTGTTTCATAAACTTACCATCAAACCCGTCAGGTCCCATAACGATTGGCGGGTTCGGTCTTCTTTTCCAAATCGGCATGCCACCAGAAATCTCCGCTAAAACCTCGCTTTTACGCTTACGAATAAAGTGGCGAGTCCCATCTAACTTATCTGAAAAAGAGATGGTTTTTTCTTCACCCCAACCTTCTTTTTCATGAAAAGTACGTTGCGCGGGAATCATGTGCGGTTCTATCATCACAGCAATTCTATCCAATTCGGCAAGCAGCGCATCTTCGTTCCAATGCTTTTCAAAAATATCCATCATCGTTTTCGCATAACGTTCCCTGCCTGCATCAAGTTGATAGAGTTTATGAGCAACTAAGCCTTGTGTCTTAACCGAAACTGGTGCACCGGTATTTCTCCCCATATTCTTCATATCAAAATTAGAGAACAAAGCATCCGCACCCCACGGTAAAAAATGAAACTTATCTGTCTCTGGATTGAGATAGACAAAAAAGTTGTTATTGTTCCCAGAATACCCATCCCAGAAACCGAGTAACCCCTCCGTTACCCAGAAGCGGTAAAAACTATCTAAATCAACATGTTCACCAATAGCTTGTTCACTCACCACGTCATTTGCAAGTACATCAATCAACACCTTTATCTTTTCTCTACCAGGTTCATCGTCTCCTCGTTTATGTTCAAAACTGTTTTCCCATTCCTTGTAAAAATCAACAACAGAACCTTCATAGACAGTACCTTTGTCATTTCCGAAAGCACGTTTGAGCAAAGGGTTACGCATACTCTCCACGTGGGAATATATCCCTAAATTTTTGCCGTTCACCGTCACCTTCGCATAAGCGCAACGCGGTGCAGGCGAACCGATCGCGTTAAACAGCGCATATCCCACAAACTGGCTGACCTGACTCGCATCCTGCTGATTGTTATTGAGTGTTAGGTTTCTCAATCCGTCAATCTCACCCTTTTTGTCAATATGATGCAATTTGATTTTTAGCGATGGTCGTGTATGACTTTGCGAACCGATAAACCCTTTTTTACGGATACCAACTTTCGGGAACACCACGCCATCAATACTTACGCTTGCATCAACATAAGTATACGGATGTTCCGGCGGCTTAAATTGCCGAGACTCGTTCAGCACTTGCGCAAAATGCCGTGACTGATGCCGAATCTTATTCCAATCCTTTTCCGAAACAGTGATCTGTATATCTAAAACCCGATCCGTTGGAAAAATATCGTCCAAAGTCAACTCCTTCGCATCACTACTGCAGACAGCAATTCCTATACAGAGAATAGTTGCCAAACATAATATCCATTTTTTCATATTTTTTCTCCCATCGTTATATCTTTGTATTGTAATTATTGCTCTTCCTGTAGGAGCGAGTTCCAACTCGCGACCATTTGTAGTTCACCCCTCCGAGCAAGCATCTACTTATTTTCATACTGCACAATAGTTTAACACATTTCGGATTTTTATGCTTGCTATTTTTCTATGTGCTTGGTATCATAAAAATCCAGCAGAATGATTTAAGATCGTTATGTACATATATTCATAAGGATTTAGAAAAAACGCAATGTCAAATAACTCTCACATCCGAGATAACAAGATGTACGGCACCGTCGCCGATTTTCTACGTGATAAAATCCAAGACGGGGCATCCCTCTCTTTTGTCTCCGCTTATTTTACTATCTATGCATTCCATCACCTCAAAGACGAACTCACAAATATAAAAGGACTCCGTTTTCTGTTTGGTGAACCCAGTTTTATCCAGGGTATGGACCCCAGCAAAACAGAAAGCAAAGTCTTTCGTCTTACAGAAGAAGGGTTAGAACTAAAGAATTACCTGCCCCAAAATGCAATTGCTAAAGCTTGTTACGATTGGATTGAAGATAAAGTAGAAATCAAGTCGGTTGCTAAATCCAATTTCTTACACGGCAAGATGTATTATATTGAGAAGGACGGGAGTGAGGACGCAATCCTCGGCAGCTCCAACTTTACCGTGCGAGGCTTGGGGTTAAACAAAAAAGCGAGCAACATTGAACTCAACCTTGAAGTGGACAGCAAAAGCGATTGTGAAGACCTAAAACAGTGGTTCGATAATCTTTGGGAATCGGATCAGGTGCAAGATGTAAAAGAAGCAGTTAAACAATACCTTGAAAATATATACATAGACAAAGACCCGGAATTCATCTATTTTAAGACCTTGTACCATGTCTTTGAAGACTTCTTGGAAAATGCAACGGATGCAGATTTCGCACAAGAAAATCCCAAGTTCCAGCTATCAGAAATCTGGAAAAAACTATACGAATTTCAGAAACACGGTGTTCAGGCATGCATCAAAAAACTCAAGGCATATAACGGTTGTATCATTGCCGATAGTGTCGGGTTAGGTAAGACCTTTGAAGCACTCGCCATTATAAAATACTTTGAAATACGGGGTGCAAATGTATTGGTGTTATGCCCCAAAAAGTTAGAACAGAACTGGACACTCTATTCCTTAAACTATCAAAGACAAAACAATCCATTCAGAAAAGACAACTTTCGTTACACCGTCCGCGCACACTCAGACTTGACAGACAGAGGTCCATCAGATTTTGATTGGGAAAATTTCGACCTCGTCGTTATTGATGAATCACACAATTTCCGAAACCGACCAACTGATAAATATGAAGAGGGTCTACTATTACGCAGAAGTCGATATAACAAACTATTGGAGGAGATTATCAAAAATGGATGTCAAACGCAGGTGCTTATGCTATCTGCAACACCCGTGAACAATAAACTGACCGACCTTGAAAACCAGATACGGTTTATTACAGAGGACAATGACGATGCTTTTCAAAATACAGGTATAAATAGCGTTAGGGAAACACTGAGAAACGCTCAAAATCGGTTTGAAGAATGGACAGAACAAAACGGTAATCTTTCTAATCAAGCGCAAAGACAGGATAGTCTTGCTGAAAGTTTGAATGCTGATTTTTTCAATTTATTAGATAGACTCACCATCGCACGATCCAGAGAACATATTATTAAATTCTATCAGGGTACTGATGATGCAAAGATCAAATTCCCCGATAGGGAAAAACCGGTACCTGTCTATCCCGATATTGATACACAGGGTATATTCCCCAGTTTTCAAAACATTAGCACACAGATTGATAGATATAAACTTGCACTCTTCAACCCATCCTTTTATATCAAACCGGATTGCCTGCACCATTATGATGATAGCGTTCTGCGGCATCGTGAGAGTAACCTTATCGGTATGATGAAGGTGAACTTTCTCAAACGGCTTGAGAGCAGCGTCCACTCCTTCGATTCAACATTAAAACGCACCATTGAAAAAATAAATGAACTTGCAATTGACATACAAGATTTCTTGCATGATGAAGCTGAAAGTGATGTTGATTATAATGCATTTGCAGAAGCAGAAGCAGAATATGGAGAGGATGATGACCTGCTGAATGGATTTGAAGATGCGGAAAATGATATATACCAATATGAACACCTCGACCTTGAGAAGTGGTTGGAAGACTTACAGAACGATAGAGAACAACTCACAGGAATACAACGCGCCGCAGCTAACATTACCCCTGACAGAGATGCGAAATTAGGGCAACTCAAGGAGCTTATATCCAATAAGGTGCAAAACCCTGCGAAAATTGAGGGAAAACTAAACCGCAAAGTCCTTGTCTTTACCGCTTTTGCAGATACTGCAAATTATCTCTATAAGAACATACACGAATGGGCAAAAGAAACACTTCAGATTGAGAGTGCTGTCGTAACAGGTTCAGCAAATAAAACGACTTATGGCAATTCAGATTTCAATGAGATTTTGATCAACTTCTCTCCTATCTCCAAAGAACGAACAACAGATGAATCAGAAGAAGAAATCCCTGAAATTGACCTCCTCATCGGAACGGATTGTATATCTGAAGGACAAAACCTACAGGACTGTGATTATCTAATCAATTACGATATACACTGGAATCCTGTGCGGATTATCCAACGTTTCGGACGGATTGACCGAATCGGTAGTAAGAACGAAACAATCCGTATGGTAAACTTTTGGCCTACACCTGAACTTGACGAGTACATCAATCTGAAAGTTCGGGTTGAGGCGCGCATGGCTCTCGTCAATCTGACGGCTACTGGCTATGACAATCCTCTCACACCTGAAAATAGAGATGAGAACTTAGAACGCGTCTGGTCGCATCGAGACGAACAACTCCGACGTATGCAAACCGATATCCTTGACTTCGATGATTTGGATGAGCAACTGAATATCAATCAGTTCACACTGGACGATTTCCGCGCACAACTCCTCAACTATTTACAGACCAGAGAAGACGAGTTACGCGAAGCGGATATGGGGTTATATGCTGTAACCGAACCAATTGATCAGCATGGAAAACTTGTTGATATAAAACCGGGTGTTATCTTCTGTTTAAAACAGGTTTTTACGGAAGAGGACAACGAAGAAGGCAAAAAACTCAACCCCCTTCATCCATATTATCTCGTCTATGTCACCGAGGATGAAGCGGTTTCTATCGGTTTCACCAATCCGAAACGGATATTAGAACGGTTTAGCGCGCTCTGTGTTGGAAAGTCTTCAATAAAAACTGACGAAGAAAAAAAGCCGTATGAAAAGTTTAACGAAGATACTGACAATGGCAACGACATGACAATCTATCAGATACTTTCTGACGCTGCGTTAGCGTCAATTCGGAAAGAGTATATTCGGAAGGTCAACGATCAACTTGACGAAAGTAAGGATGCCTTATTGCCAACTGCTGATACTCAAATTGGCGAGGAGACTGAATTTGAACTCGTTACGTGGCTGGTGATTGGTCAGTAAGTTGAAAGGTAAAACAACTATATGAATACAGAAAGAGCAATTAAGAAAAATATTGAGAACGCACTTAAGAACTTTGACGAACACTCCCTGAGAGAAGCTACTACAGAACTCCTCAATACACTCGGCTATTACAGTAAACGAGTCGGTAGGGACGATATAGACATCGAAAGATTCAATCGTCTCATTGAATCTGCTATTGAAACTACTAACCCATCTAAAAAACTTCACATTGAAGATTGGCATTCATATTACCAGATTATGCAGGTGGCGGATGATGAGATTAGACAACGGCTAAGACCTGACCAACAGTTTTTGTTTGAAAGCACTGAGATTGATGATGCACTCAGAACCTCTTATATGTTTGTCGTTGTTCAACTTTCTAAAAACACTTACACGCGCACACAACTTGCCGATATCACACGTTTTATCAACAAAGAATACGAAAAACCGATCATGATGATATTCAGGTATGGGGATGTTCTGTCCCTTGGCATTATAAACCGTAGACACCACAAACGGGACAAAACAAAACAGGTCTTGGAGAAAGTTACGCTCATCAAAGACATTAAACTTGATGACCCCAAACGCGCACATATTGACATTGTATCGGATCTACATCTCCGCCGGCTCATAGAAAATCAAGGTGTTAACAACTTTGACACACTCCATAAGGCGTGGGAAGGAATTCTCAATACAGAACCGCTCAACAAAAAGTTTTATAAAGAGATTTACGAATGGTATCAATGGGCAGTTGCAGAATGCGAATTCCCGGATGAAGATGACGATATGCAGGTTATCAGAATGATAACACGTCTGCTTTTTATCTGGTTTCTCAAAGAAAAGGATCTGGTGCCTGAGGACATTTTTGACATAGATAAGGCAGAAGCATTGCTAAACAACTTTTCAATGGAGTCATCCGATTACTACCAAGCCGTGCTGCAAAATCTATTCTTTGCAACGCTCAATACCCCAATAAATGAACGGGCATTTAGTAGACGCAATTCAAGTACCCACCGCGACGCAAGTAAATATCGCTATAATGATCTCTTACAGAACCCGAATGGATTTCTGGAACATCTTAAACAAGTTCCGTTTGTTAACGGCGGCTTGTTCGACTGTCTTGATACTTTTGAGGCAACCAGAGATGGCGGTGAACGCATTGATTGCTTTACAGACAACGAAAACGACAGACGAAAACTGCAGGTCCCGGCGAAACTCTTTTATCAAGAAGATCAAGAGGATAAAGGTATTTTCGAAATTTTCTCACACTATAAGTTTACCGTTGAAGAAAACACACCAGTTGAACAAGAGGTTGCACTTGACCCCGAACTGCTCGGACAGGTATTTGAAAATCTACTCGGTGCGTATAATCCTGAAACGCGAATCACTGCACGTAGAGCCACAGGTTCTTACTATACCCCACGCCAAATCGTTAACTATATGGTAGACGAAGCACTTATCGCTTACTTCCTTCAGAAAGTTAAACCTTATGACAATGACAAAAAGGACTTAGAAGACCGTCTTCGCGATGATCTTCTCGCTTACAACCAGCAGGGAAAGATTGAAAACCCCGATGACCATCTTATCCATCAAGATGAAATTCTACCGATGATTGAAGCAATAAACGATTTCAAAATCATAGACCCCGCTGTCGGCACAGGTGCGTTTCCGATGGGAATTCTCAATAAATTTGTGCTAATTCTCCGAAAACTGGACCCACAGAATGAACATTGGAAATACCGACAACTCACGCAAGCGGAAAAGATTGACGACCCTGAGAGCAAAGAGAGTGCCAAAAAAGCAATTGAGCAGGTATTCTCCGAAACAAACCGATACAATGATTACGGTAGAAAACTCTACCTCATTCAGAACTGCATCTACGGTGTGGACATCCAACCGATCGCTACCACTATTGCCAAACTCCGCTTTTTTATCTCGCTGATTATTGAGCAGGGGACAAACGACAATCAGAATGCAAACTACGGCATCCGTCCACTCCCCAATTTAGAGACGAAGTTTGTAGCAGCCAATACACTTATCGGTTTGAAAGAGCTGATGGAACCTGAATGCAAACTGTTTCTTGAAAACGAAGATATACTACAGCTTCGGCAGGAAATTGCGGCACTTCGGAGCAAACACTTTAATGCAAATACCCGCCATATCAAGTTAGGTTATATCAAACAAGAGAAAGAATGCCGAGAACAGTTAGCAGAAACTTTGGCAGCAAAGCACGCGGAGTGGCACGAGCAGATACAAAATAGGATAGAACAACAAGTAGAAAACTCTCAGCTATCATCAGAACAAGCACAACAGGAACTGCGTGAAGAGTTACAAGAAGAATACGCTGTTCACGAGGCAAAACTCGCAGCAGGACTTGAAGAAGCAAAACGAATTGCTCACTGGGATGCATACAACCAAAACGCTGTTGCTGAGTTTTTTGATGCCGAGTGGATGTTTGGTGTTAAAGACGGATTTGATGTAGTAATTGGCAATCCGCCTTATATTCAATTGCAAAAGGAAAATGGTAGACTCGCTAACCTTTATCAAGATGTAGGTTTTGATACCTTTGCCCGCACTGGCGATATTTACTGTCTGTTCTATGAAAAAGCACACCAACTTTTGGAAAACAAAGGACATGCTTGTTTAATTACTTCTAATAAGTGGATGCGTGCGGGATATGGCAAAAATCTGAGAGTTTATTTTGTAACGCTTACCCAACCTATTCAATTGCTGGATATGGGACCAGACGTGTTCGATGCTACTGTAGACACAAACATCTTGCTGTTCCAAAACACTTGTTTTGATGTTCCTACCGCTTTCAGGGCTGTGTCCCTCGGAGCAAATTTTGACAAACAGACAGGTAACATTTCCCGATATTTGATAGATAATGGTGTGAGTATGGAGATGCCCGCTAAAGGCAAACCGTGGGCGGTCCTCTCATCTGCCGAACTTGCAATCAGGCGCAAAATAGAAAAGATCGGAAAACCGCTCAAGGATTGGAATATAAACATTTATCGAGGAGTCACAACAGGTTACAACGATGCATTCATCATAAGCGAGACAAAACGTAACGAGTTGGTAACACAAAATGCCAAATCAGCAGAAATTATCAGGCCTCTTCTACGCGGCAAAGATATTAAGTGCTATTCTATGAAATGGGCGGACTTATGGTTAATATATGTCAGGAAAGGAACGGAAATACAACATTATCCAGCTATTCTAAATCACTTGCAGGAATACCAAGACACACTTTCAAGAAAAGCTGGAAGAAATGAATGCAGGACTTACGCATTTTTATAAAATGGTGTATACTCTTCTATTATGAATACATT
>JAPPIG010000041.1 GCA_028820635.1 Candidatus Poribacteria bacterium
AGTAACCGCTGGTGAATACGTTGACCGTAAGGACGGCGCAAATCGCCCGATCCCGCATATCTGTTTTAAAGTGCCGACAGGTGGCGGTAAAACACTGCTTGCTGCATCCGCTTTAGAACGACTGCATCGGCAGCGAGGATTAACATTATGGGTTGTGCCAACACAGGCTATCTACGATCAAACAAAGGCTGCTTTGTGGAACAAAGAACATCCCTATCGTAAAGTGTTAGAGCGTGCAAGTGGTGGGCGCGTCAAAATGCTGGAAAGGGAAGAAACTTTCAATCGGGATGATACGGCCAATTATCTATGCGTCATGCTACTCATGTTACCTGCAGCAAACAAATCCCCTGATAAAAAACTAAAAGACAAAGCATATTACCGTATGTATCGGAATTCAGGGCGTTATTCGAGTTTCTTCCCCGACCATGACGATAAGGACGGCAATGCACTTATGAAAGAGAAATACCCCGATCTTGATCCTAACCCTGAAGGAGACTTTCCTATGCAAAGTCTCTTTAACGTAATCAAGATACTGCGTCCCGTAGTTGTTCTTGACGAGGCACATAAGGCTTACGGCACCAGAAACGGAAAGGAATTTGCCAGTTCTATTAACCGCCTTGACCCACAAATGGTTATTGAACTCTCTGCCACACCGAATCGAGGCATCAGTAATTTGCTTGTTGATATTGCTGGACCCGATCTGAAAAAAGAGGAGATGATAAAATCACCAGTGCAGGTATCATCATTTTCGGATATGAAGTGGCAAGATACTTTGCGTGAAGCTTTCAAGGAGCTTGAAAGACTTGATACCGAAGCAAGTTTGCTTGAAAGTAGTACGGATCGGTATATCCGCCCGATTGCCGTTGTGCGTGTTGAACGAACCGGTAAAGATCAACGGGATAACAATTATGTCCATGCCGAGGATGTTCGAGATTATCTCACACAAAACTTAAAGGTGCCCCCAGATGCAATACGTGTTAAATCTGCCACACAGAACGAACTTCAAGGCGAAGACTTGCTATCCAAGAATTCGCAGGTAAAATGGATAATTACAAAAGCAGCATTAATGGAGGGATGGGACTGCTCATTTGCCTATTTGTTAGTGGTACTGGATAATACACGCTCACAAAATGCAATTACGCAACTCGTGGGAAGGGTGATGCGACAACCACATGCCCAACTTACTGGTAGAAAATCGCTTGATCAGTGTTATGTTTTTTGCAATGATACTGACGTTGATGCTGCTGTCAAGCAAGTCAAGAAGGGATTAGAATCTCAAGGACTCACGGGTTTGGAAGATGAAATCCTTGGCACGGGAAATACACAGGAACCAGTAGACTTTCAGGTGGAAAAAATCCGTCGCCGCAAGCAATTTCGAGGTCAAGAGATTTATCTACCAGTCGTGCGTCATAAGGATGGTGGCAAATGGATTCAACTCAATTATCAGGCGCATATTTTACCGCATATAGACTGGTTCAGAATTAAACCACCTGATCCGAACGCTTCAACACCCGATAGTGCCAGATTGCGGACTGCAACGGTTAATGTTGGCGACGCACCGCCCGTTTTCCACGAAGATCAAGAACCACACGTTGAGAAAAACATTAGCGTCTCCGATTTTACGCTCTGCCTTTCGGACATTGTGTCAAATCCTTGGCAGGCTGCTCGCATTGCAGAAGAATTAATCGAAGATCTCAAAACAAACGGCGAAACCGATGAGAATATCTACGATAGACGTTCTTATCTCGTGCCTACATTGCAGGAACACGTAGCTGGTGAAGTAGAAAATCAGTCAGAGCAAATTTTTCGTGAAAAGTTGGAAAACGGAGAAATCCGATTTGATTTGGAGGTAGGTGAACCCAATTACAAACTGCGACAAAGCTACAAAATTGAGGTTCACGCCAATCAAAATCTACTTACAAAATACGGTAAACCTGTCCAACTCAGCCTGTTTGAACCGATGTATGAGTATCCTTCAGATAATGAATTGGAAAAGAATTTTGCGCATTTTCTCGATGGTGAGAAGGCATTGCAATGGTGGCATCGAGTCGTGGCGCGTCAACAGGGTGAGTATTACGTGCAAGGTTGGAATAAACAGCGGATCTACCCAGATTTTGTTGCGATGGCAAAAGAAGTTGATGGCATGACGCGTGTCCTGATTTTTGAGACAAAGGGACAACATCTGGAAGGTAATCGGGACACAAAGTACAAACAAAAAGTATTGAAAACACTTGAAAAAGCGTTCAACGTCACCAGCGATACCAAAATACGTGAAGTTCCAACACAGACAGGCATCTTTCGATTGGTGTTCAGCAAGCAAGAGTTTCCAGAGATTTCTGCACAGCTAAATGAGGGTAGGTATTCAACGGAAAGTTATACCATTTCTGATTGAAATTGTAGCATAAACTTTTAGTTTGTGCTTGCTTGTAGCATAGACTGTTAGTCTGTGCACTCAGGTGCGGTTAATGCGATATAAACTTTTAGAAATGGTATTAGCATAGCGCGGCACGAGAATTTCACGTTAGGATATGCTACGGGTTAACGCTTTGCCTTTTCAGGTCAAATGTGCTATTATTTTAACAACCAATTGCGGGGTATAGATTCTAAAAGGGAGCCAAAATCATGAGCAGTTATTTCATTGAATCCTTCAAAATAGAAAAACTATGGGGACATCGAGACATCGCACTAACTTTTAAGAAGGATGTGAATATATTGATAGGGCCGAACGGTTCTGGCAAAACTACTATTTTGAATCTTCTGAATTCCATTCTATCACTTGATATATCGGGGATCCTAAATGTCAATTTTGAGTTCGCAGAGATCCATCTGCGAGACTTTAAAAATAGTTCTGTACTTCGCACTGTTAAAGTTCATGCTGCAAATAGATTTTTGAGACTCGAACTGGATGAAGAGGAAATAGGCATTGATACAGAGTCTATTACTGGACGCAGATTTACTGAACACCATGGGTGGCTTGAAAAGGGTAATACTCTTCCAGAGAGGCTCCCTGAACGCTTCGTGAGAAGAACCGTAGTATCAGAGAAATTTTATGATGAATTAACTACCCTAGTCCCTCTGGTTTGGCTCCCCGTAAGCCGTCGTTTACCTGTAACAAAGTATGAAGAAAAATGGCATACAAGGACAGAACCTTTGGAATCAGTAGACTTACGACTTGAGGAATTGTTAGAAGATATCTCTCGCTATCATTCCATCTTAAACGCCCAACTTTCTGAGCGTTATAGAGAGTTTGAACATCAAGTCTTATCGATGATACTTTATAGCAAAGAACATGACCAACTTAAGTCAATTCGTAATTCAGTTTTTCACTCGTTACCAACGGAAGTAGAAAAAGATCAATTATTGGATGCTTTTGAGGATGCTGGATTTTTAGACGAAGTAATGCAGAGCAGAATTGACGATCATTTTGCTGCGTTAACTGTTGCAGAACAAGTATTTGTCCGGATTCATGAAGGAAAAGATATTCCTGCGGAATTTGAAGACATTTTTGTAATTCCACTTATCGGACGAACAAAAGCCATGGTGGCATATGCCAAGAAACTTGAAAAAGATAAAGAAGATATTTTCGCCTCTTTACGCCGTTATGAAGAAATCGTTAATTCATTTTTGAGTAACAAGTCGATTAAGTTTGATGAGAGAGGATATTTAAAAATCGAAACTTCTTCGCCAGCGGACATAAATCCACGCCTTCTCTCATCAGGAGAGAAACAAATTCTAATTTTTCTCACCGAAGCCCTGCTTCGGGTTGCAAAATCTGTGGTTTATGTCGCGGATGAACCAGAATTGTCCTTGCATGTCACTTGGCAAGAAAAACTT
>JAPPIG010000056.1 GCA_028820635.1 Candidatus Poribacteria bacterium
AGTTGGGATAACACGATCCGGCTATGGGACGCAAAAACTGGAGAACATAAACACATACTCACAGGGCATACATCGCCGGTCTGGAGCGTTGCATTTAGTCCGGATGGAAACACACTCGCAAGTGGAAGTTGGGATAACACGATCCGGCTATGGGACGCAAAAACTGGAGAACATAAACACACTCTCACAGGGCATACAGATGTTGTTAGGAGTGTTGCATTTAGTCCGGATGGAAACACACTCGCAAGTGGAAGTGAGGACGGCACCGTGCTGCTGTGGTAGCACGGAAAGTGATCGTGGTAACATATAGGCCAGTCGTCGTGTAGGTTGAGTCTCGCAAGCTCTACCCAATCTATGCTTGAATTTATATCAAAGGAATGGACACCGTGTTCATAACTGTGTCGGGCACTGTTTTAACCATGTCTACAAAGGAATGTTCACGGATTTTAGATTTACGGCTTGTGTTAGTTAACTAATTGTTTGTATTATTTTCACACATATTGAACTCATGTTATACACATATCGTCCCTACGGGACTAAACGTAGGGTATTCAACGTTTTCTATAAACATATCGTCCCTACGGGACTGAAAAAGGAATCAACTAATGATAAAAACTACAACCTATCTCATAAATAGTTGGAGGGCTTTGAAAACCGGATTTCAAAATCCTGTAGGAGCGATCTCCGAATCGCGACGAAACCCCTAATAGTCGGGAATCGGAGTTCCCTCCTACAAAGAGAAGCAACTCATAACGAACCAACAAATCCTATTTATGAGATACGCTCTAACAAAACGCCATATAATTGTGAAATAATATTTTACAATCAGTTATTTAACACAATTCGTTAGATTTACTATAAATTTACATTTTTCATATAGGAGAATTTATGTCAGACGTTAGATTAGGTTTTATTGGTACAGGTGGCAACATGAATCGCCACCTGCGTGAATTAACTCAAATTGGCGGCAACAAATTCGTTGCTTTTTGTGATATTGTTGTCGAAAAAGCGGAACGTGCGGTTGAGCAGTACGGTGGCAAGGCGTATGCAGATTACAACGATATGCTTGCGAAAGAGGAATTGGATGCGGTTTATATCTCAATTCCGCCTTTTGCACACGGTGCACCTGAGAAGGCTGTTGTTGCTGCTGGGTTACCGATGTTTGTTGAAAAACCCGTTCACATGGATGCTGACGAAGCAAAGGAAATTGCTGCCGAAATTGCGGACAAAGACATCATTACCGCTTGCGGCTATCAGGAACGATACCTTGATATTATTGACAAGGCACAGGAATTGCTCGCTTCACGACGCGTCGGATTTTTTATGGGCTACTGGATGGGCGGCATGCCCGGTGGTTGGTGGCGCGAGAAGGCAAAATCTGGTGGTCAGCTCATGGAGCAGACGACACACGAATTTGATATGGCGCGCTATCTTTTTGGTGAAGTCAAAACCGTCTATGCTGTCGCGAGATATGACCTTATTCCTGATACCGATTACGATATTGAGGAAGCATCTGCAGTCTCTTTGCAATTTGAGAGTGGTGTGTTTGGGATTATGTTCTCTGCGTGCTTTACGACAAACGGACTTCGGCGTTCTGGGTTAGACATTTTTTGTGAAGATGGTTCATTGGAATATCACCTGAGACGTGCGCTTGTGCTTTCCACAGCTGATGGAAAAGAAACGTGGAATCCGGAAAATAATTGCACGATTGATATGGATAGCACTTTTATTGATGCTGTTCGTACTGGAGATGGTAGTGCAATTCGTTCTCCGTATCCTGATGCTGCAAAGACTGCTATTTTGTCTATCGCAGCGAATCAGTCTTTGGCAACTGGTGAGCCTGTGCATTTGACTTAAGAGAGAAATAAGCATAAATAATTTAGTGTCAAATGTGCGATACAAGGTGTATATGAATTTTGTCAGAAGTTTAGACAAGAAGTCAACTTGTAATGTACACCTTTCGCCCCGCTGGGGCTTGTATTTGATGAGTTCCACGTTTCTATAGACCTTTCGCCCCGCTGGGGCTCAACACATCCAAAAAAGCGGATTCATTTCCTTAAATTAACACCTACCGGGACTGGAAATATAAGAATTACCGAGTTAAAACTTAATCTTCATCAAAACACCTACTTGTGAATGTAAGAGGCGCAATGAATTGCACGATTACAAACGCTGTTAATCAAAAGCAAGTGTATAAGGATTATTAGATTTTACAATGAAAATGGAACAGCAAATTAATCTTCCCATCACTGGCATGCATTGTGAAGGTTGTGCTGCCACTATCACGCATAGTCTTGAAGAGATGGCGGGTATCTTTGCAGCAAATGTTAGTATTGCCACAGAGCAGGCAGCGATCACTTTCAATCCGTCTGCCCTTAGTGAAGCAGCAATCGTCGACAAAATCCGATCCCTTGGATTTGACGTTGTAGATGCGGATTCTGAAGCAGCCGCACGTGCCGCAGAACGCCAACGACAAAAGTTGCAATTCAGCGTGGGTATCCTTTTCACGCTCCCACTATTTCTACTCAGCATGAGTGGAGATATGGGATTGATAGGTGAGTGGGCAGATGCGTCTTGGGTCAATTGGGTGATGTTCATTTTGGCATCGCCGGTGCAGGTTTATGTCGCTTGGGATTATTACGTCGGTAGCGTCAAGGCATTGCGTAATCGTTCTGCCAATATGGATTCGCTCATTGCAATGGGTTCATCTGTTGCGTTTCTTTATAGTGTTGTTGTTATGATAGCACTAACCTACAATCTACAAGGGTTTGGAAACCATGTCTATTTTGAGACAGCGGCTGTTATTATTACATTGATTAAATTGGGCAAGTTCTTGGAGGCGCGTGCGAAAGGACAGACGAGTGCTGCTCTCAAAAAACTGATGCGTCTCTCACCGAAAACAGCGTGTCTCCTCAAAGATGGTGAAGAACAACACATACCGATTGAACAGGTGGCAGTTGGTGATCTAATTATTGTACGTCCCGGTGAAAGCATGCCCGTTGACGGCATTGTACGTGAAGGTTCAAGTGCTGTTGATGAAAGTTTGTTTACTGGTGAAAGCATGCCTGTAGACAAGTCGGTAGAGGATACCGTTGCGAGTGCAACAATTAATCAGAGTGGTTTGCTCACAATTGAGGCAACGCGCGTCGGTTCAGAAACCTCCCTTGCAAGACTTGTTCAGTTAGTGCAAGCAACACAACAGAGTAAAGCACCCATTCAACGTACTGCAGATGCGGTTGCAAGTGTGTTTGTGCCTGTTGTTTTATGCGTTGCTGTCGTGACGTTTCTCGTGTGGTGGTTTATCGTAGGAGAAGGATTTACACCAGCGATGCTTCGGTTAGTTGCGGTGTTGGTTATTGCGTGTCCGTGTGCATTAGGGCTTGCAACACCGACTGCTATTATGGTCAGTACAGGGATTGGTGCGCATCGCGGTATCCTTTTTCGGAACAGTGAAGCGTTAGAACATGTCGGTGCATTATCTCGGATCGTTCTTGATAAAACTGGTACTTTGACACAAGGGCAACTGACTCTCACAGATATTATTGCAAACGGTGGAGATAAAAATAGATTACTTCAGATCGCTGCCTCTGCGGAGCGCGGTAGTGAACACCCTATCGGAAAAGCAATTGTTCTCGCTGCTTCTGAACGCGGGATTGACACCTCTGCACCTACGGAGTTTACCGCTGTCGCAGGGAATGGCATTATTGCACAACTCGGTGAGAATAAAGCGATAATAGGTAATTTGTCCTTAATGGAACAACATCAAATTCCGACTCAAACGTTTGAGGCAGAGGCGGAACGATTACAGGCAGATGCAAAAACGGTGTTGTGGGTGGCAATAGATTCGAAGGCCCACGGACTCCTTGCTGTTGCAGATACGGTGAAGTCGGAAGCGAAAGCTGCTGTCGCTGAACTCCGACAACTCGGATGTGAAGTGACAATGATGACTGGGGACAACCGTGGGACTGCCGCTGCTATCGCAAAAAATGTCGGGATTACTGATGTGATGGCGGAACTTCTTCCCGAAGACAAAGCCTTTGCTGTTAAAGAAGCGCAAGAGGGGACGGATGGTTTTGTGGCTATGGTAGGGGACGGTATCAACGATGCGCCTGCGTTAGCGCAGGCAGATGTTGGCATGGCACTCGGTACGGGGACAGATATTGCTATGGAGACAGCCGATTTGACGTTGATGCACGGTGATCTTCACGCTATTCCTGATGCTATTCGGTTAAGCCGTGCAACACTTCGCACCATTAAACAGAATCTGTTTTGGGCGTTTTTTTACAATGTGCTGTTAATCCCTGTTGCTGCAGGTGTGCTGTTTCCGCTTGCGTTTGTGCCTGATATGTTACGCGAGTTACATCCGATGCTTGCGGCGTTTGCGATGGCGTTTAGTAGTGTTTCGGTTGTGTTAAATAGTTTGCGGTTGCAGTTGAAAAAATCATAATACACGATCTACTATCTCCCACACTTGTTCCACCGTAATTGCATCAATCACAGCGCAACTGCCAGCGCCGCACCTACCTGGATGATACGGATTGCCACCCGATGTTATCACGAAATTTGCGGAGGATTTTCAAAATCCCTTGATATCCGATGATACTTGTGATAGAATAGTTTTACAGATTGATATTATTGCAGAGACCGGAGGTAGCCACGATGCAGGATAAAATAAGGGCTGCACCGACAGTTATCTATCCCGAATCGGACGGTAAACATATCGCAGAAACCGAGTATCATCGAGATATCATGATAGATTGTATTCAGATGCTCAAACACCATTTCCGCGAAGTTGACGATGTGCATGTCTCTGGAAATCTATTGATGTATTATGAAGAAGGGAACCCCAGGAAATCGGTTTCCCCAGATGTGTTTGTCGCCTTTGGGGTTAATAAGAAACGGAGACGCACCTATAAGATATGGGAAGAAAGACATGCTCCCGATTTTGTATTGGAAGTTGCGAGTCCAAGCACATACAGGCACGATCTAACACATAAAAAGGACCTCTATGCTTCGGTTCTCGGTGTCCGCGAGTATTATATCTACGATCCGTATCACGAAGTTGATCCTTATTTCCTCGGGTATCGTCTTGTGGATGGTGTGTATGAAGAGATAGCGTTTGTGGATGAACGTCTATCCTCTCTTGTGCTGGGGCTGGAATTAGGTGAAAATGATGGTATTTTCGGACTCTATGATCCAAGCCGTTCGGTCTGGTTGCAACCGCTGGAGAAACAGGTTGAACAAGAAACGGAGGCGCGACAACGCGCTGAAGCTGAGCTTGCTAAGGCTTTAGAAGTTCTTAAACGTCTGGAAGAAAAGAAAAATGCCTAACGCAGAGGTATTGATTAAACACCGCTGATAGTGAAATTTGACGGGATACCTACGCAGGTCTCAAAGAGAAGTTCCGAGAGTGATGTAACGCTCTACTGCTGCCAACACATGTTCCACCGTAATTGCATCAATCACAGCGCAACTACCCGCACCGCACCCGCCAGGATGCCGACCAGGATGACACGGATTACACCCCAAGTCAATTCCACTTTGCACAACTGTATGTTTGTCACCATAGGGACCGCTCCGAATGTGATTTGTTGAACCGAAAAGCGCAATTACTGGTGTTCGGACGGCAGCAGCGATGTGCATTGGGCCTGTGTCATTACCGATGTAGACATCACACGCTGCAATCAACGCTGCGACTTCTCGTAGATTTTCGGTTTTGACAAGGATCGGTGATATATCCATCATATCTGCAACTTGTGTTTGTAGTTTGCGCTCGTTTGGACCAGCGAAAAGTAAAATTGTAGCGTTCTGTTCTTTATACAGATCGGTTACGAGTTGTGCATATTTATCAGCACTCCAAAGTTTGTATTCCCAATTCCCGCCCGGATGAATACCTATTAACAACCTTTCTGATGTAGCACCTGCTTCGGCAAGAAAATTGTATGCTGTCGTTTGTTCTGTTTCAGTTAACTGTAGGTGAGGCTGTGCATCTGTTGTCTCAACGCCTTGCTTACTCAAGACTTCCAGATATCGGGTAACTGCATGGCGTTCTCTATCCCCGCGCACCAATCCCCAATGTTTCGCGCCGATACATCGTGCTGTGAAACTGTCCCGCAGATTCACAACAAGATCAAATTTTTCACGGCGTAACGTCCTTATGAGTTTTATCCGTCCTTTTATACCTTCATGTTCGCCTCGGTTGTCGTAAATAAGGGTAGTATCAAGTTGTGTGTCGTTAGCGAGAAGGTCAAATGCGCTCGGTCCCACGAGAAAGGTGATGTGGGCATTTGGAAAGTGCGCGCGTAGTGGTTGGATAACTGCGGTAGATAGCATTGCATCGCCGATAAACCTGAAACTGAAAACAAGGATTTTTTTCATCTTTTTAATGATTGGGTTTCTGCTCGTTTTGTCCGTTGTCCAAAACGGATTTTTGGTCCGGTCAGCCGTACTTGGTGGTGATTAAACGCTTTCGCGTTAAAGAGATTGTCAATCAGGAACACCCTCTAACCCTGTGAATTCTGATTCAGACAATTAAAACGGGGTTTGACATTAGCGTATAGTTGGAAACCCAACGTATTCTCACATGGACAGCGTTGGATCGTTGGGTTTCGCTGCGCTCTACCCAACCTACATCAAGATTTGAGTCTTATTATCTAACTCACGTTTGTTTAGTCAAGGGAAAGGATTCAATTAGGTCAACCGCTGTTGTCAAGCCATCTTCAGATTCCATTTGTGTTCCTAACATTTCTGCCTTTTCTGTCATTGAAGGTGTGGCAAAAACCTGTTCAATTCTTTGGGTAAGACGTTTAGCAGTGAGATTACGTCGATTTAGACTTTTCGGTGCAACGCCCAAGCCAAAAAGTAGTTTTCCCCAATAGAATTGATCGGCGATATGCGGCACTACGACAGACGGAACTTTTGCCCGACACACCGAGGCAGTAGTCCCTGCACCACCGTGATGCACAACACAACTTATCTGCGGAAATAGCCATTGATGCGGGACATACTCCGTGCAAAAGATGTCCTCTCCAGCATCCTGCGTACCTAAAAGTCCCCAACCTGCTTGAATGATAACGCGTTGGTTTATCATTTTAACCGCATTCATTAAAATTTCCGTTGTCTCACGACTATTGCTTCCTCCCATAGAACCGAAAGTAATAACGATGGGTGGCGGTCCGTCTGCTAAGAAATCTGTGAGTTCAGAAGACGGAACGTAGTCTGGCTGCGCAAGATGCCAAATGCCTGTAAACTTGTGGTTTGGTGGAAAGTCGCCTGGTTGGCAAAGTGCTGGAGATGCCGCGATAAGGTTCAGATGGGGTGAATACATTTCATCCGATGCTACCGTAGCCCTCGGTTTTCCACCGACAGACGCAATAAACTGATTAAAAAGCGGGTCAACAGCATATCTAAGTCTGAGTCTTATCAATTTCCACACAATAGCATTGAATGTTCGACTCCAATTTGGAAAAAGATAGAGAGCATTATCGGGGATTTTAATGAAGCCCGGACAATACGTCACGGTCAACCAAGGTAATCCGTTTCGGATAGCCGCTTCTTGTCCAGGGATGTCTATGGAATGGCAAATTGCTAAATCATACCCTTTCATCGCTGTAAGGCAATCGTTATACCATTTTTGGCCGCGACGCAGAATACCTTCCTTCGCGATAAGCAGCAATGGTGCCATAGGATCGCGCATTGCTATGACAGTATCCATCGTTTGATGAAATTCTGCTAAATCAAAAGGAACTCCTACTTCGTAGAAGTCCGCTCCGATGTCAAGAATCTTGTCTTTGTAGATGGATGGTGCACAGACACGTACCTGATGTTTTCTTTTGAGCAAACGTTCAGCGAGTGCTAAAACTGGATAGACATCTCCTGTTGTTCCCCAAGCTGCTATAGCAATTTTCATTTTCGGCTCGCTTCTACGGTCATTGCCGTTGTATTCCAGACCATTTCAACTGGGAGCTTTTTGGTGCATTCCCATCCGATTTTGCATTTGTGGGCACTACAGGGCCAGCATGGCATATCGCGCCTCACGACAGATGCGTTTTCACTCATCGGACGCCATGCGACATGATCAGTTGGACCGAAGATTGCTACTGTCGGTACATCCAGTGCTGCAGCAAGATGCATCGGACCAGAATCATTACACACTACTAAGTCACAACGGGAAAGCAGTGCTGCCAATTCCCGGATTGTTTTTGGCGCGTAGTCGATAGCATCGGACTGCATCACTTCTTGGATGTTGTGTGTCAATTCTGCTTCATCGGGACCGTGTAAAAGAAGGACTGTTGCGTTGTAATGGCGAACGAGTCTATCAGCAAGTTCAGCATACTGATTTTCGGGCCACCGTTTATCAAAAGAACTTCCGCCGGGATGAATACCAATTAGAAAAGCATCATCCTCAGCACCCAAAGACGCAAGGAGCGTTTTAGCATTTGCAATCTCATCTGGCAACAAGTTGAAAACAAGTTGTCGTGTGCCTTCACCTTCACAGATTAACCGCACTAATTCCAAGTTTCTATCGACTTCGTGAGTTTCGCCTTTTTGATACTTGCCATGCCATGCATGCGTTAGTGTGGACTTAAACCGTTTCTGATAGCGACCTAAACGATAAGGAGCACCTGAGAGAAAAGCGATGAGATGTGGCCACGTAGCGGTCTGCATCGCAACAACGAGATGAAACTGCTCACGGCGTAGCAAGCGATAGAATTGGAGCTGCGCAGACAATTGGTGATGCTCCCCTTGATGATCAAACACAAGTACCTTGTCAATATCAGGGTTTCCGATCAACACAGGTGCATTGAGTGGTCGTGCTAACACCGTAATTTCTGCTGATGGGTAATTCTGGCGCAGCAACCTGATTGCTGGGGTTGAGTTCAGCAAATCACCAATACCATCTGCGCGAATGATGAGAATCTTTTCAATGTCGGGGAGTATTTCTCCGTTTTTTAAATCACGATGTGTCATGCTGTTTCTCTTTAACTGTGAGATGTATGCTGAAACCTATTATAGCACAAGGCTAAGGGAAAGGCAATTTCAAAGAAAATAGGGCAGAGACATTCAATTGTCGGTTTATCACCCGTTTTAATCGAAAGGTCGCGAGCTGGAGCTCGCTCCTACAGGAAGAGGGTTTTTAGAAAAGGAAGAATTATTGGAAATTGAATGGCTTTGAGACACTACCTTGGTAGGCGCGTTTACAAAACGCGCCTACCCGTTATGTGGTAGGGCTATTGACAAATTATTTACACCCACCAAAAAATGTGCTATGATTACATCAGAACCACACGAAGCAGCGGACAAAGATTTATGAATATTCGAACACAACTAACACTTAGCTACATAGGCATCGTACTTCTGGTACTATTTGCAATGTCCTTTTTTCTCGCGGGGACACTCAAAGGTCTACTCAGTGACCGTATTATGAATGAGTTAGAAGTTCAGGCTGCGCTTGCCAGAGAATTTCTGAAAGAGGAACTTCCAGAAAAGAAAAACTTTACGTATCAGGTCATAGATGGTCTTGTTGATAGACTCGGAGAAACAGGTAAAGTGCGTTTGACTTTCATAGGTGAAGATGGGACTGTCTGGGGGGATACGGAACGAGATGGTGATTCGCTAATTGCGATGGAGGAACACCTAACTCGTGCGGAGGTGCAGGATGCGCTGAATCTCGGTAGCGGTGTGAGCAAACGTGAAAGCAAGACAACGGGGATAGAATACCATTATTTTGCGTTGCCCGTTGAACGAAATGGCAACTTGATAGGGTTTTGCCGCGTCGCTCTACCGATGGAAACTGTTAATACAGCACTTGGAAACCTTCAGCAGATTCTTTTGTTTGTCAGTATTGCTGGGTCAATTCTTGCCATTCTGTTCGGTGTTCTCACTACAGGTGCTATTGTCAAACCGATTAAGAGGTTGACGCAGATCACACAATCTATTGCTGCGGGCGAAAATACATCACAAGTTGAAGTTAAATCTGATAATGAATTGGGACAACTCTCACGAAATTTCAATCTTATGACAGATAGGGTTCAGGATCATATTGAAAAAATTTCCTTAGAGAATCAACGTTTAGAGACTATTTTGACCAACATGAGCGAAGGTGTGTTACTGGTAAACGGCGCATCCGAAATTACCTACGCTAATCCAGCTTCGATTGCTATGTTGAACCTTCCAGAGATGTATCTCGGTAGAGCATTGATTGAAATTAACCGTATTCCTGAACTACAGGCTTTACTTAGGAAAGCAGAAGAAACAGAGGCTGTTGCTTTTTCGGAAATTCGTCTTGGGAATCTGCAGGAGTCGGAAGCGGAGGTGACTATTGTCCCTGTAGCAACTGAAAGTGAGTATGTCATCGTTATTCACGATGTTAGCCATGTGCGGCAACTGGAGCGGATTCGCTCAGACTTCGTAGCGAATGTCTCACATGAACTGCGAACACCTTTGACCACAATTCAGGGATACGCTGAAACACTGTTGAACAACGGCTCTACTAAAAACAAAAAACGCAAGGAATTCATTGGAAAAATCCTAAAACACTCTGCTCGTCTCTCACGCTTGGTCTCAGATTTGCTGGAATTGGCACGGCTTGAATCAAGGGATATTGAGTTAAAACGTTCGCTATGTCACCTTAATGATTTCCATGAGCAGATTTTGGATGTATTTGAACCCGTGTTGGAAGAAGCGGGGGTAACTCTGCAGTGGAATATATCTGAAGATTTACCTCAGGTGAACGTGGATAGTCAGCTTTTCATGCAGGTTTTTGTGAACCTCATTGACAATGCTATTAAATATACGCCTGATGGGGGTGTGATTGATGTTTCAGCGGAGTTAATTGAAACAGAATCAGATACCGTTGATGAAGTTGTCGTACATATAAAAGATACTGGTATCGGTATCCCATTAGAGTCCCAATCTCGCGTTTTTGAGCGGTTTTATCGTGTTGACAAAGGACGTGCGCGAAAAATGGGCGGTACTGGTTTAGGACTGGCAATTACCAAACATATTTTGTTGTGTCACAATGGACGGATATGGCTGGAAAGCGAGTTGGGGCAAGGCACCGTGTTTTATTTTTCTTTGCCAATTGAAAATACGAATTAAATTTCGCAATGAGTAGATACGGGATTCTAAATCTCTAATTTCTTATTTAATTTTGAAGCACATTCTGAAAGCAAATCCCTATTCGTTTCATCAATCTCATGGGTGTCAAGTATCTCAATAAGCTGCTCTAAACGTTTACGCAAAAGTGTGATTTTTAGAATTTCATTATTGTGGTCTTTTATTCGTGCTTCATACATGAGTTTTGTTTTTTGAACGTTGATATATGTTTGGTCAGCAATTACCATGTTGTCAAAATCAGTTTCAAGCACAATGTTGGTGTCTTTGATTTTGAATCGAATACCGTTGTCAATAGCATCCTTCCATAATTCTTTCGCTTCATTCGTGATTTCTACGCCATCCAAATGTGAGGTATATGTCGCCATATCAATATGTCCTATAAATGTAGTCTATGACTATGTTTATTAGCATTTTTTTTCTTGACAAATCATGTGAATATAGTATAATTATAGCAGTGGAATTGGGGGGTTGCAGCCCCCCAACAGATTGAAAAATCCGAGTTGTTATTTTCTGATCTTTCGTCCTTATACTATTATAGCAAAATCTATCAGAACAATGCAACTCTAAAATAGGAGTATTCTGATGGATTTATTGACATTGATGAAATGATTCCCGGATCAAGAGGCATGTACGCACATCTTGAAAGGGTCAGATGGGCTGATAAACCCGCTTGTACGCATTGTGGCGGTGTTGATATAGTGAGAAAGAGTATGGCGACGGGCTATAGGGCGGTGGCATTGCCACGATTGCGGTGCTTCATTCAAGGTTACCTATAGTACAGTATTCCACAAGACAAAGATTGCATTTCAGAAGTGGCTTCTCGCGATTTCATTAGTGCTAAATGCTAAAAAGTCGTTATCCAGCCACCGATTAGCACGCGATTTAGACTTGAATCAAAAAACCGCATGGTATATAATGACGCGTATAAGAGCCGAAATGGCGAAAAAGGAGGAGCGTTGCTACAAGGTATCATAGAAGCAGACGAAACTTGTATCGGTGGCAAACAAACCTCGCAAGGGAATAAGAAAGAGGACAGAGAGCCAGCCAAGCGTGGACGTGGCACGGATAAGGACGCGATATTAGGTGCGGTAGAACGGGGTGGTAAGGTTGTAACTCAGTTGGCAACAGAATTAACGGGGTGTGCTATCCTTGAGTTTATTCGAAAGCACGTCAAAATGATGGAATCCGAGTTAATAACCGATGAATTTGTTGCATATCAACGTGTCGGCAAAGAAATGAAGCATACTGTTATCAACCATCAAGTGCAATTCGTTAATAGTGACACACATACCAATACGATTGAAGGCTCTGCCTCTGCTAAAGCGTGCTTGGTATGGCTCACACCACCACTACCAGACGGCATATACTCCGTTGTACGTGGCTGAGGTTGGTTAGTAAGTATAATTATCGCAATGTTGACAGCATATTTGAGAGGTTTGTCAACGAAAGCATGAGGTAAAAAATGATTTTGAATGCTATACGCAACGAAAATTGCATTGACACAATGAAGCAAATGGATAATGATTTCATTGACCTTGTTGTGACCTCGCCCCCTTATGATGAAATGCGTGAATACGAAGGATATATGCTTGAAGATTTTGAGTTGATTGCTGCTGAATTATTCAGGGTTGTTAAGACGGGTGGAGTTGTTGTCTGGGTTATCGGAGACCAAACAAAAGAGGGGAATGAGTCAGGAACTTCATTTAGACATGCCCTTCATTTCAAAGAGGTTGGCTTCAACTTGTTTGATACCATGATCTATTTGAAAACTCCCAGAGGTGCTGTTGGCAATAATAAAGGTTATTGGCAGACATTTGAATACATGTTCGTATTTAGTAAAGAACAACCCAAAACAATTAATCTTATCAAAGACAGAAAGAATAAGGAAACACGGAAAGGAGATAGTGGTACAAAACGATTACCTGATGGCTCTTTAAAAAAACTGAATCGTGGTGGCTACAAGGAATATGGCAGGCGGACAAACGTTTGGGAGTATATGATTGGTAATGGTCACTCTGCAAGCGATAAGATAGCACATCAGCATCCAGCTATCTTTCCTGAAAAATTAGCAGGTGACCATATCCTTTCGTGGAGTAATAAAGGGGATTTGGTGTACGACCCGTTTCTGGGAAGCGGAACTGTTGCTCTCATGGCAAAATTAAACAATAGAGATTATATCGGTAGTGAAATAAATGAGAACTACTGTGAAATTGCCAGAGTAAGATTGAATAAATATGACTTAAAATAACGGAGGCATAATTTGGCTCAAGAAGCAAAAGATCGTATTTGTAAAGGATGTGGACGACTCTTACCAATTGAAGCGTTTGAACCGAATCGTCCTGAAGTGTGGCGTAGCGAATGTAGAGAATGCCGTGCAAGCAAGAAAAGGATACCAGCAAAAGCCCGTCGTGAATATGAAGCAATATATCCAAGACCCCAAATAGGTGACGAATTTCATTGTCCCGTTTGCGATAGAACAACAATCGTCCAGCAGAATAGAGATGTCAATTTAGATCATAGCCATGAAACAGGTGAAATAAGAGGTTGGGTCTGTAATAGATGTAATACAGGTATTGGGAATCTGAGAGAAAATGTTTCTATATTAGAGCGTGCAATAAGATGGGTAAAAGGCACACTTTCGTCTTTTTTTCTCCATTAGAATCCCGTATCTACTCATTGCGTTAAATTCTCCATTCTTGTTGTGTCCAAGCCATCTCCCAAAATAGATATTCATAACGACTACTCAGTAGGAAATTTTTGTGAAGCCGCTCTTTTTCGGCAGAGCTGCTATCCGTTGTGATGTCGTTCAACAGGTTTCGCAGCCATTCACCTAAAGCAAGGAATTCAGGGGAGGCGTACATATCTATCCATTCTTGGTAGAGTGGTTCGGGTGAGCCGCCTTGTTCGGCGAGGGTTGTGCCGATTTCAGCGTATCCCCATTGACATGGCAGGACCCCAGCAATGACATCTGCTAACGTTCCGATTTGTGCAACGTGGAGCATGTGTCGCGTATAGGCATGTGTTGTTGGTGCCATCGGTGCTGCTTCCATCTCAGCGGGGGAAATGCCGAATTTTTCGCAATACCCGCGGTGCAAATCCATTTCGGTGTTCAACGTTTCGTCGAGCAATTTTGCAAAGAGTGCCATTGTCGCTTCATCGTGTGCTTTGATTGTGCCATAAGCGAATACGCGGCTATAGTCCAGTAGGAACAGATAATCTTGGATCAGGTAGAACTTGAACTTTTCTGTTGGTAGCGTTCCATCTGCCATTCCGCGAACGAATGGATGCTTTAGGTCTGCTTCCCAGATTGGTGCGGCGGACTGTCTCAGTTCATCGGTGAATTTTGGATTTTGTGTCATAACGTCTCCTTGAAATGTATTTGGACTATCTATAGATTTCTTTTATATCATAACCTAAGTTGCCACCTTGTAGCACAATCTGTTAGATTGTGCCTGTGAGGACGCAAACTAACAGTTTGCGCTACAAAATCTCGGTAAATAATAAACTATTCACGATTAAAAACGGTATCTGCATGTCTAAATCTTATAGGTAGCAACTTGGATTATCATACCTTAACCGCGCGAGGATGTCAAAATGTTTGAAAGACTTGGGATTGTTACCAATATCTGGGCAAAAGAGATGGAAAATGGTGCACGTTTCGATGATTTGATGGTTGAATTTGGGGCAAACGGATTTAAAGATATGGAGGTCCGCGAAGGCGATTATCTTCGTAACTCTGAATTCGGTAACCTTATTCAAAAACTTGAAGAAGCGATGCTCGATTTTACCGATGCCGAATTTAAAATTATCTGTGATGCTGTGTGGGATAGCACTGCTGCAAATGAAAGTTCTGATCTAAATAAAACAAAACATGCTGCTCTATTTAAAGAGATTGCTGAGTTTGTCCGAAAAGCAGCAGAATTGACGCTCAGTTATGCCATGTCGCATCCATGGCTTTCAACACCCGTTGATAGTGAGACTGACACACAAAAGATTGTTATAGCAAAGAAATTGGCGTATCTGTTATGTCCATCACGAGCGAGGTTACGCCTTGTTGATCTGGATACTGAAGGTGAGATTGATGAAAACGCTGCCATTGCCAATCTAAAGCGGTACGCTTCGCTTTTGCCGGATTATCCGATGATTTTTGCGGTTGAGAACGCCCGACAGTCAGCAACATTAACCTTGAAATTGGCTGTCGCAGGTGGGATCAAACTTACGTATGACGAAACGAACACGTATAGAGCTGACGGAACTACCTTAAATCCACCAGAGGAATTCTGGGGAAACGTCAAGATGAACGATCTTACGTCAGTGCATTTCAAACAGAAAACGGAGGCGGGGGTGTTATCAGAAGTAAGCGAAGGATATGTGGATTTTAAGGCTATCAAACAATGTTTGCAGTCAGGAAACTATACTGGAGATTTGTTGCTTGAAAATGCGCCGACTACGCATTCGTTAACGGATGCAATAAATAGCAGGAATTATCTGTTGGGATGTTGATTTATAATTCGTAGGTTGTGTAGAGTACAACGAAACCCATAAATGTCAATTAGGTGAGTACTGTTTGTACATCTGATACACCAGTCGCCCCTCTGGGGCTTGCATTGGTGAGTCAACGCTTTCTATACACCTGTCGCCTCTCCGAGGCTTTGTTAAATCACGTCTTAGCACCAGCGGTGCGAAAGGTGTATAACGTTAAATATCGGGGTTGAAAACCCTCCCACAAGAACGTTCACGGACAATATGGAGCGGTTAGAAACCGCTCCATATTGTGAAAAAGGCATTATTGGCGTATTTTCTTGATGGTGCCCCATGTGGTTGTCAGTTTTCCAGCGGCATGAACAGGAGACGGTTGCTGTCCTGATTGATCAAGTTCCTTGGCAGTTAAAGGACGATTCCAAATCTTCACTTCATCAATCAGTCCCTTGTAAAAACGATTCAGATGTTCTCCGACCCAAATTGACTGCCCGCTGTTGATGTCTTTTGTATTGTCATCCTTTTCATCAATCAACTTGCCGTCTACGTAAAATCGGATCTTTTTCGCTTTTTGGTCTCGGACACCAGCGAGGACATGCCATTCACCATCATTTAGGAAACCCGGAGAAGTTATCCCCGCACTATTAGCGCGTCCTTTATCCCGGACAGAAAAACCCATTTTGCCACGAGCCGCGGGGTTATCGCCGCTGACGGAGAGTATCCAAACTGCATCAGTGCTCGGACGATAGTTCCCTACAATTCCATCGTTCTTCGGCGGCTCATCATCTGTTTTCACCCACACCTGTACTGTCAATGAATCACCAGTGGAGAATGCAATTGAATCTTCCAGTGGCACTTCAACAAAGTCATCCGTGCCATCAAATTCCAACGCATCCCCATGCTTTCCAGCGACAGTCGTTGCGCCGCCGTTAATCGTTCCATCATTGCCCTTTTCAGACAAATCTTTCACAGTATTGCCGTCAATGGTGTTTTTATCAAAGCTCAGATGCAGTACTAATCCGTCCGGGGGATTAGCCTCACTAAGCACCGTAATACCGATGAGCATACCAATAATCGTGAGAAATACAAAAACTCTTTTCATGATAAACTCCTTTTGAGAGGTTTATTATAGTAGAATTTACAAACAACTTACATTGTCATTCGATGCTTACAAAGCGTCCTGCAGTTTAAAAGTCGCGACCAGAGGTCGCTCCTACAGGAAGAGGCGCAATGAATCGCGCTTGGTGAATGTGCCAAATCAAGAAATCAACGGTATGAATACCTTTTTGGTATTCCCCGGGTATGAATGCCATTTGGCATTCCCGTATGACATTCACATTAAACGCATCAAACCTAAAAAGAACTGTAAAGGTAATTTTAGATCTCACTATAAAATAAGCAGGTTTTAACTATAGTAAAACACACAATTACTCAGACATTGTTAACAGCGCGCTTACAAAGCGCGCCTATCGTGTTAGAGTGACACTAAATTGACACATAAGAAATAAATTTAGTCTAACAGCGAAGCAACGAGTAATTCCATAGCAGGTGCTGTGCCGACATCGGGTAGGGACGACATTGCCGCCCAGGTCTCGTATCCGCCTTGCTGAGTCAACGCTTCGTCTGTACAGATATAGCCGATATAACCGTTCGCCAAGCTGACAAGAAAAAGAGGCTTAGCGTCGGATTTTGATTTGATGTTCAACCCTGTTTCAACAAATACTTCGCCAGGTAAAGCGACAATTGATGCTTCACCAAGACGCAGCACTTGAACCGGGGCAGACATTTGTTCAGGCAACTTGGCTAACCGTTGGCACTCAAGCGCATAGATATCGACAAGACTTTGCGGTATCGGTTGCCCAACCACCCAACTAAAGGGACCGGTTTCATATCCATCATAAGTCCCAGTTTCTACAGATAACACTTTTTTTGCGACTTCAAGATCCGCATCGGTAATCCGCTTTCTCGCAAAATTTAACGTATCAATTTTTCCGCTGAGTTGTAAGGTTTCATGCATCTCCATGAACTGCATTTCAGTGATGAAATGTCCTGCAAGGACATTTGCCATTTTCACTGCCTGTGCATGTCCTCCTGCTGTCCACTTAGTCTGTCCGCTGAAGTCTATATTATTGATTTGTCCCGATGCTGCATTCCAAAGCAGTGAAACACATGTTTCACCTAAATAGTGTTGCATGAGACGGTCGAAGTGTCCAAAATAATCGGCAGAGAGTGCGCTGCCGTTGTCCGTCCCGATGTAGTGAAGCGAAAAGTTTGCAACTGCTGAGATTGGTGTATTGTCTTCCGATTCAACATATATCATAGCAAGTTCGGGGTCAATTGGACCTGTCGGTTGGACAAGGTCGGGATGTTCAATCCCCGGATTCATGCGGACAGTGCCATCTTTCATGTGCCAACGCCGATTGAAAGTGATACGGTCTTCAGAGACACTTGCAAACCCAACTCGTGCAGGAACAAGTCTCAACAGAGCGAGCTCAACTGCATCGGCAATCTTCAATGGCACCCAATCGGTATACTCATTATCCTCATCAACGCCAAGAAGGTCAGCAACTGCAACCGCTGTATGCGTGTGTGTAGCATTGACCATCACATGTTCAGGAAGTATGTCACAACGATCAGCGATACGTTGTTTGGCAACATCAACCATTTTCTGTGTCACAGCGATGAGGTCACAGGTAACGAGTGCTATTCGTGTTGAGTCGTTTTCAATGACGAGTGCCTTAGCGAACAATTCGTCATCCACGTTTTGTGCGTATCTTGGGCGAAATCCACCCGGAATTGCTGTGCCGAGCGGGGGTGTAATATTTGATGTAGCGGATCCTGCTTTGATAGGCACTGTTTTTCTCCAATGCTAAAATTTAGCGGAATTGGTTTCTCCTTGCTCAGTTTCGGACTCATTGTAAGTTTCGGTTTCGTCCGATTCTTTGACGGTAGGCACTTCACTTTCCTCGTTTGCGGTGGTCAATTGCTTAATACGGTTACACAGTTCGTCAAACAATTTCGGCGCGGTTTCTGCAGCTTTGAGTTCTGCTGCGAGTTGTGTCCACTGCTGTTCGGACATGTCGTTTCGGGATTCTACGCTGTATTTGCGTTTGATATAGTTCCAGAGGTCTTCCTTACTGATGCTTGCTTTTTCAAGTGGTTCTGATAACTGATTTGCTATTGCAAAAGCGGCTTTTTGTGCGTTGGTGATATTGTCACTGGACTGTTGCGGCTGCGGTTGTTGCTGGGTATTGCCGCCTCCAACTTTGCGATTCAGGTAGAAGTTCAGCACCTCACGAATTACTGGAACAGGTAACAACTGTTTGATGGCGTTGCGCTGTGCTTTATGAACTGCTTTGGTAAATGCGAACGGATCGGAGCGACTGCCGTTCATTTTTGGCTGTTCGTACGCTCCCCAGCGAGATGAACCTGTGATTGTATCAACTGCTTTGACAGTCGCAATCCAGGAGTGTTCAAGTTCCTCATACTTCATCTCTTCCACCTGGATACCGCCTCTTCGGTTCGCAGCTTCGTTAATGCCCGCTAACGTTAACCCTTCAACGACGCGTCCACCCTGTTTGAAAGAGTAGACGTAATCTTGGATTGTCTGCCCCGTCATCAGTTCAACGATTGCTTGATCGTCAACTTGGTCAACGACTTCGTATTCAGCAGTTACAGGAACCATTTCTTCCTTTTTTTCTTCAGACATAGTATTGTATTCTCCATAAATTTAACGTTGTTATTTTAGCATAACATGTTTTTCAATGTGTGTCAAGAAAAATACATATTCGTTAAATAACAAACCATTTTGATGTGTATTTTAGGGTTTATGTTATTCTATGATACTTGTTCAGACTGCTGTTTGTCAAGTGTGGTTCCTATAGGTTCAGGGTTATTCAGTTTTAAGAATTATCGGTTAATTGGTTTTACTGAGAGTTTATATTGTAGGTCCAAATCAACGCTATGAATGCCTTTAGCAGAATGCGCTTGGCAGAATACGCGTATGGTATTCTACATGATTCTGCATGATTCAGCGGGTAGAGTTTACGAAACCCGACAGGGTCGCACTGTCACACTAAGATTGTCCAAATCAACGCAGCATGCGCGTGTGGCATGCTGCGGGTGTCGCTTCGCTCTACCCGACCTACAATGCGACTATAAAATATTAACGTTTGCAATAAAATGCGCAGAAAAACTGAAAACTAAATAATCCTGCTATAGGTTACAAAAACCTTGAATACTGCACTTGGTCCTGCTATAATAACGAGGATATCAGTATCGGAGTATCAACGAAAAATGGCAGTCCCACTTCTCAGCATGCAGGCAATAACCAAAGATTTTCCCGGGGTGCGTGCGTTAGATGACGTGAATTTTGAGGTGCATTCTGGAGAAATTCATGCACTCTGTGGCGAGAATGGGGCAGGTAAATCAACGTTGATTAAGGTTCTTGGCGGGGTGCATCCTTATGGCACTTATGAAGGACAACTACACATCAACGGTGTTGAACAACGTTTCCGCAACGTGCGTGATGCGGAACATGCGGGCATTGCTGTCATTCATCAGGAATTGGCGTTGATTCCTGAGATGACAGTTGCTGAGAATATCTATCTTGGCAGGGAACCGCGTCGATTTGGTGTAATCGATAAATCCCGTTTGTATCACGATGCAGGGCAGCTGCTAACGCAGTTTGGATTGGAAATTCCGTTACAGGGACAAGTCTATAAACTCGGTATTGGGCAGCAGCAACTTGTTGAGATAGCAAAGGCTTTGTCGCGTAATGCGCGGTTGCTTGTGCTTGATGAACCGACAGCGGCGTTGACGAAAAGTGAGGTGGACATTCTTCGACAGATTCTGATGCAACTCAGAGACAAAGGCGTTGCTTGTATCTATATTACCCACAAACTCAAGGAGATATTTCAGATTGCTGACTGTGTGACGGTGCTACGCGATGGAAAAACAGTTGCAACACAATCAATTGATGAATGCACCGAAGATATATTGATTTCGCAAATGGTTGGTCGTGAGTTGACGGCGTTTTTTCCGGATCGGGATCACTTTTCGCCACCATCAGGAGAAGCCTCAACTGCGCTAAAGGTTGAAGATTTAAGCACCTATCCATTAGAACCTCCGCGTCTTGAGAACATCAGTTTTGAGGTGCGGCAGGGAGAAATCCTTGGGGTCGCAGGACTTATGGGAGCAGGTAGAACGGAACTTATTAGCACTATTTTTGGTGCATATTCGGGTAGATGGAGCGGAAAAGTCTATAGAGATGGTGCACCTGTACAGATTAGTTCACCACGCGATGCGATACGGCAAGGAATGGCGTTAGTCAGTGAAGATCGGAAACGGTACGGACTTATTATAGATAACGATGTTGTTCGGAACATGACACTTACAAATCTCTGTGCATCAGGAGAAATTACATCGTTTGGAGTTATCAACCGTCAAGTAGAGTATCAAGAAAGCAGACATTCTGTGGAGACACTTCGTATTAAAACGCCTTCGCTTGATGTTCCTGTTAGTCAACTTAGCGGTGGAAATCAGCAGAAAGTGGTTTTAGGCAAATGGCTCATGACGCGTCCGAAGGTGCTGTTTCTTGATGAACCAACACGCGGGATTGACGTGGGTGCGAAGGCAGAAATTCATGCATTAACCGCTCAACTTGCTGACGAAGGTGTTGCTATTGTGTTAGTATCTTCAGAATTGCCGGAGATTTTGGGGATGAGTGATCGGGTTATAGTATTACATGAGGGCAGAATTACAGGTGAATTCACCAACGAAAATTTGACACAAGAAGATATTTTGCGTAGTGCAGCAGGAGCGTAATGGAAAAGGTATTCAGGACAGAAAGTCCGGAGGAAACTCAAGCTCTCGGTGAGAGACTCGGTAAAACACTGCAATCTGGAGACGTTATAGCACTCATCGGTGATCTTGGAACGGGTAAGACGTGCTTAACACAAGGCATCGCGCGTGGTGTGGGAATCGCTCCGGGTGAAATCGTCAGCAGCCCTTCCTATATTCTCATCAACGAATATAACGGAAAGATTCCTATCTATCACATCGATCTGTATCGACTTGAAACCGCTGCAGAAATTGCTGATCTTGGATTAAGCGAGTATGTGGAAAGTGACGGTATCTGTATTATTGAGTGGGCGGAACGGATGGCAGACGGACTACCTGATACCTGTATAAAGATTTACATTACGTGGGAAGATGAAAACACGCGATCCTTCAAAATACAACATTCTATATCTCGATAGCGGTTCAGGTATCGGTGGAGGACAACGGAGTCTTCTGCTTTTATTGAAGTTGTTAGACAAACGGCGTTTTACACCTTTTGTAGGATGCCTGGGTGGAAGTCCGTTTGCAGCAGAAGTAGCAAAGACAGACGCGCAAGTTGTGCCGTTGTCTCTCCCCGAGGCACATAACAAAACCGATAAGCTAAAGCGATTTACGTTCCAAGATCTGTTCAATGATTTTCGACAACTGCGGGTTATTCTACAACTGCATCGGGCAGTAAAGCAGCATGCAATTGCGCTTATCCATGCCAATTCGCTTTCCGTGGCACTGCTTGGCGGCATCGTAGCGAAATTGAACCGTATCCCGATTTTAATGCACAAACGCTACGCAACATCTTACGGTATTTTAGATAAAATATGTGAAAAGCTTTTACATCGAGTGATTCTGGTGTCGGAGGCAACACGTTGGGATTTCGCGCCTAAAGCAAAGCAGACTCTCATCTATAATGGGGTAGATTTAGAGGCTTTTCAAGCATCACAAGCAGAAGTAGAAACCCTTCGTACAGAACTCTTTTCGGAAAATGTTAAACCTATAGAGAGTGAGTCGGAGTTGCCAATACTTGTGGGTGTTGTGACTCGGATAACACCAGAAAAAGGTATCCATTTTCTTGTGAGGGCAATGGCTGAGTTGAAAAAGACTTTACTTAATGAATCGGTTGACATCAAATTGTTAATTGTCGGTGGACCCTATTTTCAGAAAGACCATGATTATATGGCATCGCTAAAACAGGAGGTAGCCGATTTAGGGGTTGAGGATTCAGTCATTTTTACCGGGTTTCTATCCGATACACGCGTGGTTACGACGTTGCTTGACATTGTGTTAGTGCCATCCATTATCCCAGAGGCTTGCCCACGTACTATCATTGAGGCGATGGCGGTTGGCAAGCCGGTCATTGCTACGCCGCTTGGTGGGAGTAAAGAACTGGTCATACCTGAAACAGGGATTTTGGTGCCTCCTGAAAATGCCGAAGCAATTGCGTCTGCTATTGCGGAACTTGCTACTGATCGGGAAGAGTTAATCGCGATGGGAAAGGCGGCACGTGAGCGCGCTGAGCAGCTATTCAGCAGTGAAAAGAATACGGCTTTGACAGAAGTAGTTTATACAGAACTATTGACATAACGACTTGTACCAGTTACGTGGAAGTTTTGTTGTTTTTCACAATTGTTCATATTCTGGAATCAACGCCAAATACACTTTTGGCATTTGGCGGGAGCGATCTCCGAATCGCGACCCGTTGTAGTCGGGAATCCAAATCAAGAAATCAACGGTATGAATACCTTTTTGGTATTCCCCGGGTATGAATGCCATTAGGCATTCCCCGGAGTTTCCTCCTACAGAAGAAATCGGGCTTACAAAGCCCTCCAACAAGAAAGAGAGAGAACGCTAATCAACACACCCAGCAGGAGTCACAATGAATGGGGAAAGAGGAAAACTGAGTAGTCCGACTCAGGACGCACAAGTTAGCCAAGGCAAATTGAACCAAGTTTCAGACTTCATAAGCGAGGAAGTTGGTGATACTTCCAATTGGGTTGAGATTTACCGCACTGGTGATGAGTGGGAGGTGAAACTCATCCAAGCGACTTTGGGTGCGCAACAGATTCGCTGTCGTCCCGTGCAAGTAAAACAGGAACGCCAAACCGCGTTGTTTGTTGCGCCAGAAGATGAGGTTACTGCCTTAGAACTGGTGAGTCGTATTGACGTGGCAATTGCTGATAATGAGATCACATCACAATCTGAAGAAACCGCAGAAGCACTTAAACAACGCGACATGGCTGCCGTTGCAGAGGAAAATCCACAATTCACTACCGAATCTGGGGAGACTTTACTTGCACAACGTGAAGATATTGGCAGCGTTGTTTATGTTGAGGGACAAGGGTATGAACTCCGCGTTGGGCAAGAACCGTATATCACTGTGGCAGAAAACGACTGGGAGGAGTTTACAGATTTTAGCGCGCAACGTCAAGAGTTCGTGATGCTTCTCAGGCACGAATACCCGGAACTTTATGATTGGATTCAGGAAGAGAAGTTGTTAGCCGAATTCATTCGGCTTATTGAGATGACATATCAAGATGATGCTCCTGTTCCTGTGCCGCCCCGTCAGTACGCTGATATTTCCGAGACAGAAACAGAGACGAGACCTTACAATTCATTTGCCTTACTGAGTTTGACGGTTGCTATAATTTCACTCATCACTGTGCTTTTCCGAGTACCATGGCAGATGAACCTTGTGTTGGCTGCGGTCGCGGTGCTATCTGGTGTTATTGCGTTTTTCAGGATACGTATGCAGGCAGAAAGCCTTGCCGATGGTGAAAAAACGGTGGGAGCACCGATGGCGCTCAGTGCGATTGTGCTGGCGTTTTTGGTGGTCGTGTTTGCGTGGTGGTTGGATCAACGCCCTGAACCTGAAGTGCCAGAGAATCCACCTGTACGCCAGGAGGTTGGGGATCGGTAGGAGCAATTCAGACAGTAAAACACCTCAAATATACCTGCCCTAATTGACATATCAAGTGAAATATGTTATCCTATATTTGCTATCTATAGACGCAAGCGGACAGACGAAGACAGAGCGGTGTCCTTGTGAATCTGACTTTTTGTAAGTTTTGGGGAGGTGATACCTGATGCTACGGATTGAAATTCAATCGCCCGATCTTGAAAAAGAGGTTGATGCCTTAATTGGGGTTGGGCTTTATCCTGATTCTCATACTTTGATTATTGATGCCCTTGAGAAATTAGTGCATAACAAACAGAAATCCCGTCTTGATGCTGCAATTCAACTCTATCAAGACGGAGAAGTGACACTCGGGAGAGCCTCGGAGCTTGCTGGGATACACCGTTTTGCGTTTGAATCGGTTTTAAAAGCGAGAGGTATCTTGAAAGTCGTTGAGGTCGAATCGGTAGAGAAATTGAAGGAAGGTGTTTCGCTGATCAAAAATCTTCACAGAGAAAATAGCAAGACTGAGGAATAACAGCTTTGGTATTTATTGATACCGATATCCTTTCAATTTTCTCCAAAATCTAGTAGTCTGTCCAGTCTAAAATTGTAAGTATCCGCAATAGTCGGGAATCGGAGTTCCCTCCTACAAAGAGCAGGCGGTATTGGTAGGAGCGATCTCCGAATCGCGACCTATACCGCAATTTTAGAGTAGATAGACCACTAGAGACAATATGGCTGCAATAGGGAAATGCAGATATGAAAACAACTAACTTTACCTCAAATTACACCCAGCGGAATTTACCTGGAGGTGTCAAAACACACATTAAAATCGGGGAAGGTGATGGATACTACTGGCGATGTGATGCCATTCAGTTTTCCCCAGATGGAACCCAATTAGCAGTAGCTAGTAGCACATGGACTCAAACTTCTTCTAACAACAAGATTCAAATATACACTGTTGTAGGTACTCGTGAAGAACTAAAAGTCCATATAAAACCTACAGATCGACAATCTTCAATTGCCTTTAGTCCTGATGGTAAAATACTCGCGAGCGGAGGTGGCAACAATGAGATACATCTGTGGGATGTTTCCACTGGTGTCCTCCTCAGAACCTTTGGCGAACATACACAAAGGATTAACAGTGTTGCTTTCAGCCCAGATGGAAGCGTCCTCGTCAGCGGAAGTGAGGACAAGACAATTCGTTTGTGGAATATGGATACGGGTTCACATAAAAAACTCCAACTCTCAGGACATGTCACCAGTATTGCTTTCAGTAATGATGGTATAACATTTGCAGCCGGTGCAGAATGCAGGCGTGAATGGGTGAATTTCTACGCCATTTACTTATGGGATATAGTAAAAAATGAGTTCCTTGGATGCCGGAAAGTACATGCGGGTAGTGACTGGATTTCTCGCGCAACATTTAGTCCTGATATCAAAACACTTGCAACTCAGGTTCTTGGGCCTGTGGTATTCTTGTGGGATATAGAATCGGGAGGTTACAAAGACGGAATTGCTGGGGATCGGTATCGGTACGCTTGTTCTCCTACTTGCGTTGTGTTCAGTCCAGATGGCAAGACACTTGCAAGCGGAGGAGGTGCATATCCTTGTGATCGCAGCCCTCCCGAACAGATGAATGACAACTCAGTGTATTTATGGGACGTTGTCAAATACAAGCTTAAAGATAAACTAATAGGACATACAGGAAATGTCGATTCCATCGCATTCAGTCCAGATGGCAAGACACTTGCAAGCGGAAGTGAAGGGCAAGATAGCACAGTTTTGTTATGGAATGTAGATACTACCTCTGGATCGGTATCTACTGAACCATCTGTACCAACTCCGATTGTAGTGACCGATAAGAACCATACTAAAATAACTAAAGCAAACGTTGAATCCCAGAAACGTTTTTTCCAAATACAACAGATTTGCGAGGAGCGTGGTATCACAACACTTGTTCATTTTACCCGTATTGAAAACCTACGGAGCATATTAGGAGAAGGTTTAATGAGTCGGAGTCTTCTGGAAGCACGCGAGCAACAATTTTTGTGGAATGACGCTGATCGTGTTGATGGGCATCCAGAATCAAATTGCTTGAGCATCAGTTTTCCAAACTACCAGATGTTCTATAGCATTAGAGAGGGGATGAAGTTAAAAGAAGTCAACGATTCCCAATGGATAGTTTTGCTACTTGATGCAAAAATATTATGGGAATTAGATTGCGCGTTTTGCCAGCGAAATGCCGCCTCTAATGCAGTCCGTTTCATACCATTGAATGAAAGGCGTAAACCTGAAGCACTAAAAGGTTTGTTTGAAGATTTTTACGATATCAAACGTCAAAACTTGCAAATACCTTTGAATTATCCGACACATCCTCAAGCGGAAGTTCTTGTTTTTGACCAGATTCCAGCGGAATATATCAACGCAATTCATTTTTGGGATGCAACTACTTTGAAGGAATGGCGTTCTAATTATATTGGAACTTTTTCAGATAAGTTTTTCGTTGACCGAAAGTATTTTGACGCGAGATCTGATTATGAAATTTGGAGACCTGAAAATTTTAACGATGAAGGTATACCGCTTTCCTACCTCAGCATTGATAATGATGAGGAACCTGATGATTTTGACGATTATATACCTTTTTAGGAGTTGAAACAATGGCAAACCGTCCTATTTTTATCCCTGATTTCAACGGATTTCCTTATGTTGACACAATAGATATAGAATTCAAATGGCACCCCGGTTTTGCAAAATCGCAGATGCAAAAGACTATTTTGTCTCTTCACGAAGCTGCCAAAAAGCAAGGAATCGCTTCGATTTTGGAAATCTCGCGGAAATCAGCATCACAGTTTGGGGTATCATTGAGTGCTTTTAATCTGCCATTGGAAACACCGCATGGACAAAAAATGAGTGTAGAATGTGCGTATCAAGGGAGTAAGGTCTTTGAGAATGGCGGTCCATACCATGATTTATATTCGGCATCAAGTCGGGCTGCAAAGACAGATAAACGGTTGCAGAATTCAGGGGAGTTGATCGCTTTTAACTTCTGTGGAGAAGATTTTTCTACTGAACCTAAAACGGCTTTTTATGACTGGTTATATATTACTGCGTTGTATCAAAAAAAGAAAGATTTGATGCCAGAACTTGAAACGTATCAAGGTTTTTCAGATATTGTTTTCAATCCAAATCGCTCGCTAAATTGCCAAGCACGCGCTGCCGCGCTATTTGTTTCATTATCCAAAAATGGATTGATTGACAAACAAATATTCAGGAATAAAGATTATTATCTCGCGCTTCTGAATGAAAAGAAACAATTTCCACCAATAGAACAGTTTGGACAGCAAATTAGTCTATTTTAGGTAATCGGGGTTAGAAACCCCTCCAACAAGAAAATAGATAGGAAACAAAAAAGGCAGTACCATTTGCGATGGTTCTGCCTTCCATTTTTAAAGTGAAATAAACTTATCTACCAGCTTTGAGATGTCCCCAAGTGGTTGCAACTTTGCCTTTGGGATTAACGGGTAGTGGACCGTCGGGACCGTAAACGAGTACGTCTTCATATCTGGCAGTGGTAGACCACGTAGCAACACCAACTCGTCCGACACCATCTCTGGTAGCATCATCTATTTTTGCTACCTCATCATCGTTGAGAAAGAGTGTGTAACCGGTGGCTGTATTGACAATTTTAACGGTATACCAGTCACCTGTTTTAATGGTGTGATTGCTATGGGCACCGGCTTTGCCGCCGCCCCATGCTTCCACTTGCGAACGGGTGTTTCCCCAACCTCCGAGGTTCCACCAATATTCTAACTGAGCCTGTTTCTGCATGCGCGGTGGATGTTCTTTAAGTGCTTTACCTCGGGGATTCATTGGTCCCTGGCACCGGAACATAATCAAGAACCCTTCAGCACCACCGATTTTGTTGCCACGCACCTCGTAGGTATAATCAACCCATTCCTCATCCCAAAAATCATCTGCAATAATACTCATGCAGTTGGAATCGTTTGAGAGTTGATGATATTCTTTATTTTTGAATTCCCATTCGCCCCACAAGGGAACCCATTTCTTTTTAGATTCGTTTGTGTTGTCGAAATTATCCTCAAAGTAGATTTGTGACATTGCAGCTGTCGCAATGCTGAAGGTAAAACAACATAAGAGGATAAATATACCATATCTTTTCATCTGATAATGCTCCTTTTTGCAAAGGCGGTTTGCTGATTAGCGAACTGCCTTTCTTATAGTTACGGTTAGTAAACTACATCATAGGCATCAATTTAAGGAATCTAATTCAGTTTTTAGGATATATAGCCTCGTAGAAGCGGTATGTGTCCAACCTTATATATCGCTCCTACGGAGCTCAAGAGAGTGTTTGACTGTGCCTTCTATAAACATATCGTTCCTACGGAACTCAAGATGTAAACTCAGGCTTACAAGCCCTCCAACAAGAAGAAATATCCTAAAATTGACGGCTATGGTACGGTTATGAAACCGCACCTACTACTTCTAATGGTTTAGTGAAAATTCTGCTGAATTTAGTAAGACCCAATAGAGGTCTTCGTAAGCTAAGTCTTTGTCTCTATATAGACTTCGTTCTAAGTAACGTTGAAAATAGGTTTGTTCTTTACTCGTTGGTTTGCGAGACAGCACAGTGAGATAAATAAACTCAACACGATCAATCGCGTCTCGCCAATTATCAAGGACATAGTTGATGAAGGTGCCGCGTTCTTTGTAATTAGCACTATTATTCACCATATCTCCATTAATCATCATGAGTGCCTGTGGTACGGTACCGTTGAATGCCTCAATCTCTTCCATCTCACCGTTGTCAAGTAAAAAGAGAAATTTATTGAGATGTTCGCGTTTCCTATATTCAAGCGATCGTAGCATTTCTTCACGCTCCTTGCCACCTTGTCTATTTATTCCTCCCATTTCAATTTCTTGTAATCTTTCAAAACCTGTGGCTTGCATAAGAGAATAGAAGAACTGCTCAGCATTCAAGGGTTTCATATAGGCGTGTGAGTAATAGATTTCATCGTCCTCATTATTCTTATTTGTTTCTGAACTGCGCTGATACGTTTTAGAATTGAGAATAGTCCGCATCAGATGTTGCAAATCGTATCCGTGAATGACAAAATCCTCAGCTAACCATGCTAATAGTTCAGGATTGGTAGGTGGATATTCTTCTCCAAATCCATCAATCGGTTCAACAAAAGCGCGTCCCATAAAATGTTTCCATATCCGATTGACGAGAGCCTTACTAAAGTAAGGGTTCGTTTTTGCGGTCATCCATTCTGCAAGAGCCTGACGCTTTTTGGTGAGTTCCCCCTTATATTCTTCATTACTGTCGAGGAAACGCGGTGGAACAGATTCTCTCGTGCCGTCGAATTCGTAGAAAGCCATTCGCTCGTTTGATGAATTTTTAATGAGGAAATTTCGCATCGTCTTCGGTTCACCGAGGATATCCATGTCTTGATATTCTTCTTTTTCTTCACTTTCAATACCTGTAAAGAAGGCGGCGATACTATAGAAATCTTCTTGTAACCATGCTTCTGTTTTATGATCATGGCATTCAGCACACTGCATCGGAAGACCGAGAAACAACCGAGAGGTATGAGAAGTTAAAAAGATAGGCGATGTTTCATAACGTAAGACATAGTTGCCAGCTGCGTTGTCACGTATTTCTCCATCAGCAGCGACAAGTTCTTTGACAAACTGGTTATAAGGCATGTTGGTTTCAAGTGCTTCACGTACCCAACCATTTAAACCGGTACGACGGTCATCCCCATCGTCCCGCCTACCAATTAACCAATTCACCCATAACAGCGTCCAATAATCAACGGATTCTCTGCTCCCAATAAGTTCATCAATTTTCTTTGCACGTTTGTTTGGCGAACCGTCGTCAATAAAATCTAATACATCTTCCGGTGTCGGAATTTTACCTGTCATATCTAAATAGATACGTCTCAGAAATTCGGTATCAGTTGTCTGTCTTGAAGGTTCAAGTGCTTCCCGTTTTAGCACAGCATCAATATGTCTATCCAAGTGTTTAGTGCTTGAATGGACGTGTCTATCGGTTGTCGTCATCGTTGTGACTGTGGCGCAACTCGCTACTAAGAAAGCGAGGGCAAGCAGAATTGCCCAATTCCGATATGTCTTCCAAAATGTTGTTTTCATTGTGCATCTCCTAACAAACTCGGTAATCTCGGTCTATCTCTATCCTATAATTTTACAAAACTTTAGACAATTTTAGAATGTGTGTGTAATGGTCAGAGTGTATAAAACCATTATAAACACCTATAGAAGATTTGTAATACACATTTCGCCCCGCTGGGGCTAAGAAGGATTGTGTCCTCGCGTTTCTATACACATTTCGCCCCGCTGGGGCTAATGTTCGTTGCACATTTAGATATATTTTTCAACGAGTTGCGATTTTTGTGAAAACTGACAAAAAAGCAAGATAGTTGAGAACTCAGTTTGAGATAGATTGAAATTGTATAAACTTTAGTATAATTTTAAGTTTAACGCATTTTTCTGTAGTTTTCAAGGGAATTTAGCAGGGGTATTTAGTTTTAAGAATTATCAGTTGATGAGTGTTACTAATAGTTTATTTCGTAGGTCGGGTTTCGCTTGCGACACCCGACACGTT
>JAPPIG010000095.1 GCA_028820635.1 Candidatus Poribacteria bacterium
GAGCGGATGGATTTGCCATAATTGAATTACCTGAAGGAATTTCGATTAGTAGCGAGCGGTTCACTGAATTCGGAAATGCTTTTGAATTCTACCAGAATACAGAACGTTTTGAAGAAGAGATGAAACAACATTTCGCAGATATGATAAAACCTATTGTACTAACAGAAGGAAAGACAGATACGAAATATATTCAAACGGCATTGCAGCTGCTGGGCGAAGAAACACTCCTGAATTCTTTGGAAATTCAACCTGTTGGTGTGGAAGGTCCTCAGGGTTGGAAAGATGGAGGGAAGGATGGATTGAATCGTGTCAAAACTTTTTATAAAAAAGATCCGTCCCTGCTTGATCGGATGTTATTGCTTCTTTACGATTGGGATACGCCTCAGACAGAAGAACCAGATGGAAAAATTTGGGTAAAATCTATTTCACAGAACCCTGATGACCCTGATAATAAGGCGGGTATTGAAAACTTATTTCCAGTAGACCTTTTCGAGGACCGTTTCTATGATGAGGAACCTAAAAAAGGGATTCATGGTAGGAATAAGATTGAACCTGAGTTTAAGAAAAAAGATTTCTGTGATTGGATTTGTGAAGAGCGTAGGAATCCTGCCGACTTTGAAAAATTTAAGGAAGTCGTGGAAATTCTCAGGGAGTTTACTGAAGTCCATCAATCTCATTCACTTGAGCAGCTTACTACCGAGTAGTATAAAATTCAAGTATCATATAATACATCGTGTCTGTGCGGCTACAAGTGATGGTCTACTATTATGAAATCGGTTGACATCTGTTCGGAAAATCTGTTATGATTGAAGTAGACAAAAAAGATTTTGCCTGCTATCGTAAATATGTTAGTTAGGCATGAGTCCGTTCATGGAAAGGTAAATTTCAAATGCCACACCCTATAGCACCACTTCTCTCTGAAAAATACTCAGCAATAGATATTGGCAGCGATCCCTTTGCACGGCACGGCCAAATTACTAAGGAAAGGGTCCAGAGACAAAACAGGACTGCCGTACAACTTGCCGAAAAGGCGTTAGCATCTATAGTGTTTTTAGAGATGGCACATGTAAATGGTCAACCTCTCGGATTTGGGAGTGGATTTTTTGTGCAGCACGACCAGATCGCTACAAATTTCCATGTCATTGCAGGAGCCTATAGCGGCACAGCAAGGTTAGTTGACACGCCTGCGACGTACGATATTGAAGGTATAACAGCAAGTGATGTGGACAATGATCTTGCTATTCTAAAAGTCTCCGATTCTAACGTTCAGCCTCTTCTGCTTGGGGACAGCGATGCCGTTCAGTTTGGTGACACAGTTTACATTTCCGGGAATTCAAAGGAATCAGAAGGCACGTTTTCAGATGGTACTATCAGTGGTCCCCGCGAAATTGGCAACCAAACATTGCTGCAGATGACAGCACCGATTTCACCAGGAGGCAGCGGCGGGCCCGTGCTAAATGAGAAGGGGGAAGTGATAGGTCTTTCTTTCGTAACTCTTGAAGATGGACAGAGCCACGATTGCGTTATCCCTTCAAACTATCTCAAGGCACTAATTTCTAAGTCTGAGGCAGTGAAACCTTTGGCGGAAGAAAAACAATCGGTATCTGCAGAAACGTACTTCTATCGTGGAAATGAGAAGTACTCAATGAGGAGTTATCAAGATGCGATTACAGCGTATAGCGAGGCTATCCGGCTGCAACCAGATTTTGCTAATGCTTATGTTAACAGAGGTTTAGCCAACGAAAAACTCGGACAACACGAGTCCGCTATTATGGACTATAGTAGTGCTATCAAAATTGACCCAACTCTTGCGAGGGCTTACAACAATCGGGGCAGTGCAAAACGCAAATTAGGACAATACTTCTTAGCCCTTGAGGATCTGAGTACTGCTATCCAGCTAGATCCTCGTTATGTCAAAGCTTACGTCAATCGCGGCAATGCGAAGAACAGTTTAGGGCACCCTAATGAGGCTCTTGAAGACTTTAATACTGCTCTTGCTTTTGACCCGAATTCTGCCGAAGCATACAATAATCGAGGGGTTGCAAAAGCTGCCTTAATGCAGCTCCCTGATGCTATTAAAGATTTTGACACCTCGATCGAACTTAATCCAGAGTTGGCTAATGCTTACTATAGTCGAGGGATCGCAAAATACATTATAGGTAGACAAATTCCCCAAGCGAAATCGGATCTTCTAACTGCCTTGAAATTAGCAAAAAGGTACAACGATGCGAATCTCAAATCTAACGTTGAGTTGGCATTGTCTCTCCTCGCAGAAAGTACCTTAAGACTCTTTATAACTTATTCACATAAAGACGTAACAGCAAAAGAGCAGTTGATAACGTATCTTGCTGTGATGAAGCGTGAGGGTTTAATAAACATCTGGCACGATAACGAAATCCTCCCTGGGGATACTTGGCGTGATTCTATATCTAAGAACCTTGCAGAATCAGACATTCTCGTCTATCTCGTCTCTGTTAACAGTCTTGCCTCCGCAAATTGCAATAGGGAATTGGCAGAAGCATTAAACGCAAACGTAAGAGTCATACCTATAATTCTCGAGCGTTGTGATTGGTTAGATCACCAACTTAGTGACTTCCAGGTTCTTCCGGACAAAGGCAGACCCATTAACCTATGGGAAAATGAAAGCGAAGGTTGGCAAAGTACAGTTGCTGGCATCCGAAAAGTTATCCACCAGATACAGACTCAGGCAGCTTCATCGTCCGATGTATCCCAAGAAGAAGTACTATTAGAACTTGAGTTTGAACGAGGTAATTTCTTGATGGGACTTAGAAAAACAGAAGAAGCGATCAAAGCATACTCGGACGTAATTGAACTGAATCCGCACTACTCTGCTGCTTATAACAATCGCGGTGTTGTTTACGTTGACATAGGCGAATATAATCGAGCTATCAAAGACTTTAACACGGCGATAGAGCTCAACCCTAATGACTTCTTCGCGTATAACAATCGTGGCAATACTTATAGCAATATCGGCAACATTAATAATGCGATCAAAGATTTTAACAAAGCGATAACACTTAAACCCGATTACGCGAACGCCTATAACAGTCGCGGTGATGCTTACTGCAAAGATCGCGATTTTGAAAGTGCTATTAAAGACTTTGGCACCGCTATAAAACTTGACCCGGATTTTGCTGGGGCATATAACGGTCGCGGGGCTGCTTACCACGAAAAAGGAAACCTTGAGGAGGCTATTGAAGATTTTAGCGCGGCTATAAAACGCGATTCAAATTATGTTAGTCCTTATATCAACCGTGGACGAATTTATGGTAGAAAGGGCATGATTCCTGAAGCCATTGATGACTTTACCAAGGGGATAATACTAAAACCTGATTATGCTGATGCTTATTATGATCGGGGTGTTGCTTACGGAAAGAAACGCGAATTTGATCATGCGATAATGGATTATACCAAAGCAATACAACTTAAGCCCATTAATACTGAGGCATATTGTAATCGGGGCAGTGCTTATTTCTGCAAAGGTGAGTTTGATCTTGCTATAGCAGACTATACCAAAGCAATAGAACTGGATCCAGATAGTGGCGAAGTCTATTGCAATCGCGGTCTCGTGTGGTTAGTTTTGCAAGATTGGAATAAAGCCAGAGCGGACATTACCTCAGCTAAACGCATAGGGTTGGATATTGTCGATTGG
>JAPPIG010000129.1 GCA_028820635.1 Candidatus Poribacteria bacterium
TTGAACACCTGTTCGGAAGTCCTGAAAAGATAAAATTGTCCAAACTATAGTAAAACTAAATAATCCTGTCTAAAAAGTAAAAAATTGTTGCATTAAAAACGTAAAAGTAGTATAATATTTTAAAATGTCAGAAATTACTTGTAAAAGTGATTGACGTTTTTTGTAAAGTTGTGTAGACTTTACATAAGGTGTTAGGAATGCACGGAACGCGTGTGTTACACCTGGGCACGCTAACCCCCGAGTGGGGGCGCGCCGACAGTGCTGATCATCACAAAAGCACAATCAGCGCGTAGCCATGCCATAAGATAGGTATGACAGGGCTGGTTTTCATTTTAGCACAAGTATCACGCTTACTGCTATAGAAATATGGAAACCAGCGAGCCCAAAGGGAACAGTTGCCAGCAACTTCTCGTTTTTTTCCTGCCAACTTCTCCTTTGTGGTCTGTCAGACGGATAACTAATTCCGATTTCGCTGAACTCAGCGGAAAGACTACTTTTATATAAGGAGAAAACCAAATGAGGTATCAAAGGAAGTTACAAACACTATTCGTTCCACTATGTTTACTTATTATATTGTGTATCGGTTTTTCAATTGCCAAAGATTACTCAAATCTGACCCTGGATGAGTTGATGACTGCAGCAAGTCGCACTTCACAGGCGATGGAATTGTTTAGAGATGAGGACGAGTTAACCAAAGTTCGTAATCGGATAACTCAATTAGAAGCAGATTTAAGACTTCAGACAGAACATTATGTTTTAGCTGGAGCTAGAAGACTGTCGCTTGAGAATCAAATCAAACCATATCAACAGTTATATGATGCTGCAAGTAGTGCTTACAATGAGGCGTTAACTGATATAATTATTGCACAGATTCATATAGGAGTGGCAAATATCAGAATGGCTGAAGCTGAAAAGGGAATGAAAGCCGCATTAAAAGAAGGTAATTCAGAGAATTATCGTTATTGGTTTGGTGTATACAAAAATTGGCAACAGCATAAAGAAGATGCTGAAGCTGACGAAAAAGATGCTCAAACCCGTTCAGATGCTGCGTATACAGATATGATTCGTTTATGGATAGTGCTCGAGCCACTGAAGAAAAAACTTCAAGTTCATAATACTTTTTCGTATGACCCCCTTGAGGCTGAAAGAAATATGATGAAGAGTGAGTTATCAACTTTGAACGCTCGCGTTACAGAGCTTGAAACCTATTATAGAAACCTGGAATTGACTGCACAGGCTATACAGAATGAAATTAATAAGCGAAAGAAAAAGAAGCCAAGTGGCAATTAATTTATAGGAAATTATGTAAATAAGCTTACATTTATTTTGTAGGAGCGATCTCCGAATCGCGACACGTTTGCAGTCGGGAATCGGAGTTCCCTCCCGCTGAATCATGCGGAATGCCAAACGCGCATTCCGCCAAGCGCATTTGGCGTTGATTCACAGTTCAGGTGTAAAGTTAATTGTAGAATTCACTATAGATATTAATTTAGTTGATTCACAGTTCAGGTGTAAAGTTAATTGTAGAATTCACTATAGATATTAATTTAGAGGTGATAAAATGAGAAAAGGCGGACTGTTTTTTTGGTGCAGTATATTATTTATAGGTCTACTCATTTCGGTTGGGGTATTTCAATTATTAAATACGCCTAATGATAATCAAAAACCGAATGAGAATATTGAAGATTCAGAAATTGTTGAAGTTCCAGATGATGCTGATGATAAGGTTGATTCGGCTGATAACATACTGTCGCAGATAAGCCCTGCAACTTTAGAAAAGGCTAAACAGAACGGTATAGACCTTGAAAAACTACGGGCACGTTCTTTCAATATTAGCGAAAGTGATATTTCTAAAATATTTAAAGAATTGGATCCTAATATTGATGTTTCTCAGTTATTAGAAGAATTGGGTTATGAAAGTTTGGATGAGTATGTGAAAACTCTACTCCCGACTCAATTAGAATCTGTCCAAAGACTTGAAAGTGTACTTCAAGAAATGGAGGCTGATAATATAACGGCTGATTATATACTGTCGAAGATGAGCCCTGCAACTTTAGAAAGTGCTAAACAGAACGGTATAGACCTTGAAAAACTACGGGCACGTTCTATTGGAAATATTAGCGAAAGTGATATTTCTAAAACATTTAAAGAATTGGGTTTGGATATTGATGTTTCTCAAATGTTAAAAGAAATGGGTTATGAAAGTTTAGATGAGTATATGGCGTTTATTGAGAAAACTCGACTACCGACTGACATTAATAGTATTCCGATAGAACTTGACAATCGGACGGCAGCTGAAAGAGAAGCATCTATTAAAAAACTTAAATCCGATTTGGATAAAGCGTTGTTATGGATGCAAGAGAATCCGCAGTCGAGACCCGTGACAAGTAAATACGATATTGCCCATAGGCGGGAGTTTCAAAAAAACTTCAAGGAACAATTATCCAGTTATTTTATATTTGATGAAACTGGTCGGATTGTTGGGGAAACCGATCTTTACAAACAACTTCGCGAAATGGAAAATCAATCATCTGATGAGAGTCCTCTGACACCCGCATTAGAGGAACCAGCGACGCCCTTTGGTGAATCTATCCCTTCCTCACAACAGAAATGGAGTCCTGATACATTCCGTACGACAACGCGGTCAAATCTGTCGCAATGGGGTGGGAACATCAACCGGCAATACTTTGATGTGATTTTTTCCCCTTATCTGACACAAGATGAGTTTGACACGTTATATCCGACTCCTGCTGATCGACAGCGACTACAACAGCGGCAGGCAACGTTACAGTCGGAACTTACCAAACATTTTCGAAAGTTGTTGTCACCGAATACGGAGAACCGATCACAAAAGGTCAAGATTATTCAAGAGTTATTGAGCGACGATTATGGCAACGATATTGCCGATGCCGTTATCAAACAACTCAATGAATAATGTCCATTAACGTATTCTATACACCCCAAAACGAAAGCCCCAGCCAAATCAACGCCAAATGCGCGTTTGGCACTTCGGACATTCTGTAGGAGCGATCTCCGAATCGCGACCCGTTAGTCAGTCGGGAATCGGAGTTCCCTCCTACCATTTGCTCCGATTTTTTTCTTAAGTTGACACTTATGGGTAGAGCGCAGCGACACCCGACCTATATTTTCTTTAGTCCCGCTGAATGCCATACGGGGAATGCCTAAATGGCATTCATACCGTTAATTTATGGGTTTCGCTGTGCTCTACCCGACCTACAACACAGGCAGGTATCTTTCAGATATCTGCCTTTTTCTTTGCGTTGATTGACACTACAGTTGTGTAAAGTTTTTGGCAATGATTATTTTTTAAAATTAACTTGACAAACCAATATATTTATGTTAATATTATTATCACATAATTAAACAGTGTTCTCAACGGACGCAAAATTCTAAAGAAAATGAGAAGAAAAGACAAAAAAGCTGAAAATCACGTCACAATCCTTGTCCTGACTGGGTTTTTGCACGTCACTGTGACGTGCAAAACGTCCTAAATGTGACCTGTAACGTCCTAAATGTGACCTGTAACGTCCTAAATGTGACGTGCAAACGTCCTAAATGTGACGTGCAAACGTCCTAAATGTGACGTGCAAACGTCCTAAT
>JAPPIG010000050.1 GCA_028820635.1 Candidatus Poribacteria bacterium
ATTTTTCTGTATTCGTGAAATTTATATTTTTGCGGAACGGAAACAATTTGCGATGCGGTATGAGTTGTGCTATAATTACGAATTGGAAACAAAACCCTGACGGTTTACCAACGACAATAGAAGGGCAAGCAATGAAACAGAACGAATTTCCCCCTGGTTGGGATGAGGAACGTGTGCAAAAGGTCATTGATTATTACGAAAATCAGACGGAAGATGAATCTGTTGCTGAAGATGAAGCTGCATCGCAGAATGAATTCGGCATGCTAATAGAAGTCCTTGCGGAATTAGGACCCACTGTTTGCGAATGGATTCTTGCGTCCTTAATTGATAGTAAATAAAAAATGGAACAAGGCGTGTGATGAATACATTAGAAATGTCAGATGATGAACTTTATGAAACGGGGATTAAAGTCCTTACTGATAAACTTGGTGCCTCTGAGGTGCCACGGTTTATTCGGCAGTGCAAATCGGGTAAGGGTGATTACTCTGTTGATCGGCATAAATTGTTAGCGGATCAACCCGATATTGATACTATCGTCAATCGAATCCAAGATAGACGTGCAGCAAGAGAAGCGGAAGAACGCGCACGCGCTAAAAGATTTGCTGCGTCTCAAAGCGAGATCCGAAGAATGACAGATATTGAGATTTCTGAAATTGGGAATCAAGTCCTTATTAATAAACTTGGAGCTGCTGGATTCATAGGGTTTATCAGGATTTGTCAGGAACTTAACGGTGGTTATCCTCGTGACCTGATTGAAAATAGGGCAGAGGCTGAAGAAAACATTAAACTTTACACGGCAAGCCTGAATTTCAATCCGAAAATAGTTGAAGGCTATATTAGGCGGGGCAATGCCTATAGTTACATCGGGGAGCATGACAAAGCCATTAAAGACTACAGTGAAGCAATAATGCTGAAACCTAATTATGCCAAAGCATATTACAATCGCGGCAATGTTTACCGTGATAAAGTTAATTTTGACAAGGCCATCACAGATTATACAAAAGCGATAGAACTCAACCCCGATTATGCCGAGGCATATTACAATCGCGGTAAAATTTACGTTGAAGAAGATAAGTATGACATAGCCATTCAGGACTTTGACATGACGATAGAACTTGAACCTAAACATGCCGATGCGTATGGTTATCGCGGATCCCTTTACCGTGATAAAGGTGAGCATGACGAAGCCATTGAAGATTTTAATACAGAGATAGAACTTCAACCCGATGATGCCGGGGCTTATTACGAGCGCGGTAAGATTTATGGCACAAAAGGCGCGTATGACAAAGCCATTGATGACTTTAGCAAGGCATTAAAACTACACCCAGAGTTTACAGAGGTTTATGTCAAACGAGGCTTGGCGTACTTCCGCATGGGTAGGTTTGAGTCTGCTATTCAAGATTATAACAAGGTGCTGGAACTCAAACCAAAATTTACCGAGGTCTACGCGGCTCGCGGCATAATTTGGTTACATATAAAAGAGTGGAAGAATGCTAAATTGGACTTGACTTTTGCCAGAAATTTAAAGGTGGATGTCATCGCTGAATTCCATAAGATCTACGAAAGTGTTGAAGACTTTGAACAAAGGAATGATATTCAGTTACCGAAAGATATCGTAGTTATGTTGAAGTGATAGTAAAACCAAAATTTTGATATGTGATTCCGATTGTGAAGGAAGGTAGAATGCAAACTCCCCGTTACTCGTTACACCAATATCCTATTGAAACGTTGTTAGGTTGGATTAGATCTGGACAAATTGCTGTTCCCGAAATCCAAAGACCTTTCGTTTGGACAGCTCCAAAGGTGCGCAATTTTATTGATTCGCTTTACCATGGATATCCTGTTGGCTATATCATTACTTGGCCAAAGTCAGAAGTTCCCCTGCGAGCTGGGCAATTATCAATCCGTGAACATATATTAATTGACGGACAACAACGAATGATGGCCCTTCGCGCCGCGCTGCTGGGGAAAGAGATTTTGACGAAAAAATATAAAGAGCAGCGAATTCAAATAGCCTTTCATCCGGATAGAGAAGAATTCGCAGTGTCAACTCGCGCGATCCAGCAAGATTCAGGCTGGATTTCTGACATCTCCACTGTCTTCAATTCTAATTCGGGGTTGTTTCAATTAATTGAGGCGTACTGCGAGAGAAACGTGGGAGTGAATAGATACGAAGCTGCGGAACGTATAGGTAGACTTTATGAGATTCGCAACAATTCTTTGGGGGTTGTTGAGCTCAGCGCGGACCTGGATGTAGAAACTGTTGTCGAGATTTTTGTCCGTATTAATGGGACAGGTGTAAGTTTGAGCGCAGCCGATTTTGTCATGTCCAAAATGGCTGCAAGCGAACAACATAACGGCCACTTATTGCGCCAGTCTGTTGATTATTTTTGTCATCTTGCAACTGTCCCGGAGGCGTATGATCGTTTAGCTGCTGCAGATTCTACTTTCGCCGCTACCGATTATTTTCGTGCAATGGAATGGCTAAAAAATTGGCGTGATAATATTTATGTTCCTGCCTATACTGACATGCTTCGAGTAGTTTTTGCATCAAAATTCAAGCGTGGAGACTTAACCAACTTGGTAGATTTGCTCTCAGGTGACTCTGTAGAAGATACTTTTCATCAACTTGAAGACGGGATTCGGAACTATATAAACAGAACTCATTTCAAACGCTTTGTAAGGATATTACGATCGGCGGGATTCATAGATGCATCAATGCTTACAGCAAGAAACGCTGTTAATTCTGCGTATATTCTTTTTTTAAGCTTACGCGCGCAGAATACGGATGCTAGCCAAATTGAAAAATTAGTGCGCCAATGGTTTGTGATGTCAGTACTCACAGGTAGATATAGCGGTGAGCCACAAGCTACTTTGGGTGAAGATGTCCGAGGTATGAACGCCGAAAATGGACCAGAGGCGTATCTTGAGGGGCTAAAGCGATCAGAGCTTTCGGATGCTTTTTGGAATGAGGAATTTAGGCAAAACCTGAATGCGTCGGGATTTAAAAACGTCTATTTCAATCTATTTCTGGCAAGCCAAATTAAAGTAAATGACAAAGGTTTTCTATCTAGCGAAAGCACAGTCCGTGACCTTTTTGCGAGCCAGAGGGACATTCACCATATATTTCCGAAGAATCACCTACGGGAGATAGATATTGCTAAGAGTAAACACAATCAACTTGCCAATCTTGTAGTGACCCAAGAAGAAATTAATCGTTCAATAGGTGATGCTCCACCTGCAAGATATTTTTCAGAGTTGCAAACGGGGTGTAGAGCGGGTGAACCTCGCTATGGTGGTATAGACAACCTAGAAGATTTGCATGCCAATTTCAAAGCTCACTGTATCCCCTTTAGTGAGACAGACACAGAAATTTTTGAAAACTATGATGAGTTTCTAGAGGAACGTAAAAAGCTCATGGTCACCAAGATACGGGACTACTACTTTTCCTTGTAGTATAAGTTGAGCGGATCTAAATGATGAAGAACATAACTGAATCTATCAAAGCAGCCCCAACAGCGCGTGGGGGGACCAGTCTTGATGGCAGGAGAAACATCCTTACGGACGCTCTTTATGAGATGGGGTATGATGACACATTG
>JAPPIG010000060.1 GCA_028820635.1 Candidatus Poribacteria bacterium
CATTCACATTCAAGATACTTTTGTCTAAGAACTTCTACTGAAAAGTGAGGAAAAACCTCATGTTTTTTCTTTTTATTTCTTCACAATAACATATCTAAATATATATACAAGAAAAATTACGTTAATATGGTACAAGAGGGTATTCTTTTGCATAAAATCGTTAATATCCCAGCAGTCAATACCTTCACGATAAGTCTGGGCAGATGCCTGCAAAGCACCTAACCCAGCGTATCCTTCCTGCATCTCTTGGAAGTGTGCAACCATCCGACCTACATCATGGTCAAACCGCGCAGAAATTTTGTGTCGAATTTCTCTAACTTCCTTAACTATTTCGCATTTGGTATTTTCTATGGTTTCTCTGTCTTCCATTGCCTAATACCCCAACAACGCAATTCCCTCACGATACGTCTGGGCAGATGTCTGCAAAGCCCCCAACTCGTCATCTGTTAATTCAATCTCAACAATCTGTTCAACCCCATTCGCGCCGAGTTTAATCGGAACACCGATATAGAGGTCATTGATACCGTATTGTCCGGTAAGATGTGCAGAACATGGCAGCAGCCGTTTTTTATCCAAAATGATGGCTTCTGCCATCTGTGCTAATGATGCACCCGCTGCGTAATATCCACTTGTCTTGAGAAGATTGACCACCTCAGCACCACCATCGCGAGTGCGTTGTGCCATCACTTCAATCCGATCTGTTGAAATCAACTGCGGAATCGGGATACCGTTGACGGTTGTATAGCGCGGTAACGGCACCATCGTATCACCGTGCCCACCAAGCACGAGGGCATGGATGTCTTCTACTGATACACCCAGTTCAAGTGAAATAAAATAGCGAAACCGAGCGGAATCCAGCACACCCGCTTGTCCAACGACTCGGTGTGTAGGAAATCCTGATACCTTCCACGCGTGGTAGGTCATGATGTCAAGCGGGTTGGTAAGCATCATAATAATTGTGTCTGGCGAATGCTTTACAACATTTTCTGTGACGCTGCCAACGATGTTGGCGTTTGTTTGTAATAGGTCTTCGCGCGTCATGCCCGGTTTGCGTGGGGAACCCGATGTGATAATCACTAAATCTGAGTCTGCAGTTGCGGAATAGTCAAGGTCCCCACTAATCGTAGCGTCAAACAACTCTACCGGTCCCATCTCCGCCATATCCAACGCCTTACCTTGCGGCACGCCATCAACGATGTCTATCATCACGACATCGCCAAGCTGTTTCTGCGCGATAAGGAATGCTGCTGTCGCTCCGACGTTACCTGCTCCAATTACACTAATTTTCTTTCTTGCCACTTCTTCCTCCAATAACAAAAATTTCATTGAGATATCTTGTTCAATACTACTGCTTTGTCAACATATTATTGTAGGTCGCTATTCGGAGATCGCTCCTACTGAAATCTCCCTTCTTGTAGGAGGGAACTCCGATTCCCGACTATATTCAAGAACCATCAATTAACACTTGACTAAGCACTACTTTTCAATATGCTCACGAATTGCAATAACTTCCTCCAAAATACGTTTGTGAAGATAATAGATCACATACACCATTACAAAACCGATGCCTGCTAACAAACCTACACTAAGTATAATTTTAGTTTTTAATGACATCTGTTGTTCTCTTGTAAACCGTAACAGAACGTTTTTACTGAAAGTTTTCAATAATTGCTTCACCGAATTCAGATGTGCGAACTTTTGTTGCACCCTCCATTAACCGTTCCAGATCGTAGGTAACTTTCTTTTGGAGAATAGTCTTCTCAAGCCCTGCGATAATCAGGTTAGCGGCTTCTTGCCAACCGATATGCTCCAGCATCATCACTGCAGAAAGGATAAGGGAACCTGGATTGACGACATCTTGGTCCGTATATTTAGGTGCTGTGCCGTGTGTTGCCTCAAAGAGTGCGACCTCATCGTTGAGGTTGCCACCCGGTGCCATACCGATTCCACCGACCTGTGCTGCCGCAGCATCAGAAAGATAATCTCCATTCAAATTCGGCGTGACAATCACATCATATTCATCGGTTCGTGTTAAAATCTGTTGTAACATACTATCCGCAATTCTGTCATTGACAATAATTTTACCTTCTGGAACTTTACCGTCATATTCGTCATAGAGTTCCGCTTCCGTAATGGTTGTGTCAGCAAATTCCTCTTTAGCGAGTTCATATCCCCACGCGCAGAAAGCACCCTCAGTAAACTTCATGATATTCCCTTTGTGAACAAAGGTGACACTGCGTCTGTCGTGGTCAATAGCGTATTGAATTGCCATGCGTGCCAAACGTTTCGTGCCGAAGATGCTGATCGGTTTAATACCGACACCAGAGTCTTCACGAATCTCAACACCCATTTCAGAACGTAGCAGATCAATAACCTTTTTCACCTCTGGTGTTCCCTGTTCCCATTCAATACCAGCGTAAACGTCTTCGGTATTCTCACGGAAAATGACAACATCCATCTTCTCAGGATGCGTAACAGGTGCAGGGACACCTTGGAAATAACGGACAGGACGCACACACGCATAAAGTTCAAGCACCTGACGTAACGTCACGTTTAGACTACGAAAACCGCCACCGACAGGCGTAGTCAATGGGCCCTTCAGTGCCACACGAAAATGCTCAATCGCGTTGAAGGTATCTTGTGGCAGCCATTCATTGTATTTGTCCATAGCGTTTTCACCGGCGTATACGTCAAACCAGACAATCTGATTTTTGCCACCGTAAGCAGCTTGGACGGCAGCATCAACGACATGGCGGGTCGTTTTCATGATGTCTCGTCCGATACCATCGCCTTCAATTACAGGAATAATTGGCTTATTCGGGACAACCTTATGTCCATTGGATGTCTCTATCTTTTCCCCTTCTGTCGGGACTTTTAATTGGTCAAATTCAATCACTGGGATTCCTCTCTGATTCGCACAGAATCTCTATAAGTTCAGCATACTTTCTATTTTATAGGGGACTCATGACCGAAGATTTCCTATTGGTCAAATGTATTCGCGCCTGCCATCCGATTGTGTAGGGCAACAACCTCATTCGCAATCGTCATATCATCGGAAGGTTTAGGAATAATATCGGGGTCTGGCGGGATAACAGGTCGGATAATCTTGAGTTGGAGCTGTTCGCGTGCATCCATCATCCAACCAAATCCGCGAAAGATATAGGTTAGAAATGTCCTATCGTTTGCATAGATGCCCAATCCTTCTTGGACTGCCCATCCACCAAAATCGGTGTTAGGAGTTAAGCGGAGCGGTGGCTCGTCTTCACGACCAGGACGCACAACCCCTTCAATGAACGCAATTTGGTAGATGCGTTGCATAATTGCTAACCGCTTTTTCTGTTTATCGTTCAGTTGAATCTCCCCTTTATCAACTGCCTCAAGGAAAGGATTGAAATAGATTGCGGGGCGCGGATCTTGTTGAATCTCATCTGCTCTGCCCGCAGCAGCGATTTCAGGATGTCCGAAGGTTGGCAGTGCTGTACGCATTCGTTCACGGATTGCGTATTCTCTTTCATCGGTATCAAGCGATTCTATTTGATTGATAAACGATGTCATGTCGTGGATAGCACCAAAATGTCTGTCGCCATCTAAAGCCATTTGTGAGGCGACAAAGAAGTCGGAGACGGCGCCTGTGTGTAAAGTAGCGAGATAGCGTGCAACAACATTTGAACCCGCGGATCCGTGGTGCGTCTGTATGACACCCATACGTTCTAAAATATGTGCTTCAACTGGACTTGCTTCCCTACCTAAAAGGAGGCTATAACATGTTTGGAAGGCTGTCTTACCGCTTTTCTGGTGTTCGGCAATAAGATCGTTCGCTCGCATCGCCAGAACTTGTGGGTGCAACGCACTGCTTTCTCTCAACTGATGGCGCATGTAGACAGATATTGTGCCTAATGCCACGTTTTCCATGTGCGTATCAATAAACTCTGACAGTAAAGAGTCGGGTTCTCTTGTGCTGTTTATCCCTTCTTGGTCTGGAATACTAAGCTTACGGAGTGTTGAAAAATGTTGGATGGCTGCTTCAGGTCCGGCTTCGGGAAAGGCTTTAACAAAATCTGCAACCTGATTGATGAGGCGTTGATTACCTGTTAGACCGTCTCTGCGGGTTTCAGTAAACTGATAAAACTTCTTGTCTATTAATTCTGAAAAGAGAACTCCTTCGTCTATATCATCGGAGGGTTTTTCAGGTCTTCTGCCGAAAAGACCGGCAAAAATAACATGCGCGGGACTGAGTCGGTTGGCAATAATCTCACTCTCTGAAACAATACCGCGAATCCCGAAACTGCGGATATTCAGGGTAATCTGCGTCCCTTCACAGTCCACGGCGGTCTTGTGTAACACGGGATTCGCAAAAACATTTGTGGATTGCGGCATTGAACTGAAACTTTTGAGTGCCGCTGCAATTTCTGCCTCGCCTAACTCTGTCGCCTTAGCCATCGACTCTGTTACGGGAGCATACGCCGAGGCTTCGGGAACTTCAGACACGATTTTTTTGACCGCCTCTGCCTGTTTTGCCTCCAAATTTTTGTTCAACATGAAATCTCCTTGTCAAGAATCTGATTCGTCCAGAAACACATAACTCCGTGAAAACGCAGCTTGCAAGCCTACCTAAAGGTCGCGAGTGGACGGTGGATTTTCTCAGATTCCGTTTTTTAGAAAGTTTGCTGATTGGTTGTTTTATGTCTTTAACATATTGTATAAAAAATCTGATTAAAAGTCAAGATAAAAGTTGAAAAGGTTAGAGGCAGTCAATTGTCCAATAGTTCTTATCTTCTATCAGAATTTTCTTCCTGTAGGAGCGACCTCCTGGTAGCGACCTTAGCTTAAATATTGAGAAAAACGCGAAAATTGCAATGACTCTATGAAATAGTTAGAGGTAGTTAATTGTCAGCATATTGCCTGTTTTAGCGAAAAATCGCGAGCTGGAGATCGATCCTACAGAAATCAGCGTAATCCGTGAACAAACAAGTGACAAAATATTTACACACCTTAAAAATAAAAATTTGATTTGCAGAAAATATACATTTATAGTATCATATAAATGTGCACATTTTATCATTAAAGGTACTGCATTCGTCTTTTAGGCAAAAACAGGAGCAGTGCCTTGCATTCTATTTTTTTTCAGACAGATAAGGAGCAAATAATATGAGCAATGAAGCATTAGGAATGGTTGAAACACGTGGGTTGGTCGGTGCGATTGAAGCCGCCGATACGATGGTCAAAGCCGCTAACGTCAAATTGATAGGAAAAGAACAAGTAGGCGGCGGTTTTGTAACCGTCATGGTACGCGGTGATGTCGGCGCAGTGCAAGCTGCCACAGATGCTGGTGCAGAAGCTGCCAAATCAGTCGGTGAATTGGTATCAGTACACGTCATTCCGCGTCCACATTCGGATGTTGAAACGATTATTGCTGGAAAAGCTGCCGATTCGGATGAATAAATTCGTTGTTGTGTTGGACATGGCGCGACATAAAGATCGCGCCTACGGAGCATGAAAGCAACAATACTTACGATTCCCGAATCAACAAACCGTGGCAATATTCAGATTTCTGAACACGAATCGGTTTTAAATTACACCAACTGATTTACGTCAGTTTAAGTGCGTGCCTACTTGAGGTATTGGAGGGCTGAATGGCACAAATTGATGAGAAACAGATTGAACAAATTGTCTCACAAGTCTTAACAACACTACAAAAAGATGGGACGGTAACTGTACCTTCTCCTGTGACATCTGGGACGAGTTCTTCTCGGTCAGGCGTTTTCGGAACTGTTGAGGAGGCTATCGGCGCAGCAAAAACAGCACAAGAAGCACTCGTCAAGCTTGGGTTTGCCAAAAGAAGTGAAATTATTGAGGCTATAAAACAGGTCTCGCTTGAAAACGCAAAACGACTCGCGGAGTTGGCTGTTCAAGATACAAAAATGGGCACCGTGGAACACAAGGTGATGAAAAATGAAGGTGCTGTAAACTTGTCGCCCGGTATGGAAGACCTTGTGTCGGAGTCAATGTCCGGCGATGACGGCACTCTTCTGATTGAGTATGTTCCGTTTGGTATTATAAATTCGATTACTCCCACCACTAATCCGACTTCCACAGTGATTAACCATGCGATTATCATGATTGCCGCGGGAAATGCCGTTGTATTTAGTCCGCATCCGAACGCAAGTGAATGCACGGAAGAGACGATGCATGTCATTAACGACGCAATTGTAAAGGCTGGCGGACCCGCGAATTTGCTCACCTCTGTTGCAAACGCTACACTGCGGACAGCAAAGGAAATTATGGACCATTCCGACATCGCGATGGTTGTTGCGACTGGTGGTGCAAGTGTTGTGCGGGCAGCATTGACAAGTGGTAAAAAAGCGATCGCTGCTGGACCCGGCAATCCTCCTGCGATTATAGACGAAACTGCGGATATTCCAAAGGCAGCGAGAGATGTGATTGCGGGAACAAGTTTTGACAATAACCTACTCTGTATTGGGGAAAAAGCGCTTTTTGTTGTTGAATCTGTTGCGAACGAAACGATCCAAGAATTGACAAAGAACGGTGGACATCTACTCGGTGCAAGTCAACGCGAGGCACTTGAGGCAGTTGTCACGGAGAACGGAGAATCAAACAAGGAATATATCGGTAAAGACGCAAAGGTTATATTAGACGCAGCAGGTATTTCAGCACCCGCGCAAACCGTTGCCATTGTCGTGGAAGTTCCCGCTGACCACGACTTTGTTATCAACGAATACCTTATGCCGATTTTGCCTGTCGTTCGGGTGCGTGATTTTGATGAGGCACTCAAAGGTGCGCTCGCAGCAGATGGTGGCAGAGGACACACCGCGATGCTCCACACAAACAACACCGCGCGCATCACACAATACCACAAGGCAATGAATTGTTCCGTTGTGGTTGTCAATGCCCCCTCCTATGCATGTTGTGGATTGGAAGGGGAAGGCTTTTTAGCGATGACTATTGCCGGACCGACTGGTGAAGGATACACCCGCCCTCGTACATTTACACGCCAAAGACGATTGACCCTTGCTAACAACTTATCTGCACATACATTGTGAAAGAAATAGGTTTTTCACGACTAGTTTGTGTCGAACTCATATTGAGCAAAACATAAGATGTAGAAAATAAGAAAAGGGATAATTTATGTCCTATTCTTTCCACTTCAGATACCTATTTACTTTGAATTCTTAGCTCTTGCTCGCTATGAGTTCTATTACAACTAACCGGCAATCTGGGGACCCTGATATCGAACCTTGCCAGTTAGTTGTAGGGGTGCCCGCTCCCTTTTAAGCGTATCAAAACCGCAGAAAACAGACAGGGGATGTCGCACTCCCAAAAAATATAGAACGCGTGATTAGGAAGTTTGACCCATGAAAAGGTTTCTGTCATTGCTGCTTATTCTCTTTTGTATATTCGGGGTGACTTTTCTTTGCATCTATGGCTACTACTATAAGAATGTGAGTGATATGAGTTTTGGGGCATTTCTACGATCCGCAGTGCCGACTGTACGGGAACCGGATGATGGACTTTATTTTTATTCCGAAAAGGTGCTTCAAGGAAATGAAAAAGCAGAGCGCGGTGAATATGCTGCTGCGATTTTAGATTTTGATGCCGCTATCGTGGCTAATCCAAAGGATGCTGTTGCTTATTTCTATCGAGGACAAGCAAAGTTTCACCAAGATCGGTTCTTTACAGCGATTTCAGACTTTCATACTGCAATACGGCTAAATCCTGATTATAGTGAAGCTTACTACTATCGGGGTCTGTCACACCGTAACCTCAATCAAATGAATGATGCAATCGAAGACTATAGTCATGCCATTCGGCTGGACCCTAAACATGCATTCGCCTACTACCATCGCGGGAGGGCGTATGTACACAGAGATTCTATTGGAGACACAAAAAAGGCGATGTCAGATTTTGGTGCCTGCATAAAGTTGGATCCAGAGTTTGTAAACGCTTACTTGTCGCGCGGTAAGCTGAGGGAAAATGAATATAGACTTCACTACGCAGATAAAATAGACCCCTCTGTGCTTGCAGATTACAATACTGCAATCCGATTAGCCCCTGATAATGCGATCGCTTATTACTACAGAGGAATGTATAGGGAATGGGTAGTTGGTGAATGGCAATTGGAAGCCACAGAAGATATACAAACTGCTTTGAAACTTGCAGAGCAAGCTGGAGATGTCGCACTCAAAAAGGAGATAGAGGCAGCGGTGGAACTGAGGACAGAACTTCGGAAAGAGTTTAAACGATTTCAACGCTAACTTGAACTCAAAGAATACAGATAGACGTAAAGGCAGGGTGATACCTGATGACACCGGAACAATGGCAACAAGAATTTAGAAAAGAACTTGATAGGCTACGCGAACCGATAGAACGACTCTGCTCGCTCATTACACTTCGCCCGAACCATTTCAGCTGGGGCACGCCTTATGACACGACGTCCTTGATAAGAGAAGTGTTTGCAAACCTTGCTAATGAAACAGATGAAAATAAGTCGTATTTCAGCGTTGACATAGCACTTCTTGAAGAACTTTATCACGTTCTTAAACTTCTACCGAAACCCGAAGCACACCTCAATTACCTCAAAAAAAACTACGAGATTTCTGAAATCCACAAGGTTGCCCTAAGACAAATCTTGGGAGAGTGCAACGATTTGGAGGATTATGGTTACCCGCACGATATGGAAGCAGATGAAAAAGATAGAGTCTTGGAGAACATAGCGCACCTATGTCAACACTGGCAAGAGTTGCTACATGCCCTTGAAAACGAAATCAACTGTAAACAAGAAATCAAGTGTCTGATGGATCAAATGCCATCAGGTTCAAACAAAATAGATAGAGAGAAACAACTCAGCTATATGTGTAAACCTGTTTGTTCATTACTCAATAAACACCCCTGGAACCAGAAAGCAAGAGAACTCTTAGAAGACGTTGAAGGAATATTCTGTTCAAAAGAAGAACTACACATCCTGACGCTAATAAACTGGGGACTGAACAACAAAGGGCAGAAAATGGAAAACATACGCAGGGAACTTCAAAACAGGTGTGGAATGTATGAAATAGAATGGAAACCCGCAGAACTAAAAAGTTGGACACCGATACAGGCAATGTTCTACATCACATCAGAAACAGATGCCAGACCCTACAATGACCTACCAGACCTCATGGAAGCAGGAACGCCTCTTGAAGGGGCAATCGCATTAATCTATCACCTCATAGACCTGATGGAATACCGACACGAAATATAAGCCTCTCATTTCAACGCCTCGCTCTTTAACTTGACCCAAATCATTAAGTGTGTCATACTACCGATAACCCTTCTTCGTGAGGTGTAGACTACCGGACACTTGTTCGTCGTCATTTTTTGATATTACTGCGGCGGAGTTTGCTCCGCCTTTTTTTATGTAATCTGTCCGTAAAATGACACGTTTATATAAGCACAGATATTCCTAAAGAAACAGAGATATTCCCAAAGAAAATGAATACCGACATTAACAAACTAAGAGAACTGGTCCGCCACCATGAGCGTAAATACTATATTGACGACCAACCCGAAATTTCTGATGCAGATTTTGACGCGCTGATGCGGCAACTTGAGGAGCTTGAAAAGGCATCTCCAGAAGACATCCCGCCAGACTCCCCAACACAACGCGTTGGTGGTGGTGTCGCATTAGGTTCGCGTATACCGCATCGCAGCCCAATGCTGAGTCTTGATAACACTTTTGGTAGAGACGAGTTGCTGGATTTCGGTGTGCGGGTCCGGAAATTGTTGGAAGACGAACCCGTTGAATACATTACAGAGTTAAAAATAGATGGGTTAGGCGTTTCACTGCTTTATGAAAACGGTGTTTTCGTTCGTGGTTTAACGCGCGGCGATGGTGAGTTTGGTGAAAATGTGTCTGGTAACTTACGAACTATTCGCGCTATTCCATTGCGTCTCACCTCAACAGCGGATAATCCTGTCCCGCCTGTATTAGAAGTGCGCGGTGAGGTTTTTATTCCGAAGCATCTACTTGGCGATATCAATGTACAACGTGAAGCAGAAGGTGAGACTCCCTTCGCTAATCCGAGAAATGCCGCTGCCGGTTCCGTGCGAACATTGGATTCTTCTGTTACTGCTTCGCGGCCATTGGATATTTTTATCTATTCACTCAATTATGTGGAAGGGCTTGAATTTGCAACGCATACAGAGGCACTTGAGAAATTAAAAAGTTTCGGATTCAAATGCAATCCACACACAGAACTCCACAACTCGCTTGAAGATGTCATCATATATTACAATCAATGGGTAGAAAAACGTGAAGAAATACCTTATGAAGTTGACGGGATCGTCGTAAAGGTTAACGATATTTCACAACAGAACGAACTCGGTTCCACTGCCAAAAGTCCTCGTTGGGCAACCTCCTACAAGTTTCCTGCGCATCAAGCAATTACGACTATTAAACAGATTGAGGTGCAGGTAGGACGCACAGGTGTGTTGACTCCTGTCGCAATTTTAGAGCCTGTAAAAGTCGCAGGTGCTACGATTACACATGCTACGTTGCACAATGAGCAGGAAATTGCTAATAAAGATATTCGCATCGGGGATACGATTGTTCTTGAACGTGCAGGAGATGTGATCCCTAAAATTAACGATGTGTTGAAAGAAAAACGGCAGGGTGATGAGGTTGCTTTCCAATTTCCTGATTTATGCCCAACGTGTAGCACACCCGTTCAACGTTCTGAAACTGAAGTGGCTGTTCGGTGTGTGAATGCAGGGTGTTCGGCGCAACTAAAACGTAGAATTGCGCACTTTGCTTCCCGAAACGCCCTTGAGATTGAAGGACTCGGACCTGCTACAGTAAATCAATTAGTAGATAATGAACTTGTTCATGATGTCGCAGACCTCTACACTCTAAAAGCAGAAGAAGTGGGTAAATTAGAGCGGATGGGACCGGGATTGACTCACAATCTGCTCCATCAAATTGAACATAGCAAAGATGCCCCCGCAGCAAAGGTCCTGGTCGGGTTGAGCATCTTTCATGTCGGAGAAACCGTCGCAGAACTTTTGATTGATTATTTTTTATCTATAGAGGGTTTGAGCCAAGCCGATGCAGAGGCTATTGAGGCTATTCCAGGGATCGGACCGCAGATAGCGGAAAGTGTGTCAACTTTCTTTGCACAAAACCGTCCTCTGATTGAAAAATTAAAAGCAGCAGGATTGCGATGCTTTACCGAAGAAGTTGTCAAAACACCGAAAATTTTAGAAGATACTTTTTTCAGTGGGAAAACGTTTGTTGTTACGGGCAGCCTAACGGATATGACGCGTACAGAGGCATCAACACAGATTAAGGCACGCGGCGGGAAAGTAACATCAAGTGTAACAGGAAAGACAGATTATCTCATCGCAGGTGAAGGTGCAGGTTCAAAATATGATAAGGCTGTTGAATTAGACGTGCAGATTTTGACAGCGGAAGCGTTTTTTGAACATCTGAGGGAAAACTGATGGTATTAACCAAAGAGAAAATCACAGAGATTCTATCCGAAAAATCGGAATATATCGCCTCAGTATACGGTGTTAGGAGGATAGGTTTGTTCGGGTCCTATGCAAAAGGGACATCTACCGAATCAACAAGTGACGTTGATATCATTGTTGAATTTGACCGTCCTATAGGTTTTAAGTTCATGGAACTTGCGGACTATCTTGAAGAAATTCTTGGAAAACCGGTAGATCTTCTCACTGAAAATGCACTCCAAAATATTCGACACCCACATATTGCTCAGTCGATTAGAGAGAGTATCATCTATGTCTAATAGCCAGATAATCAGCAGAGAAGGTGGAGAAAAGTTATTACCTGTTTCGTGCGTGGAATTCGCCGTGAATGTTCAAAAATCTTGTAGTTTGTACTCCCCAACTTGCTTTCATTCCTTCGAGATTCTTTCGGTTTACACCAATAATTTAACGGCACTTCACCCGTTAACTCACCAACGCTTGTACCATTAGTAAACTGGGACGCTAACGCCTTCGGATGAAGTGGTTGCCCACTCACCAGATAGCAGTCCTTGTTATCACGAAACCCGTCAGAATAAGCAAAATACCGAATAACGCCTTCCTCCGAAAACACAATCGCACAAACAAATCTGGACAACCTTGTATAATGAATCCCTGTGCTTGTTAAAGACGTGCCGTACTGCGAAGCAAGTTCGGAAATTGCTGGCAATCCCACTTTTGAATGTGAGGATGAATCCGCCGAAAAGATGGGGGTGGGCATCAGCAATTCAGCAGCAAATTGATTCGCTCGCTGTTCACTCTGTAGATACGCTTGTTTGTTAGACTTTTCTTGTTCTGTGTCTTCACCCTGTTCTGCAATCATGAAATTCAATCGCTCATCCATTGAACAAGAATCAACAGTATCGCGCTCTAACATATAATGCCCGATTTCATGTGCAATAGTGAAATTCCGCCGAGATTCTGATCGGATGCGCGTGTTGATAAGAATACCCCACGCATTCTCGACTCGCATCAGACAACCGTCACAAGTGTCGGGAAGTTCACGTTCCCAGATTACAATGCCGAGTTTTGTCGCGATTTGTCTTGGATCTATCGGAAAATCTTGGACTTTAAGATCGCGAAGGATGCCCCACGCTGCCGCAGCGGGACTGCCCTTCGCATATCGCAACCTATTATTCACCATCAGTGGAACTTTCACTCGGTGTTTCTGTTTCCGCTTGTGTCTTGAGGAATTTATAGAACTCATAAAGGGTTTCTTTATCTTTCTCCGTAAAGCCCATCATTCCTCTGAGCATCACATCGACCCTCGGATCGGCCATTAAGTCTTTGGGATCCCGATCCTTTTTACCAAGCAGATAATCTGTTGTCACCTTCAAGGCATCAGATAAACTGGAAAGTGTATTAAAGGAGGGTTTTCGAGTTCCTGACTCAAATTGAGAAATAGCTGCAGGCGTCAAATTTGCTGCCTTTGCCAATTCAGTTTGCGTCATTTTAAGTTCACGCCGACGTTGCTTTATTCGTGAGATGACTTCTTCACTCATATTTAATTTCCTTTCATAACGTTAAAATAAAAAAGCATAATTTAGAAGATTCTGATACAAAATCTCTTTACAAGAAACGAAGTTCAATAAAAATGTGAAATATAGTTTAACACAAAATTTAATTAAATGCAAACTTTTTTGTCTTATTTTTTACTAAAAAAGAATTTTATTAAATTTCTGTTCCAAACTTAAAATTTATAACGAGAAGTATCCATAGTAAATACGTTTTCGCTTTACTCTAACATTGAGAATGATGTTACACATTATTTATGTTGACAATAATTGTCAAATTTGGTACACTAACAAAAGAAGCGAAACATAAAAATCGGGGAAATTATATGAGAATTAAATATTATATCGCAATACATCTATTAGTCTTTCTGAGTTGCGTCTCATTCGGATATGCAGCAGAAGGAAAAAAAACGTTGGGTTTGTCCGAAGCTGCAATCCAAATACGAGATGAACTTTCTATTCGTAACATCCGAAAAGACCTTGCACGATTATCAAGTCTGGAAAGCCGTGTTACTGGTTATCCACAAGCAGCAAATGGAAGTAAATATATTTTTGACCGTTTCGTTGAAATGGGATTGAAGAACGTTGAAAGTCGAGAATTTACTGTCACAGTCCCGATTGATCACGGCAATAGTGCTATTGAAATCCTATCCGATGACGGCACGACGTTACGAACATTCCCGCTCAAACCGTTGTGGCCGAACCTTGTCCGGACATCTCTGCTCGCCGATGGTGTCAAACATACCGTTGAAGCCGGAGAAACCCTTGAAGAAATTGCAGAAAACTATGCTGTTCCTCTGACAACCATTGCAGAAAACCCACACAACCAATATTTACCCACACCTGTTGTGGAAGGAAACACGGTTTTCATACCAACGGGTGGTCTTACCGGACCGTTGTTTTACGGAGACGATGCACAACTTGCAGATTTCAACGGAAGTGATGTCGGTGGTTTTTGGTACAGGCTCCAAGAAGGTGATACACTGGCTTCGCTGGCGAGACGTTATCGCGTTACAAAGGCGAGTATAACCGATGATGTGCTTAACGGACACCTGCAGAAAGCCTCCGATGGCATTGATAACAACGAAGATGGCGTTGTAGATGAATACGGTGAAATTCCACTGTTATCAGAGATTCTCGGATGGGCGACAGATGGCATTGACAACGATGCCGATGGTTGGACAGACGAAATTCCCGGCGATGCGACAGATGGTATTGATAACAACAAAGACGGTCAAATAGACGAAACTGGCGAATTCATCGCTGCAAGTGAATCGGATATCTTTATCCCCAAAGGGGCAATCGTACTTGCAGAGTTTAACTCAGGAACCCGATGGATCAACGCTGCGATGCTTGGTGCAGCCGCTGTTATTTTTATAGAACCAGAAACAACAATTCGCGGTGAAGCAGAGAACAAATTCCTCACTGTGCCAGCAAACATACCCCGATTTTGGATTTCTAAAACAGATGCAGCTGAATTAAAGAATCTTCTCGCTACGAATGAAAAAATTGATGTCCGTTTGCGTGGTAAAATGACGTGGGAACGGCGCGTCGGTCAAAATATCCGTGGCTTTTTAGAGGGTGGCGATCCCGTTTTGCGTGATGAACTGGTTGTCATCACCGCATACTACGATTCTATGTCTGTCGTTCCGGCAATCGCCCCCGGCGCTGACCCCACTGGTGGGATTGCTGTTCTGATGGAACTTGCCCGTTTGTTTGGGCAACCAGAATATCGCCCTGGTCGTTCTGTTCTATTTGTTGCTGTTGACGCGCATTTTCAAGGATTAGCTGGCATGCGCGCGTTTATGGAAGGTATTGGACAAGATATTGTGGGTTCAGCAACCGATTCCCCTGGAACACCGACTTTGCACGGATTGAGGCGGGGATTATCTAATGATATTATTGAATTTGAAGAGTTAGGACGTAAACTATTACTCTCCATTGATCGGAGTATTTTGGTAGATTTAGATGCAGATTTCTATCACGGTGTACACGGTATAAAAGATGACCTTAAATCGCTTGCTACAACGTTGACAGGTCTCTCTACAACCCGTTCACAAATCGATTCGCTACACAGAGCGCAGCGCGATTTCTCTGAACGCCAGAAAAAACAGGTGGATCGCAACCGAAAACGAGAAAAGCAAGGATTCACAGAAGAGGAAAAATCAAGACTTAATGCGAACCTTGTCCGCTTTGAAAAAGAAGCATTACAAACCACACACTTCCTCCGTCAGATCGTTGAACAACTTGGACAAATTCGAACATCCGCTTTAGAGACAAGCAGAAAGGCACAGGAAGAACTCATTGAAACCATCGCTTTACCCATTGCGCGATTAGACACATGGGCAGTGGATAGACTGATGCGAGAACTTGGTACAGGTGAGATAGATGATCAATACGGGACGCATCCGAATACATCCTACCTATTGCCCGTAAAAAACGAATCCAATTACGAAGTGCCGACACCTGACGATCTACCCGCAGAATTGATCTCTGATATTGAACAATTGAATAACACCTTAGCAAATTGGGAAATGAGCGACTCACGGAAGTTTGCTTTGATGTGGACACCTGATAAAATACTTGATCGTCATTTAGATCTGCCGACTCTCAGAAAAGCGAGAGATGCGCGCAAGACCCTTGCAAACACAACCGAATCTAAGCAAGACGCAATAACACGAGAGCGAGCATTTCTGGAAAGAATTAAGGAAAATCTCAAGGACACTGTTACCAACGAAAATGAAATTAAAAGTGCTATCACGAAATTGAGCAGTAATCGTGAGCATGATCTCCCTCCCGAAATATCAACGCTATATCTAACTGACACATCACGAGAACGGATAGAAAGAATTAATGCGCAACTACGGCAACGCTTGACTGAAGCTGCTTCAGCGTCTGTTGTAGGTGAAGGTGGAGAGGGTTCGTCAGAAGCCATCCTAATTGAGGATTTGGCACGCGATAAGCAAGGCATTTTTGAAATCGCGCTAAGAAATGCACGTTTAGAGCAGCCGCGCATCCAATATCTCCTTGATTCCCATGAAACCCTTACACGCGAATATCTTGATGAAGAATTGTTAATTTTGAGCAATTATCTGTCAAGCGAGGAGTTCAAACAAGCAAAAGAGGCACGCAAACGCATCGCCGCCTATCTGGTTGAAGATGAAATCCTAAAAGCAGTCAAACAGACCGCTGCTTCAGACGTAATAGCCCTTGAAAATCTTATTAAACAACTTCCTTCGCTGACCAGAGACTTAGACGCGCAGACAAAGGTGCTTCTACGCGATAACATGCTCACCTTAAGAAATGCACGATTCCGAAACATTCAGAGCAGAGTTGAGACGATGGCGCGTATAAGCGAGATAGAGTATAATCGTAAGCTTGCACAGATTGAAGCCGCAGTCGCACTGCAAGACCTATTCAACCGCTATTATACCTCACTTTTCTGCAGCATTGACCTCTCCTCTCAATCAAATCAATTTGGTGTATTTAACAAAGGTTGGTTCTATGACCAACAGCCGGAGTTTGTGTTGCGAAGAGAATTCGCGAGTATAGGCAATAAACTGGCAGCTTATGCAGCTGATGCTGATTTCGGAGTCCGCGTTAGGAAGTTATGGCGAGCAACAGATGATCAAATTCGCCAAGCAGTAATGGCACGTCAGTGGTCGGTAGCAAGTCAGATTTCGGACAAGGCAGACCTTGAAGGAAAAACACTCGAAACTCTCCTCAGTGCACACTATGGAAAACTCACTGGGTTAGGTGGTGTTAGCCGCCTCATGAAAATGCAGTTTGAGCAGTGGCGAAACCGAGGCGAACCATCTGAAGATATGCTTAAGGATATGGACTACATCCGCAAAGAGGTAGAGCGGTTTATCCGAAACGATGTACGCAGCGCAAAGAAAAACCGAAAAAACAGTATCCGCATGCGCGAACAGTTAGACGCTATGCTCAGACTCCGCCACGAAGACCCCGACACATTTACTGAAGATGAAATAGAGGACATCAAAACATTGATCTCAATTGTGGGATTGGGCGGCGGCACTAATTTTGTCAATGCAATCTCCGCGAGTGGTGGAAAAACGTGGAAAACATATATTCCCGGGAAAATCGCTTTTGACAGTGAAGTCGCAACGCTTGTTGGCAAAACAGGTATTGCATTTGCAACTATTGAAGATGCACGCGTTCTTACCGACACACCACTTGACACGATTGACCGTGTTGACCTACGTGAAGATGGAAACCTGCACCAGCAGGCAAAAACATTAGCATCTTTGTTAATACAAGCACTCCGGGACCCACAGATGCCGACCGCAGCACGCGTAGGAAACTTCTACTGTAACCTTTTCGGTGACGTGGTTGAATTCGATGCCCGTGAATCTGCGCTACCAAATAAACCTGTACCGTACCCGATTGTAACGCTTCGTCGTAAACACAAAACAATGATGGGCGTACGTGGTGATTTGTTTGCTATGGGTGATAATAAAGGCAATTTTGAAGTCGCTGGCTTGGCAATGGAAGGCAGGGCAACTCGCAGGCTTGGTGGTGCACAAGAAGTTGAAGCATATATCCTTGACCCTGATTCAGGGGATATTGTCTATGCACCTGATTTAGGGAATTACGGTGCTAAACTCCTACCGAATAAAGTGCCAATCAACACGCGGCGTCGCGGATGTCGGGTTGTCACCTTCCCATGTGTATCCACAACTATCTACGACTTGGTCGACCAGCGTTATCTCCGAACCCTACGTGAATTAGAAGTCTATGACGCACTATCCGATAGCCCGCCTGAAAAATTCGGTGTGTCTAAACCGTGGCAACAGGAAGGTGTTTCTGCAGCTGAACCGATAGCACTCGTCTATAGCGAACCGCAAAGCCGTATAAAAATTGGGATGGCGTACGGACAAATCGGTAAACGCCTACTTCTTATTAAGGCAACCAAAAGCGGTATGAAAAATCCAACGCTTTATACTGGTGAAGGGTTTGTCGTGCGTGAAAACGGTAGTATCCGTCTTACCCCTTATGTCGTTGTGCGCGATATGTGGTGGCTTGATGAGAACCGATCTCGACTTTACAAGCGGTTCGGTATTTCAAGTGACCGTCTTGACAAATTACACCAATTTGCCAATGAATATCTTAATCGTGCAGAGACCGCCCTTTTCCAGAATGACTACCAGCAGGCACTGAAGTTAGCGCGCGCTGCGTGGGGATACGAATCACGCGCCTATCCAGACGTTAAAAGAACTGGCAATGATGTCGTTAACGGCATTATGTTCTACCTTGCACTCTTGATGCCATTTGCCTACTTTATGGAACGGCTCATATTCGGTTTCCCGAACATTCACAAACAGATTTTAGGCACTTTCGGTATTTTCCTGCTTGTTTTTTACTTCTTAAGTCAGGTACACCCAGCGTTTCAGATAACGACAACGCCTATCATAATCTTAATCGCTTTCGTTGTCCTTGCATTGACTGTGATTGTGATTAGTATTATTGTTAGGAAATTCGAGGAACAACTTGAGAAGATACGGCAGCAGGGCAACAAGGTATATAAAGCTGATGTTGGTAGGTTAAGCGCAAGTGCTGCGGCATTCAGTCTCGGTATATCCAATATGCGGAAACGCAAAGGACGCACTATCCTGACCTGTGCAACGTTAGTTATCCTCACGTTCACTGTCATATCGTTTACATCGGTGCGGACATTTATGCGTCCGAACCGAACAAGTTTGCCACAAGTAACACCGCGTTACACAGGCTTACTCATTCGCGATCAGTATTGGCGTCCGCTTGAAGAACCTGTCCTCAACTCAATTCTAAACGACATGCAGAAGACACAAATTACTGTTGATGATTTAGAAAGACTTCTGCAACAGAAAAACCTACTCCTTGCAAAGCAAGGACAAACACCGTTGGATATACCCGCATCAATCGCAGAGTTACAGGAAAGTGGATTTATCACAAATGTCGACGAGGAACCGATTCTCGCCGTTCAAAATGTTGTCGCGCCACGCGCATGGTACCAGTCTTCTGGAACAGGTGACCAATCTTTTGTGCAACTGACGCGGAGTCCGAACCCACAAGACTCTGCCCCGCCGACACATCCACTCACAGGTGAGGCTTTGCGTTTTGCCGCAAACATGCTTGTCGGCATGAGTGAAACAGAACCGGCAGTCACTGGTATTGATAGGTACTTGCAATACGGAAAATGGTTTAATCGTGATGATGCTGAGAATTGGCCGACCGAATGGCCCTACGCGATTGTGCTTCCCAAAGGCATGGCAGATCTCCTGAAAATTACAGAAAGTGATATGGGAAAAGCCACAATCTCTGTTTATGGTGCTGACTTTACCGTTGTCGGTGTTTTGGGAATCGGTTTCAAGGATTTGACCGATAACGATGGCGAAGAAATGACACCTGTTGACTATCAATTGATGCAACAGCAGCAGAGTCGTGGTGGTACAGGTGACGAAACGCTTGAGGGAGAACTTCAGAAATATCTCCATCTCACACCAGATAGTATTGCCGTTTTGCCCTATGAAGTTGTGATGAACCAAGGTGGAACGCTTAGAAGCGTTGCAGTTAACATGGAACCCCAAGAGGATGACCCGAAACTATTAGGTGCAATTGATAAACTTGATCTCATTATGGCACCTTTGATGAACCGCATTGCGCTTGACTTCTTCGTCGGGCGAGACAAAGATACCTATCTTTATAGCAGCATCGGCATGACCAGTTTTAGTGGGATGGGTAACCTATTTGTGCCGATTCTGATTGCTGCATTGATTGTTTTGAATACCATGCTCGGCGCAGTTTATGAGCGCGTCCGCGAAATAAGTATTTATAGTTCTGTTGGACTTGCCCCTATTCATATTGCTTTCCTCTTCCTTGCCGAAGCGTGCGTATATGCAATCGTTGGGGCAGTTTTAGGGTATCTGATGGGACAAGTGATCGCGACAACATTGGTGCATTTCGGTTGGCTTGCCGGCTTAACACTCAACTATTCTTCAATGTCTACAGTTGTGGCAACAGTTATTGTAATGATTGTGGTGCTACTCAGTACGCTTTACCCTGCTATAAAAGCCTCGCGTATGGCAGTGCCAGATATTGAACGGAAATGGAAGTTGCCCGAACCTGAAGGCGACGTGTGGCACTTCAATCTGCCATTTACCGTCTTAGCAGAAGAAGCACTCGGTTTGAACGTTTTTATGCGCGACTATTTTGATGCACATGCCGATGAGTCTGCCAGCGATTTCTACACGGACAATGTTACTTTCAGTGCTGCCGAAGAGGATTCATATCAGATTGGGATGATGGTGTGGTTAGCCCCTTACGATTTGGGGGTAAGTCAATCTATTGAGTTCATCACCTCACCCGTCGGTGGAGAAGAGGAAGATCTATTCAAAATCACATTAGATGTGCACCGCGAAAGTGGAGAGATCGCTTCTTGGAAACGGGTTAACCGTCGTTTCCTCAATTTGTTGCGGAAGCAACTGCTGATATGGCGAACCTTCAGCGTTGATGTTCGCGCAGAATTCCATGAACGTGGTAGAACCGAAAACACGGATACGCAGGAAGACGCTGCAGGATTGGATCCCGTTGTAGCACCGGCTGATTAGGAAAAGATTAGGTAAGTTGGAAAAGGAAATTATATATGGAAAAATTAGCAAGCATTATCATTATCATTGGGACTGTCTTCTGGTTCATCAGCATTCTGTTCTTAGGAGGACGTTGGCAGTGGCAAATGTTGTCAGCACTTATATTAACTATCGGAATCTTTATTGCTCATTTTTGGGAAGAACTTAGCGAAGGAAAAAATAAAAACACACCGAAAGATGATAATTGAAGACTCTTGGCTCTCGGCATCTGCGGCACGTGCATTTACGTCCGTTACAAAAGTTGCTCTACTGATCGCCGATTGCCAATACAAAGGAGAATATTAATTGGCGCGAGAGAGAATCTCACAAGCAGATGAATGGCAAACGTGGGCACAGCGTTACGACATAGAAGGCGGCGTCCGAACCTTTGAATCCGGATTGACGGGCAAAGTGTTCTTTGGCGCGCTCTTTGTCGGTTTACTCATGATGCCCGGTTCCATCTATCTAAGTTATGTATCTGGTCAATCCGGTGCAGCGGCTGCGCCTTGGGTAGCAGTTATCCTGTTTACTGAATTAGCCAGACGTTCCTTCACTACGGCACGTCGTCAGGAACTTTATATGCTGCTGAGCCTCACAGGCGCAGCAGTCGGCAGCGGTATGCAGTATCGGAGTTTCATCTGGTATGCGTATTTTGTAAACACACCGCAAGCCATCTCTTATGAAATTGCCGACAAAATTCCCGCATGGGTTGTCCCCGCGGGTGATTCTGTAGGGGTTTTGACTCGTAACCTGCTACATCCCGACTGGTTGTTACCTATAGGTATCTACCTTGCGGGTAAGTTCCTTGGCACCCTGCGGGTCGTCAGTGGTCAGTATATTCTGTTTAGGTTTACTGCCGACCTTGAACGACTCCCCTATCCCATGGCACCGATTACTGCGCAAGGTGCAACTGCGTTAGCAGAGACTACCGGTAAGCAGGAAACATGGCGATGGCAGATATTTTCTATCGGGTCTATGGCAGGCTTAATTTGGGGATTTATCTACATCGGTGTTCCCGCTCTCACTGGCGTGATGATGAGTGAACCGATACAAATCCTGAAGATACCGTGGATAGACTTTACGCAAAGTATTGAAGGATTCGCGCCAACAGGGGTTTTTGCACTCCGGACAGACTTCGGGCAGATGCTCTTCGGATTTGTCTTGCCGTTCCCGGTGGTGATGTCGGAGTTTGTTACCGCGATGCTATCGCAATTTGTTCTCAATCCTCAAATCCTCTATAGAAACGAGATATTACATCAATGGACCTCTGGGCTTGATGTACGTGCGGTTGGACTTTTCAACGATCTTGATTTCTACAGAAGTTATGGCATGGGTAAAAACTTTAGCCTTGGTCTTGTTGGTTTGGCAGCCTCCGTCCCAATGCTTTTCAAACTTCGCAGTTCCCAGAAAAAGGCGGGGGAACGTGGTTCACTTGCCACACCACCGAACCGTGGTGATTTTCCATTATGGCTTATGGGTGTGCTATGGCTTATCGGTATGGGCGGATTTGTTTGGCTTATCCATTGGATGGTTCCGAATTTCCCACTAAGTTTCCTACTCGGGTTCGCGTTCTTATATACACCGATAAATTCGTATATCACTGCAAGGACGTTCGGAGTTCTCGGACGCGACCTATTTGAAATACCTTATTTGCATGAGATCACCTTTATTCTGAGTCGGTACGAGGAGATTGATATCTGGTTTGCCCCGTTACCTGACGAAGATTACGGGGCAGGCACACAAGGGTGGCGCGTGCTTGAACTAACGGGAACAACCTTTACTTCAAACCTCGCTGCAACGCTGCTGATTATGCCTATCCTGATTGTTAGTGGAATTGTGGTACAACATTTTATTTGGCAAATAGCCCCAATACCGAGCGCACAATATCCGTTTGTTCAGATGATGTGGCCGATTAACGCAACAAACGAATGTCTCATGAAAACATCACTACGCGATGGGAATAGTGAGATCATACAAGCCATTCGGGGTGATTATGTTGCAGCAGGATTTACCTCCAGCCTTGCTATTTACGGGCTGCTTTGGGTCTTGAAATATCCGTCAATGTGGTTTTACGGTATCATCGGTGGAATTGGGGCTGACCCGGGCAGCATGGTTGCGCGGTTACTCGGTGCTATCATCGGTAGATTCTATATGATTAAGCGATTCGGTTTGAAGCGGTGGTTTATGTTCAATCCGGTGTTGGCAGCAGGTTTTGCTTGTGGCGTAGGTTTGATCGGGATGGGTACTGTTGCAATTGCCCTTGTCTCTAAAGCGGTTATTGTTAAACCGTTTTAGACTAATGTTCTATCCACCCAAATTTTGTAGGTATGGTCGCGATTCGGAGATCGCTCCTACGGTAAGAGGGCACTCTGATTCCCGACTATTGGCACGACTCGCAATATTAAGATGGCTAAGCACTACTTTTCAGGGTAGGAAATCAATATGGACTGGACTCTTTTTGGTTGGGCAGGCATTCAATTAGAGATACCGACAACCTGGGAACTCAGTGGTATCAGCGGCGATGAAAAGAATGGTTACCTTCGGTTAGATGACCCTGAGATGCCTCGATTAGAACTCAAATGGGCAAAAACACGAAAGAAGAAACCTGACCTACACAAAACACTCGACGAATACTTCAAGTTAGTCCGCAAGAACTATAAACGCGGTGGCAATGTTTCATTTCGTAGGAACGTTGACCTTATCAAAGATGAGGATTTCTTGAAGGACAGCACCTTTCTCGGATTCAGTTGGAAAGGTGGTATCCGCGCAAACGGGTTGATTGTGCATAGTCCTGATGCTAAACGGATCACAATTGTCCAAGTCATGGGGAGACTCAAAGAAAACTGGCGTCCAACGGTGCTACGTATCTTCCAATCTATTTCGGACCAAGGTGACCCGCAACACACTGTCTGGAGTGCGTATGGACTTAAACTTGCTGTTCCAAAAAACTACAAGTTAGAGAGGCAGAAACTTCTCAGCGGATATCTGTTGTTTACATTTACCAGAGGAAAAAGTCGTAAACTCAGTGTTGAACGTTACGGTCCTGCTGAAGTTCTACTAAATGAATACAGTTCGGAACCGAATCAATTGGAAACATGGTTTAGAGCAAGATACGCTAAAGCGATTCGTGGTTATGGATTTGAAGTGACTCCGCATGATGAGCACGGAGATGAACGCATCACGTTTATCGGGCAGCAGACACGACTTTACGATACTATGCCATTTTCATCTGTGTTAATACTTGATAAACTCCGAAAACGGACACGACTTACGTTTTGCATAAGGCATTGCCATCATACTAACCGTATTTATGTAGTGCAATCAATTGGACGACATGAAACCTCTGAAAAACTTGCACAAGAGGTTGCAGAGAGTATTCACTGCCACTAAGATTGAGGTAGAACATTCAAACTGCATTTATAAAGCCATGCTTAACAAAGTTCTATACGCACTAAAACTAAGAAAACGACCTGATGTAGATAGAGATAAGGTCCTCAAAGCATTCCCAGTACGCAATCAGTTGATAACGTGGGAGTTAGACGACAAAGGTGAGGCATCGCTCATTATTCCGCAGAAAGATAAATTCTGGGTAAACCTGACAAGCAAACTCTTTATGCTTCCTAATAAACGGGTTGTTGTGTTGGATAGCATTGGTGCGTACGTATGGGAAATGTGCGATGGGAAGCATACTATTTCACAGATTATCAAGGCACTTCAGAAAAAACATCAATTGACGCGAAAAGAGGCAGAAACTTCACTTTTTACTTTTATACAACAACTCGGTAAACGAAATTTCATCCAATTTGCTATTCCGAATGAAGCTAAACCAAATGAAGCAGCAACACAGAAACCAGCACAACAAAAACGTTTCGGATTTTTGGCAAAGCGATAATGATTTTTATAACTTGCTTAACAAGTTCAGGGTTTTTGGGCTAAGAAATCGAGACCAGGAGGTCGCTCCTATAGCGGAAACCCAATAGCCGATGGCTGACTGCCGAAAGTCAATGAAAAGGAGAAAACAGATATGCAAGCAGAAATAGGTGGCGTACAACCAAATCTCACCGAAACACCAGAAAGATTGCAGCGTCTTATTCCTAAAGAGAATACTGTTAGAGTCAGAAATCTCATTAAACGGTATGAGATGGGAACAACGGTTGTGGATGCGCTACGTGGTGTCAATTTCCAAATCCAACGCGGTGAATACATCTCTATTATGGGTCCCTCTGGTTCTGGAAAATCTACGCTCTTTAATATGATCGGTGGATTAGATAAACCCACTGAGGGAAGAGTCTATATTGACGAAGTAGACATTGCGCAACTTGACGCTTATGAGTTGGCATGGCTGCGCTGTCGGAAAATTGGTTACATTTTTCAATCGTTCAATCTCATCCCTGTTATGACAGCACTGGAAAACGTCTCACTCCCGATGATTTTTGCTGGCATGAGTGCCGATGAGAGTAGAGAAAAAGGTGTTGATTTACTCTCTCTTGTTGGATTAGGTGACCGCGTTCAGCATAAGCCGCTTGAGCTCTCTGGTGGACAACAACAACGTGTCGCAATTGCACGTTCCCTTGCGAACGATCCCGCTATTGTCTTAGCAGATGAACCGACTGGTAATTTGGATACCAAGACAGGTCTTGAAATCATAGATTTGCTCCGCCGCCTCAATGACGAAAACGGTGTGACCATTATTACCGCGACACACGATCACAAAATGCTTGATGTTTCAGACCGTATTTTCCACATGGTGGATGGCAAAGTCGACAAAATTGAGTCGCGCGATGAAATTGACCTGCACGTCGGGAAATTGGACGGGCAGGAAGTCGGATAAACTCCTCAATGTCAATCTACAAACGCTTAGGCATTCGGACAGTTATCAACGGCAATGCAACGCTGACACGCCTCGGTGGTTCCATCATGCCACCTGAAGTCGTTGATGCTATGGTGGAAGCATCAAAACATTTTGTAGACATCATTGAACTTCAAAAACGTGTCGGCGAAGAATTAGCAAAACTCACCCATAACGAAGCAGCCTATGTTTCCAATGGTGCTGCAGCTGCCCTGACGCTTAGTACCGCCGCGTGTATCACTGGACTTGACGCGAGCAAACGTTCAAAATTACCCCATCTTGACAATTCAATGAAAAGCGAAGTCATCGTGCATCGCCACGGTAGAGTCGGATACGATTTTGCCGTGCGGCAGGTCGGTGTGGAATTCGTAGAGATAGGAGATGAAAACGGCACAACACCTGACGAACTTGAAAACGCTATTACTGACAAGACCGCTGCAATCTTCTACTTCGCCAATCCTGGTAGAGAACATCTTTGGGTACCCTATGAAAAGGGCACTGAAATTGCCCAAAAACATGGTGTCCCATTGATTGTAGATGCTGCGGCACAATTACCTCCACCAGAAAACTTGTGGCGTTTTACACAGATGGGAGCAGATTTGGCAATGTTTAGCGGTGGAAAGGGCTTGTGTGGTCCGCAGAGTAGCGGACTAATTGTTGGCAAAAAATCGCTGATTGAGGCTATAGCGTTCAATGGGCCACCGCATCCGTTCATCGGCAGAGGCATGAAAGTTGGTAAAGAAGAAATGGTCGGATTGTTAGCAGCGGTGGAGTGGTATCTGAATCAAGACCACGACCAATTAATGCAGTCCTATGAAGACCAAGTTACCTTTTATACAGAAGTGTTTAAAGACATTCAAGGTGTTAGTGTGCATCGCAGTTTCCCATCTGAAGCGGGGCAACCGATGCCACGCACCGAAATCCGATTTGACGCAGATCAACTCGGCATCACGCGTAATGAAATTCTTCATCAACTACAAACAGGTGACCCCACGATAGATATTGCTGGTGCTGGTGCAAACGGTGTCCTCATAAATGGTCAAACGCTGATGTCGGGAGAAGTAGAAATCATTGCAAAAAGATTAAAGGAAATCTTAAATAAAGCAACATGAAACTTAATAACGGTATAAGTCTAACATGGCTTGGACATGCTACCTTTAAAATTGAGGTGGACGGAAAAACTCTCTTAATTGACCCATGGGTTAATAGTAATCCTGTTTGTCCCGATGAACTTAAAACATTTGACGCTCTTGACGTTATGCTGATAACGCATGGGCATTGGGATCACGTGGGAGATGCCGTCCCAATTGCAAAAAAACACGCTCCCACAGTGGTCGCTATGATTGAAATAGCAAAATGGTTAGATAATCAGGGAGTTGAAAATACAATAGGCATGAATAAAGGTGGTACGGTCACAGCCGGCGGCGTGAAAGCAACAATGGTCACGGCAAACCATAGCAGTAGTTTCACAGAAGAAGATGGAACGATAGTTTATTTAGGTGAACCCGCAGGTTTTGTGCTTGAATTTACAAATGGCTATAAAATATACCACGCTGGCGATACAAATGTGTTCGGAGATATGCAAATTATTGGTGAGATATATCGACCTGACTTAGCACTGCTTCCCATCGGAGACCATTTCACGATGGGACCGCGTGAAGCCGCTTATGCAGTGCAATTGCTCAACGTGCCAACAATTTTGCCCATGCACTACGGCACATTTCCACTTTTGACAGGAACATTGGAAGAATTCCGTAAATTGACAGCATCTCAGGATGTAGAAATTGTTGAATTAGAGGTAGGAGAAACGTTAGACTAAATTTGTCTTGTAGGAGCGATCTCCGAATCGTGACACATTCTATTGTTGGGAAACGTTAGATTAAGGTGTCTTGATAGGGACCATGCAGTCCAAAGGCATAAGTGGTTTTTAACAACTCTTGCGGATTGCCGGTATCATAGCGTGTACCTGCAACGCAATAACCATACATACCTTCTTGTCGGACCATTTCAGCCATCGCGTCGCGCAGTTGAATCTCACCGTGCGTCAGAATCTTGTTGCGGTAGTTATAATCCAGTATATCGAATAGAAGGGGCGTGAGCAGATCAATCCCGAAATGGCACAGATATCTATGCGTTTCCTGGGCATTCCATATCCCTTCAACGCGCATGTGTTCTCTTGCATAATCTACTGTGGGTTTTTCCGCAATGCGTGCTAATTTGAAAATGCTGGGGTTTTCAGGCACAGAATTGCCTTGCACAATGCCGTTCACAGAGAGTTCGCTTTCATCGCACACATCAAGACTGGTTACTGATTTTCCAACTTGTGCATAAACATCTACCAACTGTTTTGCACAAGAAACATCCGTTTCTGAAATATAGAGATGATCGCCGAGCAGAATCATCACGGGTTCGCCTGCTGCAAAATCCTTTGCACAATAGATGGCGTGTCCAAATCCCTGCGGTTCTGCTTGAATTGCAAATTGCAGGCGTTCACCAATTTCATTCAATCTGTCCGCTTGCACCGCCAGTTCCGGCTTTTCACGAATAGCGTCTGGAACGTTGCCGGAAAAATAGTCGGTAATCGGTTCAACCTGATGCGGCTGTGCAACGAGGCACACCTCTTCCACGCCAGCAGTTAACGCTTCCTCAATTATCAATTGAATGATCGGTTTTGCGAGACCATCCTGCGCGATAATTGGGAAGAGCGCTTTCGGTACAGCTTTCGTTGCAGGGAAGAGGCGCGTTCCGTATCCAGCGATCGGAATAACCGCCTTTTGAATTGGTTGCATCAGACCTTTTAGTTCCTCTGGTGCTTGAGTGCTCCCCAAGTGGTAGAGAGTTTATCTGCGGGTTCGACAGGTAAATTATCGGATTTCGCCTCAAAATTCTGCATAACCTCGTCTTCGGTCAGAACCCTGTCGTAGATTCGGACGTTATCAACCATACCGTTAAGAAACCTACCATCATGTTCACTACCAATGCGGCGTTCATCCATGTTTTCAGGTTGAGCACCTGCAGCACCTTCTGCCTGCAATTCTCCATCTATGTAAAGCTTAAGCTCGTTTTTTTCAGGATTAGTTGTGTAAATGATGTGATACCACTTCTCCGCTTCAGCGTTAAAGCGGATTTTTGAACCGCCGTTTTTGTCAACCTGAATTTGGTTCTCTTGAAACTTGAAATGTACCTTACCCGCTACCCATTGCCAAGTAGAAACAATGCCCTGAATACCGCCAAATTGAGTTTGAAGAGCGTAGCATTCAACTGATGCGAAATCGAACATACCCATAGCAGGAATCTCAACGTAATTGTTCGCTGCTGCTTTAAATTCGTATGCATCCCCTACGGGACCTTCAACAAAATCAAGTTTACCAATAAGTTTCGCGTGGTTATCGTTGCCAGAGGTATCCATGACAACATCACCCTTGACATCGGACTTATTGAGCGTATACATCGCAACAAGTCCATCTGTTACAAATTCTTTTGCGGCATCAACCGTGTCCACATACCACATAGCAGTAAGGAATAGACTGAGGATACAAATCACTTTTATAGCCTTGATAAGCATTCTAAATTCTCCTTAGTTTCGGCACCCGAAGTAGCATATTTATTTATCGGATGCTATCCTGTTTATAATTAAATATAGTTTAACATATACGACTAAATTCGTCAAGTGATTTACGTTTGCTTTTTGGTCAGCATGACACTTTGCTTTTATCTTACAGATAATGAAAAAAGCGATGTCCACTTAGTATTGATAGACATCGCACTTTCAATGCACTTGATAGCATGAGATAGTAAGTCACTTTAAATATTTTATTTAGTAGATTTAAGTTTACCCCATGTGGTAGTGATTTTTCCACCAGCATCAACAGCAAAAACACCTTCAATTCCATTGCCGAGTGATTTAATTTCATCCTCAGAGAGAGGCACATTAAAGATGACAATTTCGTCAATGATACCACCCCAATGACACCTTCCGTTCGGCTCATTACAACCCGCATCTGCCCCGATGTAAACCGCTTCAAAAGAATCCCAAGGCTGTCCTACTGCGTCTGCACTTCCCTGTAGTTTGCCGTTAACATAGATATAGATTTTCGTTCCATCCCATACACCAACCATGTGAACCCACTCATTCTGGGGAAGTTCCTCACCGAGTGCTTCAAATCTCTCGGGCGCGCTCCTCGTCCGAAAATGGAACGATGCACGGTTAATTCTTCCACCGACATTTTCATGTGCACCAGTGCCAAGTAAAAATTGCGACCAACTTGAACATCCTTTCCCTTTCCATATAACACATTTTCCGTTAGGTGGTATCGTCGCAAATACCCACGCATGGATGGAGAACCCCTTGGAGTCCTTAAAATTCAAAGCTGCCAAAGTAGCAGGTTCACCTTCCTTCCCGATACGAACATAGTTTTGTGCCACTTCACCACTAAATTCTATGCCACCACCGAATTTAGCCTCTGCCCATTTGACATCCCCAACAAATACACCATCGCTACCTTTTCCAGAAAGATCTTTAACAGTTTTGCCTTCGCCCTCTTCAAAAGTCCACATACCTTGAATCGTATCTGCAGCAAACCGTGCTTCACCTGTCTCTATTATCGCTAAACTTAGCACGATAATAGCAAATACAGTGAGCAAGTAAATCAAATACCCTTTTTTCAATAACATGGTTCCTCCTATAAGTCGCTTTTGATAGCGCCTTTCTCCTTTCAAATAGGTTACTACAACCTATCTCATAAATAGTTGGAGGGCTTTGAAAGCCCGATTTCAAAAT
>JAPPIG010000010.1 GCA_028820635.1 Candidatus Poribacteria bacterium
GTCATAGATGAGATTACAAAACGCGATGGAATTCCCATTCCAGCACACGTTGATAAAGCAAAAGGTCTATTTCAACTTCAACCTAAAAGGCTGAAGAAGGTACTAAAGGATAAAAAGATTTATGCGATGGAGCAGCGTGACAGTTGTTACATGAAACCACAAGTATACATGGAAAAAAAAGTGGGATGGACACAAGTCACAGGATCCGATACTCACGATTTCAGTGTTGACAATTTCGGAACGTTTACTTGGGTCAAAATGGATAAACCTTCTTTAGAAGGTTTAAAAATTGCGCTACAAGACGGTGATGTTTCCGTAAATTGCAATATGCACGACACCCCGAACAATCTTCCTGAGTACTTTATAAAAAGTTTGGAAGTTAGTAAAACAAAATACATTGGACGTTCTAAGCCACTTAATTGCCGATTCAGTCCATTTCTCAATGCTATAATTGGCGGACGCGGTACGGGTAAGTCAACGTTGCTGGAGTTCATGCGTTTGGTTCTACGGCGCGGTAACGATATTAAAGACATTCCAGGTCCGTTAGGAAACGAGATTAGTCAATACTTTGATGTCGGGGGTGCTAACCTACTGATTGAGGAGAGTAAAATATCGTTAATCTACCGCAAAGGTGAAGTGCAATACCGTTTGAATTGGTCGCCCAATCCAGATTGTCCCTCTTTGGAAGAACAAAAAGATGATGGCACTTGGAAATCTTTTGATGGAGAGATTAAGTCACTTTTACCGGTCCGTATTTATAGTCAGAAGCATATTTTTGAATTAGCTAAGAAGCCAAGTGCCCTAATTGAGATTATTGATGAAGCACCTCAAGTTGATGCTGTGAGGCTTAAAACACAGAAAAGGAACTTGGAAAATCGATACAAGCAAATAGAGAGTAAACAACGAGAATTAAATGATAAAATCGCTGAGGAAATCAAGCTGCGCGGGGAGTTCAACGATCTGACAAGACAAATTGAGCAGATCGAAAAATCGGGGCATAAAAACGTGCTGCAAAATTACCGTGGGCGACAGCAGCAGTTAAACGAACTTGAAAGCTTGGAGCGTAAATGGGAAGAGATGCGCGATCGGCTTTTGGAGACACTGGGTGATATTGTTCCAGCGGATTTTAATACGCAGCATTTTAGCGAACACACGGATATTTTGACAGCTTTAGAGACAACAAACGAGAAATGGCAATCTATCCATGACCGATTCAGCGAATTGGCTCAAGAAGCGAGTTCGGTTATTACTGAGTGGCAAACTGAAAAAAATACGGCAGATTGGATGCAAGCACTCAAAGCAGATATGGCTCAGTACGAGCAATTGCGTTCCGAACTCGAACAGCAAGGTATAAACCCCGATAGATATCCTTTACTATTGGCACAACAAATGAACCTAAAAAAAGAGTTAAATTCAATTAACGAGCATAAGTCGAGTTTGCATAAATCAGAAAATGACAAACAAAAAGTGTTTGTGGAAATTAAAGAAAACAGGAAAATACTTTCGGAAAAACGGCAAGAATTCTTGACTTCTGTTTTACAAGGCAATCAATTTGTCAGCATTGAAGTCCAGCCTTTTGGAGAGAGTTGGGACACCATTGAGAAAGAGATTCGATGTATATTACAATGTCCTGATCGCTTTGATAGGGATTTTGATGGTTTAAAGAAAATCTATGAGCAGGAAGATGGCGATAAGATTAATGCGCTTAAGGAAATTATTAAAGCTATTCGTAATAGAGATAGAGAAGCCGAGCATGGATCGTTTACCAACCATTTGGAAAAATTGACATCAGAATCTATGATTGATCTCACGCTATGGTTTCCCGGGGATGCATTGAAAATCACCTTGGGTGCTAATCGTAAGCCGATAAAACGGGGCTCACCTGGGGAGAGAGCAGCTGCACTATTAGCGTTTATTCTATCTTATGGAGATGAACCACTACTTTTAGATCAACCCGAAGACGATTTGGATAACGAGTTAATTTACGACTTGATTGTCAAACAGTTGCGAGAAACCAAAACCAAACGACAAGTTATTGTTGTAACCCACAATGCCAATATTGTGGTTAATGGCGATGCTGAAATGGTTTTGCCTCTTGAGGTTGTGAGAGGTCAAACTTCTGTGAAACAGCCTGCAAGTATTCAAGAAAAAAAGGTTAGAGAATCAATATGCAACATTCTCGAGGGCGGTGAAAAGGCATTTGAACAACGCTATAAGCGTATTCATCTCGGAGATTAGTCATGTTTTACGGTCTAACCGAACTTCTTGAAAAAATTATTCTTGGTGAAGACTCAACGATCGAATTCAAAAGAGAGATGCACCACAGAAACAGCCTTGCCGACGAAATAGCAGCATTCGCGAACGCGCAAGGCGGGACGATACTCATCGGTATTGACGACAACAGAGAAATCGTCGGAATTGAACTGCAGAAATTGGATAGCGTAGAAAAAACGGTCGTTGAGATATGTAATGACAGCATTGAACCGACCGTTCCCATTTTCACGGAAAAATTACGGATTGATGACAAAAACCTACTAAAAATAGAGGTGCCGAGAAGTCTTTTTGTTCACAAAACGGCTAACGGTTATTTCACCCGTCATGGGAGCAGCAAAAGAGAAATGCCCACCGATCAGTTGGCGAGGTTGTTACAAAGTCGTTCTCAAGCAAGGATTATCACATTTGATGAACAGTTAGTCCCAAACACACATAAGAAAACATTAAGAGAATCGCTATATCGACGATTCATCACAGAAGATGCTGCTGAAGATATGATAGAAGACCTACTCTTAAAAAGAACTTTACTCGTTCAAGAAGGTCGGGAGATCCGTGCTTCTGTCGCCGGGGTTTTAATGTGTCATGACATACCTGATGATTACCTTTATAATAGTTTTATTCAAGCCGTTTATTATAGTGGCAAAGTAAAAGATGCCAACTATCAAATTGATGCCAAAGATTTTAGAGGTCCACTTGACCAACAGATTATAGATGCCTTTAAATTTGTTCAAAAACATAACGAGGTATCCGCGCGTAAGGAAATTGGCAGGATAGACCAACCCCAATACAGCATACGCGCGGTTTTTGAGGCAATCGTGAACGCAGTTGTGCACAGAGATTATTCAAAACACGGCTCAAAAATTCGCTTGTTCATGTTTGCTGACCGGCTTGAACTATATTCTCCAGGGGCATTAGCAAATACTCTAACTATTGAAAAATTACCCTATAACCAAGCCACGCGTAATGAACTCTTAGCACGTTTACTTTCGGAAATTACTTTAGATGATGATGTCGGAAAACAAGTGAAGCGGAGACACTTTTTAGAAGGACGCGGGGAAGGCGTGGGAATCATTCTAAACGAAAGTGAAGTATTGAGCGGAAAAATACCTATCTATGAACTTTTCAACGAAGAATTATGCTTGACAATATTTGCAGCAAAATCTCTCCAATTATAAAGACTCTGCAATTCACGGGTTTTTTCAGAGTAGTGCTTTGCTCAGAAACGCCTAAAATGCAAGCCGCACCCGCCAACACATTTCAGCTGTCACTCCGAATCAGAACCCATACAAACACGTCACC
>JAPPIG010000052.1 GCA_028820635.1 Candidatus Poribacteria bacterium
TTGCGAGATCAACAATAGGCTGCTGTTCTTCTGGTGTTATAATAGGTATAGGAATTTTGCCGACATAATAGTTGTCAAAATCCATAGTTCTAATAGCGGAGGAAAAAATAAATTTATGTGCGTACCAGTTTATCAACTCTGAATTCAGGATAGCTGAGATAAAAATCGGGGTAAAATTTTCATCGGTAAGAACAGTATTTATGACAGTATCTACGCTTAATACATCTCCTGTTTGATCCGCTGTCGCGGTAATTTTGATATGCGGTTTCGGATCCTCAATATGCGCTATAATTCTCTGTGACATCACCTTTGGTTTTTGTAGGAATTCAATTTTTTCAGTGGGAGGGTCCAGGTCTTCGGAACTTACAAAACCTTTGACCTTATTAGTTCCATAACGAATTATGTTATCTCCGCCGATTACTGGAACGTCACCAGATTCCCTGAGTAAACTCTGCCAAGACAAACCTCGTTTTGTTTCGGAAAGGTCTCGCATAAACATCCCGATTGAATTTAATTTCAAACCGAGTTGAATCTCTTCAGGTGAAACATCGCATATCCACGTTTGAAACCTTTTTGGATCGGATTGCGTGGTGTATGTCTTCATAACCCACGCATCATCAATAAATTTACGAGCAGTATAAAAACTTTCAGCGTAATGAGTATCGTAGATGAAAATCACCTGCTCCAGTTTAACATTTTTGAAAGAGGCTCCGACATCAATCAAAACCCGTGTTTTTTCCAACAATGCGAACATTAAACTATGCCATTTTTCAATGAATAACAGCGACTTCGGCACGATAAAGGCAAGCACGCCATCTGATTTCATCAAACGGTTTTTGGCAGTGTCTATAAATAGTGCGGCACTGTTCATATTCCGTGTCTCTTTTACCACTGTTTTTAGGTAAGCTTTTTCATCCGAGTCAAATTTCACTCCGTAGGGCGGGTTGCCGACAATTGCGTCAAAACCTGGGTTTTCCAATTCATTTCCAAATTCATCACGAAACACTTCCGGAAATTCAATCTCCCAATGAAAATAACGGTAATGTTCCGCTAACTTTTGGGCTTTTCTATAACTCGATAGACTGGTAGAAACATTCACATTTGTCTGCCGAGATGCCAATGCTTTTAGTGCTTTGTGATAATTACTGCGTGCAACGTTATTTCCAAAATGGACACTCAACCAGAGATCCGCAATTTCTTTGTGCTTACCCAGGGTTTGCTGTGCCTGTTCCAATTTCTGTTCCATCACATGGATATCGTCAGCAGTTTGTCCCTCCATTCGCTCAATAACAAGGTAATGTCCAACGGCTTCCGAGACAGTATCAGTAAACCCAAAATCCATATTAAGTACCGGTTGAATTTCTTCGTTAGCCCGACGGGATTTCTTCAAGACTGGTAGGTTAGCAAGATCCGCAATATTTGCGCCAATAAGTGAGTTTCCACATCGAATATGGTGATCCAAGAACGAAAGCGGTTCGCCTTTTGCTACTGTGTGGAGCCAGAGGGCTACTTTCGCTAATTCTACCGTCATTGGATTGATGTCCACACCGTAGATGCAGTTTTCAACAACGCATCTACGCCAATACGCGATTTCTGTGTCGGTGTCACCGGTCGTCATCGCCGGTGCCTTGGGATGCGTGGCGAGTTCTAAAGCGAGATGATCGATAACACCAATGAGGAAATGACCGCTGCCCATCGCTGGATCCAATACTTTAAGCCGGAGAATCTTTTCAAATGTCTTGCGTTCACAAAGCGGCCCGAGTGTATCCTCAACCATTAAACGCACAATTGCATCGGAGGTGTAATAACTTCCGCTTGCCTTGCGCTTGGTTTTGTCCTTTGTTAACACAACTTTTTCAGGAGAACTTTGCACAGTTGGTTCATATTGAAGCAGTCCTTCATAGATATTGCCCAAATGCTGGATTGCCAAATCTTGGTATGCGATGCGTTCTCGTTTCGTCGTTCGGGTCAACGTATTAATGACCTTGGCAAGAACATCATTGCCTATTTTCTTCTCTTCCAGAAACACGTGTCGTGTTGGATTAAACAACCCTCCATTATACTGTGGAATGTGTTCGTCCCATCCCTTATCGATGAGCGTAAATAGGTCATGGAGACGAGTCCAATAATCACTTTTCAACTTAAGAATATTAAGAATAGTAGAATCATTATCTAATTTGTCATGTATTTCGGTGGCGAGCGCGCCTAAACTATACTCAGACTGGTACTCACGGTTTTCAAGTGGTAGCAACCCTCGGCTTTCGGCGTACAAAACAAACAGCAAGCGATAGAGCAGGATGAGACAACTTTCATGGATTGCCTTTGTATCAGAGACATTTAAGTTGTTATCTCGGAAGGTTAGAAAGCCATTGATAAGTTCCTCTAACGCCAAATAGATATTGTCCCCAAGATCATCTGAAACTGAAACAGTATAGTGAACACTGCCTGACAATACGTTGTCCAGAAAAGAGCGATCAGAAGTATCAGGAATGAACGCGTCGCTCCGAAAAAAATAGTAAAAATAACGAAACGCGTCTGCATCTTCATTGATCAGTATCTTTTCAAGGTCAACTTCGTAATAACTATCCAATTTATAACTTGTATCGCGATGGTAAAGGCGCCACAATTTTCCACTTGTGAGGATTCCCCACGTGAGTCCTGATGTCCGAATATAGATATCAATTTGGTAGTTGGGGTTGTGATTAGAAAACGGATCTCCTGGACCATCCAGTTTCTTGTCAAGCTCCCGTTCCCATGCTTTAGCATCACCAATAGCAGTCGCAGTCTTAAAAAAAGCGTTGGTATTAATCTGCGGATGCGCGTGCACTAATGCTTCCTGCCTAGCGAAAAAGGCATAATCTGGCTGCTTTGTACCCAGCGATGTACGTAGGACCGGCTGCACTGCAAAGGTGTGTCCAAGGATTTCCAACACCGGACGGATAAATTTTTCCTCTGTTTGTGGTTCATTCAGGTTATCAGCAAATTCAGCAATGACAGCGTAGAGTTGTTTAATCTGATCATAGGTCGATTCCAATGCATCTGATGTTTGCTCCATTATTACTTTTTCGAGATGATAAGTAGAAAAGAGTCCCTGATTATTGTAAGTTGATTCTGCCATCTCCATTGTACCTTCATTTTCAATTTGCTATTTAGTAGGTTGGGCTTTGCTGCGTTTAACCCAACCTACAAACTGTAATTTGGGTGATCCGGCTCATTCCTTAAAGGAAGCTGTAACCCGCGGGATACTCTCTTCGCAGGCGAACCGTTCAATACTGGAAGCACCTACGAAACCAACGGCATCTGTTTTCTCGTTGATAAACGCTGCCTCCGGTGCTTTCGAGATGGGCCCGCCGTGTGCCAAGCAGATGACATCTGGGTTCACGGCTCTCGCCGCGTCACAAATCTCTTGGACACGCACAGCCGCATCTTGGAGCGTGAAAGCCGTTTCCGCTCCGATCGTGCCGCCGATCGTTGTCCCCATGTGCGCAATGATAACGTCCGCACCGACCTTCGCCATATTTTCTGACTCTTCCGGGTTGAAAACATAGACGATGGTGAACAGATCCATCTCG
>JAPPIG010000121.1 GCA_028820635.1 Candidatus Poribacteria bacterium
ATTCAATTGTTGCACTGCAAAGCCTAATTTGTAAGCGGCGTAAGGAAGGCCCAAGCACTTGGACAGAATACAGAGTATTTACTGTAGAACAAGCTATGGTCAAGGTACTACCAGTTAAAGATTTAATTAGTAGAACCCATGCAGGTCTAGATGACCTCAAGGAATACAACGAACGAAGATCAGATATAGAAGAAAAGAGGTATTTTGAAGATCAAGCCGAACGAATAAATCAGGCAATTGACGAAGTTGAAAAGTCTGAAGAGACTAAAGATAATTTGAGAGCAGAGTTAAGGATGTTGCTTGAAATAGTTGCATACTATGACAAGAATTGGGCGATTGGATCGGAAATCTTACGAGAGCTACTAATTGCAATTGCGTTTACCGTCCCAATATTTCTGTTCATAGGGATAGCTCCAACTGTTCTGCCATCACAAGATTCTTCAGGGTCCGCTCTAGGGTTCGTTAACTGGGCTTTTTTTGGTGTGGCTGGTTCACTTACAGCTGTCCTACGAAAACTGTATCTAGGCAGTAAAGTTGAAGTAGGCCTTACAGAGGGGAAAAACGAGCTATACCAAGCCTTAAAGGGAGCTATTTTAGGGCTTGTTTCTGGGGTAATGGTCTACGCAATGCTAAAGGGTGGCTTTGTGGAAAACGGAAAAATAGTACCTGATGTATATAGCAATGACCCAAAGGATATAGGTCTCTCGATCTTCTGGGCATTTATAACTGGATTCATGTTTGAAAATTTCTTTGATAAAGCTGTACGGGAACATAGCCAGTCCAATGGGTAATATATCTAAATTTGCAGGTAATCAGAGCCTCGGATTGGCAAAAGTCTATGGGTTTGAACTTATGTTAGATTTGAAGAATTGCAATACATCGTTATTCAATCGCAATTCTCTCGACAATTATTTCGATGAATTATGTAACCTCATTTCAATGGAAAAAGCAGAAGTGCATTTTTGGGACGACGTTGGTGTGCCACTTAGTGAGCAACAAACAGACCCTCATACAAAGGGTACTTCAGCCGTTTGCTTTATACTGACAAGTTCAATCGTTATACATACGCTGGATATCTTAAAAACAGTATATGTAAACATTTTTTCTTGTAAAACTTTCGACCCGAATGTAACAACCAAATTTACTAAAAATTGGTTCCAAGGTGAGATCTTAAATTCCACGTTTTTTGAAAGATACTACCCAGGAGAATAACAGTGGAAATTAGTGAAAAATCAATAACTATCCCAGCGCTAATTGATACTAATAACTTTATTGAACATTTTCGAACAAGTGTAGGCTTTCAACTTAAATCTAATGAGATACCTATAAGGTTTGCTATTACTGAGTCGAACAAAAGCTTTTATAAATGTGAGGTTGGTGTTGTTACAGGTACGAGTTTTAATTGGCATGAGAAACCAATGGATTTGTTTGCCTTCCGACCTCGAAAACTGGAGACCTCTGAAAGCTTTACTGCAGTTTTATTGATACCCACTGGAATAGGATCTGAGATTGGTGGACATGCAGGCGATGCAACAGCAGTAGCTCATCTTTTAGCTGAAAGTTGTGACAGACTGATCTTACACCCTAATGTTGTAAACGCATCGGATATCAACGAACTGCCCAATAATGCACTATATGTTGAAGGAAGCATTGTTACTCGACTTCTAATGGGAATGATTGGGCTTCAGCCAACACGATCCAACCGTGTATTAGTGATTCTAGACGATCACATGGATAAACATTTCGTAAACGGTGCAATCAATTCTGTTAATGCTGCACGAGCTACGTACGGCTTAAATTGTTCTAATGTAGTCTGCTTGAATCCTTCTTTTCGTATGTTTGCAGATTATTCTGAGTCGGGATGTGCCGTGGGTAGAGTTGAAGAGGTTAAATATTGCCTAGAAGTTCTGCGTAAATTTGAAGGTGATTATGATGCTATAGCATTGTCATCCGTTATCAGAGTCCCCCAAGAATACCATTTGGACTATTTTCGTATGGAAGGCAAGATGGTAAATCCTTGGGGCGGTGTGGAAGCTATGCTTACTCACACAATATCATCTCTCTTGAATGTGCCAACTGCACATTCCCCAATGTTTGAGTCCAAAAAAATTGAGAATATCGAAACTGGTGTGGTTGATCCACGTATGGCTGCAGAAGCTGTTTCGTTGGCTTTTCTACAGTGCATTTTAAAGGGTCTACATAGAAGTCCTAAGATTATCCAAGACGAGCTATTATTTGCTAGGCCAGATGTTATCTCTGCTGAGGATATCTCCTGTCTAATTGTTCCAGAAGGTTGTCTAGGGTTGCCTACAATAGCGGCTCTTGCACATGGAATTTATGTGATCTCAGTTCGTGAAAATCGAAATTTAATGAGAAACGACTTATCCCAATTGCCCTGGCATAAAGGGAAATTGATCCAAGTAGACAACTACTTGGAAGCTGCTGGTGTAATTAATGCGCTAAAAAGTGGAGTCACTTTGGAATCAGTTCGCAGACCAATTTATGCGACGAAAGTGACAACAAATATAAATGAAACTGTTATTGACAATACCAATGTAGAAAGTTCTTAAAATGCTTAAAATGACTCGATTCCATTTGAATGAGCTTGATCTTTAACATACTCACTAACACTATGCTTAACAGCAGTGTGCTTGTCCTTTTTCTTCAATGGCATGCAGCCACAATGGTCATCGATATAGACAGTTGAATCAGGTTCAACTGACCTCTCTACAAACTTATTAAGAGATTTACCAGATACCTTGTTGATAATTTCAGCAACATGCTGCTTCGTGGCACTCATTAGGCCGCCATTTTTCAATGTAATATTGATCATAAGAGGGATTCATATTAGCAACAAGTAGCGCTGCCTGAATAACTGTTGCTCCCGGAATAATCTGTTACCTATGCGGCCAGAATAGACCCATGCACACTGGAGCTGGCGATAAGATATGAACCTACGACTGGCGTTTCCCCCATAAATTAGACCAAGGCGTTTGCGAAAATGGCATGGCAAATCCCTGTAAAGGAAAGGAGAAAGCATGACACGCAAGCGTTATTCAGTGGAGCAGATCGTGGCCGCGGTCAAGGTGCATGAAAGGGGTACCTCGATCGGTGACATATATCGCAAGATGGGGATAGCGGGAGCTACGTTTTATCGCTGGAAGAAGGATTACGGGGGACTTGAACCAGACCAGGCATCGCCAAAGCCACGGCGCGCATAGTCCCATTGAACTGTAATCTCCACTCCCGTCGATTGCTGATGGCGTTGCAGTTACAATCAATTCCAACACATAGTTTCCCAAGTGGGGGAAGGGCGTTCATGAACATCTCACTGTTTCAACTCGAAGGCAAAACAGCGTTCTTTCTGGTTTCCGACTTGGCAAGCTATATCACTGGGCACACCCTGCCCGTCGATGGTGGCTGGATGGCTACCTGTTTCCCCCGCGTGCCCGAGACCCCTGTCACGGGTGTTCTCGACGACGACGCAGGCGCGACCAAGCCCACGCGATGAAATCGCCACTGCTACACCTTGCTGA
>JAPPIG010000016.1 GCA_028820635.1 Candidatus Poribacteria bacterium
GACTGTCAACAAGGATTTGCGCTCCTGAAAGTTCCATGCCAATTTTCCTCATAAGCTGCAGGGGAGGGGATGTAGTTCCCTGTTCCCTACGCGGAGTCGTTGAATTTTCGGTGCAGCTTGCAAACCGAAAACTTGCTCTACAGAAGTCGGTGCAGCTTGCAAACCGAAAACTTGCGCTACAAAAGAAAAAGCCTCCTCGTTCCGAACATGGAGACGAGAAGGGCATTCACACTGACCTTACCGTGGTACCACTCCAATTCTCTTTCTCACTTTCATTCAAGGTATCCGGCTTACAAGGTTTCCCGTCTACACTGAGAAAGAGCACTCTTTGGGATGCGTTAACGGGCATCACACCGACCAATCCTACTGGGATATCTGTTCAGATTAGCAGCTCCGGGGCGACCTTCAATCGTGGGAACTTGTGGAGACTTTTCAGCCAATGAGTCTCCTTCTCTTGCAAGTCCGGACGACTTACTCCTCCCCTTCAACGCTTTTATGGGTAATCTATTTATTTAATTGTTAATTACGCACGCTGTTTTACTAAGTTTCACGAGCATGCGAAAAAGAAATATGTTACACGCCATTAAGTATAACATATTTGAACGGAAATGTCAAGAAATTTTATTATGCTCTCCCATTTCGTTTTGGTAAAATGGATTGATTAGGGACGTTACCTTAACTGAACATCTAATCAGTCGTGTGGACAACACCTATATATTTTCTATAAGCAAGCTGGGTTGTTTAATTTCTTGACAAAACTATCATAATATGATAGTATATACATGCTTTACCAGAGAAAATAATAAATTCTTCGTCGCGGAGGATAAAATTAATGGCTCAAAAATACAAAGCCGTTTACTTTCCTGAGTATCCGGCAGAAACACCTAAGAAAAAATCGCTAACCTTAGCCTTTGGTAAAGGAACAGATGAAATTTATGAATGTATTAAAGGGCTTTCCAGTGCTGAATTGCGTCAACTCTTAGGGAATGATTATCAGACTCTTGTAGCGAGTGCGAAAGCCGACAATTTACCCTTAAATGCCTATTGTCTTCGTCAGTTGGAGCATTCCATAAATCTTATTCGGGAACCTGCTGTTCAACTTCAACTGCCAGGGATCGAGCCAAAAACAGAATTATTCGATCCGGTGACTGTGACTTTCAAGCGTGGTCGAAAAGAACCCTTTGCCCGATGGTATCCGTATTTAGAAGGATATTCCACTCAATTCGTGGAATCTATTTTAGAAAGATACGCCCCGAATGCCCAAACCGTTCTGGACCCATTTGCTGGAACAGGGACAACCGTCTTTACTGCAGCACAACTCAACAAAACTGCTTATTTCTGTGAAATAAACCCGGTTTTGCAATTTATGAGTTTAACAAAAATATGGGTCAGGCGATTAAAATTATCGCAACGCTCCGCATTGGCTGAAGCCCTTGCGCAAGCCGAGACTTCACTCAAAGAACTGGAAAAATACCCACAAGATTATACCTTACATCAGTCCTACATACAAACCTTTGGTGATAGTTTATTTTTTGATGATTTGGTTCATGATCAAGTTTTACGGGTTCGCTCATGGATTGATGAAGTTGCTCTTGAAAGTCCGATTTTGGCAGATCTCATCACGGTTGCAACGCTATCCGCACTCGTCCCTGCCTCTCGGATGAAGCGATCGGGTGATTTGAGATACAAAACGGCAAGAGAGTTTGAACGACAAACAGTACCACTTATTGAAGGAATTTGTCGAAACATCAATCGGGTGGCTCACGATATTCAAAACGATGTTGACGGTCTGGGAACTGAACCACTACTCATCTGTGAAAATGCTCGCTCGTTAGATACTCTATCACCTCTTGGCATTGATACGGTAATAACAAGCCCGCCGTATGTCAACGGAACAAATTATTTTCGCAACACAAAGATAGAATTATGGTTTTTGCGTTGCTTAAAAGAAAAGGAAGACTTAACGAGGTTTCGCGCTGTATCCTTGACTGCGGGCATCAATGACGTAACCGTTTCTAAAACGCCTATCCAATTCCACCCGGATGTCCAGAAAGTTGTCTTTCAACTTGAACAAAATGCTTACGACTCCCGCATCCCTCGCATGATAGCCAGTTATTTTACTGAGATAACAGAAATATTCCAAGCAATTCGTCATCACTTGACTCCTGAGGCGACAGTGGCAATTGATATCGGAGATTCTTGTTATGCTGGTATTCATGTTCCCGTAGATGAATTGTTATCAGCATGCTTGCAAGACCTCGGTTTTGTTTTATCGGATTCTGTGACCCTTAGAAAACGCAAGTCCAGGGGCGGAATGTTACTCAAACAATCACTCCTTGTTTTCAAGTACACCTCCAGCAAAAAAAAAGAAGCTCGCAAAAAACGAACCGTGAATTGGCGAATCGGATGGGATATCTTCAAGCAAAATCTACCGCACCAGAAAACACCATTTACAAAACGGAATTGGGGACATACTCGTCACTCATTATGTTCCTATCCGGGTAAGCTAAAACCTGCCATCGCACATCACTTGATACAAACATTTGTTCCAGAAGATGGGCGAATTTTAGATCCGTTCGCGGGTGCTGGCACAATTCCATTTGAAGCGGCACTGACCGGCAAACACGCCTATGGTTTTGAAATAAGCCCTGCTGCTCTTGCTATTGCCAGTGCAAAGGTTCAACAACCTACAAAAAAAGGATGTACAACAGTTATTAAAACAATAGAAGATTTCATTAGTTGTCACTCGGTTACAGCTGCGGAATTCACTGAAGCACATCAGTTTGGGTTCAATGGAAAAATAGTTGAATATTACGAGTCCCGGACCTTAAAAGAAGTCCTCTTGACGCGACGCTATTTTCAAATGCACCCACCAGAGACACCTGAAGAGCAATTTGTGTTTGCTTCATTGCTCCATATTTTACATGGAAATCGTCCATACGCCCTGAGTCGCCGTTCCCATCCGATTACACCCTATAAACCAACGGGACCCTATGAATACCGCTCGCTGATTGATCGGCTACGCGCCAAAATTCAGCGAGGATTCAGCGAGGATTTGCCTATAGGCTTTCGACCAGGGAAGATATTTCTCCGAGATGCAGCAAGTTGGTGGCCTAGAGAAGTTGATCGGCTGGATGCTGTTATTACATCTCCGCCTTTCTTTGACAGCACCCGATTTTACTCTGTGAACTGGTTGCGTTTATGGTTTTCGGGCTGGTCTGCTCACGATTTTAAAACGCGTCCATCGATTTTTGTTGATGAAAAACAGAAAAGTAGTTTTGATGTATATATCCCAATTTTTCGACAAGCGAAAGAGCGTCTTAAATCCAATGGCGTAGTTGTCCTGCATCTTGGCAAAAGTGTGAAATGCGATATGGCGGATCATTTACAGAAAATTGGTAAACGGTGGTTTCGCTCGGTTGATCTTTTTGATGAAAGCGTTGTTCACTGTGAGACACACGGTATCCGGGACAAGGGAACAGTTACGTC
>JAPPIG010000025.1 GCA_028820635.1 Candidatus Poribacteria bacterium
GCAGCCCAATGCCTACTTGAAAGACGATGCCTTCCGTAAAAAGGACCGATTAAAATCTCACAGAGTCGTGGTGTTTTTGAGGGACGCAGCTACGCAAAAACAGCAACCCCACGTCCATAAGCTGCACGTCAGTTCGTAAAGCTGGGGCTCGTCCAGTTGTATTTGGGCTTTGCATTCCACGCCTTCGCGCCTTTTGCTATCAGGTGCGCATTTCGCGTGAAGTATAGGTCGTAGATACGCGCCGCGTGCTGTCCACCTTGCGGTTTGTGTGAACGGATACGGGCCGTATCTACTATCTCTCGCAATGTTTTCACAAAGCACCATACACACAGAGTAAAAATAAAAAAATATAAGTTCGGTATAAGCAACTTTCGGAATCGGCAGAATATGTCTCCTAAAAACATTGTTATTTTGTATACTAAAATAATACCGAATTTTTAGAGTCAAATATGATTGTTTTAGTCATAATAAGCCTATCGATCCAGTCATAACAAAGGATCGTAGCACATTACAAAATCCTATCATTTGCTGATTGACTCTAAAAACTCTAAAAATCTTTTTATAACGTAAATACGGAGAAAAGATATGGAATTCTTCAGGTCTTTATACCGAACTCACGTTAAAAAACATAAAATCGCGTCACAATCCTTATCCTGACAGACTCCTGCACGTCCTTGGGACGTGCAAAACGTCCTAATTCAATGTGTAGATCGGTGAGGGCAAGTGAAACTCAGTCGACAATATGCTTTGTACGAAAACTTTACATACCTGTAAGGGAGTAAGGGAGTTTAAGGTATGGATGGACGGGATAAATTTCTTGTAGGAGGGTTTTGTAAACCCGATTTCCGTTCAAACAGTCGGTGGGAGCAGAGTCCTGATCGCAAGATGGTGAGGACAGTTAGGGAGGGCTTATAACCGAGTTTTCAAAACGCAATAAGTAGTTTTGGAAGGGTTAAATTTGGTATAACGAATTAAAGGGTAAGGCGTTAGAACAAACCAACGCCTTTTATTGTTAGTGAAAAATAGGCAAATCGTGCAGTAGAGTATAAACCAATTCTGATCTTAACCCATTGGTATTCCTTCGTCTATTTGCCTCATACTTCTGTAAATGTCCTTGCTGGTGGAAGTATTTGAGTACCCGAACATCAAGAATAACATAGTCGGTGATATGCTCACAGTTAAACCACCCATAGCAGAAGTAATCAGGAAAGACTTGCAAGTTCAATTCAAAGGGTTTCTGTGCGAACACAACCACCTCTTCCAGTTTTCCTATTTTTCCACCCTCACTCGATATCTACGATCTGAATATTGTTTCCGCAAGTATCATTGAAAACAGCAAAAATTGTTGTTCCTATATCAGTAGGTTTTACACTGAATTCGACACCAAGGTTGATTAATCGCTCATATTCTTTCTGAACGTTTTCTACACTGAATTGGGTATAGGGAAGTCCTGCCTCAAATAAAGCCTTTTGATACGTTTTGGCGGGTCCAAAATGATTATCAGATAATGGTTCTAACAAGAGTTCAGTCCCGTCTTGTTCTTCTTTTGATACTACTGTAAGCCATCTGTCACCATTTCCTAAGGGAATGTCCCTCTTCTTAACAAATCCCAATTTTTCAGTATAAAATTTTAACGCACTTTCTTGATCTTGAACCAAAATGCTGGTTACTCTAATTTTCATAATATTATTTACCTCAATATTGCTTATTTGGTAAAAAATTATAAATAAAAATTTCTGTTCTGTGAAGAAAGATCATTTTTCTATGAGTTCATACAACGAACTGGGTCATTCTTGTGTATGGCATGCCATAATGTCCCAAGTAATTCCAAATTTATCAGTACATTTGCCGTAGTAGGAACCCCAGAACACATCGCCCATCGGCATGATGACTTTGCCGCCATTAGATAGTTTTGCAAAGATTTCGTCTGCATGCGATCTGTCACCTGTCTCAAAGCAAAGTGAAAAATTGTTGCCTGGGACACGCGGTGGACCGAACGACGAACAAGTGTCGCTCCCCATCAGGACATTGGATCCAATCGGAAGGGAAACGTGCATGATACGATCCAAATCTTCCTCATCAACACCAAGGTCTTCTGGTGCCTCACGGAATGTTGAAATATTCATGAACTCGCCACCGAAAACCGAGCGATAGAATTCAAATGCTTCGCGGCATTCATTGTTGAAGGTTAAGTAAGGGTTGAGTACCATTAATGTCTCCTAAAAGTGTGAATGTAATAATTATTGCAGGTAGTCAAATCTACCTATGCATAACACGCTTAGGAGGCTATTTCGGTTTCAACTTTGAATCACCAATGACCTTTGGAGTTAGCGATTTATTGTCCATCTACCCTTGTGGGAGGACTTTCTAAGCCTGATTCTCTGCATTGTAGTGGAAATTCATTGGATACCTCATAGTCTTTTAAATCATAATGCCACATTTCTTGATTCGAAAACTCTTAATTACGCTTAGGTTTTTACTTGATTCATCATATAAAAAATGCTATTATTTTATTAACATCTGATTCTGGTACGTGACTTGGAAATTTTCACAGAGGCAATTTATATTACTACTTTGTGAAAATTTAAGAAAACCAAACATGGCAAATGTAAAAATCAAATGGCTTATATACACGGTGCTGGTAGGGCTAATACCCGTTCTTTCACGAGCGTTAATCTGGTCTATATCGCAAAACCGAACTATGGATTTTCTCCACGCTGCAGACTTTGTAGCGTTTGGATTGATTATGCATATATCTAACATAAATGAGATAGAACATTTCAACGATCACGAGAAGTCATGGAAGACAACACAAAATGGAATTTCAATTGCTTTTATATCATTCTATAGTGTCTTATTTGCTTGTTCCCTATTAGGCCAATCGAACCCAGGACTAATCAATGTTAGGAGTATAACATATTTTTCTATTGGCTTAAGCTTCGTCTCATTTCTAATCAGTTTCTCCGTGTATGATAGAATCTCGAAAATAGAACAAGTCTAAGAAAAAACCGACAGAACATGATAGATGTCGGTTGAGGATTAATCAAATGACTACAGCAGTTATTATCACTGGTTCAATTCTTGGCGTAATAGGTATCGGTGTTGCTGTTTGGTCCATCATAAGCACCAGAAAACGATATTATGAGGAATATATGAGGAGAAAACGTGGCACAAAAGATTAAGAGTTTCATCTATCTGGATGAATATAAAATGTACTCTATTTCCTCTCAGATGTCAGGGGGAATTACCGATTATTTAATGAGTCATAAAAAGTCTACAACAGAAGAAGCGGAAGAACAAAAAGGCCCAGTTGGTAGTGGACGAGTTGTAGGAGATACTTTGAAATCCGAATCGGGTATTCAAGAAAAAAAGCACCTCCATGATTATAACTATACGCTTTTTGAGGAAGAGCTAAATAAATCAGGTAAAATCCTTAGTATTTCAGCAGAGGACATTGATGAAAAGATTGAGCAAATTGGCAATGCAGGTTTCGTTAAAGTGACAGGTAAAGTTGTATTCAATGATATGAATATAATTAAATCCACTATGGAAAATTTTAATGAAATAGGTCAAGCGTTGGCTTACGTCAGTAATTTTGAAAAAATGGAAGAAGTTCGCAGCCAACTTGAAAAAGCAGCAGAAAATACCACAGACAGGAATCAAAAGGCAAAAATCAGGCATCAATTGAAAAACATAACAAATATTGAAAAATTGGCGAAAGATCAAGGTCTAAAGCACGACCAGAATTTTTTGGACAACCTGAATCTCCTTCTTAATTATGGTTTTCAGGATCAATTTACAGTGCAGATGCCTATAGGACAGTATACCTTTTCTGCAGACTGTAAAAGAGATGACTTTCGAGAAGATGAACCTTTGTTAGTCAGAAAATACTCCAGGTTTGCTGAAAAGGAATTTGTTATTGTTGGGACTGTCGCACAAAGTTCAAACAAACCTATTGATTATCAAAAGTCTGCTGATTATGAAGAGGTTGACAACGAAGATTCTAGTTCCCCACATTTTAAGGAAGTGATTATGAATCTTGTTGAAGCCCTTTCGGTAGTGGAATCTGAATTTACAGGAAAATTGGAGAACGAAATTATTATTGATCCTATTGCCATCTATCGAGAAATCTGATGCAGTATAGTTAACTTTAAAATAATCGGAATTAGTAAAGAGACTGTTTTCAATCTTGTAAATCCTGCCGAATGCCATAACCGCATTCGGCATTCATTTAGTGCTATGTAGGCTTACGATAAGGATAATTTATGGGAATTATAGAGTGGCTTAATGCAAATGATGGTGTAGTTATAGGGATAGCGACTGTTGTGCTTGTGGGTATCACAGGCTATTACGCCTATCTAACGTGGCGAATGCTAAAAGCAAATAACATACCTGAAATTGCGATCTCCCTCCGTCCTCATGAGGCATATATTCATTGTGTTATGCTTTGTATAGAAAATATAGGGACAGGAGCAGCTCGAAACATTCAATTCCGAACAGACCTTTCATTTAAACCCGATGGGGAGAGAGCACTTGAGGAGATTGGCTTTCTAAATAAAGGTATAGGTTATCTTGGACCTGGACAAAAAATTGAGCATTTTCTGGTGAGCGTAATAGGCAAATTGGATGAGTTGAAGAAGACTCCGCTTGAGTTCGGGGTTACTTATACGGATGCGGTAAAACAGAAACATAAGTACGAACATACCTTTCACCTTGATTTTGGCGAGGATGAAGGTTTAGCGACGATTGGAAAATCACCGCTTTATGAAATAGCCGAAGCTGTCAAGGACATTAAGAAGGACTTACACAATGTAACTACTGGCATCCGTAAACCCGTAATTCTTACGGAATCAGCGTCTGAGCATCGCATACGGAATCATACTGACTTTTTGGAGAGTCGGATAAGCGAATTCCCTCCTAATATTCAAGCGAAAATTTTACAGAAATTAGAGTTTTTTATAGATGAGCAAAATCGGGAAATACGTGAAAAAGCGCAAAACGATGAGACAGCAACGGACGAGAATTCGTTATGAAGAGGAGGCGAAACAGATGACAGTTCCAGTTCATATCTTCCCTAATAAGCAGTTATTATTGGAAATTCCTGATGATACTAATGATCTGTCAGTAAATAACAATGAAAGATTATCATATGAGGAATTTTTAGCAGCATTAGAGAGATTAGATGCCTTAGCGAGGAAATTTGCTAAGCCTGATGCCCAACCATTGTCCGATTACGCGATGAGCCGAGAAAGCATATACGAAGATCATCCAAAATTATGATTTATCTGAAGCATATTATGTGAGGTGAACAGATGACACTTGAAGTTTATATCCACTCCAATAATGGTTCGGTTATAGAGATTCCTGACGGCACTGAAAATGTATCAATAAATAACAATCAACAGTTATCACTTGAGGAATTTGATGAGATAGTAGCTCGGTTAGCAGAACTATCTATGAAAATTGACGGTCCTGATGCCAAGCCTTTGTCCGATTACGCGATGAGCCGAGAAAGCATATACGAAGATCATCCATAATCATGATTTATCTGGTCGATACCAATATTTTGTTGGGATTTTCATATCCAGCTGATCGGAATTATCAAACCGTTCAATTTGCTGTCCATAAATTGTTGGCAAATGGTCATCAATTAAAGGTGACCCTCCAAAATTTCGCTGAATTTTGGAGGGCATCAACTCGACCCGCTGACAAGGGAGGCTTTGGACGTACACCGCCTGATGCAGAACAGTTCTTGCAAGAATTGGAATTACTTTTCCCGTTGCTGCCAGATGATTCACCTAATGTATATACCGAATGGAGACGACTCGCCGTGCAATATAGTGTATCAGGTAAAAAAGTTCACGATGCGCGGTTAGTTGCATCAATGATTTCTCAGGGTATAACACATATCCTAACCTTTGATAAAGACTTTGACCGCTATGCTTCTGAAGGAATTATCCGCGTTGATCCTGCGGCATCTTAGCAAAACCTCTACCCACAAAACATCACTCATCTTTCGGAACAGGCAATACATCACGTTCAACTTCATGCACCTTATCAGTAAAAGTCTCACCGCGAACCCACATCACAGGTTGCCCCTTATACGTTCCGTCTCCTTTTGCCCATTCTGCCTGCGCACTCAAGTAATGAGAAACATAACTCCGCCGAAACCGCAAGCTATGATTGTCTGTGCTTTTATGTAGCAGATGGCTGTGAAACCAGACAACAGCACCAGGCGGTACTTCTACCGCAACACCATCTTCGTCGCGCGCTTCGCGTGCCAGTTTGAACTCACGTTGTTGTGAACCTTCAAGGTCATCATGTTCATGAATATCATTTTTATGGCTACCGGGGATAACGTAAAGGCAACCGTTCTCCCGATCTGCTGGGTCAATTGCTGTCCATGTTCCGATGGTTGTTTCAGTATTAAACCGATTACGAAAATAGAACATGTCTTGATGCCAAGGGAAACCGAGACCAATCTTTGGTGCTTTCCATATAAACAGATTATTAATACCGAGTATATCTGGACCCATCATATCAACGAGTGGGTCGGTTAGTCGTGGATCACGCACACGTGCAAGGAATTCTGGGACGTAACAACTGGGGTGATGAATCTTGTGCATCGCATAAATTCCCTGCTCCTCAATCTTTCCGTCTCTCACAAGCGCGTTCTGGTCAATGTGTGCAGATGGAAACGGGCGTTTCCCATCAACAATATCTTCTGCAACTTGTCGGAGAGCATCATTTTCTTCAGGAGTAAATACCCCTAAGCGCACCAGATAACCGTTTTCGTGCCAAAAAGAAAGTTCTTTTGTTCTCAATTTAAAACGCCGTTCCTGTGGTGTTGATTCTTTGTCCATCAAATCTCCTATTTATTTTTTTCATTGAGGAAAATATTAAAACCATATTGTTCTAAATTAACTGCAAAGATAGTAACATTTTCATTGAAAAAAGTCAAATAATACGCAGTCCGATAAACCAGAGGCATTCAATTGTCACAAAATATCTTTGTTGGAGGAGTTTGTAACCCCGATTTTTCATGCTGTGTATCTGATATAGGGGTTGGAAACCCGCAGCATGCCAAAAGCGCATGCTGCGTTGATTCACTCCAACAATAGCGAAACTCAACAATTGAATGCCTCTGTCCTATAAACAGAATTCCTTGCATTAAAAACCAATTTACTTTATGATATTCACATCCCGTACTAAGGAGAAAGAGAATGAGTCTATTGGGTATTGATGTCGGTACAACAGGATGCAAAGTCATCGCGTTTCGCGAGGATGGTGAAGTCCTTGCACAAGCGTATGGTGAGTATCCGTTAATACACCCACAACCCGGCTGGTCAGAACTGGATTCAAATGTTGTCTGGGAGAATGTTTCCAATGGAATTCGCGAGGTAGCCGCACAAACAAAATCTGATCCGATTGAAGCAATCAGTGTCGCATCACAAGGTGAGGCTGTAACACCCGTTTCGGGTAACTACGATGCGCTTGCAAATGCTATCACCACTTTTGATTCCCGCACCACAGGTATCTGTGAAGAAATCTTGCAAGATATAAGTCCTTTAGAGGTAATGCAAATTACAGGTATGCCCCCGAGTAATATTCACACACTTGCAAAACTGGTATGGATACAACGGAATCAACCAGAAATTTATAAAGAGGTATGGAAGTTCTTTGGGTTTGAAGATTTTGTCAATTTTAGACTTGGCGTGCAACCTGCAGTGGACTATTCCCTTGCTGCACGCACCATGTGCTTTGACATTATCAACAAATGCTGGTCCGAAAAAATGCTCGGTTTAGCAGATGTGGACGTATCCCTCTTGCCAGACACAGTGCCTTCAGGCACTATCATCGGTGAGATAGGTAAAAAGGTTGCTGGAGAACTCAATCTTCCCAGCGGAGTTGTGGTCGTTGCAGGTGGGCACGACCAACCGTGTGGTGCATTGGGGGCAGGTATCATTCGCGGCGGCGAACTCATGGATGCAACAGGGACTGTGGAATGTATTGCACCCGCCTTCAACGAACCCGTCATTAACCAACAGATGATAGACGGTAATTTTGCATGTTATCCGCACGTTGTTGATGGACTCTATGTTACATTAGGATTTGTTTCCAGCGGTGGCGTTGTGTTGAGATGGTTCCGCGATACCTTAGCACAAGCAGAGGTGGCACAAGCAGCCGCTGAGGAACGCGATGTCTACGACATTCTATTGGAAGATATACCCGATTCCCCCGGAACAGCCATGCTGCTCCCACACTTTACCGGTTCTGGAACACCACATCTCGACTTGGAATCTAAGGGTGCTATTGTCGGATTAACTCTTTCCACAACTAAGGGAGAACTTGTTAAAGCGATCCTTGAAGGGATTAGTTACGAAATAAAACAGAATCTCACAATGTTGGAAGATGCAGGCGTAGAGATAAATGAGGTCCGCGCTATCGGTGGTGGTGCTAAATCAGAAAAATGGTTACAACTCAAAGCAGACATGTTTAATAAAAAGGTCATAGCGCTTGACATTTCAGAAGGTGTTTGTCTCGGAACCGCTATCCTGTCTGGAACGGCAATAGGTAAGTATAGTTCTATTGAAGAAGCAGTTGATCTTTTAGTTAAACCGCAAAAGGTTTATTATCCCCGTGAGGAAATTGCCCAACAATACGATGAGAAGTTGAAAGTTTATGAGCAGATATATCCTGCCTTGCGTGACCTGAATGATCAATTGTAATTGTTTACAATTGCTTATTTATAATTATTGTGGGAGGGCTTTGTAAGCCCGATATAATACGACAATGAAAAAACACGTCGTAGGAATAGACATCGGCGGCACGAAACTCGCAACCGTTGTGGCAGATGATTCAGGGAAGATTCTTAGCAAAGTTCGCAGACCAACACACGCGGATAAAGGGCCAGAATTTGCTATCCAACTTCTATTTGAAATGGTCTATGAAACTATCGCGCAAGCAGGCCTGGAACAGGAAGTAATTTCAGCAATAGGTGTGAGTTGTGGTGGTCCCTTGGATACAAAAACCGGTGTTGTCTATTCCCCACCGAATTTGCCCGGATGGGACGCATTTCCACTCAAAACGCAGCTTGAATCCGAGTTTAAGATACCTACCATAATCGAAAACGACGCGAACGCCTCAGCACTTGCTGAATATCGGTTTGGTGGTGGCAGAGGTTACGATGCAGTCCTCTACATGACAATGAGTACTGGTATTGGTGGTGGGATTGTGATTGATGGACGGATATATCACGGTGCTAATGACAGTGCAGGTGAGGTCGGTCATCAGATTCTTTTACCTGATGGTCCGTTATGTGGATGTGGTAAGCGCGGATGCTTGGAGGCGCTCTGCTCAGGTCCTGCTATCGCCCGTCGTGCTAAGGAAGCGGTTCAGAAGGAATCAAACACCGCAATCCTAACAATTGCTGACGGACATATAGAAACCATAAAATCAGAACATGTGCTTGCTGCAGCGCGTCAAGGTGACACATTAGCTCTTAAATTAGTTGCCGAAACCGCATATTACATGGGATGGGGCATCGCAAATTTGCTTAACATTTTAAACCCAGACATTGTTCTGTTGGGAACGATTGCAATTGCAGCTGGAGACCTTCTGCTTGAACCGATTCGTAAAACTGTAACAGACCTTGCAATGGCGCGTCCTGCTGAAGCTGTCCAGATAATGCCAGCACAGTTGGGTGAATCATTAGGTGATCTTGCTGCCATCGCATTGGTAGTTTAATACATCGCTTACAGTTGGAGAAAAACCTGATGGAAAGAATTCAAAAATATATAACGCATTTACAAGGCGTGCTGGAACGGTTGAAACTGGAAGATGTGCGCCAATCTATAGATGTAATCATGGATGCATATCATGCAAACAAACAGATCTTCGTTATCGGCAACGGTGGTAGCGCATCAACAGCATCGCACCTTGCATGTGATTTAGGCAAAGGTACAAGTATTGCAGGTAAACCACGATTCAGAGTAATCAGTTTAACAGATAACATCGCAACGATGACAGCGTGGTCAAATGATGCTGTTTACGAAGATGTTTTTGTCGAACAACTCAAAAATCTTGTAAATTCAGGTGATGTTGTGATAGGCATCAGTGCAAGTGGCAATTCGGAGAACGTTATCCGTGCGATGCTGCACGCTATAGATGTAGGTTGCCAAACCATCGGATGGAGCGGATTTGGTGGTGGGAAATTAGCTACAATTTGTGATGTAAACGTTGTTGTTGATAGTGACCAATACGGTCCTGTTGAAGATGTTCACCTCATTTTAAACCATGTTCTTCATGCTTGGATAAAGGAGGAGTTTACATCTTCATAAAACACATTTCTTGACACATCAACCTCGTTTAAGGTATACTACTAATAGCAGAAGTTCTCTATACACTAATCAGAAAAAGATATTGAGGTGCATTTTAGCTAATCAGGAGTGATAGGAAGATGAAAAACCAAAAAAATCTGCTATGTTGCGCGCTCCTCTTAATCGGCTGCCTCTTCATGAGAAGTGGACTGTCTGCTGAGGAAAACGCATTAGTTTATGTTATAGACATCCGCTCCGAAATCGGTGGTGGGGTCAGCACTTACATCAAAAAAGGGATTCAAAAGGCAGAGCAGGCGAATGCAGATGCTATAATTTTTGATGTGGATACCCCAGGCGGAAAAGTTGATTCTGCTGTCCGAATTATCAGGTCAATTCAAGAAACCCAGATTCCTACTATCGCTTTTGTTAACCGACAAGCTATTTCCGCAGGGGCTATGATATCTGCTTCATGTGATCAAATTGTTATGACATCCGGGGCAACTATTGGAGATTCAGCCCCTGTAGACGCGCAAGGAAATGAGGCAGGCGAGAAAATAGTTTCATATATACGAGGTATTATTCGTTCCACAGCAGAACGACAAGATAGAAATCCTGATATCGCTGAGGCGATGGTGGATAAAAGAGTTTTTCTTGTGCGCTTAGAAAATGGAAATATAATTAAATTACGACCAGAAGAGTACCTAAATGAACAAGAGGTAGGCACACAGATGGAGATTCTTTGCGGAGAAGGTGAACTACTTAACTTAACCACTCGCCAAGCTCTTGAATACGGTTTCGTAGATGCACAGGCAGAAAACTTAAATGAATTGCTTGCGCAATATCAGATCGTTGAAATTGATGAAGGTTATAGAGCAGATAAAAGTGATGTCATCATAATGCCACTCACTGAAAAAGGTATCGGACGTAAACAGGAAAAACTTGGTGTTAATCAAGTTTCTCCTATAAAATCGTTGGAAAAAGCGCAAATTACCAAATTTGTAGTAACACTTGCAGATCGCACAGTCTTTTTTATTACAAGTCCTTATATTAGTGCGCTTCTACTCTCGTTAGGAGGTCTTGGTCTGCTGGTTGAGATACGGACTCCAGGTTTTGGCATTCCTGGGTTTCTCGGTTTGCTTTTCATTGGACTCTTCTTCGGTGGACACATGCTAAACGAAGTTCCAAATGCGTATATTGTCGCATTAATATTTGTAGTTGGGTTGGCATTAATTGTATTAGAGGTTTTTGTAATCCCAGGTTTTGGGGTCGCTGGGATTCTTGGACTAATTTTGATGTTGGCAAGTGTTTTTTATACATTTTTTCAAAGTACCGATAATGTCAGTACTGCGCTGTTATGGCTTTCTATTTCAATAATTTTAACCTCTGTGTTGGCAATTCTTGCTACAGTGTTTCTACCTAAATCGGCTCCGTTTCAACACTTTGCTTTATCCACTGTAATGAGTACTGAGGAAGGTTATCACTCTGCTGGCAGCCTTGATTTTCAGAGTTATCTCGGCAAAACTGGGGTTGCTCTAACACCATTACGCCCCGCGGGAACTGTCAAAATCGATAACAAGCGATTGGATGTTGTTACAGTTGGCGACTTCATCGCCCAAAACACACCCGTTAAAGTATTAGAAGTTGAAGGTTCGAAAATTTCAGTTGAAGCTCTTGAGGAGTGACGTTTTAAGTGTAAAAGTGTGGAGGAAATTTTAATGTTATGGGTTCCAACTATTCTCATTGCGCTCGGGATACTATTAATATTTGTTGAGATTTTGATTCTTCCTGGATTTGGTGCAGCCGGTGTGCCGGGGATCATTCTATTCGGTGTCGGAATCGGTCTTATATGGGCAAAATCAGGCATGACGACTGCTCTGATCTATGCAAGTGTTGCTTTAATTTTTGTTATTCCCATAGCCGTTATTGGTTTGTCACTCATCCGTGAATCGCCTCTTGGTAAAACCTTTATCCTGAATACCGCTCAAAAAAGTGAGGAAGGTTTTCATGCAGCCCCTCAAGAATTAACTGAACTTGTAGGAAAATCTGGAAAGGCAGTAAGTCCTCTCCGTCCTGCGGGTGTTGGCCTCATCAACGGTCAACGTGTTGATATTGTTACGCAAGGTGAATTTGTTGAACCAGAGGCAGAAATTGAAGTAATTCAGGTTGAAGGAAGTCGTGTTATCGTTCGTAGTTTATAATAATTAATTTGACGAGGTTATAAATAAATTTTAATTTAATGAACCTTAGATTAAAAAAGGAGATTGGATATGGGAGAATTGGCATGGGTTCCGGTAGTCGCAGTTGTTGTCCTTATAGTTATCTTTATGTTCTTTTGGTTCGTCCCAGTTGGGTTGTGGATTGCCGCTGTTGCAGCTGGAGCCCCACTTCGTATTTCTGAGTTAATCGGAATGCGACTGAGACGAGTCAATCCGAATGTCATTGTGAGGGCACTTATCAGTAGCCACAAAGCTGGACTGACTGTGGCAACGCCCGATTTAGAGGCACACTATCTTGCAGGGGGAAACGTCCTCAACGTTGTGAGCGCGCTTATAGCCGCCGATAAGGCAAGAAACATTAACCTTGATTTCACACAAGCTGCTGCAATTGATTTAGCAGGCAGAGATGTATTTGAGGCGGTTCAAATCAGTGTTAACCCGCGTGTCATTACCACACCGAGGATAAGTGCACTTGCACTTGATGGTGTTGAACTGATTGCTACCGTTAGAATCACCGTTCGAACTTTTATCAATCGGCTTGTCGGTGGTGCTGGTGAAGAGACCATCATCGCACGCGTTGGTGAAGGGATTATCAGTGCGATCGGTGCATCTGAAACTTACGAGGATGTTCTGGAAAATCCGGATATCATCTCCAAAACTGTGCTTGGTAGAGGTCTTGATGCGGGAACTGCTTTTGAAATCTTATCTATTGATATTGCTGATGTGAACGTTGGTAAAAATATAGGTGCTGAACTTCAAGCAGAGCAAGCGGAAGCAGACCTTGTTGTCGCGCAGGCGAAGGCGGAAGAACGCCGCGCACTCGCTGTTGCAAGGAAGCAGGAGATGACCGCAAACGTGCAGGAAAAGCGCGCCACAGTTGTTGAAGCAGAGGCTACCGTGCCTCGCGCACTCGCGGGGGCATTTCGTGAAGGAAACTTAGATATTACACCTCAGAGAGAAGGAGTATAAAGATGCCATTAGTTGCAATTGTAGCTGTCAGTATTCTACTATTTATAATCGTGATAGCATGGTTGGTGCCACTTGGTTTATGGATTACCGCGATTGCTGCAGGCGTGAAAGTCGGAATATTCGATCTTGTTGCGATGCGTTTACGTCGTGTCCCACCCAATCAAATTGTTGAACCTCAGATCAATGCAACAAAGGCAGGATTAAGCTTATCACTTGATGATCTTGAGGCGCATTTCTTGGCAGGTGGTCGTGTCGCGAGTGTGGTTGCCGCACTCATCGCCGCAGATAAAGCGAACATTGACCTCGATTTCGCACAAGCTGCCGCTATTGATTTAGCAGGTAGGGATGTCTTACAGGCTGTACAAGTCAGTGTTACCCCAGAAATCATTGATATTCCAAGCCAAGAGGATCCAAGTAACGGCATTACTGCTGTTGCACGTGATGGTATCCAACTCATCGTGAAGGCACGCGTCACTGTCAGAGCAAACATTGATCGCCTCGTCGGTGGTGCTACCGAAGATACCATTCGGGCAAGGGTTGGCGAAGGTATCATCACAACGATTGGATCATCTGCCAACCATAAACAAGTTTTGGAAAATCCCGTGCGTATATCTGAAACAGTGCTTGAAAAAGGTCTTGAGGCTGGAACTGCTTTTGAAATCTTGTCTATTGATATCGCTGATATTAACGTTGGTGAGAACGTAGGTGCAAAATTGCAGACCGATCAAGCTGAAGCTGAGTTAAAGATAGCCCGCGCAAAAGCTGAAGAACGTCGCGCAAAAGCGGAAGCCGAAGAGGAAGAAAACAAGGCACTTGTTGAAGAAATGACAGTCAAATTGATTGAGGCGGAAGCAGAAATTCCACTTTCCATCTCAGATGCATTTAATTCAACAAGAATGAGTGTTATGGATTATTATACACTTCGCAACATCCTCGCAGATACTGAAATGCGCCAATCAATCGCTTCTCCGGGTGGTCCTGAAGATGGAGATACAACCCGATCTGCGCATTCTTTGGGTCTATCTTAAATGATTAAAGGAGTAATGGATGCCATTTGATCTTGAAGCGTTAATACCCTTAATCGTCTTTCTACTTATAATGATTTTCGGCGGAATGCGCCGCCGAAAAACCCCTCAACAACCTGCTGAAAATAACCAAAGTCAAGCTGAAAACATGAGTGAGGCTCAGACAGCCCAAGAAAGTGAAGTTGTTTTTCCACCTTTCATGGAAAATTTTGAGGGGTTTCCCACTGATGAAGCAGAGTTGGCACAAGAAACTGTGGAAAGCGGCGAAGCAGATATGCCAATGGTTACAGAGCAATCTGAACCAAAACCCGTTCAAGAGCCAGTGCCTGAAAGCACACCTGTTGAACCACCACCAATTCCAGTGGATTCTCCTACACCGCTTCCTACAAAACCAGTGCCTGTAACTTCACTGATTGATCCGTCTCCAGAAACGTTTCGTCAAGGTATTATTCTTGCTGAAATCCTTGGAAAACCCAAAACACTGCGAAATAGGAGATGATAAAATACTTCCATTTTAACGGTGCCTTGATGGAGAATTGATTTCTCGTTGTAACCAGAGTCGTAAAACACTTCTTAGATACTCATAATTTACAGGGAACTGCTTCATGGATTATTTTGTATGGTCAAGGATTATAGGACCGCTGGCAATTGTGATTTTCGTAATTTATGTGATCATTTCAAGCAATAGAGCTGTGAAGGAGTTAGCCCAGAGAAAATCAGAATCAGAAAATCGGGATGATGCATCAATCAAAAGTGAAAGTGCTATTCCACCGATTGCTGAGAATTATAAAGAATCGCCCTCTGAAGCAGAAGCAACGCAGGAAACTGTGGGGAGTACTGAGGCAGATATACCAATTGTTGCAGGTCAATCTGAAGAAGTAAAGGCTCAGGAGATAGTACCCGATAGAAAAACAATAGAACCGCCATCTATTCCAGTGGATTCTCGGATGGCGCTGCCGACGAAACCATTACCTGCCACCTCTCTGCTTGATTTATCTCCTGATACGTTTCGGCGAGGTGTTATTCTTGCTGAAATCCTCGGTAGACCTAAAGGGCTGCGACGCAAGTTATAATAGCCTCACTTTTCTTATGTCTGTAGCCTCAAAGTTGGTTTGAGGCTACAGACATTTTTAGTACCTCGGAAACTATAATTTAAAAAACGTGGGTTTAGAAAATGTCTCGTCAAGTTTTTCTATTTACCTTTATTTCCCTATTTCTACCCCTATTTCTTGCCTGTGGACGACAACACCCAGAAAGATCTATAGAACAAGATGCCGTTGAGGTTGAGATACCACCTTATGCACGACACCTCAAAGGCTTTAAAATTTGTCTCGACCCAGGACATGGTGGACAGGGACACATCCCAGGTTATAAACGCGGCCCAACAGGTCTTCGTGAGGCGGAAATCAACTTAAAGGTTGCCAACTATCTAAAAAAAATGTTGGAACAGGCAGAGGCGACCGTCATCATGACTCGCGTTGATGATTCATACATTAGCCTGGCCGATCGCAGTCAAATTGCTAACGAAAATCATGCCGATTTTTTTATCTCGCTGCACCATAACGGAATTGATAGTAATCCAGAAATAAACTATACATCAACATGGTATCACGGTGATGCCGATGAGTCCCGCCCAAGTTTAGACCTTGCGCGATACATTCAGCATGAAGTCTCTAATGCAATGCGTTTACCTAAATCCGCATCAACAGGTCTTTATTCTGATAAGTTAATTGTTGCATCAGGTTTCGGTGTTTTACGTTTGACAAAATGTCCTGCAGTCGTATGTGAAGCATCTTTTTACACCAATCCAGAAGAAGAGGCAAGATTGAAAAACGATGATTATCTCAAGAGAGAGGCGTATGGTTATTTTCTCGGCATTGCACGTTATGTCGAAGCAGGGTTTCCAAACGGAGTTTTGGTAACTCCTAAACATGAATCTGTTATACAAACCAAAACACCTAAACTAAAAATTCAGGTAAAGGACGGACTACACGAACGTGGCGCGTGGATGCTTAAACGCCAGCAAGTTTTTACCAACGCCATGCAAGTTAAAATAGATAATGTGAACGTTCCGTTTAAATATGATCGTGAAACAGATATAATCACTGTTAACATCAAAGAACCTTTGTCTAACGGTATCCATTTGGTCCAGACAGAGTTGGTAAATTATTATGGAAATCATAGTCTGCCGAAGCCACAGGAATTTAAGGTCGCACCACCCGCTGCTAAACTGAAGCTGAGCGCGTGGACAGATACCCTCCCCTATGATGGTAAAAGCTACGTTGGCATCACTGTAACCGCCTTTGATGCTGATGGAATGCCAATTGCAGATGATGAACTAATCAAAGCAAAAACTACCAACGGCACTCTCACAAAAACCGAGAATCTTTCAAAAGGTGGCACTTCACACTTCTATCTGCATGTACCCGAAAAACCTGGTACTGCGACGGTGGAAGCAGCCTACGGACAAACTCGCAATTCGCTAAAAATTAACTTCGCAGATGTTATGAATGGAATTCTACAGGGACAGGTCTCTGATGCAAACTCTGGCGACCCAATTCCTGATGTTCAATTGCATGCCAATCCTAAGTTAACTGCTGCTACAGACATTGAAGGACATTATTTCATTAAAACCAATTCTACGATAAAAAAATCGTTTGAAACAACATTACACTTTTCAAAACCCGGATTTTATCCAGATAAACACCAAATTAGCGTTGAACTCAATAAGGCAGCAGTCGTCAATGCGAAACTTCATGCTATTGCTGACGGTGCTTTCGCTAAAACTGTTCTCATGCTCGATTCAAAAACTGATACGCCCAAAACACACCAACTCATTACCAAGTTAAAAGAGATGTTAGAACTTGCCGGTGCAAAAATTCACGTTGTTCATACACCCGGAGAAAAGGTTTCTACAGCAAAACGAATTGAGACTGTTAACAATATTGAAGATGAAGGATATTACCTGCAAATAAACCACATTCCACAACGTAAAGGTAAACCTTCAGTTGTTGCCGCGCATAATCACGGCAATCAAGGCACAGAGACGTTTCAAAAACGGATACTTGAACAATTTAACCAAAAACTATTTGAGACACCGATTGTCACCGTGCAGGATAGAGAGACACCTGTAATCCAACAGACGAACAAAATGGCGATGATACTTGAAATCCGAACTTTAGATTATCCTGATACTACCGCTGAGCAAGAAGCATCTGCTATTTTCATAGGTGCATGGCTTTTCCTAAAAAAGGAGACAGAGATTGATACTGAAAAATTAGAACGTTTCATGTTATACTTGAGACAGACACGAGGTGAATGAAAGTGAAAATCACTTCAAAAATCACCCAATTGCAACTCAATCATCCGTTCAAGATTTCTCGCCGGGCAACAGATGCATATAGAGAAGTTATTTCAGTAGAAATTGATGGTGGTATCGGTGAAGCTGCCCCTGCGAAGTTCTATGGTGAGACTGTTCAGACAGTTGCCTCAGCGTTGGAAACACTTTCTCTAAAGTTAGATGGAAACCTTGATGAGATACAGGACGTGATGGCGGGTATTGAATCAACGCTTGATGGTAATTACGCTGCAAAATCCGCCATTGATATGGCACTGCATGACAGATTAGGAAAAAAACTCGGTGTGCCGCTTTACAAACTGTGGGGACTTAACCCACAAAAAACGCCATGCACCTCGTTTACCATCGGTCTTGACGAACCAGCAGTGATGGCGAAAAAAGCACTACAAGCAGACGCATATCCGATTCTTAAAGTTAAACTTGGAACCTCTTGCGATATTGAGATACTTCAAACACTTCGCAAAGTCACAGATAAACCGATCTACGTCGATGCAAATACTGCATGGGCACCAAAAGAGGCGATTGAAAAAATTCGTGAACTTGCACAGTACGGTGTTGAATTAATTGAACAACCCACAAAACCTGATGACATAGCAGGACTGAAGTACGTCCACGAGTATTCAGAATTACCGATTTTCGCAGACGAAAGCGTCAAACGAGCAGGTGATATTCCCACACTGGCAGAAGCTGTAGATGGAATTAACATCAAATTGGTCAAATGTGGAGGTTTATTAGAAGCATTACGGATGATACATGTGGCACGCGCACACGGATTGCTTGTAATGATCGGTTGTATGATAGAGAGTTCTCTCGGTATCACTGCTGCAGCGCACTTAACTCCGCTTGTGGACTATGCGGATTTAGACGGAAATCTGTTAATTTCTAATGACCCTTACACCGGTGTAACACTTGATAATGGAAAGTTAATTTTACCGGATCGTCCCGGCATCGGCATATTATGAACATAAAAGGAATGTATCGTACAGATATGAGTCTTTGTTAAAAAGTCAATATGACAGAAAATATAGAAAAGCCTACACCTACTAAAACATCTGTAACGGGTGGGCGATACGACACAGTCTCAAAAAACGTTATTCAACAAAATCCTGAAGATTGGATTCGGTTTGGTCTTGGCGTATCAGATGTTCAAGTTATCCAAATTCTTGATACTGAGCAACCGACTGTCAAATCAAATCGTGCGGATAGTTTTATACATGCGAACGTTAACGGAAGACATGCCGTTATACATTTTGAAATTCAGACGCGTGACAGCACACAGATTCCGATGCCATATCGGATAGCGGGGTACGCAGGAAGGGGAATTGAAAACTTCGAAATGCCGGTCTATTCACATGTTATATATCTGCATCCCGATGCGGGTCGTAATGACCCAGGACAATACGTTCAAGAGATGCCCGGATATAATATTCTAATCCAATACAAGGTGATTAGACTATATGAATTAGAAGGACAAACCATACTGGATGTTAAACTAAAAGGATTAATTCCATTCACACCGCTGATGAAACCTCCAGAAGATGTGAATTCAGAGGAGTGGTTACGGCAATGTGTTCTGGTTGCTAAGTCCGTGACTCAAGACGAGCCAAACCAAGCGGATTATCTTACCAACCTTGGTATTCTGGGTGGAATAATATTAGACTACGAAACTATTCGTGGTATTATTTTGGAGGAAACCATGCAAGAATCGTCTGTTATCCAACACTTTACACAACAAGGTATGCGAAAAGGCACTATTGATGCTATACTTGAAGTGCTTGAAGAACAATTTCAACCCAAAGACGTTCAGACCTTAAAACCTGAACTGGAGAAAATTGAAGAGCTGCAATACCTCAAACAATTGCTTCGCGAGGCAGCGCGGGCAAACAGTTTTGAGGAATTTAAACAAACGATAGAGAGTTAGGAGCACTTTAAATGACAAAACAGAATCGAAATGTCCTTATCACAGGCGGCACAGGGATATTAGGCAGTGCCGTAACTAAAGCCTATCTTGCGCAAGGTGACACTGTTGCAGTTTCATATCTGTTTGATAATGAAGTTGAACGTTTCAAGCAGCACAATCCTGAACTTAACGAAGATGTTACCTTCCTGTTTGCAAATGTGACTGAGGAAGCAGAAGTACAACAAACTATACAAACCTTCATCACACAATTCGGTCATCTGGATATTTTGGTTAACATCGTTGGTGGGTTTGTCGGTGGAATTCCGACTGCAGAACTTGAAACGGACCGATGGGATTTCATGATGGATCTCAACCTCAAATCTGTCTTTCTCTGTTGTAAAACGGTGATTCCGCACATGACGGAACGGGGTTATGGCAAGATTGTTAACGTGTCCGCTCGCGCAGGATTAAAAGGCGAGGCGGGGCTAAGTGCCTATTGCGTTTCAAAAGGTGGGGTGCGCACCTTGACAGAATCTTTAGCCGCAGAGGTAATGGATTCTGGTATAAACGTCAACGCGATCATGCCGAGTATTATGGACACCCCTGCTAATCGTGAAGCGATGCCGGACGAAGACCATAGTCGTTGGGTAGGTACAGACGATGTTGCAAAGGTTATCTACTTCCTTACTTCGGAGGATGCAACAATAATCAACGGTGCTGCTATCCCTGTTTACGGTAGGGCATAGTTTGTTTTTTTAATCTAAGACAGGATCACGTCACAATTCTAATCATGGGTGAATTAACAAAAACATCTATCTATTACTTGCGGCGGTTTTTTGTTTTCATCCATCCCCCAATTAAATTCCTATTGCTAAAAAAATAAGATTTTACTGCTGAAAAAATAAGCAACTTATAATTCAATGCTTGTTGTTAATCTTTAAAATCATAGAGAATGCTTGTTGTTAACCATTTCTACGTACTTGGCACTAATTTTGCTATAAGTTTTGTGTGGTCCTTAATTATGTGTTTTATATGCACATTGTATTGGAATTAGAAAGGTTTAAATTCAACAGAATGGAAGCAGTCGCTAAAACACAGAATGTTTTAATCGTTGATAACGATGGAAATCGGATAAAGCAGTTAGACCAAGTCTTTGATGTAAGCAGATATAACGTTGTAGCACACGTCCCGCTCAATCAAACTTTGCTGCAGCAAGTTGAACAGACTAATCCGGACATCATTCTAATTGGCGCGGACTCGCCTTGTGATGAAACTTTAGAGACTGTGGCATCAATCAATCATAATCATCCGTGTCCGATTGTAATGTTTGCACAGGACGAGCGTTCTGAGACAATTCAAAACGCTACATTGGCTGGTGTTTCCGCTTATGTTGTGGGTAAACTTAGTAAGGAACGGATTGAGACAATTATTATGGCAGCTGTTGCACGTTTTGGAAAATTTCAAGCATTGCAGCAAGAACTTGAAAAAACGAAAACAAGCCTTGCCGAACGCAAAATAATCGAACGAGCAAAGGAAATCGTTGCCCAACAACGTGGCACAACCGAAGCAGAAGCATATCAAACTTTACGAAAAATGGCAATGGATCGTAGGAAACGTCTTGCAGAAATTGCACAAGATGTCTTGTCAATCGCAGAAGTATTGACAAACAAGGCATAAAAAAGCCTAATCACTTCTTTTTAGATTGAGATATAAGTATCATTCAACGTTGAACGATACTACTAAATAAAACAGAATAACAAATACCCGACCAATGTAGGTTTGGGTCCGGACATAGGTGTCCATTTGGCAAAGCATTATGCTTGTTGATGGGCACTTTTTTGTTTTAACTTTTTATCGTTAGCCATGAACAACATTTACTGAACATTACATTCGTAAAATGGGAGATTCAAGATGAACCAACTTGAGAAAAAGAAAACAAGGTTGAAGCGAACAAATACTGCAAAAAAGGGAAAGCCAAAACTTCATCCCGCTGAAGCACTCAAACGTGAAAAAAACGGGCTTGAGGTTGTAGACGATATTCCATATTACGTCCGAAATGGATGGGAATCTATTCCACCAGAAAAACGCGACAGACTTAAGTGGGTAGGTGTGTTTTACCGACGACAGACACCAGGGGCTTTTATGATGCGTCTCCGAATGTCAAGCGGTTTTAGCAATTCAGCACAATTCCGCACCATCGCCTCAATCAGTGAAGCACACGGGCCAGGGTTTGTTGACCTCACCACTCGTCAGCAGATTCAACTACGTGGATTTACAATTGAAAACGTACAAAACATCTGGAACCTGCTTGAAGAAGTCGGCTTAAATTCACTTCAAACAGGATTTGACAATATCCGAGGTGTTACAGGTTGTCCTGTTGCTGGACTGACTCCAAATGAGTTGTTTGATGCTTCACCTGTCGCAAAGAAGTACACCGAAATTATTGCGGGCAATAGGGAATTTACCGACATTCCGCGTAAGTTTAATGTCGGCATTACAGGTTGTTTAGATAACTGCACACACGCAGCATCTCAGGATATCGCACTCACCCCCGCAATGAAAGAGATAGATGGACAAGAAGCGAAAGGTTTTAATGTTTCGGTTGGTGGGAAGATGGGTTCTGGCGGTTACACCCTTGCGGAAGATCTTGATGTGTTTGTTTTACCTGAAGATGCTGCGGAGTTGTGCGCCGAAATAACGCTGATTTTTAGAGATCACGGCCCACGGACTGTTCGGAACAAGTCGCGGATGGCGTTTCTTATTGCTGATTGGGGAGTGGAGAAGTTTCGTAAGGAGTTAGAATCACGTTCTCCCAAAACACTTCTACCAGCAGGAAAAGATATGCGTGGGAAGAAAAAAACAGATCACACGGGCATTTTCTCACAGAAACAGAAAAACCTTAACTATGTAGGACTTGTTGTGCCAGTGGGACGCATGACAACAGCGCAACTTTATGAAGTCGCCCGACTTGCTGACCAATACGGCTCTGGTGAGATTCGGTTAACGCAAGGACAGAATCTGATTGTACCTAACGTGCCGGATGCAAAAATTGGCGAGTTTACGGCTGAGCCGCTTCTACGAGAACTCCGCTATGATCCATCAGAAGTCATGCGCGGGATGGTCAGCTGCACAGGTATTGACTACTGTCACTTCTCTCTAATTGAAACAAAAGAACGTGCAATGGAAGCAATCCGACATTTGGAGGCGAAGTTTGGCAATACAAAACCCCTTACTGTATACTGGTCAGGATGTCCAAACGGATGTGGCAACCACGCCGCTGCGGATATTGGACTTCTCGGTAAGAAAACCAAAATAGACGGAGTTGTTACAGATGCTGTGGACGTATTTGTCAAGGGAGATGCAGGTCCAAACCCTAAAATCGCCACAAAGTTATTAGAAAATGTGCCTTGCGACGATTTACCACAAGTACTTGAAGGGCTTGTTCCTTACCTTTCAAGAAAATAAACTGGAAATAACGATCAAATGTAGGTTGGATAGCGCATAGCGAACCCACAACTGTCAATTTAGTGCCTGATTTTCTAGTTGGAGGTTTTCAACCCCGATTATACCGATTGATTTTCACAAAATCGGGCTTACAAAGCCCTCCTACAAGAGGTAATCCGGAAATTATGTGCTTAAGTTTACACCTATGGGTAGAGCGTAACTAAACTCAACAACTACTGACAACTGAAAGGAATATTAATTAGGTAAGATAATGGATATAAAAAATAAAGCAACACAAATAAAACTATTTAGTCTAAAAACGGTTCAGATGCGCACCTTCCATACAACATGGTTCGCGTTTTTCTTAGCCTTTTTCGGATGGTTCGGAATTGCGCCGCTCATGGCAATTGTGCGCGAAGATTTGATGTTAACGAAAGCACAAGTTGGTAACACGATCATCGCCTCTGTTGCGATTACAGTGCTGGTCAGAGTTCTCATCGGTCCGCTTTGTGACCGTATCGGGTCTCGAAAAGCGTATACGTGGCTGCTCATTCTTGGCTCAATACCGGTGATGGGTATCGGATTTGCACAGGATTACCAGACGTTCCTACTATTCCGATTAGCCATCGGTGCTATTGGTGCATCATTTGTGATCACGCAGTATCATACCTCAATGATGTTCGCTCCAAATTGTGTCGGTACAGCGAACGCAACAACAGCAGGTTGGGGTAATCTGGGCGGTGGTGTTACGCAAATGGTTATGCCGCTTATTTTCACGGCAGTCCTGAGTTTTGGGGTGAATGAATTCCTTGGTTGGCGGTTGGCAATGATTATTCCGGGAATTGCCCTATTTATCATGGGATTCGTCTACTACTTCATCACCCAAGATGCACCAGATGGCGACTATAAGGAACTCCGTAAACGTGGTGAACTTGAACCTGCTAAAGGCAAAGGCATGGAATCCCTCATGCTTGCCATTAAGGATTATCGCGTTTGGGCACTGTTTTTCATTTACGCTGCATGTTTCGGTGTAGAACTTACTATTAACAATGTTGCAGCACTCTACTATCACGACCGCTTCCAATTAGACGTAAAAACAGCAGGTCTCATTGCAGGTTTGTTCGGACTTATGAACATCTTTGCACGCACCGTTGGCGGTGTTTTCTCCGATTTCTTTGCCAAAAACATGGGGCTACGAGGGCGTGTTCTGTTCCTTTTTATTGTCCTGTTAGGCGAAGGTATTATGCTTATGCTGTTCTCACAGATGGCAGTGCTTATCATTGCCGTTGGAACAATGATTGTCTTCAGCTTCTTTGTGCAAATGTCTGAAGGCGCAACGTTTGGCATTGTGCCATTTATCAATCGGAAAGCATTAGGAGCAGTTGCCGGTATTGTCGGTGCTGGTGGAAATGCGGGAGCAGTTGCCGCCGGTTTCCTTTTCCGGGCAGAAAGTGTCACAACACAGCAGGCTTTACTCTTCCTCGGTGGAATGGTTGTTGTCGCGTCATTTGCTACTGCCTTAGTGCGATTCTCACCTGCAGTGCAAGACGCGGAAAAAAAAGCATTTGATGCTGCACTGGCTGAAAAACAACGTCTCAAAGCAGAAGCAGGAAATGTACCAGCCTAATAATAATGTATTAGCGGAGTGTTTATTCTAAATTGTGGGCATCAGTGATAGTCGGGAATCGGAGTTCCCTCATACAAAGAGTCGATCTTATTTGTAGGAGCGATCTCCGAATCGCGACTGTCAACCCAAAGAATTTTGGTAGACACGCATGAGTCTCAATTAAACGATTGAGGTTACATAGCAAAAAAGTTTAAGATTGTGAATTTACCTTCTTAACTATGGAGAAATCAGTGAAAAGTTCAACAGGAAAAGCCGTTTGCCCTTATTGTGGGGTCGGTTGCGTTATTCGTGCGACAGTTCAAGATAACAAAATCACGAAGATTTCAGCAGACGATGATGTAGCACCAAATTTCGGTATGCTTTGCCCAAAAGGGGCGCATCTCAAACAGGTATTTCAAAACCACGATGGCAGGCTTGCATACCCGATGATTCGGGAACGCAAAGGAGAAACGCCGCGCCAGGTTTCGTGGGAACAAGCTATTGCTTTTACAGCGAATCGCCTTCAAGAGATTAGGTTAGAGCACGGCAAAGATGCACTTGCACTCTACGGTTCTGGACAATTGGACACCGAAACCTCATACATTTTCAATAAGTTATTCAAGGGATTTCTACGAACAAACAACATAGACACAAATAGCAGGCTCTGTATGTCTTCTGCAGTTGTTGGCTATATGCAAGCGTTCGGTTCAGATGGACCGCCCACCTGCTATGATGATATTCAGTATGCGGATGTCTTTCTGATAATCGGTGCGAACATGGCAGCCAATCATCCAGTCCTTTTCCAAATGATTCGGAAACGACGGGCATCTGAACCCAATGCACGGATTATCGCAGTAGACCCTCGCCGCACCCAAACAGCAGAATTTTCTGATGTGCATGTCCCACTTGCACCCGGAAGCGATGTCGCTTTCCTGCAACTTATTGCAAAACGTTTGCTGGCAATTGGGCGCGTTGATAGACGTTTTGTTCAAAGGAATACCGAAAACTTTAGTGCGTATAAAAATCACCTTGAAAGTCTTGACGAGGATACACTTTTGTCTATCTGCGATATACATCCGGGCCGTATTAACGAGATCGTTGAATTTTTATCAAAACCGAGCAATCGCCTGCTTACTTTTTACTGTCAGGGGACTAATCAAAGCACAAGTGGTGTTGATAAAAACGTTGCGCTCATCAACTTACATCTTCAGTTAGGTGAAGTTGGCATAAGAGGGGCAGGGCCCTTTTCATTAACAGGGCAACCGAATGCTATGGGCGGTAGAGAGGTCGGATACTTGTCGCATCAATTGCCTGGATATCGTGTTGTCACGAATGACATGCACCGCGCCTATCTTGAAGGGGCATGGAGAATTCCACCTGGAAGCATTGATCCTGAACCTGGATTGACAGCTGTACCTATGTTTGAAGCAGCAGAGGCAGGTGATGTCCGTGCACTCTGGATCGTCTGCACAAATCCGGCTGTGAGCATGCCTGATACAAAGGTTTCTCAAGCCGGACTAAAACGTGCAGACTTCGTGATTGTGCAGGATTGTTATTATCCGACAGAAACTGCGGAATATGCTGATGTGCTGCTTCCCGCTGCGCAATGGGGTGAAAAACGTGGCACAATGACGAACAGCGAGCGTCTGGTTGTCCGAAGCGATAAATTTCTGGATCCGCCAGGCGAAGCAAAACCCGATTGGTGGATATTCTCACAAATTGCGAAGGTGATGGGATTCAAGCGGGACTTTGATTTCCACAACCATGAGGAGATTTGGGACGAATATCGCTTGTTGACCGCAGGAACGCCGTGCGACCAGATGGGGATGACGAATGAACGTCTTGAAAAAACGTCACTAAGATGGCCCTGCCCAAATCCACGACATCCCGGAACGCTCAGACGTTATACACGCAGGAAGTTTTTCACCGAGTCTGGAAAGGCACAATTTAAAACGCCTGTCTATCAACCGCCTGATGAGAACACTGATTCGGAATTTCCATTCGGTTTGACGACTGGACGCGTTGCGAGTCAATGGCATACACGCACTCGGACTGGCAAAGTACCGCAATTGACACGAAAAGACCCAGAGCCTTTTGTTGAGATTCATCCTGATGACGCATCTGAAAACGAAGTTGAAGATGGAGAATGGATATATCTTGTTGGACGACGAGGCAGGTGTTATGCGCGTGCACGCGTTACAGACACTATTCGGCGTGGATTGTTGTTTACACCGTTCCACTGGGGTGATCTTTTCCACGCGGAGACGAATGTCAACTATGTAACGAATTCAGCGTTTGATCCGGTGTCTAAACAGCCAGAGTTGAAGTTCTGTGCTGTACGGATTGAGGTTGATGATGTGAGCAAAAAACGCAATTGGTAGATTTGGCTTGGCTATAGATGTTGGGTAATGCACTTTTTAGTCCGTCCCCAATATTATAAACTCATATTGCGGTAAGTCAAGTTCTTTCGTTAATTACCAATTTTTGTATAACACGTTATATACTATTCCTTGCGTGTCAGCAAAGAACATAAGTGATTCTACCCGACGCTTTGTCACATGTCCTGTAACAATCTTTTCTCTTGACTGGGATTTAAGACCGGATGCAAACGCGTTGGAGTTCGCGTTCTCACGTCCCTTATTAATCGCGTCTATAATCCTATTCCCGCTTGTGCTCCGCGTTTCTGATCTCCATTCATACTTTTTCAAGTAAGGATTATACCACATTTCGCCCTGTGTTTCAGATCCTTCTGAATTTAACGACGACTTTATCTGTGGAACAAATGGCTCTGATGGTTTGTTATTCTGTGGGACAGGCACATAGGAATATTGCGGTACAGAGATATTCTTTTCATTCGACCATATATATATCTTACCGCCAGCCTCATCGCTCGCCACGCTTTGTGGCGGCCCGATTCTCTGGATTACTTCAGATATGTGACGACCAAGATTGGCTTCTTTAATTTCTTCTACGATCAGCTGCTTTTCCTCTTCCGCAGACTTTGTCTGCTCAGCTGTCTCCAATAAAGTATAGCCAACGGCCCCTACTATTACTACCCCTGATAAAACGCCAATACCATTAGACATTGATCGTGAAGAACACCCAGTTAATACGGTAATTAACGTTACTATCACAGTAAAACTTCTAAACATTGTGCATCTCCTTCCTAATTAGTCGCTATTTTATAACACTTGATAGAAAATTTCAAGAGAAAGTGTAGTCTAAATATGGATTTATCAACTTTTTCATAAATTTTTCCGATTTTTTGGGGGATAATTTACAAGTCCAATCTTCTAATTGCGAATTTATTTTACAGTTATCTTTTTTTTACTTGATTAATAAAAACTTTCATATCAAGATTAAGACGATCAACGATGTCATCTAAAATTCTTTTCATTCTTGTAATAGCAAGACCCGAAAATATGTAATATATCCCTGTATCTGTTTCAACCTTTCTTTGTGCCTTATCAGGAACCTCATCATCCGCTACCAAAGGTATTTTTGCTTCTTTTTTATTGAGTTCTTTTATCCTTTCAATGCCTATTTCCTCAATCACTTTAATAAACGTGTCTATTCCTGTGTTCTCTGAAATCAAACGGTCATCCATCTCAACTGTTAAACTATTTCTATATATTGTTTCCCTGGGAGATTCTAAAAATTCTATACCGAATAGCTCAACTAATTTTTTATATAGACTTTTTCCCGGAAAACCTCTGTTCTGTTCAATGAGAGCAATATGACCACGAGTACAACCAACTCTTGATGCCAAATCCTCTTGGGTCATACCCGCTGATTCCCGAGCATTAGCAAGTTGTCTACCAAATGACATTTCTGGTGGATCTTCTGTTTCTGTTAGATCTTCCGTTTCTGGTGGATCTTCCTCAGCAAATAAATCGGTATGTTGCACAGCATAATTCTTGATAAATTTTAATATTCGGGGTGTAGCAATAAACCATTCTCCTTCAGCACGGAATGCTCCAAATTGAGATTGAATTCGTTTTTCTTCTCTGGATGCTTCATCCGCTGAGTCAAAAGGAATGACTCCTATTTCCCATATTTTGGCTTCGTTTCCTGTCTGTAGAGTAGTTTGTCGTTTTGAAAGATCTGTGATAGTGCGACCAATTTTTATAAAATCTGGCTGGTTGTCGCCAAAATTGCTCTTCGCAAAAAAATATACTAAAGCTTGATTTTCATTTGGCATGATTTCTCCTATAATGGCTAAAATCCAAGCTGCTTATCCACAATATTTTTCAATTCTTCACCCTTCAGATACCGCTCAAGGTTATCCAAGAAAAACTCGGTGATACGCCCCATGCGGTGTTGTGACCCACCCGCAGCATGTGGTGTAATAATAACGTTATCCATATCCCACAACGGACTCTCTTTGTCCAATGGTTCAACTTCTGTCACATCTAAGCCTGCCCCCGCGATTTTACCTGCTTGTAAAATCTCAATCAAATCGTCTTCCTTAACAATCGGGCCGCGGGCAACGTTGATAAGATATGCTGTCGGTTGCATTTCAGACAGGTTTTCAGCATTAATAAGACCACGTGTCTCCTCGGTTAATGGACATGCAATCATCACAACATCCACCCGACTCATCATGTCTGCGAGTTTGTCCATCGGCATCAGTTCGTCCACGTTATCAGGTTTTTCGGTGCGGTAAGCATCCACAGCGATAACGTGCATGTCAAAACCTTTTGCGCGTTTCACCATCTGCATGCCGATACCACCTAACCCAACAATGCCGATTTTGAAACCATCAATCTCAATCATTGGCGATTTGCTGCCACCCCACTGATGGTTATCTTGGTTGCGTGTGAAATGATGAATACCACGTGTTATTCCGAGCAAGAGCGCAAACGCTTGGTCTGCAACGTGGGTTCCGTAAAGTCCTGCAGCATTCGTCAAAATAACATTGCTCTCGCGCATCGCAGGATACACGTGTTTGTCCATGCCTGCGCTGGATGCCTGAATCCATTTGATATTTGGCAGGAGCGGGAAAATATCCTCACTACAGAAACCGAAGAAAATATCTGTATCTTTACCCTCTTCAGCGATTTCTTCGCGCGAACCCGGTGCAACATAGGTATGTTCATTACCAATAATATCTTCTAACCGTTTTAACTGTTCACCTTCAACTCGATGTTGTAATAAAATCTTCATATAAAATCCTTTCGTTAGCCAGTTTTCTTATGTCGTTTACCACGGAGGCGTTTCTGGTAGCAATTCCTGAAATTTGCTAAGCAACTCGTCTTCATATTTGCCTGCATATTGCCCATTGAAGAACCGATCTATGCCTTCGTCAAGGAAGTGTGCCCAAGATGTGTCTTCTGCACCAGGATTGACAGGGAAAAACAACGCGTCTACGCTACGACCTGCCTTTAAATCTCCGGGTGAGTCGCCAATCATTAAGACGTGGTTCTCAGGATATTTGTCCTTTGTAGTGATGGTAAGATGTTCTGTTTTTGTTCCCATCTCCTGTCCGGCAATTAAGGCAACGTATTGGTCAATATTGTGTTCGTCCCATTCTCGTTTGAGTGCCTCGTCTGGCGTAGCAGAAACGACAATCACATCTGCTTTTCCTTGAAGTCGTTGCAGTGCTTCGCGCACACCGGGAAACGGAGGTAGGTTGTAGACAATATCAGCAACGCTTTCGTTCACACCAAGACTCCACTGCATCACATGACTCAATTCATCGTGTCTTTCACCGCTTGCGGCATCAATTGCTTCCTGAAGTGCGGGATTTCCAAGTTTTGTTTCGGTTTCAGTCCATTCTCTCAAGTGTGGTAGTTGCGGTATTTCTAAACCCATTTTCTGCACGAGGGACATCTCACGTAGGTAATCAAACACGAGTAAGACTGCTTTAAACCGATTTGTGCCACGCATCGTGGAATAGAGATTGACAAAATCCCATGCCTGATGCACTTGTCGTGAGATAGATGCCAATCCAAAATGTTTGACGACGTTCACACTGAAGCAGTCGTTGTGTTTGACCTCCATGCTATTGAAAACGCAACCGTCTGAGTCAATCCCGACAAAAAAATCGTGTTGCGGTTTAAAATCGTATAATGCTTGTTGTGGTTCTTGAGTCATAAATTCTCCCTAAAAGACTGTCTTGGGCTACGGCACACGGCGTGTGCCTGCTACTTTAATCAACAATAACTTCTGGGCGGTTTTTTAACATCCATTCGGTGTGAAATACCGTCGGTTCTCCATTTTCTCCGACAACCGTGTTGCCATCCGCATCCAATTTATGATAAGTATGTGCACCGAAATAATCGCGCATCGCTTGGATAAGATTAGCAGAAAGTCTACTACTGCGGTAACTATCAAAATAGGCTAACGCTGAACTGAACGCAGGAATCGGAACGCCGAGCTGCGTTGCTGTGCTAATCACATTCCGCCAATGGGGTTGTGCTGCCTCTATGACACCGCGAAAATAGGAGTCAAGCAACAGATTTGGCAGATCAGGATTTCGTTCAAACGCCTCTGCAATGCGATGCAGGAATTTTGCCCGAATGATACAGCCTCCACGCCAACCTAAAGCGATTTTGCCGAGGTCCAGATTCCATTTATTTTCTACACTTGCTTCGCGCATCAGTGCGAAGCCTTGTGCATAAGAGCAGATTTTGGCTGCATAAAGCGCATCGTGGATAGCTTGCAAAGCTGCTTCTCGGTCTCCGTCGTAAGTGCCAACCGGTCCTTTAATTACTTCAGATGCATCAACACGTTCACTTTTGATAGCAGAGATACAGCGTGCAAAAACCGCCTCAGCAATTGTGGGCGCAGATATACCGAGATCCAATGCGGAAATGCTTGTCCATTTGCCAGTACCTTTTTGACCCGCTTGGTCCAGTACAACATCAACAAAAGGTGTCCCATTCGCATCTCGTTGTGTGAAGATATCCGCTGTGATTTCAATGAGATAGGAATTTAGTTCTCCCTGATTCCATTCACTGAAAACCTCGTGCATCTCATCGGCGTTCATTCCCAAGACGCTTTTCATTAGGGAGTAAGCCTCGCATATCAGTTGCATATCGCCATATTCAATGCCATTATGCACCATTTTGACGTAATGCCCTGCACCGTTGGGACCGATATATGAACAGCAAGGCGTGCCTTCTACCTGTGCTGCAATCTTTGTAAAGATCGGTTCCACGAGCGTGTATGCCTCATCTGAACCTCCAGGCATCATTGCAGGTCCTTTTAATGCACCCTCTTCACCGCCAGAGATTCCTGTTCCAATAAATAGAATATCTTGTTCAGCCAAAGTTTCGTGTCGGCGTATGGTGTCGTTGAAGTTGGAGTTACCACCATCAATAATCAGGTCACCTTTTGAGAGATGTGGAACGAGTAACTCAATAAACGCGTCTACCGGTTCTCCTGCTTTTACCATCAGTATTATTTTTCGGGGTGTATCTAATTTATCAATGAATTCGGGAATAGAATGAGCGCCAGTGATATTTTTTCCGTTTGCTGCACCCGCAATGAAATCATCAACTCGCGAGACGGTTCGGTTAAAAACTGCTACCTCAAAGCCTTTGCTTTCCATATTCAGTGCGAGGTTTTCACCCATCACGGCTAATCCGATGAGTCCAATATCTGCTGCCAATTTGTTTCCTCCTAAGATAATATGTGTTTTGCATATCATACACTGTTAGAGGTGATCATGTCAATAGCAAATAATAGGAAAGCAGAGCCATGAAATAGTCATTTTTTTTCATCAAAAAGTAAATAACATTTTCACGGATTCAGTTTTTGTGTTTTCCTGTAATTCCGTTTATCTTTTCACTTCAAAAAGTTACCATTTGGTAACTTTTTTGATACCGTGGTAACATTTGTAAATTCGCTCTCAACCCATACGTAGAATGGGCTGAGAGCCGTTTTTTCAAAAAGTACTTTTTTATTTTTTTTTGAGTTCTGCTCATGCGGAATATTTTTGAAAAGGGAGTCAAAATGCGTATGCATTCTCAGTAATGTTATATAACGTAATTTCAACATCCCTTTGTATGGGTTGTATTCCTGAATTATGGACTGGAAGATTATGTTTCTGGGCAATAGGTTCTGAATTTTCATACAGATATTATACACAGTTATAGATTGGTATCAGAATATTTTGTTGTGCGAATCACAATAGATATACAATAGGTATACAATAGGTTTGCAGATAAAGTTGTATGTGTGTATTTTGAATGACGGCTGAGGTGTGTATTCTGTTATCAGAATCGTGTTGGAATCGGATATTATACCGTTTCTAAAAATTGTTGTCGCATTACCTATTTTTATGAAATATGGTGTTATACGACGCAAACTAAATGAAGATTAAAAAATAAATTGGGTAATTTGGCGAGGTTAGGAAACCTCGCCAGCAGCATCTGTACACCTCTGTTGGCGAGGTTTCCTAACCTCGCCCTCTACCGAAATATTTTTTTAAACTTCATAAAGTTTGCGCTACAAATATGGAACTCACGTTAACGACTATGGTAGATTTTAGAATTAATTAGACATTATGGGTTTGTGAATCAACGCAGCATGCGCTTGGTAGAATACCAAATCAACGCTGTGAATGCGATTTTGGCATTCAGCACCTTTGGTATTCTCTATGATGCTGCGGGAGGGAACTCCGATTTCCGACTAAAAGTGGCTTTGGTCGCGATTCGGAGATCGCTCTTACAAATCAGGCGTATAATTATTTCAATAATTTACCATAAAAGATTAGGTAAGGAACGTGAGTTTGAAATAGTTTTCACCCGCAGCATTCTCCGTTATTTTTGGCAAAAACGGCACAACCTAACAGGTTATGCTACAAAAACAGTGCTTTTTTTATGCATGAAAAGTGTTTAGAGCAAACTCACATTTTATTATCAAACTCACGTTAAGGAAGGATTAGGTCTCAATTTATAGAAAAGAATCTGTTTTTGGGTAGTCTGAGGTACGTGTGTCATCTGAACAAGATTCACAGGATTATAAGATTTTTAGGATGTTGGAATTTTGGTAGAAAAATCCGGGAAATCTTGGTTCAGATAATTAACTCATAACCTGCCAAATCGGTTCCGCGCCTTCAACACCGACAAGTTTCTGATCTAACCCACTATGGAAGTAGGTGAGTTGATTGGGATTGATTCCAAGTTGATGCAGGATTGTTGCGTGCAGGTGTCTGACATGAAATGGGTCCTTGACTGATGCGCTGCCAAGTTCATCTGTCTCACCGACGCTAATGCCGCCTTTGATGCCTCCACCTGCCATCCACATCGTGAAGCCGTACGAGTTGTGGTCACGTCCTGTGCCTTTGGCATATTCTGCTGTGGGTTGACGACCAAATTCCCCACCCCATACAACAAGGGTTTCGTCAAGTAATCCGCGTTGTTTGAGGTCTTTAAGCAACCCGGCAATCGGTTTATCAGTTGCCTTGGCATGCTTGTTGTGGTTTCTCTCAATATCACCGTGTGCGTCCCAATTGGCGTCGTTATGTGCACCGCCAGAGTAGAGTTGAATGAAGCGCACACCACGTTCAACTAATCGTCTTGCCAAAAGACATTTTGTGCCATATTCCTCTGTTTCTTTTTCATTGAGTCCGTAAAGTTCTTTGATGTGTTCTGGTTCACTATCCAAATTGACCGCTTCTGGCGCGGCAGATTGCATCTTAAAGGCTAACTCATAACTTGAAATACGAGCTGCGAGGTCGGTATTGTCAGTCCGCTTTGAAAGATGTGTTGTATTAAATTGGCGTAGATAATCAAGTAGCCTCCGTTGTTCGCTTTGGCTAACATCGTTCGGACGCTCTAAATTGAGAATAGGTGTGCCTTCTGAACGAAAAACTGTGCCTTGATAAACAGCAGGCATATACCCACTACTCCAGTTTTTCGCGCCGCTGATTGGACCGCCAGTTCGATCAAGCATTACAACATACCCCGGAAGGTTTTCGTTCTCACTACCAAGTCCGTAGTTTACCCAAGACCCAAGCGATGGATGCCCACTCAATACACGACCTGCGTTCATCATCAACATTGCCGAACCGTGTAGTGGTGAGTCTGCAGTCATTGATTTGATGAAGGCAATATCATCAACGCAGGTTGCAACATGTGGAAAAAGTCCTGAGACCCACTGTCCCGATTCGCCGTACTGTTTGAAATTCCATTTGGGGCCAACGATACGACCTTGCGATTTTTCACCACCACGGCCTTTCGTTTTAACTTGGACGGTTTTATCGTTGAGTTCAAACAACTTCGGTTTGTAGTCAAAGGTATCAACATGGCTCGGACCGCCATACATGAACAAGAAAATCACGCGCTTTGCCTTTGGCGTGAAGTGCGATGGTTTGGGCGCGAGTGGATTCTGGTAGGGTGTCACACCGTCTTCTGCGAATGCTTGTGAATTGAGAAAACCGTCAGTGGATAACAGTCCTGTCAACGCAAGCGACGCGAACCCACCAGCGATATTGCCGATAAATTCCCGACGGGTTTGCCCGCAGAAATTACCTGTCGAATCTGTTCCTTTTTTAATTTTAGATCGACTACTCATATAGCTTAATCTCCAATTTTAGAGTCTCTATTTGACGAATTCTAAAATAGATCGTATTAATCTAAAAACATAAATTCGTTTAAATTCAATGCCAATAACGCGAATCGAGCAAGCGCAACCTCTGAACTCACGTCCTCATGCTTCTGAAGTTCCTGCATAAATGTTAATGCCTTTTGAATCTCAACTGGTTCAGGTTCACGACATAACACAAGCCGAAGTCCAAATTGCACACGGTCTTTATTCGTCACACCACCCTCCCATTGCATTCTATTCGCAAAAGCAAGTGCTTGGTCATTGATAAACTTCCCGTTGAGCATTGTGAGCGACTGAGTCGGCACCGTTGTCGAAAAACGCACAGGACATGTCGAATCCGTGTTTGCTTGATCAAATTGGTTCAGAATAGGAACAAGTAATGATCGTTTGACCTTCACATAAACACTTCGTCGGTTTGCCTCATCTGGCGGTGATTTTCCCCAAACTGCCCCAGGTCTTGAGGCAGTAGCCAATACTTCTTTCGGCACTTCAGGAAAGACACTCGGTCCTCCCATTTTGAGGTTCAGTTTACCAGTAATCCAAAGCACTGAGTCCCGAATCTCTTCCGCAGCCAAGCGGCGCATATTGAATCGCCAAAATAGGTCATTATTCGCATCCTGTTCAATATATCTTGGATTGTTCAGCGCAGACATCCGATATGCGTTGGAAGTCATTATCAACTTGTGCATCGCTTTTAGCTGCCAACCAGATGCGATGAATTCAGACGCAAGCCAGTCGAGGAGTTCAGGATGTGTCGGTGGTGTTCCGAACTGCCCGAAGTCGTTTGTTGATCGCACAATCCCTCGCCCGAAGTGATGTTGCCAGATACGATTTATCATTACCCGTGCTGTCAATGGGTTCTCGGCACTTGCCACCCATTCAGCGAAAACGCGACGTTTCCCAGAAGATTTTGCGTCCTTTGGAACTGGCGGCATGTTCACAGTAGGCGGATTCAACACAGCAGGAAATGCGGGTTTCACCTCGCGTCCAATAAGATGCGGATTGCCGCGTCGAAGAATGTGTGTCGGGGTTTGTCCGCTCTCAGAAATTGCCAAAGCTTGATGGTCGTAGGGTACACGCTGACGTCGGCGATCATCTCGTTGTTTTTTCACCGTATTATATTTGTCCACTAAAGCCTTCAGCGGCACATTAGCATTGATACGTTCTGCGTGTGTCTTTAGTAACTTGCCAAAGTTGATTGCTGCATTCGTTGACAGGGGTTGTTTCTCAAAGTTTGGCCCAGACCACAGGACAGTGAGTTGAGAATTATCTAAATCTTTGTTGAGATATTCAAGACGAATAGACACATCGCCACGTGTAAGTTCAATTTCTAAATCTCGCTCACCGATTAAATCTGCTGCTTTAAAACCGTCGAGAATCAATCTGCACGCACCTCGGAGATTTATATGAAAAGTATAAGTTGCATCCTCTGGAACTTGTAAAGTTCCTTCAAAAACTACACCGATGTTCTTCTTTCGACTCGCTGGTGCAAGCGAGAATAGATTGCTAAACAATTTGCCTTCGGCGGAGGGTTCAAGAACATCAAAATCATCTGGAAACTGTTCAAAGGTGTCGCGATAGAAACGATACGTCAATTCACGAATTGGAGATACTACTGTGTCTGATGCTATAGGCTCTTGATGGATTTTAGCGAGTTCAATTTTGATGTTTTCCTGTATCGGAAAGAGTTCATCTTGGAATTTTTCTTCGGCAAGTCGCTTTTCAGTGAGTAGTCTGTTACGTTCTGCTTGCTGCTCAGGCGTGCCAATATCAGCAAGTGGTCCGCGGTTGTGAGGGATAATGTCATGAAAAAACGCGAGAAAACTGTAATAATCTCGTGTTGAAATCGGATCAATTTTATGGTCGTGGCATCGCGCGCACCCAATGGTCATACCGAGCATCACTTGCCCGGTAGTGGATACAATATCGTCAAGATAATCGTAGCGAGCAAGTTTTCGATCAGCAGGTTCATCGTCCCAAACCCCAAGCCGGTGATAGCCGGTCGCAATGATTGTCTCTGATGTTACATTATCAAGTTCATCGCCTGCCAATTGTTCTTTGATAAATTCATAATAAGGCTTGTCTTTGTTGAAAGCGTTTATGACATAGTCTCTGTATCGCCATACGTACGGTTTATCTGAATCGCGCTCATAGCCGTTTGTCTCGGCGTACCGAACAAGGTCAAGCCAATGCCGTCCCCACTTTTCACCATATCGTGGAGACTTCAGCAGTTTGTCAATTAGTTTTTCATAAGCGTCAGGTGCTGTATTATTTAAAAACGCATCCACTGCTTCTGGCGAAGGTGGTAATCCTATGAGATCGTAGTATGCACGGCGAATAAGCGTCAGTTTGCTGGCGGGAGCAGCGGGTTTAAAACCTTGTGCCTCCAGTTTTGCCAGAATGAAGGCGTCAATTGGATTTCTGACCCAATCCGAAGCATGCACCGATGGTACTTGGGGGCGTTTTAACGGACGATATGCCCAATAGTCAGATGCAGTTTGAAATGCCGATTCAGCATCACTATCTTGCGCGGGATAGGGGAGTCCTATGTTAATCCACTTCGCTAAAATCTCAAGTGAGGCATCATCTAATCTACCGTTTGGGGGCATTTGGGCTGTTTCTTGACCATACCCGACCATCTCAAGCAAGAAACTATCGGCAGGATTTTCTAACGACACAGACGGTCCATAGTGTCCGCCTTCAAGAATCTTTTCTCGACTCGTCAATTCGAGTCCACCCTGCACTTCGGTTTCACCACCGTGGCATTGGAAACAGTTTTGTGTCAGAATTGGCTTCACTTGAGAGTTGAAAAATTCAGTCTTTTCTTTATCGCTTAGATTATTCGCATGGCAGATATTCAAAAAACTTAGTACGCACAGAAAAACCAGAACACGAAAACAGAAATAGGAATGTTGCATAGTTTCTCCTTTCACATTGTGTAATTAACATCAAATACCAATGCTTGAGGATATCTTGAGTTTGGCAATACCTACTGAACAGTAAGATTTCATGATCAATTTCACAATGATAACATATTTGAGGAAAAGAAATCTATGAAAATCAGCTAAATTTCTGATTTTCATTCAATCTTGCCGAGTATACCCATTTTTATTTTACAACGATTCTTCTGTTTCCTCTGTTTCAGTTGGCACGACAGAAATCCGCGCAAGAAATGCGTTTGTACTTCCCTTCTCACAGAACCAATTACCCGTTGCTCCTAACCTAAACTTCTGTCCATGGGTGAACTGGTGACGAATTTGCCCAGTGTCGCCGGGTGGAATATCCCACGCTGAAGCGAGTGCGTCATTTGGATACCCCTCTGTGGGCAGTTCAACGTCAGCGTCAAAAAGATCAAATGAACCCGTAGCCTCACCCTCACCTACCTTTATATCAATAATGAGTGTTCCACCTTGTTTAAATGCTGTAGTGTCAATTTCAGTAGGCGTATAATCCTGATAGCCATCTCCGGGACCACGGAATACGTTCAAAACTTCCATTGATTGTTCGTGTGAGTTAAGGTCTAATTTAGGTGTCAATTTCCCACTATTTTCGTTGGCGACAACGGGGTTACTAACTTTGCCATTTACAGTGTCTTCTAACAACGCCAGATACTTGCTGTAACGGAGTTTGTTTTCTGGCTGGTGCATAATTATTTCGGCTTCAGGATTTAGCACCTGAATATCCACTGCCCCGACGTAATTGTCTTTAATCGTTTTAGCGAAAACACCGACTTTTTCATCGTCTGGATCCTCAATTAGTTCTGACAGATCGCGAAAGAGGACGCAGGTGTTTACAAAATTCTCGTTGAGTACTTTGATCACTTCTGAATTTGAGAGCGGACCCACCCTCAAGTTTTTACCGTTCGCTCAGCAAGATTCATCATCCAACGGTCCCCAGCTAATAACTGCGTGCATCGGACGCTGTGTCGCGGTTACTTTTTCAACTGCATCCACAAGCGGAAGCCAGTCAATTTCAGCGAACTTGTAGAACTTCAATTCCAATCTTTTGCGTGCCTCTTCGGATGTGAGGGAACTTTCCCAATCAATGTCGTCCCGTGCTTCAGTCGAGGTGATATGTAACTTCATACGCGGCACGAAAACCATGTCAGCATATCCAAAGTCGTTAATATCTACATTGCTGTTACGCGGTGGTAGCGCGAGCGAAAAGTCACAAATAACACCTGTTTTCAGGTTCATCAGCAATCGTCCTGCAAATTGCGATGGAATAAAGCGAGCGAGATCCATATAATCATCATCGTTATGGCGTTTCGATTCCGGTTTGGGACGGGTTGCCAAAGTAAACTCTGCATGAATTCGGAACGTAATGTCGGCGTAGTCCGTCGAAAGCGCGCGTAAGCAGGCGAAAGCGCCTTTCTCTCCGTGGCGTAATTCTCCAGTAGCACCCGTGTGAAACTGAGAGAGAAACGGAATAACTTTGTTCAAATCCAATTCCCAAACATCCCCGACCGCTGCCGTTGACGGTGGAAGAAAGACATTGAAAGCCTCGTTTTTATACTCTCTGATGGGTTCGTTTGGTGACAAATCAAAGAGTTCAATGTTTTCTGGTGAGTCTTGGTGTAGGTCGTAAGTCGCATCGGCAATTGGGTCCCAATGCGCGTGGACTTGTAAAGTTACTGTCTTTTTTAAGACATTGTTTAGGTCTACCATCGATTTTCCTTTTTTGCATGACTCATTCTGTAGTTTTATTCCTTATAAATTATACATGCTACGGACGAATTATAGCAAATTTTTCGTATCATAGGATTTCATACTATAGATAAGGCTTCATATCCCAAAGTATGATAGTGCCATCAAAACTACCACTTGCTAAAAGTGTACCGTCTGGTGAAAAAGTAAGCGATTGAATATCTGTCGGATGTCCCCAGAGAGTAGCGATATTCTCACCACTTGCAACATCCCATAACCGAATTGCCATCTTTTCCATTTCTTTTTCCCACCAAGTACCTGATGCAAGATAGCGTCCACATGGAGAAAATACGAGGGCATACGGAGACTGTCTCTGTGGCTGTGGTATTGTCAAAAGTATTGTAAAATTTTCGGCACACCACATACGCAATTCGCCGGACATCCCACCAGCAATCACTTTCCCACACTGCGAAAATGCTATCTCCATAAGTGTACTGGATTTTTTCAAAGACAATGTGTTAATCTCTTTGCTTGTCTCTACGTCCCACACTCGAGCAGTTTTATCACTTGAACCACTTACGAGTCTTTTGCTATCTGGTGAGAAAGCCACTGACCAGATGAAATCCGTATGTCCTATAAACGGTTTTAACTTTTCCTTATTTTTGAAATCCCATTGATAGATTGTGCCTGCTCTACTTCCGACAGCAAGTCTGTCCCCTATCGGCGCGAATGCTATTTTCCAAGTTAATTGTGCTTGTTCGGTAAATTCAGCAATCGGTTCGTCAGGTTTCTCAGCATTCCAAACACAGCCAAAATCTTCATTACCTCGGATATACGCAGCGATAATGTTTCCGCAAGGTAAAACAGTAAATGAAGTGATCCGCTTGTCCTCAGACAATGTTTCCTGTGTCTGTTTACTTTCCACATCCCATAACGCAATTCCTCTACGATCACTTGTGCTTGCAAGCGTCTTTCCATCCGGTAAAAATAGAACTGGATCTGGAACATAGTCAAATCTGCGAAGCGTTGAGATTCGGTGTATGTTATTACACACCTCTGACTCTTTGCTCAGTGTAATGTCTGTAAGAATCAACTGTGGAAACTCTCTAAACCACATAGCATCAATGCTATTACGATGAATTTCTGGAATACGGAGTTTTTCTCTACGTTCCACATTCCAGACTTCAACTATATCTTCCCCATCCACAATAACAAATAGCTCACCTTCTGTCGAGTAGAATGGCACTGACCGAGTCGTTTGAAAATCAGTATAAACCTTCTTTTCCACACCGTTTACCATGTCCCATACGAACAGGATTTCATCTCTACTACTAAATGCAAGGAATTCACCACAAGGTGAAAAGGTAGTAGCACTTAACCAAGTACTTTTCACTCTGAAGTGGGCAATGCGTTCACTTGTCGTCATATTCCATACTGAGACACAGTGATTAATATGATCAGCATCACTTTCGGATTCGTCAGGAGTTAATCCTGCCAGAAGATGACTATCCTCAGAGAAAGCAAAATTTCTCCCCGAGAACTTGAAAATCAATTCACCTGTCTCAGGACACCAAATGTAAGTCTGTGTGCCTTCTGTGCCAACGTTGTCAGCAGTGCCACCGACGTACTGTCCATTTGGAGAGAATTCTAATCGGTAAATATCAGCCCCTTTAGCTTCCCGTTCGCCTCGATCCATCTGTGCGACGCACACCCCGCGATGGGCATCCAACACCTCAACAATTCCTTTGTGATTTGCAGTAGCAATCCACTTGCTATTTGGAGAAAAATCGAGTCGCCAATAAACATTTTGTTCTTGCATCCGTTTCATCTGTGTGCGGCATTCACCATTCTGAGCATCCAACACTTTGACTATACCGTCATAATTCGCGACAGCAATCCACTCGCCATTTTGTGAAAAATCAAGAGCAGAAATCATCCCACGTTCTGTTTCCCACAATGCAATAGGTGATTTTGACGACATTTCATACCACCAAAGACCTATAGTGGTTCCGACTGCGAAATATGTGCTATTGGGTGAAAGTGCTATATTACAATGTTTCCCTTTTCCAAATCGGGCTATTGCGTTTTCTGGTAATGCCCATGTAGTTCCATCAGTATCATCCGGCACGACATTAAATGGTGCAGGTTTTCTATTTTGCTCCATATATTACTCCTTGATTAAATTTTATCTGTTCCATAAGGTTGTAAAGAAAACAGCAATTGTAGTTGGAAATTATCCCTACGCACGCCGAGGTGCTAACTTCCGATATAAGGTGTCATATCCCAAAGAAGAATGGTTTTATCAAAACCGCCACTCGCCAAAAGTGTGCCATCTGGTGAGAAAGCGAGATCCTGAATATCGCTACTGTGCCCCAAAAAAGTGACGATATTCTCACCACTCTCTACTTCCCATAACCGTATTGCCATTTTGTCCATCCACACATCCCACCAAGTGCCGGATGCGAGATATCGTCCACACGGTGAAAAGGCTAACACATACAGTGGTCCCCAACTATCCTCCGGGTGAGGAATGGTCTTAACAATTTCACGACGCTCAATATCCCATAATAGAATCTCATTTTCTCCACAACAAGCGGCGATGGTACTACACGGTGAAAAAGCGATGTGTGGGGTTCTATTTGGAAACGCTTCAATTGCTTCACCGCTTTCAACATCCCACATTCGAGATTTAGTTCCACCATAAAAACTGATACTCACAAGTTGTTTTTCGTTTGGACTAAATGTAATAACATATATCCACGAGGGGTGTGCTTTGAGTTGGTGTAACATCTTCTGCTGTTCCACATCCCACACATAATGCGTGCCTTCATTATCCCCGCATGCGATTCAAGTTGCTTGTCGGTGCGAATACAGAACTATACAGTGCTACTCGATTTTCTTGCTCAGGGAATGGGAAAGAGGCAATTGGTATCTTGTCGTTTCCAATTTCCCATACACTTATAATCCGTCCTTTCGTAGTGCTCTGCTCAGGTGCAGTGGCATACAATTTTCCCATCGGTGACGTAGAAAAAGTGAAGTTTCCCCGCGCTTTGTTAAAACGACTTGGAGGTTGGGAGAGATTATCAGTGTCGTAGAACATCAATGTATTTCCCGAACATGAGGCAGCAAGGGTTTTTCCATCCTGAGAAAAGGCGAGGGGATCAGGTACACCGATATACGAATAACTAAATGTCTTAGGTTGGGAGTCGCCGACATTCCATACCTTAAATTCACTTTCAGTTACATAGACGAATGGACATTGCTTTAGTAAGTGGTTACCTTGAAGACCATGATGTTCTTCAAGGTAAGTATCGGACTTTTTCTCACGTTCTACGTTCCACACGGTGAGGGTATCATCAGAGACTTCAGCAGCATATAGGACACTCTCTGGTGAATAGAAGACTTTCTTTGGTTCTGTTCCATAGTCGTGGAATTCTTGTGTCATTTTCCAATCGGTAAGTGTCCAAATCTTAACCGTACCCTTCTGCCCGCTGGATGCAAGAAACTTCCCACACGGTGAAAAGCAGAGACTCACAGCAGAATCCGTAGGTTCTGCGAGACAAGCGATCTGTTTGCCGCTTTTCAAATTCCATACTGCAATATAGTTAAAGGAGTTTTCAGGAATTCGAATTCTATCTAAAGAGTCTGCACAAGCAAGCAGATTGTAGTCGGGCATTGTGCTGGCAAGTAGTGAACCATCAGTGGAGAAGGCAATAGGACGAGGTTTGCCACGGAACCATCTGAAATTGGTTTCAACATGATATTTTGCGACCCTATCACCTGTTTCTGTGTGCCAAACATAAACGATATAGTCCGAATCGGCTGAGGATGCAAGATACTGACTATCAGGGGAAAAGACTAAATGTGAAACAAAATTAACTCCAAACATATTTTGTGCAATTTTCTTCGTCTCATCTCTTTTCAACCTTGAAATGCAGACACCACGTTTCACATCCCATACCTTGACAATTCCTTGTCCATCACCGGTTGCAAGCCACTTGCCATTGGGTGAAAAAGAAATAGCAGTAATCCATCCCCTACCTGTATCCCATAAAGTAATCGGAGTCATGGTAGATAGTTCATACCACCAGACTCCTATTGTATTACCGATGGCGAGATACCTTCCATCTGGTGAAGGGGCAATTGGTTGTGGTGTTATATCATCCATCATGGATCCTTGTCCTAATCGCGCAATTGCACCACCAGGAAGTTCCCAAGTCGTTATATCACTGTTTTCAGCCTGCCTAAATGCAGGCGACCAATTTTCGCTATTTTGCATATAATTTGTCCTCTTGGTAATTGGTATACTTGGGATTGTGATAGTGTTCCTTCTCACAATTAAAAGTGGAACAGACTGTCACGTAATATAAAATGATGATTCACCTATACACATTCTTGGATGCACTTTACAAAAAAGTGTGATTGCAACACCTATCGCCTTTGCTGTAAAACTCAATTAAACACCCACCCCAAATTCACGTCAAAATGCAATACCTATTTTGTGCAACGCGCGCGGTCCAAATTCACTGGCATCGGAAAGGAAGCACCCCATTCGCAGTCTACTCAGTCTCAAAAAATACGTTAAACGTTATAAATACGCTATCTTGTTTAGTTTCATCCTTGTTGTTTTAACAAATGGATTACTCCTGATCGGTCCGCAGATACTGAAAACGTTTTTTGATGAATTAGATCAAGCATCTGACGACCCAAACCTGACGGTGTCAAAGGATCGGATTCTCTTTTTGGCTGCGCTTTTTTTGGGCGTCGCCCTCGTCGGTGGAGTTCTGCGTTTCGTGCAACGCCGCACTATGCAAGGTGTTGCACGGCAGATGGAATTTCATCTTCGCGCCGACTTTTTTTCCCATCTCCAAAAACTCTCCGCTGCCTATTACGATAATGTGCGCACAGGCGATTTGATGACCCGCGCAACCAGTGACCTAAACGCTATTCGGATGGTTCTTAGCAGTGCTATCATATATACTGCAGATGCAACGGTGTTTTTCGGATTAGCACTCGTTATCATGCTCCGCATTGATGCCACTCTGACGGTCGTTGCTTTGTTGCCTTTCCCTATCCTTGCAATCACAATTCGCTTCCTTGGAAAACGTCTACATGTCCACTACGAAGGAATTCAAGAGGCTTTTTCAACAATGAACACAAAAGTGCAAGAGAATTTATCTGGTGTACGAGTTGTTAAGGCATACACGCTTGAGGCGGATGAGGTCGAACACTTCAAGGAATTGAACCAAGAATTTGTCGATCGTAACCGAAGTCAAATCCGATTGATGAACTTCTTCTTTCCGCTATTCCGTTTTTTACCGGGGATCGCCAGTGTAGTAGTCCTTTGGATGGGAGGAATCCATGTGATTCAGGATAAAATCACACTCGGTGCTTTTATCGCTTTCAGTGCTTATCTTATGATGCTTAGGCGTCCGATGATTACGCTTGGATTTATTGTTAACACTTTTGAACGCGGTGCTGCATCTATGGATCGGATCAACGCAATCCTCAGTGAAGAGCCAGAAATCTACGATGACGAAAACGTCAAATGGAATATAAAAGGCATTGAAGGAGCAATTGAATTTAAGAATCTAAGTTTTTCATATCCTGATGGACAACTCGTGCTAAGAAACATCAATCTTAAGATTGAACGAGGCAGCACACTTGCGATTGTAGGGGGAACAGGATCAGGAAAATCCAGTCTTGTCAATCTAATCCCGCGCATTCGCCAAGTAGCGCGCGGTACTATCTTTATTGATGGTGTAGACATCCAAGATATACCTTTGAACATTCTTAGATCCAATATCGGATTTGTAGAACAAGAACCTTTTCTGTTTTCAGATTATTTACGGAATAATATCGCTTATGGCGTAGACACACCGAACGACGATGAGATAAGAGAAGCAGCACACAGTGCGGATCTGCTGTCGCAAATTGAGGAATTTCCAGACGGATTACAGACCTTACTCGGCGAACGAGGTCTGACAATTTCAGGCGGTCAACGTCAACGTAGTGCACTTGCCCGCGCAATTATGATTAAACCCAAAATTCTTATCCTTGATGACGCATTTGCAAATGTGGATACACAGACCGAAGATACCATTCTTAGCCGACTTGCTGAAATCATGAAGGATCGAACAACTATCCTCATTTCACATAGAATTTCAACAGTGAAGGCAGCCGATCACATCATCGTATTGAATGATGGAAGTATCGTGGAATCTGGCACGCATGAACAGCTTCTTGAAAAGGACGGTATTTATGCTGGCATCTATGAAACGCAACTATTGAAGGATGAACTTGAAGAACTGTAGAGAGGAACAAGTCAATGTTTGGTATGGGTAGTAACCTATATGAATATAGCGATGAGGAGCAAGACCTCGGCAAAGTCTATGACCGGGTGTTGATGAAGCGCCTGCTTGCATACCTCAAGCCTTACAAATTTCAATTGCTTATTATCGCTTTTTTTACTGTAGGAACCACACTCTCGCGACTCGTTGGACCATACCTTTGGCAAATCGGTATTGATAGACATATTACACCTGGTCAATTGGACGGTTTGAGCACAATCGCTATTTTTCTCGTATTGGGATTGATTGGTGATTTTGTGTTTTCCTATTTTGGGGAGTACTACACGCAAATGGCAGGGCAACACGTCATGCGCGATCTTCGGCAGACACTTTTTTCACATTTACAACGTTTGGACGTGCAGTATTTTGATAAAAACCCGGTTGGCAGACTGATGACACGCGTCATGGGTGATGTCCAAGTTCTCAACGAGTTATTTACTTCCGGTGTGATTACCGTTTTTGCTAACTTCCTGGATATATTGAGTATCATGGTGGCGATGCTGCTCTACAACTGGAAACTTGCGCTTGTAACGTTCACAGTGCTACCAATCATCTTTGGTGCAACGCTTGTCTATCAAATATACTCACGTCGTGCTTTTCGTGAACAACGTAAACAATATGCACGTATCAACGCGTTTTTGCAGGAAAACATCGTTGGGATGACGACAATGAAACTGTTTGCACAAGAGCGTAGAAGTTATCTACGTTTTAATGAACGTAACCGCAGATATCTCGCTGCGAATCTACGAAGTATCTTCTATTTTTCCATTTTCCATCCCTTGATTGAAGTAACAGCATCACTTGCTATAGCAGTGATCATCTGGTACGGAGGTGGACAGATTGTGCAGGGTGCGTTAACTTTCGGGATATTAGTCGCATTTCTCCAATACGCCGAACGGTTTTTCTGGCCAATTCGGGAACTCAGTGAAAAATATACTATCTTTCAAAACGCAATGGCATCTTCCGAGCGCATCTTTCAACTGCTTGACACAGAACCGACCATCGTTTCTACTGCCGATAAGACTGGAGAAGAAACTCTAAAAGGTGAGATTGAATTTCGGAACGTGTGGTTTGCCTACAATGATGACGATTATGTTTTGCGAGATGTTTCGTTCACGGTGAAACCGGGTGAAAAGGTCGCGCTTGTGGGGCATACTGGTGCAGGAAAAACATCTATCATTAACCTATTGTGTCGATTCTATGAAATCAACAAAGGACAAATTCTGATTGACGGTGTGGACCTCCGTAAAATGAACTTAGAGGAACTTCGGAGTGCAATCAGTATCGTGCAACAGAATATCTTTCTTTTCTCTGATTCAATTGAACGTAATATCAGTTTAGGTGATCCGTCCATCTCATCAAAACATGTTGCACGCGCGTCAAAAGATGTGCATTTAGATAGGTTTGTCGAAAAAATGCCTGACCGATATGACACTGAGATTAAAGAAGATGGTGGTGGGTTATCTGTTGGACAGAAGCAGTTAGTCGCATTTGCGCGTGCATTAGCATCTGATCCGAGTATCCTTATCCTTGACGAAGCGACTTCAAGCGTTGACACCGAAACCGAAATCCTGATAGAAGATGCGCTCAGTCGGTTGATGGAAAATCGCACATCTGTTGTGATTGCGCATCGTCTCTCTACAATCCAAAATGCTGACAAGATTATTGTGATGCATCGCGGTGAAATCCGAGAGACTGGCACACATAACGAGTTATTACAAAAAGAGGGAATCTATTATCGGTTGTATCAGTTGCAATATAAGGGGCAGGAAGGGATGAAGAATTTATAATTCGGTTGGTTTATAAAGCCTTCACGATTTACGAAATAGACTTAAATAATTCTCTCATCTTTTTCTTTTTATCTTTATCAAAATACTTTATTGCATTTTCATGACTTTCCCTTGAAAAATACTGACGATATTCCGCAATAAAATCCACCACTATCTGTTTATCAACCTTTGATAATTCTCGCAATATCCATCCCACTGCAGTTTTGGCAAAACGTTCTTCTCTTTTAATCAGTTTCGCATTTGATTTCAATAATAGCGATGTGTATTGATTTTCCTTTGTTAATGTGGTAAAAGCAACCACAGAACATCGCCCTTGCCATACATTTTTTGCGGTATGCCATTCAGATATTGCTTCGGCGCATTCTCTACCATGGGCTTTTATCATTTGTCGCAGTACTCTGGTACAAAACCAATCGCACACACTCCAATCGTAAATATACCCATTCTCAAAAATCGACTCAAACCTTGAAAGCAACGCTTTGTAATCAAATTTGTTGTAGAGATAAAGCTGCAAGAATAAAATACCAGCAAGTTTATCTTCAGAATACTCCTCTTGAAAAAATGAAAGTGCTAAGTTCAGCTGCTCTTCAAGTGCGAGTTTGTTAATGTTTTCTTGTTTATACCAGTCTTTCAATTCGGTTCTAATTGTGGGGATTTCTACGCCTCGATATTTGGTATCGTGTTTAATATAGTTTTCGAACCATACTTTTCTTTTTTCATCTGCAAATTTGTCTATCCGAGATTGTAGTTTTTCTTTTAATTTGTTGTGATGATCAGCCATAATTATATTTTCAAACACCGAATATCTTCATTTTTCCTAGTCTTCCGGTATTTCAAATACGACACCGTCCTTTTTCTTTTCGTAAAAAATCATCTTAACTTCTATGGATTCCGCTAAGCTTGGCATTGCTTCATAGGTACTGGGCTTAATGGAATAGGCATCTTCGCCTACAAACCCATCTATACCTTGGGATTCTTCAGAAGGTTCTGCCAAACGGTAGTCACAGCCTTTTATTTCTGCTAATTTTCTTAGAATTGCCTCCTGAAATTTAAGTCCTGTATATGTTTTGACAAGAACCAAATCTTCTACCCATGCTTTGACCATAGTCCGATCAATTTTGACAAATGCCTCATTTAGTTTGTCTATCATTGTAATTATTTTTTCTGTTGCATCATCAATGGCATCGGGATATCTTTCTTGATACCACGTAACCCATTCGTCAAATGTTTGTCCTGGAAATTCTTGTATCAGATCTGTCATTTGTCCAACGAATTTTGGACGTGTTGCTTGCGAATTTTGATTTGCGAGATTGATTAATTGAGTCGTGTACTTAGGAAAATCATAAGTAGGAGTTTTTACCACATATTCCTGAATCTCAGCATTTTTTAGTTTTATTTTCATAAGAAATCTTTGTGCGATATAAGTTATTGTGTATTCAACAAATTGAGTTGAGAAGACCTATTTTGATGTTTAGTTGTATTTACAATCAAAGTATTCGGGTTTGATCCAAGTCCAAAGTTTGTGGCTTCAATGAATATGTGACTTCAAAGATATTGTCTTTGAATGCTCGAATCTTTTCTAAATCATTCAGCAAAATTAACTGCTCTTGACTCGTCACCACAGGACAACCATAATGCTTGTTTGTATATTTCATGGCTCCTGAGTTTTCCAACCGATGTTTGACAAACTGAAAATGTTTTTGAAGCCTATCGTGCAAATAATCGTTTGAAAATTCCACACTATTATGTGCAATCGGACAAATCGTTTGTTGAAAACTCTCTTCAATTTCGACACCAATGCTACCGCGTCCAGATGTCATCGCAGCTGCAACCGTAGTTCCTGTGCCCAAAAACGGATCCAATATCACATCCCCTTTCACAGAATACATATTGATAAGGCGATAAACTAATTCAAATGGAAATGCCGCACTCCTCAATCTTGACATATCATTAGAAAGCTTCTGCGCTGTTCCTTTAATATCTGTCCAAACATCCGAATACCAGACATTTCGCTCTTCCCAGAACAGTGCGCTTTCACGTCTGTTTTCTTTTTCTTTCTCTGTTTTAAATTCTCTTTTAGTGCCTTTTCTCACTATCAGAATATATTCATGTTCTAGTGTTACATAAGCACCAGCGGGTAACATACCCGATCCCATAAATTTATTGGGAGTGTTGGCATGTTTTCGCCAGAGGATATCTGGTAATGCTGAAAACCCGATTTTTAAGAGGTGCGTCAAGATTCTCGCGTGGTTCGGATACATACAGAAATCACCATTTACCGTCCTTGTCGCATCACCTATGTTAATACAGGCAAATCTGTCGTTCTTTAAAACCCTAAATACTTCATCCCATACAGAATCAAGAATCTCATGCATTGACGAATAAGCCAATTTTCCATTGCCGCTAGCTAACGCACTCTGGATGCCTGGGTTCTGATTAACAAACATTTCATCCCACATCTCAATCATAGGATAAGGTGGTGAGGTAACGACCAGATCAACACTTTCTGAGGGTATATTTTTCAAATCGCGCGAATCTTGAAAAAGTATTTTATGAGTAGTTTTCATAGAAATTATTGCCCAAAAAGTAACCTTTGGTATCACACGCTGTCAGAGTATTTTTATTGTCCAGACACCGCCGTGTGCTGGATTGTGAATCAATCCATTTCTTATGTCAACACAGAGGTCAAGTGCTTCCAAAATCATGTGTCCAACGAGGACAGGCGTGTCCTCAGGAAGGTCTGTTACTTGAATGGAGTGGCTTCGTTCCAAGACGGTATATTTTATCTCTGAATAAATAGTGCGTTCTACAGTGCCATTTGCGGTTTGCACCCGAATTTGTCGGATCGGGGTAAGTCCGAGTTGCTGAACGAGCGATTTGGGGAGGCAGAGTCCGGTTGCACCAGTATCAACCAGCGCATCTTCAATGGTAAGTTTACGTACATCTTCGGATTCGAGAACGCCTAATTCTACAGCATGCAAATCTTTTAGGTTTTCAAGTTCAATTCGGGTTGTATGTTCCATTTGTCACTCCTTCGTTTTCTGATAGACACTCTAATTCCAAATTTTAGCACAAATTAGGACTGAGTGTCAAGGTGCGTAAGTTGAGTTTTGGCACAAGATTCTTGGCTATTTTTCCCAAATATGTTATATTTTACGATGGATGTGATCATTGTAGTCCAATGGGTTATATTAATAAGGAATTTTCGGTTTAAGCGAACTCAGACAATGTAAAATGTTATACTTATTTCGGTCATTCTCCACCAATATTTTAGAAATCAGCGAGAACGTTTTTCATCAATTCAGGCAACATAAATGCCCGCATCAAGCCGCATCGCTTGCCTTCAACACACTCCTTTGCCTTGTCCCTTTATCAGCCGTTGCCCTTTTTCTACTAAAAACCTTTGGCGTTGTAGAAAACGAGAATTCTCCTTTGATAGCTGCCTTAAATAATTTTCTCCCACGCTACAGAGCAGACGAAATTGTAACTGGAATCTCTGAATTCACCAATAGAAATCTAACTGGACTCGGAATAGGCGGTTTTTTATTATTCCTCGTTATATCCCTAATACTTTTCATGTCCATTGAAGACCATTTCAATTTCATTTGGGGAAGCCGTAAGCGTTTGCCATTAGTACAGGCGTTTCAGAAATACTTAGTTTTTTACATGCTGTTGTTGATAGGACCACTCGTAATCTGGTTTCTATTTTCTGCTATTACAAATGGATTTTTTGCCTATCTTTTTCCGTGGATATCAGTATACTTTTTGTTCTTTCTGATGTATATAGCATTGCCTAACACCACAGTAAATTGGAAAGCTGCGATGATTGGCGCTTTTCTGGCAGGCACGCTTTTTCAAATCGCGCGCATCGTATTTGCCTATTACTTTGAATCGGTGTGGCAAAACTATAGTGAGATCTATGGAACATTCGCAATGTTGATAATTTTGGCTATATGGATCTACGTAACTTGGATTATAATTCTGTTAGGGGTTGAGGTGACAAATTCAATTCAACAAACCGTAGATTCTAAGAAACCTTTTGGAAAACTGGCAAATGAGAATAGTGACTATATCAATGATCCTGGCATAATAACGCTATTTCTTATCGCTGCATCACACTTTCACAAAGGTCAAGGCGCATGCTCAGCTGCAGATGTAGCAGCAACGGCTAAAGTGCCCGAATCACTTGTCCAAAATATTTTTGATCGCTTCAAAGAGGCAAACCTTATCTATGAGGTGCAGGGTGATACAAAAGGATATCTCCCTGCACGCTCATTAAGCGCAATTACCCTCGACTCCCTTGTCACGTCCGTAGATAAAGAACTGATGAATCATTTTACGGAAGCGTTGCAGACTTCACCCGAATTGATACAAATGTTCCAGGAACTTCAGGGCACTCAAGCTGAGATGCTCAAGAAAATTACGGTGAGTTCTCTTTTAGAGGAAACAAACTGACGTTCATGGGTAGAGTGTAAGCGAACCTATTAGTGCCAACTTAAGGAGCATTCTAAATACGGTAGGTCCGGTTTCCTAAGCGCTCAGTATTGTCCGGAGCGATCTTGTAGGAGGCGTTTTCAACGCCGATAATCGCGCTTACAAAGCGCTCCTACAAAGATGTCTCTCTGATTAGTGGCAACTCCATCCACATATCGTAGGGCGGGGTCTCTGTGCCCCGCCATTATCTGATGCATGGAAACAACGGGCGGGCATAGGGACCCGCCCCTACAATGAAGGTTAGGTTATTTGTTGTGCTAAATTGCGCAAAACTTGAAATATATCCTTAAATTGACGCTCATGGGTAGAGCGTAAACGAAACCAGACAAAGAACTTAAATTTCAATAGCCATTTTACACATCCATCAATGCCATACGATATAAGTCGGCATTTTCATTACTAACCCGATGAGGCTCCACACGCACCCAAGCGTATAATCCCCCAAGATTAATCCTAAAAAGAACGGCACTGCTTGCCGATATAGCTTCACACCGCCTATCTTTAATACTGTTGCTTTTGCTAACCAACTCAGGAAGATTGGAAACCACAAACGTCCCATACCTGTACCGCTAACCAATACATAGCCACCCGGATGCAGGGGCCACCATAAAAACCGTATCTTCATAACCATCAGGAAAATCGTAAACAAGAAACTGCTACCAATAACGCTAAGTTCCGGGACACTCGTCTCACGCGGACTGACAAGCCACGTTTGCAATCGGTTGAACGTCTCCCAACCCATATAGACGATCCAACCACGTGCCTTACTTCCCGCTCCCATATCGTATAGAACATGCAGATATGCCCAAAACGTTATCACAATACCGAATGCGATTGCCAAAATCATGCCAATAAGCAGCTGCCGATACCCAATACGACTCCGCTCTGCTAAACGAAACGCCTCTAATTCGCTTGGCGTCGGATGTGCCCGGAAACATCTCACAAACGGGTATAGAAATGTTAATCCCGTTAGATTACCTACACCTAACCGTCGTGTACCTAATCCTAACACCATCGTCCGCGCCGGATCTACAAGGATAAGTTGATGTAGCGGCGGACCTATTTCAGCGCGTATCCGTGTTATGCCGAGAATCATCGGAAAGTATAGCAGGAAAAACAGGCCAATTGCCCATAATGCCATACCCATCTGAAAACAGAAGAAGAAAAGGAACAGCAATCCAACACTGAACAACACCGCTGCAGATCGGTAACGCATCGGTTCACCCGAATCGTCTGGTGCAGATTCTCCGCCACGTTGCGCTATACCGAATACCTTCCGAATTATACGCCCGTAGTAACGCCGACCCATCCACAACGGGATACACCCAAATGCAATCCACGCACCTGTCTGCTGTTCAAGATTATAGATATTACGCGCGCCAAACATATCTGTTACGATCAGTTGTACGCGAGTTAATACCCAGAAAAACCAGCAAGAAAACGACAAATCAAGCGGTGTAAAGAACATCAAACCGATGCTAAACGGATAAAATGAGATGTTAATAGGCCCCATCGCACTCCACGGCTTTGACGTGAATTGCCCAAGCCTTTTGTTTCTAATAGGGAGGGAAGGTATCTCTGGAAACAGGAAACTCAAACCGTTTAGCAATTCCACACTCCCTGCAAGTGCGAAACCGAGCCACATCCAATGTGAACGAAAGAAACGTTTCGGGTTACTGGTCAGTGCTAAAGGGAGTTGGACAATCGGATAGTTCAGGCGTTCATTTTCTGTCCACTGCTTACGGAGAAAAACTGTAACGGCTAACAACGTCAACCATAACGCAATAACAAAACTTGACCAAGCCAGTACCGGAGGAATCCATGCGTTTAAAACGGAAGCACTATAAAGTGTAGAATCTCCATTGTAGAATCCATCTAAAATACGCGGATCCTTTACAGCAATCCAGTTTGGGATGTTGTTTCCGAAAAGAGAAATCCATTCATTTTCTGGAGATGCAAATTGAAAAGTATGCGCGAGGACAGGGATGAGATACCCCATCATCGTATGTCCACTGATTGTCGTTACCATTACAACCATCACATAGATGGTTTGTAAATCGGCTTGCGACATCGCCAAACGGGGTAAAAATCGTTGGAGTAGTAAGTTAAGAAGAACGAAGACAAGAAGCGTGAAGACCGCATTAAAAAATAGCGAAGCGATTGTCAACTGTGTGGAGTGCCACACCTCTGTTCCCATCAAACACCAGTAGCTATTAAAGGCTACAAGTGCTAACCCGATCAGCAGGATGTGCGGCTTAACACGGTGCTGCTTTCCGTTAGCCATTGGTACCTCTGCTAATATGTTGTAAAGCCTCCTGTAGTACTGCTTCGTTGCAATATGCTGCCAAGGTTTTTTGTGCTGCAGGGTTATCCGAAAATGTCTTTATTTCTTTACATAACAACGGCAATGCTCGCACAACGTTGTCAACGATAGTGACGCTCGCCTGCTTTGCTGTTCGCGACATTGGATTAAGATCGACTGTCACGACATCCTTATCCATTTTCCGCAACGCTTCACATCGGTCACCATCCTCAAGTGGAACAAAAACGACATCCGCTTTGTATATTCCGTCTGGGTGCACATACTTTCGATTGGAATCAATACAGGAAAGTTGCGCTTCTGTGGTCGGCATTAACACTTCATCAGCACCATGTTTTAAGAGATGCTGTTGGATTTTCAGCTCCCGTCCCGATTCTGTATGAAAAATGTTCACCTCCAATGGAGCCTTCAACACTTGTCCCAATTTAATTATATCATTTGGTGCTAACGCTGCCACATTACCATTTACTGAGATAACGGGATGTTCTGCCAAACACAGCATCGCAGCAGCAGCACGAATTGCCTCTTTAGCAAAAGGTTGCGTTTTCTCCCCAATGAGGTAGTCATAAGCTTCCCCGCGTCCGTGCGCAATGAGACCGTGAATAGAGGTAATTCCTTGCTCTACGCCGTTTACTATTGTATCTCTTAATGTCAATGATAGATAACGTGGGTGGGATTTTGGAACATCGCTCACCTAAATAACACCTCAACACAAACTTGCGCATATTATACAATGCCTCTAATATGTTTTCAAGGGACATTTAGATTTACCAACTCAACAACACACTTGCAATTTACAATATTTTGAGGTATAATTATTGAAAGGATTTATGAAAAATCATAATAATTACATCATACAATGACTTAATCTGGAATCCATTTAGTGAGATCGTAATTGCAGTTTCAAAATTTGCTAAAAAGATTGTAGTCATAAATAGGAAGCCTTACAAGGGCGAAATGTTTGGAGAGGAACTTATCAGTCTTATGTCAACTAAAGTAGGTATTAATGGTTTTGGTCGGATTGGTCGGAACGCATTTCGTGCAGCGTTGCAAAATCCGGCATTAGATATAGAATTCGTTGCAATTAACGATTTGACAAGTCCGGAGACGCTTGCACACCTTCTACAATATGACTCCGTACACGGAATCTTGTCCGATGATATTGAGGCAACAGATCAAGGTTTGGTGGTAAACGGAAACGAGATGCGTGTTTTTGCAGAACGTGATCCTGCTGACCTACCTTGGGGAGAACTGGGCGTAGATGTCGTAATTGAATCTACGGGTTTCTTTACAGCACGAGAAGATGCCGAGCAACACATCACCTCTGGTGGCGCAAAGAAAGTTGTTATTTCCGCACCCGCGAAAGATGAAGACATCACAATAGTTATCGGCGTGAATGATGATAAATATGATAAAACACAGCATCATGTTATTTCCAATGCTTCGTGTACGACCAACTGTCTTGCTCCCGTTGCCAAAGTGCTGCATGAGACGTTTGAAGTTGAAAGTGGATTGATGACAACTGTACATGCTTATACTGGAGACCAACGCGTTCACGATTTCCCACATAAGGATATGCGGCGCGCACGTGCTGCAACACTTTCCATGATTCCAACGACAACGGGTGCTGCTGTTGCTGTCGGAAAAGTTTTACCGGAATTGAACGGAAAATTGGATGGGTTCGCAATCCGTGTGCCGACACCGAATGTCTCTGTTGTTGATCTCACCGTTGAACTAAAAAAGACAGCGAGTGCGGAAGATGTTAACGCAGCCTTGAAAGAAGCATCTGAAACTTCGTTAGATGGAATCTTAGGATATTCGGAACTTGATCTCGTATCGTCAGATTTCAACGGAAATAAACTCTCCTCCGTTCTGGATGCACCGTTCACAAAAGTAATTGAACACGGATTGGTTAAAGTCCTTTCATGGTATGATAACGAGTGGGGTTACTCCAATCGTCTCGTTGAACTCGCATCACGAGCGCTCTAATGGGAAGGACTATGCGAACACCTATCATTGCAGGAAATTGGAAACTAAATAACACAATTTCAGAGGCGGTTGCCCTCACTACTGCGTTAAAGGATTTAGTTGCAGACTGTACTGGAGTAGAAATAATTGTAGCACCGACTTTTACTGCACTTGCTGCTGTAAGTGATATTATAAAAGATACTAACATTCTTCTGGCTGCACAAGATGTCTATTGGGAAGATAGTGGTGCTTTTACGGGTGAAGTATCAGTCCCGATGTTGAAAGATGCTGGATGTGATTACGTTATTATCGGGCATTCAGAGCGGCGCCAATACTTTGGTGAAACAAACGAGAGTGTTAACCAAAAAGCGAAAGCAGTTTTATTTCACAATTTGAAGCCAATTGTTTGTGTCGGTGAACAACTTGAAGACCGCGAAGCAGGTCGTACCGAAGAGGTTATAAATGATCATGTCACAGGAGGTATTGCAGGCTTATCAGCTGCACAATTATTGTCCAGTGTTATAGCCTATGAACCTGTATGGGCAATCGGAACAGGCAAAACTGCAACGCCTGCGCAAGCACAAGAGGTACACAGTTATATTAGAAAATTGTTGAAAGATGCTTACTCTGACGAAATTGCATCTCAAATACGCATACAATACGGTGGCAGCGTAAAGCCAGAAAACGCAGCGGAATTAATGGCACAACCTGATGTGGACGGTGCCCTCGTCGGTGGCGCAAGTCTTCAAGCCGAATCTTTCGCTGAAATCGTGAAAAATGCAATATAGCTTAATTAGTAGCCTTGTAGACAAGGCAATTTAGAGAGGACTATCTTATGGGAGTATTCATAACTGTAGCAATTATAATCTTCGTTCCAGTTTGTGTCGTTTTGACACTGATTATTCTTTTACAAGACAGCAAAGGTGAAGGACTTTCATCAAGTGCGTTTGGTGGATCTGGAATGGAGTCAGTTCTGGGGGGTGCCGGTGCTGCGACCTTCCTTAGTAAACTTACCACTTGGGTGGCAATCGGATTTATGGTCATTTCGCTCTTATTGATGCGATTTTATGGTGATACAGGAGGGGGAGATGGTGCCCTTACACCGCTAAATGAAGAGACAGAAACTTCACAAGAATCTGCAGGTGCTGAAAATGGGGTAGAAGTAGAAGAGGACACGGCTGATGAAGATTCAAAAGGCAACGTTACACCCACAGAAGAAAACGCAGATGAAACGCCAGCAGAAACACCCGAAGAAGATTCAAAGATTACCCCTATAGAAGGCACAGAGTAGCACGTGCAGGAAGAACATCAGACCGTTGTAGAAACTGATTCTCTGTCCGAACATACACACGCCAGAGAAATCTCATGGCGTGTACATCCACTTGTTGAGAATTGGAAGCGGTCTGTATTGCTGATGCTGTTTTTGTCTTTTATTCTCCTCTTTATCTATTTCGGATTTCAATCTATCGTTGTCCTGCTATTATCAGCAATTCTTCTGGTTGGTCCACTCTACAAATACTTTTTACCTTTTCATTATTGCTGCGAAATAGAAAATCTCATCGTCACAACCTGTTGTTATAAACTTGAGCGTCCTTGGTCAATGTTCCGCAGCTACTATGTTGACAAGAACGGAGTACTGCTCAGCCCCTTCGCGAAACCGACACGTCTTGAAAACTTCCGCGGTGTTTATGTGCGATTTGGAAAACATCCACCTGAAGAAGTTGTTAATTATATCCGCCTCAAACTCAACTCGGAGTCTTAATATGAACGTCCCCAATTCAAATAATGATGCTGAAATAAGAACGACTGATCAGTTGAAAACTGCTATTTCAGAAGTTGTTCACACTCAGAAAATCACCGATATCCACACACATCTTTTTAGTCCGCCATTTAATGAACTCCTACTCTGGGGAATTGATGAACTGCTGACGTACCATTATCTCATTGCTGAAGTATTCCGCAAATCCGAAGTTTCATATCAACAATTTTGGAGTATGACAAAAGCGCAGCAAGCAGAACTGATTTGGCAGACGCTTTTCATTGAAAACTCGCCGATCAGTGAAGCGTGCCGTGGCGTTGTTACCACATTAAATGAATTAGCGTTGGACGTGGGTTCGCGAAATCTACAAGATTATCGCGACTACTTTACCGATACCACTGTAGAAGATTTCATTGACACTGTTTTTGAAAGCGCAAATGTCTCAAAAGTCGTTATGACAAACGACCCCTTTGATCCAGCAGAATCACCAGTTTGGGAATCAGGTGATATTGGGGATAGTCGTTTTGAAGCAGCGCTTCGGATGGATGTTCTAATTAACAGTTACGAAGACACAGCTTATGAACACCTGCGCGGACTCGGTTATGAGGTTGATCCTATACTCTCATCTGAGAAAAGTTATAAAGAAGTCCGTCGTTTTTTGGAGACATGGATTCAGCGGATGGACCCAAAATATATGGCTGTCTCACTACCGCCAGATTTTCAATATCCTGACGATGGCGTTCTCGGAAGGTTGTTTGATAACTGCATTTTACCTATTTCGCGTGAATTCAACGTGCCATTCGCGTTAATGATTGGTGTTAAACGGGCGGTGAACCCACAACTCAAAATGGCAGGCGATGGTACCGGAAAAGCTGATTTGAGTAGTCTGGAAACACTTCTCCGCGAAAATCCCGACAACAAATTCCTTGTGACACTGCTTTCTCGCGAAAATCAGCACGAGTTGTGTGTCATTGGACGCAAATTCAAAAACTTGATGATATTTGGGTGTTGGTGGTTTATGAACAATCCCAGTGTCATTGAGGAGATAACACGTGAACGAATTGAGTTGCTCGGTTTGAGTGTTATCCCACAGCATTCAGATGCACGAATCTTAGATCAACTCATTTACAAATGGAAGCACTCACGCCAGATCATCGCAGACGTGTTGGTAGAAAAATATCAATCCATCTTAGATGTTGGTTGGACGCTTACACAGTCAGAAATCGAAAGAGATGTCAACAATCTATTCGGTGGTAACTTCGAGCGTTTCCTGAATGGTAATTAATAGTTTAACAATCACAAGGTGTAGTGTTACACTTCGGACATCCCTCTGCATAAATTCGCGCCGCATCCTCAAGAGAAATACCAAGCAGACTCGCTAAAGTAGATAACCATGCGAAAACGTCGGCGAATTCCTCGCGCAGCCGTTGTTTATCCTGTGGTTGTTTGCGTATCTCTTTCGCTAACTCCCCTACTTCCTCAATGAACCAAGTGAAGGTTAGTGGAACCCCGCGCTCAGCATCACGTGTGTAATAGATAGCCTCAATCTGTTGTTGAAATTTTTGAATTGTCATAATACTCCTTTTCCAGTATAATAGCATAGTAATCTGAGATTATCAATTACCAAAAACAGCAGCTCCAAATCAGCACATGATTGTCGTTTTGGGGTTGATTGAACTATCCGATTAGGAGAGTGCTAAGTCCGCACGGAAGAACACTTATGAACACCCAAAAACCGATTTTTATCAATCAAGTTGAACTTGACTGGGAAGGTTGGGATGACCCGAACATTGCTGCCAAAAGTCCGATTCGTTGGAAACTGCTTATCACAGGTGAACGCGGTCCGAGCAGCGGGCTTGTTATGGGGATAGCAGAGGTGCCGCCCGGTGCGTCGCTGCTGCTCCATCACCATGAACCCGAGGAAACGTATTATGTCATCAGTGGTAACGGACACATGCAGATTGACGATTGCGAAGCAGAACTCTGTCCCGGTTCAGCAGTCTACATTCCACCTAATGCTAAGCATACCGTCCGTTGCACTGGAAACGAACCGCTGGTTTTTATATTCACCTTTGCACGCGATTCTTTCGACCAAATTGTTTACAATTTTGATGCGTAATAGTGTGTTACAAGCAACTTAAGTTTTCACGATTGAGGTAATCATTGGAATGTCAACATCAAAAACAGCAGATATGAAACCGATTATTTCTAACGCAGAAGCAAGCCTCTTTGATATAGGTGACGGTATCACCTATTTTGAACTACATGGTAAATTGAACATTATAGAGGATAGCATGTTAGCGATTCTCGATTCTGCGCTGGACGAGGTAGAAACGAATTATTCAGGTATGGTACTCGGCACGGAAGCGGGCAATTTTTCGGTAGGACTCAACCTCATTCTTTTACTTGAACGTGCCCAAAGTAAAGATTGGGATGCAATTTCAAACACCCTTAGAAATTTGCAGAAGGTTTGCACTCGGCTACGTCTTTCAACAAAACCTGTCGTGGCAGCAACGGTTGGCATGGCACTCGGTGGAGGATGTGAACTTGCATTTGGTGCAGATGCAGTACAGGCTTTCACCGACAGCAAACTTGGACTTGTTGAACTTCGCGTTGGACTGATCCCGGGCGGTGGTGGAACTACTGAGATGGCGTTTCGGTGTTTAGAAGGTCAACAGACATCATCACCAATTCAGCAGCTACTTGCACCTGTCCAGACAACAATTGAGACTATTCGTCAAGCGAAGGTTTCGCAAAATGCTGCAGATGCAGTAGAGCTGGGGTATCTTCGTAAAACTGACCTTATCTCAACCAAAAGAGACAATCAACTTCAAGATGCTAAACAATCAGTCCTCTCACTTTTGGATGGTTATCAATCACCCCAACCCCGTCAGGTATTTGTGTTAGGAGAAGAAGGGATTAACTACCTAAAACAACAGTTTCAGGAATTAAGGCAAGCTGACACCATCAACGATTATGAGCAATCTCTTGCCGAGAAATTGGCTTATGTGTTCTGTGGAGGTATGCTTTCAGCACCACAGTATGCCGCTGAACAGGACCTGCTTGACCTTGAACACGAGGTATTTCTCAGTCTCTGTAGCGAACCGAAGACTCATGCAATGATTGAATCTACTCTCAAAAAAGGCAAAAAATAAAAACCCAATTATCGTAAATATTGAACATTTAGATAAAACCCAATAATTGAGGAAAAAGTATGCAATCTCACTTATATCTCTCCATTGCAGGAGAAAACAGAATCGCCATTTATACCTTTGATGTTTCTGATGGAGCGATTGAGTTCCAAGAAGATGTTAACGTGAGCGGTTCACCCGGTCCTTTAACGCTCTCCCCTTGTGGCAACTATCTGTATGCAGGACTTCGATCCAGCCGAGAAATTTCAACTTTTCGTATTGATGAAAAGAGTAAGCAACTCACACTCTTGAAAACAATTTCACTTGATGCGGATACATGCTACATTGCAACCGACAAAACGGGGAAATATTTGCTTTCTGCGTATTACGGTGCGGGTAAAGTTACCGTGCATGCCATAGGGGACGATAAAACTGCCCAAGATGAACTGATCCAAACCGTCGAAACAGCACCGCACGCGCACTATATTGAGACGGATGTATCAAACCGTTTTGCTTTTGTCCCACACACCGTTCCCGCAAATGCTATCTATCAGTTTCATTTCGATCCGGATACAGGTATACTGACTGAAAACCCATTTGGGAATTCAAATCCAGATGAGCCAGTCGGACCTCGCCACTACTGCGAACATCCTAACAAACCGATCTTCTATTTTTCAAATGAACAGGGGTCAAGCGTATCTGCTTACAACCTTCAGAAAGGAGATCCAGAAGCCTCAATCTCAAAGTCAGGAGATCCTGATTATACCGTTCACGATGCGCCAGGTCTATTGTGGGAGTTCCAAACACTTTCTACCCTCCCCGCGGATTTTGATGAGCATAATAGCTGCGCACAAATCCACATTGACCCACAAGGCAAGTTCCTTTATGTTACAAATCGTGGGCATGACAGTATTGCAATGTTTTCAATTGATGAAGAGAGTGGAGAATTAACCGCTTTAGGACAGCAACTGACGGAACCCACACCGCGAGTTTTTAACATTGATGAAACTGGTAATTTCCTATTTGCTGGTGGACAAGGATCCGGCAAACTTGCTACGTACCGTATTGATCGGGAAAATGGTGTTCTTGCACCGCTTGAAACTTATGAAGTAGGTGAAAACCCGATGTGGGTGCTTTTTGTGTAGAAAACGTAGAGAAGCATAATGTGATTTTCCTTGGGCATGTGGAGTTTGCGATGGAATGTCACAAGATTTCCACAACATGTTTCGGTTTAAATAAAAAATGGGCATGGTAATTACTACCAATACCCATTACATTTTATTATACTTTGTCAATCGCTGTGGTGATCTGTTCTGGTGTCGGAAATTGTCGTGTCTCTAACTTGGAGTAGAGCAATTCATCATTTAGGTATACTTCAAAAGCACCACCACTACTTTCAACAAGTTTCACATCTTTAACCTGACCACTATATTTGTTTTTCAAGGCTTTTGCCAAACTGGCTGCCCGTGGTTGATAGTTTCAAGAAGTGCAATACTCTATTCTAATGTCCATTTGGTATATATCCTCCTAATTTGAAAGGAATTCTCATTAATTTTACCAGAATTTGTGAGAAATTTCAAGTTTTTTCTCTTTAAAATAGGGGTGACATTTCTTATTGTGTGTGGTATGCTTAACTTCAATTTCAACGATTGTCGGAAATCTTAACCAGAGTTAATAATGGAGGTAGATATCATGAAACGCTTGTTATATATTTTCGTGTGGGTATTCTCTGTTCTGTTTTTTGTCAGTTTTTCGCTACCAACAGCGTTTGGGCAGAATGAGAAGGAAGAGGATTTGATTGGACATTGGACTTTTGAAAAAGGGGATGAACTGAAAGACCTTACAAATCATTTTGGTGATATTGAACTCAAAGGTGCACAAGTCAAAGATGGCAAATTGCACATCGGTGATAATAAATGGGCAATGACGACTGGATACAAAGGTCCGGACATTGGTCCCGATAAAACTCTGGTAACATGGCTCTATTTGGACGACCTCAACGTCAGGAGAGGCGCGACACTTGCAGTGAATAAAAGCAGTGGAGACACATTTGATGCTATTGTCTATGCCGAACGGCAAGAGCGGCGATGGATGGCAGGTAGTAGCCACTTTAGACGCACACAGGATGCTGTTCCTGGCTTTGAAGAAAAAGAAAGAGGTAAACTTATTCAGTTGGCAATCTCCTATGAAGATGATGGCGGCAACGCGAAGATTATGATATACCGTAATGGAGACATAATTGGAGACTATACACAAGGACCAATTAGGTCATGGACAGCAGGCGATGTGGAAGCACTTTTCGGTCCACGCGCTCTCATCGGTGGTACAGCTTACGGTTGGGTAGTCGCACGTGTTGAAGATGCCAGAATCTATAACGCTGTTCTGAGTGAAAAGGAAATTAACAACTTGGAAGCGGATACACTTGATGTGGAAGCACGCGGTAAACTTGCCGCGACGTGGGCTGCCATAAAAAACAGATAAACACTTACTTGTCGGCGCGCTTACAAAGCGCGCCGATTAACTTTAAGGATATTCTAAATTTGAACAATTTCCGTGTACTTGACGCAGGTACAGAACTATTCATTGATGATGAATTGATTGCCTTTAAGCGCGGGGTAAAACGCACATTACATCCATGTGTAAAGCATGAAGTCCCCGTGCTTGAACCTGATCCTGACAACCCTTGGGAACACGGAGGTCCTGACCAATCCAGACGCGTTCATCTGTACGGCACTACAATGTATGATGCAGCGTACGGCAAATATCGCATGTGGTATATGTGTCGTATGGGACCGCACTGGCGGTTTAAGGCGAATGAGATTCCTGGGCTATACGTGTCACGTCCAGATCGAAATCCATCAACATATAGAGGAAAAACACAGGATGCTTACGGGCGCAAGTTTGTGGAGAATGATCGCGGTGATCTCACCTGTTATGCTGAAAGTGATGACGGATTGACGTGGACAAAACCGAATCTCGGTCTTTTTGAATTCAACGGAAACCCAAATAACAACATCGTGTGGGACCTGCACGGTGCTTGTGTATTTCGTGATGACGATGAATCTGACCCGCAGAAAAGATATAAGATGATCGGATTTTGTCGACGGTATCGTAATGTATTCCTACTTACATCACCTGATGGTATCCGTTGGGATGACTCGGACTATTTGGAACCAGTTGCAGACCGAAACAACGAAGGTGCATTCAATGTAATCTATGATGACAAAACCTCTCTGTTTCGTGCTTACGCGCTGATACGGGGTAACGACAAAGATGCGCGACGCATGATAGCATATACCGAAAGTCCTGCATTGGAGGGACCGTGGAAACCGCTTGAACCAATGTTCGGTGCAACCGATGAGGATGACGAAATTGGTGTAGAGAGGTATGGTGCAGATCGTGCAGAAATTCACAATATGTCAGGTTTTCTTTATCACAATATCTATATTGGTGTCGCTGGGGTGTTGTATGTGACAGGACCTGGCGCGGCGGAGCATGAGATTCCCGTTGATGGTCCGATTGACGCGCAACTGATTTGCAGCAGAGATGGTTTCAATTGGGACTATCCTGACTCAGATCGTACGCCTGTTATTCCACGCGGTGAAAGCGGCACTTATGATACCGGTATGATTATGGGTACTGCCACACAACCGATCATCACTGACGATGAAATTCACTGGTATTATACTGGGACAGAGCATACCCACGGTGCTATGATGAAAGACAGGCACAAGGCAATTGGACTTGCCAAATGGCGATTAGATGGTTTTGTTTCTCTTGATGCTGATGAAACTGAAGGGGTTGTTGAAACTGTGCCGTTGCGAATGCCAAACGGTACGCTTGAAATTAATGCAGATGCAAGTGGGGGTCAGGTTGGTGTTGAGGTGCTGACGGCTGATGGAAAGGTTCAATCCGGATTTTCACTTGACGATTGCGTTCCGTTGACAAAGGATAAAATACATCATACAGTGCAATGGACATCCGCTAAGTTAGTGGATGCAGAGCAACCGCTAAGACTTCGTTTTGTGTTAAACCGTGCGCGACTTTATGCTTTTCGTATTGCGTAGCTGCTTTTGGATTAAACATAGGAGTTAAAAAGGATGAGACACACCACGCGAATTGAACTCATAAATCAATATGATCTGGTAGCAGTAAAGTTAGGCGTTATGAATGTTGAAGAAGTACGTCGACTCACAGTCACAGATGCCCTCGTTGATACCGGTGCAACGGGACTCTGCCTACCGACATCACTCATTGAACGGCTCGGTCTCACACCTATTAAAACGGTGCGAGCACGCGCTGCCACTGGTATCATTGACCGTATCCTCTATTCAGCAGTAGAATTCACGATATTGGAACGCACGAGTCTAATGCAGATCACTGATCTACCCGAAGGCTCCCCTGTTCTCGTCGGGCACATGGTCCTGGAACATCTTGATCTCTGTCTTGACATTAAGAAGGGACTAATTTATAACCCAGCACATGATGGTGAGTGGATTACAGAAATTCTCTAACAGTCGATCTGACATGATCATTGCCCTATGTTCGGGTCTAATTCCTTCGTCTTATCAAAATCCACTTTTGCTGCTTCCTTTTGCCCAAGTGCCTCTTTGCGAGTCCTCGTGCATGGTAGTAGTATGCTTTTTGAGGATTGATCTGAATAGCTTTGTCAAAATCAGTTATTGCTTTTTTATATAAACGCTGCGTTTTCTCCAAATTTCCTCGTTTAGATTCAAAATTACCAAAAAACATCTTCACATTCCCCCGATTATTATAAATGTTGGCATCTTCCGGATTAATTTTAATCGCCTTATCAAAGTCGACTATTGCCCCATGATAGTCACCAAGCTTGTATTTCGCTGTTCCTCGAGAGTTGTAAGGTTCAGCATCTTCAGGTGTGAGTTTTATAGATTTATCAAAGTCAGTTATTGCTTCTTTATAGTCCTTTCGTAGCAATTTTACAACGCCTCGACTATGGATTGCTTTGGCTGCGGTATCTTCAAAGCCAAGTGTTATCCCTGTTTGAAAGCCGTTTCTAAGTCGGTTATTGCACCTTCGTGATCACCAAGTAGCAACTTTGTCTCTCCACGGTAAAGGTAAGCGTGCATAAAGTCAGGATTCAATCAGACTATGTAAAGTAAACCTCTACGATTTCCAGGGTTATTCAGTTTTAAGAGTTTTCTGGTATTGAGATTTACTGAAAGTTAATATTCATAAACATGAACATTGTTCTTTAGTCCCGCTGAATGCCATACGCGCATTCATAGCGTTGATTTGGTAGGGACGATATGTTAAGTCTTCTATGCCGTTCCTACGGAACTCAAGAGGCGGTGGGTAACATTTTCTATAAACATATCGTCCCTACGGGACTAAAGAAATTACCGAAATATTTATTTAATCTTCATACGGGACTAAAGACACGGACAAGATGGCAACAGATAAAATTAACGTTATAGAAAAAAAACACCAAAAATATTGAAAACTGAATAACCCTGTACGATTTCAGAGGCATTCAGTTGTCGGGCAGGACTCTTGTCCGAGGGTTTGTAACTCCGAATTCTTTGTAGGGCGAGCCCCTGGTCGCGATACTGTAAAAAATTTTGAGAAAAACTTGAAAACTGAATGGCTCTACTATGATTTTATCAAAGAAAACAAAAGCTGATCCAATGCATATCATTGCTACAAACTAAAAGGAATAGTAAATTCCTCGGACAAAAAGATTAAACAGGAATTCTATAGATTGCGTTATATACTTAACAGATCGAAAACCCTACAATTCCGTTATCCAAATCAAATAGAGACATAAATGCTTTACCGAATCATTCTTTTCGTATTCATAATGATTGCTCTGATGAACTTAAACGCCTATGCAAAAAAAGAAATTAAGGCGTTGAAAACACAAGAGGTAATCAAAATAGATGGTTATCTCAACGAGAAAGATTGGTCTCTAACACAAGTTATTGACGATTTCACCCAACAATATCCTGATGAAGGACAACCGCTATCCGAACGCACCGAGGTTCGCTTGTTGTACGACACAGAAAAACTTTATATCGGGTTTGAGTGTTACGACTCACAACCTGAAAAGGTCGTGGCAAATGAGATGCGGCGTGATGGAATGCTTTGGCAAAATGATAACATTTACATTATGCTTGATACCTATGGAGATAAGAGGCAGTGCGTTTTCTTTCGGATAAACCCACTTGGCGCACAGTCAGATACCGCTGTCACTGATGGTGGCGAAAATCTCAACGGGAGTTGGGACTGCATTTGGGAATGTGTTGGACGACAACACGATAAAGGTTGGACAGTTGAGATTGCGCTTCCTTTCAATCAGTTACGTTTTAAAAAGAAAGACGTAATGGTGTGGGGTGTGAATTTTGGACGTAACATCCCGCGGACAAATGAAACATCACAATGGATCCAAGTTCCAAAAAGTCAGAGTTGGCCAGGCACCTTTCATCCGATATATCAAGGCAAACTCACTGGTCTACAAGATATTGCGTCTCCATCATACTTTGATTTCAAACCGTATCTACTTGGCGGATTAGCGGAAAATCTTGATGAGGAAGATTGGCAGTATAATACCGCACGAGACCTCGGATTGGACATGAAATACGGTGTCACGTCAAATCTTACGTTAGACTTAACGATGAATACCGACTTCGCACAAGTAGAAGCAGACCAGGAACAGGTAAATCTCAACCGGTTCAGTCTCTATTTCCCCGAGCGGCGTGATTTTTTCCTTGAAGGTAGTGGACTATTTTCGTTTGGTGCTGGTGTCGGTGGTTGGGGTCCGCCGCCGTTGGCTGTTTTCTATAGTCGCCGTATCGGTATTGTAGATGATGACAAAGAGGTTCGGCTTCTCGGCGGAGGCAAATTGACAGGAAAGGTCGGTGCTTACAGTGTAGGTGCGCTCAATATGACAACCGCCGCTTCTGATGAAACACCTATGACAAACTTCTCTGTGCTGAGAATGCAACGCAATATTCTCAGTGATTCGACCGTCGGCTTCATTGTCACCAATCGGCAGAGTAATTTCGGCGGCGGTTATCATCGCAACGGTGGGATAGACCTGTTCTTAAGACCTCATGACCAATGGCGAATGCGCGCAATGACCGTTGGAAGTTGGTCACCGCATTCTGATGAACGCGATTATGCATGGTATCTTTCAAACAATTGGCGCAATAGACATCTTCGTTTCAATGCATCGTATCTTGACATAGGTCCTGAATTTACGAGTGAAATGGGATTCATGCATCGTAGAGATATACGATCATTCAATATGAATACTGGTGCTAACTCGCAAATCAACCGATACCTGATACGGGACCTTGGAGCAAATATTTCAGGCAATTACCTACTTAATCATGATAATAGACTTATCGGATGGGAAGTGAATATTGGTGGAGAAATATCCTTTCCTGCGGGGGACGGTATCAATATTGATTTTCAAAGGTATTTTGACCGAGTTGATGAATCGTTTAGTATTGATGACGCTGAAATACTGGCTGGCGATTACGAAATGAATCAATTTTCACTAAGTTTTTACTCTGATTCCAGCCGTCCGTTTTCAGTCTATGGAGGAGGAAATTACGGCGATTTCTTTCAAGGAGATAGGTTGGGTATTTATATAGACAGCCAGTGGCGAGTAACGCATCAGCTTGCAATTGACACACGATTCAATCGAAATTTTATTTATTTGCCTGAGATAGATCGTTTGACGACAACCGTCCTCGGTGGACGGGTTAGTTACGCTTTCAATACCCGTATCTTTACTAAATTGTTCACCCAGTGGAACCATACCGAAGAACGTGCAAGCGCAAATTTCTTGCTCAATTACATCTATCGTCCGGGTAGCGATTTTTACCTTGTGTATAATCAAACTTGGGATACATCGGATGGTTTCCATACCGACGAATGGACAATTTTGAGCAAGTTTACATTTTTACTTAGCTTATAAGGCGGCATTTCTTTGGACTAATGCTTTGTCAACATATTATCGTAGGTCGCGATTCGGAGATCGCTCCTACTGATAGACTGCTTATGGTAGGAGGGAACTCCGGGGAATGCCTAAAGACGAATGCGCGTATGGCATTCGCCATGATTCATACCATGATTTGGATTCCCGACTACTTCAAGCCCCATCAATAAGCACTTGACTAAGCACTAACTCAAATTGCTACCTATAAAATTTTAGACCTCCAAACACCGTTTTTTATAGAGAATGTCCCATTTTTCGCAAGATTCCGTAGTGCAATCTGTTAGTAAATCAACGGTATGAATCATGGCGAATCATGTAGAATACCAAAAGCGTATTCTACCAAGCGCATTCGTCTTTAGGCATTCCTGTGTCTTCACAGGCACAATCTGACAGATTGTGCTACATAGGTGGCAACTTTGGTTAGACTAATTACTTCACGTTCTTTTAGTGTGTGCAAAAGTGCATCCGAAAATGTGTATAGGTGAATCATTGTCATTTATTGAAAATGGCTTCCTATTACGGTTGTCTTGCGAAAAGTACGATGTCAAACAAAACAACAATCTATAAAAAGGAGTTCACATAATGCAAAAACAAAAAATTGCAGCGAGTTATCAACAGTTCCACGTCATTGCTCACGATTTGGACGAGACAGAAGACCTCAAAGCTGAGTGTAAGGCGCAATTGGGTGAAGGTGTTCGACTCGCTGATTGGAACGACATAGTGGCTTACGTCGAAGCGGGCGGTTCGGTGGAAAATTTCATTGAGGCACTTAATATCCCGCTTGAGTATGTCAAACCCGAAGATATGGAACCGATACCGAATACCTCCTATCGTATTTCAATGAACGGTGAACTGCACTGGAGCGGGGATCGCCACTATTTCTTTGCGCGACATGATCACAAATTACGTGGAGATTTTTTGGCACACAGCAATCTTGATAATTACAGACTGTCATTGGGGTCTTGGTTTGGCAAAGGTGGTTTTGCGCTCTGCTACGGAGACCCGGATAGCACGGTAGCACCCCCTGAACCAGAATCCAGAGAGGCGGTGCGGAAATCGGGCGGCTGAGGCTGCGGATGCTAACGCTGTGGCGGTGCCATTGCCCTGTTTTTTCTGCACATTTGTTCAGCACGCTGACTTAGACAAGTCAAGTCCGTAGAATAGCATATCTTTGTAGGCGTGATGAAAACCGCGCCTACAAAGATATGTTCCTTTATTATAAATTTTAAATTAAGCTGAATATTTACAGACTACGCCCACGGCTCTAATACAACTTTACCACATTCACCAGTAGCCTGCAATTCCCACGCTTTTTGCACTTCTTGCATCGGGAAAGTGTGTGTGATGTAGGTATCTAATTTGTCGGCAGATTCTTGGATAACCTTAATCAATTTTGGAAAGAAACCGAGGTTGTAGTGCCAATTTCCGCGTAGAACCAGACCTTTCCGAATCATATCGCGGCTTGCGGCAAGTGGGAATTCTCCGCCTTCTCCAACGAATGTCACCTGTCCTTTTCTTCGGGCTGCATCAACCATCAATCGATGTGCTGCAGATGCCCCTGAGCAGTCAACTGCTTTGTCAATACCGATGCCGTTTGTCAATTCCCGTATTTGATCGAGAATATCTTCATCGCTTGGGTTTAGGACGACTTCTGCACCTAACTTTCTGGCGAGTTCAGCACGGTAGGGATGGCTTTCTACACCGATGACGCGCGCGCCACGATAACTGGCATTGATGATTCCGCCAAGTCCTACGGGACCTAAGCCGGTTACCATCACAGTATCCAAAGCATCGACTTCCATTTGTTCCATTGCACCGAATGTTGGTCCGAGTCCACAACAAGCCATACCACCGTGTGCATAACTCATTCCATCGGGAATCGGAAATAGTAGATCCTCCATTTTGTGCATATATTGTGCGTAAGTCGCTCCTGCAACATCCGTACCGACCATTTCGCGGATGTTACGTCCACCCATACAGTGGATATGTTCACCGATAACACACATATTACACTTGCCGCATGAATTCTGCGGTTGCACAACGACGCGATCGCCTACCTTCACACGACCCGGTTGCGCTACTTCAACCACTTCACCCGCCGCTTCGTGTCCGAAACTTTCCCCGGTACCACCACCTTTGAATCCTTTGTACTCGGTACACATCGGAACTGCATGGATTTTAACAACGACAACATCGCCTCCTGCCTTGGGATCAGGTTTGTCAACTACACCACCTTTGCCTTCACCAAACATTGCTGCTACTTTCATATAAATCTTTGCCCAAATACCGATACCTGAAAAGCAGGTTTTTACACGAGAGAAAGGGCATTCCTCCTTTTAAGATGTGTTAATACCATAGCACACCCAATCAAATCTATCAAGACATAATTCATCTTGGTTTTGTAAAGTTTTTAATATTAATCACTTTCCTTCTGCGAAAGGAACCACGATCAGAAAATCGTTTCTATAGTAAAATGTCCTCAATCAGAGGATTAACTTCAGAAATGATTCCTTAGTATCACGCGAAATAGAATTATGGTATTATTTCCGCTTTAAAAGGTTGGCTAAAGGCGAGTATTCACTGTTTTGAGTTAATTCTTGAATAACGGCATTTCCCCTATGCTTATAGAGTTTGTATGCCTTACCGTCAGAGGTTGAAGTAAGAATTCGGTAGTGCTCGCCAATGATCTCAATAGCGGCATTATTGTCACAGGCGATTCCAATGCCTCCTCGTTTTGCGATCATCTCCGAAAGAGAGTTTTCGCGCTTTTCAAAGTGATAATGCGGACAAAATACAGCATTGATGAATCCCAGTCCTCTCACGCGGATATAGTCCCAGTTCGGATTACTGGAGAAAAACCGAGAATCACTATGTCCGTATCTAAACCAGCAGATCGCACCTGCACTTAGACCGGACAGAATGATGCCGCGGGACACAGCTTGTGCCAACACATCATCTAATCCCAACCGCCGCCACAACTTCATCATTTTATAGGTATTTCCGCCACCAACATAGATAAGGTCAGAGTTCAACACCATAGCAGCCATCTCGGTAAAAACTGGTGGATTTTCAACGAGTTTGAGAATGCGCGTTTGACATCCAAAATGCTTACCGTAATACGTCTCAAAAGTTTCAATGTAACCAAGGGCATCGCTGCTCGCGGTTGGAATAAAGAGTGCTTTAGGTTTAGTTTTGCCTGTCAATTCGATGATGCGTTCGTCAATCGCAGCAGTTTCCCGCTCACTAATTTCGCCTCCGCCGATCGCAACAATCTTCGGGACTGTTTTCATCAATTGTCTCCTTGTTTGCTTCGGGAGGTACAACATTCTGCCAGTTCAACACCTGATTAATTAGACGGTGTCTAAAAAAGTATATTGCAGCGCTGAATGAAAACCTTCCATCCGACTTTGAACTGAACTAATTGGAAGAATGATAACAGTTTGAATAAAAACAGTCAAGAACACCCAAAATTCCGCCAGAGGCATTCAATTGTTGAGTTTTCCAATTAAATGATGTATTATCCAATTAACATTACAGTCATAATTTGTAGGAGGAAACTCCGGGGAATGCCAAAAGGCATTCATACCCGACAGATGCCATAAGGCATGTGGCGTTGATTCGGGGAACGCCCACAGGCGTTCATACCGTTGATTTCTTGATTTGGCGCATTCAGCGTTGATTCACAGTTCAGGAATGTAGCGTTAATTTTAATCTCTACCATAGTTTGCGTCCTCACAGACACAATCTAACAGTTTGTGCTACATAGGTGGCAACTTAGATTGTATTTAGACTGTATGAAAATTAACTTGATTAATATTACAAATTGACTTATTATAACTGAAGTTGCATACGAGAGATGGCGAGGCACCAAATCAACGGTATGAATCATGGAACATGCCCCACGCGCATGTTGTTTTAGGCATTCCCTCATGACCTCGCGCTGGCGAGGCGGAAATGCCTAAAGACGAATGTCCTTTTGGCATTCGCCATGATTCTACCCGACAGATGCCATAAGGCATGTGGCGTTGATTTGGGTGAATACGAAAGAGGTATTCGTACCGTTGATTTTTTGATTTCTTCCTAACCTCGCCAATGTAAAGGTAATTGTGGATTTTTCTATAATTGTCAATTTTGTTTTGTGTTAAAAAGAAGGAACATCTTTCATACAGTAAGAGTCTGGTAATCAACATTTTTATTATTCCATATAGGAGGAAACAATGCAAGAACACACTGATTTAGAACCTGAAACCAACACACAAGAATCAACGACATCTATGCAGCCAATGCGTTTCACGGATATTCTGGCTGGCATGTTTACACTTTATCGGAGCCACTTCCGTCTGTTTTTGGGAATCTCGGCCGTTTATCTCGTGGTACGTTTCTGTACAGATCAAATTTGTATGTATTTCCTAATTGGAGGAATGGGGGACCCCGCTTTAAAGTTGCGTGGTTTTTTGGAAACATTTTTGCTGCTCATATTCGGCAGTGCACTAATTTATGCGGGGGCACATGCATTTTTAAAAAGAGAAATTACTGTCGGAGATGTTTTAAAGCGAACATTACAATGTATGTCTCTACTCGATCTTTCTCCACTTATCGGTAGTTCGATACTTTGGTTTTTAAGTGTTTTTGGTCCGTTTTTTATAATACCTCTCATTTTGGGATTGATCTCTGGTTTTGATACAATTGTAGCCATTATAGCCATCATCATAAGTATCCCATTTTCAGTCTATTTTGGAGTCCGATGGGGACTCTATTATCTTCCTGTGTTATTTGAAAAGACTTCAGCAATAACAGCACTTAATAGAAGTGCTAAATTAGTAAAAGGTAGTTGGTGGCGTGTGTTTGGGATTATGGTGGCGATTGTTCTCATCACCATCATGATAGGAATTATACTGGGGTTATCTTTCTCGTCCATTTTCTCTTTTATAATTGGTACTACCGCAGTAGCAGAATTTACGCCGAATGATATTGGATGGTTCGCTTATTTGATTTGGAGTTTTGTCAGGATAAGTATATATATATATTCTACATCGATTGGATGTATCGGATTGGCACTTCTCTACCTTGATATGCGGATTCGGAAAGAACCTGACGATCTTAAGATACATGTAAACAGATTAAGGACTTCTTCGAAACTTACATAGGAAAACAAAATGGACATAGTAAATACATAATTTTCTACTGCCACCGGAAATTCGGGCCACTCTCTAAGACAAGATTATGGTATAATATCCACCTACTTGAAAGGAGTACTCGATGGCAAACAATGCGCGCCTCCCGAAAAAGTGTTGCGACAACAAGCCACTTGCTCTGTCGTTTCTCATGAGTTAGGGTTATCCTCATGCAGCAAAGTGTCAGCGACAAAACCAACGAAATACCGATCTCAACAGAGATACTCAAAGCGTCTGATGTGAGTGGAAAAGTCGTCACAACAGGCGCACTTTTGACACAACGAACTTTCTGCCAAGCAATCATAGATGGTGATGGGACAGATCCATTCAATTGTCGAGTTTTCCCATTTAATTGTATTGTAGGAGGGAACTCCGGGGAATGCCTAAAGACGAATGCGCTTATGGCATTCGCCATGATTCATGCCGTTGGTTTGGATTCCCGACTATCAATGTTTTCGTCGCGATTCGGAGATCGCTCCTACAAAAAGAAACATAAGTTAGAATGTGTAAAGAGTAAACAATTGAATGACTCTAATTTCGCTCTGTGTTTTATTGACAACATCCGCGTAATATGGTATTATTCTGACATAATTGCAATGTAGACCGTTGATAAGTTTTCACCTATCGTTATAGTTTTATGTTCACGCTATTTTAAAAGGAGCAATTACGATGAAGAGCCGTATCTACTTTCTGGTATTTACGATAATAATCGGTATGTTCTCATTAAATACGGCACTTGCATCTGTTGTAACAGATGGGCTTGTAAGTTATTGGACCTTTGATAACATACACATTATTGATAAGACAGTAAAAGATGTATGGGGTGATAACAATGGCACAATCAGCGGAAATCCTAAAGTTGTTCCCGGGCACGTAGGAGAGTCGCTTGAGTTCGATGGTAAAGGCGATTTTGTAAACCTTACCACACTTGGAGAATTTGGCAAACAAATGGGCACATTTACGTTTGAAGCCTGGATTAAAACCAGTAACAATACTGGTTGGATGACCCTCATCAATACCCATGGCGCGGAATGTCCGTATTGGGATATTCAACTCAATGGAGTGAAAGAAGGAAATGTATTTCGGGCTTTCCCGGGAAGGTTATTTTTTGTCAATAGTTTACTACCAAAACAAAATGGAGAATGTACCGCCTTTCTTATAGGTACTACCAGTCTCAATATCAAAAATAGGCTCAATATCTATGATGGCGAATGGCATCACATTGTTTATACTAATGAACATTTAATAGAAGAGGGGAAAAGTCATGCATTGGTCTATATAGACACTAAATCTAATGCTAAAAGTACAGGAAAATTTGGAGATGCATGGACATCTTTCCCATTTACAGAACCTGTCTATCTCGGTGCAAGGAATTTTGGTGGAAAACCAGAAGGATTTTTTGAAGGCATAATTGATGAAGTCCGATTCTATGATCGTCCGCTCACATTAAAAGAAATCAGGCAGAACTTTGAATCAACTACACCCTATAACGTTGAACCTAAAGGAAAGTTGTCAACTGTCTGGGCAACAATAAAGGCAAAATAAGTAGTTTTCCATATTCAAATTGTGGTAATAGTGAGTTTTGATGGGAAATATAGGATTGACTTCTGAACAAAAAACATTCTATCAAGAAAATGGATATATTGTTCTCGAAAGTATGTTCGCACAAGAGGAGTGCCAACGTTTTGTTCAACACATGGAGGACCTACACGCTGGGCGGAAGGAGCTTTCAGGTTTTTCCCAACAAGACAAGTACGGACACCGCACATTCAATCAACATCTATATGATCCTTATGTTTTAAAATTTCTCATCGATTCACGCTTGCACAAGCCGCTTGCAGACTGTTTTGGTGGCGAAGCTGAAGCGATTCAAACGATGCACTTCTACGAAGGATCAGAACATCCACTACATCAAGATCAATACTATCTACCCGACTGTATGTCCGCATGGATTGCGATGGTAAATGTTGATAAGAATAACGGTCCCTTGATTGTCCAACCCGGTTCGCATAGAGGCAGGTTAGTTACAAAAAACGATGTGCCGATGACATTGCAACCAGATGAAACTTACGAACAGCAACAGACCAATCGCTATTTCCCTGAAGTTGAAAGGGTTTTTGTTCAAAACGGTGACAAAAAAGTTCAGGTATTGGTAAACCAAGGTGATGTCGTTCTGTTCCATGGCAGACTGATTCATGGCGGAGCCCCAGTGCTGAAACCCGGTACACGGAGGCATGCATTGGCATGCCATTATATTCCGTATCATTCTGAGAATTGGGAACGCGATTGGCCCCGTATCTCTTTTGATGGCAGTCAGAGAGTCCATTTTCGCCAGATTTAAACATCTTTGCCTCCGAAAACTTATCTGGTAAAGAAAATCAAAAAATGGTATACTTGTTAATCAAAATTATCCGTATACCACCACCCAAAATTGATTCAAAACACATTTATTATTGATAGCGAAGCACATCTGGCTACGCGTAAAATAAGGAGAAAGTTAATGCAACGCTTATTCACTTTTTGCATCTGTATCATTTTAATTAGCGGTTTCTGCCTTCCAATTATCGCGCAAGAAGAGAAAAAAGAGGCTAAATCTGCTACACAAGCAACACCCGCAAAACAGAAGAAGGAATATGAAGATTTCAATAAAGTAACTGAAGACAGCAAAAGTTATCAAGGCTTTTTCAAACTATATGAGAAAAAAGAGAATCTTTACTGCGAAATACAACCATCGCAATTGGAGAAACCTTTTCTATGCATGATAAGTATCGCACGGGGTTTAGGCACAGGATACCTGCTTTCCGGCATGACCATGGATGAATGGTTGCTTGAGTGGCGGCGTGTTGGTGATAAGGTACATCTTGTCCGTAAAAATGTCCGTTTTCGTGCAAATAAAGGAACACCAATAGCAGAAGCGGTAGATTTGGGATATAGCGACTCTGTACTTTTCGCTCTCAAACTGGAAAGTGTCCATCCGCAACGAAAGAGTTTGTTAGTAAATATTTCGCCTGTTTTCATGTCCGACCTGCCACCTTTGTCTGGTCAAATAGGTGGTGGTGCCCGTTTTGATAAGGGGCGTAGCACCTGGGGAGCAATCAAAGCGTTTCCCAAAAACGTTGAGTTGCGAGTCGATGCGGTTTATTCTGCAAGTGGTAGTCGTGACACAATTCCAGACAGTCGTGGTATTCAACTGTCTGTACACTACAGTCTCGCACAGCTCCCATCCAACAATTATCAACCCCGCTTGGCTGATGATCGTATGGGACACTTCATGACGACTGTCAAAGACTTTTCACTTCAAACCAGTGATGAACCGTACATCCGTTTTGTCAATCGCTGGCACTTGGAAAAGGCTGACAAAAACGCGAAACTTTCACCACCGAAAGACCCAATTATATTTTACATAGAGAAAACCGTGCCACACCGTTTTCGCCCGTATGTGCGTCAAGGAATTCTGGAATGGAACAAGGCTTTTGAAAAAGCAGGATTCATAGATGCAATTGAAGCACGGATTCAGCAAGATCATGAGACCTGGGATCCTGAGGATGCACGGTATAATACTATTCGTTGGGTCGTTGGTGCGTCCTTTGCAATTGGGCCCTCTCGCGTGAATCCGCTTACAGGACAGATACTGGATGCTGACATCCTTGTCGGAGAAAGTTGGATTAGATCTTGGATGCGTGAGTACACGACTTACTTTGATGAAGTAGAGCATGAGCGTAACCACCCAATTGATCATTCATCACGACATAACTGTCAGATGGCTACTGGGCTTGCACGTGAAATGGGTTTCATGGCGAGCGTTTTACAAGCACGCGGCATAATTGACGATGGAGAACTCCCAGAAGAGTATATCGGACAGGCACTCAAAGCATTGATTATGCACGAAGTTGGTCACACATTGGGATTACGACATAACTTTAAAGCGACTACGATATATTCACTTGAAGAATTGAACAAGAAAAAGGATGAAGCACTCCACGGTTCAGTAATGGATTATGATGCGGTGAATATTGCGCCAGAAGGAAAAAAACAGGGAAATTATTATACACCAACAATCGGTCCCTGGGACTACTGGGTGATTGAATACGCTTATAAGCCAATTGGTGGAAACAAACCCGAAGCAGAACTGTCTGAGTTGCAGAAGATTGCATCACGTGCTGCATCCCCTGAACTTAGATATGCAACTGACGGTGATGCTTCAATGTATCAATATCGCGATCTTGATCCGTTAGTCAATCGTTGGGACCTTGGTGCGGATCCTCTTGAGTTTGCTAAACAACGTCAAGCGATTGTCGCTGGTCTGTGGGACGAGATTGCAGACAAAGTCACACAAGACGGAATGGGTTACCAACGCGTCCGACGCGCATTCAGATCACTATTGGGACAATATAGTCGTGGCATGTTCCTCGCAACGCGTTTCATCGGTGGGCAATATCACCACAGAGACCATAAAGGGGATGAAAACGGACGTTTACCTTATGTGCCTGTTCCTGCAAAGAAGCAACGTGAAGCACTGAAATTTATCAAAGAGCACGCACTCTCAGACAAAACATTCGATTTTCCACCGAAGCTGCTGAACAGCATCGCTATTACTCGGTGGAGTGATTGGGGAACAAGTAGCGGGAATTCATCACGATTGGATTATCCAATCCATGACGTTATTCTGCGAAACCAAAGCCAAATTTTGGGACGGTTGCTTGATCGGAATGTTCTTGCGCGTGTTCAGGACACAGAGCTTAAGTTTGGGAACAATGAGGATGTGTTCACAATGCCCGAACTCTTTACTGGAATTACGGACGCTGTTTGGGTAGAACTTGATAAGAATGCCGATGCCAAACAGTGGACGAATTCAGATGCGTTTATCTCAAGTTTCCGCCGTGGGTTGCAGCGTGAACATCTAAAGCAACTTATTAAGCTGGTGTTGGACGCAGATAGTGGTACTCCTGAAGATGCAAGATCACTTGCTCGTCTCCATCTCCAACAAATTAATACCCGTCTCAAGAACGTGCTGCAAGATTCCAAGCAAAAGCTGGATGATTACAGTGTAGCACATCTTGAAGAATCGCAAGTTCGAGTTGAAAAGGCGTTGAATGCTAATTTCCAGGTTGAGAAACGTTAAGATTTGAATGTTTGTTCCCTTGTAGGACGGGGTCTTTGTGCCCCGCCAATGCTATCTGCACATTTGTGCGTCAATTCCCTACTGTAAGCGCGCCAATCAACAAATATCTACATATTTTTCTTCACTGTAGTTGAAAATACTAATAAATCTTAGATGGGAAATATCAAAATGTATATTGCGAGACTATTATTGAAACTCTGTTTGTTATGGATTTGCGTTCTGTTTGTGAACGGTTGTTCTACGCAAGATACACCACAACCAACGCCATCGGTAGCGAAAAATACGAGTGAATTGGGATTACCTGACGGTGCAATAGCACGACTTGGAAAAGGAATGATAATTGATATCGCGCTTTCACCTGACGGTTCACAACTCGCAGTGGCGACAGGTTTCGGAGTTTGGCAATATGATACCCGCACTGGTGGAGTACTTGATGTACTTACTGGACATACTGATAGTGTTGGTTCGGTGGCGTATTCACCTGATGGAAAAACAGTTGTGAGCGGCTCTTCCGATGCCACGCTACAATTCTGGGATGCTCGTACGGGAAAACAAAAACGGAACTTTACAGAGTCAAGTGGCGTTAGTGTCCTTGCATATTCACCTGATGGGAAAACATTGGCAATTGCTTGTATGGACTACACAATTCAATTACGAGATGTAAAAACGATGCAACAGAAATTCAGCCTTTCTGGGCATGAAAATGGAATCATATCCATGGCGTTTAGTCCCAATGGAAAAACGCTTGTAACCAATAGTTGGGATAACACACTTCGCTCATGGGATGTTGAGACTGGACGGTCTAAGCAAATCTTAGCAGAATATACAGCGATGACTGAGGCGATTATTTCAGTTGCGTATTCACCTGATGGTCAAACACTTGCAGGCGTTAGTATGGATGATACGCTCCACTTCTGGGATACTGCTACAGGAAAACAGATACAATCGCTTACCGCACCAACCGATAAGGTCACTTCAGTTGCCTTCAGTCCGGATGGTGCCAGGTTTGCTTTTGGGAGTCCGGATCATTCAATTCAGATTCGGGATACAGGAACTCAAACATCGCGGAGTAACTTTGTCCGGCACACGGATGAAGTCTATTACTTAGCGTATTCAGGCGATGGTAAAACGTTGGTCAGTGCAAGTCTTGACGATACAATTCGTGTGTGGGATTTGAAAACACAAAAACTATCGCACACCTTTTCTGGTTTTACAAGTTCTGTCAGTTCGGTTGCGTATACACCAGACGGTAAGACACTCGCAGCCGGAAGTTCGGACAATACAATTCGGTTGTGGGACACGGAAAATCGGACGCTTTTGCAAACACTCTACGGACACACATCTTTTATTGATTCAATTGCGATTAGTCCGGATGGTAAAATGCTCGCAAGTGGAGGTATGGACGAAACTGTTCGGTTCTGGGAAACTGCTACAGGGCGGCATTTTGACACCTTGAAACACGAATTCAGTTATATCAGTTCAGTAGCGTTTTCTCCTGATGGTCAAACACTGGTATCTGCAGGCACAGATAGTAAGATTCATGTGTGGGACGCGAACATCGGAAGAGAAAAACATATACTCGCCGGTCATGATGAACCTATCCTGTCTTTGGCGTTTTCGCCTGACGGTAATATGCTTGCAAGTGGAAGTGAAGATCATTCAATTCGGATATGGAATGCAAAAGCCAGACGGTTTAAGCAGATGCCGTTACTTTCTGACTTTCGCATGGCAGGTCATACAGATGCTGTACATTCAGTTGCATTTAGTCCTGATAGCAGCACAGTTGTTAGCGGAAGCGCAGATAAAACGATTCGACTATGGGATATCCGCACCCAAAAGGAAAAGTTTAAACTTTCTGGGCATAAGGATAAAGTTACTTCAGTCGTATTCGGTCTGGATGGTAAAACAGTTGCCAGCGGGAGTGATGATCAAACTGTTCGTCTATGGGACGTACAAACAGAAAGTCTCAAGAAGACATATAATGGACATACAGCGGATGTTACTTCTGTTGTATTCAGTCCAGATGGCAAAACACTTTCCAGTGGAAGTCAGGACGGAACTATTCTGCTGTGGAATGTTCCGTAAAAGAGAATGTGAAAACAGATGGAGATACTGCAATACACGCCCGACCTACTAACACCCTTAACACATTTTTACAATCGCTTGACCGCCGACGTGCCACATTGCTATCCTGTAAAGGAAGAGGAATTCTCTACCGTAATGAGCGTCGCGACAGGTGAAGCAGACAAAACCGATGACAATCTTGAATCCGAAACTGCGTTCGTTGCAACACAAAACGGTAAGGTACAGGCGTTTATTCACATAGGTTTCTATCAAGACGAAAATGAAAAAAATGAGAAAGTAAACAATGGTGTTATCCGATTTTTTGGGTATAAACGCGGTTCGCGACATGTGGGACAAATTACGCTTGAAAAAGCCGAAAACTATCTAAAAACATATAACATCTCACGGATTATTGCTTTTTCTAAAATCTATCGATATCGTTTCTATCACTTTGAATACGCTCACCTGTCGAATTCACTTGACCACGTTCAAGCACTGCTTGGACTCAACGGTTACCAACGTTGTAATGGGCAGATATTTTTAGATTGGAAAAACTTCTCTGTGACACCAACAACTTCAAATATGCCAGTAACGATTTCTGTAGACTGGAAAGAAGGTCGCGGGAAACTACCGAACTGTAATATAACAGCACACAAGGAAGAAGAAGAGGTTGGTATCTGTTGGTCTGTTTCTTGTGAAGAATTTTCAAGCCATCCCGATATGCAAGATTGGGTCTATACGGATTGGCTTGGTGTTGAAGATGAATATCAGGGACAAGGATTGGGAAAATACTTGCTGCAATACTCACTTCAAGAGATGCAAAAAGTCGGATACAAGCATGCTTCACTTAGCACGGATTGGAATAATTATCGCGCATTACTCTTTTATAGCAACTGTGGTTATAAGGTTGTAGATTGGACTTATGCGTATGAAAAAGTGCCGTGAGAACACCGATTGTGAGGTCGAAAGAAAAGATAGGAGAATACATGGAAATTCTTCAATACACACCTGACATGGTAACACCTCTAACACAATTTTATAATCGCCTGACTGCCGAGGTTCCGCATTGCTACCCCGTAAAGGAAGAGGAAATGGCTGATGCTGTAAACGGGATTCTCACTGGTAAAGACGACAAAAAGCAAGGAGAACTTGAGGCAGAAACAGCTTTCGTAGCGATAATTGATGGTGATGTAAAAGCTTTTATCCATGTCCTTCTAAGTCCAATTGAAAAAAATAAAGAAGAGGATGTTGGTTTTATAAGGTTTTTTGGTTACGAAAACGGGGCGCGGCAAGCAGGACAAGCCGTACTTGAAAAGGCAGAAACTTATCTGAAAATGTATAATATAACCAGAATTTTCGTTTTCCGATCAAGCCGCCGATATGGTTTTTATCACTTTGAACATGCTAATCTTTCGGGCGCACTTGGTCAGGTACATGCACTGCTTGGAATCAACGGATATGGCCGTTGTGGGGGTGAGGTATTTTTGGACTGGGAGAACTATGCTGTTACACCTATACCTTCAATTCTACCTGTAACGCTTTCTATAGATTGGGAACAGGGACGAGGAGAACGTCCAAATTGCAACGTAAGAGCTTACCAAGATGATAAAATAGTCGGTGAGTGTGATTCAGTTTCTGGTGGTGAGTTTTCAAGCCACCCTGAAGCACAAGACTGGTTACACACCGTTTGGCTTGGTATTGAAGACGAGTTTCAGGGACAAGGCTTAGGACGTTACCTACTCCAATACGCGCTTCAAGAGATGCATAAAGTCGGATACCAGCACGCAGCAATTAGTTCTGGCATTGATAATCACCGAGCGTTCCTCTTTTACAGCAATTGCGGTTATCGGGTTGTAGATTGGACTTATGAGTATGAAAAGTGCTGTGAGAACACCGATGTGGGAGGTCTATAAAAGAGATAGGAGAACAGATGGAAATTTTACAATATACGACGCCTGACATGGTAACACCGCTCACACAATTTTATAACCGTCTAATTGCCGAAGTTCCGCATTGCTACCCCATCCAAAAGGAGGAAATGGCTGATGCTGTAAACGGGATTTTCTCTGGTAAAGACGACAAAAATGATTCCGAGACAGCATTTGTAGCCACCGTGGGTGGTGTTGTGAAAGCGTTTATTCATGTAGGTCTATGTCAGATTGGACCAAAAGCAAACAAAGAAGATGCGGGTTTAATACGATTTATGGGTTACGAACGCGGCGCGCGGCCTGCTGGTCAAGCCGTGCTTGAAAAGGCGGAGGAATATCTGAAAGCATTTGACATAAATCGTATTTGTGCTTTCCGATCAGACAATAAATATCGTTTCTATCATCTTGAATACGCCAATCTATCAGAAGCCTTTGATCACGTTCATGCACTTCTGGGATTCAACGGTTACCATGCTCGTCCAAGGTGGGTCTTCTTAAACTGGGAAGATTACGATGTTACGCCAATACCAGCACCTATACCTGTAAAACTATCAGTTAACTGGAGACAAGGACGTGGACAACGCCCAGACTGCGGCGTAATAGTCACTCAAGAGAATGAACAAATTGGTGAATGTTTTTCTTTTTCTGGCGGTGAATATTCTACCCATCATGATGCTCAAGACTGGTGCTTTACCACTTGGCTTGAGGTTGAGAGTGAGTTTCAAGGGCACGGATTGGGGAAGTTCTTACTACAGTACTCACTTCAGGAGATGCAAAAGATCGGTTATCGTCATGCATCTGTCAGCACAAGCTGGGAGAATTTTCGCGCACTTCTCTTATATAGCAACTGTGGATATCGGGTTGTAGATTGGACTTATGAGTATGAAAAAGTCCTATCAGAAACATCCACGCAAAAGTAAAAGAGCGCGTCATATCCTGCCCTAATTTTGTGTGCATGGTATGACGCACCTTAATTCGATTTCTTGTTGAAATAGACACTACCAAGTAAACGCTACCTTCGCAAACACCTGGTTAACAGTTTCCTCCGCATCTTGATCCCCATAAACAAGATAAAACACAAGATTCTCAATGAACATGTATTTAAAGACTGCATTGAGATTTGGTTTATGGTCCTCTGCCGAACGCAGCCGGAAAGTAATCCATTTTTCATTACCGATTTCAATGTTTGCACTTGAACGAAGGGAAAACTTGCGGGTTTTATGTCCATTGGGAAAAGTCTGCCACAAGTTTTCACCTGCAATCCCTATGGATAAAAACTGGAACGGAATAAGATTCATCGCTGTTGTGACAAATGTGGCTTTTGCGCCCTCAAATTCACCATATTGACACACAACAAAGATACGATCAGGTTGTTGACGGTTGTACACCGCTTGCGCTGCAACCACCCAATTTGTGTGGACATCGTAAGACCAAGTTCTACCGAAAAATCCGGTCTGAATCTTTTCACCCAAATCGAACTCTACCAGTTGAAAATGGTCACCTCGTATCCTTTCACCTGCTTGGTTCCAGGTTACTTTTTGGACAGATTCAAACTTAACAGTTTGTAGTAATCCTTTTTCAATAGGCCAACGATATACACCCCAGAAACTGGGTTGTCGGATGTCCGTAAGTCGCACAAATCCGTTGACTGGGTTAAATCCTGCGGTTATGTCTCTATAAGCAAGGCTAAAAATAGGATTGCCTCTGCGAAATACTTCCGCTAAGATAGCGCGGCGGTTTCCACTGTCTGGTTCCCAATTTCCCGCATAGTTTGCTACAAAATTAAACGCTTTTGGCAGACGGATTCTTGTGTCAATAGAAGCCGATCTGTTATAAGTCTCCTCCATCTCCTCTGAGGCAAAGAAAACACCAACAGATGACGAATTCCCCGCATCCCACGATCCACGGGCCAATACATTATGACTGTCGTCTACTGTCTCTTTGACATTCATCAAGCCATACGTTGCCCTTCCAGTCTTCCCGATTAGTTTTGCTCCGTAGTCTATCTCTCCTATACGGCGGCTGTAAAACAAGGCTATTGGTGCTCTAAAAATTCGTCCATCTTCTTGGAAGAAAGGACGCCGATCAGTTAATCGCTGCTCAAGATCGGATAAAACAATACCTTGCACTTCAGACTCAATATGACTGAAATCAGGGTTGATTGTGCCTATGAAAGAGGTGCTTGTTGTCAGTTTATATGTAAAATCACCGCCTAATGTTGCTGTCAATCGTTCTGATAACTCATCAGATTTTGATGTGTCTTCCAATTTCGCTGATAGATACCCACCGAGTTCTAATTTCTTTCCGATATTCTTCAGATTGAATTCAAGGTTCGTTAGGCTACCGAATTCGTTTGCGTCAGATACATTGACACCTGTATTTGCCCAAGTACTCGTTCTATCAAGACTTTGATGACGACGCACTAAGTTTAAACCCCAAGTCTGTTTCTCAGCACGCGGCAAATCAAGTATTTGGTATGGGATTTTCATCTCGACAGTCCAAACTGATTCTTCTACGATTGCTGCAGCTAACCATTCACCATCCCAACCGAGATCGCCCTGTTTTTCATCCAGTTGTGTGCCAAGCGGGTTTACAGCAAAACCGTAAGTGCGGCGTTTGTCATGATATGTATCCAGATAAACCGCCACATGATCTTCAAACTTAAAACTACCATCTTTTCGCGTTTGATTCGCAATCATGGTTGATTTGTCTTGAAAACACCGAAAACCGACATAAAGTGCTGTCTCATCAAATCCGAGATATACTTGTGTTTTGTCTGGAACTGTCGTTTCCAGTTCTGCTATCATGAACGCTTCAATGGGTGTTGTTTGTTGCCACGCATTATCGTCAAGTTTGCCATCAATTATCGGAGCGGTTTCAAATTTTTTTGCTTCTATCGTCTGAGAATGGGCGGTTAGATTCGTAAGCAAGGAACAGACGATGAAGCAAAACAAAAGTGTCCAAAAAGGAGCGAAATTTTTCATTTTTTATCCTCTTAAATTAGGTTTTTTAAAAATAAAAATCTGGCACTAAAAGCAAAAAGGGTTGAACGAAATCTCGTTGATGATTTTTCAACCAAATTTAGCTTAGCACCAGATAATCATGGGTTGTTTATTTATAGTTTGAATCACAAGCTTGAAGTTTTAGTCTGTATCCATAAAACGGAAGGATAGAATTGATTTTAGAATTTACGTATGATTTACAGAAGTTTCTATATTCATTTCTTGCAGAACCGCAGTCGCTCTTTCTGCCATCTCAGTTGTCGGATCGCGTTTGATTATTCGGTTTAACTGATACACTGCGCGATCATCACCGTCTTTTGCTAACTCCAACGCTTCCTCAAACCCTTTGTTTCCGTAACTAAAATCTCTTGGGATAACGTTGAGATCATAATCTTTCCAGTAGTATTTGAGCTCGTCAGATTCCCAATTACGGTAAACATCGTCCCACTGCAATGAGTTGAAGATGTTCAAGTGTGGTTCAAGCATGTGTTCTGCGATTGGATCGTCAACTGCCTGATAGCGGTTGTCCAGTGATACGCGAAGTCTATCTTCGGTCAAATTTGGCAGTGCCTTATGGATAGTCAGTGCTGGAAAAATGAGTGTGTCGCCTATCTCGTAGTTTGTTGAGTGCCATTCACCTGACAGTTCATCTGTATTAACACACAGACCGCCTGCACCGAGCGAAAAATGATGTTCCATTACCTGATTAACTTTATGTGAACCCGGTAAGACAGCCAAACCGCCTAATTCTATCGGACAATCACCTACTGGTGCCCAACAAGTATAGGTTTGGAAATTGCCTTGGAAGTGAACGAAGTCTTGATGTATCGGTGTGGTGTGCGCGGTATACTTTGGATACCAGAGACGTGCAATTTTCTGTGGGTGGGGCAGCACTTCTCTACCGATAATCTTCTCCACCATATCAACGACTTCAGACCAATGCCCAGAACGGTGGAATGCTTCTAACTTATATACTTCATGATATACATCGGTGTATTCAGGATCGCCCTCGGTACACTGCGTAGATATATCGGCGATGCCGTCTATCGGGTCGGTTCCAGCAACAAGCCAACCGCCTTCCTGCATTGTTGTTAGCATTTCTCGCCGCAATGCCCATAGTTTGTCAGGGTTTTGGAGTTTCTTGAAGAAAAGATACCCCGCTTCTGACATCCGGGCGCGTAACTCTTCCGGATCGTTCATTGCATCGTTTGATACACGAAGTTCTTTTAGTTCCTCCATCTCAACTTCTCCTTGAGTTTACCCAACATAAGGTCTGTGCCTGATCGTATTTTGTGGCGATTTTTCTTTTATTGAGTTTTCTTCAAATAAATTCCCTGTCAACTCATCAATACGCATTTGGGCAATTTGATTATATGTTTTGTCCTTCTCAATCATTATCCATTTCCGATGATGCTGTTCAGCAACCACGGCTGTTGTTCCAGATCCAGAGAATGGGTCAAGAATGAGATCACCTTCATTAGTTCCCGCTAACATAATACGATTGACTACTGCTATAGGTTTTTGAGAAGGGTGTTTGCCGTGCTTTTTTTCTGATCGTGGGGTAAGCGGAATTTCCCACATGTTTCGCATCTGCTTATCATTGTTCATTGCCTTCATTGTTTCATAATTGAACGTCCAGTTTTTTGCTTTTTTGGTTTCATTGTTAACTGCCCAAATGATGAATTCAGTTGACTCGGTAAACATTCGACAGGTAATATTAGGCTGTGCATTAGGTTTATACCAAACAATTTGAGAGATAATACGCCTGTCAAACATATTTTGAAGAATGAAACCGATTGTAAAGATACAGTGAAACGATCCAAAAATGAATAGATTTCCGTTTGTCTTTAGGACTCTCAGCACCTCTCTTATCCAATTTACTGAGAACTGAAAATAGTCGTCCTTTGAAAAATATCCCACTGTTCCTGCATTGTGACATGGGAACTAAATGCCCAACCTAATCCTTTTGTTTTGGACATATTAAACGGCGGATCAGTGATGCAACAATCAAAGACTCCTTCTGGAAAAGAAGAAAGAACTTTTAAACAGTCACCTGATAAGATTTGGTTAACAGGAAGATTTTTGGTTGTTCCATCTAAAGTAGTAGGTGAATATCTTACACTGTCAGAAGGAGAGTAGTGAATTTCACCCTCTGTAATTGTTGGAGGTGTTTCTGTTTTTTTTAGCGGATGGATTCCTGTTGATAGGTAGTCAATCAATTGGGCTTTTCTTAACGAAGAGTACCCTTTCAATCCACGTTTTTTAAGTTCTTTTTTCAACTCTATGTTTCGCATTTGGTCAAAATTCATCTGTTTGTTTTTATTCCTATCGCCCAAGATATTTGCACTTATGCCGAGTATTGAGGGCACTGCTTCGATTTTGCGATTCTACAGCGTCATGTGCTTTAATCAGGTTTAGAGTTTCTGAGGTTCATTGCTGCATCACTGATATCTTCAACGCTCTTTTCAACCCACAGTTTCCTCTGCCACTTGGTGTAATCAAATGGAGATCGCATAATCAGCGCGATGAACTTTTCAGCCTGCACATCGCCTAAAGCTTCTGTAAGTGCTTTTAAGCCTTCGATCTTCAGTTCTTCATCTGTTATCATGGAATATACTCCTAATAAAACTTGGGGGATCTATAACCCTGATGTCTTCAAAGCCGACTGTTTTCTTGAGAATTACATCATCTGTGGTTACAAAGTAATCACATTTCGCTGCAATAGCACAAGCTATATGAAGGGCATCCTTATTTCGTAAACCGACTTCTCTCAAAATATTTGCCTTTGTAAGAATTTCAAGATTAGCACTCACATCAATCAAAGCGCGTGATTTCCAATTTTGAATAATGTTTCTACGTTCCTCAAATGGATTTGCTAAATTCTCGTAATCAAGGATATATGACCATACTAACTCCAAAGTTCCATCTCGAATACTTTCCTGAATATACAATTTGGCTTCTGTTTCAAGCCTAATTCTAATCTGAGTCTGATCATCAAAAGGGCGATTGAAAGTACAGTTATCAAGATAGACACGCATACATCTTCTCACAGTGAGTCCTGAAGAAGTTCCAATTTGTCACCTTCTTTCCTGTTAACAAATTATACCATGCCCCTATCTCTAATACAACATTCCCAAGTATTTATTTCGTGCCCATTGCAAGGATATGTGCACTCATGCCGAGTATTGAAGGTTCTGCTTCAACCCTCCTGATTAAATCCAAAACAGCGGCGCGTTGGTTAGGGTCTGTCCAATAACTTTCAACTGACCTAAAAAGCCATGCTGGTCCTTGTACAGCAAGCGTCGCTTGATGCTCAAAACCTGCTTCGACCACCTCAGAACCGAGTTCTTTCGGACGGTGGAGATATGCATCTGTAAAAGTTCCTAAATTCTCAGTTGGGTTACGATGATAACCCGTTTCGAGGTCATCTTGAACAATGTCTCTGGAGACCGAGTTGCCTAATCGGTCCTTACAGAAAAGATCGAGTAGAGAAGCGAACCGCGAGATACCGGCAGCAACCATAATCCCGCCATTCCGTAAGACACGATATGCTTCTCTCAGAGCAAGCAGCCGCTCACTTTTATCAATCAGATGATAGAGCGGTCCCAATAATAGAACAGCGTCTGCAGACGCTGACGAAAAACGCAGTTCCCGCGCGTCACCAAGCGAGATGCTGGCAATTGGGTATTCTGGTTGTAGATTTGAAGCTTCTTTCGCCTGCTCAACAAGTAAGTCCACAGGGTCTACGAGGTGAACCTCATAGTCCAACTTTGCTAACCAACAAGCGTAGGGACCAGAACCACCACCGATGTCTAAAACAACTGCGGGTGGCGAGGGTAAATAGCGCATGATAATCTCTTGCGTCCGCGCGAATTCTATCTGACCTCTGACATCATTTATAAGCCGTTTCGACTCTTGTGTTTGTCTATAGAACGAAAGAATCTCATCTGAAAGCTGATACAATGCTTATTCCTTCCTATACCAATCATCGGGTCTCTTTCATCCATGCCCACGTTGTCGTTAGCTTATCTTCCGGATCAACAGAAAGTGGTTGGAGATTCAAGTCTTTGGTAACATCAACATAATTCGGCTTACCAAATCCACCCTCGCCATCGTTTCCGTTTTTAGAATTATCCTTAGCGTCGCCCTCATCAAAAGTGTAGTGCGCTTTCAGGCCCTTTTCATCGCCGTTGAGCACCTTCATCATGAGTTCATTTATCTCTTTTTTAGTCCGAGCGATATTCCAGATGCGGATTTCATCAATGAACCCTTTGCAGAACCAACTTTTACTATCACCGACACCGATATACAGCGAAGCGTCGGTTGCCGCTAATTCCTTTGCATCAAAAGGTAAGGCACCCTTTTTCTCTCCATCAATATACGTCCGCATCTCTTTACCGTCCCAAACGCCAGCAACATGCTGCCATTCATTCAGTTTCAATCCAGCGACATCAAGAATTTTCGTGCCTGGCCAAAGGACAAATCGTAATCCGTTTCCATCTTGGATAATCTCTGGAAAGATGTAATCCCTTTTGCCTGCCAGTCCTTTGCAAGACACTCACCGACAGGTTTGCTCATGTTCATCCACGCTTCTATGGTTATAGCAGTTTTTGGATTTAAGCTGTCACTGTTTGGAACTTCAATAGCCGTTGCTCCATCTAATTCCAGTGCCAGATTTTTCGCTGAAAGCACGTTAGGCATTACCAGACCGATAACGAGAGTTATAAAAAATAAAACTTTCATGGTCTTCCTCCTGAGTCCGCAATTTCGATTAGCAATTAGAAATCATTCATTGTTGCTACAAATGAATAGGATGATCTAAATTTTCAATTCAAGTACCAGACAGGTTTAACAGGTGTTGCTCATCAAATTCACAAAAGCTTGTTGGTTGTTAATTGCTCTTTCGTTTTTTCCACCCATATAAGAATCCATAAATGCCATGCCCATGCCAGAAACTAAAACCGTTCCTTTGTCATAACGCTTTTTAACTAACAAATCTTCTCCAGTGGAAGCACTTCCTAACACGTCGTATCCTTCTCCAACGATCTCAGCAGGACACTGAAGTGCTATTTCGTTAACATCTGGGAAAATTTCTGCTGAAAGATTCTCTGCCTTCCTGAAATCTGGATCCGGTATCGGTTTTAGTTCAATGCCAAAGTCCTTCAATAACGGGTTATAAAAATCGGGCATCTCAGCACCACCACCGCTGCCCCAGCACAGGACAAATAGTGTGCCACCATTAGCCACATAATCTGTGATTGCTTCTATTTCACTCGGAACAAAAGGCACAATTGGACCTGCGTACTTACCGTGTAGCATCAGTTCGTCATAGTCAGAAAGTAGGTCTTTCCACAATTTTTTATCGGGATTAGTTTCGACTTTGAAACCATTTTCCCGCAGCAGCTTGTAGGCTGTATATTGTGAGAAATTGTATACACCGAGACTTCTTGTGTCCGACTCGTTATGTGAGAAATCGAGTAGTACCCGCCGATTATTAGTAGGAGTATTTTCTGCATCGGTGGATTTTACTGCAAAGGTAGAAATCGGTGTGCCACATCCGCCCTTCGTTGTCGCGATTGTTTTCCCAGCATTATCAAGCACTTCAAGATGCCAGAGATAATTTCCGTTAATATCCAAATCTGTTTCTTCAAGCTGGATTTGCGTTTCTTGTGTTTCCTTGATACAAACAGCGTCTTTTCCTCTAATTTCGTCAATTACAAGAACATACGCGTGCGCGCCAGTAAACGGTTCCCATTGAAAAACATGCGGCAATGAAATCGCTTCTTCATCGCGTGGGGACAACCGAATAATTTCTTTCGTTGGTGTATTATCTGAACAGCCGCAACCTGAATTCATTGTTTATCCCTCCGTAATGTAATTCACAATTAAATGTTTCTTAAACCTTTACAATTAGTATAACATCTCTTTTAGAAAATCACAAGAAAATCAGAGGCATTCAATTGTCGAGTTTCGCTATTGTTGGAGGGGTTTATAACCCCGATTTCAGATACCCAGCATGAAAAATCGGGGTTACAAACCCCTCCAACAAAGATGTTTTGTGACAATTGAATGTCTCTGACAAGAAAATATCTTATATTGAGAACATTTAAACTTATGACGCTAAATCATCAAGCATCTCTCGGATGCAGCGTTCACCGCTATCAATAAACAGTGGTGCTAAAGGACCCCTACCGTGCAATGTTTGCAGTAAGGAATCTATCTGAATCATGCGTTGTTGTGGTGTGTAGCATCTGAGCCATTTTTGGATAAATTCGCGGGCAGGTTTTGGGTTGCCAGTTCTCAGTGTCCGAGTGCTTTTTCGCCATGCTTGCCACCGAAAGGAATAACCACAGCCAGTGCAAGTAAGTTTTTCATCTTTCTTCTTTAGGCTTTTACGGTAATCTCGCCACCTACGTTTGTAATCGCACACTGTACACTGAATGTTACCAGAGACATGCAGTGCCGTCTCTTGACACTTCGGACATTTTAATTCAGGTTTAGATTGCCGATGTTTTACAGTTTGCGTTTTCGGAGGTTTATCAGGTCTACGGACAAGGTTTTGACAGTGCGGACACGGTAAACGAACTCGGGTTCTTACAGACTGATTGTAGGCTTCAGGCGACCAACTTTTACCGCAAGCACACTGCAAGTCATCATTTTGCTGCAGGACAGAACGACATGTAAAACATCGTGGTGTGTCACGTAATGCTTGACGGCAATCACGCCATAGCAACCGTCCTCCGCAGTGTAGACAGTGAAACCAATTCTCGCGAGTCCCACCTTCACCAGTACTGAAGAGTGGGTCAATCTGCCTTGCTATCTTTGTGCTGCACTGTGGACATGGCACGCATCCCTCTCGGTAAACATCTGCAACCGTTGCTATATCGGTACAGCGTGCATGCAGTTCCCATCCAACATCGTGCAGCAACATATCATCATAGATGCCAAGGCGTGCAAATCGGTATAAACGACGAATTTTGATTGGTTTTACTCGCGGTGCCCAATTCATTGTTTTATAAGTTCTTTCCAGAAATCCGTAGTAATCTACTCATACTGCTAACAGTAGCGCTTCAAAGTGTTCATCAGGGACTGGCAGTCCATCTTCTTGAAGCGCGATAATATATCCTTCTATTGCCTCTTTAATGTTGCTGACAAGTTCCTGTTTAGTTTCAGCTTGACTTACACAACCGGGCAAACTTGGGCATTCAGCAACCCAATAACCATCTTCACCCGGATAGATCACTACTTGTCTGATTGTCTACCTCCGGTTTTAAATTTTCGTTGAGAATTTAATTTCAATAAATACTTATATTGTGCTAAAGTTAAGCGGAAATCTTTACAACTTCACCGGTTTCAATACTACGACTAATCGCTTCCAAAACGCGCATGTTCTGATATGCATCTTCAAGGCTGGAATGCGGTTGCGTTCCTGCTTGTAAAGACTGTGCCCAATGCCGCATCTCTTCCAGATAACCGGGTCTGCCAACACCGTGGTATGCAGTATTGAGATCCCATTCTTCAGTCGGTGTATCGGCATAACCTCCACCTGTACCCAGCCATGTCGGCATACGGTAACGGCGCAACTTACGGGTCTCAAGTACCTGAATAGCCTGATTGTTTGTGCCTTTGATGAATACCATCGCTTCTAAAACCGGACCGGTGCCGAGTGTCATTGTTCCAATGCCACCGTTTTCATATCGTAGATTCACAGACATTGAAACGGTAGATGATGCAGAATCAATCTCACCCATCGCGAAAACTTCACTGACCTGCCCCATAAAGAAGCGCATACAATCTGTGGGATGGATCACCTGATCAAGCATGAAGGGCCAGGCAAAGGGCGCCCCCGCTTCACTAAGGCGTGGACCTGGCGCAAGATATCGCGTGTGATATTGGCATGTCGCTCCGAAATCATCTTCATCAATCAAGCGTTTTGCAATCTGATGTGCAGGGGCATGCCGCCACATTGTGCCGACCATTCCTGTTTTTCCGGTCTCAATTGACGCATCTACCAGCATTTTGGCGCCTTCTGCGGTGGTTGCAGGTGGTTTTTCTGTATAGATATGGTAACCCTGTTTAAGACATTCAATGCCGATATCTCGATGCAGTTTATCTTCTGGTCTCCCGACTACTGCCACCGCATAAAGGTCTTCATTTTTGAACATCTCATTGTAATCGGTGTAGTGGCGTAAAGCACCAAACCTCCGAGCGTTGGATTTCGCCTTATCTTCTACGAGGTCACACGTAGCCACAAATTCGAACTCAGGTACCATCGGGATGCATTGCTGCAACTGCGATGACATCCCACCACAACCAATAAAAGCAACTCTAATTTTATCCATAAATAAAACTCCAAATCAATCTTTGCGTAGTCATTAGATAAAAATAACGGAACATTATAAGTACGGATTGTGTGCAACTTCCCAATAAAATCCGTCAGGGTCTTTGAAATAGCCAGAATATCCACCCCAAAACACCTTCTGTCCGGGTTTAACGAGTTCTGCTCCTGCTGCAACCGCTTCTGCTAAGGTTTTATCCACCTCTTCTGGAGAATCAACGTTGTGGGCAAGTGTGAATCCTTGAAAACCTGTTCCTTCTGGGGAGATTGTAATATCTTCAGCCAGTTTATCCCTTGGATAAAGCCCAAATATTATTCCTTCCATCTTAAAAAATGCGATGCTATCCGAGTCACCCATTAAGGGAAACCCTAACCCGTTCTGATAAAAATCAACGGAACGTTGCAAGTCTTCAACACCAAGCGTAACAATAGTAATATGCGGTTTCATTTATCTCCTTAATAATGTGTTTTACAAATCAAAATATATGACCCGCACCTACCTAAGTTTATGCGGATTATTTTGTAGTGTTGATATCCTTAATCTTCTCCTAAGGAACCTGATTGCGGTTCTTGCCTATTACTTTGTCGTGCTAATAATTCAACAGAATCTGCGAGTTTTTCATGTACCTGCATAGCACGCCAGCCGACAATCATCCAAAAAATCCCAGTAAAAATACCGAATAACATCACCAAAACTGCAAGACCTTCCATTATCTACCTCTTGTCATCAGAGTCATAAATCAGATAACGATGTGTATATCAAAAGTTCCAGGATACAATCTCTGTTCACTTGGATTCATTACAAATGCATGTTGTTTATTCCCTATATAGCATTAGGTTTAAAAGACTCAAGAGGTAGCGAAGTCTGTCCTGTCGTAAGTAGTTCAGCAATGAGTTGCCCCGTAATCGGAGCAAGCAGGATACCATTTTTGAAGTGCCCAGACGCTAAAATTACGTTATCATAACCCGGAAGGTATCCCAGACACGGACCGTTTTTGTAATATGGACGCAAACCTGCCCATGTTTGCACAAATGTGCTTTGCGCGAGTTCCGGTGCAATTACAACCGCAGCGTCTATCATCTGTTTTACACCATCAACTGATGAGGTTTTATCGTAACCTACAAACTCCACCGTTGCTCCAAGTAGGATTTTCCCATCTGCACGCGGAACGATATAGATACCGAGGCCGTCTATCGTCCGTTGAATGAGCGGCGGCATTGTTTCAAGCAGAACTATTTGACCCTTTGCAGGAGAAATTGAGATAGGAAAATCAAGCAATGCGGTCAGATTACCTGCCCAACATCCCGCAGCAATCACAAACGAGTCAGCATGAATAGTCTCACGATTGACAACTACTCCGACAACTCGTCCCTTTTCTCTAACAAATTCAGTAACCGGATTACCCAATAGAAACTTTGCCCCAAAATTTGCTGCGCCTTTTGTCAACGCAGCCACCATTTTGGGGTTGCGCACATGTCCATCTTCTGGGAACAGTACTGCCCCTGCAATGGATTTTGAAACCGCGGGTTCTAATTTCCATGCTTGTTCTGGCGAAAAAACTTCAGCAGTAAAACCTCGGTTCACCCTTCGTTCTGCTAAACCGATTAAACCTGCAGCTTCAGCTTCATCGAAAAAGACTGATAGCGTGCCTGAACGGATAAATTCAATATCTATATTCGTTTCGGATTTCAATTCTGTTGCCAGTGACGGATACATGGCAAGACTTGCACGACACAACTCTGGATAAGGTTCGTGTGTTGATGCATGCGATGTTAAAATTCCTGCGCCTGCCCAAGATGCTTCTGTGCCAACGCGTGATGCCTTTTCAATTAAGATTACATCTACTTGTCTTTTGGCAAGTTCATAAGCGATCGCGCATCCGATGATACCACCGCCGATAATAGCAACATCAGTCTTATTTTGATTCAAGTTTTTCTCCATTCTTTTAGACTTGACTTTACCCGCTAAAATAGTTTAACATGATGATAGTAATTTGTCAATTTCTCACGCATTACGCTGTAAACATCAGAGAAAAATAATTGATTTAAAACTAAAACAAAGGCTTTTTGAATGATACTTGGAAAGGTTACGGGGACAGTCGTTGCAACGCAAAAAGATGAGAAACTTGTTGGAAGCAAGTTGCTGATTGTCCAAGATGTGAATTTAGATGGAGAATTAGAACGGAAGTACACAGTCGCGGTGGACGCTGTCGGTGCTGGCATCGGTGAAATTGTTCTTATAGCAACAGGCAGCTCAGCGCGTCAGACGAGTGTGACAAGCAACAAACCTGTTGATGGTGTTGTCATGGCAATCGTTGATACCATTGAAGTTGATGGTGAAGTCCGTTACATGAAATAGAGAGACTGACTGATATGGAACAGGCACAATTGTTCCAGGAAAAAGCAGTCGATGATGAACTGCCGTTAAAACTGGAGTTAATCAAGCAAATCGGATGGTTGGTGCGGCTTCGTTGGATTGCAATCGGAGGTGTATTTTTCACTGTGACGGTTGCCAATTTAGCGTACGATATGATTGCGAACCCCATTCCGCTTTATATCATAGCCGGCCTGATGGTGCTTTACAACTTTGAACCTCAGATGTATCGCAAAGCACCAGCGCAACAACGGCTAATGTCTATCAAACGGCAAGCGTGTATCCATATTATACTTGATTTGCTGTCGTTGATTGCTCTCATCCATTTCAGCGGTGGTGTTGAAAATCCATTTATATTCTATTTCATTTTTCACCTAATTATCGCGAGTATCATCTTATCGAAACGTGTCAGTTATATATTAGCTACACTAAACACTGTCCTATTAAGCTCGCTCATTTTCCTTGAGTATTTTGAGATTCTTCCACACTATCCGCTGAATAATTTTCTGCCCGATGAGTTGGGGAGCGACCCAATTTATATCTTTGGCGTGTTATTTGTGTTTACAAGTACCCTTTTCTTTTCAGTTTATTTGGCAACCACAATCACGCAAACTGCAAGAGAGCGTGAAGCAGAAACGAGGGAACTCAAGGAGAATTTGGAAGAAAAGGTTGATGAACTTGTTGAAACTCGTAAAGAGGTTGTGTTTGAACGTAACAAATTGCAATCTATTATTGAATGTATGCAGGAGGGTGTTGTTTTTGTAGACTCTACTAACCAAACGACCCTCTTCAACAAAGCTGCACAAATGATTCAGAAAGATCGATCAGAACAAGATATGAAACCTGATCTGCAATTTGGAAGTGCTGAAACACTTGCTCAAATTTCACAGGACTTTTCCGAAGGTGGAGATGCGATTGAAAGGAAAAACCAGCAAATAGGAGAAAAACACTTAGAAAATACTTATGCTGCTGTTCGCGATGACGAGGATAATTATCTTGGGACTGTTCTCGTTTCGCGTGATGTAACTGATCGAAAACGGATGGAACAGCAACTCATCTTTTCAGAAAAAATGGCTGCTATCGGTGAATTGGCGGCGGGTGTCGCACATGAAATCAACAATCCGCTTGACGGTTTGTTGAACTGTATCCTTCGTATACAGCGTAACCCGAAAAACATTGAACAAACGCAAGAATATCTCGGTTTAATGGAAGAAGCCATTCGGCGTATTGAAGCGACAATTGGGAAACTTCTCGATTTCTCTCGACCTCATGAATTGATGCTAACTGCTGTAAATCTTAATGATGTTGTGAATGAGACAATTGGACTTATAGAATATGGAGCGTCCGAAAAAGGTATAAAAATAGAAAAAGACTACCGAGATCAAATTGCACTTATTCGTGGTGATAAACATCTTTTAGAACAGGTCATCCTCAATCTCGCATTGAATGCTATTACTGCAATGCCAGATGGTGGAAGGCTTTTATTTGAAACTGGCGAAATAAATTTAGATGCCTTGATAGGAAAACCGAGCGTTTACGTCAAAGTAATTGACACTGGAATCGGCATATCAAAATCCGTTCAAGACAGAATTTTTGACCCGTTTTACACAACACAAATTACAGAAAAAGGTACTGGGCTTGGACTTTCAGTGTCTGACAGAATTGTGAGACAACATCAAGGAGTTATTGAAGTAGAGAGCGAAGTTGGTCGTGGTTCAACATTTACAGTAAAATTGCCCATTCCACAAGAACAAACATAGGAGGTCAAAATGAAAATCCTCGTTGTTGATGATGAAAAATTAAAACGCATGACACTCCGTGATGATTTACGCGAATCTAATTACGATGCTATCGCTGTCGAATCGCCATTAATTGGGCTTCAACTTTTGCAACAAGAGGCGTTTGATGTGTTGGTGACCGATTTGCGGATGCCGCAGATGCACGGGATTGATTTTCTTAAAAGGGTGAAAAAAGAACATCCACATATAACCGTAATTGTGATGACTGCATACGCAAGTGTTGAGACCGCTGTTGAGGCTCTTAGATTCGGTGCATATAACTACATTAAAAAACCTTTTTCAAGCGATGAGTTAATCCTTATGCTGGATAAACTCAAAGCGTTGAGGGGGAAAACACCTACTGAAAATACACAATCATCTCTCAAAACGCCTGACACAAACCAAGAACCTTCTCTTTACCAAACACTCATTGGAAAAAGTCAACAAATACAAGAAATCTTCAAATTAATACCTAATGTTGCTGCTGCTGACAGCAATGTTATGATTTGCGGAGAAGAGGGGACAGGTAAATCACTCTTGGCAAAAACAATTCATCTGCGAAGTTCGCGGCAGCATCAACCTTATGTTAGCCTCAATTGTTATGGTCTTACTGCCGATGCTATTGAATTGGAACTTTTTGGTGATCAATCTCGCCAAGGAAAACTACAATTAGCGAAGAACGGGACACTTTTCATTGCAAATGTGGATACTGTTCCACTTGACCTGCAGGCAAAACTCTTAGCCATATTGGAAGAACGAAAGTTTTTGGGATCGTCTGAATCTGAACACATCGAACTGGATTTGCGTATCATATCAACGTCCCGCGAAAATCTAAAAGAGAAAACAAAACGTAACGAATTTCTTGAAGACCTATATTATCAATTGAATGTCATCCCTTTGTTCCTGCCGCCACTACGAGAACGCAAAGGTGACATCCCGATGCTCATTAACCATTTTATGGAGATTTTTTCACCACATCAAGCCATTCGTATGAAGCAGGATGCAATCAACGTCCTTACTGAGTATCCGTGGCCGGGAAATATCAGTGAACTTGAAAATATTATAGAACGACTTGTCGCTGTCAACAATGGGACTGACATTACAACTGAAGAAATACCGATTGAATTAAAGCTACCCACATCTCAAAAACTTGACAATACGCCAAGTATGACCTCTTTCCACGAAATTATTAAATCCACGGAACGTGAACTTATTGCCTGGGCAATGCGAAAGACACAAGGGAATAAAACGCGAGCGGCTAAGTTACTCTCTATGAAACCTTCTACTTTCCGTGATGCACTTGCCAAACATATACATCAGATTGAATGGGAAGAATAGAAAAGTTATATGGGAATCGCTCAAAAACGGGAATCTATCAGGGAAGAAACATTGAAACGGCGCGAAAATCTGTCACCTGCAGAACGTACTACGCGAAGCAAACTGATTGTGGGGCATGTGATTGAATGGATTCAGCAAAGTGAAAAAAATGGGGAAGAGTGTTATTTTGATGCGGTGATGGTTTATTTGAGCATGAAAAGCGAGGTAGAAACACAAGAACTGATTGAAACTCTTTTCAATCAGGAGAGACACATTATTGCCCCAGTTGTTGATACAAAAAGCAGTCAACTCATACCGAGATGTGTTCAGAATTTGAAAAAAGATTTAATTCGACACCGTTTTGGAATGCTTGAACCCAATACCAATTGTCCTATTTTCCCGCCTGATAAACTCCAACTCATCTTCGTTCCTGGCATTGCTTTTGATTCAAATGGTTATCGTCTCGGATACGGCAAAGGATTTTATGACCGTTTTCTGCCTTCCTGTCCAAACGCTGTTACAATTGGTATAGCATTTGAGATGCAAATCGTAGAGGATACATTTCCACAACCGTGGGATGTTCCCGTGCAGCATATTTTTACAGAAAAAGGCATGGTATAGCGGATTAGTTACAAAAGGGCATGCCTCATAAAAAATAACTGTTTTTTTTGACATCTTTTTGTAAATATGATATAATTGTTTTTGTTATTGGTAGTCTCCTATTTTATAGGTGCGTCGATGGTGGAGTGAACACCGATCGACGCGACACTGCCATAAACGCGGTATAGCAGTGCTAACCTAATTGTAACATGAAAGTAGATTTTTGTGTAGCATTAGGTTAGCACCTAATATAAAAAGCGGTACACTTTCATATCAAGGAAGTGCTACCACTAAAGGAGATTTAAAAATGAGAAATTTCTTTATCGCAGCAACCTTCGTTGTTGCATTTTCCATAGGAATCGGAATTTATAATCATGGTGCTTCTGCTGGCGACCCTTCAATTTCTATCCACGTAAGTGCGAACAGTGGTGGGGCAAAAGCATATCCCTATCCGTCTATTAGCGGTCCTTGGACTGAAGGCGAAAGTTATACTGGACATGGAACGGCTTTGGCGACATTGAGAGGAAGTATCGGGGACTTTTTCGACTCAGGTTCGGAAGCTGGTACCCGATGGGATTATGATGATGCCGGAATTTCGGTGACAATAAAAACCCGCATTAATTTTGCAGGTATAAGGGTATTATACGAAGATAGATCCTATCCCTATGCTTCTGTGTCCGCATACAGTGGTGAATACCTGGATGAAACTACTGCCTATTCCTGGGGATGGATCTATATGTATCCATCAACTGATGGTTCAGACTATTGGCCTGATATGTAGTCACCAAAGTCTAATTAACTGCTTTCCGCTGGCACTGTTCTGTCAATGCCAGCGGAATTATTAACCCATTGGAGGAGTATAATGACTCGCAAAACTGGACTTTTTATTTGCCTATTTTTAGGTATTGTAGGCGTTATTGCATTTTTCCTGCTTCGTCCTACCCCACAGTTGATGGATTCTTCGGCGCGCCAATCAGAACAGGAGAGACAACCTATCTCCATCAGTTCTGTAACTAAGACTTCAGGTCAATCAGACGAGGCATGGGCTAACTGGATAGATGCCCAAATTGATTTAACAATTGAAGAGATCTTCAGGCGTTTTCGTGAAGAATTACCGTACGTGGGACCACCGGAACAAGCAATGAATGTAGAGGATTTGAAAAGACAACTCCGTAAGGTATTTGAGGCAAAAGCAGCTGAGTTTAAAAAGAGAGGGGAGGAACCCCCTCCGCTACGACTTTATGAGGAAGAATTCACAGAACCCACTGGTCCCAAACCGCATAATGGCCCACAAACTGTGGAGGCACTGTTAGCTTCCTTTGAAGACATGGTCGCAGATCCGAGAGTTGACGAAAAGTACCCACAAGATGAGTGGGTAGCGATGCTGCTTGAAAAAGGTGTCACGATAGAGCATTTTGGGCATTATTCACGCTATCTCGCAATACGAGGAAATCTCATATCACTTGAAAACCGATCCGGAGAATGGACATCCGGACGGTACGGTATTCCACCGACTGAGGATTGGGAAACTTACAAGTTCGCTTATATTGATCGGAAAATCTGGGAGAATCAACAAATCCAAAATGCCCAGAAATCGGATCCAACAATAGATGGCGGTATTTTTAGAGGTCCCGATGCAAGGACGTTTCTGCCAACAGGTGGCGGACGCTACTATGTCAGAAAAAAGGTATTTGAAAATGCTGTTACTGCGACAGGTTACGGGGGATATATGAGTTCAGAGGATCACCGCAATCTCCTCTTATACGGCATAGAGCCGAAAGGGTATCAGATCATCTACTTAGATGAAAACGATAACGTTCTTGACGAACCCCCGCCCACTATCTCACCTGAAGAATACCAAAAACAAGTTGTTAATAAGGATTTTCAAGATGAACCTTCTGCCCCTTTGACGGTAGAAGATATTGCACCACAAGACAGAGATAGGTCTACATTTCCAAGTGAGGATTCTCCAGAAGAGATAGCGGCGCGCGCTGCGAGGAAAATGGCACAACGGGCACAAGCGGAACTTGAGTCCTTGGGACAGATTTTTAGAACAGACACGGAGTGGCAGTCGTTCTTTGAAGAATCCTTGATACCCACAGCTGAAGTGCCACCGCTTAAGCGCACAGAAGCAATACTCATTGAGCAGTATCCAGAACGATTTGATAAAGCCGTCAACCTCATCCATATTCACGGACTTGAAGAGGGAATGCATCGGCTAAAAACGTTGGATCCGGATGTTGCAGTGCATATTGAAAATTGGTTCCGTGCTGTTCATATTAAAAAGAAAAACCCATCACGGTAAACCGCAAATCCTTTACGCAATGGGGCAGGTAGCCAAAGTGTTACTTGCCTTTCTTTTTCTCACAAAATGCATCACTCCACACTAATAAAAGGTTTCAACTTTTCCAACGTCTTTTCTCCCAAACCCTTCACTTCCGTCAACGCATCAACCGATGTAAAATTGCCGTGTTCCTCACGATATTGAATAATCCTTCTCGCCATCTGTGGACCAATACCGGAAAGTGATTCCAGTTCTTCAGCAGAAGCAGTGTTGATATTGAGAAGTGTAGGTTTATCTTCGACTGATTGTTGCGGTTGGTCTTTGTTGGGGACAGCGATAAAATCGGGTTTTCCGAGGAATAAGGCAGGGTTAAACCGTCGCAAACCCCAGAATCCTGCTCCGATTAAAATGATTGCCACGAGAAAGATGACAGCACGCCAATAATGTTTTGCGACGATACCTTCAATATTTTTTCCCACTGTTATATTCCTTAGGATTTCCAAATCGGCTCTGGCATCTCAGAACGATGATTCACCACACGTGCCAAAACAAACAACAAATCTGATAGTCGATTTAGGCATCGGATAATTTCTGGATTCACGTCCACTTCGCGCGCGAGACGCACAACACACCGTTCGCTTCTACGACATACTGCTCGTGCCACATGTAAAACAGCACCTGCTTGGCAACCACCGGGAAGAATAAAGTTTGTCAGAGGTGGAAGTTCGTCAGAAAGCGTATCAATTGCTTTTTCCATTTCTAATGTGAAATCCCCAGATACCCGCAATTCTGAAGATTTTGTATGATTCTCTGGCGTTGCTAAATCAGCTCCGATTGAAAAAAGGTGATTTTGAATACGTTCCATCAAGTCGCAGAGGTCAGAATCATCAACCAATGTTTGTGCATAACCGATATAGGCGTTTAGTTCGTCTACAGTGCCAATCGCCTCAATCTGCAGTGCGTCCTTTGGTATCCGAGTACCGCCGTATAGTGCCGTTTCCCCAGAATCACCAAATTTTGTATAGATTTTCATGGTGATTTATTTTATACTGTGTAGCGAAAGGAGTCAACTCAATTATGGATAACACTATGACACAACTTGCTCACCCAGATTGCAAAATAGAAAATGTAAATGTTATAGATTTACGCGTGCCTACATCTGATACACTGCTCGGTTCTGACCCATTTCACAAGAAACCAAACTATTCCGCGGTACTAACTACTATAGAAACAAACACAGGACACATTGGTATTTCTGTTGCTTTTACTGCTGGTGCTGGAAACGACTGGATCGCTTACGGGGTTAAAGACCTCGCACAACTTGTAACGGGGATGCGTGTTGAAACCTTCGTAAACGATCCGGGCGAATTTCATAAACTTCTCATTGATCATCATCAATTAAGGTGGCTCGCGGATGGGGTTAATCGGATGGCAATTGGCAGTATTGTCAACGCGATGTGGGACCTGTGGGCGAAACTGGTTGAAAAACCACTGTGGAAACTGCTTGTTGACTTACCACCTGAGAAGATTGTGCAGTGTATTGATTGGCGGTATCTGCGGGATGCGTTGACACCCGATGAAGCAGAAGAAATCCTGAGTAAGCATTGGAATAGCCGAGAAACCCGTGAACAAGCACTTTGTCAGAAAGGACCGAAAGCGTATTCCACTGCTGGTTGGCTCGGTTTAACGGACGAACAAATCATTGAAACGGTAAATCAGGTAAAGGCTGCAGGTCTTGATTGCTTTAAGATGAAAGTTGGACAAGATTTGGATTTCGACAAGAAACGACTCGCCTTCATTAGGGAGGTAATCGGTGAAGATGCCCGTTTGATGGTGGATGCAAATCAGGTTTGGGGTGTTGATGAAGCAATCGCTCACATGGAAGCATTGGTAGACTTCAGACCGACATGGATTGAGGAACCGACAGCACGAGACGATGTTCTGGGTTTTGTGAAGGTCGCACGCGCATTAGAAAAATATGGTATTGGCGTTGCGGCAGGGGAACAAGTACCGTCACCTGTCGTTTTCAAACAGTTAATAACAAGCAATGCTATCCAATTCTGTCAGATTGATGCAACGCGTCTCGGTGGTGTCAACGATGTATTGGCAGTGATTTTGATGGCAGCAAAGTATAACGTGCCTGTCTGCCCGCACGGTGGTGGCATCGGTTTATGTAATATGATTCAGCATTACGCTATGTGGGATCAAATCTGTGTTGCAGCACATTCAGATACACAAGTGGTGGAATATCTTAATTTTCTGCAAGATGAAGTGTTTATTGAACCGATTCAGGTAAGGGATGGCGCTTACGTTGCACCGACCGTACCGGGTTGGGGACTTGAGATGTATCCTGATTTCATTGAGAAACACATCTACCCCACTGGCGCAGTCTGGCAAGGGAGAGAGGCATCCGGCGGGATAACGTTTTTGGCATAATCAATAGAAACCAATCGGTGCTCTTGGAAGCGATCCCTTTACGATTCCTAATTCATACTTGTTTAATCTTCATTTAACGAATTGTCTTGGTTATCATTATCTTGCTGGGATTTTAACAAACCTTTAATATCTTCCAGTTTATCGTTAACGGAAAACAGGATTATCAAAAACTCACAGTATACACGCATAACAATTGGACCCAAAAAGATATATCCAAGTCCTATAAGGACTATTTCCTCACCAACGGGTCGAAACTCACGTAACTCACCAGTAGTCCCCGTAATGATCATAACAAGTCCAACAATTATACAAATAATAGTCCCAATCCAAAACAGAATTGGAATGATAATCGGTGTGATCATCTTTTTAAACTTTAGAAAGTCTTTCATAATAAATCTCCTTTCAAACAATTTAAGATAACGGGAGTTTGAAAAAGTTTTCATCCGCAGCATTCTCTGTTATTTTTCGTAAAAACGGCACAACCTAACAGGTTATGCTACAAAAATACTGCTTTCTTTAGGCATGAAGAGTGTTTAGAGCAAACTCACATTTTATTATCAAACTCACGTTAAGATAAGTTCAAGTTTTCACACCCTCTGCCCGCAATTTATATTCCGCCGCGCCAGATGCAATCCAGCCCCCGACACCGACGAGTAGAAACTGCACGCCAGCCTTCACATATTTCTCAACAGTATCATCCAGTGCCAATGTGCCAGCGATTCGCCCAGCGTCTTGAATACGTGTTAATGCACTATCAATAGTGTTTTGTACATCAGGGTGGGTAAGATTGCCGATGTGTCCCATTGATGTCGCTAAATCTGAGGGTGCTACGAAAAACACATCTATATGATCAACTGTAAGAATCTGGTCAAGGTTGTTTACAGCGACAATATCTTCTATTAAGACAATCAGCAATGTCTGTGAATTGGCAATGTCAAAATAGTTGTCTACACCGTACCCTTGGCGACTTGTGAACATGCCCCGATGTCCGATTGGCGCGAACTTTCCGCCATCAACAACGTTCTGTGCTTCCGATTTTGTATTGACATGTGGCACAACAATTCCCATCGCACCACAATCTAATGTGCGGTAAATGAGTGCTTGATCGTTGCGATTGACACGCACCACTGAGGTCATCCCCCACAAATCACATGCACGTGTAAGATTACCAAGGTTAGTAGCATCTACATTTCCATGTTCGCCTTCTAACCATACGCCATCAAATCCGTTTGGACCGAAAGCGTCTATATCATCTGCATTTGTCAATCCTGCGATAACGTACGCGAGGTCTCCATTTGCTAATTTCTGTTTAACCTGATTGGGTCTTATTTCCATTATGTTTATGATCTCTCTTTCTCAGTGAGTGAGTTGTAGGTCGGGTAGAGCTTGCGAAACCCGACATGTTAGGACTGAAACGCTATTGTCAAAACTTGGACTGTTTCTGTGATTTCCTTGTAAAACCCGCCAGATTTACCTTGAAACCTTGGTGTTGTCGGGTTTCGCTGCACTCTACCCGACCTACGAACTGTTTTATTCGATTGGGTCTTATTTCCATTATTTTCTCTCTTTCAGTTGTTAGATTTTGTAAGAAATTCCGCTGGTAACACTTGATGTACCGTATCAATTACCAGTTGTTCTACACCGGGAGCAAATCGAGTAGGTTGACCGAAATAGATCATTGCCCCGCCACCTTCATATCCACCTTCAGCCAACACCCGCTCAGACGGGATATAGCCGGGAAAAGCGTTTGCATAAGCACCTACCCATAACCTCGTTGCGTCAAACTCTTTTTTTAGACGCAGCGAAAAATCTACTACCACCTCACTTGCAAGGAATATCACAGCCAATTCATCACCAAACGTCCATGCCTGTATCGGATAAGAGATTTCCGTTTTGATGGCTTGACCATTCTGTAACATTTCAAGATGTTTTTTAGCATGGTATGCCCCCGCACCACCCTGTGCGGCTCGTTCCTCCCACTCCTCATGGGTTGGCAGTTTATCAAACGGCAAATTCACTCTCGCAAACGCGCCTTTAGGCACATTGGAAATGCTGATTGCATCTCGTTCAAGTTGGTGTTCAACCTCTTGTGCAAGTGCTTGTCCGTGTTCTTTCGCATAGGCGAGACGTGTTTCGAATACCTCCTGTTTTCCATCGGGCATTGGTCGCATACGGGACTCTGGGTTGGCATCTGCACCACACCCAATCGTTATCAATGCGGTTACATCTGGATGTGCTTTTTGAATTTCCTCTTGTGCAAATCCTGCCCAATCACCGCAGATATGGTTGTCAGCACCTGCTAAAGTGGTGCAATGACAGGCATAACTTACCCACACGGCACGCAAAGTGCCATCAGCATCCGTTATCTGCATCACCGGTAATGAATGGTCTACAGGCCCACCTTCCGTTCGTCTATTCTTTGCAAAACCGAGTTCACCGATGTTCCATGCTAATCGGCAAGGTTGTCGCCTTGTCAGTGCTTCCAACGCGATGGTTTCCATCCAGTTAGAGAGTTGACGCGTGTAGCGGTCAATCTTTTTCTGTTCTTCAGGTGAAATATCAGCACTGAAGATAAACGATGCAGCGTTTGTTAAGCACGGCGCGCTGTGGGTATGTGTGTAACATGCTACGAAATTCTCTCGCGAGATTCCTGTTTTATTTTTTACGCGTTCGGACACTTCTTCGGTTAACTCATCAGGTAAGCCGCAGTTTTCTACGGTTATCATGACCACAGGATCATCGTCATCGCTACCGATAGCGAGTGCTTTTGCGTATATCCGCTGGATAATTCCCTCAGATTCTGTTCGCCGACTGCCGTAGCCGTTGAGCCGAATCGGGTAATCGGGGGTTATGTCTATTTGCGCAACACCAACATCAATCAGATTATCTCTGTCTGCCATTTGATTTCCCTTCTAAATTGTTGCTAATTCATTATCTCTGAGCAAATGATTTAAGTGACACTTTCACTAAACGACTAATAGACGGATATTTTTTATTATTCCATTTCCATTGCATCAGCAAACACATCCTCAAGCGAATGTTTTACCTCACGCAATTGGCGAAGTTGGACACCTGTTTCATGTGCCAACTTAAAGAAAAAAGTTCCTTCTGTCTGCTCTTGCTCCGTTGATGTAACGCGAACGTGTCCGTTTGGTCGTAATTCAGTATTGTAGGGGTAACGTTCTAAAGCGGCAACATAAGCATCACGATCACCTACAATTTTTAAGTCAAATGCTTGTCCGTGATTCTTTCTGAGTTCTTCTATATTACCTTGGATAACAAGATTTCCGTGAGAGAGTGCCATTACGTGTTGACAAGCAGACTCTACATCAGGCAAAAGGTGGGAAGACAGCACTACATCGATTCCTTTATCCGCAGAAATGTCTTTAACAAGTAAAAGCATCTCCTCTCTACCAGTTGTATCCATGCCATTTGTTGGTTCGTCAAGCAGTAGCAGCTTCGGATCATGCACCAATGCTTGTGCCAACTTAATACGTTGTCGCATTCCTGCTGAATATCCACTTATGGGACGGTAGCGTTCTTCATCAACGCCGACGTAATATAGCACTTCGTGTGCACGTTGCATCGCATCCCGTGACGGCATCCCACAGAGTTGACCTGCGTAAGCCACCAGTTGAACGGCATTCATCTGAGGAATTAAGCAGTCGTCTTCGGGCAAATATCCGATCTGTTGTCGGATAGCCACTTGTTCGGTTTGCACATCTAACCCGAATACTTTTGCTTCACCTCTGGTTGGTTGGACAAAACCGAGAAGCATTTTAATCAGTGTGCTTTTTCCAGCACCGTTAGGACCCAATAATCCGATAGCACCGCCTTCTAATTCTACTGAAAGGTCGTCTAAAGCAGGATTAGTCCCGAAAAAGACTGAGAGGTTTTTTATTTTAATTAGCATTTTTTATATTATGAATAAATTCGGTTCACGCGTTTTGCTATACTTATCAAAATTTCATAAGGAATTGTATTGGCACGTTCTGCGACTTCATAAATTGTTATTTTTTCATTTCCTTGCTTTCCTATCAACACAACTTCATCACCCACTGCAACATTGTCTGAAGACTCTAACTGAACCACCATCATATCCATGCAGATACGTCCAATGATCGGACAGCGTTTCCCACCAATTAACACCTCACCAATACCTGAAAGTGGTCGTGGATAGCCATCGCCAAAGCCAACTTGTATCCCTGCCACACAGGTTCGAGAAGGTACCTTATATAACAATCCATAGCTGACACCTTCACCTGCTTCAATATAATCTATCCATCCGACACGCGCCTTCCATGTGAGCGCAGGTTGCAACTGGATCGGTTTTTCGTGTCCGGGATAGATTCCGTACAAACTCAAGCCGGGACGCACAGCGTCAAAATGAGATTCAGGTATTGCCAGAGCTGCTGGACTATTCGCGGCATGCGTCATCGGTATATTCGGAACGCTCGCAAGCACAAAAGAAAATCGTTCAAGTTGAAGGTGTGCAAAACTTTTATCGGTTTCATCGGCAGTTGCAAAGTGTGTAAAAATACCCTCAATCTCAATGTACGGTAATGTTTTTATTTTTTTTAGGAACGCTGCCACTTCAGTGTAGCGAACCCCGCATCGATTCATCCCTGTGTTAACATCAATGTGAACTTTTACTTTTTCTGTAGATGTCTGTTGTGATCGGGATTTACCATCTTCAACAACTTTGTTCAATTTTTGCGCCAGGGTGAAATTATCAACTGCAGGAGTCAAGTTGTGTGCGATGATTTCCTCTGCAAAATCGGGTAGAGGACTAAACAAAATAAGAATAGGCTTTTGAATGCCCGCTTCACGTAGTTCAATGGCTTCCGCAACCGTTGCAACTGCGAACATGTCTGCAATTGTATGCAATACCTCTGCAACAGGAATAGCACCGTGTCCGTAGGCATCTGCTTTGACAACAGCAATTAACTGCTTTCCTGTGTGTGCTTTTATCGCTGTTGCATTGGCTTGAATAGTGTTTAAATCAACTTCTACGTGTGCTTGAATACTTGCATCCAAAGCAATTTCCTGTGTGTTAACGTAGTTCGGCTATTGTGCCTTCAACCCCAATCAGTGTCAGTTTCCTTAACAACCAAGCATCTTCCATAACGTTCACGACCTCAAGTGTTAGAGCAAGTTCATAATTGCCCGGTGCAGTTATAATTCGCGAAACATCTACATTATCTGCGATCAACAGCATCTCAGCAGGCTGCACAGCACCAATTGCGCGATTTCTAATAACAGGCGTACCATTGATAGTTATTGTCAAAAATGCACCTGCGCGTGCTGTATCCTGCAATATCTCATATCGCAACGTGATGTTATCACGAAATATCTCTTCTACGTTCAACCGATATGTTAAAGTCTGTGTGAAGGTATTCCCTTGCCAATAGCGATTTGGCATTGCAACAATCGCATGACCGATATTTACCTCCATCCGAATATCATTACGTTCCGTTACTGTGCCATCAGAGACTTCAAGGGTAATCGTATAAGTGCCAGCGGATTCAGGCGCAACATAAACAACGCTTTCACCATGACCAACAATCCTGCCGCCACTTGCGTTCCATTCGTAAACCAGCACCGCTGAATCTCCAGAATAATTCACTGTTGCCGTAATGGTTGTGGTATCACCGATATTGAGCGTTTGAGTCTCAGATCGTAAATCTATATCAAGCATCTCCCTATCCATGTTCAGCAAGTTTTCTGTATCACAAGCGGATACAAGTCCAATTACACACAACAGACAGAGAATTTGGATATAAAATTGAAGTTTTTGGATTTTCATATTACTTAACATTAACCTGGGTTCAACACAACATTTTTTTAATTAGACATATGCTAAAATTTTCAGAGTCAGTCCTTAGAACAGATGTGAGAACTGCCGGTAAACCCAGTCTTAATAAGGGTTCTCATCATTTTTGAAAAACAACAATTTCAGAGTAACTCTGAAATTTCCGTATATCTTCTGAAAGATTCTGACAATTGTTTCAAGAAAAGAAGTTTGGAAACAACCTTCAAGAAGGCTAAATTATTATATCCGAACTCCCACTACATTATACCATAATTTCAAGTAATTGGTTAACTCGTTTGTGTGTTTCGTCCTCGAAACCACAGGAATAACAAAATGAATACGATTGAATTTACTAACAACATCGTTGAAATAGCGTTGAGTTCTGGTGTGATACCAAACTTTAAACTGGAATAGATATATACTGAAAGCGTTGTAGAACCAACGCCAGCGGTAAAGAACGTGATTACAAAGTCGTCTATTGAGAGGGTGAAAGCGAGCAGCGCGCCGCCGATAATACCAGGAGCGATAAGTGGGAACGTAATCCGCCAAAACGTTTGCCATCGGTTTGCGCCAAGATCAAGCGCTGCTTCCTCTATGGTGTCATCGTAACCCTCCAAACGCGCGCGGACAACTATTGTAACGTAAGCGATGTTGAAAACTACGTGCGCTAAAATCACCGACGTTAATCCACGTGGAAATTTGACCTGTACATAAAACGTCAACAAGGCAATCGCTAAGACAATATCAGGTATGATGAGTGGTAGATAGAGCACACGGGTTAAGGCAGTGCGAATCCGAAACCGATATTTTTCTATTGCGAGTGCTGCAGCGGTCCCGATGATGGTTGAGATGAACGTCGCAACACCTGCGATGATTAAACTATTTTTACAAGCATGCCACACATCACGATTCTTGAACAGTTCTGCATACCAGTTGAGCGAGAAGCCTTCCCAAACCGCAATCTGATCGCCACTGTTGAATGAGAACATAACAACAACTAAAATCGGGATATAGAGGAAAAGAAAGACTAAGCAGATATTGATTTCAAGAAGTCGTTTCATTGAAGTAGTAGGCAAAATCCGTGTGCCGTAACCTTGACTAAGTTTCTGCAGATTCACTACCCTGCAAAGCACGGAAATATAGTATAGTCCCTGCAAGTACTATCGCCATAAGCATAAAAGAGAGTGCAGAACCGAATGGATAATCTCGCGCTGTTTTGAATTGTCGTTCAATTACATTGCCGATAAAACTTACCTTTCCACCACCGAGAATATCTGGCGTTAGAAAAGCGCCAACCGTTGGGATAAAAACCAACATTGAGCCTGCAAGGATACCGGGAAGACTCAGCGGTAAAGTAACATGCCAAAAAGCGTGACGCGGGGATGCTCCCAAATCCTTTGCCGCATCTATTAGCGACAAATCCAACTGCTCTAATGCAGCGTATAATGGGAGAATCATGAACGGCAAATAACCGTAAACCAAACCAATCTGCACAGCGAATGGTGTATTGAGGAGTTCTAAGGGCTGAAAACCGGGAATTAGTAGGGCGAGAAAACTGTTCAGCAGCCCTTCTGTGCGTAAAATCAGTATCCATGCATAGGTGCGTATCAGGAAGTTAATCCAAAACGGTACTACTACAAGCAATAACAACACATTTCGCCATTTCGGTTTGTAGCATGCCAGATAATAGGCAAACGGATAACCGACAAGTAGACAAATCGCTGTGCAGACGAGTGCTGTTGATACTGAACGCCAAAGTATGCCAAGATAGAGTCCATCAAACAACCGTTGATAGTTTTCCAGTGTAAAGTTCCACTCTACTCCACCGTAGGTGCCACGCTCCACAAAACTATAGATAAATACAGAGATGATAGGAAGGAAGAAGAAACATAAAAGCCAGAAGATAACAGGGGAGAGTAGGATTAAGAGGCGGTAATTACGACGCATTTACTGTTTCGGAAAGATGTTTAACTGTTATTTTCGCATATAGAATGAACGTGAACGCCCTGTTCAGCAAGTGCAGTTTTATAATTTTCCCAACCCTTGTCATCTGCTTTTAGGATAGGTGCTATTTCTCCAGAATCGCTTTGGTACGCAAGTGCAACAGCAACAAATTTCTTATCTTTCTTATGAAAATTATTCAATGCCGCGTCATTGTTAGGAAATTCTTCAAATTCGGTGCCGTTTCCTTCTAACGGTGTAATTTGAACCGCGATAACCGTTTCAGGATAACCTTTCGGATTATAAAATCTTCTCTTCAATTCCAGCCAGAAACGATCACCAAATCCACGGCCTTTTTCATTCAAGTTATTTCTGTATTCTTGAATTATTCGTTTTTTGTCATCAAGTAACACCCTCTCGGAACCTCTAAGTATCTTAGTAAGCCGTGCCCTGCAAAGTGTGATGCATTTGTCAGATGCCTGTGGCGCAGCATCCTTGCCGTTTGCCACTACCAAAACGTTCGTATCAATTACAACTGCGCCCATTAGCCCTCCGGTTCCGTTTCTGCAATGGTTTCAACCTGCTTATCGGTCATTGCAAACATATCCCCCATCACATCACCGAAGAAGTTTTCAGGCCAATTTTTAATATCACCGGACTCTCCGTCTACTTCTAACTTTTCAATCGTGGAAGCACCATCATTATTACGACAAAAATAGAGGGCAACGTTTTCTTCAGGAATTTGTTTTTCAGCGATTCGTCTTTGAAGACGCGTTAACAGATGTTCGCTATGGCTTTCTACCAAAATCTGCAGTTTCCGTTCGTCAACAACCTCAATAAAGAAGTCCGCGAGTTCAGATTGGACCTTAGGATGGAGATGAATGCCGGGTTGTTCCAGAATTAGCGTTGAACCTTCCTCCACATAGTAGCAATAAACCAGCATTGGCAAAACGTCAGCTAACCCGTATCCAATGTCTGCTAATGTCACTTCCGCGCTGCTGGGGCTTTTTTGTAGGCGAACCTCGTAATTTTGATCGTCTAAAGAGCTGGTTGGAATAACACGAAAGGAATGGGCGAGGTCCATCTTTTGAAGCCACTCTGAAATCCGATCTTCAATTAGTGTTGCATCTTCTCTATTAGAGGATTTTAACTTCCGAACACCAGCTGAAAGGACTGCATCAATCGCCTCACTTCCCGACTGGTCAATCTTCTTTGGATGTGTGCCTTGCCAATGATAGAGGCGTTGTGGATGTACACGAGTCGGACCAAGATAGTAGACGTGAGAAAATAAATTCTCAAATTCAAATGAAAGTTGGTTTTTTGGTAAATTCATGGATTTTGCTCGTAATGGGTCACCCTGAATTTTCTTTGAATTGATATCTACTTGTGCTTTATACTCATCATCTCCAGACTTAAGAAGGTAATGAATATTATCAACAGCAACCACATCTCTGTTCCACACAATTGTTAAATCAAAAGTGAATCTGTCTGTTGTAAACGAAACCTGTTTTATTAGTCCAGATTCATCTGGATATGAATAATCAATAGATATAGGTGTTTCAAGTTTGCCACCAAATTCTAATTTCAAAGAACCTTTCTGTCTATGACCATGAACTACTTCACTGAGATTACCAAGGTTAACAGGAGACGTTTCATCACCAAAGAACAGAATTTCCTCTGTAATTGAATGCTCCGCACTCTGCTTAAGCAGCAGCAGCATCTGCAACAAACTACTCTTCCCAGAACTATTTGTTCCGAAAAAGCCTGTCAGTGGTGCAAGTTTCACCTCACCACTATCTGCCCACGACTTGAAGTTTTTCATTCGGATATGTGTAATCATTTCTATTCACCACAAAATCAGCGTAATCTGTGAAATCCGTATAATCCGCGATTCGGAATAATACTAATTCTGAAAACAATATACCATTTAATGCTTTGTGACATTTGAAACTCACACTATGTTGAATGTAAGAGGCGCAATGAATTGCGCGACTACAAACCCTCTAATCGGCTAATCAGCAGCAGGCGCAAAGGTTTCAGGATTTTCTGCAGCTGCATCGTAATCATCTATCAATTTTGTGATACTCGGATTTTTACCGCACAGTGGGCAATTTTCATCTCGCGGGACTTTCATTTCGCGATAGGTCATACTGAGTGCATCGTAAAGGATAAGTCTACCGATAAGCGGTTCACCGATACCGATAATATATTTAATTGCTTCCGTTGCCATCATCACACCAATAACGCCTGGGAGCACGCCCAGGACACCAGCCTCACTTCAGCTCGGCACCATGCCGGGCGGTGGCGGTGTGGGATACATGCATCGGTAGCACGGGCCCTCATTTGGTTTAAAGAGGGTGACCTGTCCTTCAAACTGGAAAATACTACCGTGTACAATCGGTTTATTCATAAGCACTGCAGCATCGTTGACGAGGAAACGGGTCGCGAAGTTATCGCATCCATCAACAATTAGGTCGTATTCTGAAAATATCTCTTCAACGTTGTCAGCAGTGAGACGGAGATTGTAAGGTGTAATCTCAACATCAGGATTAAGTGATTTGATAGTCGTTGTCGCGGACTGCACTTTTGGTGTGCCGACTGCTTCTGTGCGATGTAAAATCTGACGCTGTAGGTTGCTTAACTCCACAACATCGGAATCTATGATACCCATGTGTCCGATGCCAGCAGCACCAAGATATACGCCCGCAGGCGAACCTAATCCACCCGCACCAACAAGCAAGACCTTCGCATCAAGGAGTTTTGCCTGTCCGCGTTCACCGACTTCGGTCAGCATAAAATGTCTGCTATAACGGTCAAGCTGCTCATGCGACATCTCTTTGTCTTGTGCGGTAGGAAAACCTGCGGCACTCCAATCTCGGTATCCACCCGCCATAGATACGGTGTCTGTGTATCCCATTTCACGGAGCGATTTTGCAGCAAGGAGCGAACGTAGTCCTGCAGCACAATAGACGACTACCTTTTGGTCGCGGTCGGGGATGTAATCTTCAACGGAAAATTCTAACATGCCACGTGTGACGTGAACAGCATCAGGGATATAACCAGCGCGATATTCATCTTCATCGCGAACATCCAGAAGTACAAAGTCACTGCCGTTTTCCTGATCTTCTTTCACGTCAGCAGCAGTCACTTCCGGAATTTCTGTTTTTGCCTCCTCTACGATTTGCCTGTAAGATTTCATATTTGTTCTCCAAAGTTTTAGGTTCTATTTTGTCAAGACCGATTAATTCATAAATTCAGCGGTGATAATTAGTCTATTATGACGGTAATTAGCAGTTTTCTATCTACACAAATAGGTGTCCAAAATGTAATGAATCGTTCTAATTCTGAAAAGATTATACCATGATACCTTGCTATTGTCAACTATGCTTAGAAACCTATGCAGAGCCATTCAGTTTTCGCGTTTTCTCAATATTTAGGATAGGGTCGCGACCAGGAGGTCGCTCCTACAGGAAGAGGTTTTAGACGGAAGGTAGAAATTATTAGGGAATTGAATGGCTCTGAGAACCTATGAACTTATCAAATTACGTTGACGTAAAATCTGAAACGTGATATACTTTAACGGATATATAGATGTTATTTCATAATATAGATAGCGTGGTGAAAACCACGTACTACTGAATTTGTGTAAATGCTATTAAGAGATTATAATATAGGAGGAATTCACATGAAACGGGGAATTTTATTTTCGATCATCCTAACTTTATTGCTCTGCATAACGCCGTTTGTGTTCGCGCAAAAAGAGTGGGTAACCGTCAGCCAATCTCGGTGGCAAGCTGGCTTTTCTGATGTCTTTTTTGTAGATGCTCAAAACGGATGGATAGTTGGGAGCGCTTCAACCATTTTAAATACCACCGATGGCGGTAAAACTTGGAACCATCAACCGAATCGACCTTTGCCATTCAAAATTGAATTAAAGAAAGTGCGGTTTATCAATCCTAAAATTGGCTGGGTTGTAGGCGAAAATGGGACTGTATTAAAAACGCTTGATGGAGGGCGACAGTGGAGCAAATTAGCCACTAATACCCGTGTTGCCTTGTTGGGAGTTTCATTTGCTGATGAACAACATGGCTGGGCATGCGGTGATGGTGGATTCATCATGCATACAAATGATGGAGGCACCTCGTGGACACAACAACCAATTGAAACGAATAACACAATTGAAGGTGTCCATTTTGTTACACCTGAAACTGGTTGGGCAGCAGGTGGTGGTGGAACACTACTTCATACAACCAATGGCGGAGACACTTGGCAGTTCCAGACCAGTGCTACAGTCAACACGCTTGACGCGATTTCTATGCTCGACGGTAAAACTGGCTGGGCAGTCGGTGCTGGTGGTGCAGTTGTTTCAACAGTGGACGGTATCAATTGGGATGGCCAACAGAGTAATGTGCCACATTCCAACGGAATGCCAGAGCCAATTTGGGATGTCTATTTTGCCGACAACAATATCGGTATTGCTGCAGCAGAATTCGGCGTAATTCTTACCACAAAAGATGGCGGGAAAACATGGAAACCGCTTAACTATCGACCTGTTGCTGCCCGTCTGCAAGGTGTCCACATGATTAGTCCAACAGAAGGCTGGGTAGTCGGAGATAAGGCAACTATCCTTCACACCACCGATGGTGGAACAACCTGGGATGTCGTCTCTAATGCAAAGGAACTACGCGCTATCCATTTTCATAACGATAAACTTGGTTGGTCAGTCGGTTTAGCTGGCGCTGTTCTACATACATCCGATGGCGGCGAAACATGGATGCCGCAAAATAGCGGTGATGTATTTGAACTGTTCGGAGTCGGATTTGTTAACGAAAAGAAGGGATACATCGTTGGTAGTAATGCAGCCTTGCTTGAAACACTTGATGGCGGAAAAACTTGGAAAAGCGTCAGTGACCCCGGCGATGAAGGACACGGTAAAGTTGCGCGGATACAGTTTGGTGGTGCCATGAGTTGGAAAGGGGCAATGGCATGTTATGCTATGAGTTTTGGCTCTCCTACACACGCATGGGCAGCCGGGGAGACAGGGAAGGTTATGCGCACCACCGACGGTGGAGAAACATGGGTTGGAGTAAATATAGATCCTGGATTTACAGGGGCAGGATTTAACAATCTGTTCGGTGTTCATTTTATTAACGAAAATGTGGGATGGATCGTCGGTTTTGGTGGAACAATCGCAAAGACAACTGATGGCGGCGAAACTTGGCACATTACTCCGGGTTATGCTGAATTGCAGGATGTCTATGCAATTAATCCACAAACCGCATGGGTTGCTGGCAACCAAGGCTCTATTATGGTTACAACGGATGGTGGACAGACATGGATTGATCAAACTGTTCCCACCGAAGAAAACCTAAACGCCATTCTCTTTGTAAACGAAAAAACGGGATGGGCAGTCGGCGACAAAGGCATAATCTTACATACAACTGATGGTGGTGTTACATGGTTGAAGCATAGTACACCGACTACAAATAACCTTAGAGATATTATAAAATCACCAAATGGAACGTTATGGATAATTGGTGATTCGACGACTATTCTCCGTTATTAAACCTTTTCTTTTACACCGATACAGATGCTTAGATGCCCCATCGTATATTATGAAATAACATCTAACGAATTAATCTGATGGTGGGCGCAAATACAATATTGCACTCATTTGGAGGAAACAGTACACATGAATTTATCACGGTTCCATTACTCAAGTTGGGTAGGAACCTTTTTATTGCTATTGGTAACCTTCTCTGCATCCGCAGAAGAAGTTAAAATATTAAACCTTGAAGACAGCCTACAAATTGCGCAACAGAACAATCTCACTGTTCAGTCAGCTGATCAAAATTTAAAATCTGCAGAAGCACAAATTAGTGTTGCCCGTGCTGCAATGCTACCTCGACTCGCAGCAAGTGGTAATTATACTTATTTTAAAAATGTACAAAAATCAGTAATTCAGGCAGAAGGCGGTTTCGGATTCCCTATACCCGGTGACGATACGAATGAAATGTCAACACCGAATATGGATAATGAAGCTGATCTGATTGAATTGGAATTTGGCGCCCATCATAATGTTCAAGGTACAGTCAATTTAACGCAGCCTGTCTTTGCTTGGGGACGTTACTATTACGGTTACCAAGCAGCCAAACTCAAATACGAAGCAGCGGAGAAAACGTTAAATGCTGCTTATGAAAAACTCAGATTAGATGTATATGAGGCATTTTATCGTGTGTTAATAGCACAAGAATTCGTAAAAGTTGCTGAACAGAGCGTCACACTTGTAAAAAAACAGCTCGGTATTGCGGAAACATCCTTTGATGCAGGGGCAACTACCAATTTTGATGTCCTTCGGGCGAAGGTGTTACTCGCGAATGCTGAATCACAATTGATACGAGCGAAAAACGGGGTCAAAACAGCTAAAAACGCATTCAAAACATTACTGAATCTGCCCTTCTCGGAAGATGTTTCAGTAAAAGGATCATTTGAGATTCCGAAAATCGAAATTCAATTGGATGAATTAATTAAATTGGCACTTGAAAAACGACCCGAAATCACACAATCCCAACTCAATGAACAAGCAGGTCAAAAACAACTTAGCGTCGCTAAAACGCTTAACCTACCCGATTTCGCTTTTTTCTCTAATTATCAAATATCCCATAACGAAAGACTGACGCAAATGAACCGTATCTGGAGTCTTGGACTGCAAATAAATATTCCAATTTTCGATGGGTTTGCTTCTCGTGCCGGTGTCCAACAGAGCGAATCGGTTTTAGCGCAGCTTCAATTAGGCACAAAACAGGTCATATCCGCTGTTGAATTTGAGGTGCGTAATGCTTATCTCGCCCTACTCGAAGCCAAAACACTCATTGATGTCCAGCGTGAAACTGTGGCACAAGCACAAGAAAGCGTGAGGATTGCAACAATTCAATTTGAAAACGGTATGATTACAACTGTTGGACTAACTGACACACAACTCGCTTTGATGCAAGCAAAAGTTAACCGTCTCCAAGCACAACACGATTATGTCGTTGGCTTAGCAAGACTTGAAAAAGCAATAGGACAGAAAATACAATAGACTATTTTAACTTATGGTGAATTATAAAAATAAGCTGACACTTCTTTTGTAGGAGCGATCTCCGAATCGCGACCCGTTTGTAGTCGGGAATCCAAATCAACGGTATGAATGCCTTTTGGTATTCCCCGGAGTTCCCTCCTACGATTCTAAGATGTCAAGTAAACTATAGAATCCACAATAAAATAAAACATAGAATTTAAAGGATGGCCTCTTGTCCATCGGTTAAAGGAGAACTACACAATTGAAAAAATTTTGGATCGGCATTATCATAATTGCTGTGATTGCTGTGATTGCAATGTTTCGATTTTTGAAACCCGATAAAACAGCAGTCGAAGCAACAGATCAAACAGAGGTTTCTAAACCTGTAGAAATCGCTAAGGCTAAACGTGGTGAAATTCGTTCAGAACTTCAATTATCGGGAACAATTGAAGCAGAATCTCGTGTGAGCGTGATTCCCAAAATTTCTGGTCGTATCATTTCCCTTTCTGTAAGCGAGGGTGACCGTGTTAAAAAAGGATATCCACTTGCGGTCATTGAGCATGAAGAGTTAAAACTTGCAGTTCAACAAGCGGAAGCAACATTGGAAGCAGCCGAATCTGCGTTTTCTCAAACACAACAACTCGCTAAAGTTCGCGTACATTCACAAGTTGCACAAGCAAAGGCGCTACTAAATGCTGCTGAAGTCTCGCTACTGCAGGTCAAAGAACTTGCTGAAATTCGCACCGTCACGCAAGTAGATCAAGCTGAAGCAGGGTTAAAATCTCTTGAGGCAAATCTGGAAAAAATAAAAACTGGTGCACGTGATGAAGACCGTCGACAGGCTGAAGCCGGTTTGAAGCAGGCAAAGGCAAGCCTTGTGAATGCGCAAAACAACTATGCCCGTATGGAAGAACTCTTTAAGAACGGAGCAATTAGTCAACAATCATTGGAAAACAGCCAGACACAGTTAGATGTTATGATAGCGCAGCATAAAATTGCTACTGAACAACTCCAACTAATTGATAATGGCGCGCGGGAAGAAGACATTCAGGCGATGGAAGCACAAGTGGAGCAAGCAAAGGCTGCACTCAGATTGGTACAAGCACAAGCCTCCACTAAAACATGGGAAAAAGACATTGCACTTGCCCAATCTCAAGTGGATACAGCACAAGCAGGATTTACATCCGCACACGCCTTAGAAAAAGCAAAAAGTTGGGAAGCAGAGATAACGACAGCAAAGACCGCACGTACACAAGCCAGCATTGCCCTTAAACTTGCCAAGAAACGACTGAGAGATGCCACAATTGAAGCACCTATTGATGGTATCGTTTCACAACGTTTCTTAGATTTAGGCGGCATGGCAGTTCCGACTGCACCTTTATTTGAAATTGTAGATGTTGACACAGTCAAAGCAACAGCAGATGTTATTGAAGTACACTTGGGCCAAGTCGCACTAAATCAACAAGCTTTTATCAATATTGATGGTATCAATACCCCGATATCGGGAACGATCTCGTATATCAGTCCAACGCTACAGCCGATGCAGCGCACTGCAAAGGTTGAAATTCGTATTGATAACCTTGAAGGCACGCTCAGACCTGGAATGTTTGCCAAAGTCACTGTCCCTGTTGAGGTGCATACAGATGCCATTCTTGTCCCACGGACTTCTCTTATTGAAGATGCCCAGACAAAGACGCAGAATGTTTTTGTTGTAGAAGCAGGGGTGAGCGAACGTCGTCCTGTAGAGATTGGGCTTTCTCGTGGCGGTGAAGTAGAAATAGTGAGCGGATTGAATGAAGGCGATTCCGTTGTTATCGCCGGACAGCACTCTCTCAAAGTGGGTGAAAGTGTTACGGTTGTCAATCCTTAAAATTAAGTTGAAAGAAGTGTTTATCTTGTAGAAGGACTTTGTAAGTCCGAATATGCAACTAAAACTGATTTCTGACAACTGGTAACTGACTGCTAATTTAATACCGTTCAGCCAAAAGATACAAAATGAAAGTTGAGCAGCTTCACGGTCCCAAAGAAAAAACACTTCAGGTAGTTGAACTTGAATATCTTTTACAAAGCGATTCTCCTGAAGTTTTCTGTCCACACGGATTCCAAAAGCATGGGAACGTAATGGTCGCTCGCGCGCCGGCAAGACTTGACATAATGGGAGGCATCGCGGATTACTCTGGATCAAATGTTTTTGAAATGACATTAAACCGTGCTGCAGTTGCAGCATGTCAAGCAAGGGAAGATAGAAATCTCTATGCATTAACACTACAAGCAGATAGCCGATTAAAACCCAGTTTTCAGATGTCGCTTGATGATTTCTATGCTGATGATGCTCTCAAATCGTATAATCAGGTCAAAGAACTCTTTAGCATGGAGGCGCGGACAACATGGGTAGGATATGTTCTCGGTTGTTTTTTTTCCCTACTAAAAGAAAAAAAGATTGAAGAGTTTCCGCACGGTGCTGCAATAGTTATCAAAAGTGATATTCCGATGGGAGCAGGCATCGCTTCATCCGCAGCAATTGAAGTAGCGACCTTGACTGTACTCAATCAACTTTACAGTCTGGAATTAGACACGATGGAGATCGCGCGACTTGCACAAATCGTTGAAAATCAAATTGTCGGAGCACCATGTGGTATCATGGACCAGGTGACTTCCGCAGCTGGCACAAGGAATAAGATGCTTTCTATTCTGTGTCAACCGGACCAAATTCTTGAATTCGTTGAATGTCCGCAAGATGTTAGTTTTATCGGTATCCATACGAAAGCACCCCGAAGCACTAAAAGCGATGCCTATATTGACACACGAACTGCAGCATTTATGGGATTATCAATCTTAAAGAAAGAACTTGGATGGGAAAAGTTGGAAGACAATTATTTATGTAACATTTCTGTCCAAGAATTTAGTGAGCATTGTGAACCGCTTTTACCGGAGAAGATGCAAGGCAGTGAATTTCTTGATGAATATGGTGAGACCGTCGATTCTGTCACACAAGTTAATTCTGATAAAATATATGGTGTTAGAGATTGTGCGAAACATCCAGTATATGAAAATGAGCGGGTTAAGCAATTTATAGATGCCATCAAAAATGTTGATAGATACCCGGACCGCGCAAGTGATTTTCTCAAAGTGGCAGGTGACCTGATGTACCAATCAAATACAAGTTATCGGGACTTAGCAGAACTCGGTTCTCCCGAAATTGACGGGCTTGTTAATATCGCGCAAAAAATAGGAGAACCAGGGGGTATCTACGGTGCCAAAATCACTGGCGGTGGTGGCGGCGGTACTGCGGCTATCCTCTGCTATGGAGATGTTTCAACTTCGTTGACGCAAATTATCTCAGCGTATAAATTAGCGTGGGGAATTCAAACAGAAACCTTTAGGGGTTCATCACTTGGTGCTTGTGAATTTGGGCATGTCCTATGGGAATTAAAAGAGAGCGAACCGTTGACACACTTTTGACTTACAGGGTTATTCAGTTTTCGGTTTTCTGGTGTGTTTTGTCACAAACGTTAATTTCCTATAGGAGTATTGTAGGTCGGGTAGAGCGCAGCGACA
>JAPPIG010000076.1 GCA_028820635.1 Candidatus Poribacteria bacterium
GGTGATACCAAGATTTTCTTGGTCACCATTTTCAAGCATGGCCTGAATTAATTCTCGCCTTGCTGCTGTCACTGTCCCGGAGATTTTTCGTCGATTGATGAGCTCGTTCCGAAGAATTGGTGTTTTTTTGTAAACTTGGTCGCAGATTTGTGACAAATATGCGTTTCTGGCACCATGGGTTGAAATAGTTTTAGTTTTGTCCTGTCCTTTGTGATACCAGTGGCAAGTGTTTTCGTTGGCTTCGTCGAAAATTGCTTTTAATTGTCCCTTAATATCGGTTTCCGCTTCTGTAATGCGCGCTGAGAGTTCTCGTCTTGCGACTCTATCGTTTCGCAGTTCAGAAGTCTTTTGTTGAATCCAATGTAATCTTGCAATCTCGGAAACGGCCTGTTGCAATGAACCAATAGAATTGGGAATTGCAATTAATACCGCTTCTTGGGTTACTTTTTTCGCTTTTTTGTGCAACTGTTCTGCTTCATGCTCATTTGTTGGCAATGCGTAAAGTAGGAGTCCATCTGCTTTGTCATCGAGCGATTCTCTCGAATCTACATCAAAGTTTTCAAAGTCAGTGTAACAAAGTAGGAGTCGAAGCGATTCTCTCAAATCTGCATCAAAGTTTTCAAGGTCAGTGTAACAAATAACGAAGTGGCGTAAAGTGCCTTTTTGGTGTAAGTGCCGCCGGGCAACGAGAGGACGTGTAGGCATGTAGCGCGATAAGTTTGTAGCAAGCGTTACTTTTGTGTCAACGTGTGTGGATGCTTCGCGAAGTTTCTCCTCAATGTCGATATCGCTTCCTTCCCAAAGCACATAAGTATCATTATAGCGACGATGAATAATGAGCGAACGCTTTTCTAATTCAGTAAGTGCAGAATCAAATTCTTTCGTGAAGGATTCTGAATTGTCGTCAAGAGCGTAATGGAGCAGCCTTTTTGAAGCTTTCAAACTGGCAATTACTTCTCCAGTGATACCCAGTAGTCCAATAGTCTTAATCAGTTTAACCGTTATTTTAGAAGGATCTGGCAATCGATTAATGGCTGCTTCAATTTCCGCCCATTTCTTGCTGTTGTTTGAAGTATAGAGTCTATTTCCTTGCGTCATGTTAAGATAGTCGTACAGATCCGAGAGCGAGAACATTGGCAGTAGGTTCCCGTCATAATGTTGATTTACAAGGAAGTCTTGTAACCCGTATGGTTCACTTGAACTGAGAAAAGCGAAAAGAGAACGTTCGTTCTGTGCGAATCGTCGGAAGAGCGATCCGATCAGGAGTGCTACTGTCGGGTGAAGTGGGAGACAATCCTTCAACAGTTGAGTAAATTTTTTTTCATCAAGTTGCCGGATTTTCAGTCCTAATTCAATAACAGTATTAAAGTCGTTATCCCAAGAAATTTTTGAAGGTTTTTCTAACGCGGTTCCAACTAAGCACAGGACTTGCTCGATAGGTTCGGTAAAAGGAATATCCTCAAACCTCCCTTGAACCTTTGCCCATTCCTCGCGTTGTGATTTAGCGGCGTGTTGTGCATACATCTCAAACGCTTGATGAAGAATAGTTAATAAAAATAGCGGTGTTTCCTCACTTCGGGCGGCAAATTCGGCGAGAGTTTGTAGAACAAACACATCCCCTTGTGCCGGGTATTGAGAAGCGTATTCAAGAAACTTTCCAAGTTCATCAATCACGAGCAAAAGTCCAGTGCCCTCGTGTTTTTTAATTTGGCACATTGCTGATTCAAAGATCTTAGTGATTTCAGATGCCCGCGGAAGTTTTCCTTTTTCTGCTGATGTCAACAAATTTCTAATTTTCGGAAGTGGGTCATCAGCTCGCGATATTCCATTGAAAGAAGTAAGTCCATGTTCCAAAGCCCGTAGAATAGCAATTGAGATTGGAGCACGTTCTCCTGATATAAGAATAGGACAGAACCCTGACGAAGATAATCGTCCGTTGCCGTTTATGTCAGAGAATCGCTTATGTAACGGAATATCTCCTTGTTCAAGAAGTGCTAATGCTTGTTTGGTTTTTTGAGAATCTGAATTTCCAAGCAGATTTGCGGTAAAAAGTGCGAAAGCAGATTTGCCAGAACCATACGGACCAGTGAGTGACCACGCTTTAGATGTCGTTTCATTTTCAAGGGTTGAAGCGACACGCGATAACATATCGCGCGCAGTGACAGTTAAGATGTATCCATCTAAGGCGTTTTCTGTATAGAAATCGCGTTCCAAATGAACTGAACGCCGAAAACGCCCCTTAACGCGAAAAAGGTCAGACAGTACTTTATTCATATACTCTCTTTAAAAGTTCTAACATATCTAAGTTTTCATGTCGGGAAATCTGTTTTAATCCATCAGTATCATCGTATGTCATAGCACCGTCAGTTACTAATTTGAGTTTTTCAAGGTACGTTACTGTTGAATTCTCGTCTAATTTGAAAACTTGACCAGGACTTAATTTTGAATACATTATTTCTGAAACAGAAAGTGTATTTTTTGTGTTTGGAAACCTACGATTCCAAAAGTCTGTTATAGTTAGGACAAACATTGAATCTGGTAAAGATGGTTTCGGGCCCAAATTGAATTGATACCTATTTTCGCCTTGTTCGACCTGTACTTCGCGAATTAAGTCTAATTCAACCAATGGGCAGTCAAAAGTATCCTCAATAATTGTGGTTTCTAATGAATGTGAAAGACAATATGTTCGGAAAAAGCAGTTGACATCCTTTTTGATCGTATTTTTGGAAGGTTGCTTTCTGATGTTTTTTTCCTGTTTTATCCAATCTATGAGGTCTCTAGTTAAGGAATTTCGTGTGAACTCTGGATAATTGAGAAAATTAAAAGCCCAAGACCACGTAGCAGCTTGTTCCATATTTGTTGCAATACGCCAATGGATCCACCACAAGGTCGCTGGATTTTCAAGATACGGATCATATCCTGCTGTGTCGTCAAAAATTTTTTCGCCGAAATCAGTAGCCTTAAATCCACGGCCATGATCAGACTCATCTTCAATTTTTCCGATAAGGTCGGCGGCTAAACACCAATGACGGATGGAATGTGCCATATTTTTGCCAACCCCTAAGGTAACTGGAGCATCATCCTTTGTAAAAATACCTGGTTTATCTCTCACCGCATCCACGCCTTTTTTCAGCCACGTGTAACGAAACGGGAAGGTTTGATGGCCCGAAAAAGAGGGGTTTTTTGGATATAGTGAAGTCGTATGTTCAGCAGTTGTAAGATTCTCCATATTACTTATTATACCTTATATGTGAAGAATATGTCAAAAAAATTAAGGCTATTTGGTTTTTCTATCTGAAGGGAAATACTTAAGCGAAAACGCTCCAATTCCAGAGGCATCATTGTACGGGCGAGTTCCACCTCGCGACTTTCTCCACAAGTCAACCGAAATTACCCGAACTAAATGACCCTAAAAAAGTCAAGATCTATTTATCGCTTATTCGCGAAGATTTGGAA
>JAPPIG010000110.1 GCA_028820635.1 Candidatus Poribacteria bacterium
CAAATTCAACCCTGCGCCCATCACGCGTATCCACCACGCGTACAAAAGTAGGACCCACCACATATTCGTAAATCGGTACCGGAGCCTCCATGTAAGCCCGACACCACTCAGCAATCGCCCCTCGCAATTCAATAAGATGGTCCTCGCCCTCAAGAATTTCGCTCGAACTATAGTCAAAGAAATAACCGATTTTGCGGGAGTCAATCAATCCTTTTGGAAAATTATGCCGATAGTCAGAGCGAAGGTCATAATCTATAACCCCAAAACTCTCTCGATCTCTGAATAATGGCGCAAAACGATGCATTTCAACAGGATGCACATTAGACATCGGCGGAGGCAGATGCCGATAGTCAGGGATGCGTTTCGCCATTTCCAAATACCACTCAGCGCGTTCGCCTGGAAAACCGTAGAGAATATTGTAGCGAGGCAATATATCATATTCCCGACACCATCTGATAAACTGGACTTGACGAATTCCAGATGTCCATTTTTTCATGTGTTCTAACAGGGGGGTAGAAAATGATTCGATACCCGGCTGGATAGTGTTTACACCTGCCTCCTTCATTAACTTCATTTTTGACTTCTGAAGGTTTGCTCGTACTTCATAAAAGAGATCTAAATCTATGTTTAACGCCTTCAGACGCTCAAAGAGTTTATTGGCATTCGAACGAGATAGAATCCAATCCGTCGCCATAAACTTCACAACCCCATATTCAGATGACATCTCCACAATTTCATCAATCACCCGATCAACATCTTTTGATCGAAAGTCCATTATGTCTGGATTGATACCACAGAAAATACAGTGTTGTTTATATCCCCACCAACAACCTCTTGAACTTTCGTATGGCAGAAAATCCACATAAATCTCTTTCCCGTTTCTTGAATCAATGCGGGACTTTTCTCTAAAATAGGATTCGTAATCAGGACGTGGACTTAAATTCATATCCCGTAATGGCTCGGAGGGTAGTGATTCCAACATTCCATTTTTGAATGATGTCACACCTGGAATACCATAGGCCGGTTTGCCATCCTTGAGATGTCTTAGATAGGTACGAAAAGAGTTTTCAGCCTCTCCCAAGAAGATATGATCGAAAATGTGTGGGAAGGCCCTCTGGAATTCCTCGCCCATCTCATCATCAAAACAAGCTCCACCTGCAATGCACTGAATATTGGGGCTAACCTTCTTAAGACGGCTAGCAAGGGCAAGAGATGCCATTGACTGGTTGAATGTTGCCGTAAAACCCACCACTGTCGGATCTTCCGCGAGAACCCGAGCCGTAGTTTTGTCCAAAAATTGTGGCACGACTTCATCACGCAAATAGCTGAGAAACTTGAAATTAGCAACATGCTCAGACCAATCCTCATGTAATTCATCCTCGCGGAGGATGTGACAAAACACGCGCAAGTAGTCGTCACTTTCAAGGGACTCCTTCCCAAAAAGATCTACAGCAAATAAATGCTCGGAGACTCCATAGAGTGATACTTCGTCGGCAAACAACTTGGCAACATCCAAACCGATATTCGCTGCCATATCAAAGTTTGGATACAGAGAACTAACGGCAACTGAAGCTTCTTTACATAGTTGACTAAGAATACCAATCGCAATCGCTGGACGATGCACTGATCCCCAAGGCATATTAACCAAAGTAACTTGGAGAGGCATACCGCCTTGACTGTGGACAATATCTTTATAATCTATAACTTTTGGATCTCGCTGTGTCAATATACAACTCACTGTTTTTACTGATCTGTCAACTCAAATATGAATACTCTCACTATTCGTGGTGGAAGTATATACCCGAAAAATAACGCTTTCATAATCAATAACGCGTATCGAAGGCAGAAAGGTTGCATAAAATACATGACCATACTGTTTACTCTAACGTAAGTTTGATAAAAGCGGGATGTCGGGTTTCGCTACCGCTATTTGGTCAAAAAGTGGATCTGAAAAAGGACGTATCTGTCCAAACTTTGCGTTTTTTCGGTTGTTTTACCGCTCTACCTGGGGAAACACCCAAGCAAAAACACCTACAGATTTATTTTCAAACTGGCGTTACTCTAAGAATTTTTCAAATTTCCGCTATTTTCGAACAACGCCTTTCTCGAATCTACTCCTGTTACGCAGATGGGAAAAAACCTGTCATATTTAGGCATTTTGATATATTTCCTTCACAACTGTTTCAATTGTAGGTTCCTCAAGTTTCATGTCACGTAGTGGAAAGTGGTTCAAGATATTCTGAATGACATCGACTGCTGAAATCTCGTTTTTGTCAAAAGAAATGGTTAAAGAATAATCATTTTGTTTTCTGAATTCGAGACGGCCGATCTTTAACCTTTCACGAATGATTTCTAAGTTAATCTGTTCATAAAAATCAGCTTGAATTTTCCGTTTGCTACCTAATTCACTTTTTACCTTTTCCAAGTCCCCATCAAAAATAAGCTTCCCCTTATCTATGATGAGGATTCTCTGGCAGAGATTCTCAATCTCACTTAAGTCATGGGTCGTTAAGATAACCGTCGTCCCCAAGGTGAGATTCATCTCTTTAATGAACTCTCGGATATTCGATTTGACTGCAACATCCAACCCGATCGTGGGCTCATCAAGAAATACCACAGGTGGATTATGCAACAAAGACGCTGCAATGTCACAGCGCATTCTCTGTCCCAAGCTTAATTTTCGGACAGGCGTATGAAGTAAAGCACCGATTCCTAATATCCGGTCAAACCTTTTTAACCGCGCTGTAAAATCTGACTCACTGACTTCATAGATGTCTCTCAGAAGCGTGAAAGCTTCAATAACGGCTATATCCCACCACAACTGAGTGCGCTGCCCGAAAACAACACCAATATTTTTTACATGCCGCCGCCTTTGCTTGTAAGGCACAAACCCCGAAACCGAGACGTCCCCTTTTGTCGGAGTTAGAATGCCTGTTAATATCTTTATGCTCGTAGATTTGCCTGCACCATTTGGACCGATATATCCGAGAATCTCCCCATGATCAACATGAAAACTGACATCATCAACCGCTCGAACAAATTGATACTCCCTTTTGATAAGGTTCATCAAAGCACCTGATATGCCCTCCTTACGCTTAAACATTTTGAACGTTTTGACCAGGTTTTCTACCTCAATTAAAGCCATCAGAGGATACCTCCATTATTTACGTATGAAACTCAATCAAGAACCCGTGCTTTCATACCTCCGTAGCCCACTTTTCCAAATAAAAAAACCTATTCCGCAAGTCAAAAGGGCAATCACAGGCGTCATTCTAGCGTGAAAAATGTAATCCCATCTTTCCAAAAAGAGGGTAGCAGGATAAAATGAAGTAAATGCCAAAGGTAGTAGTCGTTCAATGTTGAGTTTTTGGATATAGTCTTTTGAGTTTGATGCGTG
>JAPPIG010000015.1 GCA_028820635.1 Candidatus Poribacteria bacterium
GGCATTAATTTGTTTTATAATATAACTTAGTTGTCTTCTTGGTTCAATTGGGACGTTCCAACTACCCTGAATAAATCTTTCGTACCACTTTTCGAATCGCTCATCTTTTTCTACCAACAAAGATTTTTGAACAAAAAAGGGACGCCACTTCTTTAGTTCAATTTCTGAAACTTTATCGAGATCTGGGGCAAAAACCCCAATGCATTCTGTACCATTTTCTTTTTTGTGATATGCAAAACGAATTTGTAGGATATATTCGTTTAATCTGTCTAAAGATTCAAGTTTATAATAATAGTCCTCTATTGTCTTAAGAACGCCCCCATAATAGTCTGTATCTAATTCATATTTCTCTGGGTGATTTGTGTAAAAATGCAACACATCTGCCTCAAAGAAAACAAGGAATCGATCTTCTAACGCCTGATTGTCTGACATGGTATTTCTCCTTACAACAAATCGTGATTGATGGAAAGTCAACTCTGTCGTAATATTGAAATAATTTTGTCTTATTCCGTAACAACCGTCTCTTCACCAAGCATGTCAATAATTTTCACAGCGACGCGGGTATCAGGGCGCGGCAGTGATACTGTGTATTCTCCCTCAACAAAATCTTCCTTTTTCTCTGGCACGTCGCTCTCAACTATTTTGAAATGCTCGCCGGTGTAGTCGGTATCAATCAAGATGCAATCAATCTGTGCGCGGAAATCGTCAATATGTACATCAAAAAGTTCTGTGCGATCTATATTCATACGTGCTAAAATGGTCGGGCTCATATAATCTTCAATAGTAATCGTGACGCTTTCCTCATTTCTTTCAAACTTGACATCTGCTTCGGCAGGTGCGTAAGTAGTGACACCGTCGCGTTGAATATCCTGCACAATGATTTTGTTGATGGGGTGAATTCGGTTATCCCGGTCAAGTTCCTCTTGCATGCCGACCTCGCTTCCGTTACACAACACCGTGATATCACGCACGTCATCCGGACGGTTTTGGAGTTCGTTCTTAATGAGTTGGATATCCAATCGGGTAAAAGGTTTCATGAGGTCAACGATCTTAACAAGGGTCCCGTTTACGGTGCCATCAAAGAATCCCGCTTTCCGATCGGTTTCCACGCCATATTTAGAGACGACAATTTCTTTGAGTTCATGCTCGGTCTGGAAGTCATAGTTGTTGACGCGGTAGTGTGCAATTCCGCGTGGTTCATTAATATCCGTCTGTATCCGTTTCATTGTCGTCTGTATAGCACCTTTGTTGAGGTCTGCAGCGATCCAACGTCTGCCGAGTTTTTCCGCTACAGCAGCAGTGGTACCGCTTCCCGCAAAACAATCAAGAACGATAGAGTCTTTGTTGCTTGACGCTTTGATTATACGAGCAAGAAGGTTTTCGTTTTTCTGTGTTTCAAATCCAGTTTTTTCGCCACTAAAACTCATAATCTGAATGGAATCCATTCGGTCAATATCATTACAATTCCAAGTATCTTCTATTGGATATCCCTCACCTTCAGGTTCGCTACCGTCTCGGCGCACATAATCATCTGCATAAGGGATGTATTCTTTGTTGAAGATAAAGTTGCCCTTGTTCTTCGTATAAAAGTAGATTGTATCATGGTTCCTAATCCAGTTTTTAGCTTTTGTCTTAAAGCCTGAGATCCATCCGATACGCCAGATGATCTCACGCTGAAAATTATCTGGACCAAATACCTCGTCAAGGATAAGACGGAGATGATGGCTTTTATGCCAGTCACAGTGGAGATAGAGGCTACCTTTTTCACTCAAAAGTTCTTGTATCAAAACGAGGCGTTCATACATGAATTGGAGATAGTTGTCATTTACCCAGATGTCAGTGTACTGTGTCTGTTCAATAACTGAGTGTCCTTCAGCTTCCAATTCTTCTTTTTTACCCCGAAGTTTCACTTTTCGCACATAATCTGCTCCACTATCAAAAGGGGGATCAATATATATGAGGTCTATTTTGCCACGGAAGCCTTGTACAAGTAGTGTGGAAAGAATTTCTTTGTTATCACCATGGAAAAGGAGGTTAGGGCCTTCCTTAAATCTGTCATAAGTCGGTTCTTTTTCTGGCTTTTCGACGTTATAGGTTTCTACCAATTGGGCTGGATAGGCGTTCACGGTGTCAATTGTGCGTTTGCCGACCCAGTGGAGCATGGGTCTGCCTTTAACGTGGGTAATTTTCATTGTGTTTCCTTCATATATTCCTTATTGACTACGTTTTGTGTAGTGTTTGTCGAACTCAATCAGAATTTCTGGCTTATAAAATGTTTTATCACCACTTTTGGGTTTTTTCGGATCAAGGTATCGGATTTTGCAAACTGCTTCTTTTTTGTCTTCACATATATTTGTTTTTACTTTATGGAAAGCTCGATTGCGTTTAAAGTCCGAGTACCGTTCCTTGCATTTTCCTATTAACTTTTGGTAGTCCCACGGATACTGTTCAAGGATTTGTTCTTCAGTCATTCGGATTTCTGGTGCGTTTGTATTTGTTGAATCTACAATACGCACACCAAGTGCTTCGTTTGTCTTTGACCGTATTAACTTTACTTCAAGGTTAATTGTAACAGAGTACTGTGAATCTCTGGCTTCCGCGTGAGTCTCAAGTTGTGTCAAATAATTCAGAAAATTCCTTTCTTCGTTGTTTGACACAATTGCCTTTGTGTGCGTTGGAAGTTCCAAAAAAGACAATGGCATCAGAAAAAAGTTGAATTCGCTTAAATCTCGTTCAAACCATTCTTCTACAAGTTTAACAAAATTTCTGATACTGGCTGTACCTATTTCTTGGAGTTTATTGGAAAAATCACGAGACGAATTGTAAAAATGAACAGATGAGTGACGTAGTTCTAGCAGTGCCTGAATGTTTGCCCATGCGTTCTGATCTAAATGTTTCTGTGCAACAAATTTTTTGGCAAGATATTCAAGACTATATGTGCGAGGGTTTCCTGAGTGGGTACGTTTGATTTTCATTTTCTTGCTCTTCGTACCATCCTTTTTTTTATCAGCATACCTTTCGTAAAGTGAATGAATTTTGTTATTATTTTCATACAACCATTTAGCCTTAAAAAGAAGTTCCCATCCGTTGATTGCGAGGATACAAAAGGTCTCTCCACGGTAACGAAAATCAGGTTTATTGTAAATCTCTATTGCCGAAACAGTGGCGGCAATTGCTTTATCAATCAATTCTTTGAATCGTGATTTCATATGTTTAATCCTAAGGTATTACATTCTGCTAAACTGTGGGTGAGAAGTAGCAACTCGGCGATCGCTTCTACGAAGACTGTGTAGTCGTTTGATTATTGCGAATCCATCCGAAAACGGTATTAATT
>JAPPIG010000118.1 GCA_028820635.1 Candidatus Poribacteria bacterium
TGTATTGCCGGGGCTTTCCCGGTGTATCCATGATTGCAATGACCGTTTCAATAGGTGGGCAGCCTTCTTCGGTGCATTGCAACTGAGTAATCATCACAGAGATGTCTTCTGATAGGTCAAATGCTTGGGAGACCCACGATTTGACTTGGACGAGTTGCTGTGGGTCAATCTCTTTTTGCGAATTTAAAAAATTCAGCATTATTGTATAGCCTCCTTTAAACCGTCTGTCATCAAGCTCGTATCAATGTAGCAACGCTGTAAGACAGGAACCTGCCCGGCGAACGCTTGCCACTGTGAAGCCTTGTAACTCACGGTTCGCTTATTTTTTTTCAAACCCGAACGAGGAAGATCGAAACCGATCAAAACGGTGACTATCAAAGGCTGAAGGCAACGGAAGTAGTGCATCTGTTCGTGCCACGGCTTCCGCCCAATCCACGAGTCGCGCATAGTGTAGATGGAGTTCTATCCGTCCTAACCACACGACGCCGTGCGGTGATGTGATACAGATCACATTTGCGAGATCGCACGGCCCGAGACAGCCTTCGCTGATTGTCAATGTTATTGAAGCGGACAACCGCCTATTCCGCCACTCCTGTTTGAGCCACTCAACCGGTACTGGCGGTTTCCGTTTCTCTGTCACGCCACAACAACAACCCTTACAGACCAGTATATGTACTAAGACACGCCGCCTTGATGCCAGCTTGGGCGACGATTCGATTCTATCTGTTCTCATACCTTTTTCCTGCATAGTGTTCAAATCTCCGCTTGGCGTTGCTGATGATATTCCTCTATTATCTGAGCTTGATGTTTATCAATCGCTTCCAGGCTGTGAAAGCAAGTATTCGACGAGTTCATGCCACTTTGCAGCCATCTCGTGTGCAGGAATACGTTTCTTCTTCCATGCGTCAGTACACCGTTGGCGATAGTCAAGTCCGTATTCAGAAATAATCCACCGCTCGTAGTCGCCTATCCATGCGAGACCTTGAGTGAGCAAGTTGAAAACGCGACACCACGCTTCCACATCACATGGCTGCGTAAGCTCAGGGAGTTGCTTCAATTTCCATATAGGCAACGAAAAATCGACCGCTGCTGTCTGTTTGGGCGCGAATTTGTAACGCTGCAAGAAAAGCCCTTCTCGGTACCCATCGCCATAGAAAAACCCGAATCCCCATAAAATAACTCGGCTTCTGCCAGCACCACGCCACTCATAAGCGGTACTTCCGTGCTTACCTTCCGGCGGTCGATGTTTGGTAAACCCGTAGGCGAGTAAAGCATTTCCGTCTGCCCGGCGAATGTCCTGTCCCCAACACCACAACTGTTGGTCCAACAGCGTCGTCCCGATCTTCCTGACCTTGTTTAATGCACCTAACAAACGCGCAGATTCGTCATCAGTTCTGCCAGACATGACTTATTCCCCCATAACAAACCACTTTTACTTCTTCTCAAGGTCACAAAGCAATTCAAAAGCGGTGTCAAGAATTGTCGGTTTCTTTGCGCTATTTCTTAGCATGAGCCACTTTCCTCTGTGTTACCCTCCGGCGAATATACGATTCATCACTACCCATTGACATTCAAAGGTAGTGATGAATCTTCTCGGCACTTATTTCAAAATAATCATCCGCTTTGTTTGATGGAAAGATGACGTGGACAATCGGTAGAAATAAACACCACTTGAAACCTGCTCACCCGCATCATTTAGACCATCCCAATAGGCAGCACGTGCCCGGCTTTGATAGAAACCGGCTGGCTTGAAGCCAACGGGTTATAACTCCGATTCGCCAATCAAAGCATGTACAATCGTATCAATATTATGTCGGATCATCCCGATGTAGGTACCTTCAGGTGTTCCCTCGTTTCCCATAGCATCTGTGAAGAGCACACCACCAATTTTCACATCAAATCCTTTTGACTTCACAGCGGCTTTCACCGCTTCGAGGCTCCGTGAAGAGACGGATGACTCTACAAAAATAGCAGAGATACGGCGCTCCGCAATAAACGTTGCTAATTCCTGTACATCAGCGATACCGACTTCTGTCGCGGTGCTAACACCTTGTAATCCGCGTACCTCAAACCCGTACGCCTTTCCGAAGTAGTTAAAACAGTCGTGCGCCGTCACAAGGACGCGTTGCTGAGATGGCACGCGTTCCACTTGCGACTTTACGTATTCATCGAGTTCCATGAGTTGCGTGAGGTAGCGTTCGGCGTTGCTTCGGTACAGGTCAGTATTATCGGCATCGAATTCACTCAGGGCATCGCGCACCTTTCCCACCGCTTGCATCCAAAGCTTCACGTCAAACCATAAGTGCGGATCGTAGAGTCCCTCGTATTCTGAGGGTGTTAGCAGTAGACTCCGATCTACGGCATCTGTTACGGCGACCGTCAGCGTGTCCCCCGACATCTTCGCAAGGATGTCCACCATTTTTGCTTCAAGGTGCAGCCCGTTATAGAAGATGATGTGTGCTAAACCGAGCCTTTGAACATCTTTAGGCGTCAGGTTGTAAAAGTGTGGGTCTACGCCAGGTTCCACTATCCCAGTCACCGCAACGCGCGTACCGCCAACATTTTTAACAATATCAGTAATCATACCGATCGTGGTAACAACGCGAAGTTTATCGTCTGTGGCAGCACCCGGTTGTCCCTTTGGATCACAGCCAGACCATACCAGTATACCAATTAAACACACTGAAATATATATTCTCTGCGTAATTTTATGCATTTTCTGCCTCACATGTTAAACAGGTCTTACAGAAGTGTCGATTCACGAAATGCGCCGATGCGAGTAAAACGCCTCCGATACTGTAGAAGACCACTTCAAAAGTGCCTTCTACGGCTATCTGAGCGGTAGTGATGAATGCTAATGCCGCTATCAGTACCAAGAACGCTCGCCAGTTTCGGTGGCGTCGAACACCCCAAGCTAAATTCCAGATTGCCAGTCCAATTGCGCTAACAATAAGGATAAACTCAAAACGCTCATTCGCAAGGAAACTCAACCCAATCAAAGGTAAAACTGTTGCTAAAAGCGGCATCGCGAGGCAATGGATCGCACATGCGAAAGGGAGACACGCCGCGCACGCGACAGAGAGAAACGCGCCAGTCGTACCTGCTAATTCGCGGTTAAAATATCTTTTCAATTTTTTCTCCTTAGAAAATCAAGGACGGGGAGCGATGATTTCTATCATCGCTCCCCGTCCTACAGTTTTAAAAATTAAGTTTATACAAGAGTTTCACATTCCGTCCCGGTTCTGGCATTGCTGCTTTGATGCGGGACAGATGTTCGCGATACGTTGTATCAAAGAGGTTTTCAATCTCGAAAACGACCATGTTCTCAATCTGCCACCACGAAAAAGTGAGATAGCTGCCGATATCATAGACGAAATAGCCGTCTGTCGGTTCCTCAAATTCACCGAGCCGGGTTTGGCTGCCTGAGAATCGGGACGCGACATACAAATGCCACGGGGCAGGCGTGTAACTGATGACGAATTTACCGTTGAGGGGTGGGACACGCTCCAGTGGTCGCCCATTAGCTTGAAGCGTTCCGTTGACGTAACTCATATTCAAGTGAAGATGGACCTGCGGTAGTACCTCACCACCTATTTGGATTTCAGCCCCATCCATCACAACGTCGTTTCCCATGTATTGATAAATCCACAACCATCCTGCTGCGCCGCTGCCCCACTCTTTTTCACCGCTGTTCATCGGAACGAGGTAGTTCTGTATCTGATTCCTGAAAAGGGCAAGATTGAGTCTGAATCTGTCGTCTGTGTATTTGACGAAGAGTTCAGTGCCGTATCCGTTTTCGGGTTCCAGTTCTGCATTGCCGATTTCGTAGGAATAGACAGCAAGGTGGGGTCCATCGCTGAAAAGTTCCTCAATACCCGGTGCGCGAAAGGTTTTCATCAGGGTAGCCCCGGTACTCAACCTATCCGTCCAATGGTAAATTCCAGAGGTAGCCCCGGAGAAACCGTTGAAATCGCGGCGTTGGACAGTTCCGGCTCGGACAACTGCCCCAGGTCGAAACGGTTCCGAACGCCTAAGATCGTAGCGGACAGCCCCCTGTAAGGTGAATTTGTCGAAGTTACGCTGGTTTAGATAAAATCCCGCCAACGCGAATTCACGGGTGTGCGGTGTCCAATAAAATCCGTCTGTGGCATGGTCTCGGTATTCCCACCAAACACCTGCAATCGCGTTGTCGAACAGATGCGCCATCGCTGAGACGTTGTAGGTTAACAAACCGAATTCGACACCAAGTCTCCCGTTGGACTCCCATTCTTGATGCTGATAACGCGTATAGGCTGTCTGGAGTCTTACCTTTTCAAGTATTGCTGTATTGAATCGGTACTCCATTTGTCCTTCATAACGTTGCTTGTCGAGCTCGATGTTGACCCCGCTAATATGTCCCTCTGGTGAGCCAGGAACGCCGTAATCTGAGCGATAACTGCTGCCAGAGGCACCGATGAACCCCCACGGCTTAATCAACGAAGCACCGCCTGAAAAATTAACATTTGAAAGGGCGGTATTTTCGAGTACACCTACCGGGGTTTGTATATCAGATGCAAGGCGCCGATTCCATTCTACATTGCCCGCAAAATCACCAATTGGGAACGTAAAACCTGTTGTTCCGGTCAAACCTGAGTTTACAGATTCACTTTGGAACGTTAGATGCATATCAGGCCGTCTCGGTAGAATTTGCGGTATGTGATTGCTTTTAACATTAATAACACCGCCCAACGTACTTGAGCCGTAAATGAGCGATGCGGGGCCACGGGTAATTTCAACACCTTCAGCAGTCGTCGGATCAATGGATACGGCATGGTCAGCACTGGAGGCGGATTTATCGCCTGTGCGTTCGCCGTTTTCAAGGATGAGCAGCCTGTCACCGCCCAATCCACGAATGATGGGACGCGCAATCGCCCGTCCCATCATTCGTTGTGAAACGCCCGTCTCATCCGCCAACGTGTTCGCCAAGGTCATCCCTAACCTTCTTTGGAGTTCTGCTTCACTCAATGCTAAGTCGGTTGTTTCCTCAAACTGTGAAAGAGAGCGATTTGAACCGTATACCCTGATGGTTTGCAGTTGAAACGACAGTGCCTTCAGTTCAATCTTGAGATAAGGCGTGGAGGTATTGACATTAACTACTTGTTCAAACTGCTGATAACCGACCTTCAGGAACTGCAGCGTCTGCTGTCCTTCCGGCACGGCATCAAACTTAAACCGACCGTTTGCATCGGTTCGGATGCGCTTCTCAAGTCCCTTAATACGGACCGTAACCCCCTCAAGTTGGGTACTGCTCCGTGTTTCAACAACCTCTCCCTCCAGAGACCGCGTTGTGTTTGAAGCACTTTGGGAATCCTTGAGATAGCAAAATAGACATACTATTACCCCAGAAACCAACACGAATAGGCAGGGACGCTTTCTAAGCATCCCTACCGTGGGAGACCTATGCGAACAAGCACAAGTGCTTAACATGGGGTCCCCCTTATTGAACAGTTACCGGTATGAGAAATGCTGCCGTGAAATCTGGATGGTCTCCGTGAAGGAGTTGAAGTTTGATTTCCGTTTTGCCTGCCTTCAATCCCTCGAGCCCAAACGGTAACTCGTCACCGTGTCCTTCTTCATCGTGGTCATCGTGATCATCATCGTGGTCATCATGGTCCAGATGGATCTCAATAATAGCTGAATCGTACCCCGACAAGCCCAAGGCGAATTCTTCCTCATGTCCATGTTCATCCACTGCCTCTACTTCATGGAGGTGGGCTTCGTGACCGTGTTCATCAAGAAATACGGCATGGACCTCAATCTCTTCACCAACGTTGACGGTGAGGCCTCCGGTACGGGTTTCTTTAAACTGACGATAGACCTCCACCTCATCGACTTCTAAAATAAAGCCGTCGACATCGGCGTGAATGGGGGCATCCCCATGGTCGTGGTCATGGTCATCAACAATGGGGTTGTCATCTTCACCGCAACCGCCCATAAAAGGTAGCACTGCTACCAAACTTATTAACATTAATCGTGAAATTGTAAGAGAAAAGTCGCGTTCAAAAAAGCACTTAAACATTGTATTCTCCAATTTTTGTTTTACGGCACAAAATACGTGCCTAAAAAATTATTTTTAACTATAGCACAGAGTGTGCATGATACAATAAACAGAAATATACATAGTAGATGCGTAGATACAAAGATAACGCTGTAGAAAAACACACAAATATCGCGCTTCCTACACATCTATAGACCAGATATAAGTCTCAGAAGTAGGACAGAAACAGTGGATAAAAGGGCGCGCAAACCCACGTAAGAACATCTGTATTGACACATTGTCCCTCTCTTAATGGCTAATACAAATTCCTCATCCTACGAAAAATAATAACTAAAGACTCATTTGTAACTTTTAGAGGTAAAATGGATTGGGGAATATAGGGGGTGCCCGACTCTGAATATTTGTGGTGGGTGTTAAGGGCACAAAAACAACCTTGCTGTGTGAAGGCTTACCAAAGCAAGGATAAGGAAGAACTATAACAGTAGGTTGGATTCTGAATTCAACGTGGGTATTGATAAATACACACACCACACAATTTTCTTCTGAGTGGGAAGACTCTGACTGTTCATGCTCAGAATCGTGTTTATGCTCAGAATCGTGTTCATGCTCATGATTGTGTTCATGCTCATGGTCATGCAACAGCGGACTAAAGCCAAGTACTGTTACATAACAAACTATTGCAAATAATATGAAGATATTAGAAGCAAATTTGCGGTTTTTCAAGAATCCAGACCTATCGGTACTGCGTATTTATGATATATTATACTATACAAATCAGGTGATTTCAAATATTTTTGAAGATATAGGTGTGTTCAGTATTTGACATCCTCTATTTTTCTCTTGTTGGTGGGCTTTATAAAGCCCACCGATGCACAATCAGCAGACAACAAATGCCAAACGCCCATTTAGCGTTGAGTTGGCTATGGCTTGGTAACAAATAGAAGCGGGCACAGAGACCCGCCTCTACAGCACAAGTGGAGAGTATGAGAAACAATTTGTTTACTTTTCTAATTCAATAATAATTGTTGCACGTTTTTCTGGTGCAAATATAGTTTTACCCAAATTTTGTATATCTGTATCGGTTACGTTCTCAATTGTAGCGCGTAATTCTTTTCCGTTGATTTGTAATTGATATTGACGCCCAATACTGAAGGCTAAACTGTACATATTTTCTCCCCACTGTGTATCCGGTATATCAACTGTGCCTAAAAGAGCCAACATATTAATCGTTTGCTGTTTTTCTTGTGGCGTAAGTTTAGATGTCAATGCGGTTTGAAGGCGTTGGTCCAATTCTTTCAGTACAGCGTCAACATCTTCTCCAGACGTTAGTTCTGTCTGAAGGACAAGGGTAGTGGGATCGTCAAAAGGTGGATAGAAAATAGGTTGAGCTTTGCCCATCTGGAATTGTGTCTGCAAGGCATACGCCATACGTGAATATACTATTAGAAATGGCACATATTCCTTGCTACCTGGCAAAGGTGCTGCATATCCGATAGCAGCGACTCCGGTTGCATTTGGCACCACAGGTTGGACATTGATTTTGTTAACATCACCAGTTTTAGGTTTGGATTTAGGATGAGGCTCCGGTAGTAATTTGCCGGTGGTAATTTGACTAAGATTTTCGTGAATGGATTTTTTCGCTTCCTCAACGTCAAACTTGCCTGCAACAATTAAGATAGCATTGTTCGGTTTATAGTAGTCTTTCCAAAATTGTTGTAATTCATCAAGTGTGATTGTTTGGATATGCGCAATAGCACCACCACGTTGTCCACCTTGAGGGATAGGGTGCAACTGTGCTCGTGCATGGTTTATGCCTGCTAACATTGGGATTCCACCATACATGTTTGTCAATTCCTGCTTCACGCGAGGCACTTCACGTTTGATGTCTGCTTCAGTGATGCGGAGGTCGTTCATGCGTGCTGCAACGTCCTTTATTTCATCTGAAAATTGTTCTGCTTCAACAACGCCTGCAATGACAGTATAGTCTGTCCCGGTTTGCGCGTTCCAACCTGCAGGATAGTGCCTCGTGAACTGCATTACATCGCGGGCAGGTCTTTCACCAGCTGCAGCGGTGACATACAAGTGTTCCAATAGGTGCGCCATCCCCGATTTACCTATTGGATCGTGATTTTCACCGATATTGTATAGCACGACAAAAGCGACATTGTTTACCGTCGGTACAGAACGTAGAATTACTGTGAGTCCATTATCCAATTTGTACGGTTCAGAAGTTTCAGCAGAAATGGTTGAAGTTGTAAATAGGACACTTACAATTGTTGTAATGAAAATGATGTGCTTAATTTTGTTGGTCATTTTTGTTACCTCCAAGTGTTAAATCTTCAGACATTGATTGTCTAAGTGTAAATTCGCTCATCTTATTATCAGTTGTATTTGATCTTTCAGTGGGAAATCTGGTGGAATCTCGGGCAATCCTAACATTTCTCGCAGATTCGCGTGCTGGAAATATCCTTCTAATTCAGCTGGCACAGGTCCATCAAGCGAGTCTTGTAACACCTGAAAATCAACATCGTATGCCCATTCCTGGCCATCAAAAATAGCAAAGGTAACTGCTCCGGTAAATTTCTCAGTGATACGTTGACAGTACTCTTGCAAATCAGCTTCCAACGCTTTTCCTCTTGCCTCAAACGCTGCATGATTTTCAGGTGTTACTGCACCTTGCATATCCTCCATAAGTTCTTGTGTTTCACTTAGGATTCTGTCAAATTCGGAGAAAACCTCTTTGAGCAGGACAACCTTTGGATCTTCTTGTGGGGATCCTGCTGCCGTGGTGAGAAGTTCTTCAACAGGTTCAGCGGTTTCGTCTGGTTCAGGTGCTAATTCTTCAGAAACTACTGATGATTCCTCCACTTCAGCGTCCGAGGCTTCTTCAATGTCCACAGTTTCAGGTTGAGTCGTAACTTCAGGCGATGTAGTCTGTTTTACCGTCTCAGGCACTTGCTGAGAGGACACAGTGCCTTTATAGACTTTCATAGGTTCATGAGTTTGTAAATTTTGATAACGGTTAAAGATTATTACCGCAGCTATCAATAAAATAACTATTCCTCCGCCATAGAGGAAGTGAATGTTTTTACGTAACATGATAGATACCTCCCTAAATTAGCGTCAAATGATTATCTGAAAAAGACCGTTTGTTTCTTAACATAGTATTGGCATTTCAGATTACGATTATTAGTGACGTGATTTTAGGGTGGAAAACGTGCATAATTTGAAAAATCTGGATTTCTATATACTGCTTTGCTAAGTCCTGGAGCAATCCAGAAGCGAGGGCAACCGTTTGATGAAATGGATTTCTTCTTCGCTCAAAACTGATAACCGTTTCGGATTTTGTGTTTCCATGATGTCACCTTTCCTTAAATGCTGACGCAATTTAAGGCATTAAATAATGTTAAAATCAACTTTAATTTATGAAAGTTGGGATGATAGGAATCAAGCCGGAATGTCTTTGCAATAGATTGTGAAAACACTGGAGAGTGAATTGATATAGATATTCTTAGATATTAGTTAGGAACGAAAACGTGTTTATGTGGTTTCTCGATCAATTTCAGTCAGTGTTTCATGAAGGGAGGAATTTAATTGGACTAACTCTTGTTGTAGGTCGTATATCTGTTGACGCAGTATTTTGACTTCATTATGCGTTTTTCGATCTGCGTGTTTACGACGTCGGCACTCAATAAGTTGAGAACGATTCAATCTTAATCGTTGAATGTAGAATATGCCTTCAGTGGTTTCGCCGACAAACTGGCTGTTTTCCTGTTCGCGAAGATGTAAAGTTAGGTTATCTTCAAGTGGGTGAAGTAAACGAATATGTGGCACTTGAACTTCGTGCCAATATGCGCCTTTATGCTCATTACATCAATGGCAACAATAAACGAGGTTTTCATCAGCATTTGTGCCACCATGGATTGTTGGTTGATGATGATCCACTGTTAGTGTTGCTCCAACGTCTGACTCATGGACCCCACAATATCCGCAACTGTAAGCATAACGCTGACGGATTCTCTCTGCTGTGATTCATCCATTCTTTTACTTTGTTTCAACGTATTCTTTTGAGAGGTTTTGCCCGGTTAGACGATGATACTTCTCAGCAAGTGATGCGTGTTTTGATCGGAGTTGTGTCAGGTATGTGCGGGCATCAGTCAACAGTTGCTTGTGTTCAGTAACGATATCTTGTAATTGTGAGGCAGTTTCCTCCAGTTCCGCTTTCTCTTCCTGCAATTTTCGACTTTTTTCCTTCGCTGGCTTCAATGCCTCTGCTTCCTCAGCATCTAACTCAGCGAAGATGGCTGAAAGTTCTGCTTGATCTTGCTCTGTTAGAACCCCTTCAGCCTCACGGAGTCGCAGTTGTTCTAACCTATGCTGTCTATTTGTACGTTTCATTAATGCGTTCTCCTAAGGTCTACATTTAGTACTGGGTTAGTTTTCAATGTTTTCAGTCTACCCTTTTAATCAGCAGTAATAGTTTCCAACGGCGGAAGTTCAGGGTAATTGCCACGCGCATTTCGCCATGCGATCGCGCCTTCAACAATCATCCAAACTTGTAATGCTTCCACAACAATACCGAATCCGAAAAGCAGATAATCGCCTTTAGCCAACCAACCTGTTTCTGGAGCAAACATTTGGTGTAACATCGCCCAACCGGGCATGAGGAGCATAACTATCATAGGAAGGAAAGCGAACCAGATGGGTTTGTTGCGGCGCACAAGATAGAAGACGATGACCATAAAGGCTAATCCAGCCAAGAGTTGATTTGTTGCACCGAAAAGAGGCCAGAGCGTCATTCCGCCGCTACCTGGTCCACCTGACCCTTGCAACAACGCGACAGCAGCGGCAAGTATCAATGCAAATGCTGTAGCAATATAACGATTCATCAATGGCTTGATGTTAGCAGTTTGCGCGAGTTCATGAATGACGTACCGTTGCAATCGTGTTGCTGTATCCAGTGTTGTAGCGGCAAAACTTGCGACAAGTACTGCCATGATTGCAATGCCCATTTTGAGTGGGATACCGAGGGATGCAAGAAAATTTCCACCGCCATCAACAAAAGCACTCACTTTCTCTCTGAGTTTGTGGCTTGCCCAACCACCACCAACAATTGTTGTTGTGCCATCAGCATTTGTCACCTTTTCACCTACTGCATATCGGGTTCTCCATGCTTCTTGATTTATAACTTGTTGCGTGCTTCCTTCCTTGAGAATAGGTTGGAACGTATAACCGCCCGGGCTTGCGGGATCATCTGGACGATCGAAAATACCCATTCCGATGCCAGCACAGCAGGCAATAATGACAACAACGGCAAGACCACCTTCAAGTAGCATTGCACCGTATCCAACGTATTGTGCATCACTTTCGGAGGCAACCTGTTTGCTTGAGGTGCCAGAACTGACCATGCAGTGGAAACCGCTCACAGCACCACACGCAATCGTAATAAAAAGGAAGGGCCAAATCGGCGGGGCATCGGGTGGAATGTCTTTTGCTACTGCGGGTGCAGAAGCAAAAAGGTCTGCTTTGCCTGTGAATCCCGCAACAGCAAGGCCAAGCACCAAAAGAACCAAGGCTAATACCAATTCATGACTGTTGATGAAATCGCGGGGTTGGAGGAGTGTCCATACCGGCAGCACGGATGCGATGAAGCAGTAGACAAAAAGCACTAATGTCCAAATTACAACGACGTTTAAGTAGGTTTGTCCGAGCAAGGGAATTCCTAACCATTTTCCTAAATTAATGGGTAGAACATAAGCACCGAAAGCCATTGCAATGTACATTATGCCGAGCGCTATAATGGAAGGAATAAGGATATTGCCACCTCGTCGATAAATCCAGATACCGATGGCTACTGCAAGTGGGATTTCTACCCAGACCGAAAGGACTGACTCAGGATAGTAAGAAAAAATCAGGGCAATGACCAACCCGAAGATAGCAAGGACAATGGTCAAGCCCATAAATAGGACGAATAAGAAGAGGAATTTGGCGCGAGGACCGATCATCCTACCTGCCACTTCACCAACACTTTGTCCTCGATTGCGAAGTGAGACAACTAAAGCGCCAAAATCATGGACAGCACCGATAAAAACTGATCCGATAACGACCCAGAGTAACGCTGGCAACCAACCCCAAAAGACAGCGATTGCTGGCCCGACGATTGGACCTGTGCCAGCGATACTGGTGAAGTGGTGCCCAAAGATGATCTCTTTTTTCGTAGGAACGTAGTCTACATCATCTTTGAGTTCTTGACTCGGCACTGTCGCTTCAGGGTCTAAGCCGAAAATTTTTCTCGCTAACCACTTGCCATACGTATTGTAAGCCACAATAAAGCCAACAAAACTCAAAACAGCAATAATTAGTGTGCTCATACGCGAAACCCCGACTTTTTAATGCAGGCGTAGCGATAATTAGGTTATCTTATTCCGGTTAAAACCTCAAAAGTAAGCTGATCTAATTTTTCGTACCCAAGCCCTTTCTGAGCAATCGTATCCGGTTGGAAATCTATTTTTCTCAGCTTCTCCGTGTTATCAGCACTGTAATTTGCCATGAGTGCTTCAAGTTCTGGATCACGTGCCTGTAGTTCAGCGAGCATACCTTGAATTTCTGCGTCTTCATTGAATCTACGTGCTTTCTCTTTCAGTATCAGGTAGCTACGCATACAACCCGCAGCGAAATCCCATACACCCTGTTCATCTTCGGTACGGTAGGCGTGTGCATCAAAGTGTCTGTTGCCATCCCAGTTGACATCTTCGAGAAACTTAACGAGGAAGAACGCGCTTTTTATGTTTTCTGATCCGAAGCGTAAATCCTGATCAAAACGACTCATTTTCTGGTCGTTGAGGTCAATGTGGAAAAGTTTTCCAGCCTCATAGGCCTGTGCGACACCGTGGATAAAACTCAAACCCGCCATCGTTTCATGAGCGAATTCGGGATTAACACCAACCATTTCAGGATGATCAAGCGTCTCAATAAAGTGAAGCATGTGCCCCGTTGTAGGGAGATAGATGTCTCCACGAGGTTCGTTTGGTTTCGCTTCTAAAGCAAATTTGAGATTATAGCCTTGGTCTTTCACGTAGTGCGTGAAATAGTTCATTGCCTCACGGTTCCACTTTACGGTGTCCGGGCCGTTTTTAGCAGCATCTACTTCTGCGCCTTCGCGTCCACCCCAAAATACGTATACTGTTGCCCCAAGTTCCACACCCAGGTCAATAGCGTTTAGCGTTTTCTGAATTGCAAACGCTCTGACCTTTGGATCGTTAGAGGTAAACGCACCGTCTTTAAAAATTGGATGGTAAAAGAGGTTGGTTGTTGCCATTGGCACCTTCATATTATGGTCGGAAAGTGCCTTTTTGAATTCACTGACAATTTTATCGCGTTCAGCGGCTGAAGCGTCAAATGGTACCAGGTCGTTATCGTGTAAGTTGACTCCGTACGCGCCCAATTCGCTTAATTTTTCGACGCTATAGGTAGGTTTTAAAGGGGGTCTAACAACGTCCCCGAATGGATCACGGCCTGGATTTCCTACAGTCCACAACCCGAAAGTAAACTTGTGTTCAGGTTTGGGCTGATACTGATCTGACATGCAATTAACTCCTATCGTTTGTCGGTTTATGAGGGATTATAACATATTTGCAATATATTTAGCAATATATTTTACATCCTCAGCAGGGTTATTCAGTTTTAAGAATTATCGGTTAATAGATTTTACTGAGAGTTTATATTGTAGGTCGGGTTAAGTTTACGAAACCCGACAAGATCGCACTGTCATACTGAGATTGTCCAAATCAACGCAGCATGCGCGTGTGGCATGCTGCGGGTTTCGCTTCGCTCTACCCGACCTACAATGCGACTATAAAAAATTAATGTTTATAATAAAATACACAGAAAAACCGAAAACTGAATAACCCTGCATCCTCAGCCGGCGGCGTTCAATTTTTGGTTTTTATCCGTTGAAGTTTTAAAGTGGCGATTCGGAGATCGCTCGGACAGATGCGGGTCGCGATTCGGAGATCGCTCTACTTAAAAAGTTACCATTTGGTAACTTTTTTAATACCATGGCAACTTTTATAAATTCTATGTAAACCCAGTCTCTGTATGGGTTTATAGGCGTTTTTCTTATTTTGAAAAAATTATTTTTTATATTTCTCCTCTGTATTGAAGAACACAGTTTTTCTCTTGCTGTCCATATTTTTTTGATAAGTTTGCGTTGTCGTTTTTGCATTTGGATAGTTGTTTGCGATTTCAGAAATGTCTGGTTGTTTTGTGTTTGGGATCGGTTTTGTTTTCATACTGATATTATACCTGTTTCTACGTGGTGATGGAAGTTTTGCGGTTTGGAGGACAATATATATCCAATATATTTCCAATAAGTTTGCAGGAAAAGTTGGAAGTCGTGATTCGGAGATCGTTCCTACAAGAAGAGTTGGAAGTCGCGATTCGGAGATCGCTCCTACAGGAGAGATATTTAATAGAAGGCAGGAACAATTAAAGAATTGGATAGATCTACACACCCAGATGTTTGTCTACCTGCTTTAGAACATCTTCAAACTCTGCTTCTAATTCCAGCGGTGTGTTTAGGTATTGTGGTGCAGGTTCGTCGGGAACAACATTATGATACGCCACTTTAAAATCGGGGAATTTGAGTCCGTTAGCAGTTGAAATCACGATAACTCTATCATCTTTTTGGATCTGTTGACGTTCAACCATTTTGATAAGTACAGCCAACGCAACACCAGTGTGTGGACAGTTGAACAACCCTGTTCTGTCCGCTCTGGCAGCTGCGTCAGATAATTCTTCTTCGGACGCTTGATCAACGATACCATCAAACTTCTTCAAGATACGGATAGCACGATGAACAGAAACAGGATTGCCAATCTGAATTGCAGTGGCTTGCGTGGATTGTGCAGTGATTGCTTTAAACTCTGTAAACCCTTTTTGATAACTCCGATAGAGTGGATTTGCACGTTCAGCTTGTGCACAAGCAATGCGCGGGAGCTTATCTATGATACCAAGTTCAAACATCATCAAAAAACCTAAGCCGAGTGCAGAAACGTTCCCGAGGTTACCTCCTGGTATGATAATCCAGTCAGGCACTTCCCAATCAAACTGCTGCACAATTTCAATGCTGATAGTTTTTTGTCCCTCAATCCGAAGCGAATTGATAGAGTTTGCGAGATAGAAATCCTTCCGAGCCGCGAGTTTTTGAACGATTGCCATGCACCCATCAAAATCTGTCTCAAGCGAAAGTGTTAAGGCACCATTTGCAATAGGTTGTATGAGTTGTTCGCGGGTGACCTTCTCTTTGGGCAAGAGAATGATGGCAGGGATTCCCGCTGCAGACGCGTAAGCCGCCAAAGATGCAGAAGTATCACCTGTAGAAGCACACATTACGGCGCGAATATTAGCAGATTCAGAAATGATCTGCTTTACCATTGAGACAAGCACGGTCATCCCAAGGTCTTTGAATGAACCCGTATGACTGTTTCCACACTGCTTTATCCAGAGGTCAGAGAGTCCGAGTTGTTCGCCAAGACGTTCTGCCCAAAAGAGATTGGTGCCGCCCTCATACATGGAGATAATGTTCTCATTATCGACATTCGGGCAGACAAACTCCTTTTTCCCCCAAACGCCGCTTCCGTAAGGATATTGCGTTCGCATGTAACGTTGTTCAAAAAGAGATTTCCAATCATCCGCGCTGCGTTGTTTCAACGCGTCCATATCATGGCGGACCTCTAACAACCCATTACAATTTCTACAGCGATAGATAATTTCAGTGAGTGGATATTTGCATCCTTTACTACACTCAAACCATGCATTGTAATTCATCATTCTATATCTTCCTGAATGGCACTGAGATGTTCTATATTGTTTGCTGTGGGCAAGAGTTGCTCAATTTCTTCAAGAGATGGTAATTCAGATGGGTCTTTCAACCCAAATTGTTGAAGAAAAGTATCGGTGGTAGAAAAAAGCAGTGATCGTCCAGCACCCTCTTTTCTGCCTGAAACGCAGACGAGGTTTTTCTCAACAAGCGCGTTGATGACACTGTCGCTGTTTACCCCGCGAATTGTTGATACGTCGTTTCGTGTAACAGGCTGTTTGTATGCCACTATTGCAAGGGTTTCTAATGCAGAAGGGGACAATGTTACGCGCACCTGCTGTATATAAAACTTGCGGATCCAGTCCGAAAATTCTGGACGGGTACAAATTTGATATCCATTAGCGATTTCAATCAGATGAAAACTTCGGTTCATCTGTTGATATTCATGACGAAGTTCTGAGAGTGCTTTTCGAATTTCTCGTACTGTTATGCCCGGTATTGCGTGCTGAAACTGTTTTATTGTAATCGGTTCGCTGGCAGCAAACAAGATTGCTTCCAATATTGATTTTAAATTTTTTTCTGGCATCACATCTGAATTGTTCATCAGATGTTCAGCCGCAACATTTTCCAAATCCATTTTCCTGATGATTCCTGTACTTTCTAAGCTGTTGATGTAGTATTTTCTCTTTCAACGGCTTTGACGATATATATACTTTCAAATAGACCTGTTTGAACAGTGACAATTTTTCCAATTCGGATAAGTTCTAAAACAGCAAGAAATGTGACGATTAGATCAATTTTACTTGAAGATAATGGGAATAGACTTTCGAAAAGCAATTGATCTGTGTTTTCTAATTGGCTTTCAATAAAAGCGATTTTGTCCTCAACAGTGATTACTTCCTCTTCAACTGTCTGATACTCCTCATCTGGTTCAAACTGAGCAATTCGGTCATTGATATTCTTAAAGGCAGTGAGTAGGTCAAAAAGTGTGGCTTTAATTTCATAAGATCGTGTTTCATCTAAATCAGCATGTAACTTTGAACTTCTGTTGTATATTGAGGTGCGCCGTTCAGCATAAGTATCTAAAACTTGTGCTGCTTCTTTGTAACGTTTGTATTCTAAAAGTTGTTGGACAAGTTGTTCTTGGTTTCCAATAGGATGATCCGAATCAGAAACAGTTTGTGGAAGGATGCTTTGTGATTTGATATGTAGAAGTGTTGCCGCCATCACCAAAAAATCGGATGCCACGTCCAAATCTAATTGCTCCATAAGATTTACATATTCCAGATAGCGATCAGTAATTTGGGCAATCTGTATATCGTAAATATTCATCTCTTCCTTCTGAATAAGATGAAGAAGCAGATCAAGTGGTCCCTCAAAACCGTCTAATTTGACAGCGTAAATGGGATGCGTTACTGAATTGGTAGGTGAAAAATCTGCTAACATTGTTATTCTATTTAATTTATATCTGTAACATTACTCAATCTTCTTTACCGAACTCCAACAATTATTCCGATAAGATTGAGTATGTCAGTAGTTATGTTGTGCAGAAATATGAATACAAAATTTGGTATTCCGATTAAACTCGGGAGAAAAATAAGAGCAAGAAGAATAGGCAACCCATAAGGAGCAAGTTTTGAAAATTCACGTGAGGCGCGTTCTGGCAGCAAACCATTCACTACACTAAACCCGTCTAATGGAAAAAGTGGAAGCAGGTTAAATGCAGCGAGAAAGACACTAATAAATGCAGAAAGAACAAGTTCTTTTTTAATTTGATAATGCGCTACAGATTCAGTTACGTCCAAAACTCCAAAAACCAATAGCAATTTAAGCACGCCAAGAATAACGAAAGTTAGGACGATATTCATAAATGGACCTGCTGCTGCAATGAGCATTAAATCTCTTCTTGGATGCCTGAGATTATATGGATTAACTGGCACAGGCTTTGCCCAACCAAAGAAACCTCCACCGAAGAACGTCCCTATCAAAGGCAAAAACAGTGTTCCAATGGGATCAATATGCACGGCAGGATTAAGCGACATACGTCCCTGATCGCGTGCTGTAGAATCACCTAACATATTAGCAGATTTTGCATGTCCCCATTCGTGGAAAGTTAACAGGATAATGAACTGTGTTACACGAAGGATTGCTAAGTATACTCTATCTTGAGTAAACATATTTTATCTTATTTCCATTCAATTTATTGATTTATAGGATCGTTAGCATTATGCTTTTTGAGTTCACTGAATTGGAAAAACGCATCCGATTTAGATTTAATTTTTCCGTCTAATTGTGCTGCAAATAAATCCCAAAGTTTAATTTTAAAAGTCTTTCCGGGTTTTTCACCCCACTGAATCAGATCATCGCCAGTAATAAAGGGCTGTATCTTTCGTAAAGTGCAAAGGTAATCACCAACATTTTTACGATGCACTTGTGATAGATTAATATCTGAATACGCTAAAACAAGTGCTTCAAGCGGAAAAGGTTTTAATCTCTGATAAATTTTGCTTGGTGAGGTTGTTCCTGTTAGAGAATCCAAGATTGGTAATAATTGACGATATGCTGTTAATGGAGTCTGGACTTTAAATATCTTTCTATTGTTATATACGTAAGTTAATCTATTTTCGGCATCAACAATACACCATTTCCCATTATAGTATTCAACGGAAGCACTTTTAGATAATGCTAAACCGAGTTTTTCAAAAACAGGCCGTACAGTTTTTTTATGAGCGATCTCTTGTTTTAAAACTTGTGTATCATGTCCTATGTGGCGGAGTTGATGCTCCAATACAAGTCTGAAACAGAGTGCCTCAATCTGATATATCTGCTCCTCTTGGGAATTACTCATGCCAAATAGTGCTATCCATCGCAATATATTCGGCTCAAAATCTTCGTCTGTGATGTGCTCTGATGCCCATGAGATTGCTTGTTGTGCCGTTTGAAAATCATACAGAAAAGCAGGCAAGATTTCCCATCCTGGGAAAATTGCCTCATATACACCGAATTGAGCAAGTTCTTGAACAATTTGCGGAGCATTGTCTTCAAGTAAGACCCTGTCAATTTCATTCCGTATCCGTTCACCGCTGAGTTGCGCTAAAAGTGGAATTGCCTCCTTGATTAGCAGCATATCGGCATCTGCAATACGGAAGTTATAACGTCCCGCGTATCTACAAGCCCGAAAGATACGGGTTGAATCATCTATGAAACTCTTGTTGTGAAGTATCCGAACGGTGCCGGTCTTAAGATCGTCAAGCCCGTTAGTCTTATCAATAACGGCACCAAAATTAGTAGAATCTAACCGCATTGCTAATGCGTTTATAGAAAAATCTCTCCGCTGTAAATCCTCTGCAATAGTGCCACGTTCTACCTTAGGTAACGTTCCGGGATTTTGATACGTTTCACACCGTGCGGTGACAAAGTCAACTTTCGGTTGACTCGGATTTGCTGGTGTGACTGTTGCTGTACCAAACTGTTGATGCTCCTGCAATGTCCCATTCCATCGACTTTGCATCTCTTTTGCAACCTGAAGCGCGTCACCTTCCACTACAATGTCAATGTCAAAAGTTGGTCGTTTTAACAGGAGATCCCGGACGGATCCACCAACAAGATAAGCATGTTCTCCTCCGACTTCACCGATTTCGTGTAATATACCTAAAAGTGGTTCGGGGATATCAGGTAACATTTTCTTTTATAGAGGAGATTTTAGCCCAACATCTCTGAAGAATAGCGTCCATTTCTAAAGTTTTATACAAAAGCAAAAACACGAGTTGGTGCACCAGAACTTTTTGCTAACTTTAGCGGTGCAATTACTACATAGAAATGTGTCGGCAGTTGACTCAAATTGCACAAATCTTCTACATGCGGAATGCCTGCTCCTAAAAAGACGAGATGTGCAGGGGGTAAGCCATCATGCAAGGGAGGATGCCCTGCCACAGCATCAATACTACATGCATCTGTGCCGATAACTTTAATTTCTTTTTCAACGAGGAGTTCAGCCGCATCTTCGCTAAAGCCGATCCATTCGCGGTTAAAATTATCTTGATAGACAAATCTATCCATTCCCGTCCGCATAAAAACGATGCTGTCTTGCGGAATCTCTCCGTTTTCTGCTATCCATGCTTCAATATCTTCGGCAGTCACTGCATCATTCGGTTTTTTTATCGCAGAAAAATCCATTAACACCGCGTGTCCGGTTAATTTTTCCTTCGGAATTTCGGCAACAGTAAACCCGTCTGGATACATCAAGCAGGAAGCGTCAATATGTGTGGAGCAGTGTCCGGACATGTCAACGCGGCTTTCAAAGTAACCGTCTTTTTCTAATGTTGCCTGGTCGTAAATGTTGACAGGATCAATCGGCAACTCTCGCGGGCTATTTTCGTCAACGACATAAGACAAATCCAGCACGTTTTGAAAGTCAATGTGCATTTTATTCTCTCATTCTTTTTGTCTGTTATAAATATAGTATATCACATGTCGCATCACAATTCAAGCAGTAAAAACTTTACGGGTGTGTAAAGTTTTTGTCACTTGTTAGTTCACGGATTATGCGGATTCTGTAGGAGCGACCTCCCGGTCGCGACCAGGAGGTCGCTCCTACAGAAGAGACCCAAGTCAATGTCCAATATGCTTGTGGCAATTGAGAAATCCAAATCAACACTGAATGCGCGTATGGCATTCAGTGGGGTTGAAATCCCTCCAACAAGAGAAAAAGAGTATTCAGACCAAAAACTTTACACACCCGTACAACAAAAGTCATGTTGACCGATACTTTATTATATTATATAATAGTATGTATGGGGATTGAAGTTTTTTTTAGTGATGATCCAAACTGGGTTTTAAGCGAAACAGGTGTATTTCTGAGTTCAGAACCGGTTCATCATTATCTTGTTCTGACACTTTTGCAGTCACGAACTACACATTATGAACCCGGGCGATATTGGGTAGCACAGGACAATAAAACAACAGTTGGTGTAGCCGTTCAATCGCCTCTAAACGCTCGTGCGCTAATTACACCTATGACATCTGATGTAGTTCCCGCGGTAGTAAATGCCATATCAGAGGCGGCCGTAGCATTGCCAGGAGTAGCTGGAGATGCTGCGACTACAGCACACTTTGCTGGAGAATGGGCGGAACGACACAAGTCCCCTGTGTTCCCCTTTTTAGGTCTACGCCTATATGAAGTAAATGAAGTACAGAATTTGTCAGATGTAAAAGGGCATTTTCGTAAAGCAGTTTTGAATGACCGAAAACTTCTTATCAACTGGGTTAGTCGTTTTTCGGTAGATATTGGGGAGAAAGAGAACACTTCTGATGATGAAGAATTGCAAAAGCGTGAGACTACTTCCTCACGTATTGTTGACAGTTCCCTGTCTGATGAACATCTTTGGCTATGGGAGGATACAAAACCCGTATCAATGGTGGCTCGGACAACTGCTGTTGCGGGTGTTGTTCAAGTGCGACTCGTCTATACACCACAAGAGCACCGAAACCGCGGTTACGCTACTGCCTGCGTTAGTAAGATGTCTAAACAAATCCTTAACGAAGGAAATCGTTGTATCCTATATACTGACTTGAACAATCCAATTTCAAATACGATCTACCGTAGAATTGGCTACCGTGCTGTTGCCGAAGCGATCCAATACCGATTTGAGTAGTTAATTGGTAGTCTACTCTATTTCTAAAAACTGATAAGGACGGACTATGAAACTTTTTGTGCCAGGACGTATCTGCTTGTTCGGTGAACACAGCGATTGGGCAGGAGGGCATCGGCGGACCAATGCTGAGCTTGAGAAAGGCTATACCTTAATCACAAGTACAAACCAAGGGGTCTATGCTGAAGTACAACCTCATCCCACAAGCCTTATTCTGAAAACGACACTCAGCGATGGCACTCGTCATGGCCCTTATACGTTGCCGATGGAACCTGCTGCATTACTTGCAGAAGCAGAAAAAGGTAGTTTTTTTAGTTATGCTGCGGGGGTTGCTTATCAGATCCTCACTAATTATCGCGTCCAAGGATTAGAAATAGATAACTACTTAACAGATTTACCTGTTAAGAAAGGTCTTTCTTCAAGTGCCGCTATCTGTGTTTTGGTTGCCCGTGCATTTAACCGAATATACGATCTAAAAATGACGACGCGCGGAGAAATGGAGTACGCCTATCAGGGTGAGATTAAGACACCATCTCGTTGTGGGAGAATGGATCAAGGTTGTGCATATCAACACCCTATTCTTATGAGTTTTGATAGTGAAAATATCGAGGTTCGAGAATTTAGTGTGCCAACGAATTTATATATGGTAATTGTAGACTTAGGGGCGGGGAAAGATACACGTCTTATATTAAAGCAGTTAAATGACTGTTATCCGTTTGCCGAAAAAGAACTTGAAAAAAATGTGCAACATTATCTCGGTCCCTTGAGTAAAGAAATCACCCATTTAGCTTATGACGCGCTTCGCCAGGGCGATGCTGAAGCAGTTGGAAAATTGATGACACGTGCACAACACGAGTTTGATGAACATCTGATACCCGCTTGTCCATCGCAATTGACCGCACCTGTTCTTCATAAAGTTCTCACTTATGAACCGATTCAACCGTATATTTGGGGTGGCAAGGGAGTCGGTTCACAAGGTGACGGGTCAGCACAGTTTATCGTCAAAGACGAAGAAAGCCAAAGCCGCGTCATTGAAATCATTGAAAGAGACTTACAGATGTCTTGTCTAAAACTTGTTATTGAAGCAAGCAGACATGTGCGTAAGGCTGTTATCCCTGCGGCAGGGTTTGGCACCCGACTTTTTCCCGCTTCAAAGGCGATGAAAAAGGAACTCTTTCCTATTATCGACAGCGCCGGGCGTGCAAAACCAGCAATCATGGCAATCGTTGAAGAGGCAGTTAACGCAGGCATTGAGGAAGTGTGTCTGATTGTGCAGAATAGAGATATAGACTTATTTGAATCCTATTTTAAAACGCCTCCCCGTATTGAACACTACAACAAACTTAGCAAAGAAAATAAGGCTTACTGCGACTATTTACTTGAATTAGGGAGTCGAATTTCGCTGGTCACACAAGACGTGCAAGAAGGTTTTGGACATGCTGTCTACTGCGCTCGAGATTGGGTTGGTAATGAACCTTTTCTGTTAATGTTGGGCGACCATCTCTACGGTTCAGATGAGCCACACTCATGTGCAAAACAGGTTTTGAATGCTTATGAAAAAGTTGGTCACAGTGTAGTTGGATTAAAGGAAACGTCTATTGAGGAACTGTCGAACTTTGGATGTGTAACTGGTGTATGGCAGGAAAACGCGTCAATGCTCTCTGTAACAGAGTTCTACGAAAAGCCCGATTCTGAATATGCAAGGGAACATCTTCATGTTGATGGTATGGATGATGACAGTTTTCTTACTGTTTTTGGTATCTACGTGATAGAACCACAGATTTTTGGATTTCTTGAACAGAATATTGAACACAACTTCCGCGAGCGAGGCGAATTTCAACTTACTTCCTGTTTGGATGAATTACGGAAGACAGATGGGTTTTCTGGCTATGTTGTGAAGGGACGACGATTTGACATCGGTCTTCCTGAAGAGTATCGGCAAACCGTTATCGGTTTTAGAAATGCATAGATGGCGATACCATTAACCTTTAATTGGATGCGGATATCCGCTTGACCACAACAAGCGTCAAATCATCATACTGTTCAGCTTCTTGAACAAAGTCTTGAACATCTTCAGTGATGCGTTGAATTACCTTTTCGGCACTGCATTCTTCAGGAATTTGTGCCATCAATTCTTTGAAACGATCCGTTCCGTACATATCGTGGTCAGAGTTGAGAGCCTCAATCAGACCATCCGTATGGAAAATAAGGACATCGCCCTCATTCAAATCAAATGTAATAGACTCGTATTGAACGCGCTTCATACTTCCCAGAGGGAGGTCACTATTTTCAATTTCGATTATTTCCGAACCTCTTTTGAGAATAGGGTAAGGTTGTCCTCCGTTTGCGTAGTCAACACGTTTTTCAGATTCGTCAAGGACTGCTAAGTTGAGTGCGATGAAACTGGGTCCATACATTCGAGGTGCCAATCCTGCATTGAGGTCACTCAGAATGACATCTGCATCTGATTTAAATCGGGCGACCTCATGTAACATTCCATTCGTAAGCACAGCATTCATCGCACCACGTATACCTTTTCCTGCTGCGTCTGCCACTGCAATAGCCGTTTGTCCGTTCGCGACAGTCAAGTAGTCAAAGAAATCTCCCCCTACTTGTGTGGCAGGAATTGACATTCCCGCAATATCAAATTCTTGTGTTTGTGGTGATTCAGGAGGCAAAAGTGCCATTTGGATATTTTGTGCTTCATCCAACTCCGCACGGATTCGTTGCATCTCTGCTTCTTCTTTTTCTCGCATCTCAAGGCGTAACTGTGCGGTCTGTCTTCGGTTCACAATCAATCTAAAAAGCAGGGAACCTGCAGCTGCGAGTAAAATTAGAGAAGGCAGGTAATTCCGCCAGCGGGTCCAAACCGGTTGATCAATTGTAAAATTCAAAACTGCTGGTCGTTGGGTATAAGGCCATCCTTCACGAAAAGCTTTTATCAAGAAGGTATAACTTCCGGATTTTAAACCTTCATAGCGTATTTGCGGTAAACTTTTGGATGTTCCAACTTCTTCTGGAGTGTAAGCATGTGATGATGAAACTCCCTTGGATGGGTTGATATTCAATTGCTTGATACCAGACGAAATTGTTTGCCATGCCCCCATATTGTCAATACCGAGTAATCTATATCTGTACTCAACATCATCTCTTAGTGGACTAACCCCTTGAAAATGAATAGTAAGATTTTTGAGCCCCGCGGGCAATAGTTCTTTTATCTCAGTAAAGGTGCGTTTGCCAGATTCTGCCATAAAAGGTTCTGTGAAAGATTTGCCTGCATCAACAGAGATGATACGACAAAATGGGAGTGCACCAAGACTCGCATGATACTGGGTAGCACCACCTTCCGTGCCGAACCAGAGCTCTTTCTCGTTAGATGCATGAATGCTTGATACATTGTTATGGATGAGACCGTCCTTGGTTGTAATAGATTGAAAGGAGTCCCCATCGTATCTAACAACGCCGCCACCCCATGTAGCAAACCATAAGTTTCCCCAATGGTCTTCATGCACATCGCGCAAATCATCAACAAGAAATTGTTTTTCTGCTGTTGTGTAAGTCGTAACCTCATCGCCATTATACCGAATTGCACCTTGTGAAGTTGCTAACCAAAGGTTACCATTCGTTGCAGTAAGTGCAGCTCTGATTTCGTCAAGTTCAACAGGGACATCGTGTTTCAACTCAGTACCTTGATATGTCTTGATACTGTCCTTAAAAACAAAAGTAATTAATTCAGACGATTTTTGAGCAGTTTCAGCGGAACCATCATTCTGCGATTCCGTTGAAACGGTAGAAGTTTTCACACTTAAGAGAGGTGCCCCACTCGCTGCCCCTGGGAGTTCAGTTAGTGTGTTTGCAAGTTCGGGATTTTCCCAATACATTAACTGACCACTTACGGTATTGTAAAACCATTTGACATCTTTTGTTTGAGTAATACCTAAGACCGGAATGACAGATTTAAATGGAAGCACTTCAATTCTTGGCTGGCTTATCCTGCTACGAAGATTCGTGAACCGTCTCACTTCTCCAGTTTCAAAATAGCACCATAGTCGATCTTGACTGTCGGTATGTAAAGCTGATACAGCATCGGTTGAAGAAGGTAAAGATTCAAAAGAGTCTGTCTTATTAAAATTAGCCCTATTAAAAGGTAAAATTTTTGACTCACCATTTGGTAAGAACCGGTATAATCCATCGCTTCTTGGTAGAAAAAGCCATCCACCTAAAACGATCCAAGGTTCAACTTCTGAAGACATAAGTATTGAATCATTGTAGATTTTTTCACCGCCTGGACCGACCTCAGTACTAATATAGAGAGAAAGTTTTTCAAATTCTCCATTTCTATAGCGGAAAATTCTGAAAAGGCTAAAACCATCTTGGTGCTGAATAGGTTTATCCAGAAACCAGATATCGCTATCTGTCTCAAAAATTTTGATAATTTCAGGCCGTCTATTTAATTCTCGATCATCAAAAGTGATCTCAATTTTTAGGCTTCCGATTTGCCCAGCAAAGTTTGTTAAGGGGGTTTGATGAAGTGTATCTGTTTTTACATCGTATCTGGCAACACCACCAGGAATGCTCAGCCACAGCATATCCGCGCTATCTGAATACATCGCTCTAATACTATTGCTTCCTATAATAGCACGTGTCGTATGATTAACGATTGCCGGTTGAGGTTCATAAACCGTGACGCCATTATCGTGACCAAACCAAATTTTACCGTCCATCGCTTCAAAAATAGTTTGGATGTTATCACTACCAAGCTCATCGTCAACGCCATAAACTTTGTGCACTGATTCTGGTGAATTAGTAAGAGCGGATTCTAATTTAAAAATACCCGCTGCTTCATCTTGAAAATATTTGTCTTCGTATAAATGTGCCCCTGTTTCAGTGGCAAACCAGAGCTTATCCCAAGCATCTTCAATTTCAAAAGCACCGTACAAGAAATCTTGGCTTGCTCCATGGGTTAAATTTCTCAATCGCCGAGTTAAGTTTCTCAATCGCCGAAGGTCTTTACCATCCCACCAACGCAATTGTTTGCTATCGTTAAACCATATTCTTCCGCGTCTATCAATCTTCACAGATACTTTTTTATTTTTCAAATTACTAAGTGTCTGATCAGATTTTAATATATCTTCAAATTGTGTGCCGTTATAACGCAGGAGGAGCGATTCCCCACCAAACCAGATGTTGTCATCTGTGTCTTGGACAATCACCTGAACTGCCCGATCTATTGGAAGTTTTGGCAGGTTATCCAAGCGTTGTAGGCCTGCAGTTTGCCAAACGTTTACATCACCTTGGAAACGCATAATCAGTGCGCCTTGGGCATCGTTTCCTCCCACCCAAATTGTACGGTCTTGACTTTGGAAAATGACATTTACCTTCGCGACAGAAGCACCAGCGATGTTGAGTGAGTAAGGTTGCAGAGGCGCTTGGCTATTTATTGAAGTGTATCGCGTTACAGTATTATTTCCACCTACCCAAATATCTCCTTCATTATCAACCGCGAGACAAGTGCCATCACCAATTTTTTCATATTCAAAGGTCGTCCCGTTATACCTACTGATAACGCCTGTTCCTTCTGCGGGGTGTTTGCTTAGAAACCAGATATGTCCCCACTTATCTTCAACAATATTCTCTGTTCTGCCATGAAAAACATCAGAATCGCCAGTATTACGAACAAAGGTGTTACCGTCAAAATGGCTGACACCTCCCCTGTCAGAACCGAACCAAAGTACACCTCGGCTATCTTGAAAGATAACAGGGACGATTGGATCTACAAGACCGTCTGCAACTGTATAGGTTTGCATCTGCTCATAAGCTGCAGCGTGTTCAGCAATTCCAAAGCAGAGACTTAAGATTAAAATGGTGACAATTTTTTTCAAAATGTTCACAACAAACCACCTTATGATTATTTACCCCAAGTTACTACGTATAAGTTTTTAGACAGCGAAACACCGTCTTTAATGAAAAATATGCTGATAATTAGCCAATAATTTGTAGCGCAAACTGTCAGTTTGCGCACTTGCGGGCACAATCTAACAGATTGTGCTACAAGGTGGCACCTTGGGTATTATTTAGCGGAAAAATCTCTAATTCGAGTAATAGCTTCTTCAATTATGTCATTAGGATATGTAAGCGAAATTCGGAAATAGCCCTCGCTCCATTGTCCATATCCGAGTCCTGGCGTAATAACAACGCCCGCTTCTTCAAGAAGTGCAGTTGCAAATGCCCGACTTGAACCGTCAAAACGTTCTGGCACTGGTGCCCAGACATACATTGTGGCTTTCGGTTTTTCAAGTGCCCACCCGCTTTGTGTAAGCGCATCAACTACCATATCCCTACGTTTTTGGTAAATCTCGTTCAGTTTAGGTGTAATTTCATCAGCGATTGAAAGTGCTTTTGCTCCAGAGAATTGTAAAGCACGTAGCGACCCATTGTCAATATTATCTTTGACTTTTTTTACTGCTTCAACAGCAGTTGGATTTCCTACTACAAATCCCAATCGCCATCCGGTCATATTAAATGCTTTGCTTAAGGAAAAGAATTCAACTGCAACTTCGTCAGCACCATTCACTTGTAGAATGCTTGGAGACCGATAACCGTCGTAAGTATTTTCACTATAAGCGTTGTCGTGTGCGATGAGGATATTGTTTTGACGTCCAAATTCAACGGCACGTTTAAAAAAGTCCAAATCGGCAGTTGCTGTTGTAGGGTTGTTCGGATAGTTTATCCAAAGTACTTTCGCGAGACGTTTCACTTCGCCTGGAATTGCATCAAAGTCTACATAAAAATCGTTTTCTCGTAAAAGTGGTGCATAGTATGTTGTTGCACTGGCAAACACATGACCGATGTTATAAGTCGGATAGCCAGGACTTGCAGCGATCCCAATGTCGCCAGGATTCAATATGCCCAACGCCAATTTGACAATCGCATCTTTGCTGCCAAGCGTTGTTACGATCTGATTTTCAGATAAGGGAACGCCATAGCGATGTTGGTAAAACTCGCTGACTGCCTCAGGAAATTCGGCAACGGGACTGTCGCAACCGTAGCGGTGTCTATCTGGGTCTGACTGGTTTTGAATTGCGTTACACAAAGTTTCCACCACAGGATCAGGGGTTGGAAAATCAGGGTCGCCGATGCCAAGACTTATGACATCAACGCCTCGTTCTTTAGCTGCTGCCATTTTTTGGCGTAAATCTACAAAAAGATATGGTGGAAGTTTCTGTAACCTTTCTGAAAATGTTATCAAAATAGTTTTTTCTCCTACGTATCTTGCCCTCAAAGGCGGGACAATTATTAATCAAATTTATTTGAGTTGAAGAATTGCTTGCTGTGCTTCATTAAGTTGATTCATTATGTTTGGACTGAAATGTAAACCTTGTCCACCCCAATCCGGCATATAACCGATGCTGTAGCAGTAGTAAAGTGTCCTACGCGGTTTTCCTGAGACATTGATAACAGAACCGTGCGTGAGTGCCTCTGTGAAGATGATAGCGTCACCTGCCTTAGCAGGTATCGGCGTAAGCACAGGATTTTCATCGGGATGACTTCCCCACGGTTTGGGAAAATTGCTCTTATGCGCGCCGGGAATTACTGCGAAACAGCCATCTTCAACATCACAATCAAGCATTGGGAAAACGGCTTTTGTTAATGTAGAGACCATCTCTCCATTTTTGCAGTGATACTGACACTTCGGAATAATCGGTGTCCCGTGCATGTGCATACCGGTATAACCGCCTCCCCACCGATAAATCGTGTAGGTATGATTAAGACGATACGGACCACCAGTCACGCCTTCAACGACATCTAACACCTCCGGAATATCTACAAGAGCGTTAAATGTGCTATCTGCCTCCAATATGTTGGAAATATAGAGTTCTTTCTCTGTTTTTTCTGTGCCGAGACATAACGGTTCTGGATAATCGTTGGGGTCCATATTCTGATATGTATCAAGCACAGCATTACAAGATTCAATTACTTCCTGCGGGATAACATCTTTCAAAACGATGAAGCCCTGCAAATCAAATAGATATTTTTGTTCGCCTGTCATATTTTCACATCCTTAATCTAAGTTGCTACGGACAAGATTTTAGACATTTAGACACCATTTTATTTGAAAATAGTTCATTATTCGCCAAAAATCGTAGCGCAAACTGTCAGTTTGCGCACTCACAGACACAATCTAAATGAGGATTAAAAAATAAATTGGGTAATTTGGCGAGGTTAGGAAACCTCGCCAGCAGAGGTGTACACCTGCCGCATGCCGACAGAAAATTACCGAATTAAAAATTAATCTTCATACAGATTGTGCTACAAGGTGGCAACTTAGGTATCCTTATTCAGATTCTACAACCTCATATTTTAGAATTGTTCCACCTTGTCCTGTCACTAAACCACTGTGAGGGCTGCTCATGTGGATTGATGTCAAATCTGTTTGTGTATCAGTACGCTGGGGTCTCCAGTTTTCACCACCATCGTTGGTATGTAGGATTAGTCCGTTTTTTCCAACAATCCATCCTTCATTTTTAGAGATAAAAAACACATCGTAAAGAAAATTTTGGGTGTAGCTCTCTTGACGAGACCAGCTTTTTCCACCGTCATTAGTGTGAAATACCGTTCCGTTTTCCCCAACAACCCATCCTATTTGGGGAGATACAAAATAGACTGCAATTAACCAGATATTCGTGTTTATGTCCAATTTGGAAAGTTGACGGGTAAGCGTTGAAAGTTGCCACCGATTACCGCCATCAACTGTGTATAACAGTGTTCCAAAAGGCCCAACAACCCATCCTTCTTTTTTTGATGTAAAGTGAATATCAAATAAGTTATAGGGAACACCGCTCTGTTGCCGAGACCATGTTTTGCCACCATCGGAAGTGTGGACAATTTCTCCAGCACTCCCCACACACCAGCCAGTTTCTTCATCTATAAAGAAAACAGCGAGTAGGTCTTGTGTCGTATTTGAGGTTTGCTGCTCCCAATCTGCCCCGCCATTTGTGGTATGTAAAATAACACCTGATTCCGCAACTGCCCACCCTTTTTGCGTTGAGACAAAATGTGTCGCACCGAAGCATTCAGCAGTCCGGCTATCCTGTGCTTGCCACTCTGTTCCACCATCGTGGGTTTCTAAAATCGTGCCGCGGTCACCGACAACAAACCCTTTATCTTTCGCGACAATACAAACATCAAAGAGTAGGTGCGTTGGACTCGATTGTGCTCTCCACGTAATACCACCGTTACGCGTGTGTAGGATCGTGCCGTTTTCACCAACGACCCAACCGACTCTTTTAGAGACGAAGTCAACACCTAATAAGAGACCGTCGGCACTGTTATGTAAACGTGGCCCGCCGCGCTGATGTTTCCACACGCTGCTACCATCTTTCTTGATTCCAGTCGTAGTCCGAAGGATGACACCTAAATCCCCAACAATCCAACCGTGCTGATTGTCTGCAAAGTCAACATCGTAGAGTGTAAATGTATGTAAAGGTTCTTTGCCGAGATATTCTGGTTGACCGTATTCTTCTTTGTGACGTTTGTTACTTCCATCAGTGACAGAATTCCACGTTTTGCCTCCGTTAATTGTAACATAGAGACTACGTTTATCCCCAACGACCCATCCTGTCGTCTTGTCAACGAAATGTAAACTAAACAAAGCATGTTTTGTTGAGAATTGCTCATTCCATGTCTGTCCACCATCCGTGGTGTGGTAGATATACCCTGAGTTTTCAGTGTCGTTAGGCGTGCTGTAGGTAATGATCCAACCGTGGGAATTGTCAGCAAAATAGATGTCCTTTAATGATTTTTCTCCGAAGATACTTCCATCGACTTTTTGAAATGTTTTTCCGCCATCGGTTGTTTTGAGTAGGGTTCCCCAATCACCAACTATCCACCCCGTGGCTTTATTCAGATATAGACTGTGCAGATTGTATTCTGTGTCTGTTTCGATTTGCCCCCATGTTTTTCCACCATCGGTGGTGTGTAAGACAACGCCAACTTCCCCAACACACCACCCTTCGGCTGCATCGCGGAAATACACTTTTTTTAAAGGTTTTCCAAAAATACCGCTGTTTTGTCTGTGCCAATTCTCACCGCCATCTGCTGTATGGAGTATAATGCTCTCTGCACCTTCGGTATAGGATCGGTCTGTTCCATCATCAGCCGCAGCAGTATGACCAGAAAACATGCCTACCGAATTCCCAACTGCCCATCCGTGTGTTTCAGAAATAAAATGTACACCGTATAGATGTGCACTCCAATCACCTTTCAGGACGGTTTTCCACATGCCCCTCGTATTTTTCGGTGTGTTTGAACACCCGAGGAAAGGTAAAATCGTTACAAAACTGAAAAGAAACAGATATGAAAGTAGCCGATTTTCGCATCTATTTGTTATTCTCAAAAAGGACTTCGCTGACATCGTGTAATCCTCGGGTGGCATTTACCACCCATCTTGCCGCTCGGATAGCACCTTTGGCAAATGCTTCAGGACTATGTGCGCGGTGCACTACACTTAACGTTTCACCTTCAGTCGCAAACATGACAGTATGGTCACCAGCAATGTCACCACCGCGAATCGCGTGAATTCCGATCTGTTTCTCCGGACGCGCTCCAATTATACCATGGCGACCATAGACACCTACTTCATTCAAATCACGTCCAACGGCATCGGCAACCGTCTCTGCTAATCGGAGGGCTGTGCCACTGGGTGCATCTGCTTTATGGTTATGATGTGCTTCTATTATTTCAATATCATAGTCATCGCCAAGTGCTTTCGCAATTAATTCCAACGCTTGGATCATGACATTAACGCCAAGACTCATGTTCGGTGCCATTACACATCGGATCTTTGATGCAAGTTCGTGGACCTCAGTTAACTCATCAGGACTAAATCCAGTTGTTCCAAGAACTATTGATTTATCTTTATTGACAATCTGCCGAAGGTATTGTAGGGTTGCTGCAGGTTTTGAAAACTCAATGACAACGTCTGTGCTTTCAAGCAGATCGTCAAGTTTGCCTGTGATGGTTATTCCGATGTCTCCAATACCTGCGACAGCACCAGCATCATTCCCGACTTGTGGATGCGATGGGTATTGGACAGCACCAACGAGTTTCATGTCAACTTGTTGGGTAACACCTTGGATAATGAGCCGTCCCATACGCCCACACGCACCGGTGATAACTACACGTATCATCAAAGTTCCTCTTGAGACTGGTGTTCTCGCCTACTGCTTTTGAAAAAGGACTTCGCTGACATCGTGTAGTCCTCGGGAGGCATTCACCACCCATCTTGCCGCTCGGATAGCACCTTTTGCAAATGCTTCAGGGCTATGTGCGCGGTGCACCACACTTAAGGTTTCACCTTCAGTCGCAAACATGACAGTATGGTCACCAGCAATGTCACCACCGCGAATCGCGTGAATTCCGATCTGTTTCTCCGGACGCGCTCCAATTATACCATGGCGACCATAGACACCTACTTCATTCAAATCACGTCCAACGGCATCGGCAACCGTCTCTGCTAATCGGAGGGCTGTGCCACTGGGTGCATCTGCTTTATGGTTATGATGTGCTTCTATTATTTCAATATCATAGTCATCGCCAAGTGCTTTCGCAATTAATTCCAACGCTTGGATCATGACATTAACGCCAAGACTCATGTTCGGTGCCATTACACATCGGATCTTTGACGCAAGTTCGTGGACTTCTGCTAACTCGTCGGTGCTGAATCCGGTCGTTGCGATTATCATAGCCTTATCTGCATCTACAACTTGCCGCAGATGCTGTAATGTGGCATCTGGTTTTGAGAATTCAATCACAACATCCGCATTTGCAATAACATCATTGAGTTCACTGGTGATTGGCACACCCAATTCACCGATACCCGCAACTGCACCGACATCGTTCCCTATTTCTGGATGAGATGAAAATTCAATTGCCCCTACCAGTTGCATATCATCTTGTTGTGCAACGCCTTGGGTAATGAGTCTCCCCATACGCCCGCATGCGCCGTTAACTACTATCTGAATCATTATTTTATTTTCCTTGCTGCTGTTTCTTATTATGAAGCATTTAGTTGTTATGTTATCTCAAAACATCTAATTCTGTTTTTATTTAGTATATCATATTCAATGAAAAATCGCATAAATTAATATCTATAGTATGATAGACAATCTCGAAATGTTCTTGTAGGAGGGTTTTGTTAGTGCGAACTACAACAAACTGGATAATTGCACCTGCTCACCTGCGTGATAGGAACTGCGGACTAATGGCCCGGATTCTACATGCCGAAAGCCCATCTCAATACCAGCCTCTTTGATTTCATCAAATTCCTCTGGTGTATAGTAACGTTGAATTGGCAAGTGACGTGAAGAAGGTGAGAGATATTGTCCAATTGTGAGAATATCGCAGCCAGTATCCCGAATGTCTTGCATCGTATCTAAGAGTTCAATTACCGTTTCACCTAACCCCACCATAAGACCAGACTTCGTGAGCATTTCAGGATTCAATTTTTTGCCGATTTTGAGAAGTGAAAGTGTTTGTTGATAATTTGCATAAGGACGCGCGCGACGATAAAGACGTTGGACTGTTTCTGTATTGTGATTTAACACCTCTGGCACCGCTTCAACAATAACTTTAAGGGCGTCCCAATTGCCTTCAAGATCAGGTATAAGAACTTCTATAGTACAACCAGGACGGTGTTTCCGCGCTTCGGTAATGCAGTCTGCGAATATACCCGCACCTCCATCCGATAAATCGTCTCGGTTAACAGAGGTAATCACAACATGGTTTAGCTTCAAGTGGGCGACTGCCTCACCAAGTCTTCGCGGCTCATCTGTATCTACGATTCCTGGTGTGCCTTTCTTCACAGCACAGAACATGCACCGTCGTGTACAAACATCTCCCAATATCATAAATGTGGCAGTGCGACTGTTCCAGCATTCACCGATATTGGGACAACGTGCCTCTTCACAGACAGTGTGAAGATTAAGATCACGCATTAATTTTTTAAGTTCAGCGTAGTTGCCACCGCCAGGTATACGTGCCTTAATCCATGAGGGATGTCTACGTTGTGGGGTATCAGGGGTAAGTATCGGAAGGGGTTTGATCATATCGTTTTCCATTATCATGGGAGACAAAAAACGGATAAAATGGCGGGAGAGGGTGGGAGTCGAACCCACCTATCCACTTGCATGGACAAGCCGGTTTTGAAGACCGGTAGGGCCACCGGACCCTATCCTCCCCCATAAAAACAACTTATGATTCTCTTACCTTGATGACAATCTACGGATGTTTCCATCTCGAATCGTAACATTTTGTGTGTCACAGTACTCAAGAAAAGGCACAGCATATTTTCGCGAAGTTTGCGCCAGCTCACGAAACTCACCAACCGTTATTGTCCCATTTTCCCGGAGATAATTGGTCAATAATTCTTTTATCTCTTCAAAGACCTCTTTGTGGATAAAGAAATTATCAGCCGCTTTGATAAACTGCCCAAGGTTCAACAAGGCAAAAAACGTGGACTCAATTATTTGTGGTGTATATTCAGGAAGTAGTGTTTTCAGTTCATTTAGTCCGGGTGTATTAATTCCTGCATCTAAAAATAGTTTTTCAAGTGTTTCTTTAGCTGTCGACTCCTCTTCAGAGAATTGAATTTCATGTGAGGCTAATCGGAGTAAATTTCCATCTTTAACTATTTGCTTCGTTTTAATCAGTTCATTCGTGAGTTTTTCAAAACCTATCTCATCAAGTCCAAGTTCACGGCTTAATTGCGATGCGTTCTGTCCAGCGAGGAGCGGTTCTTTTTCGTGAAATTCTGATAACACCGTTAAAAGTCTCTCTGTAAGTTCTGCAGTACGCGCAGCATCTGAAACAAGAGGCGTTCTACCTGATGTATCCCATCGTACAATTTTTTCTTCGGATGCTAAGGTCTCCAATATGTTTCCGACTTCTGCTCGTGAATACGGCATATAATAATAGAGAAACGATTCGGCAACACACAGTGAAGGGCTATTTTCTAATACGGCATTTACAACTTGTGTATCGTCCGCTTCTTCCCACTGTGCCAAGGTTGTGATGGTTTCTTGCGTAAAACGTTTATGTTTCGGAGCGAATGGGTTAATAACTTCCCCGCCACCGACAGTATGTTGTGCAGAAAAATCGCGCAAAATGATACGGTCACCTCTAAAAGTTAAAATTGGCTGCTCTAAGCGAAGTTGGACTTGTACCCTGTCCCCAGGTAGGATTGCTTCGTCAACCAATAGAATCAACCGACAAAATATCTCGCGTGTCCCAAGATAAGCACGAAAACGTCCCCAATGCTCAAGCATTCTCGGAAATGAGGATAAAACTTGCAGCGACACGTCAATATTATCGGTAACCTGTGAGTATTCAATAGGGCATAACACATCGCCACGTTGAATATTATTTGCAGTCGTGCCAGATAGATTAAGTGCAGTTCTTTGTCCAGCTTGGGCGACATCTGCATGTTCGTTATGCACCTGTATACCTCGGACCCGCACCACATCCCCTTGCGGTAGAATAACCATCCTTTGATCTCGATTTATAGAACCGCCAATGAGCGTACCTGTAACAACGACTCCAAAACCTTGAACTGTAAAAACACGATCCACATATAGCCGCGGAATTCCATCATGTTCTTGTGCTTTCGTTGCTAAGTCAACTTGCTCCACAATCATCTGCTTTAAGGCGTTGATGCCTTCACCAGTTATAGATGAAACGCTAACCGAAGGAATTCCTTCAAGCGATGTGCCGACCAGCATCTCTTGGGTCATTTCTGTTGCTTCTTCCAACTCTTCGCGGGTTGCTAAATCCGACTTTGTCATCACGATTATACCGTTTGAGATGCCGAGCAGATCTAAAATAGCCAAGTGTTCAAGCGTCTGTTCTTGCACACCTTCCTTGGCATCAACAACAAAAAGCACAATATCCATGCCGTAAGCACCAGACAACATGTGGCGGATGAATTTCTCGTGCCCGGGCACATCAACAATCCCAGCGCGTGAATTATCAGGGAGGTCAAAATACGCGAAGCCTAATTCAATTGATAAGCCCCGCTCGCGTTCCTCCTTGAGTCGATCTGTTTCAATGCCGGTGAGTGTGCCAACCAGGGCAGTTTTTCCATGGTCAACATGCCCCGCTGTACCGATAATAAGGTGTCGTCTATCTTGATACATCAGTTGAATCCATGTTGTGAGTGAATCAGTTTACCGATTCGATTGAATCGTATATTGCCGATTATCTTCCACACCTCCCATATTTTTACATTCTCATTTTTACACTCTACATGCCGATCCTTATCGTTGCAGAAAGACCAGTATACCATGAAGGCTTGTCCTTTGATCCTATCAACAGGTACAGGTCCCCAGGTGCGGCTATCTTGACTATTATTACGGTTATCCCCTATCGCAAAAACGTGCCTTTTTGGGACGGTAAAAGGTTTCCCTTCAGGAAATTCTCGCTTAAATTGACTGTCTGTCTTGGTATAATCATGATATAATTCGTTTCCCCTCATATATTCTTGCATTTGCCGGAAGGGCGGAAAATCGTTCCGTCTCGAGAAATGCCCACCCACGTGCTTGGTGTAAGCACTATCATCAACCGCTTTACCGTTGACATATAGTGTTTTGCCTTCTGTGTGAACCGTATCACCTTCAATGGCTACAATACGCTTAATGAAATTACGATCTTCTTCATGAGGTGGAATAAAAACGAATACGTCTCCACGCGCAGGTTTATGAAAATCAAAAACTCTAATATCTGTCCCAGGAATTTTGAATCCATAGATAAACTTGCATACCAGAATTCGGTCTCCGACAAGAAGCGTATCCTCCATGGAACCGGATGGTATTTTAAATGCTTCTACAACAAAGGGGCGTATAAACCCAAAAACAAGAATAAGTGCAACGACAATAACTTGGGTATATTCCCAGAAAACCGTTTTTCTAAATTTTTGCCATTTTGATAATTGAACATCAGTGCTCATGAAGTTTGAAAACCGCTGTAATAAAACGGTATCCCTTTCTTTTAGATGATTATATTTTTTGAATTAGATTTTTCAAATCTTTAACGGATGCGTTTACCGATACGATTTAAACGTATATTGCTGGCTATCTTCCATACCTCCCACAATTTTAGAGGTCGGTTATCAATTGACCACATAATCATAAATGCCTGTCCTTTTATATCATCAACATCCACAGGTCCCCACGCGCGGCTATCACTACTTTGGTCACGGTTGTCTCCCATCGCAAAGACCATGCCTTTCGGAACCGTGAAAGGTTTACCTTCCGGAAATTTGTGTCTGAACCGACTTTGCGGCAAGGTAAAATCGGTATATGTTTCATCTTGAGGAAGATATTCAGGATTTCGGAATGGCGGAAAATCTTCTCTAAAACTACTATAGGGTAGGTGTTTCGTGTAACTTTGCTCGTCAACCTGCCGACCATTTACGTAGAGTTTTTCGCCTTCGGTATAAACGGTATCCCCTTCTACAGCAACAATCCGCTTAATGAAATTACGTTCATCATGCGGTGGAATGAAAACAAAAATGTCCCCACGGGCGGGTTTGTGAAAATCAAAAACCTTGATATCTGTGCTGGGAATTTTAAACCCGTACATAAACTTACAAACCAAAACCCGATCACCGATGAGGAGCGTGTCTTCCATTGAACCAGACGAAATTAAATAAGCATCAACTATAAATGGACGAAAGAATCCAAAAACGAAAATAAGCGTAAATATAATACCTTTAAATTGTTGCACTCTGGACAATTTGGACTGGGTTGACTGAGTTTCATTGTGTAATTTATGTTTCATAATGAATATATGATCTTTGTATCCTTCTTTAATAGATTGAAGCGATACGCTGTTTACGTTTTAAGTCTGCCCACTTTACCAATTGTTTTCCACGATGTGATACAGAACGTGGTTCTTGCTCTTTGTTTTCTTGCTGATTATTTTCTTCAAGTTCAGTTGGTTCTTCTTCAATTGGTTCCTGATCTTCTGGGTCACGTACACCCATTCCAGCAGCCGGACTATTTGGCTGAAGAGCATAATCACCAGCCTTTGCATTTACAAACAGAGGATCAGCATCAATGTTGTCCTCATATCTAAATAATCTCCCATCAGGTTTACGTTCAATTCCATCAAGTCCATCTTTAATATTGCACGACTTAATGGTTAGAATTCCCCATGCAAATACTTCAGCATGTGTTCCATCAGATGTATTGTCCCATACGATCGAATTGGTCATGTTAAGATGGCCTCGGTCAGTGACATAAATGCCACCACCCTTGTTTCCTGCAGAGTTTTGTGTAATTGTACAATGCTTGACAAATGCATCGCCAAATCTTGTGAGATCCCAAATCCCTCCTCCATTCTTCAAAGCAGTATTGTTTGCAATTACACAGTCCGTGGCATATAATGACGAAGTTGGACTGCAGAATACACCACCACCATCTTCCGCTGTATTCTTATCTATAATTGAATTTTTAATTCTTATTCGAGAATATTCGCTACATTTTAAACCACCGCCAGAATTCTGGGTAATTCGGCTATCTGTTATTTCCGCTGAGGTAAAAGAAATGACACTTATACCTCGACCACCGTTTTTCGAAATAGTGCAATTAATTATAATTGCACCATCGTCCAGGCAGGAAATCCCGATACCAGTATTGTTAGAAATTGTACAATTCTTTATAGTCGGTCTCTTAATAAAGGTTTCTTCCATATTAATACCATCCTGGATAAATCCATCCCGAATATCACTAATAAGGACATCAATTCCACTAATGGCTACACCTACACCAATATTATGTGAGATTATACTGTCTAATATGATTAGATCGGAATTGATACAATGAATCCCAAGTGTCAGATTATCCTTAACCACACAATTTTTAATCGTAGGTGAGGCAGAAACAAGAGTGATTGATCCACCAAATTGATGCGATCCGTTGGTAATAGTAAATCCATCTAATACCGATTCGTTTGTCTCCCCATTGTGAAAATAAAATGCTCTGGTTTCATGTAGTTTTTCACAGTCTATAGCTGTTGCATCTGCGCCATTTTTCGATTTAAGGGTAATCCTTTTTCCCTTAAAATCAATGTTCACGTTTCCTTCGCCTTTATAGATACCATCATTTACCAAAACAGTATCGCCGTTTTGTGCTATATCAATACCAGTTTGAATCGTAGGTTGATCTGCAGGAACATGAATCGTAGCAGCATAAGTAAGTGGACTTATAAGAGAAATACATACAATGAGCGTTAAATTGAAGGGTATCCTAATTTGTATCATGTTTGTCCTCCATAAGGGCTGATAAACTCTGCTGTTTTGCTACTAAAACTACGAGATAAACTATGTCCAAGTGTATAAAAAACACTCACAATAACCCAAGTTTCGACATAAAAGTTATAGGTATTTCTACTAATGTTTCTGACTAAAAAGTTGTAATGGAAACTATTTGCGTTTTAAATCTGCCCACTTCACCAATCGTTTTCCATGTTGTGATACAGCGAATGGACCAGTCTGAAAAGCTCGTTCACGTACGCCCATTCCCGCCGCTGGACTATTAGGCTTAAGGCGAAAATTGCCAGAGTCAGCATCAACAAACAGAGGATCAGCATCTATGTTGTCTTCATAGATAAACTTGTCCCCATCCGCAACCAACAGTTCAATCCCGTCAAGCCCACCACCAATATCACATGATTTAATGACTATACCCCTACCCAGAACGTAAACTTCAGCGTGCGCCTCATTAGCTGAATTTCCCCAAACTATTGAATCGGTTAAGTTGAAACGATTTCTGCGGTTAATAGGATCTCTGTGGACAGTAGCAGAAATTCCGCCACCATCCTCACCTGCTGTGTTTTTCGTAATTGTACAATGCGTGATGTTTACCCCTCCTAATATCGCTGTAGCCAGAATCCCTCCACCAATATATGTTGCATTATTATGTGCAATTAAACAGTCAGAAACCCAAATCTCTGAGTCATAACTACAAGAAATTCCGCCACCACTTCTAGCTGTATTCCGTACTATGATTGAATTCTCAATTTTCAAAACAGAATTCATCCAAGCTTCTAAGCCGCCACCAGCATTGTGTTCGATACGACAATTGGTGATAGGATTTTTTGTGAGTGGGGCATAAGTGTAAAGAATACCGCGATGACTGTTGTGAGAAACAGCACAATTATCAATAATAGGATTTACATCGCTCATACAGTATATTCCATGACCTGTATTCTCAGCAATCGTGCTATTTTTAAGGGTGGGTTGTGTTAGAGTGTCTTTCAAAATAACTCCCTTATGTTCAGAATTTCCTATTATGAAAATACCACCTCCAAAATTGGGTGTAATTCTGCAGTCAGTTATGATTGGATCGGAATTAATACATTCAATTCCACCGCCACTACCGGGTATAGATTGGTTGCTGTCAATCACACAATTTTTAATTGTTGGTGAGGAAGTAGTAAGGTAGATTCCACCACCAAATTTTTGATTCCCATTTTTGATTGTAAACCCATCTAACACTGATGCGTCAGTTTCTTCATTTTGAAAGATAAATCCTCTGGTTTCAAGCTTTTTCTCACAGTCAATAATCGTTTTCTCAGCGCCATTGCGAGATTTTACTATTATCCTTTTACCCTTAAAATCAATGTTCACGTTTCCTTCACCTTTATAGATACCATCATCTACCAAAACAGTATCACCATTTTGTGCTATATCAATACCAGCTTGAATTGTCGGTTGATCTGCAGGAACATGAATCGTAGCTGCAAATGCAAGAGGACTTAAAGAAAAAAGAAGAGCAATAAATGCCAAATTAGTGTACATTCTAATCTGTTTCATATCTTTTCTCCCACGGATAGGTATAACCCTACTGTTCTTACATGTTTTGTATTATTCATCAGTTGCGAGCATTGCAGTGAATGCTTCTTGGGGGACATCAACGCTGCCAATCTGCTTGAGTCGTTTTTTACCTTCCTTCTGCCTTTCTAACAATTTACGTTTTCGGGTTATATCACCACCGTAACATTTTGCAGTCACGTTTTTCCGAAGTGCTCTGACTGACTCACGTGCTACAATTTTGTTGCCTATCGCTGCCTGAATAGGTATCTCAAACATCTGCCGAGGAATCAACTCCTTCAATTTACTCACCAAACTTTTTCCACGTGTCTCCGCCATTGTGCGAGGTAAAATAGTAGAGAGTGCATCTACCGGTTTCTCATTTAGCAAAACATCTAACTTTACAAGATCCTCTGTTTTGTATTCACCTATATCGTATTCAAGTGAAGCATATCCACGCGTGAGCGATTTAAGTTTTGGGAAAAAGTCCATCAACATCTCACTTAGCGGGAGTTCATAAAGCAGCTGCACACGCGCAGTATCTAATTGGTTCATCCGTTTATATATACCCCGCCGCTTCTGACAAAGTTCCATCGCATTTCCGATATACTCTCGTGGGACAATTATATCTATATTGACATACGGCTCCTCAATTCGTTCGATATGCTGAATTTCAGGGAGATGGGCAGGATTGTCTACTAATACAGGCTCACCCGATTTCAAATAGACCTTATACATGACACTGGGGGCAGTGCGGACAAGTGAAAGTTCAAATTCACGTTCAAGTCGTTCATGAATTATCTCCATGTGGAGTAAACCTAAAAACCCGCACCTAAATCCAAAACCGAGTGCAACAGATGTCTCTGGCTCATAAGTGAAAGAAGCATCATTGAGACGAAGTTTCTCCAATGCCTCTCGTAGTGCCTGGAATTGGTTCGTGTCCGCAGGATAGAGTCCACTAAATACGAGCGGTTTTATCTCTTGATATCCGGGGAGTGGTTCCAATGTCGGGTGCAAGTGATGTGTAATCGTATCGCCAATCTTGGCATGGTCTATTTCTCGAATCCCTGCAATGAGATATCCGACTGCCCCTGTTTGGAGTTCAGTTGTGGGTTGCATCTGAGGCGTAAAAATGCCGACCTCTTCAACTTCGTAGGAACGTTTCGTCTGCATCAGTTGAATCTTATCTCCTGGTGTCACACTCCCATCAAATATACGGGTATACATAATTACACCGCGATAGTTATTATATACTGAATCGAGCACAAGTGCTTTTAGAGGGGCATTGGATTCGCCGACAGGTGCTGGAATTCGGTTGACAATCGCCTCTAATATTGCAGGAATTCCGATACCGGCTTTTGCACTTACAAGGAGTGCATCATCAGCGGGGATGCCGACTACCTCTTCAATCTGCCGTTTGACTTCATCAGGCTGTGCTGCAGGGAGATCAATTTTATTGATAACAGGGATAATTTCAAGTTCGCTTTCAATCGCAAGATACGCGTTCGCCAAGGTTTGCGCTTCAACACCTTGCGCGGCATCAACAATTAAAATTACACCTTCGCATGCAGCAAGGCTTCGAGATACTTCATAGGTAAAATCAACATGTCCGGGGGTATCAATCAGGTTGAGTTCGTATAGGTTTTCATCTTCAGCACGATATTTCAGTTTAACTGCGGTGGCTTTGATCGTGATACCGCGTTCACGTTCAAGGTCCATCAAATCAAGCACCTGTTCTCGCATCTCTCGCTCAGCAAGTGTGTTTGTATGCTCTAAGAGTCGGTCACTGAGTGTGCTTTTCCCGTGGTCAATATGTCCTAAAATACAGAAGTTACGTATGTTTTGAAGTTCGGTTGACATGATGTAAATAGTATATCACAATTTTGGTCAATTTAGCAAAAAATTGTAAGGGCGTATCTCATAGTAAAGGATTTGTTTTCGCATTCTTGTCAACACAATATCAAAACAAAGAGACGCAACAACTTGCGCCTCTTTTCTAATCGATTTCAGTTGTCTGAATAAGGATTTCCAGGATGAGTTGGATTTCGCTTCAATCTACCAACGGACGCACTACAAAGGCTTAACTTTAATATTTCGGAACCAAAGTTTCCCACCATGATCTTGAAGACCGATATGTCCCTTCCGCGGAAAGTCCTTCAGCGCAATGCCAAATTTATTCCTGCTGCCATCAGGATTCTTGTGTGGTGTATCCCACAGATCCAAATCGGCGCGCACGATTTCTTCACCGTTCATCTCTACTGCGACGATGCTGCCGTCACAAGTGATTATCATCTCATTCCACTCACCTGCAGGTTTGCAAACATTTCGGGTCGGTTCAAGTGCATCGTAGAGTGAGCCACAGCAGTGTTTCGTAGCAGGTTCTTTACCGTGCGTATCTAAAATCTGAATCTCAAGCCCTGTTTGCACAGGGCGTTGCAGGTCTTCCCATCGAATGAAAACACCGCTATTGACATTCGGTTCACTCATATACTCTAACGATAAAACAAAATTGTCAAATTGTTCTTCTGAATAGAGCATCTGACCACCTTTAACGGTACATAGAATAGCACCATCATCAACGATCCATCCTTCGTCTTTTCCGGTGGCACCCCAACCGGTTAATGTTTCGCCATCAAAGAGAGATTTCCAACCATCAGCTTGTTCTTTTGCCATCAATATTTCCTTTCTCAAGACGATTTACGATAACCGTCCAAATGCGATTCAATTAGAATAAACTTTCTACAAAAAGTCTACCAATATCAAGGTTATATTCAAAATCTGTTGTCGACCACGGACTGTTATATCCGATAATCGGCACATAACTTTCGTGACGCGAACCGTGTGAACGCACAGAAATCGGCTCAGACGCCACGTTTAATTCACCAAAAACTGTGTCTTTATCAGCCAATACAAAAATATCTCCTATCCTATCGGGGTGAAGGCGAAATATGCGTGCTGCATCTTCAGCAGACTGGACCTCTTCAATACCCGTTGTAGTTAGAAGTATCTGTACTGCTCGTTCAATATCATTTCTATTTTCAAGAAAAATGTATGCTGCACCACCTAAGTTACCGTGATGCACTACATACCGATCCTTAATTATAGGGATAGAGGTTGCAGGAATACCGTGTTGCGTTAAAATACGCCCCGGGTCAAGCGCAAGCGATTTTTCCATCATCCCGTGATCAGCCGTGATGTATATTTCACGTTCAGGGTCATCATCAACGATCTCCCCGATGATGCGGTCCAGTTCCGCCATGTGTTGCTGAGATAACTCATCCTGCGGGGCATATTTGTGCTGCACCCAATCTGTTGTTGAACAATACACCAGTTCTGGATCATAAGTCTGTAAAGTATAACGGACTGCACGTAGTAACCACCAGTTTATCTCACACGAGTAAATCGGTTCAGCAGGACCGGCTGCATCAATATATTCAGATGATGGTGCTTCTGCTGCGACTGCTATATCAGCACCGCTTTCTAAAATACGTAACAACTTCTGCTTTGTCACGAACAGTGCGGTTTTATCAGCAAATTTAGTTTCTTTAGCGACTTCAAACAGTGTAGATGCAAGGAGAAAACGGTTGTCCTCAATAAATTCTCCTTTGCCGGTTTCTCTATCAACATAGTAGTTAGAGGTGATGCCGTGTGTTTCAGGGAACGTCCCTGTTGCAATGCTAACATTGTTAACATTTGTCACTGACGGAATGACAGCGTTTGCATGTTGATAGAAACCTGCATCCGCTAACTTGCGGATATTAGGAATGTCGCTTGCTGCTAAGTAATCATGGCTTCCCGCATCAATACAGAGAATAAAAATTTTCCGTCTTTTCACACTGGGTTACGCTTCCTTATCTGTTTTATGTTGATTAGCATTGCACCAATCCCTAAAAGATTATAGCACATGTCTGTTCAGTTTACCAAAGGATTCCTAACAGGACTTACGCAATGTGTTTAAAAGTCCTTGATAAGGGAAAAAATCAAATTCCTACCTATTTACTCTAACCTCCGCAAGCCGGGATGCGTAAGTCCTGTAGATAATAAATCCGATGTGAAAATATACTATTTGTTATCAGTATTTATGCACATCCTTCAGTTATATGGGATGGGTTTAGGAGATATAAAAGTTATTCTTCGCCTTGTGGTTTCATAAACGACTGGCATAATTCTCGTGCTTGCATAACTGTTTCAGTTTCCCCGTGCTGAATCTCCATTACCTTCAGGACATCTGATGGGAGCTGTGTGAACAATTCATCCCACTCCAAGTCGCCGGCACCAGGTGGATGATGTGGTTCAAGTTCTTGCAGATCGTGCAGTGTCACACCGATGAGGTGTTCACTGTATGCTTCAAGCCATTGATGCGACCAGCAAAGTCCGAGTTTTTCCTGCAAAGCTGCATGTCCTACATCGTGCCAATAACGCATCGGACTGCCGTAAAATTCATCAAAAAACAACCTTACTTCATCAAAATTTGGAATTTGGTAATAGTGTGGACGATTTTCAATCGCGATGTGAAGTTCCATTTTGAGTGCTCGTTCATTGAGTTCATCAAGACTTCGCATCACTACATCTCGATGTTTTGCCTCTTTTCGCTTTCGCCATTCGGTTGCTTCTGTCACCTTTCTACTGAACGCTTCAAACTCACGCTCGCCGTACTCGTAAAGGTCAGTCATTAGATACGACCGATCATAAGTATCCACTTCACCAAGACGGAGCAGCACTGTAGTGATTTCCATTTCAACAGCGAGTTCCATTGTTTGAATGGTTCTTCGAATCGCTTCCTTACGTTCATCGTTATCAAGGCTGGATAGCAGAATTTTGTCATTTTCTGCCTCAGATTGTGAAGTTCCGGGGAGAATTGGGCAGAAATTTTGGATAGCACAAGGAGGGATTTGTCCGATGTCCTGAAGCATTGGTTTGAGTTGTTCAACCTGTTCAAGCGTAAGATGGCGGCTAAGGGCAATGGCTTCAAAACCGAGTTCCTTTAACGCATCAAACAGTGCAGCGCCGTCCGGTTGCTTCAGTGCATTCCACATTGTTGAAATTGCTAACATTATTTTGAGGTTTGCAATACAGAAAATTAGCGTATTATCTGGAAACAATATTAGGTCTAAAATCTATGGTTGGAAACATTAGGTTTCTGAGGTTATCTTGATAACCTTCCGACCTTCAACTTTCAGTTTACCTTGTGCATAACTCTTAATAACTTTCGGATATAGTTTATGTTCTTCAATCTGAATCCGTTTGTGTAAACTCTCTTCATCGTCTGTATCATAAACAGGGACAACTGTTTGCGCGATGATCGGTCCTGTATCTACATCTTCGTCAACGAAATGCACAGTAACACCTGCCACCTTAACACCGTAAGCTAAACTATCAGCAACAGGGGTTGCACCCGGGAAAGCAGGTAGAAGGCTTGGGTGAACATTAATAATTCGGTTGCGGTATTTACGTACGAGCGGGGGTTGAAATAGTTTCATAAAACCAGCAAGTACAATTAATTCAACCGAATAGTTTTCAATTTGTCTTGAAATTTCCGCATCATAAGCAATGCGATTCTCAAAATCTTGCGTTCTGACAATTTGTGTCGGAATACCTGCACGCTTTGCTCGTGTTAACGCATAAGCTTGCTGTCGGTCACTAATTACAACTGCGATTTCAATACCGCTGGTTTCGTCTTTATGTAGCTGCTCAATCAGGGTTTGCAGATTAGTTCCGCTTCCTGAAACGAGTACCGCAATTTTCACTGTTTATCTCTTTTGATGTAATTTGAAATTCAACATGCCTAAAAATTGTATACTATGATAGATTGGTGATTAGTTTCTTGGAATGGCATACCAACTGCCGTTAGTACTTGCCGCGAGTAATTTGTGCATCTTGTCTGAAATCCCGAGTACGTTGACATAGATACCAAACTCGTTACAGAGCGCAATTGTGTCGGACACTGTCTTACCTTCCATGCTTGTGAAAGGTTCATCGGTGACGAGGATAAGATGTTTTTTAGATGTAGCACGGAACCGCATTATATTGACAGTTTTGGCAATAGCATCCAATGCGTTTTCGCCTCGGCGAGAAATAATCGCATTTATCTTTTCTTTGTATTCGGCTATATTTTGGGTCAATTGTATAACTTTGATGACATTCCGTACGGGGGCATAAAATTCTGTTAACCCGAGTGCATAGTCAACACCAGAGGACTCGTATACATCAACCATTTCAATTACATGATTAGCGACTGCCCTGATGTTGTCACTCATACTACCGCTGGTATCAATGACAAAAACCACATCAATAGGTCCACCATCACTTGTTGCAAGAATTTCGCTCGCGAGGTTCCTCATAACATCGTTTAATTGGATATTAGGTAAAGAAGGTCTGTCCTCAAAGATATCATCTATTTGTGCTATGCCATTGCTACCGATTGTTTCAGCAAAATCAAGCGTAGAAGAGGCAGGTGTCCGTTTAATACCGGACATCCCACTGGAACGTCTTGAGCCAAGAGAGCCGCTTACTGTTGGTTCTACTGCTTCTGTTTTTGATAACCCACTTTCAACTTCACGGAGTTGACGGAGCGCGGTGCTGACATTCACTTTTGCGTCTGACGCAGTATTCTGCTTCAGTTGTAAATGTTCTGTAACAACAGGTGCCGTAGGTGCAATATTAGGTTGAAATGTTATTTGCGCGGTAATTGATTCAACTTTCGCAGGTGGTATTTTTACTGCTTCAAACACATTTGTTTTCTGCTGTTGATGTATTAATGTCTTCATCGGTTTCTTTGATAGCAGCGGTTTCGGCACGGTTTCAATTGTTGCGTCAAATTTGTCTTGAAAAGATAAGAGAGACTGGTTACGGACAGAAAAATAAAACAGCGTAATAAGAAAAAATACGTGGAGTATCATTGAAATGAACAAAGCATTACGCGTTATAGATTTCACGGTACGGCGGCTTGTATTTTTCATTGCTTTACCTCATCAACGATTTTTTCCTTACCATTGCTCCTTGTTAGTCGTGTGTCCTGCGGGGATTGGCACCCACATGCCACCAGTTTTTTGTGCCACTACCATTTGAAATTTATCAAGAGTTCCAATAACGCTTACAATGGCTTGTTTTTCTTCTAAGAACTGAATCATGCTTAATGACGATGTGTTCTTTTTTGTAGGTTCATCTGTAACAAGGATGAGATGGGTTTTAGCCCCTGGACGTAGTTTAATCCGCCGCAACCCTTCATTTATTGCATGTAGCAGATTTTCATCGTCTTGACACGGCAGTTCGGCAATTTTGTGGATCCGTTCAAGGGTTTGCGGTGGATTAAAAACACTCACAAAGTTAACATCACGATCAACGTTAACAGCACCATGCGTTCGAAATCTCACAACTCCAATTTGATAGTCAATGAGAGCATTATCCCAATCCCGAATCCAACCATCCAATTGCTCTAAAAAATGCGGTAGTTTTTCTTCCATACTCTTACTTCCATCAATAAACAGAACAATATCGATTGGGGTATTTGTAGAATTTTGGAGTACAATCTTACCAATCTTCTGGAGATTCTGCCATTCTTGTTGCCTTGTATACACCATAGGAATTGGGTGCCATTTTCCATTGGTTTCAGAGGCAAGCAATTGATGCTCTTTGTCTGAAGAAAGACCAATCACATTAACAAAAATGCCAAACTCACGACATAGGGCGATTGAGTCTTGGACTGTTAAACCTTCAAGGCTGGTGAACGGTTCGTCGGTGACGAGAATGAGATGTTTTTTAGATGTGGCTCGGAACCGCATTTCATTGACTGTTTTTTTATCGCATCCAATGCGTTTTCGTTCCCACCAGGAACAATCGAATATAGATCCAGCTGGTATTCCCAGAATTCTCGGGTCAATTGACCAACTTCAATGATACTTTCTCTTTTTCCATACCGTTTCATCGGTTCATAGAATTTTGTTAGGCCGAGCGCATAGTCAATACCAGAGAATTTATAGACATCAATCATTTCTGATAGATGGTAAGCGACCGCCTTGATATCATTACTCATGCTCGAACTGGTATCAATGACAAAAACCACATCAATCGGACCGCCATCACTTGTTTCCATAATTTCATTTGCGAGACTCTTCATTATTTTGCTAAATGGAACAGAATGGAGTTTCTTCATAACATTGCTATATGGAACATAACGAACAGCCGTTTCGTTCCCTTGAATATCACCTATCTGTGTAGGGACCGCGTCATCATCAACTGTTGTCCCCGCAACATCAATCGTAGCAGGTATAGGTCTACGTTGGACACTTGGTCCACCGGAACGTTTTGAACCGAGAGAACTACCGACTGTTGGTCCTGCCGCTTCTAATTTTGATAAACTATTTTCAACTTCACGCAGTTCGTTGAGCGCTGTGCTAACATTCACTTTTACGTCCGGCGTAGTATCTGTCTGCTTAAGGTGTGGCTGTTCTGTAACAATAGGTGTTGTTGTCGCAACACGAGATTGAAAAATCAGTTCCGGCGTAATCGACTCAACTTTAGCAAGTGGCGTTTTTGCTGTTTCGTGCACGTTGGTTTTGAACTGTCGGCGTATTGGTGCTTGCATCGTTTTTTTTGACACTGTTTTTGGAATTTCTTCTATTGTTGCGTCAATCTTGTTGTGAAACGATAAGACAGGCTGGTCGCTTATAGTAAAATAAAACAGTGTAATAAGCAAGAACACGTGTAGTATCATTGAAATAATCATCGCATTGCGCGTTATAGATTTCACGGTACGGCGGCTTGTATTTTTCATTGTTTATACCTCATCAACGAATCTCTTTTAAAGCATTACCAGTGCTTGTGATTAGTTGTGTGTCCCTCTGGAATCGGCACCCACACACCACCCGTTTTAATTGTTACCTCTTCTTGAAAATCATCGAAAGTTCCAATAATACTTACAACAGCTTGTTTTTCCTCTAAAAACTGGATGACACCTGCTGAAGGTGAGTTTTTACTTACAGGTTCATCTGTAACGAGGATGAGATGTGTTTGCGCATCCGGACGGAGCTTAATACGGCGTAAACCTTCAGTAATAGCGTGCAGCAGGTTTTCATCTTCTTGACATGGCAGTTCGACAATTTTGTGGATCTGATCAAGAGATTGTGGTGGATTGAATACATTCACTATGTCAACGGAAGCACGTGTCCGAAACCTAACGATACCTATCTGATAGTCGATAAGTGCGTTATCCCAATCTCGAACCCAAATATCCAGTTGTTGTAAAAATTGTGGGAGTTTATCTTCCATGCTTTTACTTCCATCAATAAATAAGACAATATCCATTGGTGCGTTTCCAGCATTTTGCAGTAATCTCTTACCGAGCTTCTGGATGTCCTGCCATTCTGCCTGTCTAAGTGCCTGTTTCTGTGCACTTGCCTTTTTTTGGAGGGTATTGGGTCTGCGTTGCCTTCTTGCTTGTCGTTGCCTTGCTTGTCGTTTCTTCGGGTCTTCAGGAATTGGGTGCCATTTTCCATTCGTTTCAGATGCAAGTAATTGTTGTTGTTTGCTTGGCAGACCAAGAACGTTAACAAAAATACCAAACTCGCGACATAGGTTAATTGAGTCTAGGACTGTTAAACCTTCAAGACTGGTAAACGGTTCATCAGTAACGAGAATAAGATGTTTTTTGGATGTGGCACGGAATTTCATTTCATTGACTGTTTGCGCGATAGCGTCCAACGCATTTTCATCGCCGCTAGGGTCAATTGCATATAGATTCTGTCTGTATTCAGATAAATTTTGAGTTAATTGACAAACTTTTATATAGTTTTCTTGTTCCTGTGATTTTATTCCTACTGCAAAGAAATAGGTTAAACCGAGGGCATAATCAATATCTGAAGATTTGTAGACATCAACCATTTCTGCCAAGTGTTCAACAACTGCTTTTATCTCATCACCCATACTACTGCTGGCATCAATAACAAAAACGACATCAATAGGACCACCTTCACTTGTTTCTACAATTTCGTTTGCGAGGTTCTTCATAACGGTGCCAAAAGGAATATATGGTAAAGGCGGTCTTTTCTCTTGAAGATAAAGTCGTCTTTTCTCTTGGCGATCTGGTAAAGTTGGAATATCGTCATCGGTATCTGTTGTTCCTGTGATATCAAGTGTGGCAGGAGCTGGTGTGCGTTGTACACCCAGCATACTGGAGCGTTTTGAACCGAAAGAACTTCCTATTGTTGGTTCTGCTGCCTCTGTTTTTGATAATCCATTTTCAACTTGACGAAGTTCGTTGAGCGCGGTGCTGACATTCACTTTCACGTCAGGTGCTGTATTTGTCTGTTCGAGTCGTGGTTGTTCTGAAACAATGGGGGACGGAGGTGTAAGACGAGGCTGAAACGCAATGTGCGGTTTAATCGCTTCAACTTCTGCAAGTGGTTTTGCTGTTTTATACACGGTTTTTGTGTGTTGTTGAAGTATTGGTGCTTTTTTGGGAATCTTTGCTGGTAGTTGTTTCGGTACTGTTTCAATTGTTGCGTCAAGTTTGTCTTGAAAAGATAAAAGAGACTGGTTACGGACAGAAAAATAAAACAGTGTAATAAGCAAGAACACGTGTAGTATCATTGAAATAATCAACGCATTACGCGTTATAGATTTCACGGTGCGGCGGCTTATATTTTTCATTGTTTATACCTCATCAACGAATCTTTTAAAGCATTACCAGTGCATGTGATTAGTTGTGTGTCCCTCTGGAATCGGCACCCACACACCACCCGTTTTAAGTGTTACCTCTTCTTGAAAATCATCGAAAGTTCCAATAATACTTACAACAGCCTGTTTTTCCTCTAAAAACTGGATGACACCTGCTGAAGGTGAGTTTTTACTTACAGGTTCATCTGTAACGAGAATGAGATGTGTTTGTGTATCCGGACGGAGCTTAATACGGCGTAAACCTTCAGTAATAGCGTGCAGCAGGTTCTCATTTTCTTGACACGGCAGTTCAACAATTTTGTGGATCTGATCAAGAGATTGTGGTGGATTGAATACATTTACTATGTCAACGGAAGCACGTGTCCGAAACCTAACGACACCTATCTGGTAGTCAATAAGCGCGTTATCCCAATCCCGAACCCAAATATCCAGTTGTTGTAAAAATTGTGGAAGTTTATCTTCCATGCTCTTACTTGCATCAATGAACAAGACGATGTCTACAGATGTATTCCCATATTTTTGGAGCAATGTTTTCTTGATCTGCTGTGCCTTTTGCCAGTGTGTTGTTCTCAGCAATTGGGTTCTTTGCTTTAGTGTTAGACTTCTATTGCTTTGCACTGCTTGTTGCCTCTTCGGATCCTCGGGAATTGCGTGCCATTTTCCATCAGTTTCAGATGCAAGTAATAGGTGTTGTTTGTTTGGCAGACCAAGGATATTAACATAAATGCCAAACTCGCGACATAGGGCAATTGAGTCTTGGACTGTTAAACCTTCAAGACTGGTGAACGGTTCATCAGTAACGAGAATAAGATGTTTTTTGGATGTGGCACGGAATTGCATTTCGTCGACTGTTTGCGCGATAGCGTCCAACGCTTTCTCATCGCCGCGAGGGACAATCGTATTTAGACTCTGTTTGTATGCAGAAAATTTTTGAGTTAATTGAAAAACTTCTATATAGTTTTCTTGTTTCCGTGAATTTCCCTTTGCTCGTGCAGAGAAATGGGTTAAACCGAGTGCGTAATCAATATCTGAAGCTTTATAGACATCAACCATTTCTGCCAAGTGTTCAACAACTGCTTTTATATTATCACCCATACTACTGCTGGCATCAATGACAAAAACGACATCAATTGGCCCGCCATCACTTGTTTCCACGATCTCACGTGCAAGATTTTTGATAACAGAACCAAATGGAATATAAGGTAAAGACGGTTTGTTTTCTTGGAGATCTGCTATATTTGGAATATCGTCATCGTCATCTACTGTTTCAGCAATATCAAGCGTAGTACGGGTAGGCGTGCGTTGTGCGCCCAGCATACCGGAGCGTTTTGAACCGAAAGAACTTCCAATTGTTGGTTCTGCCGCTTCAGTCTTTGATAAGCCATCTTCAACTTGACGCAGTTCGTTGAGCGCGGTGCTGACATTCACTTTCACATCAGGGGCGGTATTTGTCTGTTCGATCCGTGGTTGTTCTGAAACAATGGGAGACGGAGGCGTAAGACGCGGTTGAAACGCAATGTGAGGCTTAATCGCTTCAACTTCTGTAAGTGGTTTTGCTGTTTTATACACGGTTTTTGTGTGTTGTTGAAATATTGGTGCTTTTTTGGGAATCCTTGCTGGCAGTGGTTTTGGTGCTGTTGCAAGTGTTACAGCAATCTTGTCTTGATTAGGTAAAATAGGCTGGTTGCGAACAGAAAAATAAAACAGCGTAACCAAAAAGAATACATGGAATATCGTTGAAATAAGCAGCGCATTACGCGTTATAGACCTTACGGTGTGGCGGTTTAAACTTTTCATTGTTGAACCTCATCAACGAATTTTAAGGGAACGTTTGGGTTCCTGCTGTGGAATTACTTCGAACGAAATAAGCCTTTCTTGTTGAACCTCTGATGATTTAGAACTTAATTGGGTGAACGGGTTAAGCCTATCAATACGAGGTGAATAGAGCGTTACACCTATCATTGTAAATACAGCAAATATTAACCCAAACATATAAACAAGGTTATAGGCGCGAATGTTGCCTCGCATCCGCATTTTCAATCCTTCAACAAACGAACCGAAGCGATTGAAGATTGACTGCTGTGCCTTTTGGGTTGTTTTCAACGTAGTTGCACGAGACATTACAGTTGACAGAAAAGTATCGGAAGCCTCAACCGGTTCTGCAAGGTGAAGAAGTTTATGCGTCTGTTCTATCACCTTGACTCGGGCACTGCAATCCGGACACTGCTTTAGATGCCACCGAATAAGATGTCGTTTCCACGTGGGCATTTCATGGTCAAAATAGGCTGAAAGTTGTGTTTGAACGTTTTTACATTCGCTTATTTTATATTTTCTCATTGACTCCACCTCCTATTCCAGCCTTGATAAGTAGTTTTTTCATGTTTTGACGTGCACGGTGAATTAAAGATTTTACTGCTCCTGTTGAACAATTTAGAATATCAGAAATTTCTTCATAACTAAGCTCCTGATATGTTACCAGTGTTAATGCTAAACGTTGATTTTCAGGGAGCTGCTTTAGTGTTTTCTTGATGAGTTGTTGACGTTCTTTCTTTTCATAAAGGATATCCGGTTGATAACGGGTATCTATCATAAATTCGGAGTGGTACACATCCTCGTTTTCTTCAACCATATCTTCCAGAAAGTATGTATTTCGCCGAGCCCGATTTCGGATTTCGTTTTTAGATAAATTGGTAGCAATCGTATAAAGCCAGCTTTTAAAAGATGCTTTTGGTTCATAACGACTCGCGTTCTTGAAAACGCGGAGAAACGTCTCCTGCGCGAGATCTTCGGCACGATGATAATCGTTGATGGTATAATAGATATAGTTCACAAGCGCATCCTGATACCTTCTGACAAGCAATTCAAATGCACCCATATCTCCTTTACTGCATTCCAGCATCAATTCTTCGTCTGAAACTATCATAATGTTCTCCTATCTATTCAGGTAAGTAACGATTTTATTTATTCTTCTTCGCTGTCCTTCGTTTTTGTTGGACGATACTCTTTCGCTGTATTTAATTTGAGGCGCATCGCAGTTTTAAAAGCGGCAATGGCTTCTTGCCGTTTGCCTCGGAGAGAGTAAACTGCTCCGAGTTCCGAATGTAATTCTGGGTGGTTCGGAATAGACCGGATAGCACTTTCGTAAACGTCAATTGCCTCGTCATAACGTTTTAACATACGATAAGTTGATGCAAGATTGATATACACCGTCACTTCACTCGGTTCGCACGCGATTGCCATTTTGTAAGCGTCAATCGCTTTTTCATAGTTTTCTAACATAAAATAAGCTAAACCAAGATGGAAATGTGCTTCAGCAGATTCACGATTATGTTGTATTACCTGAAGAAATTCTTCAATTGCTTTTTCGTAGTTGCGAGCATTTAAGGCGTCCGCCCCCTGTTTTAAATGTTTGGCTGCGGCTTGATGAAGATGGATATCTAAGCGTCCACGCTGAATAACCCGGTTCTGTAATCTTTCTGATGAAATAACCGACTCATCACGTTTTAGCGGGGAGTTAGCGGACTCGTCTTTAATTGAGACCTGTTCGTCATCGGTTTTATTATTTTTCATCCGTTAACTCCATTTGCCGTTTTCTGAAACTCAATTACTGTAACACCTATGTGCAAAAAAAGTGTCAATTATTGTAGATTTTTGAATTATTCTTACACTTGTATAAGCGAGGTTAGGAAACCTCGCCTACCGTGGGAGGTAAGTGTATAATTATTTGTATTCTTTACCATAATAACAATGTTGATGCAGCATCAACGAGCAACGCGAAACCCTATTACAAATTCTGCATAGTTTGTACTAAAAAAATCGAAACTGGTACAGGTACTATAATCGTGGTTGTAATACCAAGCACCGCCACAAGCAACACGGAAGGTCTCTTCATCGTCATAAGGCGTGCTGGTCCATTCCCAGACATTACCTATCATATCATAACACCCAAACGGGCTAATACCATCTTTGAACGCGCCGACTGGTATTGTGCCTTCAGCACCGAGTTCAGTAGTGTTGCAGCGTGGTTTGTCTATTTCGTATCCCCACGGAAACATTCTATCATCGGTGCCGCGCGCTGCGTACTGCCACTCTGCGAATGTCGGCAATCTTCCCCCGACGTAATTAGCGTAAGCTTCAGCATCTTCACAACTGACCCAAACGACAGGATGGTCCCCCTTTAATGCGTAAATTTCATAGTTTAGCTGAGGATTGTCAACCCAATCCTTTGGAGGTTCATGTCCAGTGTCTTGTAAGAATCGAAGGTATTGTGCATTGGTCACGGGATAAACGCCGATCTCAAATTCGTCAATTTTGAGCGGTTCACATTCTTCCCCGATAAGTGCAGTTCCAGCAGGAACACACACGGTTGTATCCAGCACTTGTAGGGCAGCCTCCCGAACTTCCTTTTCAGCATGCGCAAGTGCATATCCAAGAGGTGAAATTACCTCTCCAACGGGAGGCGTTGTGAGTTGTGGAACCTGTTCCCAACCTAAGTCTATGCTTAAAAGTAGTTTGGTCGCATCGTAGAGTGAAACGTTATAGTGCCAAGTCCAGTAATCTCGAAGCAGTTGCTTGAATGCATCTGGGGTATCGCTTTCAGTTAGTGCAATTCGAGATGCTTTCGGCTTTGTAACATCTAATAGCATATTCTTTCGGGCGCAACATAACTTTAGATTAATTCTAAGACGCTGGACAATCTCAAATACGATATACCGTTCCCGCGTTAGTGGATTTATTATACCATAGGAAAGAAGTATCAAGCAAGTTGTTTTCAGTTTGTAAATTTCAGAGTTTTCAGGGTAAATAACTTGAGTTCGGTATAAGCAATTTTGGGGAATCAATGCGGTTAGGAAACCGTACCTGCCGCGGCTATGTGGATAGAATTCAAAGCATTAAAAACCTCAAATTTCTTATACCGAGTTCACGTTATACTTATTTCTTTCAAGGTATAGGATTTCTTAAACGCGATTATCCAGGCGTGTAAGTTAATTATTGAGTATCTTGAAAAGAGCAGTTGGTCGGTGAAGAAGAAAACAAGATAGCACAGAAGAATAATCACCTGCTACGTGTCGTGCAGAGACTTATATTTCACTAAACATCACGACCTTCTGTCTGAGTGCGCCTGTTAAAATAGAGTAGCATCACACAGATTGCGTAAATTGGTGCGGTGATAGCATCAACGCCTACGTAAAAGATGCTGTTTATTATGTCAAATAAAGAGATGGACTCGACACTATCCGGTTCAAAGATAGACTTTACCATTGATAGTATGTTCTCCACCATTGTGCCTTCACCGAAAAATCCTAATGATGCGACTATCAATCCGTATGAGATTGTGAGTATCACAATAATTACCAGAAGTAGAATATAGATTGCGATGATTGTGCCACAGACACGCCACCATGCGTATCTGACGAGTTCTCGACTTCGGCTCAACGGGGACTGCACCATCGGGTTTTCAAGGATCACGACGGGACCATACAAAATCCAAGCAATAAGAAAATAGACCATAAAAGGGAAACTTATAAGAAGTAAGAGTGAAAGCATCGGATCCGGCGATTTATTTATTTCTGAGAGTAAACTCCAGAGTGAATGTGGTATCAAATAGGCAAAGGAATAGCCAAAGTAGCGCGAAAATAGAGGATGAAACCTTCGGAATGCTTCACGGATCGTGGGTTGTCTACCAAAGTAGACTTCACTCGCCATCACAATCAATATGCCTAATGCTAATGTGTTAAGTAGATGTGTGATAAAATCATCTAAAAGGTGATAGGGTTTGTATTCCCAAAGAAACAAGAGCAGCACTTCTCGTAACGCATCTACGCCAGCATAGATCGCCACAATCCCGATAAAGAGCCGAAAATGACCACGATACAGACTAAACGAAAAGTCTATAATATTGATCCAACCCATTGTAAACTGTACTACCGTAGTTTATATATTGTAGCGTTACGTAAAATTTTGTCAGGTTTGTAGTATGAATCTTTAGGGAATTAGTTGAACCTTAATAGAATCCGCGCCTTTCTGCACCATTTCAAAGGCAGTTAGATAATCTTCCAGTGGAAGTTGATGTGTGACAATATGGCTTACGTCAATAGCACCGCTGTGGATATAATCAATAGCGAGCGGATACGCATAGGGACCTAAATGGGATCCGTGGATATTTAACTCTTTCGTATCGCCTATAATTGTCCAATCCACGGTTACCGGCTCCCGCATCACGCTGAATTCCACGAAAGTGCCAGCCTTTCTAATCATGTGGAGTCCTTGTTCAACTGCTTTTGGATGCCCGGTTGCTTCAATGTAGACATCACACCCATAACCATCAGTTAAGCCCAGTACCTGTTGCACGGCATCTGTTTCCGATGGGTTGATGGCAATATCTGCTCCCAATTTTTGGGCAACTTCTAACCGTTTAGGAATAAGGTCAATGGCTATCAATGTACCAGGGTTTTTTAACCTTGCCGCGCCTATCATACCAAGACCGAGCGTGCCTGCACCTGCAACTACGACGACATCTCCGAACTCAATATTTCCGCGTTGAACAGCGTGAATGGAACATGCAAGCGGTTCAATCATTGCTGCATTTGCAGCAGGCATATCAGATGGCACTTTGTAGACAAGTGAGCGCGCGGGAAACTTCATATAGTTTGCCATACCACCGTTGACGACCGGTTGAAAACCGTAGATGTTGTGAACTTGACAAAGCCAATACTTTCCAGTTCGGCAGTAGCGGCATTCCCAACACGGGACGATCTGTTCCGCGATCGCTATGTCTCCGAGTTGCAATCCGTACTTTTCACCTGCACCTGCCCCAAGTTCAACCACCTCTCCAATAAATTCATGTCCAGCGATAACGGGTGCTTCCACGTACGGTTCACGGTTTTCATCACCCCAGAAAAGTGGCGCGCCTGTATAACATTTGATGTCACTCGCGCAAACACCGCAGGCATTGACCTTGATGACAACTTCGCCGGGGCCGGCATGTGGTAATGGCACCTCTTCAAGTCGGTAATCTTGCGGTCCACGGCACATTATAGCGCGCATCGTTTTGGACATCTAATTTTCCTTTGACGCATGTAAAATGTGGTAGGCAGCGATTCCGAGCGAGACATGAACATTCATTGATGCACCTTTCCCATACATCGGAAGAAAAATAACTGTATCGCACACAGAGAGCGTTCGTTTTGTAACGCCGTGATCTTCATGTCCTACGACAAGGCAGATTTTGTCTGGGTATTCTGCCTCATAGTAGGGGATAGACTCGGCGGTGAGTTCTAACGCACAACTTGTATATCCTTCTTCTTTGAGCGATAGTATTGCATCCGATGCGTTTTCCATATAACGCCATTGGACGCGTCTCTGTTTACCTCTTGCAACTTTTCGTAGCAGTGGGTGAGGTGGCTGCGCACTGATGCCGGTTAAAATAAGTTCTTGAACACGGCATGCATCCGCTATTCGAAAAGCAGAACCGACATTAATCGGGTCCTGCACATCTTGCAGAATAAAGATCAGTTCTTTTTCATGGTGTTTCACCTGTTTCAGAAAGTCTTTGAGCGGTTTGCCGCGTAGCTGCTTCATATCTAATAGGAGGGTTTAAGGAACACCAATGGGATAACCTTACGCCGCCTTGCTTTGGACGAGTCGTCTCCGCGCACTTGCCCGTGCTAATCCTACATCCAGTGTGATATGCTGATTTTCAGTCATGCCGAGGTTAATGGCGTGTGCTGTTTCAAGGTTGAATCCCCATTCAATCCATTCAGGTCTGTCTGCCTCTGGAATATCTCCTGCCACGACCACTTTCATAATGCTAATCCCTTTGCCAAGGTCATAAGCACGTTGGATATATTCCAGATGTTTTTCTAAGGTTCCACCCTCTAACATTCTGCCTTCTTTGTTCGCTGTTGTGAGAATAACATCAATCTCAGGATGATCAATTACTGCATCCATGACAGCACCTGTGTAGGTGTGTGTAGAACAGCCGATAATACGGACTTTACCTGCGGCTTTTGCTTCACGGAACGCATTAAACGCGCCTTCACGTTCCCGTGTTGCCAAATCATCTGGCGAAGAGATAGCGTGCAACAACATGACATCTATGTATTCTGTTTGCAGTTCACGCAGCGCCTTTTCAATACTGGCTGACGCACTTTCGTAGTCTTTGTTGGCAGTTTTCGTTTGGATGACGATTTCATCCCGATTAATCTGACGAATTGCTTCGCCGAGGTGCGGTTGCGTTCCGTAGCCTTCTGCAGTATCCCAGAAGGTAACCCCTTCGTCGAGTGCTTTCAGCATTAGTTTTGCACCCGATTCGTGCGTTTTACATGTGTCCCCAAGACGCCCTGCTCCGAAGCAAAGACGTGAGATTTCCAAACCTGTTTTTCCATAAGTAAGATATTCCATTTTTGCCTCCATATTTACATGTTTGCCCTTATGCTCAGTCGGGATTCGTTCATAGTTTAACATACATTAACCTAATTTGCCTAAAAATGCAACCTTTTTCTTGCGACAAATCAACTATTAGGGTATCATCTCATAAACGTAGAAAGATATGTTAAACCTATTGTCTAATAGCTAAACCCAAAATATGAAACTTAGTGGACACACCATTTTTGATAACAAACCCGTTCAAATTACGCTTGCGAACGACAGCGTTCAATCAATAAGCGAGATTAGCTTTACAGATAGTAGCACATGGATTGCTCCTGCTCTTGTAGACGTACAGGTAAATGGTTTCGCAGGGTACGATCTCAATGTTGCTACCGTTACGGCAGCAGATGTGTGTGCGATGGTTCGTGCACTCTGGCGCGTCGGCACCGGTTTTTTATGTCCAACAGTAGTGACAGCATCCTTTGAAAATATCAGCAATTTTCTCCATGCTGTTATTGAAGCGTGTGATAAAGACCCGATGGTTGCTCATTCAATACTTGGCATACATCTTGAAGGACCTTATATCTCAGCGGAGGATGGTCCACGCGGTGCGCATCCGTTGGAACATGTAAGGGATCCAAATTGGGACGAATTTCAACAATGGCAGGACATAGCGGAAGGTATGATCCGCATCGTAACACTCGCTCCTGAGAAAAAGGGTGCTATGCCGTTTATTGAGAAGTTAGTTGCGAGTGGCGTGGTTGTGGCGTTAGGACATACGGATGCGTCTGCGGAAGATATTCGCGAGGCAGTTAGGGTAGATGCGAAACTTTCTACACATCTCGGCAATGGTGCACACGCGCTTATCAGACGGCATCCGAATTATATTTGGGAACAACTCGCCGCTGATGAACTCCACGCGAGTCTTATTGTTGATGGACATCACCTTCCGCCTGCTGTTGTCAAGTCAATGATGCGTGCCAAGACGCTTGATAGGTGTATTCTTATTAGTGATGCTACGGCGTTAGCAGGGATGCCGCCAGGGAATTATCAGTTCGCTGGACAACCTGTGGAATTGGATGCGGATCGGTGTGTGCGTTTAGCGGGCACGGAGTATCTCGCTGGTTCTGCTATTGAGTTGGCACGAGGCGTGGAAAACAGTGTGAAGTTTGCCGGAATTTCGCTGGCAGAGGCAGTTTCACTTGCCACACTACAACCTGCCAGTTTACTTGGTTTGGAAGAAGATATGCTTAATATGAATGAGAATAGTCAAGTTAACCTGATTTTATTTGAGTGGAATGATGCAACTTGTGAAATAGATTTGATGGCGACGATTCTCAAAGGGCAAGTGGTTTATCAGAAAGAAGTCAGGACTATTTATGGTAGAGATTAGAATTAACGCTACATTCTTAAACTGTAGGAGGGAACTCCGATTCGCGACTGTTCCTAAGTTTCTGTCGCGAATCGGAGATCGCTCCTACAGAGGAACGTAGATTTATTTCTATAGTCCACTATAGTTTTAGGTTTTTTGTCCATTTTAGCCGAAAAGTCGCGACCGGGAGGTCGCTCCTACATTTAAGAATCTTACGCAAAAAATGATACGGTTTGAATTAGATGAACCTAATTTAAGGCTTTTTGTGGCAAATCATTGCGGTGATCCAGCAGAAACGTCTGAGTATAGGAAACATTCGTAAAAGACTTCTATCAATCAACCTGAGAACTTGGAGTGTCCACCGATAGAATATAGGAATTGGGATTATCCGTTTCCAAAACAGCGCGCCTAAAGAGAAGAGATGGAATTCACGGTGTTCCATCCCCTCGAATTCTTTACCTATTGCCTCAATATCGTGAAGTGAAAAGTAATGCAACTCACGGGAGTATTTGAGAAACAGTTTGCGATAGAGCCACACCATCGGGTGATTTCGCATATTTTCCATGAAAATCGCTTTTCCGCCCGGTTTAAGGACACGGTAACACTCTTTCGCTGTTTGCTTGTGTTCTGTAAATACCAACACAGATTTAGAGATGATAAAGTCAAAGGTATTGTCAGGAAAAGCGAGTTGGGTAGCATCCATTAGGGAAAAGTCAACAGCATCAGCGACTTTATGTCGGTTTACCCTCTCTTTTGCTTCATCAAGCCGAAAGGGCAACAAGTCAATACCAACGACAGATGCCCCCTGTTTTGCAAGTAGTGTTGCAGTGCCGCCTGTTCCTGTGCCTAACTCAAGTACCCTTTTACCTTCCAATACACCCATTTTGGGGAGGGCGTACTCAAAGATAGGTAGGTAGAAGTCTTCCCACCAGAGCAAGAGGTCTGTTTCAACGTTACAGGCACTACCTTCCGGCTGCGATGCATCGGGTTCACGCAAACCTATATTTTCCCCATCTTTCGTAGATTTTCAATACATTTTTCGGCACATTCAAGCGGTGGATACGCATAACTTTCCTGCTCAACGATGTACCACTCAGTGCCGCCGACGGTTTCAAAGGCATGAAACAAATCGTCCCAAGGTATATCGCCTTCTCCGATGAGTGCCTTGTCATTCGTAGCAGAGTATTCTTTGATATGAACCAACTTTGATCTGCCGGGGTAACGTTTTATAAACGTCACGTTGTCTGCCCCTGCTCGGAGTACGTGTCCCGTGTCAATTTGCAGCACAACATCGTCTCGGGTGTTACTTCCGAACGTATCCCACGGCACTTCACCTTCTAAAGGTTTAAATTCACCTGTGTGATTGTGGTAGCCAACAAACATACCTTGGTCGGCGATTTTTTCGGCAATCTCATTAAAAAGTTTTGCTGTGTTTCGCCACGCCTTCTGTGAATTTGTGTACTCTCCCCCTAATCCCGGCACAATCAGATAGGGATTGCCCAGAATCTTATTAAACGCCACTGTCTCGGCAAGTGCGTCACCGAGGAGTATATTCAATCCTGTATGCGTGCCAACAACTTTTAATTCAAGGTCGTCACACATGCCGCGCAATTCTTCTGCTGATCGGTCATAATAACCGGCAAATTCAACGCCTTCATACCCCATCTGTGCCACTGCTTGGAGTGTAAGGGATAGGTCTTTTGCACAATCTTCTCTAACGGAATATAACTGTAATGCTATCGGTATTCTATCGCTCAATTAGGTTCTCCTTGTTTGAAATTATACCATTTCTAAATGATTATGTGGCATTATTTCGTAGGTCGGGTAGAGCGAAGCGAAACCCGACACGTAGGATTAGATAGGGTTTCCATGTCGGGTTTCGCTGACGCTCTACCCGACCTACATTTTATTTATGACAATTTGTCAATTGGAAATGGTATTAGTTGGTGAAAACAGTTCAAAAATTAAATGTAAATCACGCAATAAGTAGTTTTGGACTTGGAATGTTATCTCAATGCAGGATGATTTATGTTTTCCTATTGCCTTGGATTTCCATCACTGAACACCCTAATTTCTCGTAGTACAACATCCTGAAAGGACACTTTTGTTTTGCCAGTAATTGGTTCTCGTGTGGTGCGTGCTGAATCACGATTGACATAGATAACAACTCTGAGCATCCGCACTGGCCTGTTAATGTCAATGCGTATCACCTTACCGTTTACGGATCTGGCGATTTTGCGACTTTTCACTGGTTCAAAGTGAGATGCTTTTTCATCCGTGATCTCTGCAGTAGATGTATCTACTGAGAGACGTAAAATGTTTGAAATTGGATGCACCTCAATGTAAGTGACATGCGTAAGTGTGTTAAGTTGAATCAGTGCCTCAACTTTATCTTTTCCTTCCAACCAGTCGCCATATCCGGTACTGCCTCTATAACCAGTGTTATCCTTTTCAACAAAGGTTTTTACCTTCAGGATACTGGATGTGGAAAGATCGCCATCAACGAGTGATGGGTACTTCTCGCAGGATAAGGATGTAGCCTCTATTCGTCTTGGAAGCGACTGATACAAAGATGCGCAACCTACTGTGAGTAGCCATGCTCCGATTACCATACATAAGCATAAAGAATAGATTCTACTCAACATGGTTTTCACCTCCGTTTATTACTGAAAAGTCGTTTTTCACAGGAATTTACATGTCCAAGCTATTTATTTTGGTGAATTGTCACCTATTTATGAAGTCTTATGTCATCGGCAGGTTGACAACCTGACCACTATCAGCAGAAACTAAACCCGCTTCCAAGATTTCTTGTGCATCTCGGCTCACATAAGGGCAGCACAAACCGTCTATCGGTTCACCTGTTTCAAGGCAGTGAATCAAGTATTCTGGCGCGTTCCGCTTACCCTCTGGAATTGGGTCGGGGTCTATGGTTTGAGCATCACCGCCAGCGGGGTTCAAATTTACTTGGTTGCCAGTTACCGTCAACGCACCCTCAGTGCCGTAGACGACAGGATTTGGTGTGACGTAGCCTGTTTTTTGTGTCCACGATGCTTCCGTGATACCGAATGCATTGCCGTATTTCATCAAAATAACAGCATTGTCGTCAGGAAGTGGATAGTCTTTGACAAATGTTCCACGGAAGGCTGTTACCTGTTCAGGTAGACCAAGTAGGTAGGCACACATATCTGCACAATAACAGCAGTAGTCCATCAGTGCGCCTGCACCGTTTTTCTCTTCATCATATAGCCACTCGTAGAAATAACGAGAACACCCTATCTCTTTTGGTCCGTTATGTGCTGAACGCCATTTGAAGTAGAAGACATCACCGATTACACCGTCTTTGATTAGCTGCATTGCAGTATTCAGCGCAGGACTCCACGCAGTGGGCCAATTAATCATCAGGGAAATGCCAGCGTTTTGTGCAGTGTTAAGCATTTGATCCGCTTGGGACAGTCGTGCTGACATCGGTTTTTCTGAAACAACATGGACGCCTTTAGATGCTGCAGCTTCAACGATTTCTGGTCCCGCGTTATTTTCTGCACATGCTTGAATGATGTCTAATTCCTCTTTATCTAACATCTCTTGCCAAGAATCATAGACGTTTTCAACACCTGTTTCTGATTTGAATTGGTCGCGTAATTCTGCATTGACATCGCCTGCTGCGACGATTTCAACGTTTGGGTGTTCCTTCCACCGATTCAGTTCACCCCAGACATGGTCATGTACGAGCGAAGCAAAGCCAACCCGATAGGTTTTTGACATAAATTACATCTCCTATATTCAATTATTTGTTTTTACTTATTCCTCAGCGCGAACGGCAATTTTGATTGCCGTTTCACCGTTAATACGGTAACCACCATCAAGCGCCTTAAATCCGTCTTCAACCTCTGAAAGTGGTAACTGGTGGCTAACCATGTCAGCAAAAGGCAGATCACTTTTTTCAAGGAGCGGGAGTCCTCGGACGAAATGCTCATATTGACTTCCCCAGATTGCTTCAACGCGAAGGTTTTTACGCATGAGCAACTGATTGATATTGAAATCAATTGAACCCATATCCACAAAGTGACCGACTTCCACAAAGGTGCCGCTACGCCGAGTGTAACCTAATCCCTCTGGTGTCGCGGGGAGGAATCCGGCACATTCAAAGACGACATCTGCCCCCTCATTACGCGGTGTTTCCGACTTAACAAGTTCTGTCCGCTCCTCAGCAGAGGTAACTTCTTCAATATCAATTGTAACATCTGCCCCGAACCGTTTTGCCAGTTCCAACCGTCCAGCAGGACCACCGACCATAATTATTTTTCCAGCACCGCTTAATTTTGCACAAGCAAGCGTCACCAAGCCAATTGCGCCAGAACCCTGCACAACGACGGTATCACCGAATTTTATCTCACCTCGCATGACTGCATGGACACCAACAGTGAAAGGCTCTGTAAGCACAGCAACCTCTGGTGAAACATCTGTTTTCATGAAACAGGTGTTTGGGTAGGTGAGATACATGTAATCAGCGAACCCACCACGGAAGTGTGGCGCTTCATCAGGATTCCATTGAAAGCCGTACCCGCCATAGTCGGTGCCGGGTGCAAATATAACCCTGTCTCCCTCTTTGATCGGTTTGCCAACATAATCTGTTTTCACGCCTTCACCGATTGCCTCAACAATACCGACATTTTCATGCCCTAAGAGAATCTCCGTTTTGAAGCCGTTCTGCCAGTTATGGAGGTCGGTGCCACAGATACCTGCCAACTCTTGACGGAGTAGCAGCGTATTGGGCTCGGGGTCGGGTACTGGGTATTCGCGTATCTCAAAATCTTTGCCATAAGCAACTACGGCTCTACCGGTTCGAGGCATAGTTATCTCCTCTCAAAAATGTGAGGTAAGGTTGGGGGACCAACCTTTACCCACAATCTATTTTCTCAGACATATTTTCGCTTTTTTCGCTTGAGAATGATGAAAATCACAACAACTCCGACGATTGTAATCCACAGCCAATTGGCTTTAAATATCTCAAAGAAAAAGTTAAACGCTATCCAAATTAGAATTTCAAAACCGACAATTGCTAAAGCTTTTCCCCACGGAAAATCAGCATTATGACGATCGCGCAACCTGTAGGCATATAGCCATGAAATACCTAAGGTGCCCAACACAACTGCGAGAAATAGCAAATTAACGAGTCCTTGGATGCCGCTCAAAATGGTATACATGAAAATTCACTCCTTTTAAGTTTACTTGTAAATATAGAGACACTCCGTATGAAAAAGATAGTAGAAACCTGTTGCTATCTATGCTCGTTTTCGCTATTTATAAATGCGCTCAGGATGGCTATAAACCGCCATATGTTCTCCTCGCATAAAACCGATTAATGTGAGATTTCCTTCCTCTGCCAAGTCAACGGCAAGTGTAGATGCAGCCGAAACAGCAACGACTATTGGGATTCGTGCAAATAGTGCCTTCTGCACTATTTCAAAACTTGCGCGTCCACTTACCATTAAAATGTGTTTGTCAAGTGGCAGCATTTCTGCTAGTAACGCGTGTCCAATGACTTTATCAACGGCATTATGTCTGCCGATGTCTTCTCTCACGATAAGGAGTTCACCGTTTTCATCAAATAATCCCGCCGCATGTAGTCCGCCTGTTTTTTCAAAAACGGATTGCGCAGCGCGTAAGCGATCATTGAGTTTGTAAAACAACGTTTGATTCAAACGAAACACCGAATCCAGCGGGTTAACTTGATGTTTAACAGATTCAATTGTCATTTTACCACAGAGACCGCAGCTTGCATTTGCATGAAAATTACGTTGCCAGCCTTGTTGCTCTTCAATATCCAATTCTTCGATCAGACGGACATTGACGATGTTCTGCATCGTTTCCAAACCCTTACCGTGTCCGTTGGTTTTTTCATTAGCATCATCGTCATCGCAGTATGCTATGATTTCAATGTCGTCTACGGATTTAATGAGGCTTTCGGTATAAAGGAAACCTGCTGCGAGTTCAAAATCATGTCCAGGTGTCCGCATGACAACGATTAAGCTCTGTTCTCCCACCCGAATTTCAAGCGGTTCTTCAACAACTAATTCGTCTTCAACAGACGTCGGTTTTGACTGATTCCAACGGATGATCCGTTTTGTGCATGTCTGATGCATGGTTCAATCACTGTTTTTAGACCTATTCAAATACTATTCCGTTGTTTGGCGGAATTTTTGCGCGTCTATCATAAGCATGCCTTTCGTTGTGCCTATCCAAACACGATTTTTGTCGGCTGCGATGCACTGAATTGATAAATCATCCAATACTATTTTGGGGTACCCGATAGTGGGTTCCTGATATTCATCAATATCCGGGAAATAGATAGCGACGTAATCGTTCGCAGCAACCCATAGGTATTTTTTGTCAACAATTCCAGTTACCAGGATGTCATCTAACTCAGTTTCTACCTCTATCCCCTCTGAGACTGGAGAATCTTTTCCATTTGATCCATCCAAGTTTACTTGAAAAAAGCCGTTTTCCTTGTTTTCTTCATTGTACCAGGAAAAGAATATCTTATCGCCAACAACATCAAATCTCACGATCTGTGTTTTCGCTTCCAATCCTATGAAATTCTGACGGTTCCAGCTTCCTATTTCCCGGTCAAAAATAGCAATATCATCGCCTGATGTGCCGACCCATACGGTATCAGGGGTTAGGGCTATAGAGTGAACGTCGTTTGGGATATAATTGTTCTCTTGATTGTAATGGTTCTGCATTTCGGTTTTTAGATTCTGCCGCACAACCCCAGCATCTGTCGCGAACCAAATTTCTTCATTATCCATCTTGATATCCCGAATCCACATGCTGGGTAAACCATCGGCAATTGTGATATTTTTTGCTTCGTGCTTTTCTTTATTCAAATATATGATACCGTGATTTCGGGTGCCGACCCATACTTCAGATTCATTTACTGCAATTGCGCGGACATCAGGTGCTGGTTGCACGCTTTTGTTAATAAGCCATGCGTCCGTTTCAATCGCTTTCCAGCCATTACCGCTGGTTTTGATTTGGGCTATTCCTTTCGGTGTACCAACCCATAGGGATGTACCATCAACGGCGATAGCCTGTATACTGGTATCAAGTAAATCTTTTGTGAAGATGTTCCACGCACTTGCTTGTAACACATCGTTTGCTTGTTCAGTAATAGTGGGATCATCGGTATTTTGCAGGACAAGGTTTGCTGTGTTAACAGCATTTGCTTTGTCACCCAACTGGAGGTAAATAATTGCCTGTTTTAAGTAAGCCTCATCAACCCAAACGCTATTTGGATAGATCCTAATGAAATTTATCAAAATATTTAAGGCGCTTTCAAGTTCGCCTATTTCAGCTTGTAATCCGCCTATTATGTATATAGCTTTCTCATGTTCAGGAGCAGTAGGGAATTGGTCGGTTGCATTCTTCAACGATTCGAGACCGGCTACTTTGTCATTTAAGTTCTCTACGAGCAAAAATCCTGTTTGGTAGCTAAGTGTTGGAACCGCTTCATGTTCGGGATAATACTTAAGTATCAATTGGAAAGCATCAATTGCTTGTGCATACTTTTCCATAGCAACCGCATTATCATCAGTCGTAGCAACTGCATCAGTATCAATCGTAGCAATCACATTATTACCAATTTCTTGTAGTTGCGGCACAAGGTCAAAATTCTCGGCATCAATTAGTGCGACAGAACGGAATCTTGCTAATGCTTTATCTATGTCTCCATTTATTTTATAAAGTAATCCAAGTTGGAAATGTGCATCGGCAAATTTCGGGAATTCTTCTAATGCTGCTTCAAATTTACGTTTGGCTATTTCTGGTGATTCTAAATCTAACAAGTCAAGCCCATTGCGATAATGTTTTGCTGCGGTTCGGTCTGGGACATTTTCAAGTGTTGAGATAAAAGTAAGCGTGTGTCCTTCTAATGGAAACCTTAAAACCTGTGCGTTATATTCAATTTCAAAATGCGTATCGGTAGCCCCGCGCCAAATGCCGGTGAGTCTGTCACCGTTTTCCATATCAACAATGACATATTGTTCGCTGCCAGGGAGGATAGGAACTATATCACAATAAACAGTGCTTGTGAATAGCACAAGTATTAGGACGAGAGTTGTTAATGAAAAGAGGGTATAAAAGTTTTTCATGGTTAACTTTCCATCTATATTCTTGATAAGTATATTGATATAATATCAGAAAACAGCGGCAAATGTCAAGTAGGTTTCAGATAGTGGACAGAGCCATTCAATTGTCGCGTAGTGCTCTTGTAGGAGGGGTTTGTAACCCCGATTTCTTTGTAGGAGCGAGCTCCAGCTCGCGACCCACCGAATCCCAAACGCGCATTTAGCGTTGATTTGGCTGAATCCCAAACGCGCATTCAGCGTTGATTCACAGTTCAGATGTAAATCCACTATAAAACGGTTGCAACTTTCATACTATTTTGCTAAACTGAAATACATCAAGTTGCAGTTGTTTCGCATTCAGTCTACCCGGTAAAAGTCCGGACATAATTCAAATAAAACCCAGGAATACTTGCTTTATTCTTGGGTTTCCATGGAGGAATTCTCATGGTCATTAAATATCAGTTAGTATTCGGTTTAATCCTCAGTTTTGCGCTAATAACTGTTGTAACAGTGTTTGCCGTAGAAGAGATCAAGGTTTCCGAATACGGAAAAGGTAAACAAGTTTGGTTTCAAGCGGAACATTTTGACGAACGCGATTCAGAAGATGTTTACAAATTAGGTAAAGCAGAAGGGGCAAAAGACCCCTCTGATGGTGCCTATGGCGATATTGTCACGAACGCAGGTGGGCAAGGATGGCTGCTCTATAGATTTGACATCAGTCTCGCTGGTGGAGAAGCGGGTGATTGGCGGTTTATCGGACGTCTCATCAATCCAAGCAACCATTCAGATTGGCTATGGGTTCTGGGTGACGATGGTAATGCAATTCCCAAGGAGCCGCCTCAAGACTTTGTCCGTCCTGATGACATCATTTTTGAAGAAAATGTGCCTGAGTGGACCTGGATGCGAACGGGTGATTTCGGCAAAGATGCGGGAACTATCAATAAATTGCGGGATGGTGAAAATGTCATGATAATATATACCCGCCAAAGTTCCAACCAAGTTCAATATGACGTTTTTTGTTGGTCAAGCGATTTAGAGTATGCACCGACAGATGAGGATTACGAAAACGCTGAAGTTGCAAGTTTACCCGTTAATCCAAAAGGATTGCTGACAACGACTTGGGGCGATCTCAAGAATCGGTAGGGGATGAGGGTTCTGACTCAGTAGATGTTGTTGTTTCTAACTCTGCCTGACATTCGGAACAGTAGCCAATTATCTCATTCCGAAAGCGCACTGGTTTGAATTGGTGTGCTTCACACACAGATTTTTGCAAGGCATCAATTTGCGGTTCTTTAAATTCAACGATCTGACCACACCGCAGACAGATGAGATGGGCATGCTCTTTCAGTGAATGGATGCTTTCGTATCGGGTGTTTTTGTGTGCGTCAATGAATTCTGTTAGCAACCCACTTCTAACAAGCAGCGGTAACGTGCGATAGATAGTTGGACGCGACACATGATAGCCGTTTTGACGCATCTGGACCAAGAGGTCTTCGATTTGGAAATGTCCTGGGTAGGCAAAGACTTGGTTCAAAACGTCCATCCGCGTTTGGGTCAAGCGGAGACCGGAACTTTTCAGGAAATCTTCAAACTGTTGTGTAATATCGTCAGTAGTGGTGGCTTCTTCAACGGAATTCATTTCTTAACCTATTCGGTTTAGTTGTTGGATGATTTAGGATGCGAAAGTTAAAGTTCGTTCTGATTCTACGAGTCCATTTTTCACAGCAAGTTTGTAAAAATGTTCAAGTCCTGCTATTTCCGATTCATCCAAGTCATAGTGGATGTGATGTTGTAAGTAGTCTTTACAGAGGTTTTCAGGGAAACCGAGTTTTTCCGCTTCAATCCGTGCAATTTCAGGTATTTGTGTGACACCCCGATTTTTCGCTTCTAAAAGTAGATTTGGCACATTGCCGAGTTCCACATCTCCCCTCGCGACCCAACATGCATAAACAAAAGGTAATCCTGTTAATTCGTGCCATTCTGTGCCGAGATCAATACTATATTCTGTGGCACCGAGATTCTTCAATGCAGGATCCCCGATGAGCAGTACCGCTTCTGTTGCTGTAGCTGGATTAATTGAAGGATCACAAGGAACGAGCGTTGGAGAAAGTCGGTATTTTTCAGCGAGTAAGATTTTCAGCAATGCCACAGATGACCGGGAACTCGTATCTAATGCAATGTGTTGAATTTCTTGAATTGGGACACGACTAAACAATTGAATACTAAGCACACTACCCTGCGATGCTATTGATATGTTAGGAAGAACACGATAACCTTTACCTTGATCGTTTGCACGAAAGTATTCAACAATAGGAATCAACCCAATATCTAACTCTTTATTCCCTAAAAGAGTCGCAAGACGGCTCGGAACATGGACACTAAGATCAATTTCTTCAGTTTGAAGTTCTCCATTCAAAATAGGATAAATGAGCGGTTTCGTGTTCAAGAATGACACCGCACCAATCCTTAAGCAGCTTTTCTGTGCCAACTATTGCCCTCTCGGATGATTTCGTTGTAAAGTGTATCGCGTTCTACTGGGATATATCCTGCTTCTTCTATGAGGCGCGTGAGCGCATCTACAGAAACCGCTTCCGGTGTATCTGCCCCTGCCATGTGTGTAATTTTTTCCTCTGTCACCGTTCCATCAATATCATCTGCACCGAAACTAAGCGCGATTTGTGCGGTTTTCAATCCTGTCATAATCCAATAAACTTTGATATGTGGCATGTTGTCCAGCATCAGACGGGAAACTGCGATGTTTCTCAAATCAGTTAAGCCTGATGTTGAGGGCAGATAAGCCATTCGCGTGTTAGCGGGGTGGAATGCAAGCGGAATAAACGTGACGAACCCGCCAGATTTATCTTGCTGTTCCCGTAACCTGATGAAATGGTCAACCCTATCCTCATTTGTTTCAAGATGTCCATAGAGCATTGTTGCGTTCGTCGGTATACCAAGCCGATGTGCAATGTCGTGAATTTCAAGCCATCCTTCAGCACTCAGTTTACCGGGACAGATTTTTTCACGGGTTTCTTCTGCAAAGATTTCTGCACCGCCACCGGGTAATGAATCTAATCCTGCCTCTCGGAGTTGCTTCAAAACATCTTCTACAGACATTTTAAAGATACGTGAGAAATGATGGATTTCAACAGCCGTAAAAAATTTGAGGTGGACATCAGGCATCCGTTCTTTGAGTCCACGGATAATCTGCAGATAGTAGTCAAATGGGAGTTTCGGGTGTAAACCGCCGACGCTGTGAATTTCGGTGCATCCATGCTCGATTGAGTACATCGCTTTGTCTAAGAACTCATCAACACTCATCTCCCATGCGCCTTCTGTTTGCATATTTTTTCGAGCAAAAGCACAAAAATGGCACCGCGCATGGAGTATGCACACGTTGGAATAATCTATGTGTTGGTTGATGTTATAATATACAACGTTCCCGTTTATACGTTCGCGGCTATGGTTCGCGATGAAACCGACTCCTGTAATATCAGGGCTTTCGTAAAGCGTGATTCCGTCTTCAAAAGTGAGTCTCTCTTCCATCTTGACTTTTTCATAGATGGTGGGTAACTTAGGGTCTGTAAAAAGATTGTAGTTCTCCATTATCTTTCCTATAACTTCTCCAGCATTTGCAAAAACTGCTTGACACTTATCTCTTAATAAAGGTATTATAGCATAAAGACATTACAGATGCAAGGAATCTTTTTGGAAAAGGACGAAATAAAATCATGTCAAAACTTGGTCTTATTCATTACAACTATGCTGGTAAATCGCTTGATGACTTTCTAAAATTCACGAGTGAAACAGGTTTTGGATACGTTGAACTCTCGATCGGTGATGTTTGGAAATCGGACACAGCTGATCCTGAAAAAGATGCTGAGGCAGTGCGCGAACAAGTTGAGTCTTACGGTTTGCAGGTCTCAGCACTTGGTGCAGGAAACGATTTTGTTGTGTTAGAAGAGGAAGTTATCCAAGCACAAGTTGAGCGGATGGAACGCATCGCAGGACTCGCAAAACGGGTTGGCACTTCAGTTCTTCGGACAGAAGGTGGCTCTATGAAGGATTCTGTGCCAGAAAGTCGATGGGTTGAAGCAATGGCAGGATGTTTAACCCGTTGCCTTGAATTTGCTGAAAAGGACGATATTTATTTGGCAGTAGATAACCACGGTCTGGTTACCAACGATGGCGATCTGCAGGTGGAGCTGTTTGAACGTGTCGGGTCTAAACATGTCGGTGCAAATATGGACACTATGAATTATCGTTGGGCGGGTCATGATTTGGAAACAGTCGGTAGATATTATGAAATTATTGCGCCTTGGACATTACACACACATCTAAAAGATGGAACAGGTTCACGCGGGAATTATCGTGGGGAAGCGCTCGGTGAAGGCGAAATTGATCTTGCGAAGGCAATCAATTGTCTGAGGGATGCAGGCTATGACGGAGTCTGGTGTTGTGAATATGAAGGTAGAGAGAACGATGGCACTGGACAACGGAAAAGTTTTGCATGGATGCAGAAAAATCTGTAGTATTATGAGATGTAGATACACCCGACTGGTAGGCGCGCTTTGTAAGCGCGCTGTTTCATCTCTAATACTGGTCTCCTAACCGTTAATCTGTGAACTTCATGTAATGGAAAAAACTTCGCGTATCATCACATTAACAACCGATTTTGGCATAAGCGATGTGTATGTTGGCGTGATGAAGGGTGTTATTCTAAACATTAACCCGGATGCACAGATAGTCGATATTACACACGCAATCTCTCCACAGAATATCCACGAAGCTGCCTTCACAATCAACTCAGCATATCGCTATTTCCCGAAAGACACGATTCATGTCATTGTAGTAGATCCGGGTGTTGGTAGTGAACGACAAGCAATCGTTTGCCAAATTGACAGCACATTTTTTGTTTGCCCTAACAACGGCGTGTTAAGCTATCTGCTTCAGAATATTGAAATCGAAGAGACTTACATACCTGAGGCAGTAACCATTGAAAATCCAACCTACCTTTTACCACGAGTTTGCAATACTTTCCACGGTAGAGATATTTTCGCACCTGTAGCCGCGCACCTATCGCTTGGTGTTCCACTTGCGGAGATCGGAACACCGATTCGAGACCTTGTGCGGTTTCCCGTGCCAGCGATACGCATTTCAGAAGATACATTGACAGGACAAATTATCAACGTTGACAGTTTTGGAAATTTAATAACGAATATTTCTGAAAACGCACTTGCCGCTTTCTTGCTATCGTCTGTATCAAACGAGGAGGCCGTTGGACAACTTGATAAGCAAACAGTGTCTGCAAAATTTGAGATTATTGCAGGTAGTACGAGTCTTAAAAAACTGAATGGTGCTTATGTTGAATCAGGTGAGGGAGAACCGTTAGCAATTATCGGGAGTTTTGGACTGTTAGAAATTGCCATCAATTTAGGGAATGCTGAAGCGCGTTTGGGTTTAAAAAATGATGATACTGTTATCGTCCGAAGGTTTGATTGACATTGCCATTTCTACAGGGTATAATAGGTTTAGAACACACAAAGGAGAACGGAATTGAAACAGATCGCTTTAACAGGAATAAAACCGACAGGACAGCCGCACATCGGCAACTATCTTGGTATGATTAAACCTGCTTTAGAACTCGCGCATGACTATCAGGCGCTCTACTTTATTGCAGATTACCACGCACTTACTACAGTTAAAAACAAAAAAGAATTAGAAGACTTAACGTATCAGGTGACTGCTACGTGGTTAGCATTGGGTTTGAACCCAGATGATGTCATTTTCTATCGGCAATCAGATATTCCAGAGGTGTTTGAGTTGTCATGGGTGTTGGCATGTTTTACAGCAAAGGGATTACTCAACCGCGCACACGCTTACAAAACCATCGTTGACGACAATGTTGAAGCAGGTCGTGAAGAAGACAAAGGTATCAACGCTGGACTGTATACATATCCAGTTTTGATGGCGGCAGACATCCTGCTTTTCGGGACACATGTTGTGCCTGTTGGGCTTGACCAACAGCAGCACCTTGAAATTACACGTGATGTCGCTCTCACTTTTAATAAGAATTATCGAGAGGTTTTGGTCGTTCCAGAGGCAGTAATTCGGAAAGAGGTGATGACCATCACAGGACTTGATGGTAGAAAGATGAGCAAAAGTTATAATAACGTTATCCCGTTATTTGCTCCATCAAATCAAGTTCGGAAACAAGTTATGCGCATCGTCACCGATTCCAAACGTCCTGAAGAACCAAAAGACCCTGATGAATGTAACGTCTTTGCCATCTACCGTCATTTTGCGGATGTGGACACTGTTGCGGCGAAACGACAACTCTATCTTGATGGTGGTCTGGCGTATGGCGATATGAAAAATGAACTGAATGAGTTGTTAGAAACAACCTTTTCGGCACAACGTGAGCAGTATAATGTGTTGATGGAAAACTCTGATGAATTGGATAAGGTGCTTGAGAGAGGTGCGGAAAAAGCTCGCGATATTGCTGTGCCAATTCTGGCGAAGGTTCGGAAAGCAGTTGGTGTGACCGGGAACCGGTAAAACGCATTATTGCTATAGAGCGAGGTTATTTTGAGTATTTGTATGCTACGCTGTGTTTTGTGCTTTCAAGCGCTCAAGTTCCTCCCGGAGTCTCGCTGCTTCTGCTTCAGCCTGCTTTCTAATCTCAGCTTCTTGGTCCGCTCTTGCAGCTTCTTGGTCCGCTCTTGCAGCTTCTTCATCCGCTCTTACCGCCTCTTGCTTTGCTTGTGCAGCCGCTGTGTCTGCTGGGGTTTCTAACCACTTTGACGAAACTGTATCGTAAAAACCGAGAGTATTACCTCTTAAACGCAGCTCTAAATTCAGAGTTGCAGACATAACACTCCCGTCAGAATCCGCCGGTATTGTAACATACTCCCCATCAACGAGACGAAAACCCAGGAGCGGTGTCGGCAGATATTGCCTTTCGGGATCATACAGAAAGTATTCTTGCACACCTATTGAGGCATACAGTAATTTCTTTTCATTTTGGTCTGTCCTGTGAGTTTTCTCACTTGAAAATTCCAACACAAAGTCTGGTGGTTTACCCTCTTCCCAAACACGATATGTGCGCCGCAGTTTTTTGCCTATACCGAAAGAAACAAATACATCAGGTGAAACTGATTTCTTAGGGTCCCCTTCAACATAGTACATCATCATATTTCCCGAAACACAAACATCGGGTTCATCTTTGAAAGCCTCAATAAGGATTATCAGCGCATTTATCAGCGCATTTCGATGGAGTTCTGTTTCTGCCATAGGTTTCCCATCTGATTCAGGATAGATAATTGCCCCATTCGTCGGCGCATATCGTATACGAGATGTGGAAATATCAGAACCAGTTTCATCAATAACTTCTTTATTAGCCACAATCGTATCTCCTTTATTTTCAAGAATTACAACTGATTCAGCATTCTTAAACCGAACTCACGTTAAGCTTATACTAATTTTCCTCAGATGTCAAGGGTAATGGAGTCGTTCAATTACTTCAAAATTAACATTTTTCGCGTTGCAGAGAATTTTCCCGCGATTAACGTATAGAAATAGATTCCGCTTGCCACAGACTCACCGCTATCATTTTTACCATCCCAATATGCCGCACGGCTACGATTTTGGTATAGTCCAGCAGCCTGATTGCCTAATCCGAGTGTTCGAATCAATGTCCCATCTGCAGAATAGATGGATACAGTAACGGACGTAGGTTCTGCTAACTGATACGGTATCCATGTTTCTGGATTGAATGGATTTGGGTAGTTAGGTAAAAGTGCTGTCTCTTTTGGCAGTGCTGTCGTCAGTTGTTCAAGCATCAGAATACCGCGTCGGAAGGTAGGGTCTTTTAAGTTAATTTTCCGCGCCTCATGCAGCCACTGTTGTACATTGAATGAAGAAAGCATCTCTTGTGCATCTGCATAGACTGCTGGCGCGCTCGCTGTATTTTCAAATGCCCCTGCAACTAACACAAGGTCTATGATATCCACCCTTCCATCACCATTAACATCCTCCGCAATTCCACCTCTATGTCCAAATTTAGTAGCAACAAGTACTAAATCTTGGATATTAACAACACAATCTTTATTTACGTCTTCGCTGATATTTGTTGAGCAAATGATACTTTCACCATCCTCTGTGACAACGCTTTTTAATAGTTGTGCCCCTTCAATCCAGGCGTAAGATTTATTGCCTTCAGGGTTAGATAAGAGGACATCTCGTAAACCTAATTTTGAAGTTCTAATTGCTTTGACTTTAAACTTAATCGTTGCCAGCGTCCCATCGCCATTACTAACATCACCAGATAAGGAAAGGGATGCAAGTTGAACTGTGCCTGAATCTTGATTCGCTATAGGTTGAACGGGTACGCCTCCAGATAAAAAATCTCCGTATTTTGTTTCTATATATTCAAGTGCATCGGGATCAAATTCTATTGTAGCTTGATACCCTGATAGGTTTTTACTGTTCGTAATTTTAACATCAAATGCTAATTCATCTCCGACAGTTAAAGATGTGACCGAATCCGGTGAAATACTTACAATTGGATAGGATGTAAAATCCCATAATAAAATTGTGCTATCACCACTGGCACTTGCAATAGTATTTCCATCTGGAGAAAATATGGCTGAATTAATAGCGTGTTGAGATGCTGAAAGTGTATATTTATATTCACCAGTTGCTGGGTCCCAAAAATCAATTTGACCGCCTGGCTTACTATCATCGCTTATCAATATTTCACCATCTGGAGAATATGCAAGAGGATGTGGATGTACATATCTTGCATGATAAAATCTGAACTTATGTTTTTTTGTTTTCGCATTCCATAAATAGATACCTCCCCACGCACCTGCTAAAGTTTTTCCATCTGGAGAATATGCTACAGATCGTATATTAGCATTAAGTAATGTTACTTCTTCATTTAACTCGGGATCGTATATCAAAATTCCAAGACTACAAGCAATAGCTAATTCTTTCCCATCTGGAGAATAGCTTAATCCTGTAATTCCAGGGACTGTTGTTGATGATGTGGCAAAAGGGATTGATGTGGGATTTTCCTTAGGCGTAGTTATAGTCAATGGATCTGTCGGCAGCACATTTATAGGTCTTTCACCGACAGGCAATGCATCTGTAGTGGGTTCGTCCACATTTGATTTCCAAAAACGAATTCCTTTTGGTCCTGCCCCGGTTAAGATCTTACCGTCTGGAGAAAAGAGAACATAATCTCTATATCCCTCACCATCTAACAGTAACAGTTTAGGTTCCCCTGTGATTGCGTCATATAACTTATCGCCGCATACAAGCGTCTTACCGTCGGGGGAATATCTAACATATCGTCCGTTAATGTCATTAATAGTCAATTTTGCTGCCTTATTTTCAATATCCCATAAAACTACTCGCTTAGGATGCCCAGTTACAGTTACACTTGCTAAAGTCTTACCATCTGGAGAAAAATCTAAATCTCCTGCGACGCCTCCCTCTTGCCTACATAAACGCGCTATAGCATTTTCTGGTAGGCTTAATTGCGTGCAACTCTGTGCTAAAATATCTATTGAAGAGAGATGTAATCCGAGAAACAGTGATAAAAGAATCGAAAAATAGCGTTTTTTCATGTGGAGTTTTCCTTCGTCCGTTATTGGTGTTGTATATTCAAGTATACCATGAAAATTACGATCTGTTAAGTTTTTACAGAAAAGATGTGGGATTTACACTACAGTATCACAAATTCCATAAGTCCATGCGCTTCACGCAAGGATTCCTCAACCGCCTCAGGTGTCTCGGCACGGGCAAAAATGAAGCCGAGATACCGATCACCTTCCGGCAATGGCACAACCTCTCCACCAACAGGAATTGTGATGTTAACCTCCTCAATGCCGTTGACATTGCGCGCCTTCTTTCTACCGCGCACTTCACCTAAAATACCCGTTTTTGGAACAGGAATCATCATCACACCAGCTGCCTGTTTTTCACGAGAGAAAGTTTCTATCGGTTGTCCAATTGCATGTCGGATAACCAGTTCCTCAAGTGACATTCCTGTGCCAAATCGCAAAGTGCGGGAACAGAGTCCGCCAATTGTCCGTGCGGCAATTTCAATCAAATGTGCACCTTTCTCATTGTATCTCAACTCGGCATGCACAGGTCCGTGCCGAAGTCCGAGGGCATCAGCAGCCTCTGCTGATGCAATATGCAGTTGATCTTGAATCTCTTTAGGCAAGCGAGATGGCGTGATGTATAACGTTTCCTCAAAAAATGGACCCTCAAGCGGGTCGGGTTTATCAAACAGAGCAAGTGTTTTGAGTTCTCCATTTATGAGGATTCCTTCCAACGCTATCTCTATGCCCGGAATGTAATCTTCAACCAGAAGATATTGGAAAGAATCGTTGTCAGTGTCTGTATCTCTGGCTCCATTTACTTTATTCAGAAGTGCAGTAATGCGATGGAAAGCCACTGTAAATTCAGTTGGATTGTCTGCTCGGATAACACCACGGCTCGCTGAGAGGGATAGCGGTTTGATCACACACGGATAATTAATCTGTGTGCTAATTTCTTCAGCGTTTTCTTGAATAGAAAAACGTTTGTAGTTCGGCACAGACACGCCGTTTTTCTCAAGTGTCTGTCGTAAGAGGTATTTATCGCGCGTGGCTTTTGCAGATGAAATTGGGTTATGCGGAAGTCCAAGTGCGGCGGATGCTGTCGTGGCAAGCATAGTCGTATCATCGTCTACACCGACAATAGCAGCAATGGGGTGTGTTTCAGCGAATTCAGCGATTGTTTGTGTTGCAACAGTCGGATTGCGAAAGTCAAGCACTAAAGTATCTCGTGGGGAAAGGTCTGCTGTCGTTGCAGGTTCCTCCGATGCAACAACGACCTCTACATTCAGTTTGAGTGCAGCATCAAGGAAGTCGGTTGCACGATAAGTGCGTGTAGGCAGGAGTAGTAGCACCCGCGGTTTTTCTGAAGAATGTCCCGACATGTTGAAACCTATAAGGGCATTAAAATCTATAATTATCTTACAAACGGCAGGCGCGGTTTCAAACCGCGCCTACAAGATGAATATTACCAAATGTTCAAAACTCGTATAATTAATTCTGTGTGCGTAATTGTTTCTGATATTCAGCATGTGCAGTCTGCGGGTCATACTCTCCATCAAGCACACGGCGGAGACATTGCACAAAACTGATTGGATCATCTTCACCGAAAATAGTGCGACCAAATAGAATAGCACGTCCACCGTTTTGAACTACATTATGGGCAAGAGCAAATGTACTCCTTGCATTTTGGCGTGGTCCACCTAAAGCACCGATTACAAGCGTTGTGTCAAATTGACATAACTCTGTCCAGACATCCGCTGTCGTGTATGCAGTTTTGATGAACCGAGGACGTTGGTGTTTGCGGAGATAACTCATTGTGCGGACGATTGAATCGGCAACATACATGCCGCGCTTTTCTTCATCCATTCCCGGCAATTTTACATTCGGTAAAAACACCTCTAAGAGGTGATCAAACCCTTCGATTTCACCAACAACATGGGCGAATTGCACATAAGCTTGTAACATCCGCTCGTCAACAATAGGGTCATTGTTGAGCGTAATTGAATATAATCCGAGACTAACACGGCAATCCAGTGCTGGACCGATAAGATTTTCACAATACCGCTGCATATCTTCTGGGAAGACTGTTTGAAAAGGCATTGACGGTCGTGAAGTGTAAACACCAAAACGCGGGTTCCAAATGGCGGTTTCCGAATTCATTCGGACAATAGGTGTAATGGGTGTGCTTTCAAAAAGGTTTTCATCAAGTGCCAATGTCTCCGCATCTGCGGGTGTCATTAATAGCCCATCAAGTTGCCCATCTGCTGCTAAGTCCCGTTGCAGTTGTAAAAATTCCGCGTGAGTGCGATAGTGTGGTTTTGGATGTTGCACTTGTCCAAGCCCTTTGATGCCTGCGGATGCAAGTGGATCAGCGGCAAAAACGAGAATAGGACTTTTCGCAAGTAAGTCTGTATCAGCGAGTTTTTCGAATATCCGGTTGCCCATATATAATTAATTCCTTTGAAATAGTGTAGGATAATTCTGATTGGTTCACCTACACATCGGGTTAATTTAATATTACAATGTATTGGTTGGATCAATATCCACAACACATTCAACAGTATTAGATTTTATTGCTGGTGGTAGATCATCATTTAAGCGTTGAAGGAGTTGACTGATTTTTTCTACATTTTTACTTCGGAGGAGGAAGCGCCACCGAAATTTTCCATCAATTTTTGAGAGCGGCGCCGGGGCAGGTCCCAAGATTATTACCTCTGGAAACTCGTCGGCTTGCCAGATTTTTAGAAGGCCACTCACAGTGTTCGCAGCATCAATTACCTCGTTCTCATTTTTGCCGCGTAGTAAAAGCGTGGTGACGTGTGAGAAAGGCGGATACTCTAAGGCACTTCGTGCTTCAACCTCTTTTTCGTAAAAACCTACGTAGTCATGCGTCTGTGCGGCTGAAATACAGAAGTGCTCAGGCATATAGGTTTGTATGATAACCTCACCTGCGACTTCGGCACGCCCTGAACGGCCAGCAACTTGTGTGAGTAGACTAAATGTATGTTCACCTGCTCGGAAATCGGGAAGATTTAGGGCTGTGTCCGCTACAATAACACCAACAAGCGTCACGTTTGGGAAATCTAAACCTTTTGCCACCATTTGAGTGCCTATCAATATATCAATTTTCTGATGTTGGAAATCATCCAAAATATGTTGATGAGCGTTTTTCTTTGCTGTAGAATCAGCATCAAATCTCTTGATGCTCGCTGTTGGAAATGCTTTTTGCACTTCTCGTTCTACGGTTTCAGTGCCAAATCCTCTTCGTCCGAAATAGTCAATTGCAGGGCTACCACAATCCGGACATGAGGGGTGTGTGTCGCGTTTATGACCACAATGATGGCAAACCAACTTTTTTGTTTCAAAGTGGAATGTCAATGAAATTGAGCAGTTCTCACATCTTTCTGCATAACCACAAGTGCGACAGAATACATATTTTGAATGTCCACGCCTATTAAGAAATAGAATAATTTGCTCACGTTTTTGGAGTCGTTCAGCAATTGCACTTCTGAGACGTTCAGAAAAGATGGTCCGGTTTCCATTTTTCAGTTCATTTCGCATGTCAACGATATGGACTTCAGGCATCTTTCTGTCCAAGACTCGCGAGGGAAGACTAAGAAGTTTATAGTTACCTTGCTGTGCTTGAAAAAAACTCTCAAGGGATGGCGTTGCACTGCCAAGAATTAATGGGCAGTTTGCAAGTTCGGCGCGTTTCTGTGCGACTTCTCTGGCATGGTAACGTGGCGCTGTATCTGATTTATAGGAATCCGAATGTTCTTCATCAATAATTAGTAAACCGAGTTCCTTGACAGGTGCAAAAACCGCAGAACGAGGGCCGATGACAATATCAGCGTCTCCTTTTTGGATGCGATGCCACTGGTCAAAACGTTCACCGTCACTGAGGCGACTGTGCAGCACAGCCACGCGTTCTCCGAAACGTCCAATAAACCTTGATGCGGTTTGCGGTGTCAGAGAAATCTCTGGCACGAGGACAATGACTGATTTTCCGTTTTCAAGAACTTGTGCCATCGTTTGCATGTACACTTCAGTTTTACCGCTTCCGGTTACGCCGTGAAGCAAAAAAGTTTGATTTGAGCGGTTTTCGGATTGAAGTTCTGTAAATGCAGCAGATTGTGCTTCATTCAAAGTGAGGGGTTGTGTCGGTGCGACAGATTGGGAACTCAAAGGGTTGCGGACTGCTGCTGCGCGCGTGATTTTAATGAATCCGCGCCTTTCAAGAGTATTGAGTAGAGAAACACTTCCGCCTACTTGTTTAAGGATTTTAGTTGTGGCTAAAGGCACCGTTTCATCAAGTAGGATTTGTAGTATTTTGGCATGTTTGACAGCACCTGTGTGTGGTCCACGTTCTGGGTTCTGATCAGTCGCCTTTCCATATCCATCTTCGCCAGAGGTTAATTTAGCAATTTCTGTCGCAATATCAGCAGGCGGTAAGGCTAAAGTAGCGACATTGGTAAACTTGGTAGTTGCTTTGGGTTTGTGCGAAACTTTAACATTAATTACACCTTTCTCTCGGAGTGCTGTGATTTGGGGGCGGAGTTTTTCGGGACTCCTGCCAATACGGTTTGCAAGCTGGTATGGGGTAAGTGTCTCCTCAATTTCTAAAACTGCAACTATCTGTTTTTGGACTTTTCCTATAGGAGTAGTGTACTCAGGTCGCAGTTGTATCAGTTGTTGTTTTTTATTTCGCACAGCTGCAGGAACAGCACAAAAAAGCGCATTTCCCCACGATGATAGGTAGTAGTTCGCCATCCATTTGGTGAGGGTGAGTAGTTCTTCCGAAAAGGTAGGTTCTTCGTCAAGGCAGTCGGAAATACTTTTAATCTTTTCAAGTTCTAAATCGGTTTCATCTGTTCGTTCAACAACAACGCCTTCCTGCTTACTTTCATGAAAAGAGGCTAATACACGCACGCCGGGTTGGGCAATTGCATCTAAATATTGTGGGACAGAATAGGTGAACAGTTGGTCAACTGAGATAGGAAAAGCGATGTTAGCAAAACTCATTTGTCTTATGTGTCAGAGAGTATATCAATTTTTATCTAAAAGTTCCATCACTTGTTGCATATCTTCCCAGACTTCGCGCTTCGCGTTTGGGTTGCGGAGCAGATATGCTGGATGAAAGGTCGGCATAATGACAAGTGTATTATCGCCCTGGTTAGCGAGTGCATACTCATGAAATTCCCCACGGAGTGCTGTAATTCCTGTTTTCGTATCAAGCAGCATCTTAGCTGCAAAACTACCGAGTGCCACAATAACCTTTGGTTGAATTAACTCTATCTGTCGTATTAGGTAGGGACTGCATGTTTCGACCTCATCTGGTTCCGGATTTCTGTTACCGGGCGGACGGCATTTAAGCACATTGGCAATGTAGACATCATCGCGGGTTAATTTCATCGCCTCAATGATTTTTGTGAGCAATTGTCCTGCTCTACCGACAAAAGGTTCCCCTTGTCGATCTTCATCCGCACCTGGTGCTTCACCGATGAACATTAAATCGGCATTCGGATTTCCGACACCAAAAACGACCGTATTTCGTCCCGCATGTAATCCGCACTTAGTGCAACCTTGCGCGTCAGCGTCCAAAGCGGATAAGTCTAAGCCCGCAAATTTAGATTCTGATTCAGATTCACTCTTTTCTGTTTCAAACAAACCGAGTTGAAGTTGTTCTGCCACGTGTTCCCTCACAGTTGCAACAAGTTGTAGATATTCTTCTCTGAGGTGGTCTTTATCCATTGTTCCCTCGTAGCGTTTATCAGTTGCGTATGTTGTGAAACAGTGTTAGGCTATCAAACCAAGTGATATATAGAAAAAACGCAATGAGAAGGATAAAGCTGACCTGTTGAATGATTTCCTGTGCTTTCCGTGGTACAGGTCGCCCACGGATTTTCTCCATAGCAAAAAAGAGGAGGTGTCCGCCATCAGCAATCGGTATTGGTAGTAAATTAACGATAGCAAGATTAATACTGATAAACCCGATGAAAAACAGGACAGTGGTTAAGCCGACCTTTGCAGTCTCACTGGTAATATGCACAATACCGATCGGTCCCGAAAGGTGACTCGGTGACACTTCTCCGCTAAGTAACCTTTTTAGGATTCGAGTGATAGATGTACACGTAAGCCAAGTAGCTTCAATCCCTTTCCCAAATGCTGAGAATAAGTTATACTTTTGCGTAGGTATTTCAAGCGCTTTCAATTCCATACCACTAAGGGAGGTGTACCATCTTAACCCGTAAAAAGTTCCTTCTACGTCAGGTTTTGTAGCATCTGCAGGCGAAAGCGTTACCGTTTTTTCAACTCTCTCTCGTATTAATCCAAGCGTTACCGAATTGTTCCCTGCTGCTTTTAGTTCAGAATGAAGCGATTTACTATCCATCGCCTTTCCATTAAAAGTGGTAAGGATATCTCCGGTTTCTATACCAGCCTTTTGTGCGGTGCTATTTTTCTCAACATCTACCTTCATTTGCAATTGCACAGGAAGTTGAAAGGAAAGGGTTTCATCACCACGTCGAATCCCGAGATTAAGTGAATCTCTATTCTGATCAATACTTTCATAAATAGTTTGGTATTTTTTTATACGCCAGTCAGATTCGGGTTGCCAAATTCCTGGTACAAAATATGGAACGTTATATATTTTTTCTCCGTTGATGGTATCAATTTGATCGCCTACTTTGATGCCTACTTGCGCAGCCAAACTTCCTTCATCAATTTCTGCCACGATGACATCGTCTTGTTTTAGCACATTAAGCCGGCCGTATTCAACTCTTGGATTAGATACTGCCTCAGGCACTACAGTAAGGGTTTTCAGATTTCCATCTCGTTGCACAACAAGTTCCAATTCCTTTTCAGGATTAAGCTGAATTTCCTGGCTGAAAGTTTCCCAATTTGAAATTTGGTACCCATTTACTGAAACAATTATGTCTCCAGGTATCACACCTCCAACAGCAGCGGGACCATCATCAGCGAGCCAACCTATCTGAACACCCTCTTGGGTTTTATCAATGGATTGCCCCGTAAATACGTTGTAAAACCGGACAGCATCAGCGTTGAGACCGACACTAAAAACACACCAATACGCCAATACACCGAACAAGAGATTCACAGCAGGACCGGCGATAACAACAAATGCACGTTTACCGAGCGAAGCACTTGCGAATTCGCCTTCAGCACCTGTCTGCTCACTTGGATTTTCACCTTCCATTTGCACGTACCCACCAAACGGCAACCAAGAGAGTTTGTATTCTGTATCGCCCCGCCGAAACCCGACAATTTTTGGGCCGAAACCGATCGAGAAAGTATTTACCTTAATTCCCGCACGCTTTGCAGCGAGAAAGTGTCCGAGTTCATGAATAAAAATAAGAAAACCGAGCGCAATAATTGCAAGAAGGACTGCTTTGATGCTCGGAATAATTGCGAGAATTGGTTCAAAAAATTCCATTGTATGTCTCCTACGTTATGATTGCAAGATTCAGATTTTATTTTAGCATTTGATAGAATTTTGATTTATCTTTTGTCTTTTATAATTGAACGGGTAACAGATTTTGCCCATTGATTAACTTCAAGGACGTCCTCAAGTGAAGGATTAGCAATCACGACATGTTTGTTCATAACGCATTCTAAAATAGCCGGAATATCCATAAATCCGATTCGTTCTTTAAGAAAAGCATCTACCACAACTTCATCTGCACTGCACAATACCACGGGAAGCGTTCCACCTACTTTAGCAGCAGTATAAGCAAGCGAAATGCAAGGAAACTTTTCTTTGTCAATAGGTTCAAAATGCAGTGTGCGAGATTCACACAAATCCAACCGTGGGACTGGTGTTGAGAGTCTGTTAGGATATGTTAAAGCATATTGAATCATAATCCGCATATCCGTTGGTCCCAACTGAGCAAGCGTTGAACCGTCTGTCCATTCAACCATTGAATGGATGATACTTTCTCGGTGGATAACAATGTCAATCTTATCAAGTTCAATATCAAACAACCACTTGGCTTCAATGACTTCCAGTCCCTTGTTCATCATGGTAGCGGAATCGATTGTAATTTTCGCTCCCATATCCCAGTTGGGATGACGAAGTGCTTGTTGAGGCGTTACTGTGTAGAGTTTATCTTTTGGTGTATCACGAAACGGTCCGCCAGAGGCAGTTAATATCAGTCGATGGATGTCAGTTTGTCTGTCTCGCGCACCTTCTAAGCATTGAAAGATTGCGCTCATCTCACCGTCTATCGGTATTAAGTTCACCTCATTTTTTTGGACTGCATCCATCACTATAGGACCGCACATCACCATCACTTCTTTGTTTACGAAGGCGATGTCTTTCCCCGCGTTGATAGCAGATAGTGTGGGTAACAACCCCGCGCTTCCACCCATTCCTTCCAAGACTTGATCCGCTTCTTGGATAGTCGCTACGGCCTGAATTCCTTCAGGTCCGGAAAGGATTTCAATGCCATTGAGATCACAGAGTCGTTCACGTAGACGATTTGCTGCCGCAGATTCATTAAGTGCTGCTAATCGTGGACGAAACTGACGAATTTGATGTTCAAGCGTGTCAACATCCTTATTCGCGCCGAGTGCGACAACCTTAAATTCTTCGCTATGTGTTTTAATAACGTCAAGGGCGTTTTTTCCAATAGAACCGGTACTACCTAAAATGGCGATGTGCTTCATGGGTATTGACTATGGTGGCAGTGCCGAAGCACTCGCCTTTTTTATAGCGGGTGCGCGCGTTCGTGAATGGTTACTTATTTCTGCAGATAGTGTAAACAAGCATATTCTGCATGAAAGGACTTATGTAATAACCCCAGTCAGGGCAAGATAATAGTAAAGACTCGGTGCGCTAAAGATTAAACTATCACACCTGTCAAGGAATCCTCCATGCCCTGGTATGACATCGCCAGAGTCTTTGACACCAGCTGTGCGCTTCATGAGTGAGACGCTCAAATCACCAAGTTGTCCTAAGATACTCAACAGCAGGCCTATCAAAGCTGCGTTTGCTAAAGAGAGGGTTTCCTTTAGGAAGATTGTACTAAGTGCCATGCTAACCAAAGTTCCTACAACAAAACCTGCAATAGTGCCTTCAACCGTTTTACGCGGACTAATTGGTGTGCTAAGTTTATGCTTTCCGACTGCTCTCCCAATGAGATATGCACCTGTATCGCTGCACCAAATCGTTCCAATTAGCAAAAAAATAAGTTGCATGCCCACAGGTTCTGCTTTTCGTAAGAGAATACAGTGATAACCAAATGACCATCCGATTGTCAGGATTCCTGTAAGTTTTAAGGTGACGGAAAGTAATTCTCCTGCGACTTTACCTCGGAATATGCTTGATGCAAAAGCATAGATAAACACAACGACAAAGAAACTGAACAGGATGAGAGAGGTAGTCGCCTTTTCTATGGGTGTAGGCAAGAAAAATGCGAACAGACAGAACGCTACTGTTAGAATCGTTGGTAGAACCGGATTCAATTTCGCACCGAAATTCTCCGCTAACCTGCAGTATTCAATTTGCATCATCAGGACAGCGGCGGAAACGAGCAGCAGATAGAACAAACCACCAAACCGATCTTCCTGATCGCCAAAATAGACAATCAGGAGGATTAGCGGGACCAGCACTACAACACTCAAAGCTCGCCGCCAAAACATAATTAGTTCTCTAACAGTTCAGATTCTTTTGCATCAGCTAAATCGTTAATTTGGTTAACGTAGGTATCGGTTAAATTCTGTACCGGGTCAGCATCACTACGACTACTTTTCTTATCGCCGCCTCTGCCTTTGCTTCTTCGGCTGCCTGAACCAGAATCACCGCCTTCAAGTTTCTTGATTGCATCGTTCGCATCTCGACGTATGTTCCGAATAGCGACTCTGCCTTCTTCAGCTAATTTTTTTACCAATTTAGTGAGTTCGACGCGCCGTTCAGTTGTCAACTCTGGCACCTGGATCCGAACAATACTACCATCGTTGCTGGTGGCGAGTCCTAAATCAGAAAGCGCTATTGCTTTTTCAATTTCCGTAATTAATGTCTTGTCCCAAGGTTGGATAACAAGTTGATGTGGTTCCGGTGTGGTAATTGTTCCAACCTGATTTAATGGGGTCTTGCTACCGTAATAGTTGATTGTAACTTGATCTAACAACGCTGTGGTGGCACGACCTGTTTGGACATGCGACAACTTCGCTGCTGTAGATTCGACTGTTTTCTTCATTCGTGATTCAGTATCTTTCAGTACTTCTTGCATCTGGATTCCCTATTCCTTTCTGTTTCGCCGATTCTGATCTATCTAAGGCATCCTGTCTGAAATCATATTCACTGTCCAAGGACGTAGAGTACAAAACGTTTTACAACGATATTCTCACCGAGTTGCGCGATCGCATCCTTGACAAGGTCCTCAATAGTTTTATCGGCATCGCGAATGTACGGTTGTTTTAGTAGACATGCTTCCGAGTAAAATTTAGAAAGCCGTCCTTCAACAATTTTATCAACAATATGGTCAGGCTTACCTTCTTGTAGTGCTTGTGTCTTCAAAATTGCTTTTTCAGCATCAAGATCTTCTGCAGGAACCTCGTCTTCACCAACATATTTGGGTTTTGCTGCAGCGACTTGCATAGCGATCTCTGTCGCTAATTTTTGAAATTGCTCTGTTCGAGCGACAAAGTCGGTTTCGCAATTTAATTCTACTAAAGTGCCAACGCGGTTCCCTGGATGGATGTAAGAGATAATAAGACCTTCTTCAGTGGCTCGCCCACCTTTGACTTCAGAAGCGCGCAAGCCTTGCTCGCGCAATTTCTTAATCGCAGCGTCTATATCTCCATCCGTTTCTGCTAATGCCTTTTTGCAGTCCATAATTCCGGCACCAGTACGCGAACGTAGTTCACTGACCATTTTTGCTGTAATTGCCATATTTCCTCCGAATTAGATTCAATTTGATTTTTCAACCACCATGTTTGAATGCTAAAGTTAAAGACCTTCAGTTATTTGGATCTACCATCCTGAAAGTATTTGAGTATAAAACTACTGTGGGGGTCTTCGTGGTCGTCCTGTTCTTCTTTTTGGACGAGGTTGACGTGCTTGCCGTTGTTCACTATCACCAATTGCTTCAGGTTCAGCAGAAAGCTGCGCTTCGTCTAACATCTGGGCTGTCTGTTCTTCATGTCGTTCAGCTTCAGCAACCTTATCAATCTGAGTTTCTTCGGGCTTTTCCGCTTCTTCAGTTTGTTCGCCTTCTAACGCATCACCCCGTCCTTCAATTACTGCTTCTGCTAAAACAGCGCAAATTAACCGAATTGAACGGATAGCATCATCATTGCCTGGAATCGGTAGATCAATCGGATCAGGATCACAGTTCGTATCTACTATCGCAATTATGGGGATACCGAGTTTGTTTGCTTCAGCAATAGCTGTGTGTTCTTTCCGAGTATCGGTGACAATGACGACTTCGGGGAGGACAGACATTTCTTTAATGCCAGTGAGGTTATTCGCCAATTTTCCTTTTTCTCGCCTCAACCGGATAACCTCTTTTTTGGGGCGTTTTTCAAGTTCACCGCTTGTCTCTTCAGACTCAAGCTCGTCTAATCTACTGATACTTTGCCGAATTGTCTGGAAGTTAGTCAACATGCCGCCAAGCCAGCGGTGATTGACATAATACATTTCACATCGAGCAGCCTCTTCTAATACAGCTTCCTGGGATTGCCGTTTTGTACCAACAAAAAGTGCTGTGCCGCCCCCCGCAGCAACGCCTTGGACAAAATCCACCGCGGCTTCAAGCATTCTCAGTGTCTTCTGCAAATCAATTATATAAATTCCGTTGCGTTCAGCGAAGATGTACTCTGCCATCTTCGGGTTCCAACGTCTGGTCTGGTGACCAAAGTGAACGCCACATTCAAGGAGTTCTTTCATTGTAACTGCCAAAAATAACCTCCTGGGTTTACTGGAGTCTCAAGACTCCTCATTGGGTTTATACGTCCACCCCCTTCATATTTGCATCAGACTCTCATAACGAGAGAACCCGCCGTGCAAATCTGGAGGTGTGTATCTCTGGTAATACCGTTTTATATATGTGATCAAATTTTAATAATTATACCACGTTTGTAGCAGGCATGCAACATTTTTTCTTTAGTTATGAGCTATTTTGCGCTAAGTGAATTCCATTTGATAGGTAAAACTGATCTCAACTTAAACGGTGCTACAACGTCTATTTGCAAAAATCTGGAGCCCAAAATGCAAGAACTACTTAAGCAGATAGCATCACATTTCCAAATCAATTTAGATAAGATCTCAGTCGAACCGATTTACCACGGTAAACGACAAAAGCAGAACGTCTACCGTCTGAAAGTCAGAAGCAAGGATTATCTACTCAAACAACAAGATATTACTTCCCCAGTGACCGAATCAGGTTTCACACCATTTCAGATTGAGAAGTTCACCTTATCAACACTTCACAAGGGTGGATGTCTTGTGCCGCGAATTATTTGGGAATCTGAACAACACCAAGCATTGTTACTGGAATGGCGTGGCGATCAAACACTTGATTCCTTAGCACAGAGTAGATCAGTGTCAAGTCTCATGCTTGATATGCAGACTATTCTTAATGTATTTTGCCATATTGAAGAAGTCTTTAGAAAAAACGAGGCACAATTCAACCCCTATGTATTTCACTTTAATCTCAAGCAGACCTTGCAACGTTTACTTGAACAGGGTAGGAAAACAGTCTATTATCTGCAACATCAGAGTAAGACATCGCCTACCGCATCGCAAGCAGCGCAACTTGACATAGCATGGACTTCTCTTTCAAATCATCTGCTTGACACCAAACCAACCCTGGGCGGCCTTGACTACCAAGCACGTAATATTGTGTTTGACAGGGAACTCCCGTATTTCATTGATTTTGCGAGTGTTGGTTGGGATTGGCAAGAACGCAGGTTGGTACAATACCTTAATGGTATCGGTGCGTCCCAAGAAGGTGCCAACTTTGTATCTTTGTTGAACCGTGAATTAGTTGATGCTTACGCAGAATGGGTAGTTGTAAATCGTGAAAAATGTTCCACCGCAGACGTCGCCTCACGTGTTGATGGACATCATTTGCTTTTTTATCTCTCAATTTTGCATCGGATATTGCAGGCGGTTGCAAAACCCGAAACGGCTGAAAATCAAATTTTGTTAGATGCGTGGGGAGATGCCCAGTTGAGATTTCAACGGGCAATGGAACTGATTATTAACACTGATTTGAGTGATGATATTTATATTATCCAAATCCGTGAAATGATTGGAAAATTTCAGGCAGACATCGCATAGATAAGATTTTAATCACATCAAAGTTTTTCAGGATTGTCCGAGTTATCAAAAATAATAGTTTCTCCAAGCTTGGTCAGAAATTCCTCTGCTTCCGGTGTTGAAGGTTTAATTATTGTTGATAATCCTGGGTTGTGAAATTTAGTTTGAAATGAATTGAGCAAGTCATAAAGGGATTTTAGATTAACCTGCCGCTTGTGAATAGCATCGCGAACAATCTGAAATTGTTCCTTTACGGTTTCTTGTGAGACACCATCCGGACGGTTAGTTATAAGGAGTTTTTCAGTGCCGTTTAAGGCACGTGATGCCATCCAGTACCGCAAGCCTTCAGCACCTCCAACTCGGTTGTAAACGAATAATCCGGCACCTACACTCACAATGAGAATTACAAAAATAAAAATAAGAACACGTCGGTAACAACCACTGATCTTCTGCGCTATGAGTGACATCTATAGTATTTTTCCTTCGCGAATCGTTAAAGCGGCATTGATTTTCTGAGTGCCGATAAACTTTGTTCTGTGTGCATCGTAGAATTCAAATTCACCATCAATCACTTCTAAAACCGCTATATCCGCTGTTGTCCCAATTTTTAGATTACCAAGTTGTTTTTCGCGTTTGATGGCTTTAGCAGCATTGAAGGTTGCTTTTTCAATCACTGCCTCAAACGAAAGTCCGAGATGCATCAGTTTTGATAAAGTTGTTGGTAGGTCATAAACGGGACCGTTGATATTACCAGTGTGGAGGTCAGTGCTGATAACATCAGAAATAAAACCTTGTTCCATCGCGCGTTGTGCAATTTCGTAATGAAAACTCCCTGCTCCATGCCCAACATCAAAGATCACACCATCTTGCTGTGCCTGCCATGCCTCTGGGATGACCCTTCCTTTTTCGTCAACGATGTTATCACCATTTCCTTGAAAACAGTGGGTAATTACATCACCCGGTCGCATCAATTCCAAAACATCTGGAAACGGCACACCTGCACCAATATGACACATCACAGGTGTTCCAGCTTGTTCTGCTGCTTGAATAGCAAGTTTCAGCGGTTCTACGCCGTTGTCGCCTACCTGCATTTTGCCTTGCCGCACTTTTACGCCTACCGTGATGTCACGATTGGCTTTTAACGTATCAGCAACGCGATCTGGATCTGCATAAGCGAGGTCATGCATCTCTCCAACTGGCCCGTAGACAAGTCCAATACCAGAAATGTGGATGTAGTTCAATATGTTCGTTTGCGCAGGTTCTGCGATGAATTCACGGAAACCGGGAAAAGTTGCCCAACTGGCACTACCAGCATCAACAGCCGTTGTTGTGCCCGATGTAGCGCAAATGCTATCGGCTTTAATACCCCACGTTGTGACGCCGTAATAGACATGCGTATGGATGTCAACCAACCCTGGTGTAACATATTGATTCTTGACAGAGATAGTCTGTTTTGCCAAAGTTTCGGAAATATCTTTATCAATTGCGGCAATCACTCCATCTGTAATCGCGATATCGCGAAGTGCATTTAATCCTTGCGCCGAATCAATGACGGTACCGCTCTTGAGTAAAATATCGTATTTCATTGGCTATACACCACGTTTTTCACCCCAGATATCAACATGCACGCGCGGCGAATAACGATACCCATTTTCTTTGCAAAGTGCAACTAACCATTCCTGCTTCTGACTTAGTACCTGTGGGTTTTTGCCTTGAGGCATCAACATAATAGTTTCAGCGGGAATCCCAATATCTGCTTGTAAGGTTTGAATTTCCGCAAGATCGTCCGGTGTATCTACAACAAACTTTACTTGACACATATAGGTGTCTAAAAACTTGCGGATAACTTCAGGACAGATACGTCCCCGTTCGTGCCGTTTATAAAAACGATTCTCTGACGGAGGGTTGGAATTACGCAACTTTGGACTCATTGAAATTAAGTGTGCGGCAACTTCTGCGAAAAGTGTGGCATTCGTTTCAATTGTGATGTGATGTTCACGTTTATCTAACTCGCGGCAGAGGAGTATCAATTCCTTAGTTTGAATAAACGGTTCACCACCAGTGATGACGACATGCTTACACCCGAATTGAGTAATTGCATCAACGGTTTCGGCAACGGTAATGTCTTTATTTTCAGGTTCCCAAGATGTATAGGGTGTGTCACACCAAGTACATCGTAGATTGCAATAACTTGTTCGAAAGAAAACAGATGGAACCCCTATGAGTTGTCCTTCACCCTGAATTGTATGAAACAGTTCGCTATATTTCATAGGAAATTCCACAGTTAGAATTAGGAAGAAGGAGACACATTTTTTCTTAAAAGCACTTAAGCTTCAATGAGTTCAATCTGAACGTTATCTGGTCCCTTAAAAAATGCCATCATGAGTCCGGAAGGTTTTAGGTCTTCAAGTTCTGCCCCCTTTTTCTGAAGTTCGGCAACTGTAGCGTCAAGGTCTTCTACAGTAAAAGCGAGTTGATAGACACCCCAGCGCGGATTGCCGCTCGTCGGTTCAACATCCATATCGCCAAATTTGGGAGAGAGGAAGATGCGTTCCCCACCAATTTCCATCCGTACAATTTTTAACCCTCTGACTTCAACAGTATCGGTTACCTTTCCGTCAAACATCTTTTCGTAATATTCAATTGCACCGTCAAGGTCTTCACATCTGAGATGGATATGATGAAATGTAAATACCATAAAGAACTCCTTTTGATAAATTGCATATATGATTTTTAGAACAACAAATTTGTCAACACGTAATTCATAAGTTTCTTTCAAGGATGGTAAATTAACCTTAAATAATATACCTTGTTAGCAATACAATTTCAATACAATTTGTCTAATGTTGGCAGGCCCTTTGATCACTTTCTAATACACGTGTGCAAACGTGAATTCCCACAGCAGCACGTTACCGCCACCGCTCGAGCTTGCGATTACTTTTCCATCTGGACTGAACGCGACATCAGTGACTGCAGATTTATGTCCTGCCAAAGTCAAGAGAGGCGCGCCGGTTCGCACATCCCACAAACGCACGGTTTCGTCCCTACTCCCACTCGCTAATATTTTACCATTCGGACTGAATGCAACGCTATAGATATTACTCGTATGCCCTTTCATTATTCTAAGCAAAGTGCCACTTTGCGCATCCCATAAACGAACAGTGGTGTCATCACTTGCACTCACTATCATCTTCCCATCTGGACTAAACGCCACGCTGTTGACACGACCCGTATGCTCCTCCAACGTTCGAACAGATGTGCCGGTTCGCACATCCCACAAACGAACAGTATTGTCCCTGCCCCCACCTACAATCATCTTCCCATCTGGACTAAACGCAACACTGTTGAAACCAGCCTTATCCCCTTTTAACACCCGAAGATGAGTGCCTTTTTGCGCATTCCACAAACGCACGGCATTGTCCCAACCCACACTTGCCAACATTTTTCCATCCGAACTAAACACGACACGGCTAAACACGACATTTGCACTTGCAAGCGTATATCTGCCTCCTGTTGGTATTAGACGATGTGCGCCTGTTTGCACATCCCATAGAGGAAAGATCTTGTCATCACTTGCACTTGCTAATGTCTTGCCATTTGGACTGAACATCACACTATAGACACGCTTCGTATGTCCGTTGAACGTTCGTAGAGACGCACCAGTTTGCACATCCCATAGACGTACAATTCCGCTTCTACCGCCACTCGCCAATGTCTTGCCATCTGGACTGAACATGACGCTATGGACAATATCCATATGTCCAGTCAGTGTCCTAAGAGATATACCTGTCTGTACATCCCACAGATGAATGGTTTCACCAAAATAGCTCCCACTCGCCAGTGTTTTTCCATCTGGACTGAATACTAAGCTATCGACTAACTCGATATGTCCAGTTAACACCCGAATAGATGTACCCGTTTGCACATCCCACAGACGCACGGTTTGGTCATCACTCCCACTCGCAAGTATTTCACCATCTGGACTGAATACAATGCTTGAGATAAAACCCTTATGTCCTGCAAGTCTGCGAAGAGGTTTACCGGTTTGCACATCCCATAAACGAATTGTTTCGTCCATATAACTTCCAGACGCTAATGTTTTGCCATCCGGACTGAACGATATGCTTCTAATTCCTTCTGAATGTCCTTTCAATGTCTTTAGAGACTTGCCAGTTCGCACATTCCACAGACGCACAGTTTTGTCATTGCTTCCAGTTGCTAATATTTTACCTTTTGGATTGAACGCAACTTTTCTGATCCCGCCTATATGCCCTTTGAACGTTCGTAGGAACTTACCGGTTTGCACATCCCAAAGACGCACGGTTTGATCAAAACCTCCACTCGCTAACTTTGAACCATCCGGACTGAACATAACACTTGAGATATAAGACGTATGCCCATTAAGCGTTAGAAGATGTGTGCCGGTACGCGCGTCCCACAAACGGATAGTCTCGTCAGTACTTGCACTCGCGAGTTTAGAACCGTCTGGACTGAACGCCACGCTTGTAACCCCACCCGTATGCCCTGTGAGCAGATCAAGTTCTTCACCTGTCTGCGCGTCATAAATCCAAATACCTATGCTGCTCGCTACCGCCAAGCGTGTGCCATCAGGAGAATACGCTATCTCATTCATTGAACCTTTACCGAGGCGTGCTTTTGCACCTTCGGGTAGACCCCATTGTGTATAGTCTTGAGCAAAGATATTTGGGACAAAAGCAAATATAAAAAACCAAATAGTTACAATCGAAATGAGCGTTTTTTTCATGAGAAAATACCTATTAGAATTCCAATTGATATTTTAAAAAGATAGTAAAGTTAGAAATAGAATCAGGGGTAAACGCGTTCCCATATATGTTTAGCACAATTGACAAAACCTCTGAATGCTGTTATTATATCACATACAATACATGAGGTCAAGAGAGTGGTTTATGCTGATTTACCCCAGTTTTTCAGAACCCATATTTGTATGTCTTATATCATAATAGTTTTGCAAAAGTGTTTTTTCTGATAAACTGTTTTCCAATCTTATTTTATAGAATCTATTTTAGGGTATTCCACTGAAACACATTGCATCGGTCAAAGTAAATCCGCGTATGCTCATCCCAGAAATAAAGCAAGAGTTCAAAAAAGTGTTGAAGCGTCCTGCTCTCAGAAATCTGATTTTGGTCATACTTGCGTGTCTTGGCACGAAAACATTTCAAATCAACACACTTGCGAACCACTTGCCTGTTTGCGTTGCCCATTATAAGACGAAACAAAAACGGCTGCTCCCGGTTTATCTACTCAAACTTTCCGACACTTGTTGCTATGGGGGCGTGGTGTGCCTTTGTCTTATGGCAACTATATGACAAAACAGGGCGTGCGCCACGCATTGTGCTTATTGATGAGACGGACATTCTCCAAGACTATAGGATTATCGTTATCGCTGTGCCATTCCGCAAACGCGCTATTTCTATCTATTGGAAAATCTACAAAAAAGACACCTTTGACAAGATGGTCTACCCGAGCCATAATGTGCTTGGTCAAGAGTTTTGCTATCAGTTCATCAAGCAGTTTGAAACTGCCTTACCGAATGTCAAAAGACCGGTCTTAGTGTTTGATAGATACTTTGCGCGCGCAAAGTATCTTATGAAACCTCTAATGGAAAATGGTATTGAGTTTGTCATACGCGTCTGTAAAAATGCTTGCTTTTATCACAAAGGACAACGCATCAAACTACAGACACTGAAAAATACAGAAACTTATCCCAACATATCTTATCACAGCACAGAGAAACTCAGACTGAACCTTTATGTTTTTAGAGACGCAAACCATCAAGAACCGCTTTATCTCGTATCAAATAGTTTACGAAATACGCAACTCTATCTTACCTATAAACATCGGATGCAGATAGAAGAATGTTTTCGGGATATAAAGACACTTTTCGGATTTCGGTATTTACGATTGAAACGACAAGAACTGCTACGGATCGCATTGCTATGGTTTATCGTCTGTGTAAGTTATGGTATCTGTTTCCTCCATTTTGAAAAATCTGGAGAGCGGTGGGTAAAAACCTATAATACTTATCATACAAAAACATATTCGCTCATTTTTGTCATAAAAAGGATACTGGAGATAACTTGGAAACCTGACATTTTCCTTGACCCATATTTTAATCTAAACGATTGTGAGGGATAAAGTTCGTGCCAGTTCAGCATTGACTTCCTCACACAAAGCATCTAAAAAACCTTATGTACATTTGTCTCTACAAAAACTGGGGGTAAATCAGCAATTAATTTACTTGACAAAAATGTGCAAACCTGCTAAATTAGACGCAAAATCAATAAAATTATGAATTTTACGCTTTTTTCACAAAAAACTTGACAAACATTGCAACAAAGTGTATACTTAATTAATGTGATATATAATCCGCTCAGGATTTTTGTTGTCAACAAACTCAAAAAAACTTGACAAAGTTTCGCTGTTTGATTATAATTAAAAGTATGCGGGAAGAGATACATCAATTTTGCATTTTATATCATGCTTTTTACGATTCGGAATCATTATCTCAATTACGCAACTTTACAGAACAGTGCGCTATGTGCCGGAAACACCGCGCAGCAAATTTAAAGTAAGTTGACAATTTTTTGTAACTTGTTTACAATAGGGAACGTAATTCGACGTAATGCCAGCAGAAGTAAATTGGTTGACATTTTTTGTAACCGATGCTATAATAGGTAACGTTAAAATAAAATACTAAATCGGTTTGACCGGAAAATTTATAGAGAAACCAAACCGAAATCCCTAAAAAATGAAGGATGTGTGCAACCGGAAACGCATATATCCGATACTAAAGGTTAGTAGAATAGATTTCATCCCTGAATCTGTTCTTGATATTTCAAATTGTATTGTCGGGCGCGATAACGCAATACAATGCACATCGTCCCAAATAGTTTAATGTTTAGTTAGATTTTTAAATGAGGAGAAATAAGTAATGCGATTGTCAAATAACTTGGCATTTTGCTTAGTAAGTTTAATTTTGCTGCTTGCACTTGGGTGTATTTATGTCTTGACTCCCGTTATGGCACGCCCTAGGCAGTCTTGTTACTTCAAACAACCCAACAACATCAACTCCGTCCATAGTTTTCCCACAACCCGTGTGTAATGTGTGTAAGTATATCAAAGATGAATTTGATATGACCAGTTGGTTTGATAAATCATTAATTCGACGGTATTCCGTATCACACTGATTGATGGAAGAGCACTTGATTTAGCCAAAGAGATGCCTAATGATATTGAGAATTGGTAGACAATATTTTACGATTGCAGATGATGTCGGTAACCTTGACGGTAACGCTCGCACAAACAATGTGCCTGCTTGGGAATTCCCAGAAGGTATGACTGAAGATGGTTCCACAACTTCACTCATTGTATCTTTGATGAAAGTGTTCCACGCGTTGGTACAGACTTGGCGAACAACATTGTCAAACCGCTCGGTGGCACAGATGACGTTGGCGTTGCCAGAGAAAGAGGTATTGATTCTCAGTATAGTCGGGTTCATACCGCTGATACTGAGTTCGCTGACATCTTTATCCGCCATACTTGGTATGGAAGTGAAAATGACTATGGTACTCCATTGAATCGAACAGATCAAATCTTGCCTGTGCAGTTGTCCTTCTTCCGTCCGGCACTTCAAGAAGATGGTTAAGTAGTTGTCCGTATGAAGATTAATTTATTATTTGGGTAATTTTTCATTATGCATATTCGGAACATTTTAAGGAATCTTGAGTTCCGTAGGAACGATATGCGAGAACAAAGACATTAGATAAACATATCGTTCCTACGGAACTCAAGAAGTGCGTTTATTCGTTTTTCTATAAACATTGCGTCCCTAACGGGACTAAGGAAAATACCGGATTTATTTTTTAATCTTCATTTGGACAACCGAATCCGAACTTGACAACGCTGGATTTAATATCCTCCGTAGTGAAGAACGGAACGGTGAATACAAGTAGGTCAATACTGACTTGATCCAAGGTGCTGGCACCATAGGTGAACGGATCAATTATAGTTAGGTTGATCCTACAGCCAAACCTGATGTCGTGGACTACTACCAGACTGAAGATGTATCTTTCGCCAGTGAGCATCAAGTGCTTGCTACAACCAAGTTGAAAGGTTTGATCTCGGCCAAGAACAAACTGACAACGCGGTGGGGCAAATTGAAATCACAAGATTTACTCAGGAATATTCTAACTAACTTACCAAAAAAGTGGGCGGTGGACTTCGGTTCATCGCCCACTTTTTTATTTTCCCTCCATTTGGTAGGCGCGTTTTGGAAACGCGCCGAAACCAGACATTAGAGACTATAAACACCGCGTTTACAAAACGCTCCTACCGTATTGGTGGGATTTATTAACTTGACATTTTCCCCAAACCATACTACAATATAAACAAACAACAATACTGAACAATACTGGAGGACAACCCCAAACCGATGAAAAAGTTCTTTATTTTATTCATTACATTCACACTCTTAGCACCCACGCTACAAGCGAAGACAATCACCTATAGCGAACACATCGCACCGATCCTACAGAAGCAGTGCCAAGCCTGCCACCGACAAGGCGAAGTCGCCCCATTTGCCCTTACCGACTACCGAGAGGCGAAAGCATGGGCAACCGAGATCGCTGAATACACCAAAGCAAAACTGATGCCGCCTTGGAAACCTGCACCCGGATTCGGCACCTTCAAAAATGAACGTAGATTGACTGACAAAGAAATCAAAATGATAAGCGACTGGGCAGAAGCAGGTGCCCCTGAAGGAGATGCTACCAAAACACCACCGAACCCTAAATTCCATGAGGGATGGGCACTCGGTGAACCCGATCACATCGTAGAAATGCCCGTAGAATACGAGATTGAGCCGGAAGGTGAAGACGAATATCGGCACTTTATCATTCCAACGAACTTTGACACAGACATGTATGTTCAAGCAGTAGACGTGCAACCGGGCAACCGCAAAACAGTGCACCACGTCATCGCATATCTGGATATAGAAGGGCAAGGGCGTGAACTTGCAGCAAAGGACCCGAAACCCGGTTACGTTACAGGCGGCACCGGTCCCGGTATTGATGTTGTAGGCACACTCGGTGGATGGGCACCCGGCGTTACGCCTTCTGTTCTCCCCGAAGGCATTGGGTATCTGTTGCCGAAAGGCGCAGACATCGTTATGCAGGTACACTACTACCGCACCGGACATACTGAGCGCGACCAATCGCGGATGGGGCTTTATTTCTCCAAAACACCCAAAACGGTACCGCTGGAAATCGGTTCAGCGATCAACGATAAATTTATGATACCAGCAGGTGACGCGAAATATGCTGTTCACGCTTCCAGAAGTATCAAAAAAGACAGTTATCTGTTAGCCACGATGCCGCACATGCATCTGCTCGGACGCGACATGCGTATCATCGCCAAGCCACCAACTGGCGACACGATTGACCTTATCTGGATTCAGGATTGGGATTTCAACTGGCAGGACATCTATCACTACCGCAAACCGATTTTCCTGCCCGCAGGCACACAAGTCTCCCTTGTTGCCCATTTTGACAACTCCGCCACGAATCCTGCCAACCCACACGACCCACCTATTCCTGTCGGTTGGGGAGATAAAACCACAGATGAAATGTGTATCGGATTCATCTATTATGTAGATGCAGCCGAATATCAGCCAGCGGAGTAGAGGCTATAATAACTGTTGGAGGGGTTTTCAACCCGATAAAATACAAAAATCGGGCTTACAAACCCCTCCAACAAGAAAATGTTATCCGCCCTTCCGCCCCACAAAATACACCGCAGATGCCAAAATATACGAATGCGGATGCAACAATAACAACGTATCCAACCACACTAACGGAAACGTCAACCATCCCACCAGAAGCGACACCGCCTTCGCAACCAGCAAACTCCCAAAAGAACACACAAGTCCAACATATTCGCGAAAAATCCAATGTAATGCCGTTGTCGGTCCAGCGCATGCGCCGCTTTCTATCTCATGGAACTGAGAAAACAACGTCACAAACCCTGTAGTCGTCCAACGTTGATAATCGTGAGGTGATGCGTGATACCCTTGTAAGAAAGGGACTGCTGCGCACACATACCCATTCGGTTTTAGCACACGGAACATCTCTGCTGCAACACGTTGCGGGTCTCGGACATGCTCCAGCACCGCCTCAGAAATAACCGCATCAAAAACGGCATCTGCAAACGGCAGAGTGTGTCCATCTGCCACAACATCCACCGCGGGTGTCGCCTCAATCTCAAGGTTAATCACATTCGCTGCACGGCGATGCATGCCCGAACCCAGGTCTAAAATCCGTGCCTCTGGTCCTAGTTCTCGGAGCACTCGTTTCACAGCACGATTCCAACGCGGCGCAGGATAAGGACATCCCATAAGATGTGCTAACAATCGGTTTTGCCGTAATCGGCGTTTAATTCGCTCAACCATTTCTCTTGTTGGAGGGGTTTACAACCCCGATTTCCTTGTGGAGGCTTTGTCAACATCTCTTGTTGGAGGACTTTGTAAGCCCGATATATCGCGGTTGAAAACCCCTCCAACAAGTGCCGAACTCAACCTTTGTAGTGGCGCAATTCATTGCACTACTTATATTTACAACCAACTGCAATAAAAAAACGGGGTCAGAACTCTGACCCCGCCTAACCGATTATTTAGACATCAGGTATATCAGGAAACTTTATATTCGCTTCATCCGCTGCCTTCGCTATATCTCTAACAATTAGCATCGTCAACTGCGCCAACTTCCGTGAAAATTCAGCATCAGAAAGACCTCGGTATCGCGATGGTTGCGATGCACTGAGCCGTTCATTTGCAATCGTCATTGCACTTGTAACCAGCGGTAACGCAACATTAAGCGTTGGTATTTCAACCGGTTCGGGTAATATATCGTCTTCTGTATCAGTTTCACCCGTTAACAAACGTTCGCGGTTTTCAGAAATTGTATCAAGAACCTGTTTCGCGGCGAATTGGTGAGCTCCCTTTTTTGCACCCGGTATCGGATCAACCGTTTCGTGAACCCGATCACCGTAGTGAACTGTTACTTTCCAACTCGGCGCGTCCGGCGTGCCAAGTTGCGTTTCAGTAAAACGTGGCTGGCTCAACCCGCGTTCTTGGCAATATTGAATTAAAAGTCCTTTATAGTTTCCATCAGGTTCGGCAACATCAACATCCCGAACATGCATATATGACGACCTCCCAGAGCAGCACTATCTACCGTTATCGTAGCGTGGGCGATACTCCATCGTGCGCGGCTTCACTTTCCGCTGACGCTTTAGTTCGATTCTTCGGCGTTTTTCGCTCGGTTTTTCATAAAAACTTCGTTTTTTAATTTCGGTGACAACACCCGCCTTACCACACATTTTTTTAAAACGAGCGAGTGCCCTATCAAAGGATTCGCCTGAATCGACCGTAACTTCAACTTGAACCATGTTTACAATCCTCCCAACATATATTATCATAGTAGTATATCATATCTTAGGACAGATGTCAACTTTTTTTGGCTATCAGTTCCCTCTTGTAGAAGCGACCTCCTTGTCGCGACCGTTCCTCCGATATCGCGACCAGGAGGTCGCTCCTACAAGAGGGAATCGGGCTTACAATGCCCTCCAACAAGAAAATCAGGACTAAATTGATGTCTATAGGTAAGCGAAGCGAAACCCAACTTTTCTGGTAGTTAACTCATTGTAGTTCCAACAACTAATAGCTGAGCACTTACAACCGAAAGCCAATTCCATCTTGACAAAACCGACAAATTTCGCTATCATAAACCGCACAATAACCGTTGAACCTATCAGGAGAAACCTTATCTACGAAATAATTATCTTATGTTTTGGGGCATGGTTAACAGGCGTAAGCAAAGCAGGCTTCGGTGGCGGCATCGGCATGATAGTTGTTCCGCTCTTCGCCCAGTTCCGTCCCATCCGATATGTTCTCGGTTTGATGCTTCCGCTGTTATACTCAACAGATGTTTTTTCATTGGCACACTATTGGAAGCAGTGGCATCGCCAAAGCATCTGGCGTCTCATTCCCGGAGCCATTGTCGGTATTGCATTTGCAAGCTTCATCTTGAAGGACATATCAGATGAACATCTAAAGAAAGTTATCGGAGGTATTGTCTGCCTATTTGCCATATTAGAATTTTTTAGACCCCGAATAATGCAGCGGTTAAACCCAGATTCTACAGATGAAGAGCCGGTTATACGTTTCAAAACGTGGCACGGCGTGCTTGCAGGTATACTTGCAGGAATCTTTTCAGCACTTGCGCACATGGCGGGACCGATCATCGTCATGTATCTTTTACCGCAGCGGTTAGGAAATCGTACATTTGTTGCCACAACGACTGTGCTTTACTTCTTTATCAATCTGGTTAAGTTTCCGTTCTATTACCAACTTGGACTCTTTTCTTCCGAAATCATCATAGAGGCTTTAGTCCTTCTCCCTTTTATTGGACTCGGTGTCCAGGTCGGTGTCCATCTGAACAAACGATTTTCAGAGCGAATCTTTTCCAGAATCGTGCTAATTATGCTCTTCGCAACCGGTATACATCTATTGTTTTTTAGCTAATGTTCCTCTTGTAGGAGGGATTTTCAACCCGATAGCCAATAACGGAGTAATATAAATGACATTAAAATGGGGTGTTCTCGGAGCAGGCAGCGTAGCACAACGCCGAGCAATGCCCGCCATCCAAAAAGCAACAGGCGCAGAACTGCATGCTCTCTTCTCAAGAGACGCAGCACGTGCCAAACAACTCGCGGCAGAACATAACGCCACAACATCATACAGCAGCGTTGACGATCTACTCTCCGATACGGAACTTGACGCAATCTACGTCTCAACACCGGTCAATCTCCACTGTAAGCAGGTGATCGCCGCCGCAGAACGTGGATTACATGTCCTCTGCGACAAACCGATGGCACTCACGCCACAGGAATGTGAACAGATGATTGATGCATGCAATGCAAACGATGTGCATCTACAGGTCTGCTTCCTCTTCCGATTCCACTCCTGCTTTCAACAGATAAAAGCATGGGTTGATGAAAATCGTCTCGGACAGATTGTACACGGCAGAATGCCGTTCCTGAAGAAATATTTATTAACAGCGAACGAGTGGCGCGCACAACCTGATAAAGGTGGAGGCGGATGTTTGATGGACCTGGGACCGCATAGTGTTGATCTGCTGCGCTATCTCATCGGTGAAGTCACGGAAGTCTCTGCATTTTGTGACAGCACAATCCACAATTACCAAGTTGAAGAAACTGGCGGTATCCTGATGCGGTTTCAGAATGGTGCGCAAGGGTTCACCGATCTTAGTTTCTCTGTCGCGCAGTGTGATATTGTCCTTGAACTCTATGGCACAGAAGGTGCCGTATCTGTTATAAACGATGATGGCTGGAAAATCCATACATATTTTGATGGCGAAAAGCAAGTTACTGCATCTCAATACGAAGACTTGTATCAATACCAATTTGAGCATTTTGCCGAATGCATAGCAACAGGTACTGCACCGATTGCCAGCGGTAACGATGGTTTAAAGGCAAATATTATCCTATCCGCAGCATACCAATCTGCCCGAACTGGACAAGTTATCCAATGCACATAAAGATAGGATATCATAGATATGCCTATTTACAATGATGTCAAAATGGCACACTTTTCGCGCAACCTTAAAAAATATGGACAAATTGTCACGATTCTACACGCGTTAAAACACCATGATACCCCGTCAATAGTGAGTTTATCTATATTCCGAAAATTGGCACATATCTTGCTATAGTTAAGAACGTATACAATTATTTAGTCGGGTTTACAAAAATTAAACAGAACCCGTAATACGTTAATAACCCATTAGGAGGGAATTTTAGATATGGCACTTGTACCCCTTGGCGATCGAATCCTCGTCAAACGTTCCGAAGAGGATGAACAGACAACCAGTGGCGGGATTATCATCCCAGACACCGCCAAAGAAAAGCCTCAAGAAGGCGAAGTTATTGCGGTCGGTAAAGGCCGTATACTTGATAACGGCGAACGGCAGGCTGTCGATGTTGAAGTCGGCGATAAAGTCTTATTCGCAAAATATGGCGGTACAGAAGTAACTTACGATAACATTGAATTTCTCATCTTGCGCGAAGATGATATCTTAGCCAAGGTTAACTAAATAAGTAAGGAGTTACACACATGGCAGCAAAACAGTTAGCGTTTGATGAAGAAGCGCGGAATTCTATCAAGCAAGGTGTGGACAAATTGGCGGAAGCCGTCAAAGTCACCCTTGGTCCCAAAGGACGAAACGTTGTTCTTGATAAGAAATTCGGAGCGCCGACTATCACAAAAGATGGTGTGACGGTTGCAAAGGAAATCGAATTGGAAGACCCCTATGAAAATATGGGGGCACAGATGGTCAAAGAGGTTGCGTCCAAAACAAGTGACGTCGCTGGTGATGGAACTACAACCGCAACTATTTTGGCGCAATCTATTTACCGTGAAGGTTTGAAAAACGTTGCCGCCGGTCATAACCCGATGGCTCTCAAACGCGGGATTGAAAAAGCAGTTGATAAAGTCGTTGATTCTATTCAAGGACTCAGCAAAGAAGTTTCGGAGAAAACAGAAATCGCACAAGTCGCTGCTATCTCCGCTAACAATGATTCCGATATTGGTGACCTCATTGCTGACGCTATGGATAAAGTCGGAAAAGACGGTGTCATCACTGTTGAAGAAGCAAAAAGTCTTGATACGAACCTTAACGTTGTTGAAGGGATGCAGTTTGACAGAGGCTACTTGTCACCCTACTTCGTGACAGACCCTGACCGTATGGAAGCTGTTTTAGAAGAGGTTGTTGTCCTCATTCATGAAAAGAAGATCAGCAGTCTCCAAGACATCAGACCTCTGCTTGACCTCATCGCACAACAAGGCAAACCACTATTGATTATCGCTGAGGATGTTGAGGGTGAAGCGCTCGCAACTCTCGTCGTCAACAAAATTCGCGGCGTTCTCCGTTGTGCTGCCGTCAAAGCCCCTGGCTACGGTGACCGTAGGAAAGCCATGCTCGAAGATATCGCTGTCCTAACCAATGGGCGTGTCATTTCTGAAGACCTCGGCATCAAACTTGAAAACGTCACGCCAAATGATCTTGGCACTGCTAACCGTATTGTCATTGACAAAGATAATACTACCGTTGTTGAAGGTGCAGGTAGTACCGAAGCAATTCAGGGACGTATTGACCAGATCCGCCGTCAGATTGAAGATACAACTTCTGATTACGATCGCGAAAAATTGCAGGAACGCCTTGCAAAACTCGCCGGTGGTGTCGCTGTCATTAATGTTGGCGCAGCTACCGAAGTTGAAATGAAAGAGAAGAAAGCACGCGTTGAAGATGCAATGCACGCCACACGCGCCGCTGTTGAAGAAGGCGTTGTTGTCGGTGGTGGTGTTGCTCTCGTTAGAGCACAAGAAGCGTTAGCAGAACTCGAACTTAATGATGCTACCGAACAGGTCGGTGTATCTATTGTCGCTCGCGCGCTTGAAGATCCGCTTCGTCACATTGCTAAAAACGCTGGACAAGAAGACTCTGTCATTATCGCGAAAGTCAGAGACGAAGGCGGAAACGTTGGCTTTGATGCACGCGAAGAACAGTTTACCGATATGTTTGAAGCAGGTATCCTGGATCCGACTAAGGTCGTTCGTTTCGCTCTTCAAAACGCAGCCAGCATCGCAGCGTTAATGATTACTACCGAAACGCTCATCGCTGAGATTCCTGAGAAGGAAGCACCAGCACCCCCGATGCCTCCCGGTGGTGATATGTACTAATACAATAGATTATCTCATAAATAGTAACAGACTCAGTCTGTGGGTAGGGTTTATGAGAAAAATCTGGTTATAGAAAGCAAACGGGCAGATTGAATATCTGCCCGTTTGCTTTTTACCGACCTAAAATGTCATGTTAAGAATAAAATGAAAGAAATACCAACTGATTGCTGACAGCTGATAGCGAACAGCCACTACCCTAAATACGCCTCACAAGCCTGCAACACCTCCGACACAGCAATTGTGTGCATACAAGGCGATGTCCCATCCGGTAGTGCTTGACACGCATATTCAAACCCCAAATTAAGGCACGGACTACATGGTAAAGTTGCCTTAAGACATGTCGCTTTATCTGTCCACGGACCCCACTGGACCGAATTCGTCGGTCCGTGGAGTGCGATCACTGGTGTTCCCGCTGCCGCCGCGAGATGCATCGGTCCACAATTCCCACTAATAACCAGATCAGCGTGCACAAACAACGCAGTGAGTTGATTCACCTGTGTTTGTCCAGCAAGACATACCGTCTCACATTCCGTACGTTTTGCTATCCATTGTGATACTGCTACTTCATCCGGTGCACCAGTCAAAACTATTCGTGCGTCGTAGCGAGATGTTAGCGTATCAGCCAGCGTCACATAGCGTTCGCGTGGCCAACGCCGACGCGGTTCACCGCGCCGACCCGCCTCTGGATGTAGCACAACCAATGGTGCAGAGGGATCTATCTGTTCTTGTGCTAACAAATTCTGACACCATTCGTGCTCTGCTTCGCCAACCCAAACCGCAAGTGTCGAATCTTCTGTGCTACATCCCAATTCATGTGCAATGCTAAGAAAGTTAAGAACTTCGTGCTTTCCTGGAATATGTGGGACGGTATCGGTAAATAAATAATGTCGGTATTGATTCACAGCACTAAATCCGATCAGACGAGGTGCTCTCGTCGCATAAGCAAGGATCACACTAAACCGAGACCAATGCTCCAGATCAATCACCCAATCAAAATGCTCCTGACGAAGCATCCGAATTAATTGGTAGAGAGGATAACGGAACGGGATACGTCTGTCAATATAGGGACATCTTTCTAAATATGAGAGATTTGTTGCTGATGCTAAGAACGAGAGTTCTGCCTGTGGAAAACTTTGATGGATAGTGCGAACGGTAGGAATTGCCAAAATTGTGTCACCCAAGGCGGAGAGTTGGATGAACAGAATCTTTTTGGGAAGGTCTGTAGGGAAGTCGGTTTCGCTCCGCGAACCTAATCCTCGGTTAGGTGATTTCACTTTCCTATTCAGAAAGTTTCTAATAATGTTGATCAGAAATAAAAATATGCTGATCGGGATGCCAGCGTATCGGTCAAAGAATTTTTGGAGTCGATTCGACTGCATTCAACACATTACGGTGTCGCCTTAGCGTAACCGTACAACTCCATCTCCGCAATTTTAGCGGGTGCTTTTAGGGAGCCATAGAGCTTGTAGACTTGTCGTCCACGGCGCACTTTACCATCGGCTGTAACTTCATTTTCCCTTTCAAGCTTTAAGTTTTTGCGTTTTCGTGCGGCATCGTCCGTTGTTTTCCGAACAACTAATTTGACACCATTAGTCGTAACTGAGCGTTTGAGACGAATATCTATGATTGGCTCTTTATTGCTACGCTGCTCATGAATTTTATCCCATTCTCCCATTGAATCGAGCGCCATCAATTGAAAATCTTGCAGATTTGACGAATAGATGACGATCCGAAAGAGCCTTTTTTTATTTGGCAGATAGATAATTGCTTCTGAAGGCAACTTCATATCAACCACTAAATCACCAGAACTTTTCTTTTCTTGTGACTGCCCCACAGTTTCAAGATTACCGTCAATGATAACAGGGACATTTGACTTTACCCCTGGCATGGTCGCGTAGTTCTGGCTCCACTGTTGTCCAAGAGTACACGCAGACATCATTAGAATCACTCCAAGTAGAGGCATCAACGCATAAACCCGCATCCCTATAGAGCAAGTTTTCTGTGTCTCGCTACATCTAAAAAAATAAGATTGCTTATTTTCATCCGCTGTTTGATTTTGTGTCATATACATCAATTTCTCCTTCGGTTTTTAGTCCTTAATTGCTGAATATATTCCAAAATGTTCGATTTTTCTAATTTGCGTACTTTAAACTTTAACTCTTTAAAGAATGGGACAAGGTCCTCTCCTGCTGCTTTACTGATGTAATACACAAGAAAACTCGTTGGCATATCATCTCCCAATTTTTGATGTAATTGATCAGCTTCCATTAACGCGAAAACCTTGATGTATAGATCGTTCCCGTACTTTTTGCGAAGTTCCGACACAACCGTGTAGGCATAACTATATCGCCATTGGGTCAATGGGCCGGATTCTGCATGTCCTCCCCAATTTTCTAATTCGTTGAAACCGTCCAGATCAAGTTCCAGACTGCGTTTAAGGTTATCAAATTTCGGATGTAAACCACCTTTTGCATATTCCGTCTGCATCAGCACCGCGATACCTTCCGAAAACCACGTCGGTAGAAAGTAGATATTTGTGAATGCATGTGTTAACTCATGCACACGGACACCATGCTTTTCATACATCATCATCGGGAAATCCATTCTAATACCTGTCACATATTTGATATTAGGAGCATAACGATACTCGGTTGTTGTGAATGCGGCCAGGGTTGTGCCTTGAAAAACTTGATGTAGTGTTACGTGAATTTTATGTTTCGGTTTAAAACCGAAAATTTCATACATCACATCGTAAAGACTCTCCATATAACCCAGAGCACTCTGTGCGAAGATAGCTCGTTCCGCTGATTCATCAAACGCGTCTGTAGCCAGCAAATCTTTGGCAAAAGTCAGTGTATAGTGGTCGCTTACGCCATGAGGGTTGTTTGCAATCGCGTCCGGATAAGGATCAATCTTCGCATCTGACGGTGACAGCATGAGTTGGTCAGTATTTCGCTTTCCAAGGAGACGTTCCTCTCTCCGTTGCTGTGCCTCTTGTAGTGCAGTACACCCATAAAATATAAACCCTATCATTGTGAGAATGAGGGCAATTTCTATTTTCTTTCTGTTTACATGCAAAAAACGAGTTATAGTTTTCATTTTTCTCTCTTTTAGATGATCGTTTCTTCTGGGAGTGTTTGTAATCTCAAGATCAGAAGTTATTATGGCAGCGGCACAGCTTTTGTTTTATCTCCAATCCGCCGCATTGTGATTTCCTGTTCAACTGTCGGGTCTGGCAGCCCTGTTTCGGCTAACCGCTGTTTCAAGAAAGCGTCCATATCGTTTTTTAATTGTGCAACAATGTCATCCGCTTCTTCAGCCAAATTATAAATTTCATCAGGGTCTTCCTCAAGATCGTAGAGTTCAATATCGGGGGTATTATAGACAGCAGGCGTGCCGCCGGTCTCTACAATCAGTTTCCACTTTCGTGTCTGCCATCCACGCTTTTTCATCCACCCGCATTCTGTCAGATAGATTGCATCGCATGAACCGTCATCTGCGCTATTCTCAACCAAACTGCGAAGGCTTGCCCCTTCCATCTTTTCGCGTTTTTCCAAAGCACTTTGCCCAGCATAATCTAAAACAGTCGGCGCAATGTCCTTCAGAGAAACTAACCCATCAAGCCGCTGTCCTTTCGGAATAATCGCGGGGCAGTGCATTACCAATGGAATATGGCAATTCGTTTGATACAATCCGTGATGGTCATACCAAAGTTCGTGTTCATCAAGTTCTTCACCGTGGTCAGCCGTAATTACCAAAAGCGTTTCTTCCATCAGCCCACAATCCTGTAAATACTGAAAAAGTTGCGCCAAAGATGCATCCATATAAGCAATTGAAGCATCATATTGCGAATTCACATACCTACGGTCTGTCCAGAGGCGTTTTTTAGCGAGATCATCAGGATCATCTGGATCGGGTTTGCACATCCACTGCCGAAAATAATCTGTAAACGGTTCACATGCATAGACAGCATCCATACTCCGATTGTTCGGATCGCATTCATCACCACTATAAAACATCCGTTCAAATGGTAGTGGTGGTAGGTAAGGCGTATGCGGATCCCAATAGTGAAGAAATGCAAACCACGGTTTATCCTGCGATTGTGCAAGTTCCAACAGTTCTATCGCTGTTTGATTCACAGCTTCAGCTTTTCGTGCGTTTCGGTAGCGCGTTTCCCATTGATAACCGCGATACTGATTTTCTGGAAAACCGCGTTGAAACCAACGTCCCAAATTGTCTGCTGCTACAGTAAAATAACCTGCTTCGCTTAACAATTCTGGGAGAGTCTTGATGTTTTCAGAAAGGTTTAAACGTCCACCTTGTGTTATAATTTGGTGCGTCAACACATCTTTTCCAGTAAACATTGTTGTATGTGCTGGATGCGTAGGGATATGTGGACTAATACAGCTTTCAAAAAGGGTCGCATCTGCTACTAACGCGTCAAGATGTGGGGTTGTCAGGTGAGTATGTCCATAACAACTCATACTTGACGCGCGCAGCGTATCTAATGAGAAAAGGATAATATTACGCAAAACTCTCCTCCACGGAGTTTCCTAAAATGCCACACCGTCAGTGGGTTGAAGTTGCAGTTAATCTGCAGCAGCGGCATCAACTGTAGCCATTTGTGCACTTCGAATTGCTTCTGCTAAGTAGGTAATCCCCTCTGGAACGTCATCAACATGACAATACGCATACGCCAATCGAATCGCTTTCACCGGATCGCCTGCATAGTGGAACGCACTGCCGTTACTATAACCCACACCTTTTGCCGATGCCAACTCACTTAGCTTATTCATATCAGTCGATTCTGGCAGATCTATCCAAAGGAAAAGTCCACCGCGTGGTTTCGTCCACGTACAGAGGTCACTGACGTTTGCTTCAAGCGTATCAATCACGGTTTGACATTTAGCACCGACAGCAGCATTTGTCGTTTCAAGGTGCGCCTCAAGATGCTCCATGAAAAACTCAGCCACAATCGCACTTGCAAGTGCACTTGTTCCGCCATCCCAGCGATTGTGATGAATCATCCCGTAATAGGGTTGTTGTGCAACAAAGTACCCTTGTCGCACGCCTGCCCCTAAGATTTTTGAGAACGTCGCGATGAAAATAACACGGTTTGATGTATCTAATTTAAACAAAGAAGCGGGCGTTGGGTTCGGCACAAAATCAATATCACCATAGCAATCGTCTTCTACAATGAGTGTGTCGTATTCTTCTGCAAGTTCCAACATGCGGTGCCGCCGTTCAAGTGACAAGATCGCACCAGTCGGGTTTTGGTGGTTAGATGTCGTATAGATGAGAGATGGTGTGACATTTTGGCGTTTAAGCGCTTTTAATTGAGCCTCCAACGCATCCATGTCCATACCATCTACGTAATCCATCGGTATCCCGACAATATTCGCTTTGAGGTGTCGCATAATACCGAGTGTGCCGCTATAGGTAAATTCCTCCGTTAATACCGTATCACCCGGTTTAATAAATGTCCCTAACACTAATTCAAGTGCCTGCATTGACCCTGAGGTAATCGAGGTGTTATCTACTGGAAGCGGGACACCTTCTCGCCGTTCAAAGCGCATTGATGCAAGTTCGCGTAATCCACGGTAACCAGATTCGCCGGGATAATTGACCAGCTGCCCTCCCAATTTACGGAGCGCTTTTGCGCTTGCTTCAATCAACGCCTCAGTCGGAAACGTATAAGGGTCAGGTCTACCCCCTGTAAACGCAAAGTCTTTCATTTAGGTCTCCTTAAAATACTTGGCTAATTCCATATTAGATATTATAGCATTAGTTGTTTAAAAAGACAACCGCAAACTTAACAATGATCGTATAAAGTTTTCGTCTTCGCTTGTGTTCTAACAATAGATGTCAATTCCTTGTATAATTTAAGTTGCCAAATAGATTTACAAAAAAATCCTCCCTGTTTTAAGGGAGGAAAGATGGGATTATTTAAGAAAATTAACGTTAAAAATCAACGTTAATGAGAAATTATTAATTTTTTTCAAAAAAACTTAACTTTTTCCTTGACAACTTTTTTCACATTTTGTATAATAATTTACGTTCAATGGTAGTCTCCTATAATGTTTATAGGTGCGCCGACGGTGTTACGACCACCGATCGACGCGGCGCTGCCATAATCCGACTATAGCAACGCTAACCTAATTGTAGCATTAAACTATCTGTTTGTGTAGCATTTAGGTTAGCACCTTACATGAAAAAGGAGAACTTCAATGAAACAGTGTAAGTTGCCTATCCTTACCGTATTCCTCGGTATTTTCATCTTATTTACAACAAGTCAAACAGTTTATGCACAAAATGCAGAACAGTTACGTGCAAAAATTGATGCCTTAGAAAGCAGACTCGCCAAGTTGCATGCTGAGGAGATACAACTTGAAATAGATTTAGGCAACGCAGAGGTCAACTTAGCAAGTGCTTCTGCAACCCTTGACAGTGCAAGATATTGGCTTTCGGAAGCTGAAAAAGAGCTAACGCGAGCTATACTTGACCTTGAAAATGCTCTAAACGGAAACGACGCAGCCGCAATTGAGGACGCAAGGTTTTGGAAAGCCTATTGGGAAAGTGTTGTTGTCGATTTAACTGATTATTTGGACGAGGTGATTGCCGAACATCAAGAAGCGGCAGATCACCTTCTTTCTGTACAACAGAAAATGAGTGTAAATGCGAAAAATATCAAGTCTGTTGTGCGTGAGCTTAATCAAGCACGAGAAGCGTTAGCGGCACTGAATTAGACGCATCTAATTCAGTAATTTTACCAAATTTACCTTCGTAATGTTGATGGTAAATTGTTCATTTTTATTACAACCTATCTCATAAATAGTTGGAGGGCTTTGAAAGCCCGATTTCAAAATCTTGTAGGAGCGATCTCCGAATCGCGACAGGTCGGGAATCGGAGTTCCCTCCTACAAAGAGAAACAACTCATAATGAACCAACAAATCCTATTTATGAGATACGCTCAAGAAAAACTTAAGTTTTTCTTGACAACTGTATGTTTGTTTTTTATAATAATTTACGTTCATGGTAGTCTCCTATAATGTTTATAGGGAGCGTCGACGGTGTTACGACCACTGATCGACGCGGCACTGCCATAATCCGACTATAGCAGTGCTAACCTAATTGCAACATGAAACCATCTGTTTTGTGTGACTTTTAGGTTAGCACCTTACAAAGGAGATTTTAACGATGAAAATTTTCATGTCTAAAAAGGGAACATTTACCTTTATTCTTATTGCACTACTATGTATCACAATGTTTGCTTCCGCTGTTACTTGGACCCAGGTCATTAGTGCAATTAATGCGGTACGAAATGCTATTGCTCTGTATAATAAATTAAAAAATTTAATCCCAACACTTGATGAACAGGTAGCTAATCTTCAGCTTAGTATTGACAGCGAGAATGAAGATTATTTTGACGCTGTATTAGAATTGGCGAGTTCTGCTGCCATATTAGCGTCGCATGAAGGAAACTTAGCGATGGCAGAATCCGCGTATGCTGCTGCCAAGTTGGCAACAAGCAACGCAGAAAGTGCTGTGTCAACCGCACAAAATCTCTATGATGTGGATAAAGAAGAAGCCGACAGCGCGCGGGATGCCTATTACAATCATGTCCACAATTGTGATGAATGCTATGTCAGTGTTTGGGAAACGTCCTTATGTTATGATGGCACGATGTATAGGCAAGATTGGCTGAATGCACATTCCGATATGCAAACTTCCAAAAAGGCACTAAAAGCAGCCAAAAAGGAGTTGAGTAAACGGAAAAATGAGGAATCAGCTACAAAAAGGTCTGTAAGTGAATGGACAGGCAACGTGCAAAATATGACCATTTGGGTAAACTCTAGAGCAAAAAAGGTCAAGGAACTAGGGGATGTTCTCAAAATATTGAGGGGACAGCTAAAAACGAAAAGTGATGAGCTAGAGGCTAAAACCAGAAGGCGTGACGCATTACGTGTGGAGATACCCAAACTCCAGGCGGATATGGATCAGATGATCGCCGCTTGGAGCGAAGATAACCCCGATTTCAATTGGACAGAGTATTTCGAGCAGAACCCGATCCCTGAAATAGATTTAGATGAGGACTAACACAATGAACATAAAATTCTATATCGGCATTATCGTGTTCCTGTTATCGTTTATTGTGTTTTTTGGTGGATGCGGAGTCAACAAAGTGACACCGCATTGCAACCGTCAAATCCAACACAGAACACCAGAAGCATTTCTTCTGAAAAGATAGCAGAATATCGACAACTGTGGGAAAACTCGCTTGTGAAGCATTTACCGCCAGACGAAATCCAAAAAATGGATCCAAAAATCAAAGAACAGCATTTTTGGGATTACGTGCAAAGGATGGAGAAACATCAAGAAACGTTTGACAAACTCTATCAAACAATTGATGACACGCTCCGTGAACAAGAACCCATGATAAAATGGGCGCTTGAGTGGAAAAAGAATCATCCACAACGGCAAAAGGAGCGGGAAAGACAACGACAACAGCGCGAAGCAGAGGATGCTGAATTTGATGCCTACCTGAAAGCAGAGGTGCTTCCACGCCTTAGAAAATTCGCGGACATTGACGATGATGGGAATTTCATCTCATGGAAGCCGGGATTTATGGCACTTGTTGAGAGACAAGAAAAAATGGCTACAAACATCGGGCCATTTGCAGAAGATGAAACACCGTCGAAAAATGGTGTCTCGCCTCCGAATGCAACGCGATTACCAACAACCACGCGTCCGGAAGAACCCGTTTCTTCTCCCTCAGCGGAACAACGGCGAAACGAGAAAAAATGGAAAGATGACTTGACGTTTAAGGTTACAGAGTGGAGCAATCAACTCAATGAGCAATACCCTGATATCTTCATCTTGCCCTATTTAACGAGTGAGGAATATAACGAGTTCTTTCCAACCGAGGAATCACGTCAAATGCTCCAACAGCGGCAAACACAGATGCAAACCGATGTTGTCAACCGAGTGCAAAACTTGTTATCAACCGATACTTCTGGTAATAGGCAAGAGAAACTCTCTGTCGTGCGCGAGGTTCTGTCTCAAAACTGGGATTCAGACTTCGCAGAGGCGGTAATAAGCCAGTTACAACAGGAAAAATAACAAGGTTATTCACAATACCAAAGGCAGGTAACCGTTGTGTTACCTGCCTTTTCTTTATTAAATGTATCTAAAACCTCACACGCCATTGTCTGAATCGGAAACATTCAATCCCAACAATCACTCTCTTGACATCACAAACCCGTTATGCTAAAATTCCGCAAATGACAATTGAGAAACCTTTTCCAGAAATTATCTTTGAACAGATGCAACAAAAAGACCTTGAACAGGTAATGGTGATAGAAAAGGAATCCTTCCCCGATCCATGGTCTGAATCATTTTTTAAAAAGGAACTTCGAAAAAGAAAAAAATATACACATTTATATATTGCCCGGTTAAATAACGAAGTCATCGGATATATTGTCTTTTACATCTTCCGCTCTGAAGGACACATCCTGAATATTGCCGTAGCCTCTGAATATAGGCGGCGCGGTGTAGCAAAATATCTACTCGCCTCTGCATTAGAAATTGTTCGGAAAAACGCGGGGGAGGAAGTATTTCTTGAAGTTTCTGTTAATAATATCGCAGCACAGGGACTCTACAGACAATTCGGATTTGAAGTTTACGGTATCCGAAAAAGGTACTATAGCAACGGTGAAGATGCGTACGTCTTACGAAAAGACTTATAAAACTTAGCGAGTAAACCACTAAAGAACAACTAAAAGAGACTATAGAAAAATATTTGAAGGCAAACGATGAGGGAGAATAGCAATGAACAGTGATACAGTTCACCTAACACCAGCACAAAGATTACACTTTGACATCTACGGTTTCGTATTATTGGAAAACGTTTTAACCACTGATGAAACCGAACGGATGAAAGATGCGCTTTACAGAATTAAAGCTGATCAAAACCTTGATGGCACAAGGGTTTACCTAAATTGGCGAGGCGAACACCACGCGCACATGGGAAATCTTGTTGAATACGATCCCGCGTTGTTGGAATATGCGGCACATCCCAAACTTGTTCCGCTTGTTGAGGAGGTTGTCGGAGGAGCAGTCCGCCTTGAGGAGACCGAAGCCATTATTAACTGGCGAAACTCTGATGATGATTTTGATGAACTTCACAAACGTCGTTACAATCCAACCGGTTTTCATCGTGGCACGCAGCACGGTTGGGGCACCTATATGGAACAGGATAAGTTTCATTGCATCTTTGTCAAGACGCTTGCATACTTGACTGATGTTGGTCCTGACGATGGCGGAACATGTGTGATTCCGGGTAGTCATCGATTGACCTGGAAACAGAACGAAATGATAGAAGCAGCGTTGTCCGATGACAAACTGATTCATCAAGTTGAAGCATCAGCGGGTTCTGTGCTACTTTTTGCGGAGGCACTGATTCACAGCACTACTGCTATTCGCAGCGACAAAGAGCGTGTTATCCTCATCGCAGGTTATACCCCACCGATGGTACGTGAATGGCCAGGCAATGAGGTGAGTCCAGAATTTGTTGAGACACTCCCAGAAGAAATCCGCCCGCTTATCTCTGGCAGCGACAGTTGGCACTGGAGGCGTAGATATTAAACTGTATTGGACTTTGCCCGCAGTTGTTCAATTTCCAATAGTGCCTTGGCAAGTTCGGCTTCAACGTTTTGGCGGGCAACAGATTCTTGTCGTGCTCGTTCTTCAGCGTATTCTACCCTTTCTGTAGGTGGTTGCAGCCATTTTTCAGTGAGTGGGTTATAAAGTCTCAAAACACCGCTATGTTCACCGAGTTCCAAATTCAATACGTCAGAACGTAGACGTTCATCAACAAAATCTATCTCTTGATACGTGCCGTCTGTAAGCCGAAACCCGATAAAATTTGGGTTTATCTCACCGTAAGGATCGTAAATATAGTATTCCTTCACTGCAAGAACTGACGCATAAAGATCCTTTTTACGACGCATGTCTTCTCTAAATGTACTGGGACTTGCCAATTCCAGAACAAAATCGGGCGTATTGCCTTCTTCCCATGTTAGATAGGTACGTCGCGGTTTTTTAGAAACATCAAAAACTACGAATACATCTGGGGCAACAGATTTTTTAGGGTTTCCTTGTTCATAATACATTAACAGATTTCCCGATACATAAACTGGGTCATCCCGGAAATGGTGTTGCAGCGTCTGAATGCAATCCACCATTAAGTCGCGATGTTTATCCGTTTCTGCCATAGGTTTACCGTCCGATTCTGGATAGATTATTGTTGGTGCAGACTGTATTTTTGGTTTCATCGTGCCATCTCCTAAAAGCGGCAAGGATTTTGACTGAAATGCAGATTAATATTGCCTCATATTTTTATATTTGCTTCCATTAAAGTATACCACACTACTTCTTGAATGTCACGTCTCTAAAGTTTACAGTTGTCTGCATTTAACGATGTTAATGTAGCATTCAGTGAATGAATTTCTACTCAACAATATTATTATGCCCCTGAAGTTCGCGGCATCCACAACGGCTCTTTTCCCATTTCCGCAAACAACAATTTCATTACCAAATCCGCCTTCAATTCTGCATGATCAGGTGAATCCCAGAGATTGTTGATTTCTCCTGGATCCTCTTGCATATCAAACAACTCTCCATATTCCCGATTGTAATAGACGGTAAGTTTGTATCGGTCATTAACGTAGGTTTTAACGTGGACAGTCGTTGGTTCGTGGCGATTTTCAACAATGATATGGTCACGCGCTTGCGTTTCCTGTCCGGACCAGACTGGCATCTGATCCACACCTGTCATCGGAAGTGGTATGTCAATCCCCGCTGCACTGAGGAACGAAGGTGCCAAGTCCACTAAGGTTTGCAACGCATCAGATTGTTTGCCAGCAGGCACAACCCCTGGATAACGGACGATAAACGGGACTTTAATAACATCTTCGTAGTGAAACGCCCCTTTGGCAATGAGACCGTGCTGTCCATAAAAATGTCCGTGATCTGAGGTAAAAGCGACCAATGTATTGTCAGCGAGTCCGAGTTCGTCAAGTTTACCCAAGATATTACCGATATACTTATCCATCAGACTTACCATGCCGTAGTATACAGCAATGTCTTTAGCAAGTTCATCCCGATCGCGTAGATGCGACCTAAATCCGTGTACACCCTTTCCACTTTCGCGCCATTCAGAGAAATCCGGTTTTTGCTGCTGCGTCATTTGGAAATGCGGCGGGTTTTTGTCATGTTCCCCCTCAGTTTCGGATGGCACTGTCAACGCTTCTGGATCGTACATCGTATCCCACGGTTCTGGCACAAGATATTTTGGATGTGGATCGAAGAAACTTGCCCATAGAAAAAAGTTCTCGCCTTTCTGTTGATATGCTTCCATCAGTGCGTTTGTACGTTCAGCGATCCAAGTATCATAATGATATTCTTCAGGAATCGGCCACTTTCGGTATTGTCCCTTAGCATTTCCTGTCGGTGGAGAGAAGTAGTCACGCCAATTTGCGAGACCTTTTTCCTCCATCCAGATAGCGTAATGCTGCCCGACGTGTGCTTCATCAGCATGATTACGTGCTAATTCAACATGTTCGAACCCGTAAAATGGCTCATTGAAGTTTCGCCAGAAGTCTAAGTCTTGTAAAATAGGATAGGATTCCAGTGATGGGAATTCGTCTGTTCCGTGTAGGGGCTGAAAGTGTGCTTTTCCGACTAAGGCAGTGCGATAGCCTGCGTCTGTGAAATCTTCACCGACGGTATGTTCATCTTCAGAGAGTTTTGTGCCGAGAGACCATGCCCCGTGTTGGCTCGGATATTTGCCTGTAATAATGGAAGCGCGTGTTGGTGTGCAGGTTGGGTTAGGGCAGTAGGCTCTATGGAAAAGTGTGCCGTCTTGTGCTAAAGCATCTAAATGAGGTGTCTGAATTTCGGGGTTAAGGCAACCTAAGGTATTCCAATGTTGTTGGTCGCTGGTGATAAGCAATATATTTGGTCTGGTTTTATCCATATATCTCCTTTATATCTTTCGCAAAATCAGCAGAATTTCTATCACGTAACTTTTATGAACCGAGACTTTGATTATTTATGAACAAACTTTGTCCTTAAAACGCATTTGCCACAATCACTAAATCCTGAATATTCACAACGCCATCACCGTTCAGATCAGGTTCTGCTTCCCCAAACGCATTTGCCACAATCACCAAATCCTGTATGTTAACAACGCCATCGCCATTTACATCCGCAGTTACCTCAGTTTTCAGATACATCTCACCATCTAAATCGGGGACGGTGTGTTTGAAGCTGGTAACACCGCTTTCAACACCAGTTGTTTGTATCGGGAGACCAATTTCCTGTGCTTTGCCACTGCGATTATAGACCGCCCAGCCATTAGTGAACTCACGGATAAACAACCCTTCGCGATTCTTATAAAGCTGCGCTTTCGTTTCATCGCCACCGATCGGACGACCGAGATTCGCATCCCAGAAATCGTACCAGTACTTATGGTTTTGGTGTGTGTGAAGCTTACCTTGTGTATGATCATCCGCATGACCTGGCAAAAATTCAAAAGGGTGGGGAGGATGATCAAGAGCACCACCCATAGTAAACATGACATAGCCATCTGAATGTGTCAGGTTCAGTGTTGTCCATAGACGCATCCATTGTAGATTTCTCGGAGAATCCAGCAGTTCGTTCCGAACACCCCTACCGGCCACACAGTTGATTTGCGGCTCTCGGAGATTTTCTTCAGCCCACAACAGCGTATTTTCGATATCAGAGAGTCGTTTGTAGGTATAACCGCCCTCATAATCTTCAGTCGTTTCCATGAAAATGCCATTGATGTATTCCGCATGCCTCTCAGTGGCAAAGCCAGCACGATTGGTTGTCGTTACCAGTATCAAGAAATCATCACCGACAGCGTCACGAATACCTTGTATCATACGATCCTTTGCGGCTTCCCCTTTTTCTTGCTGATCTTTTGTCCAAAATCCATGACTTTTATTCCAATGATCTATGGCGATTCCGTCAAAATACCCGCATTTTGCGACATCAATCGCTTGTTGGATAAACTTATCTTGCAAAGCAGGCTGCGTGAAGTCCGCGAAAGCCCCCTGCCATTTATGATCTATTATTACATTTCCCGATTCATCTCTGAGAGCATATAGCGAATCTGGAGCCGCACCATAAAATTCTATGCTTGTCAGGAGAATGATATTTGGATTCCGAGCACGCACTTCATTTATCGCTTCACCGGCATTTTCATGGTGTCCGATTAATTTTCGGTTTCCGTCGGGTGTTGGAAGCCAATAGAAATTGAATGTTTGACCGCAGAAAAACAGATCGTGGTAGGATATTGCCTCCAGCCACGAGAGTTCTGGAAGGTTAATGATACCGCCACATGCTTGAAAAATTGATGGATGCCCCCTATTTTCAATGCGAGTGTGTATAGGTTCTCTTGCGATCTCACAAATAACTGAACGGTCTATTAGATTCAGTCTCTCAAAGAATTCTGAGTCTATCGGTATGTCGCCCAGATGTAATCTTTCTATTCCAACAAGCCCGTAAATGGGTGTAAAGTCGAGAATAGGATTCCTGTCAATGTTCAAGATTTTTAGGTTCACCAACCCTGCGAGTGGTGAAATATCGGAAATCTGATTGCGGTTGAGAGCAAGTCCGTGTAATCCGAGAAGTCCTGCAAGCGGTGAAATATCGGAAATCTGATTGAGTCCCAGAAAAAGTTCCTGTAATCCGAGAAGTCCTGCAAGCGGTGAAATATCGGAAATCTGATTGTGCTGTAGTCTTAATAGTTTTAGGTTCACCAACCCTGCGAGTGGTGAAATATCGGAAATCTGGTTATGTTGTAAATCCAAAATTTTTAGGTTCACCAACCCTGCGAGTGGTGAAATATCGGAAATCTGATTGAACGCGAGTTTCAGCGCGTGTAGGTTCACGGCATGTTCGAGCCCTTTCAAACTCTCAATATCATCGTGTTCGGCTACCAGACCGCGTAAGCCTAACATATCCGCAGGAAGCATCGGTATACCATCAGGGATTCGGAGTGCTTCACGGACGGATTCTCGAAGTGCAGGATCCGGCATCCAATGCGCTTCTTGGGCATCTTCTGCATAGGTAAAAGCATAATAGACAAACATGCCCATAACGGATAAAATAAACAACTGAATCCATAACGATTTACAAAATATTTTGTTTATTGTCATAAGTTAATAGTCTTTCTTTCAAATAGAATAAATGCTTTTTCGCGTTACACGCTATTTTTTATACATTTTTCCCTATACAGCACTGCTTATATTTTCGTCCACTACCACAAGGACAAGGGGAATTTCGCCCAATTTTCTGTGATGACGTTGAGGTGGTCTGAATTCTCAAATTATTGCCCCTATCCTTTGCTTGTCCACGTTCCCGCATCATCGGTATAATACTATTGGCGGGTTTTCCCGCTTGGAGCGCCGATGCCATCAGTTTCATCGGTTCGTCAATGTGGTTGAAAAAATGCTTATAGCCAGCACAGAGATAGTTCAAACCGTCTTCTCCATCTGGCGTTTTAATAATACGGTTTTTTGGACAACCACCATTGCAGACGAATTTCACTTCGCAATTACGGCAGTATTCGGGTAGCGTATCGCGTTTATCTGTGCCAAATTTGCGTTGAAATGTTGAATCAACCATGTCCGCTATTGAGGTCTCTTCTATGTTGCCGATATAGTAGTCAGGTGTAACGTAATGATCACAGGAATAGAGATCACCATTATGTTCAATTGCCATCGCATCACCACAAGTCTCATTGAAAACACACAAACTTGGGTTATAACCTAACCATGCCTCAAGTGCGACATCAAAAATCTGGACAAATATCTTCCCGATGTCATTAACGACCCACTCATCAAAAATGGTAGATAGGAATTTGCCGTACTGCTTTCCCGTGACCGAGCGCGGGGACACATTCTTTCCATCAAAGTGTTCAACCGCCGGAATAAACTGCATGAACTCCGCACCGAGTTCTTTGAAATAGTTGTATATCTCCTTCGGATATTCGGCATTATGGCTATTGACAACACAAAGTATATTATAGTCAACGTTATGCTTCTGTAAAATCCGTAACCCTCTAATTACCTGTTCTGATGATGGACGACCCTGTTTGTCATAACGATATTTATCGTGAATTTCAGGTGGACCGTCAATACTTACTCCGATAAGAAATTTATTTTGCTTGAAAAATTGCCCCCATTCATCGTCCAGTAGCGTGGCATTCGTCTGAAATGTATTTTGGATCGTCATACCGGTGCGTCTGTATTTCTGTTGATATCGGATTGCTTGTCGAAAAAAATCCACACCCATCAACGTCGGTTCGCCGCCTTGCCACGCGAACGTAACTTCATTAACTTGCTGTGCTTCAATATATTGCTTAACGTAATTCTCCAAAGTTTCGTCGCCCATCCGGAAGGAGCGAGTTTCGGGGTAGAGTTTTTCTTTCTCCAGATAAAAGCAGTATTCACAATCTAAATTGCAAATTGGTCCTATTGGCTTTGTCATTACATGAAAAGCGCGTGGGGCTTTAGGTTGAACCATTTAATTTATCTCCTGCTCTGAATTTGCTTTAAAATATAGCATATTCCACCTGAATCCACAAGAAAAAAGTGTTGCCAAGATGTGTAAAGTTTTTGGCAAATAAACCTACTGTTATTTTGGGTATGTGTTACTGTTCCCACTTAGGTGTTGTCTTTATGCACTTTATTATTTGAAATATACTATTCAGTCCCGTAGGGACGATATGTTTATAGAAAACGTTAACACCACCTTAATTGAGTTCCGTAGGAACGATATATGCATAATCAACTCGGATGATAAAATACAACATATCGTCCCTATGGGACTAAAGAGAGGGATTGGTCTCGCTTCTATAAACATATCGTCCCTACGGGACTAAAGAAAATAAAGTTTGTGCTTCTGTGCCAAAAACTTTGCACACCGTATGCCACATTCCATTTTGTTAAGGCGACTATCAACGGAAAACTATGATTCCTTTTGTATCACAAGAAACTACTTGCCGATAAATATGTAATATGATACATTATCTCCAATATTAAAAATTTAAAGGGAACTCACTTTGATGGTTTAGTTTCTATCATAGGATTCCTATTATCCCAACACGTAGCAATCCTTACTCCTGAACCACTACAAGAGAGTTCTGAATAGTAAGCGATGTATATAATATAGGAGTTTATCAAATGAAGTTATTAAGTATAAGTGTAGCGTTGCTCTTATGTCTATGTGCTATTTCATGGGCACTTGAGCAGAATGACGAAGCGATCGTTGGTGTGTGGCTGTTTGAAGGCAATGCTGACGATTCGTCTGGAAACAAAAATGATGGTAAAATTAACGGAAATTTCAAGTTTGAAGATGGTAAGTTCGGTCAAGCTGTCGTCGCAGGCGGCGGCGGTAGTATTGACGTTCAAGATTCAGATAGCTTAAAAAGCATTAGTGAGCAATTGACCGTCGCTGCCTGGTTCCGGGTAGATGCCGATTCGGATACTGGTGTCCGAAAAAATGGGGCTTTTCTCCTTGAAGACCAATCTGGTGGTGAACCTATTCCTGACGGTTTCTCTTTCAGAATCTGGACAGACCAAGGTATTACACCCGGATTTTATGGCAAAACAGAATTGGAACAGAAGAAGTGGCATCACGTTGCCGGAACTTATGATGGCAAGAATGTTGAGATGTATGTTGACGGTGAACCTGAAAGTGCCAAAGGTCCCTTAGCAGACAACAAAGGTGCTTGGAAACCGGAATGGGGTGGAAAGGTACAAGCAGGCCAGGTACTACAACTCAAATTCGGACCGGAGTCATATACAGGTGCTATTGATGAAATCGTTATCCTCAGTCGTGCACTTGAGGCTGCTGAAATTAAGCAGTTAATGAGTGGCTGGGAAGATGCTTTTGATGTTGAACCTAATGGAAAATTAGCAACAACATGGTCAAGACTAAAGGCTTCCCAATAATTTGAATCAATGTTTGGGGACACTTTTATAGTGAACTTTGAAAATAAAGATACACATTTTTCGTAGGAGCGATCTCCGAATCGCGACGAACCTCACTGATAGTCGGGAATCGGAGTTCCCTCCTACATCTCGAAATGTCTCGTTAATTCTAAAGTTTACTATAGTTGTGTTCCCAAACACATCAAACATCCGCTTTCGCAGTAAGAGTGACCTTCCTGTCTCTATTTTCAACCTCACCAAACGACAAAATTTTCTTTATCTTTCCTGGTTGTGCCCAATTGCACTTTCCTGCTCCATTGAGTTGTCGCAACAATACCGGAATTTGAGGATTCTCAAGTTCAGTTTTTATCCTTTGTGCATCGTTTTCACACCAACACGGAATAAACGCATGCATCGCCTGATTACCCTGCCACATCTGCCCATCTACACTACTTAATACAGTCGGATTAAATTGGTTTTTCCCATACGCCTCCCATATCACCTTGAATGGTGCAAACGAATACGGACCAACGCCAAGCATCGCCCACCAATTACCTTTATTCATAGACGCTCGCAGCATCGTGCCTTTTCTTTTTTGTAGTTGGTCTTGATAGCGTTGAAGATAGTTTTTCAATGTGTTATATTTTTCGATTTGATCCCATGTTAGCGGTTTTCCAGTTTCCCGATGATACGGCAGAAGAATCCATTTTTGAGGGGATGACACATTCTGCCGCCATAGCTCCTTTGTTGCGAGGGGATATAGAAATTCTTCGGGGAGATGTGACGGTTTATGGTTAAAGATAAAGACTCTATTCGCACCGCATGTATTCACGCCCTGTCGCGGTTTCTGTTCAGGTGCTAACTTAATTTCAAGTGTTGTGCCTGCATTGAGTTCATCAAGGTCTTGCACAATCCGCCACGGGTCATCAGAATTTTTGAGCGGTAACGCTTTATGTTCAACCCAATTTCCGTCCATCTCCTTGAAATATGTGACTGGAAATTCCTGTTGTGTATCACCTTGAAACCTTGCACAGCAATATCCAGTGTTAATACCCTCAAACACTTTTGTAGATGTAAATTCATAGACGATATCCACTGCAAAATTACGATGATCGGCATTGTAATTCCTAAATCCACCATGAGCACCATCACCAAAAAAGAGAGATGTTGGAAGATAGAAATATCCAAGACCGTTCTTTTTGAGCAATTTTCCCAAAACAACCTTCAATACCAATGCAGCTATATCAACGCGGGAAGAACCCAAAAGCGTCCGTTGCGTATCTGTTACGAGTCCTTCTTGAAGAAAATAGGGCTTAATTTCTGTTTTGTAAGTCGTGGGCAGGTCTCCGAAGTTTGCCCACGGAGGATTCCCAATGAGTATGTCATATTGTTGCGTATGCGTCTCCATGATAATATCTTGACAGAAGATTTGGGAGGAAGGAAAGTCAACGCCAAATTCTTGTCGGACATTTTCTTTGAACTGCTCAAGGAGCGAAGGTACTATCTCAATGAGTGTTAGTCGTGACATCTGTTCAGGGGTGATAGGAATTCCCCTGTTCCGCGCAATATGGAGCATCGCGAGCGCGAACACACCTTGTCCTGCCGTAGGGTCACAGATATGCGCGCCATCAAGCCATGCATCAAAAATATTCCATCTGTTAATAAGCCATTCTGCCCATTTAAGTGGGGTAAAAACCTGTCCTATTTGTTTTTTCATTTCATAAGAAGTTAACGCTTTTTCTTTATATAACGTGAGTTTGATAATAAAATGTGAGTTTGCTCTAAACACTCTTCATGCCTAAAGAAAGCAGTATTTTTGTAGCATAACCTGTTAGGTTGTGCCGTTTTTGCGAAAAATAACAGAGAATGCTGCGGGTGAAAACTTTTTCAAACTCCCGTTTATATAGTAAACTTTAGAAATTTTGATACATTTTTATAACTTCATTTAGTGGTATATCAGCCTTATAATCACGGAGGCGTTTGATGTTTGCAAAGTCGTGTTCAATTGGATTATAGTCTGGTGAATCAGGAGGTAGAAACAATAACTCCGCCCCACAAGTTTCTATGAGTTGACGCGTAAGTTCTGTCTTATGTATATGTACGTTTCAATAGTTGAGCGCGCAACAGTAAACAGACGGGAAGTTTCAGATTTTTTCCCGCCAGTTTCAACAAAATCTAAAATGCGCTTTCGTAAATTTGGTGAATATGCCATGGGAAACACATTCTAACAAAAAACAAAAAATGTATCAATAATTCTAAATGTCACTATACTTATTTGCCAGACGGTAGATGCGGTTTCCTAACCGCATCGGGTTTACTCCAGTTGGTTGACAGTGTTTATTATAGTGCGCATTGTTTGAAATATCTTAAAGATAAGGTTTTTCACGAAGGATTCCAGTGCGGTGGAGACCGCACCATAGGTCCTGGCGGAGACCGACTTGATCGTATTACATTTTAAACTTCATGAAAGCGCGCCTATTAAGTGAGATCAAGTTAATAGGCTATAAGAAAGTCTTGTCCCTGTCCGCATACAAAAATGCCCACGGTACTGAAAGCACAGCGGGCATTTTCTTGAATATGAATTCAATTATTTATTCACGGTTATTTTTCAACGCACCCCATGTCGTTGTCAGTTTCGCCTTTGCATCTACAGCTGTGCTGGCACTTGTCACTGCTTCCAAGGCACTGAACATTGCGTTAAGGTCACCTTTACCTGTCTCCGCATTACCAGCAAAGTTGAAATCAAGCGTCCCATCAGTAACCTCAATGGCTTCATACATCTTGATGTCAATTTCATGACGACCAGGGGTTACATAGAGTGGTTCAACAACCTCTTCTTCAATAATAATATCAAAACCGCGATTGTTCGGAGACCAGTGTTCACCAACGAGATAGGTCACATCAAAAGAACCGTTGCCGGTTTTAAACTGATACTTAACGGTAGCAGGGAATGCTGCCCAACTCACAGCGTAAAAGAGTTCAACATCGTAGCCAGCCTCTTTCGCTTGTGCTTGTGCCGCTTCTGTCAATTCTTTGACTTCAGCGGTACGCGGCGCGGCTTCAATCCATCCACCCCATGCTTGGTCGGTCTGTTGTGCACCGCGCCACACACGACCTTTGGAATCGGTGTAATCATCTGTCTTACCGCCCCATACACGATATTCAGCTGCAGATAGCAGACACGGTACCGCGAAAACCGCGAGAAAAACTGTTAACGTTAAAATACTCAGTAATTTCATATTTACCTCCGTTATATTATACCAAATCAACTTGATTTGGGTTTGTCTGATTCAGTCAGCATTGCGGGGTACAGAGACCCCGCACTACAAGTCAGAAAATTCGGTGTTAGTTTTGTCGTTGCCCTTTAAGAGCACCCCATGTTGTGGTTACTTTTTGTTTCGGATCAACCGCCAATTGTGAGGGAACTACTTCTATTCCACTGAACATCGCGTTGAGATCGCCTTTTCCAGTCTTCGCATTACCAGCAAATACAAGACTCATCACTGTATCCTTAACCTCAATGCCTTCATACCGTTTAATGTCAATCTCATCTTTGCCTGGTGTTACATAAAGCGGTTCCACAGTTTCCTCTTCAATGATAATATCAAAGCCACGGTTGTTTGGAGACCAATGTTCACCAACAAGATAGGTTACATCAAAAATGCCTTTACCCGTTTTTAAATCGACCTTGACAACATCAGGAAATGCAGCCCAACTCACAGCATAGAAGAGATCTTCATCGTATCCCTCTTCTTTAGCTAACTTTTTAGCATCAGCCGTAAGGGTTCGCACCTCTGCTGTGCGCGGCAACTTCTCAATCCAACCGCCCCAGTCCTGTTTTTCCAGCTGTCCGCCATGCCAGACGCGACCGTCGGAATCTTTAAAATCAACATTCTTACCGCCCCAGACCCGTATCTCTTTTTTCGCAGGCATCCCATCAAGGACAAGTCCTGCTACAAATACGACACATAGGAGTATCAAAAATAATTTTCGTTGCATTATTTCCTCCATAACAAAGATTTTCCATACAACATATCAGAATCCAATCAAAGAGAAATTCTCTCTTTACTGAATTAACGTTATTCACAGAGAAATCATACAAAATTCCATAAAAAAAGTCAATCATTTAAATTTTTAATTTGCAACTACCTTAAAAAAGGGTAAAATAATTTCAATACGCACCTCACTCTACCATTTCTTTTACAACCAATCTTTGATTCACAGCGATATTATTCAAAGTTTGAACGATACCACTGGGCCACTGAATAATAATTTTATCAACCTTGTTATAGTTTGCGAGTCCAAATTCTACTTCAGGACTGTTCTGCGATAAGTAACTACTGCCCGCAGCAACTTCACGAATTTGATGGGTATCACCAGTGATGACTTTGACGCGCGCGCCAATCCCATCACGATTGCTCTTTACACCGACAGTACGGATATGTATCCAATTTTGCTGATTTCCGCCATCATTACGAAGTAGTCTTGGTTTTTCTCCGCTGTTAACAACAAGCAGATCTAAATCTCCGTCTGCATCATAGTCTGCAGCAGCAACACCTCTACCAACTCCCGGTGATTCAAATTGTCGGAGTCCTGCCTGTTCAGATATGTCGGTGAAAGTGCCATCTCCGTTGTTGCGTAGCAAAACATCTGGCTGACCGTGGGGTTCCCATGATGCGGGATCAATATGTCCTGCAGAAAAAAATAGGTCAAGGTCTGTGTCGTTATCCATATCAAAGAACACTGTTCCCCAGCATGTTTTCCCAAGTCCTGACTCGAAAACACCACTTTGCGCTGATACATCCGTGAAAGTCCCATCCCCATTATTTCGGTAAAGCACATTATTTTCATCAAGCCAATTTGTAACAAAGATATCTAACGCACCGTCGTTGTCGTAATCTCCCCAAGCAATACCCATCCCGCTGCGAATGTCTCCTGTACGACTTCTTGCATCGGGTTGGTTCGTATTCATAAACGTCATTTCTCCATCGTTTCGATAGAGTATGTTTTGGTCTGTATCGTTAGCAAGATAAATGTCCAAGTCTCCATCAGCGTCATAGTCTGCCGCGGCAACACCGAGTGTTAAGTGGAATCCACCGTTGACCTTAGAGGCATCAGTGACATCAGCGAAACCCCCATCGCCTTTGTTCAAATAGAGGATGTTTGCCTGTCCAAAAAAGTCGTAAGGAAAGAAGACTTCATCCCCTTGTGGAACTTTGGTATATTCAATATAGTTGCCTACGTAGAGCTCAAGGTAGCCATCGGCATCGTAATCACCCCATGCCATACCTGACCCAAACCCTGTATGCCCAATTCCTCCCGCACCCGATGTGAAACGTTTGAACGTTCCATCCCCTCTGTTTAAATAGAAAACATTTGCTTTATAGTTTGTAACGTAAAGATCCGCATCACCATCATTGTCGTAATCAGCAAAGGCACATCCCATGCCCCAACCTGTGTCCCCAACACCCGCGGTTTCTGTCACATCGGTAAATGTGCCATCGCCATTATTTTTATAAAGCACGTTTTTGGGAAGGATTGTCTCTGGTTCAGGTCTCATTGCGGTGCTGTTGGCAATGTATAGATCAAGCGTGCCATTATTATCATAGTCTCGCCATGCTGCACCGGAACCAACCAGTGCTGGCACTACACGTAGATCAATACCACCAACATGTTTGAAGTGAATACCTGCTGCTTCGGTAACATCAACAAACTGAATTTCAGCGGCATATCCATTCCAGACAAATATTATGCTCAACAATAGTAAAACCGCTAAGATAAACACATCTCTGTTCTGCATCTGAAGTGCCTTTTAGCCATGGTCATTTTTTGATTTTGTTTAGCGTATCATATTTCGGTTTTAATTCCAATTGTATTTTAGACGAGAATTTCTATGAAAAATTCCAGAGCCATTCAATTCTCGCATGATTTCTTCCTTACCAAAACTCACCATCCTCAGAGATGCGGAAAACAAAATACGCATTCAATCGCAACTCAAAAAACGCGTCAACTCAATTTTTTCAACAAACTTATTGGAAATATATTGGATATCTATTGTCCGGCAACAACAAAAACTTCTCACTATCACCTATAACAAGGGTATAATATCAGTTAGAAAAACAAAAACGATCCTAAACACTAATAGAACCAGACCAAAAATCTTGAGCAAAACATGTTATACCAATTCTAAATGATTATGTGGCATTATTTCGTAGGTCGGGTAGAGCGAAGCGACACCCGACAAATGTCAAAAAGCGCATTTGGCGTTGATTTGGACACGTAGGATTAGATAGAGTTTACGAAACCCGACCTACAGTTTATTTATGACAATTTGTCAATTAGAAATGGTATTAGGTGAGAATGTTGAAATTACTTGACAAAAAACGACAGAGAACCCAACAAATTGGAAGCGCACTGAAAACTAAGCATGTTGCTGAAAATTATACCAATTTCGACATAATTATTGAAAAATCGTTAAAGTTGCGTAAGTCCGAATTCAAAATTAATACCTTAATAAAAAATACTTTCTAAACCCAGTCAGGGATTGAGTTTATGGTAATTTTCAAAAAGTTACCACGGTAACAAAAAAGTTGCCAAATGGTAACTTTTGAGTAGCAGCAATTTCCGCATTGCGGTCAAACATCAACGAATTGCTACTTCATAACTCAAACGGATAATATATAGACAATTGAATGACTCTGTGAAAAATTCTGTTTCTCCTTGTCTATTGCTCATGTTAATGCTATTATAATCGCAAAAGTTTTTATTCGGAGAACGTTTATGAGACTAACACAAGAACAGAAAGACACTTATCGGACAAAGGGAGTCTTGGTGGTCAAAAATGCTTTGACAGATGAAGACACCCAACCGGTTATAGACGAAATTGAGGATTGGATTTCAGAACGCGCCAACGCATTACATCAGGAAGAGAAGATTGAAAACCTTTACGAAGATGAACCTTTTGAGAGGCGATTCGGAAAACTCCTTGCACAGTCTGGCGAAATCGGAAGCGGGATGGACATTATGCACTATCGGGGCAAAGCCATCTTTGAGTTCATGAGAAACGACAACCTGCTTGATGCCATTGAAGGAATTGTCGGCCCTGAAATAACCTGCAACCCGATTCAGCATGTGCGAGCGAAACCACCAGTGGTTGATGGAAACGCAAGCTGGGCGGGGGGCGTGCCGTGGCACCAAGATGCTGGCGTTATGATGGAGGAGGCGGAAGGTTCAAATGTCGTTACCTGTTGGCTTCCTTTAGGCGATAGCACAATAGAAATGGGATGCCTTGAAGCGTTGCCCGGTATTACAGAAGATATTGGATACCTCACACACCAGAAAGAGGGCGGTACCATGATTGTGCCAGATCTAATGCCAGATACTGAACCGATGATGCTGGAATGTTATCGCGGAGACATCATCTTACTGAGCCGCTTTACGCCGCACCGTTCGCAACCGAACAAATCAGACCGATGCCGTTGGTCGTTAGATCTGCGTTTTCAAACAACAGGACATCATACGGGTAGAACAGCACACCCAGATTTTATTGTCCGTAGCAGTAAGAATCCTGAATCTGTACTGACAGATCACGCGGAGTGGTGTCATCTGTGGGTAGACGCATTTGAAAACCCACGTGGCGTTGCTAAACATCGATCTATATAACCATAGGCAGATATTTGCACACCTCAAATCAATTTGTTGTATTAAATCTGTTTGCGTGATAAAATAAGCCGTACATAAGATTAAACAATGTAGAACAAGAATCGGAGAACACCAATAGTTCTCATTTCTATTAACACATAGGAGGTTAATTTTGTTTAGATTTATTACATTTATCCTAAGTCTACTACTTGTCTTAGGGTTCAATATGCTCGGTTCAGCAGAGATCACAGAAGACATGATTGCCGCTGCGTGGATATTTGATGGCAATGCCGAAGATATTTCCGGAAATGGATTTGACGGTGAACTTCAAGGCGGGAAATTTGTTGATGGTAAAATCGGCAAAGCGATTGAGTTAAACGGGACAAACGAATGGGTCAACATTCCTAAGAGGATAGGTTCGTTTGAGGAAATCACGTTTACACACTGGGTCAAATGCACTGGACGTGAAAATGGTTGGCGTGTCTTCTATAACGTTAACGGTTGGAAAGCAGGTGATATCCACTATCAGTTACATCCGAACAATAAAGTAGAATTTTCTATTCACAGTAACCCTGGTGGTAACGATAAATTCGCTAACTTCGCAGTATCAGGCGGCGAAATGAACAAATGGATACATATTGCAACCGCTTATAGCGCGAAGGAAGGGAAAATCCGTTTTTACATCAATGGCGAACTTGACGCTGAGAGCGACTGGGGTAATAACCCTGGTGTGCTTGACCCTGGCAGAATCGGCGACTGGAACGGTAGTCGACAGTGGCAAGGTCTCCTTGATGAATTCGTCATCTTCAACACCGTATTGAGTGAAGATGATATTAAATCTGTTATGAACGATGGGATAGAAGGTGGTCTTGCCGTTGATCCAAAAGCAAAACTGGCTGTCACATGGGGTAGCCTTAAGAAATAGGCATAACCTTTAAGCATTTATCTATTAATGCTGCAGTAAGAACCAAAACGGATAGACCCAACACTGCACACTAATAATCTACTCAAGTTAGGGCGGACGCCACATCCGCCCTTCAGCATTCCTCAATAAAAACCAAATGTCCTGAAAAATCAGTTGAATTCTCAACTGAAATCTTATATAATTTTATTATTTAATACGACTTGTGCCAGTTGCATGATAGTTTTGTTATTTTTCACATCTGTTCATATTCTGGAATCAACGCCAAATACGCTTTTGGCATTTGGCGGGAGCGATCTCCGAATCGCGGCCCGTTGCAGTCGGGAATCGGAGTTCCCTCCTACAGCGTTGGACCTTTTTCTTTATTGAAAATATTCAATTAGAAATGGTATCATTTCATATTATTAGAAGAGTTTTCCGCACGTTACCATAGCATTTTTTGATAAGGCAGATCGTTTGATGGAAGCAATAAAAACTGATCTTTATCTTGGAGATTGTTTAGAGGTACTCACTAATTTTGACACCGATTCATTTGACCTGATTATGACCTCTCCTCCTTATGCAGATCGACGATCCAAGACGTATGGTGGAATTAATCCCAATGAATACGTCAACTGGTTCATGCCCCGCGCCGAGCAATTTTTAAGAGTCCTCAAACCATCTGGCACATTCATTCTAAATATTAAAGAGAAAGCTGTCGACGGAGAACGACATACCTATGTTATTGAGTTGATACTTGAGATGAAAAAACAGGGATGGTTGTGGACGGAGGAATTTGTTTGGCACAAGAAAAACAGTTATCCGGGCAAGTGGCCCAATCGATTCAGAGATGCTTGGGAAAGATGTTTACAGTTTAACAAAACTAAAAAATTCAATATGTATCAAGAGGCGGTTATGGTGCCGATGGGAGATTGGGCAGAGAAAAGGTTGAAAAATCTCAGCGAGACAGATAAAAGCCGAGATACGTCAAAAGTGGGAAGCGGGTTCGGTAAAAACGTTTCAAATTGGTTAGACAGAAAAATGGCGTATCCGACAAACGTTTTGCACTTAGCAACGGAAACGGGAAATAGAAAACATAGTGCTGTTTTTCCAAAAACGTTACCCGAATGGTTTATCAAGTTGTTTACGAAGGAAAATGATTGGGTGCTTGACCCCTTTGCTGGTGCTGGGACGACGTGTCAGGTTGCTCAAAAGTTATTAAGAAATTCCGCTGGCATTGAAATTTTGCCTCAGTATTATCAAGTGGCAAGGGAGAGCATCGAACCAGCAAGGTATAAATTTGAGTCTCAGATAAGAGCAACAGCAGAAACCACATCTTGAAAGTCAATTTCTAAACCAGGCATGCTAAAACCACTGCTAAGTGGAAATAAATCTGATATACTCCACCCCTACTTCTTCAACAATGGACGCGACTACAAATTCTTCATACCGTTTTCTTGCACAGAAAAATCAGTTGAATTCTCAACTGAAATCTTATATAATTTCATTATCTAATAGACACTAATTTACTCATAAATTGATATAAACATAGAAACTTGGAGGTGTTTATCATGTTAGGTTGGTTTGACCCGATGTATTTCGTATTTCTCGCGCCAGGACTTGCGCTATCTCTATATGCGACATGGAAGACAAAATCAACATTTTCAAAATATTCGCAAGTCGGTTCGCGAAACCGGATGACTGGGGCACAAGCGGCAGCGCTTATGTTAGAAAGAAACGGTATTCGTGATGTCAAAATTGAACATACTGGTGGATGGTTAAGTGACCACTACGACCCACGCCAAAAAGTGCTACGGTTGTCTAACGATGTGTATTCAAGCCATTCGCTGTCTGCAATTGGTGTTGCATGTCATGAAGCAGGACACGCGATGCAGGACGCACAGGGCTATGCAATGCTAAACCTACGAAGTGCGCTCGTTCCAGCTGCCAATTTCGGATCGATTTTTTCCTATATTGTGATGATCGCCGGATTTTTTCTTCAGATGGTAGGACTGATGTTGTTAGGCGTATGCCTATTTTCGTTAGTTGTAGTATTTTCACTGGTAACGCTTCCGGTGGAATGGGATGCGAGTCGGCGTGCTAAAATCGCTATAGACGAAGCAGGGATGCTTTCACCAGAAGAAAATCGTCATGCAAGCAAAGTACTTAACGCTGCATTTTTGACGTATCTCGCAGCAGCAGTCACGAGTCTTTTAACGTTACTCTACTACTTGTTCCGTTTAGGGATTTTGGGTGGTGATGAATAGATTTTTGGTAGTTGGCGCGGCGTTGAACCGCGCCTGTTGTACGGTTGACGATTTAACCTTTGCTTTCAATATCTACACCAGGCCACTGATCGTCGCGTTCGGTAATATCAACGACAATCCCGTCTGGATCTTCAACTTTGAAAGCGATAGATGGTAATTCATCGGAATTCGGGTCGTAAGGTTTGGTGCCATCTAAACCTTCCCAAGTAATTTCAAAGCCGAGTTCTTCACATCGTTGTGCTGCTTCTCGCAAATCCGGAACACGAACACCGATGTGAAGATAGTCTAACATTCCACCGACATGTTGAGGACGGTCGGGACCGTTGTGCTGAAACACACGGAAATTGTGGTAACCGTCAGTCAGATCGTAGCATCCATTCTTCGTTGAGGAAATCCGTAATCCGAGCGCATCGCGCCAGAAACGGATGCTTTTTTCAAGATTTGTTGTGCGGACACCGATATGTACAAGTGTTGTTGACATGAGAAAATCTCCTTTTGTTACGGCACACCAAATCAACGCTATGAATGCGCTTATGGCATTCAGCGGAGTGTGCCTACTACTTTAAACCCATAGGGTTGGTTCACGATCTTCAGCGCGGTGTTCAAAAAGTAATTTAACATCATCAGGAAACTCATCAAACGTTTCACCGGGAATCGTGGCAGTATTAACACCAAAAAGTTCCAAATTCAACCACCACGGAGCATATCGGACGACAACAGCGGTTCGGCGACCATCGCTCGGATTTTCGGCATTAGAATGCCAAATCCGACTGTCCATAATAAGCACACTGCCCGCACTACCAACGGCTTGCATTTCACCCTCAAGTGGGTTGCGATCTCCGATACCATCCTCTTTGCCGCGCGGGTTCCTGAGGTCAACATGTGATTTTGGAACAATCCAAGTGCCGCCATTTTCTGTCGTAAAATCGGTGAGCATCCAGAGCGTGGTAATACCGATAACGGCAGTCGGAAAGGGTTGTGTGATATGCCATTTCTGGTTCAAGTCATACGGAAAATCGGAGTGGTATGCACGCACCAATTGATAATGTGGAGGTCGGATCTTATACTCTGTTTGGGATATGCGGACTTGCGGTCCTAATAATTCGCGGATAACCGCGAGGAGTCGTTCATTTGCCAGATGTGATGCAAAGTTCGGCATAAAACTTATGACATTGCGTTCCCATCTGCCATTATCTTTACTATATTCATTATAATCCGCTTCGGAGGTTTCTACCTCTTCGCGAACTGAATCTACTACGTTTGCGGGGACAACGTCTTCTAATACGCACCAACCTTCTTCGCGCATCTGCGTAACACAAGGGTTGATGGTTTCTGATAAATTTTCTGTGGTCATTCTACTTCTCCTTTAGAGTAACGAAATTAGAAGGATAATAGAGTTTAATAAATTGTACGGCAATCAAATACTTTCTTTATTATGGCGAATTGCTGCCTTAATAAGTGGCGTAAGACGCATAACTTTGCCTAATGAACCAGCGATACCGATCTCGCGTGTTGTAATCGCGCCTATAACATTGAGTTCGCCTGTCCAAAATTTGTGTGCCACATCTCCCGTCATCGTCAGTTCTACATCTGGCGTAACGTCAGAACAAGCATCGCGAGAAATGGTGTATTTACCGTTCGCTGCGGTTAACGTCATTACACAATCGGGTAAACTGTAATTAAATTGGACGCTTAAATTGAGCGATTTTAGTGCCTCTTGCGCTTCCGGTAAGGTGGCAATTTCTTCAAAAAGTTCGCTGATATAACTATAAAGTTGGTCTGATGTTTCAAATATAGCCATAGTTTGCGGTATAGCATAACTTATAATACACAAGAAGGTCAAATTAAAAATGAATATGAAACCCCCCAAAAATTTAGTTGATGACATTGAAACAATGCTGAATTCCCACGGCAAGGATCAAGTTACGGGAACAATACAAGATTTTTATGGTCCGAATAATCTCCGATACAAATTGCCTGTTGGACATATAGATATAATCCAAACCCGTTCTCACATTTCACATATATTTTTTAACGACGATTCCAGATTTTATGAACCGCCATTCATTCCCCAGACCGAGTTGCTGAGGCGCACAAAGAATATCTTAGACCGATATTTTGATGGCGAGTCGGTAGATTTCAGAGAGATCCCTGTTAAAATAGAGATGGGAACAGACTTTCAGAATTCGGTTTGGAACACTATTCATCAGATTCCGTATGGTGAGGTGCGCAGCTACAAATGGATTGCCGAACAAATTGGTAGACCGAAGGCTGTTCGCGCTGTAGGAAATGCTACAGGGAGCAATCCGATAACAATTATAATTCCGTGTCATCGTGTAATTGGAAGCAACGGTAATTTAGGCGGTTATGGAGGTGGTCTTGAACGAAAACGGCAATTTTTAACACTTGAAGGATACCCGGTTGAGGTGTTGCAAAAATCGCGTGAGAGGTCTTGATTGTGGAAAATAAGAAGTATAAGGGCAAATCAACCGAGGCTATTCATGCAGGAGAAGCGTTACCGGTATTGCCAACGGGCGCGCAAGATCAACAGGCAGGAAAAACGGGAATTCCGTTGCTACCACCAATTTACCAAAACAGTACCTTCCGCTTTCAAACAGCGGAGGAATGTGCATCAGCATTCATTGATGAAGAGAGCGGTTACGTCTATACACGATGGGGTAACCCTACGCAGAACGTGTTAGAGCAGAAACTTGCAGTGCTTGAGGCAGGAGAATCTGCATTAGCAACTGCTTCAGGGATGGGAGCAATTAGCACAGCGTTGCTTACCGCCTTAGCCGATGGTGGTCATGTTGTTGCCATGGTAAACCTTTATTCCGCCACGTACAACCTGTTGAATGAAGAACTACCGCGGATGGGGTTTGAAACGACGTTTGTAGATGCCACAGACCCCAACAAAGTTGAAAGTGCAATTCGTCCTGACACAAAGGTTATCTATCTTGAAAGCCCTACCAATCCGTTACTCAAACTTGTTGACCTTGCTGCTTGTGCTGAGATTGCCAAAGCACATAATATAACCTCAATCATTGATAATACGTTTGCAACGCCATGCAGTCAGCAACCGATTGCGCTTGGTATTGACGTAGTGCTTCACAGTATGACAAAATACTTGAGTGGTAACGGGGCAGTTATCGCAGGTGCAATAGTCGGAGAAAAAGAATTTATTGTGCGCGCACAAAAAGGCGCATTACGCAACTTCGGTGCGGTAATAAGTCCATTCAATGCATGGCTCACACTGCTCGGTATACCCACCTTGCCGCTTCGGTTTGCGCGACACTGTGAAAACGCAGCACATATCGCAGCGTTTCTTGAGACACATCCAGCAGTCGCGTGGGTTCGTTATCCGGGTTTGCCCAATCATCCACAGCATGACCTTGCTAAACGTCAGATGAACGGGTTTGGCGGTATGATAACGATGGAACTTAAAGGAGGGCGTGCCGCAGGCGAAAAGTTTGTAAATCAACTTCAAATTTGTGCACTTGCAGTGAGTTTGGGTGATGTGCGCACCTTAGTTTGTCATCCTGCATCAACGACACATTCACACATTCCAACCGAAGTGCGGCAGCAGACCGGTATCACGGATGGCTTGGTTCGGTTTTCAATTGGTTTAGAAGATAGTGAAGATATTATTGCTGATCTTGAACAAGCGTTGGAGACACTGCCTACATAAATAAACGTGAGTCCGGCAAGACATCTTTGTGGAGCACTTTGTAAGCGCGAGCTATTACCCCAAAGTATGCGCGTTTTGTAAACGCGCCGAGAATAGACCTAAGAAGCCAGAAACAGCGCGTTTACAAAACGCGCATACAAGTGGATGTCCACATATTTGTCCTATTCACCTAAATGCTCTGCTTTGAGCATCTGTACATAATTTTCAGTGATCCTACGCGATTCATGTGCAGTATTTTGATGCGGTTCAGGAAAATCAGCGATCAGTTTTTCGTACGCTTCTACCGCCTGTTTCATATTCTTATTTTCTTCATGGATTTTTCCAACCCTATATTGCGCCTGTAACCGGGAATCGTAATCATGCGTCGGGTCATCTGCAAAATTCTGATACACTTCAATTGCAAGAGCGGTATTCTTGTTATCTTCAGCAATCTGACCGATGTAAAATTTTGCAGTCGTAGCGATCGCGTTATTCGGATAGTTTTCTATTGCCCCCTTAAGACGAGCGATAGATTCATCGTAATCTTTATAAAGGTGGTATGCCCATCCTATGTAGAAATGCGCATCTTGACCAACCTGAGTATCAGGATATAGATCAATCACCTGTTGGTACCAGGTGATAGCTTCCTTATATTTTGCCTCTGCTTCCCCATATTTTGCCTTTGCTTCCTTAGGTTTGTCTTCCACTTCCTTAAATTTCGCTTCCGTTTCTGTAATTTGCCCTTCACCAAAATAGGTTTGCGCGATACCGAAACTTGCACGTGGTGCATATTCCGTATCCCCAGCATCTGCTATATTTTTGAATTCAACTCTCGCATCCTCATAATTCTTTTGCCCAAGGTGAATCCATCCAATATTGTATAAAATTCGAAAAATAATCGGACTATTGCCGAGTTCTATTTTGAGATTTTCAAGTTGGTTGAGTGCGATATTTACATCATTTCTCCCGTAGTAACACATCGCCGCGTTAATCTGTGCATCCTCTTGAAGAACACTACCAGGGTAAGTCGCTATTAATTGATTAAATAAAGCAAGTGCCCTGTCATAGTAGGCTGTAAGAGATTCAAGTGTACCGGTTTTTTCTAATTCCCTTGCAATTTCGTATGTTGCAATGGCTATAGCGTACATTGCATCATCTGCCCATTCACTGTCTGGATATTCGCGTATTAATCGGCGATACAGTGCGAAACCCTCTTCATCTGTTCGAGGAAGTAAGCCAAGATGATAAATGGCATCATCTGCCCACCGACTGTCCGGGTAATTCTCAAAAACTGCTCGGTAAGCTGCGCGCACTTTTCGCAAACGGTTTTTATCCGGTTCATCATACGTCACTGGTGGATTGTTCATTTCTCGAACTTTACCCCAAGCTTTATCGGCATTTTCATAATATTGTGCATAATCATTAAAAGAATTTGTAATTCGTCCAATCCAAAATCCCGCAGCGATTGCTATGATAACACATATTTCTGCGATTATGAACTTTTTCATTTATTTTCCCCTTTCGGATTACTAAATACGGTATATAAAATTGAATTTTAACAATGCATTTAAAACATGTCAAGTATGTTTAGCATAGGCGTGTAGTTTAAAGTTATAGATTTTGATGAGAGAATCACTATGCCTGATTATAAACCTTTAATAATCTATCTAATGGCTTTGAGCTGTGCCCAAGTGGTTGCTAACTTTCCATGTGGCTCCACATTTAAGTAGTTCCCACTATAAGTTAAGTGGTGTCCATTACCAGAAGCATCACGCCACTTCGAATTAGGAGTTCCATCAAAATCAAAGTGCCACAGTGCCACTGTATGTTCGTCTGGTTCAAAGGGACCTGTCGGCATCTCAATCGTCCCTTTCCAAGATTTCTGGTCTAAATTCTCTCTTGGATAACGATCAATGTTTGAAATTCGGATCTCATCAATCAACCCTCCTGTGAACGGTGTCCAATAAGGTCGTCCAAAAAATGGTTCGTTAGGGATAGTTCCAACAGGCGCTGGAACGCCACCACCAATGCGGAAAGAAGAAAAACTATTAAGAACGCCAATGAATATAGTACGCCCTAATTTGGCTTTACCCCATAGGTTATTGTTAATGACCTTCTGTCGATATCGTTCTACCGTAAAAGCAACGTAATGCCACTGGTTTATGGGCAAATCTACTTTTCCGATGGAAGTACCAACTATTGAACTCTTTAAATTAAAAATTACGTTATTGGCAATAAAAGAAATATATATGTCGTAACTCCCTGATTTATTAATCAGATTCCATCGTTCACTTGGTTCAATTCTCATTTTATCATAAGGTTTCATTGCACGTTTCATATAAAACCAAAACTCAATAGTGAAAGCACCACTTTCATGAAAGTTTGCATCGAAGTCATTATGATCGCGGACAAACGCATAGTCACCAGGATTGTATATTTCAAAATATCCGCCGCCTGCAGGAGACAGTGGCACAGTATCTGAGTAGACACATGCACACACCGTAAAGAAAAGAACAACAGCAAGCGAACGCATTCTAAATCTCCTCTACTGAAGAACTTTTTAAGCCCGATTTTATGTATAAAAAAAACCTATTTTCTTCAGAACAGAACTGACATAATCTATTCACTATTAAGAACGAGCAATTTGTATGCCAAATCCAAAACCGATAATATACCGAATTATCAACCTTAAAATCTATTACTGCACAAAAATGTGCAACCCCTGTTTACGCTTGCACAATATGGGGCATCCTCAAACTTGAATCACTTATCTTCCAGAATCCCAACTATCCGCAAATTTTGAATGATAATTAAACCAATTAGTGTTATACTATTTTAAGACTATTGTAAAGTGCAAGACTTTACAATATGAAATTTTCAAAACAATAGGATTAAACACAACACTATGAACCTTCCATTTACTTTATTTATGACTGCCACAGTATTTACTTCATCTGCAACATCTGCCGATACCATCCAGAAACCAACCGAACCCCCACCGACTATTCGAGAAAACTTTAAGTTACCCTCTTTTTACCGACAATGGATTGATGTAGGTGGATTTCCCGTCGTAGCATCGGAGAAGGTGAATTCGCATGCTGTGCAGGAGGCAGCATGGCTTATACAGCAAGTTATAGGACACCGTCCAGATTTATTAAAAGCACTTGCGGAAAACATTGTTCGGTTTTCTGTTATGTCTTTCAACGAGATGACAACACAGATACCTGAGCATAGCGACCTAAAACCCGATTTTTATTGGGATCGGCGTGCACGTGGTTTGGGGGCAACATCTGCACGTCCATCAGTCAGTTGTGGTGAAGAAAATCTGCTTAATTATCCGGGGGACCCTTACGGGACGGAGAATATACTGATTCATGAGTTCGCTCATGCAATACATCAAATGGGTCTCAACACTGTTGACCCAGATTTTGATAAGCGGTTGAAGCAGTTGTATGAAGCAGCGATGGAGAAAGGCTTGTGGAAAGGCACTTACGCCTCCACAAACAAAGAAGAGTATTGGGCTGAAGGCACGCAATCATGGTTCAATACGAACCGTGAAAACGATGCACAACATAACCATGTCAGTAAGCGGGAAATATTGAAAGAATATGATCCTGAGTTGGCAGAACTACTCACGGATATTTATGGAGATACTGACTGGCGGTATACTGACGCTGTCAAACGTCTCAATCACCCACATTTGCAAGGATATAATCCTGATAACGCACCAAAGTTTGCGTGGCCTGCAGAACTAACTTCGTCTTATGAACAGTTGTTTGACAAGAACTGTAAGGGCAATGATAAATGGGTGAATTTAAACCGTTATGAACCGAACCAACTTTCAAATCTAAATTCTCACGATGGTGAGCATACTGCTGTCCTTTTCGTGAACAAAACCGAAGCAGATATTACCTATTATTGGATTGACGGTGATGGCAACGAGTCTTACCGAGGCCGTGCTGCTGCCGATGCATTCAGTATTCAACATACGCATGCCGGTCATATTTGGCTTGTTAAAGACCAAAGTGGAGAAAACATCGCTGTTTTTCAAGCAAAAGAAATGACAGGAAGAGCCTTAATTGGAGAGTAATACGATTATCAGTAAACTTATTTGGTGTTAACGGTGTTTAATTTTACCGAATCACGTGATATTTGAAAGATCGTATCATAACAAGTTTATTACTAATGAACTAACAATCTATATAACTGTTTAAAATGAATCATTGGACAAAATGTATTCATTTAAACTATTAATTCTATTTATTTTGAAAGGAAAAGAAAATGAAAAAATTATGTTTTCGCATTTCAGTATTGGTATTAGCGTTATTAATGGTCTCTCCGATGTTTGCAGACAAGCACGAGAGTAGTATTCTTGACAAAGTAAAGAAAAGGGGAAGACTGATTTGTGGTGTCAATAAAGAATTACCGGGGTTCGGTTTTCTCGGTCAAGATGGAAAATATAAAGGATTTGACGTAGATTTTGGTCGTGCAATTGCAGCTGCAGTTCTCGGGGATCCGGACAAAGTTGAGTTCCGTTCCTTAAAGGCAGCTGACAGATTTCCTGCTCTTCAGACAGGTGAAGTAGATGTGCTAATTCGCAACACCACTTGGACGTTAACTCGTGACACTGTAAACGGTGCAGACTTCTGTCCGCCTAACTTTTATGATGGTCAAGGGTTTATGCTACGTAAAGATCTGAAAATAACATCACTGAAGGAACTCGACGGTGCTACTATCGGTGTTACTGCGGGTAGTACCACCGAGTTAAATCTTGCAGACAAAATGCGAACATTAGGGATCAAAGTCAAGTCTGTTGTTTTTGAGGAAACTGAAACGCTTTATCAAAGCTACGACCAAGGCCGTTGTGATGCGGTAACAAGCGATAAGTCTCAACTTATTTCACGTCGGCAATCTTTGAAAAATCCTGATGACCATGTCATTCTTGATGTAACGATTTCCAAGGAACCATTAGCCCCCGTTACCGTTCATGGAGACAACCAGTGGAATGATATTGTCAGTTGGGTTATTTATGCGACGTTCTTTGCAGAGGAACACGATATTACACAAGCTAAGGCGAAGAACCTTAAATCCAACAACCCAGAAATTAAGCGTTTTCTTGGAGATACTGGGAATATTGGCGAGTCACTTGGTTTACCAGCAGATTGGGCGCGCCATGCTATTGGTGCAGTGGGTCATTATGGAGAAATCTTCGACCGTAACCTCACCCCTCTCGGACTTCCACGCGGTGTTAATAAACCTTGGACAGAAGGTGGGTTACTATACGCAATGCCGTTCCGTTAGAATTACACTACACATAGGAAGTGAAAGATGCATGGGGCATTTCTATGTACCATGCATCAAATACAATGCAACGAAATCCAACAAAAATCCCTTTCTATAGAGACGTTCGCGTTCTTAAGGTCCTATTCCAAATCCTTTTTCTGCTTGGCGTATTACTGTTAGCGGGAATTCTCTACGCGAATATGGTTAGAGGGTTAGACAAACTCGGCTTGAATCTCAGCCTTAATTTTTTTATGGATGAAGCGGGGTTTCCTGTATCCGATAGCGTCATAGAATATGATCCGTCAGATTCCTACCTAAAGGCGTTTTATGTCGGCGTGCTGAACACTGTAACGGTTAGTTTGGAGGGGATATTGTGTGCGACAGTGCTTGGTCTCTTTTTTGGGATTGCTCGTTTATCAACCAATTGGTTGGTGCGAAACATTGCGGCTACATATATTGAGATATTCCGTAATGTTCCGCTACTGCTTCAGATAGTGTTTTGGTTTGCCGTATTTGGTTCACTGCCTGCAGTGAACGACAGCATTGAACTATTCAATGCTGTCTACATTAACGACCGGGGGATATATTTCCCCTCTCTACAACAGACAGCAGGATTCAGCAGCTGGGTAGGGTATCTTTATGCTGCAGCTATTTTGGCAATTATCTCTATATTTGTCTTGGCATTGATTTTTCATCGCAAGCAGGTGCAAAGGATGGAAGAAGGAGATGACATTGGCTATTTCACACATATATCCAAAGCTGCGAAGTGGAGTGCTGTCCCCGTTTTCTTGATAGTCGCTATTATAGGGTGGTTTCTTGCACCAGAGAGTCCATTCGTATTAGTACGGCCGGAACTTCAGAGGTTCAACTTCGTTGGTGGGATACCTTTTTCAGCAGGTTCCATTTCTGTCCTAATAGGGATAAGTGTCTATACCAGTGCATTTATTGCTGAAGTGGTGCGAAGTGGTATACAAGCAGTCTCAAAGGGACAACGGGAAGCAGCGCGGGCAGTCGGTTTGAGTGCGGGACAAACGTTACGTTTAATTATTTTACCACAAGCAATTCCAATTATTATTCCACCACTTACGAGCCAGTATCTTAATCTTGCAAAAAACACAAGTTTGGCAGCAGCAGCGGGTTATGACGACCTATTTCAAATTGTAAAGAGGATAGGGCTTCAAGCTGGAAAAGTAATCCCTGTTCTTGGTATGGCCATGGCACATTACCTGGCAATGAGTCTCATAACATCAGCAGCAATGAATTGGTATAATAGTTGGGTCAACCGCTTTAAACGGTGATGTATGTATGTGATTTTTACTGTAGTTCAACGCTTATCAACATGAAGGATGTCAAATAGTGGAAGAACAAGTAGATATTCAACAAATTCAACCACCAACTTCTAAGAAAGGTCCTGTAGGGTGGCTTAGAGAGAATCTATTTAATACTTGGTATAACGCAATTCTGACTTGTGTTGCCTTGTTATTTCTCTATTTTGTTTTTAAGGAAATAATAACATGGGCATTCACTGAAGCAGAATGGAACGTTATTCCTGCAAACCTACAACTTTTTGCTATCGGACCCTACCCACGGGATCAAGTCTATCGTATATGGATTTGCCTCTATATATTGACGGGCCTCTTAGGTTTGAGTGCAGGAGTCTGGCGTGGTATAGTCCAACGATGGACAATTGTTGTTGGGAGTATTTTTCTTGCATTTCTCGTTATACCTTTTGAGATCGTCCAGTTACCAGACACTCACTTGGTATCAATCGAATTTAGACTAAATATATTTGCTCTAATTTTTGAGTCACGACGATGGCTATTAGGTGATATAGCACTACTTATAGGGGCATTTTTTCTCGGACAGCGCATTACCAGATTGCGTCCTTGGATATTGGGTGGATGGGTCCTTTCCTTTCCTATAACCATGTTTGTCCTTCACGGGTTTGGTGAGAATGCTGTTCAGACAAGTTTGTGGGGTGGATTGCTGCTCACATTAATTCTTGCTGTAGTGGGAATTGTCGTTTCATTTCCACTTGGTGTATTTTTAGCTCTCTGTAGACAGAGCAAACTTCCAGCTATCAAATGGGTTTCAGTATTTTATATTGAAACGGTACGTGGTGTGCCGTTGATAACAATTTTATTCATGGGAGGTTACTTGATTACCATCTTTATACCTTTTAACATAGACCTGGTTATAAAGATGATGATTGCTATAACTTTATTCTCTGCTGCCTACATGGCAGAGAATGTCCGTGGCGGTCTGCAGGCAATACCCAGAGGACAACATGAGGCTGCACAAGCTGTAGGACTCAACTACGTTCAAAGTATGTTGTTTATTGTCTTACCACAGGCACTACGTTCTGTCATCCCGGCGATTGTTGGACAATTTATAGCACTCTTTAAGGATACATCTTTAGTGTATATCATTGGCCTCGTTGAACTGTTAGGAGTCGCCAAAAGTATAATCAATAATCCTGATTGGTTAGGACTTTACGTTGAGGTATATTCATTCATCGCCCTTATCTACTTTATTTTCTGTTTTGCAATGTCTAAAATCAGTCAGGAAATTGAAGCAGATTTAGGAGTTGGAAAGCATTAGGAGTTATTTAAGTCAATACCATCCACTAAAACCTCGGTAGGTGCGGTTTCCCGACAAGTGCCATACGCGCGCTTGGCGTTGATTCACCGTACCGCTTTTCAATAACTGGATTTACCCGAACTACATCAAATTAAGGAATCAGAAAATGACTGAAAACGAAAATACAACGAATGACCCAATTATTATATGTGAAGATGTACACAAATGGTTTGACGATTTCCATGTCCTCAAAGGAATTACCACCTCATTTAAAAAAGGTGAAAGGGCGGTAATCTGCGGACCATCTGGATCCGGAAAATCCACATTTATCCGAACAATTAACAGACTTGAGGAGCATCAACGCGGCACGATCATTGTTGATGGCATTGAACTCACGAATGATCTACGAAATATCAATCTTATTCGCCAAGAAGTTGGTATGGTGTTTCAGCAATTCAATCTATTTCCACATTTGTCGAACCTAAAAAATATAACGTTAGGCCCTATGAAAGTGAGGAAACTGTCAAAACGTCAAGCTGAAGAAGAGGCATTAGCATTGCTTGAACGGATGGATATCGTCGATCAAGCATATAAATATCCATCAGAGGTTTCGGGTGGACAGCAGCAACGCGTTGCCATTGCAAGGGCATTGGCAATGGAACCCAAAATCATGCTCTTTGATGAACCGACAAGTGCACTTGACCCAGAGATGATCTCAGAAGTATTAGATGTGATGCGTGAACTTGCACATTCAGGTATGACGATGCTCGTTGTTACACATGAGATGGGATTCGCACGTGAGGTGGCTGATCGGATCATGTTCTTTGATGAAGGGGTAGTTGTAGAGGAAGCAGCACCCGCAGATTTCTTTGACAATCCGCAGCACGAACGCACGAAACTTTTTATTTCGCAAACGCTGCAACATTAGGATTAATGTTTAGAAACAGTGTTAGAGTATAATCAGTTAGTAAACAGTTTGCAGAAGCATAATCGGAATCGTTTCCGAAATTGATGGTGTGTAAGATGAGAGCAAAAGCACGTCACTGACCGGGGGACGTTGAAGAACATCTATAACAATGTCTTGCAGATCGTCGGACAATTCGGATAAACCTGTGAGTGGAAAACTCCGAGGTCCCATGTCGGTCTTTTGCGCAAGTAAGGAGTACTCCAGAAAAGTCATCCCAATAGCGCGGCGATCTTGTTTGTTAAGTCGGAGTAAGATGTGAGGTGTTAGTTCAATACCTGTTGCCTGTTCACCGGGAGCAAATGAGATGTAAAGTGTATCACTTACTTCGTCGTAGTTAAAAATTGGCTGATCCATTACTTTTTTCACCTTATTTGTTTTTGGTAAGCTGTGACAATGTAGTTATTTGAAATCGGTTTGCCATCCGAATTTTCACGAAATCGGAACAGAACAATTGCAATTATGTGGGTATTATCTGCAGGTAAATCATTAAAGGCATTAACATAACGATACTTTTGTGGGTTCAACGAATCTTGCGTTCTTGTTCCGTGGCGAATTGTTGCTTTTAGATGTTCCTCATAATTGGTCATATTTGGATGGTTAATTGAAGCAATAATATGCTGCCAACGTTCATGTGTTAGATAGATTTCGTTACTATATCGGTCATGTGTTGTCCAGCGGATGCCAGTTGATGTCATTATACACTCTTTAGTTGTTTAAGTACTCGCTTCAATTGTTTTTTTATTATACCATACAATATGGAAAAAGGATATGAAAAACACATCATGCGGTTAAAAGACAAAACAGCCATTGTCACAGGCGCAGGACGCGGTATTGGCAGAGCAATTGCCATTCGGTTTGCCGAAGAAGGGGCAAAAGTTGTCGTTGATGACGTAAACGATGCCATCGGCACAGCAACGGTATCTGCTATTAACGATGCGGGTGGGGAAGCGATATTTGTTAAGGCGGATGTCTCCGAGGCTGTAGAAGCAGAAACACTTATCACTGAGGCTGTCAGTGCTTATGGAACAGTTGACATCCTTGTAAATAACGCTATCTGTTCCACAGAAAACGTCTTGAATAACAACTGGGAAGCAAACTTGGCAGTTGCACTTCGAGGCACAAGCCATTGTAGCAATGCTGTGATACCGATTATGCAACAGGAAGACGGCGGTAGTATTGTCAACATCGCATCAGTCAACGGTCTTATCGGATTACAAGGAATTCACGCTTATTCTGCTGCAAAAGGTGGGGTTATCGCTTTAACTCGTTCTATGGCAGTTGCACACGGTAAAGACAACATACGTATCAACTGCATCTGCCCCGGCACTGTGCAAACAGAAGTGTGGGAACCGATGATTGAACGGAATCCGAATATCTTGGATGAAATCACGCCGTGGTATCCGTTGGGACGCATCGGAAAACCTGTGGACATTGCAAACGCCGCGCTGTTCCTCGCATCCGATGAGGCAAGTTTTGCAACAGGGGCAGTTTTCGTCATTGATGGGGGATTGACTGCTGGTAATCATCAGTTTCCAATTTAGATGTGGGCTTAAAAGTAGTAGGCACGCTCCGTGTGCCGTAACAATTTCAAAGAGGCACAATAAATTGCACGACTACAAACGCTGCTAACCTAAACAAAAATGTATTAGTATTTTACTATATTGTAGCGCTAATAAAGTCAATAAATACCATATTCACAAGGAGAAACAGAATGGCAACACAAGAACAAGTGGACTTTTTTCAAGAAAATGGTTATCTCAAGTTCGGTAAAGTTTTAGATAGCGATGGTGTCCAAACCATGCGTGACGGGTTAGATACCATTATTGAATTGGAACTTAACGAAGGCGATGATTCGTCCCCTGAGTTCAAGTACGGACATGACCGCCAAGGACAGCAACTCAATAGAGGCAGAGGTCACCCGCGTGCAATCCATCAATTCGTTAACATGTGGAAACGCGAAGCCAGTTATGAAGCAGCTATCCATAACCCTCTGATTGCGGGTACTGCGTGTGCATTATTGGAAACCCCTGAAGTACGCCTCTGGCATGACCAAGTTATTTCTAAGCCGCCACATGACAATGGACATTTCGGTTTTCACCACGATTTCTTTTTCTGGCCTCTTAGTCCTCCGAATATTGTAAGTTGTTGGCTTGCTTTAGACGATGCCACTGTGGACAGCGGTTGTATGCACGTCATGCCGAAAAGCCACAAAGATGAACGTTTCTCGGTTGAAGCAAGAGCATCGTTCAATGCGGAAACAGCAAAGGCACAAGAAGAAGGTCGCGAACCGCCCTCGAACCCATGGACAGAAAGGCGTGATTTGGACATCAGTCACGGCATTCCAGTGGAGTTGAAAGCAGGCGAATGTATGTTCCATCATTGCCTAAACTGGCACGGGACGCCGCCGAATGTCACGGATCGTCAACGTAGAGCATTTGTTATGATCTTCATGGCGAAAGGTGTTTGCTACAACAATGCGCAATCTCCCGGACACGTCCTTGTTCCAACAATCGAGGTTGCAGATGGAGAACCACTTGTCGGGGATGCATTTCCTGTAGCATAACGAGGTTTGAATACTGAGATGAAAGATTCGACGTTTATCAAAAGAGTTATTCTAAAAAACTATAAGAGTATCGCTGCATGTGATGTGCAGTTGCAGCCTTTGACATTTCTCGTAGGTCGTAACGGTTCGGGAAAAAGTAATTTTCTTGATGCATTGCGATTCGTGGCAGATGCGTTGAATACATCCTTAGAACACGCAATACGCGACCGTGGAGGTATCAACGATGTTCGTCGTCGTTCTCGCGGACATCCAAACCATTTTAGTATAGGGCTTGAATTCAATCTACGTAATAACTTGACAGGACACTATACCTTCAGTATTAGATCTCGTCCACGCGGGAAGTATGAAGTTCAGACTGAAACATGCATATTTCAAAAGGAATATTTCAAGGTTGACAATGGTAATGTTACTGCAAGTAGTGTAAAAGTCACACCGGCTGCTGCGACGGATCGTCTTTATTTGGTTAATGCTTCAGGTTTACCTGAATTTCGTCCTGTCTATGAAGCATTTTCACGGATGGGATTTCATAATCTCAACCCAGATATAATAAGGGATCTCCAAGCGCCAGACCCTAGCGGTGTACTTACTCGTGACGGAAGCAACCTTACTAGTATCCTCAACCAACTCTCACCCTCTGTAAAGAAAGACATTGAGGAATATCTGTCATCGGTTGTTCCTGGTGTGCGTAGCGTAGACGTTGAGAAGCTTGGTTTTAAGGAAACGTTAGAGTTTAGGCAGCAGGTTGCTGGTGATAAAGATCCTTGGAGATTTCTTGCAAACAATATGTCTGACGGTACACTCCGCGTATTGGGTATTCTGGTTGCACTTTTCCAAGGAGATCAAGATGCTCAAAAACATGTTCCGCTTGTGGGAATTGAAGAACCTGAGATAGCCCTTCATCCGGCTGCAGCAGGGGTGTTACTTGATGCGCTCCGGGATGCTGCCCATAAGACGCAGGTTATCATTACCAGTCACAGTCCAGATTTGCTTGATAACAAGGACCTTGATGTGGATTCAATCCTTGCTGTTGAAGCACAGGATGGAAACACGATAATCGCCCGTGTTGATGAGGCATCAAGATCTGTAGTCTATGATCGGTTGTTTACAACTGGTGAACTATTACGCCTTGATCAATTGCAACCCGATCCGATATCTGTTGAAGCTGCAGCAAAAACTAAACAACCAACACTCACGGACTTTTTAAAGAACGAGAACATTCGTATAGATAAGAAAAAGCAAAGAACAGATGACCTTTAAAATTGGATGTATTGTTGAGGGTGATGGCGAAGTGAAAGCTGTCCCTGTTTTGATTAGACGTATAGCATGGGATCTCTATCCAGAAATAACGATTATCGTTGAAACACCAATCCGTGCTCCAAGATATCAGGTTGTAAAAGATGGCGAACTTGAAAGCAGGATAGAATTAGCAGCTCAAAAAATTGGGGGACAAGGGGCTATTTTCATTATTCTTGACAGTGAAGGAGATTGTCCTGCACACTTGGGACCGGCATTGCTTCAAAGGGCATTACAAACTCGTAAAGATATACCAATCGCTGTTGTAATTGCTAAAAACGAGTTTGAAGGATGGTTTCTGGCAGCAGCCGAATCGCTACGCGGAAAAAGAGGTTTAAAAGATAGTATTACCTCTCCAAATAACCCAGAAGGGATCCGTGATGCAAAGAGATGGCTTAGTCAGAGAATGGAAAACAATAGAAAATATCGTGAAACGCTCGACCAACCCGCACTCGCAGCACTTTTTGACATTGAACAAGCACGGCAAGCAGATTCGTTTGACAAATGCTACCGAGAAATTGTTCATCTCCTTGAAGAATTGCAAAAAGCAAACAATCCAAGTATAGTTTAAACCTTACAAATGAGGAAAACGTTACATTGGTGAACTATAGAACAAATCAAAAGCAATAAATAAGGAGAATATCATGAAACACTTATATTGGATACTGGCACTCGCGATAATGTTCAGTGTGGGGTGTAACGAAGGTGAACAACCGCTTGACCCTGTTGAAGAACCAGAAGTCGAAATACAAACAAGGATTCTTGAGGTTGTGTCAGACAAATTCATGTTCATGGCCCAGTTCTCTGACGAAGATTTATTGATTTTACCCAGCGAAAACACACAGATGGTTACACAAGTTGGACACCCCACGGAAGTGTATGTTGTTATTGATGGCCAGCTCACGAAACAAGAGATCACTTTTCAAGAAGAAATATATCACCTTCTCTGGTGTCATCTAAACGGCAAAATCGTCTTGGTCAATGTTCTTGATAATCAGATACCCTACGTATCCGATGAGGAGGATGAGGCTTGGATAGATGAAAATTGGATAGATAAAAAAACGGGACAATTTACGAAAGAAGCAACGCAGCTTTGGGAGGAAATAGCAGCAGAGGTAAAAGAAGAATGGGAGGAAAGGGTAAAAGGAAAAGATGAGCTCACGCCAGAAGAAGCAAACTGGGAATGGGAAGCAGATACGCTGTGGCATAAGGCGGTGAGCAAAAAGCCCTTTTTCACTTACGGTGAGTCTGGCGATAAGATTGAAGTTGTAATAAAACACCGCTTCATATACAAAGACCAAACGAATCTCACAGAGACTAAAGAAATGGAGATGATTTTTGTAGATGTTCTTCGTAATCTTACACGCCCGCATATCGTGTTTCCATCCAGTAAACAAATGTGAGAAGAATATAATCTATCTTACCTACATTGACAAAATGGAGAATTCATAATGGAAAAACAGCCAAACGTCATTTTTGTCCTAACAGACGACCAGGGACCTTGGGCAGCGGGATGTTGCGGTAACGACGAAGTTCGCACACCTTTTATTGACCAACTTGCCGCCGAAGGTACCCGCTTTCCAAATTTTTTCTGTACGAGTCCTGTGTGTTCACCTGCACGTGCAAGCCTGATGACAGGACGTATCCCTTCAGCACACGGGGTACACGATTGGATTCGCGATGGAAACATGCCTCCTGATCCCGCAAAGTATCTTGAAGGATTGACCTGCTATACCGATGTTCTTGCAGAGAATAATTACGCTGTAGGATTGAGCGGTAAATGGCATCTCGGAGATAGCTTAACACCTCAACACGGGTTCAGTCACTGGTTTGCTTTACCCACTGGCGGTAGCCAATACAACAATGCCAATATGATTAGAGATGGGCAAGTAGAGCAGCAACCCGGTTACCTCACTGATGTTATTACCGATGATGCTTTAGATTTCATTTCTGCGAATAGTGAAGGCCCGTTTTATCTCAGCGTCAACTATAACGCACCGCATACACCTTTTACCGGACACCCGCAAGACATTGTAGATTCTTATGATGATTGTCCGTTTAAAACCTGTCCACAAGAACCGTTACATCCGTGGGCAGTGCAAGGTGCTGCAGCACACATGGGAAATCGTGAGTCGTTGAAAGGTTATTTTGCTGCGATAACGGCACTCGATTTAAATGTCGGACGGATTTTAGAACGACTTGCAGAGTTAGGTATCCGCGAAAACACCCTTGTCGTTTTCAGTAGTGATAACGGTTATTCATGTGGACATCACGGATTTTGGCACAAAGGCAACGGCACATTCCCGCTGAATATGTATGAGAATTCGGTCAAGGTTCCTTTTGTTATCAGTCAACCCGGTAGGATTCCAGAAGGGCGTGTGAGTGAGGCAATGATGAGTCAATACGATTTTATGCCGACACTGCTTGATTATCTCGGTTTGCCCGATCTGAATGATGACATGTCACCCGGTAGAAGTTTTGTCTCCGCACTCACCGGAGAAACAAACGATGCCCAAGATGAGGTCGTCGTCTTTGATGAATATGGTCCTGTCCGTATGATCCGCACGCAAGAGTGGAAGTATGTCCACCGTTATGCTTATGGGCCGCATGAACTCTACGACTTAGTGAAAGACCCCGGGGAACGTAACAATCTGATAGATGAAAAGGAACACAACGCACTCGTCAGCGATATGCGACAACAGATGGGAGCGTGGTTTGAACGATATGTAGTGCCAGAATTGGATGGTGCAAGATGTTCGGTCACTGGCGGCGGACAAGCAGCTAAATTAGGTGATGGGAATTATGGTGAAGATTCATTCCATCCAAGATATGCACCACCTCGACGAAATGTGTAGACAACATGTCTTCATTTGCATTTGGTCTTAGTATCAAAAGGGAAGAGCATGTCGGATACGGAGAAAAAACATAACCCGAATATTTCGCGTCGGCGTTTTTTGAAGAACGTAGGCACTGGCACTGTTGCTGCTGCAGTTGCACCAACGATCTTGATCAGAGCAGAGAAAACAGGAGAAAATGAAATGCAAAACCACTCAAATGTCATTTTTATTTTAACAGACGACCAAGGGCCTTGGGCTGCAGGTTGTAGCGGTAACGACGAAGTCCGCACACCTTTTATTGATCAACTTGCTTCAGAGGGCACACGTTTTCCCAATTTCTTCTGTACAACTCCTGTATGTTCACCGGCACGGGCAAGCTTGATGACTGGACGCATCCCTTCTGCACATGGGGTACACGATTTTGTCCCTGTCGGAAACATCCCGCCAAATCCGATACGCTATCTTGAAGGGCTTACTTGTTACACCGACGTACTCGCTGGAAATGGTTACACAGTCGGGTTAAGTGGTAAATGGCATCTTGGCGATAGTTTTTCCCCACAACACGGTTTTAGCCACTGGTTCGCTTTGCCGAGAGGGGGTAGCAAGTATAATAACGCAGACATGATCCGAAATGGACAAGTAGAGATGCAACCCGGCTATTTGACAGACGTAATTACCGATGATGCGTTAAACTTCATTTCTGTAAATAAGGAAGGTCCATTCTACCTTAGCGTGAATTACAACGCGCCGCATACACCGTTTAACGGACATCCGCAAGACATCGTGGATTCTTACGACAATTGCCCATTCAAAACATGTCCACAAGAAGCGTTGCATCCGTGGGCTGGACGGGGCACAAATCAACATATGGGCAATCGCGAGTCGTTGAAAGGTTATTTTGCTGCGATCACAGCACTTGACCTTAACGTCGGACGCATTTTGGAACGACTGACTGCATTGGGTATTCGCGAGAACACCCTTGTTGTTTTTAGTAGCGATAACGGATATTCATGTGGACATCACGGATTTTGGCATAAAGGCAATGGCACGTTCCCACTAAATATGTATGAAAATTCGGTAAAAGTTCCTTTTATCATGAGCCAACCCGGTAAAATTCCAGAAGGACGCGTCAATGAGGCGATGGTAAGTCAATACGATTTCATGTCAACACTTCTTGATTATCTCGGTTTACCCGATCCGAATGACGACATGTCCCCCGGCAGAAGTTTTGTCCCCGCACTGACCAGAAAAACAAACGATGCACAAGATGAGGTCGTTGTTTTCGATGAGTACGGTCCTGTCCGTATGATACGCACACAAGAGTGGAAATATGTTCACCGTTATCCTTACGGCCCGCATGAATTATATGACTTAGTGAAAGACCCAGGAGAGCGGAAAAATCTAATAGACGACAAGTCGCAGAAAGCACTGATAAGCGATATGCGGCGACAAATGGGTGCATGGTTTGAACGTTACGTAAACCCACAATTCGATGGTACAAGGTGTGCAGTGACCGGAAGAGGACAAAGGGCAAAAATTGGAGATGGGGTGTATGGTGAAGATGCCTTCCGTCAAAGGGACCCCGAATCCCGACGGAATAGAAGAAATATGTAGCCACTGGATTTACCAATTCAGATGTATGTAAAAATAGCCGGATAATACAAGGAGAATATAATAATGACCAAACAACTCAAACGGGCCTTTTCAGAAGCATCTAAACTTTCACCTGAAGAACAAACATCTTGGGTGAATGGTTGCTAACTGAACTATCGTTCGAAAAAAGCGGGTCTAAACTTTTTGTAAATTCACAAGATGTCTTGGCTACATTGGGACAAAAAGTCGTTGATGAGCAGAAAAGGGACCATTTTGCTTAAAAAGTTGTTGCAAATAAACAGGACGGGCCAAGTTTTCTAAGACGTTTCGTTTTCAGTTTTCTGCGTTGACACCAGAATAGACTTTGTGTATGCTACGTGACAGCAACTGAAACTACAATGGACGCTGATTTTCTGTCCGTTAAGGAGGATACCAGCTATTGCCGTGCAAACCCATCTAACACCTGAGGAATACCTCGCGTGGGAACGTAAAGCACCGTTCAAAAATGAATATCTCAGCGGACAGATACTCGCGATGTCCGGGGCAAGTCGCGCCCATAATCTCATCACAGGAAATGTATTTAATGGACTTTACAACCAACTGATGAATCGGGATTGTGAGGTTTACACCGGCGAAATGCGCGTGAAGGCAAACCCAATAACATCATACTTTTATCCTGATGTCGCCGTTGTCTGTGATGAACCCCGTTTTGAAGATGATGTGTTTGATACGCTCCTCAACCCAACTGTTGTCGTAGAGGTCCTTTCCCCGTCAACTGAAGCCTATGACAAAGGGGAGAAATTTGAGTCTTATAAGCAGATCGCGTCCTTGCAAGAATACATCCTTGTTTCACAAGATAGCGTAAACGTTGCACGCCATTTTTGGTTAGGAACGGAGTGGAGGGCTATCGAATTTCAGGATCTCGCGGATGTACTGCCACTGGATTCAATTCGCTGCGAACTGCCGTTGAGTCATATCTATAGACGTGTCCAATGGACGTATACACCCTGATCCTACCGTAAATGAACTTTGTAAGAGCGAAGAGAGTTTTAGGTTATACATCTTGAAAAAGAAAGGAGTGATATGACGAGCGCGTTTGCACCAGGCAACATCTCGTGTGTTTTTAAAATAATTCCGCATACTGATCCGGCACGTATGCATTCTCTCGGCATGGGTTTCACCGTAAGAGAAGGAATAGAAGTTACCGTTTCTGAACATAATGAAACAAAGGTGCTGTTTAACGGTGAGGACATCAATTTTCCTACTGTCCGCGCTGTTGTAAACAGGTTAACTCAAGATAAAGAAATCGCAGGTCTAAAAGTAAATCTTACGTCTCCGCTCCCTTTGGGTTGTGGCTTCGGCTTGAGTGGTGCTGCTGCGCTTGCTACAGCGTACGCACTGAACGAGTTAATAGAGACACATAAAGAAAATGAAGAACTCGCAATGATCGCGCATGTGGCTGAAGTTGAAAATCGAACAGGGTTAGGTGATGTCTGCTCACAATATCATGGAGGATGTCTCGTGAAGTTGAAGGAAGGCGCGCCATTAGTTGCTGACAAGTTGCCAATTCCCGAACAACCTATCTATTATCGTTACTTTGGACCAATTCAAACGAGCGAAGTCCTCAGAAACAAGGAACAAACGAAACGTATCAACCGTGCTGCGGATACTGCGTTAGCCGCGCTGCAAAGACTTACACATACGCCGTCGAATCCTGAACTTTTTAATGCATGTTTTGCAGTAGCCAAACAATTTTCAGTAGAAAGCGGTTTACTGAGCGATAAGCGGGTCATAAACACAATTGCACAGATTGAAGCATTAGGTGGTGTAGCGTCAATGATTATGTTGGGAAACGGAGTTTTCAGCACACATGCGTTTGATGGCGCAATAGAGACACAACTCTCTAAAAACCCTGTACGACTCATCTAAAATAGAAGTTTTACGTCTTATACTTAACCATCTCGTTAGCTGGAGTTGCAATGAAAACGAAAGTTACAGTTTTCTTAGCGTTTTTTGTGGTCTCTTCGGCCTTCTGTGCGGTGGATATTGAGGATGTGACGTTTGGATTCAAAAATGGATATAAGGCGGGAAAATGGACACCTTTGGGTGTTACCGTGCGGAGTCAGAATGAACCCAATACATTTAACGGAGAGCTTGTCGTTGAGGTTCGTGACTTTTCTTCTGATAAATCTATTTACCGTTATGCTACTCCGCTACAACTGAGTAAAACTGATCTGAAACATAAAAAACTCTATATCTACTGTCCCAAAAATGCCATAAAACTTTTCATTCAAGTGGTGCGAACAAGAGGAGACGATAAAGAAATTGAGATTGTCAATTCAGAACCAAGTGCTACACAAGAATTCTCACTACCGACACCTATACAACACAAAGACTATTTCTTGTTGGTATTAGCACCGAGCGGAGACAAACTAAAAAAAAATATTGACAAAAAACAATTGGATGACGATGGCATACAAACACACATCAGATACCTTCCGAATTCAAACGCATTACCAACACGATGGGTAGGTTATAGTGCAGTTGATCTGATGATTATTCGTGAAGTATCACTCACTGAAAGACGCATTTCTAAACAACAGCAAATAGCACTTTTAGAATGGGTGCAGCGTGGGGGAACACTTATTGTATCAGGCGGGAGTGCTTTTCGTTACCTGAAAAGTAGTTTTATTGAGCAATATCTTCCGGTCAAATTGATACGTGAAGAAACAATTGATAAGGTGCCGCCTCCTTTGCAACAACGATTTGGACTTAATACATTATCTGAATCCAGCACCACAAACAATGTAATTGCTGCATTCAAGAACATTCATTTTGAACCAAAACCTGAATATCGCACTTTGCTCGGGGCAGATGAACATATTTACATCGCGAAACGAAACTTTGGAAGTGGACAGATTATATGTTTGGCGTTTGATTACAATGCACCACCATTTTCAGATCTGAAAGCAGGAGAAACCTTTTGGCGTTGGCTACTCAAAACACACGGAAAATCGTCAAGACTATTTGCTGAGCAATATGCGCCATTTCGGCAACACGAAAACAAGATTCATAAGCAGTTTCTGTCAAGAATGCCAACACAGATTCCACTAATAAAATTTTTGGCGGTCATATTACCGATATATCTACTCGGTTTTGGCGGATTTCTCCTCTATTGTGGGAAACGTGGGCAATTTTCACAAAAAAGAAATTTAAGATATTGGCTTGGAGGATTGATTTTTGTTCTCGTATCTGTTAGTGCAATTGGTGTTGCGCGAGCAGTCTTACCAAAAAAAATAGAGACAGATCGGTTTTCAATACTATCAGTCTATCCTGAACAGAAAAATGTACATTTACAAAGTTATGTCTCGCTTAGGACTACAGCACGCACCAAAACTTCAGTTGAGATGGCGCAAAATACTTTTATTCGTCCTTTAAGAAATGAAAGTGTTGCTAAACCCTCAAAATTCTTTCAAGGTTCACCGTTTCAACTACAAGATGTCTCTTTAGAACCGTGGAGTCCTAGTACTTATGTGAAAGAAACATTTTTCCCGTTGGATACGCAACAATCTCAAATAACACTTGAAAATGCCTGGAGAATTACGGGAGAAGAGGCAACTCATTTGGGAAAAATCACACTTGGTAGTAGTGATTTATGGTCATCAGAGTCACCAAGTAAAACGATAAATAAAATACCTCCGCACGAAGGGCTTGAAGGGACTCGAAAAACGTTCGCACAAATTTTACAGCGAGAAGGTTTACTACTATATTTATTAAAACCTGAAAACGCACTTACGATTGATAAAGTTCAAAACCGCACGGTATTAATTGGATGGACTTCGCAGTTAGGGCAGGTTTCAACAACGATTCCACTCATGTCAGTAGGCGAGAATATTACTGTAACTGGTGAAACGTTAGTTATTATGTATCTTGATGAAAAAGATAAAGGGATGTAATCTCACGCTATACTGTAGGCGGTGAGAGGTGAATAGATGGATGTGCTATCACTCGGAATTTTTGTCGTTGATGTGCTTGGCAGACCGATAGATCGTTTTCCTGAAAAAGGCAAACTGGAATTATTTGATCAATTGGAAATCCATGGCGGTGGTTGTGCCAATAACACAGCAATTGCGCTCTCACGACTCGGTGTCTCTGTTGGTGCTATGGGTAAAATCGGCAACGACCATTTTGGGAATTTAATTCTGCAAACCCTTACAGAAAATCGGGTTGACACAGCAGGCATGCAACAGGACGTAAACGCGAACACCTCCTTTACATTCGTGGCGATCGCTTCCGATGGCGAACGGAGTTTCTGCCATTATATCGGTGCGAATGGCGAATTGAGTGAAGACGATCTCAATTGGGACGTAATTCAAACTGCTAAAATACTACACATTGCAGGTGCGCTTGTTATGCCCAAATTCGATGGGCAACCCATGGCGAATGTCCTCCAAAAAGCAAAAACATTAGGAATAACGACTTCACTTGATACCGCATGGGACGCAACGGGAAAATGGCTGGAAACGTTGGAACCTTGTTTGCCATTCGTTGACATCTTCCTACCGAGTTTAACCGAAGCAGAACATCTCGCAGGCACATCTGAGCTGCGCGGAATCTCCAAATTTTTGAGGAACTACGGTATCAGCACTATTGGAATAAAAATGGGGGAACGCGGTAGTTATGTATCAACTCCTGAGGAAGAACTCTTTGTCCCCGCATATTCTGTAAATGTTGTTGACGCGACCGGTGCAGGCGATGCTTATGTAGCAGGTTTTCTCGCTGGAACGGTAAAGAAGTGGGATCTTAAAACAACAACCGAACTGGCATCAGCAACCGGAGCCGCATGTGTAACTGCTATCGGAACCACCGCAGGTATCCAAAACCTTGAAGAAACCATGAAAATCTGTAAAGGTAACACAGTACTGTAAGTGCAAAATAGGAATTCACTTCATGAATGATGCTGCAATCGTTCAAACAGAAAACTTATCTAAATGGTACGGCGAAGTGATGGGGGTGAATGATGTCACACTAACCATTCACCCTGGAATTACCGGTTTGCTTGGCCCTAATGGTGCAGGTAAAACGACTCTACTGAAATTAATGACAGGTCAACTCAAACCCAACCAAGGGGGTATCACTGTCCTAAATCAACATGTTTGGAACAACTATCTCCTAACGCAGCGTGTCGGTTACTGCCCAGACATTGAATTAGCCTACCAATTTATGACCGGTTTTGAGTTTATCTCTTTTTTCGCAACTTTGAGTGGATTTGAAACAACAGAAGCAGAATCGCGATGCCTTAAAGTGCTTGAAACAGTGGATATGCTTTCAGCAAAGGACAAACCAATTGCATCCTACAGTAAAGGGATGCGACAGCGTATAAAACTTGCACAAGCACTCGTGCATGATCCGGAACTCCTTTTTCTGGACGAACCGCTTACCGGACTTGACCCAATCGGTAGGCGACATGTCATGAATTTGCTCTTAGAACTCGCACAACAGGGAATCAGCATGATTGTTTCAAGCCATATCCTCTATGAGATAGAGGCAGTAACAGAGACGATCCTACTTATCCATCAGGGACGAATCCTTGCAGAAGGCACTATCTCCGACATCCGCGAACTGATTGATGAACACCCGCATAAGGTCTTCCTGAATGCCGACGAACCGCGCCGTTTAGCACAAGTCTGTCTCCCGTTTGAGGATATTCTCAGCGTTACTTTCGGAGATGGTACGGGTGATGTTATCATTGAAACAGCAAAACCAGATTCTTTTTACGCCCGCCTTCCCCAAATTCTCATTGAAAACGAATTGAACGTCTCCCAACTCTACTCTCCCGATGACAACCTCTCTGCGGTGTTTAAGTATTTAGTCGGATAAATTATACCATTTTATTAAATAAGATGCCATTATTGAGATGTTCTTGTAGGAGCGACCTCCTGGTCGCGACCAGGAGGTCGCTCCTACAGAAGAAAGATATTTCAATAAACAATAATGGCTCGCTTCCATTATGAAATATTTTTTTTTGAATTGGTATTATTTTTTTTCGAGCATCCACATTTTTTACAAAATTATGTAACCATTTCGCACCTAACCAGCGTCATTCTATATTGATAGAAGATTAAGCAATCTACCATTTCTTTTGAGGTGTCTGATGAAATCTAACGATGTTGAACTGATACACCGCATCCTCGCAGGTGATGAAACCGCCTTCGTAGATTTGGTGAACAAATATCAAAAGCAGGTGCATGCACTCGCTTGGCGCAAAATAGGCGATTTCCACATTGCTGAGGAAATTACACAGGACACCTTCCTCAAAGTTTATCAGAAACTGTCAACCTTGAAAAATCCAAATCAGTTCTCTGGTTGGCTCTATGTAATCGCAACTCGCCAATGTCTCTCATGGCTTCGTAAGAAACGGATTGAAACTGAATCGTTAGAAGACACTGACACCGAGTGGATAGATGAGACAGCATATTCCCGATATGTCGCTGAGGAACATGCGAAGGCTACGACAGAGGCACAACGCGAGGTGGTGAAAAAGCTTCTTGCAAAACTGAAAGAGAGTGAACGCACGGTGATGACACTTCATTATTTAGGTGAAATGACGGTTGAAGAGATCAGTAGATTTTTAGGTGTATCTACAAGTGCGATCAAGATCCGTCTTCATCGTGCACGACAACGTCTAAAAAAGGAGGAACCGATGATTAGAGAAGCACTTAGCAACTTCCAACTATCCCCAAACCTTACCGACAATATCATGCAAAAGGTCGAACATATCAAACCCGCTGCACCATCAGGGAGTAAACCTTTAGCGCCGTGGGCAATAGGCGCGGCAAGTATTACCTTAATCGTGTTAATGCTCGGATTAGGCAGCCAACACTTAGCGCGTTTCCAGCAACCCTTCAGTTTTGATGCCACCGCAGAAATGAAGATTGATATTATTGACGCACCAATAGTCGCGAACCTTGAGTCCAAACCTGATATGCGAACGCAAATCGGAAGTGTTATTGCATTAGATAAACTCGATAATTCTGAACAACAACCTAACAATGTGCCTGCAGTAATTGCGGAAGCACAAGCAAACGAAACAGTGGAAGATTTTACAAAATGGGAACTACCGAAAGAAGCGAAAGCACGTTTTGGGAAAGGCGGAATTAATGTGCTTCAATTCTCACCAGATGGTAGGCAACTCGCGGTAGGCAGTAGTATCGGTGTTTGGCTTTATGATGTAGAGACTGGTAAAGAACTGTCCATGTTCCCCGGTAAGTGCAAATCCATTGCCTTTTCGCCAGAGGGTCGTTTCCTTGCAAATAGTGTTGGCGGTCAGGAGTTCCAGTTGTGGGAAGTAGCTACCGGACAGAAAGTGGTAATCACAGGTCATTTTCCGAAAGTCTCAGTATTGCGATTCTCTGAAGATGGCAAAACACTATTCGCTTTGAGTGACAAGGGAGACTCAATCAGTCAGTTAGATGTTAAAACAAGAAAAGGAAATGTGAAGAATATTGAGGAACAAACAAAAGCGAATTCTGCGGTTCTTTTGGCTCTCACACATGATAAATTTGCGGTGGTTAGAATAAGAACTGATATTGAGCTATGGGACACAACGACCGGCGAAATACTGTCTACACTCAAGGGAAACATGAGTGTTTTGGCTTTGGAATTTTCACCTGATGGTAAACGTCTCGCGAGCGCAGGTATGAGTAGTGATAGCAAAGTCACATTACAAATATGGGATACAGAAAGCAGGAAACAATTATGGGATGCCGAAAGCAAGGAATCAACCAGCGACAAACCATTCACGGGGTGGGTCAACGCATTAGCATTCTCTCCGGACGGAAAAATGCTGGCAAGTGGAGGCACCGATAAAATAGTGCAGTTGTGGGATTCCGCAACCGGTAAACCTCTCGCTACTTTCACAGGGCATACTAACGGTATTACCGCACTAACGTTTTCACCACATAATCACACACTTGCAAGTGGGAGTGCAGACGGCACAGTCCAGTTTTGGAATATCAAGACACAAAATCCGTCACCTATCCATATCACCGGACACACAATGCAGGTAGAAACAGCGACTTTTTTTAAAGATAACACCACACTTGCAACTGTGACGCATGACGGGGTTATTAACTTATGGGATGTCAAAACATCACAAAAAACCGATACCAAAATATTACGAAAAACTGATCTCTACTTTAGACCAGATCAAGATAGAAAACACCAATATTGGTTGTCGACTGCAGCGTTTTCATCTGATGGAACAAAGATCATTTGTACTGGTGTAGAAGGTAATAGACTCTTCTCAGGTTCCGCTAATACTGCGTATACACCGGATCTCTCAGTTCGTCTGAGTGATGTTAGGACAGGACATGATCTGCAGACTATGGCTGCGGCAGGAGGTGCTTCATCCTCAACTTTTTCATCTGATGGAAAAACGGTGGCATTCGGCGATTCGGATAAGATTCTTGTGTGGAACACGGAGACAGGTGAGAATTTTGATATATCTCTCGATATGTTATCTCTCGATATATCTCACTTAGATCAAAATGATATTGACAAGTTATCTGACCAACATAAGTCAGAAATCAGTACATTTAAGCCTAATATTAGTGCTTTGGTTTTTTCACCGGACGGTGAAAAACTTATTAGTGGAACCAAGGGCGGAAAGGTCCAGATGTGGGATGCGAAAACTGGAGTTCCGTTAGTACGCCTCTTTGTGGGAGAGGAACCTACAGTAGAAGGCACTCCCCCTAATATTCATATCGCCTATCAGGAACATATTCGAACATTGGCATTCTCACCAAATGGCAATTTGATTGCTATAGCAAGTAACAGACGAATCCATTTGTTACGTTTGTTGGCAGGTCATAGACATTCCCTTCTTAAAGAAATTCCGCATGGTGCCTATGCGTTAGTATTTTCACCAGATAACACTTCGCTTGTTATCGGACGTAGTAATAGTAAAATTGAGTTATGGAACTTGGAAACAGAAGACAAACCCACTACACTTGATGGACACACTGCGACAGTGAAAACGTTGGTGTTCTCACCTGATGGTAAAACACTTGTTAGCACGGGGCAAGATGGTACAATTCTTTTGTGGGATTGGGATGAAGTCCTCAAAAGTTTTGACCGAGAGGAAAAATAAATATGTGAATTCGGAAAAAGATTTAGGGTTATAGAGAAAGTGGTGCCTCCTTGACTTGCTGGCGTTGTGTAAATAGTTTTATTGACGGGATACAAGAAGCGTGTTATAATAATCCGGCAAACAATCAGTGTTCAACACGTGTTTGTACTTGTATTATCCGGTTGTAGGTTCGACTCCTATCATCGGCGGGTGGCCGGGGATAATGCACGTGTGTTACCCCGTCAAGCAGGTTCGACTCCTGCGTGGGCGGGTGCCAGGGGTAACGCACGTCCTACGGGAAGACGAAAAACCCCGCACTTTACAAAAGAAAATCAATTGTTGTGTTTCACGGTGTCTGCTGGTTGTTATACATTACATCATGAGGAGGCAGCAATGCCATCCAAAAAGAAAAAAGAAAAAACCGCAAACGAAAATATCAAGGGTGGTGCAGAGGCTTACACACCAACGCGTATAGAATGGCTCTGTGTAGAACTCAATAGCTTAAGTTTTTTCGATTGGCGGACTGAAGACGTTGGATTACATGCAATGTTTGTTCCCAAAACCGGGGATCCTGATACGGTGTTGGTAAAGTTCACATTCACCGATAACGTAGATGCGGATTCTAAAAACGCCCTTATTCGCATGGCGAAGGATGTGATAAAACACTACGCGTGCACTCGTGGTTGGGATACGTGGCTCAAAATGGAAGTAAAAATTGAAATGCACGAAGAATAACCCACAACTGATACTACGGAAGGGAAGATTTGACGAAAGCTGGATCGCGATTGGAAACTTTAGGGACATACATTATTTTGTCGTTAAAAAGTGATTGTTTTAGTGCGGACTATCTATCCTATTTATAGAAGGAGTTATCTAATAATGGCATCTAACGATGAGAATGTTGATGTTACATACACTGAGTATCGTTCTAAAAGCCTACAAACGAAAGTTGACAATAAGCATCTCGTTGTTGTCAAAGTGACCTCTCCCTATCAAGAAGACGCTAAACGCCCCTTCTCAAAAAATAAAGATGAGACAACTCAATTTAGAGAGACGATACAAAAATGTATGGAACAGTTGTTAGTCGAGCTCGGTGATGTTAAGATTGTTGAGAATGATATTCAAAACGCATGGTCGTATTTTATACAGATAGTATTCAAAATATTCTATCGACCACGCGAAAATGGAACAGATCTAACCTTTGCCAAAATAGGCGTATGCTTTTACTCTCATGATCATGCTGGGGTTGCTGGTTTCTATAAGCCGGTTACCGAACCAACCTTGGATCAACTCGACGAGTTTTGTAAAAATGTAGTGATAGATTTTTACCGGCAGTTCCTTCAACCACAACGCGAGAACGAACAACACAGTCTGGAAGACAAAAAACCTATACCACTCCCAGTTCCTTGAACATCAACGGAAGAACGAGGCACATTAGAGTTGTTTGGGATAATATGGCAAACACTTTTGAGTGAAATTTAGGATGTTACAATCCTAACGGTCTCATCTAACACTAACCAACATCCTCGGTTAGTTGTCCTAACCGCACCAATGCACTAATATCCGGTTCATCAGTTGCCAACGCTGTAAAACTACCATCACAGATAGCACGCCGAATCCCACGCATCAAACTAATATAAAAATACAAGTTGTGCAGCGTGTGCAGCTGCGAACCGAGTATCTCATTTTCAATATGTAAGTGTCGTAGATACGCCCGTGTGAAATTTTGGCAGGTATAGCAACTACATGCTGGGTCCAAAGGACTAAAATCGCGCGTGTATTTTGCGTTTTTAATTCGGACAATGCCTTCAGATGTAAAGAGCGAACCGTTGCGTGCATTCCGAGTCGGCATTACACAATCAAACATATCAACACCACAACGAACACCATACACCAAATCTTCAGGCGTGCCAACCCCCATCAAGTAGCGCGGTTTATCTTCCGGTAGGAGAGGCGCGGTATATGCTAACATCTCATACATCAAATCCTTCTCTTCACCAACGCTCAACCCGCCGATAGCGTATCCGGGAAAATCAAGCGATACCGTCCCTTCCACACTTGCGCAGCGGAGGTCGCGCTCCATACCACCTTGCACAATCCCGAATAGAAGTTGATGCGTATTCTGATGTGCTTTTTTACTTCGTTCTGCCCAGCGTAGTGTCATCTCCATTGAATTCTTGAGATATTCATATTCGTTTGGCAAGGCAGGGCATTCATCAAACACCATAATAATATCTGCTCCGAGTGCATTTTGGATTTCAATGGAACGTTCAGGACTTATAAAACGTTCCGTACCATCTATAGGAGAACGGAACTCTACCCCCTCCTCTGTAATCTTCCGCAGTGGACCGAGACTAAAGACCTGAAATCCACCACTATCGGTCAATATAGGTTTATCCCATCCCATAAACGCATGCAAACCGCCTGTTTCTTGGACAATCTCGTGTCCGGGACGCAGATAAAGATGATAGGTATTGGCAAGGATAATTTCTGCCTGAATCTGTTCGGATAAGGTTTGCGGCGTGCATGCCTTCACAGTACCGCGGGTGCCTACAGGCATAAAAATCGGAGTATGGACAATCCCGTGTGCTGTGTGTAGTTTGCCAACGCGTGCTTCAGTCTCTTCGTCTTTATGAATTAGAGTGTAGGATTTTTGAATGCCTTCCATTGTCGGTATTTTATCACACCCCTATCCAATAATCAAGTCTAATGACAGGGTTATTCAGTTTTCTATATTTTTGGTGGTTTTTTGCTATGACGTTAATTTTATGTGTTGTCATCTTGTCCGTGTCTTTAGTCCCGTAGGGACGATATGTTTATAGAAAAATGTTACCCGCCGCCTCTTGAGTTCCGTAGGAACGGCATAGAAGACTTAACATATCGTCCCTACCAAATCAACGCTATGAATGCGCCAATCAACGCTATGAATCATGGCGAATGCCAAAAGCGCATTCGTCTTTAGGCATTCCGCGTATGGCATTCAGCGGGACTAAAGAACAATGTTCATATTTATAGATATTAACTTTCAGTAAATCTCAAGACCAGAAAACTCTTAAAACTGAATAACCCTGGTCTAATGATAGAATCTGATCTATCTTTGTTGTTGATATTCAACCCTAAATTTGCTAAAATAACCCAAAATTCTTGCGAGGATACAAATTAATGGAATGTATCTTTTGTGCAATTGTTGAGGGCAAAATTCCCTCTGCAACGGTGTATGAAGATGAACATGTTTTCGCTTTTATGGATATTGCTCCTGCAAACCCAGGGCACCTCCTCATCATACCGAAGCAACACTATCGGAATATCTTTGATATGCCTGCAGAAATAGGCAGCAAAATTATGGAAGTCGCAGTGCTACTCGCGACAGCAATCCGTGAGGCGTTAAATCCGGATGGACTTAACCTATTCCAATCAAATGAAGCAGCTGCATTTCAGACTGTGTTCCATTTTCATCTGCATCTCATTCCGCGGTGGGAAGGAGACCCGTTGCGACTACCGTGGCGACCAAGTGAAGGAAACATTGAAGAGATTAGTAACATTGCAGCGAAAATTCAAGAGGCTTTGTAAAATCAAAAACCCAATTTTGAGAGAGAAATTTTATGAATGTTTTAATTACTTCGGCAGGTTCCGAATTGGCGCGCAAATTAGCAAAATCTGTATCTGAATCACATACGATTCGACTAACGGAACTTCAACCTATTGAAACCAACCTTGAGTTTGTGCAGAGTGCGTTGGGACACGACGAGTCGACAAACGAATTGGTGAAAGGCATGGACGCTATTGTCCATATCGCAGAAACGCCGCCCGAACTTAAGGCAAAATCCGCCGAACCTGAAAACTTTGAGATTGATTATCAAACACGTTGCACCTATAACTTGTTGATGGCTGCGTCTGAAGAAGGCGTGAAACATTTCATCTATGCCAGCACACTCCGTTTGTTTGAACAACACGGTGAAGATTGGACCGTTAAAGAGAATTGGAGACCTCGTCCCAGCATTGATGGGTTGGTGCTGGCAAAACATCTCGGTGAATTCACGTGTCGCGAATTCGCACGGGAAGGGAAAATCGGTATAACATGTCTCCGTCTTGGTGTTATTGTTACTCCTCAAGAAGCAGCTGAAGCAGAGTTCAATTCCATGTGGCTTGGAATGGATGATGCAGTCGCAGCGTTTCAAGGTGCAATTGATGCACCGTCAAGATGGGGTATTTTCCACGTTCAGTCAGAATTCCCGGGTTCACGTTTTGCTATCGGCAATGCAAAGGGACATCTAAAATTCGACCCACAATTTGTGCCGCCAGCAAAATAGTAAGCACATACCGTGTTTCACTCATAACACAAGGAGATAGGCAATGAAAGTTCTAATTTTAGGTGGTAACGGATACCTCGGACCTCATGTTGTCAAGGCATTGGAATCCTACTATACCTTACGCGTAACGGACATAAATGAGATAGACACAAAACATGAATCTATACATATTGATGTCGGTTCATTAGATCAAGTTTTGCGAGCCGCTGAAGGGATGGACACTATTATCAATTGCTCAGTGCTTCGGCATGACCGGCAGTTAGCATTTGATGTTAGCACGCGCGGATGTTATAATATAATGCGCGCTGCTGTCAAACACGGTATCCGCCGTGTTATCAATACCGGTCCGCATTTCACTATACAAGGTGATGATTATACGAGTTGGGACTATGAGATTAACCCAGATGTTCCACCAAAGACAAGTACGGGGCTTTATCCTTTAACTAAAGGACTTGGACAGGAAATCTGTAAGGTTTTTACCGAGAATTACGACATTTATGTTCTCTGTTATCTATTTCTCAGTTTTCGGGAACTCGACTATGAAGCAGAAGGTGTTGACCTCAACCCATTTTCTGTCAGTTGGCGAGATGCAGGTGAGGCGTTTCGATTAGGACTGGAAATTGATCTGGAAGACCTACCATCAAAGTGTGAGATTTTCAACATTTTTGCAGATTTACCACATCAGCAATTCTCAAATGCAAAAACGAAACGGATATTAGGATTTCAACCACAGGATAACTTTGAGTGGATGTGGCATAAAAAGAAGGAAGAATAAGACCTTCTACCTACTCGGACAGAACAACTTGCAACCCTCAAAAAGTTTGTGTTAAACTTGTGATATATAAACCACAAATAGAGTGATTTGTAATTGTAACACGACTTTTGACTACCATACATCTTCGGAGGAACGATGATGTCTACCGTTGATACATCTACCGAACTAAGAGTTGAACATCTCCTAAACAGCGTTAAACAGTTATCGACAGTTGAATTGGATGAATTCACCAAGAAATTGGCAGAATGGCAGCAACAGCAAGAGAACATAGTAGATGAAAACGTCGATCCTGATGCATCAGATGACGAGATATTAGCATTTATCAAGAAAAACACACGTTTACCCGAAAAAGAGAATAGGCGTTACTGGGAATTGCGAGGTAAATCTGATGACGAAACTCTAACTGATGCCGAACTTCCTGAGTATCAAGAACTCGTCCGTAAATTAACAATTCTAAACACGAAGCGTCTTGAAGGTATTGCAATTTTAGTGCATCGTTGGGAAAAACCGGCAGAGGAGATTATTGCAAAATTTGGATTAAAAGCGGGGAATGATGTACTCTGAACGAATTTCTCAGTCGCTCCGTCTTCGTGTGCGGAAACGTGCGAAAGGACTCTGTGAATACTGTCAAGCACCTACTAATTTCCCAAGTGCTTCTTTCCATTGTGATCATATCATTCCGCGAAAGGATGGCGGAAAATCTACGTTGGATAATTTAGCTTGGACTTGTCCCTCGTGTAACTCAACAAAACATACCAAAACACATACACAGGACCCTCAAACAGGACAACGCGTCCCACTCTTTAATCCTCGTCTAAAAAACTGGAAACGACATTTTATATGGAGTGAAGACCGTCAATATATAATTGGTCGTACGCGTACAGAGAGGGCAACAGTTGATGCGTTAAACATGAATCGTCTTGAATTGGTAAATCTGAGAAGAGCATTGTGGAAATCGGGAGAATACTCACCAAACATTGATTGACAAATTGAGCAATTGATAATGAACATTAAACTTCTCGCACATCGCGGCGGCATGGGACGCGCACCCGAAAACACGCTTGCTTCCTTTAAACAAGCACTTGCAGACGGTGCTGATGGGTTTGAATGTGATGTCTGTCTTACCCAAGATAAGCAGCCTGTGCTGATTCACGTCGACTTTAACCGAGATGATATTCGCGAAGCCACCGGATGCACGACGCCCCTCAGTCAATTAAATTGGAAAGAAGTGCAGCAGTTAAAGTCGCAAAACTCAGATGAACCTGTTGCTCACCTTGATGATGCACTCAGATTTGTCCGGGAAAACCAAATGCCATGTTTTGTTGAACCGAAATCGGATACACCTGAACTCCTCCCTATCATTGTAGAACGCATTCATCACTTTGAAGTTGTTCACCTCGTCAGTATTCTCACCTTTTACATTCGGAAGCAATTGCTTGTTGAGGCTAAGCGATTAGAACCACGACTCCAAACGAGTGCTATTTTAATTAATCCGATGGTAAACTATCTCAAAGCAGCTACTGAGATTGATGTAAACCGTATCATCTTCGGTTGGAGCAAAATCAATCATTTTGGAATCTATAATTTTTTGACACGTTCTATTCCGCGACAAGTGAATGAGTTGAGTGCAAATGGAATTGTAGTTGAAGCTGGATTTATTCAGACATTTCGAGATGTCGCTTGGGCGTTGAAGAATGGAGTTGAAGGTTTGTGGGTAGATGATGTGCCTTACATCAGAAAACACGTTGAACAAATTACCAATGAAACTGGATCATAGAATCAGAAAAGAATGAACGTCACCGTCTGCAATCCGCTTCTTAGAACGCCATTATCCCTTATTGTTGACGATTCGTGTCCGGTAATTAATCTCACCTACTATTGGATACAGCAAAGGCATGCATGGAAAGCACGACATCAACCGAATGTACCTCCTGATCGATGGGAAGGTGATGAGGCTCAACTCAAAAAAATTCCGCCAACAATCCCCGCGGATTTTGCATGGGAGTGGGCAGAATGGTGCTGGGAAAACGGTGTGAAAGGCAAATTTAGCCTTATTCCTTATCCGGCAGGCATAGGGCGCGTTGACGAAGGATTTCCTGCCCAAGTTTTCGGAAAAAGTCCGACACACGAATATCAGTCATGGCTGCGGATTTACAGAGAAATTATTTGGCCAAACTTCGATTTGACACCAGAGATGCTCACACATACCGCTGTCGTTGATTTAGAAACGTTCGCGCTGACTGAAGAGTGGGAGCAAGTTGAATGGGTTAATCCACCTACTGACAATAGACTGACAGATTACATTATAACTGCGATGGAAATGCTTAATAATGTAGGCATTCCGTGTGAAGGCGTAACGAGTCCTGGTGCATTCGGAAAACGACAAGAGGCTGCGTATGCGAAAGCAGTATTAACCGCATCACAAGAGGTCAATAACGATCCGCGACCCTTCTATTTTCTTTGGCTTAAACACGATGAACTTCCCGATGTACCTATCTGGCACGTTGAAAGGGATAAAGGGATCGCAATTGCAAGCATTGTGGCGTGTGCAGGCGACTGGTTTGGAGGGTGGTCAGGCTACGATTTAGGAGACGCTGACCGATTCATCACAGAAGATTTACAGGGTGGACGTTTGCCTCCAATTCTTGAAAAGGAGTTACCATGTGTCCTCGTAGGACATTGGCCCGGTTTCTATTTTAATGGAGAAAAACATGGATTTGATGTATTGAAGAAAGTCAAAGAACGACTGGATAATTATGACCCTGATGGGACGAAAACGATCTGGATGAAAACCTCAGAAATAGGACACTACTGGATGGCACGTGAACTTACCGAAATTACTGTTCTTGAAGAAAAACAGCAGATAAACCTCTCCACTCAATTCCCGACAGCGAACTTTACGTTAGTTCTTGATTTACCGATACGACATATCCAAATCAACGGGTGGGACATTCGCGAGGTTCATTCTCGGCGCGACTTTCAGAGAGATACATTTCTCTGTGAGGGGAAGCAAACGTTCATTGCTTTCGATCTGGAAATTGGAGAAACAGAATTGGTAGTTACGGTATGAGAATTCGTCCTCCACTCGCAATCACAGTCGCACCCGTCATAAAACTTGATTCCTCACTCAAAAGAAACGCTATCACATCTGCCATCTCTTTCGGTTCACCAAGCCTGCCAAGCGGTGTTGTAGAGCGGAGTTGTTCCACCATTTCTGGTGAAACTTCACTTAGCATATCTGTTGCGATTGCCCCTGGTGCTACGGAATTAATGCGGATATTGTGTTGTGCAAGTGGTCCACAACACGATTTCGTCAGAGAAATAACGCCGGCTTTCGCTGCCGCGTAAGGCAGCTGATTTGGACGCACTGCTAATGCTGCAATTGATGATACATTGACGATACGTCCAAACTGTTGTTCAATCATTCCAGGTTTGACTGCCCACAACACATTGAAGGGACCGGTCAAGTTAATCGCTACGATTCGATCCCAATGTTCAGGTGTCAGTTCGTCAAACATCATATCCCCGACATCTCCAGCATTGTTCACAAGCAATTCAATTGTGCCGAGTTCTTCTGTCACCGCTGTAACCATTCTATTTACTGCTTCTCTGTCCGAGATGTCTGCTCGGGCGGGTATTGCTCTCTGTCCTAAACCATCAATCTGTTTGCAGACTGCTTCCGCTTTAGCAGCCGATCGAGAATAGTGTACGGCAACGGTCGCACCTTCTCCGGCAAGTTTGAGAGCGGTTGCCTTTCCTATACCACGACTTCCGCCAGTTACCAAAGCAACCTTTCCCTTGAATTTCATTAATATCTTCTCCTACAAGAGCGTTTGTAGTTGTTCCCACACATCATCAGAAACAGGTGTCGTAGCAGCAGCGAAATTCTGTCCCACTTCTGTCGCATTCTTAGAACCAGTCAAGGTTGTTGCAATTAGCGGCTGACGTAGGGAAAATTGGATAGCAAGATTCAGCAAACTCAAATTGTTGTCAGTTGCCCACTGCCAAAGTTGGTGTGCTTTTTCTGCCTCAGGTGATTTGTTTCCAACATCCGGTTCAAGCCCAGTCAGTAACGCCATTCCCAAAGGACTACCGTTGATAACGCCAATGTCGTTGTCATAAGCAAAGGATAATAACCACTCATTTGCAGTCTGACTGAGAAGCGTGTAATCCAAATGGGTTAGGATGACATCTACGATGCCGGTTTCTATAGCAATTTTGTGGAATTCGTGATCTCTTACACCGAGTCCGATAAATCTTACCAATCCTTCCTCGCGCATCCGCTGCAGTTCCTCCAACGCACCGCCTTTGGCAACAACTGGATCCATGCTTTTGGGATCATGCACTAAGCAAACATCAAGATAATCAGTTCCCAACAACCTTAGGCTATTTTCAACGCTTCGGCGTGTGCCTGCAGCACTATAATCACCACGCCATTTTGGGTGTGTACCTGTTTTTGTGGCAAGAAAAATCTTCTCACGCCATCCATCTGCAAGAGCGAGTCCAACCCGCCTTTCGCTTTCACCATATAGCGGTGAAGTATCAAGATAATTCATACCTAATGTGATGGCGCGGCGAACCGCCTCAATTGCCTCATCGTCGGTGACTTTCCCTCCACCGATACCTGCACCACCCATACTGAGGCATGTGACTTCTAATTCTGTGCGCCCTAACCGCCGCAAGGGCAGAGGATGTTTTTGTGTTGACATAATTTCGCCTTTCTTAATGAGCGTGCGCTATAGAATTATTCGCTTTTCTCCTTAAGGATCTGTTGGATTTCTGTCTTCAAAATCGGGATATTTGATTGCACCACACCCCAGACAATCTCAAGGTTGACATCAAATATTTGTGAATGAGGATGTCTCTCAATCCAGCAATCTTCCGCTATGCGACACTTGGATACTTTTCTCAAACGGAATCAGGCACCTGTTTAACAGCCTCACCAATGACTTCAAGGTTTCAGATGACCGCGTCAATCCGAATTCGATCCGTTTCAAAGGTCTCGCGTGTAACATCCTGGACATATTCTTGAATCCTATCTATTGCCTCTAATATATCCTCAAGATAGATGTCAAAGTCCTGCGACATACTCAACTTCCTTTTCAATGCGTGGGCGCAAACGTGGTTTGAGCGAATCAGCGATGACGAGGTCAATCTTCTTCTGAAATAGGTCCTCGAGAAAAATACGGAACTCCATATATCGATCAAATGACACTTCCTCAAGTTCTACAAGCAGATCGATGTCACTTTCGCTATGAGCGGTGTCTTTAACATAGGATCCAAAAAGTCCAAGGCGTTTCACACCGTATGTTCTCAGCGTGTTCTGATGGCTGAGAAGCGTTTGTTTAATCTCGCGTTTGGTAAAGATTATTGGATTCATTTTCTATTATCCATGTTACGGCACAACGAGATATGCCTACAACTTTATACCGATGGGAATTCTCGGTGCAAATGCCCACGGCGTGCATCGGGATGAATCACACTCACCCATTGCACACCTTTGACAACATCGTCTGGAATATGTCCATGCTCAACGCCCTTAGGAGTGACAACTAAATCCCCTGGACCTATACGATAGGATTCGGATTGACCGTCAGCGGTGCGGAGAGTAACCGTTGTGGTGCCTTCCGTAAAATACCAGTACTCATCAAAATCGTGGAAATGCAGTTCAGTCGGATGTTCCTTAGATACGACAAAGGGTCCGATCGTTGTCATATCCGGGGTATCCAAGATTTCTCCGAGCGTATCGCCGACCCGTTCTCCCTCACCGAGTCGAATAATACAGAGATTTGTGTCCATCAGATTACTCCAATGTCTTTCAGGTGCTGCAGTGAATCTGCCACGCGAGCCTTAGCGCCTGCTTCATCAAGGTTTTCCCCCTCAATACCTTCTAATTCCATTGTGAAAGGCCCATAAAAATCCGCATCGTTCAATGTCTGAAACACGGTTTTGTAATCAACTACACCTTCTCCGAGGGTTGGAAAATGCCACGTCCGATAACCGCCATTCGTATCCTTGAGGTGAACTGCCCCTACATACTCAACAATTTTTTTGACCTCTGTAACAGCATCCACATTATGGTTATAGTAATAGACGTTACCGGTATCAAAGTTGATACGGATATTCGGATGGTTAACACCTTTCATCGTTTCAAGCGCAATGTCGCCGTTGTGTGCCATATCGGGATGCGTTTCCAAACAAACTTTAACACCCAATGGTTCAGCATTTTCCCCAATAGCTCGGAGACGGTCATATACAGCGTTTCGATCTGCTTCTCCTGCGTGAACGCTAACAAAAATAACCTTCACACCCATCTCGTTTGCGGTTTCTAACGTCGGCTGAAAATCCTTAACAACCGTGTCCGATTTCACATCGCAACTGCCGGTTAAACTTGTAGCGGTAAGTCCGTGTGCTTTTAAGTTCGCCTGTACTGCGTCAACCGCATCAGCCGATGGCGCTCCGATTTCAACATTAGTCAAACCGATTTCTGCTAAATGCTCATAAGCATTCGCACCAAACTGCCGATAACTACCTAAATTACATGCAATAATGTTTTTCATTATAATCTCCTACAAAATGATTGGAAATGTAAGGGTTTATGGAATTTTCCGTAAAACCGTATTGCTTAATAGAATTTCAAGTCCTAACAGAAGAGCTGCAGGTATTAGAAAATACGCTGCCAATTCTTTGTGATATGTATAGTTAACAATCTTAAATTTTGTTTTTTCAAGCTTGTCAATCTCTGCATAAGTGTATTTTAAAGATTGTACGTCCGTAGCACGAAAATAGCGTGCGCCAGTAGTGTTAGCAATTATTTTGAGTGTGTCCTCATCAAGATAGGTTAATTCCTCTCGATATCGCTTTCCGAATGTAGTATCCTCATAAGGAATACGGGTGCCACCTTCTTTACCCATGCCGATGGTATAAACCCGAATACCAAACGATTGTGCTAACGATGCTGCTGTTCCAGGGTCAATTGTACCCGCATTGTTTTCACCATCTGTCAGCAGAATAACAATTTTGGTTTTTGCTTCTGAATCTCGTAACCGATGTGTGGTAGTTGCAATCGCATCTCCGATTGCCGTGCCACCCTGCAGCTGTCCACCCATAGCAACTTCCACGCTATCAAGCAATTCTATCAACACGGGATAATCAAGTGTAAGGGGACAGAGTGTAAAACTTTCCCCAGAAAAAACGACTAATCCAATCTGGTCACTCTGCCGATTCCTAAGGAAATCCCGGATAACCGATTTCGCAGTTTGAAGTCGATTAGCATCCTTAAAATCCTCCGCGCGCATGCTTTCAGAGACATCAAGTGCCAAGAAAATATTAATACCTTCAGCGAAACGCTGCTCTTGACTTTCGGTTAGTTGTGGTCGCGCAAGGGTGAAGATCAGAAGGGCAATTACGATGAACCTTATTACCTTGAGCAACGGTAGTAGTTTGACAGCGGATGTTTTCGGAATTTGTTGAACCCGTTCAAGCTCACCGAAGCGGATAGCAGACAAGGTTGCTTGTTTCCGTATCCACCATAGATATATTATCAACAACGGTAATATGAAGAACAGACCGAGAAAAAGAGGAGATTCAAGATGCATTATTAGCGCACCCTTTCAGACCAGTGAATATTCTTACCCTGACTTTGTGATGACATTGCACTTAAAACTCCCAGTATGCAGAGACTAATACCGATACCATTGAAGGCAAGAAAGGCTATCCAGTCCACATGTGGGATTTCAGTTGCCATAAAATAGGGAATAAAACCAAAAATTACTGCAAGTGGTTTCAAACGTCCAGCGAGAAGTGTGCTCCCGAGTGTAAAAAAAATTGCCGCTTTTCCACATAATGCCAACGGTACCAAAAGACAAATACATAGTAACAAGAACGGATACCCTATAATAGAAAGTATTAATACCACAAAAACTGCTGGAATAACAACAAACATTAGGATGCCAAATAGAATACACTCAATGGGTCTACGGGTCAACAGCGAACTTATTGCATTTATCGGTCTCGGAAATGCCAGTGTAATTAACAAATATGTCAAAAGTAGAAGCGCAAACTTTAAGGTAGTCAACCGGAAATTTCTATGTTTTCTGATGTCCCAGACGGTATGAGGACGCATCAACACATCCGCTATAGCTGGTAAGGTTTTCCAATGGTTACTCACGCTGGAATTCTTTGCCGATTCAAGGTTCCCGGTTATTTCTCCTCCAATTACTCGTAGCATTCCTTTCACCTGAGCACCAGGTGCAAGTGCAACATCTCCACCGATTACTAAAATATTTCCTGTTATTGTTCCCTGTATAGTTGCGTCACCGGCAATCATGACAAGCGTAGTTATGGTGTCATCTGCTTTTAACTGATAATCATTAACAAGCTTAAAAATCCGCTGCCTCCCTTGCCACTTCGGCGGCACTGGATCCGACGCATCGGGCGGTTCTTCGATTTCTACTTTTTCTTTTTCGGGCATCGTATCCTGTTTGTCGCTATCTACAGAGATTTCTTCAGGAGTAGGTGACAACGCATTTTCAGTGTCCTGTTTCTCGCTTTCCGAAGGTGTCTCTTGTGTTGATGGTGAAACGACCTCCGTATTCTGTTCGTCGTTCTCCACAGGTTTTTCTTCTTGCGTAACTGGAGAAGAAGGTTCAGTTTGCGAATCTGGCAACTGCCCAAACAGCGGTTGAACACCAAAGATTACAATTATAAAGAAAATAAATGCTATTCGTTTCATGTCCATTTCTTTTAAAGGATAGATAGGGAAGTCCCTTATAGTTATGATAATATTCGTATTTATTATAGATAGAAAAACTACTGATGTCAACTCTTTTTCAGAAGTATTCTTGGGGTTTTTCTTGACATAACCACTTAAATTTGATATGATATAAATATGTATGTTTTATTTGGAAATTGACAGAGTGTAGCCATTTATGCCACATAAAACAACTACTTTTACACAGCAACGACGGTACTTGAGATAGTTCAACACTAAATTATGTGTTAAAAGACATCACAACTGAGGAGAAGAAATGGATTTCAAACTAAACGAAATAGATGGTTTTGACGAAGAAGAAACAGATCCTTTTGATCAAAATAGCGATAACAATATTACTGATGAAGATGAATTCGATCCTTTAGGTTTTGATGAAACCGATGCGGAAGATTCTGATGCAGTCGCTTATGAACCAGACGAGTCGGACGAATCGGAGGATGTGTATGATGAAGAAGAACTGGAAGAAGAATCTTCTTCATTAGTTTTAGAGCAGCAGCGTGTAGAAATAGCACCTTTTAATTCGCAAGAAGAAAACAACTTCGCCTATGCTGAAGCTGTTAGAGCTTATTATGAAGAAAAAAATTATGAACAGGCAATAGAAAAATTTACCGAAGCTATTAAAAACGAGAAAAAGCAAACAAAGGGCAAAAAGTCCACGGCAAATGAAATCGTTGCCAAATCTATGTATTGGCAGGCAGAGGCTTATGTCAAAACGCAAGATATTCCAAAAGCAATTAAGACTTTTGAATCTCTTGTAAAAACCTGCCAAGAGCATTATCTTACTATATCGGCGCAACGGCGCGTGGAAATTTTGAAAGCGAAAAACTCTTAAAATAAGGAAAGGACAAGCGAAATTTGTGGATACTTTGAAGAATCTTCTTGAACAGAAAGCGACTAACTTACGAATTCACTCTATCATCTCAACATCGGAGGCAGGATCCGGACATCCAACAACATGTCTTTCAGCAGCAGATATTGTTTCTGCCCTTTTTTTTCATGCAATGCGCTATGATTGTGCAAACGCGCAAAATCCAAACAACGATAGATTTATCTTATCAAAGGGGCACGCTGCGCCACTGCTTTATGCTGCCTATGCTGAAGCAGGCATCATTCCAGTAGATGATCTGATGACACTACGGCAAATTGATAGCATCCTTGAGGGACATCCTACCCCTCGTTTTGAATGGACAGAAGTTGCTACAGGATCTCTTGGGCAAGGTCTATCGCTTGGTCTGGGGATGGCACTCAACGGCAAATTTTTAGACAAATCCGATTATCGTGTCTATGTGCTTCTCGGTGATGGCGAAACCGCTGAAGGTGGTGTCTGGGAAGCTGCTGCCTTAGCATCGCATTATCAGTTGGATAACCTCATCGGAATTGTAGATGTCAACGCCCTTGGGCAGAGTCAGCGCACCATGTATGCGTTTGATATTGATACTTACTGCAAACGTTTTGAGGCATTCGGATGGCAAACAATCGGCATTGATGGACATGACTACGATGAAATTTTATCTGCGTTGGAAAAAGCCAAAGCCTCAACCGATAAACCCACGATGATTGTGGCTAAGACATTTAAAGGGAAAGGTGTTTCGTTCCTTGAAAACGAAGACAACTGGCACGGAAAACCCGTTCCCAAAGGTGAAGAACTTGATAAGGCTTTAGCCGAACTCGGTCCATTGCGTTCGGATATTCCGCTACAGATAGAATCCCCTAATCCGATAGACAGACAGACTGCTGCCTCTACGGAATGTGAACCGCCGAATTATCCATCCGATGAAGAAGTAGCAACACGCGGCGGTTACGGCACTGGGCTTGCAAAACTCGGCACGGCGAATCCCAACGTTGTTGCTTTAGATGGTGATACCAAAAACTCTACCTATGCCGAACAATTCATGGAACTCCATCCAAACCGATTTTTTGAGATGTTCATTGCGGAACAGAATTTGGTAGGAGCAGGCATCGGTCTTGCAAAACGAGGAAAAATTCCGTTTGTTTCTACATTTGCAGCATTCCTATCGCGTGCCTACGACCAAATTCGGATGTCCGCGATTTCACAAGCGAATATCAAATATGCTGGTTCACACTGTGGTGTTTCAATCGGTGAAGACGGTCCCTCACAGATGGGTTTAGAAGATATCGCAATGTTCCGGGCAATTCCAGAGTCAATTGTGCTATACCCAAGCGATGCTGTTTCAGCCGAACGGCTTGTGGCAGAAGCTGCTGCACATGAAGGAATTGTGTATATCCGAACTTCACGCCCCAAAACCCCTATTCTTTATAGTGCCGATGAAAGTTTCCCTATCGGTGGATGTAAGGTCGTTAAACAGAGTTCTGAAGACAAAGTGACGGTTGTCACAGCAGGCGTTACGCTACACGAAACCTTAAAGGCACATGAAATACTCGCTACAGAAGGTATTGCAATTCGCATTATTGATCTGTATTGTATCAAACCGATTGATGCAGAAACATTGCTGGCAGCGGCTTCCAAAACGAATAATACTTTAATCACCGTTGAAGACCACTATCCTGAAGGTGGTTTAGGCGATGCCGTGTTAGATGCTGTTGCGACTAACGGTGTGCATGTCCACAAACTCGCTGTTACGGGAATACCGCGATCTGGCAAACCGGATGAGTTATTAGAACACCACGGTATCAGTGCAAATGCTATTGTACAGAAGGTGAAAGAAATAGTCTGATAATTTCAAGTGTCGTTTATAGTCAGATTTAGATAAGGAGCATCACATGCCGCGCACCGATTATACCTCCGAAGTTATTGCTGTCCGCGGTAAAGAGATTTATCAGCAGCAAATTCGGAATAAGGTTGAACCAAAACACAAAGGCAAATTCTTATCCGTTGACATTGAAACGGGGGACTATGAAATTGATACTGACGATTTGTCTCCCACGATGCGTCTACTTGATAAACGACCTGATGCTGTCGTTTTCAGTTTACGGATAGGGTTCCAAGCTGCCCATCGTATTGGCTTTAAGGTTTCAGTCCCGACACAATGATTATTGGAAAAGTTACAACTAACCTGGAAGCCATCATTGAATTGGAAGTTGGCAACTTAAATCAATGGGTGAAAATTGAGAGTGTTATTGACACAGGGTTTTCAGGTTATTTGGCTCTACCAAGCGATTTAATCAACCGTCTCAAACTTCCACAAATTGATAACCAAGAGGTAATGCTCGGCGATGGAACTGTGGCGGTTTTGGAGAGGTATCTCGTGAAGATAATATGGTCTGGTGAAGAACGCAGCATATCCGCGTTGCGATCAGACGGTGGACCATTAGCAGGAATGTCCCTACTTTATGGAAGTCGCGCGGTATTAGATGTCGTGGAAGATGGCAGCGTAAGGATTGATGCTCTGCTGTAAATCAAGTCAGGACAGTGAGGTTCACTAAGGGGTGCAGCAAACTATTGTTTGGATTGTAGTAATAGGTGTTATCCTTCTGGTAGGAATAGGGATGATTTTCGCCTTGCGTGCACCACGCACTGTTGCCAAAATATATCCTGCAGATAAAGGACCAAACTATATTGATGTTTCCGAGTATCCACAGAAGATGCAAGAACTTTACGAGTTATTTACTCGGAAATGCAGCCGATGCCATACCGTTGCGCGACCGATTAATTCCACCTTTACACCGGAAGAATGGCGAAAATATGTGCATAAGATGCGGCAAAAGCCAGGTTCCGGACTCACCTTCAAAACCGCTGAACAGATAATTGAATTCCTAATTTACGATGCGCAACATCGGGAGAAAAGTACGCCATGATGAAACTTATATTTACGACTTGTGTAATGCTATCTTTTGCGATAGGATTGCAGGCATCACCTATCAAAAAACTTCAAATTTCAATTGATAGCCAACCCATCACATTTACCTCAACACCTATATTCAAAAATGGTGCGTGGTTAGTGCCGTTAGAGTCTTTCTGCAAACAGTTAGGATTAAAGGTTGAAACGCCAACTGGCGGAGATATGGCGGTTATCTGCGGTGGTAGTGAAGAATCGGAGTTGTGTGTACCACTACAATTTGGCAAAGATGCATTCAACATTGACAACGTTACTTACGCTAAACTGGAAAGCATCACTGGACCGTTCGGTTTTGAAATCCACAAAGCATCGGAAACCGAATTAGAGGTTATCCGCTCGGAACAACTTGCCCCTAAATTTACGCTACCCGACCTTGACGATACGCCAAGACATTTACAAGATTTTCGCGGTAAGAAAACGCTTCTCTATATTTGGGGTTCATGGTGAGCATGCCGTGGACAACTGCCGGGTTGGCAGAAATTTTACGCGAAACACCGTGATAAACTAAATGTTGTGTCCATTGCAATAGATGCGCAAGGTGCATCTGTGGTGAAACCGTGGCACAATAAAGCTAATGCCGAATTTGTCACACTCGTTGATGCACAAAATATATTGGGCAACAGTTATAATCTCAAAGCGATTCCCTACGGTGTTATGATTGACGAGGCAGGACGACTGGTCAAATCACCTTTTAGCATAAACGTTGCCAAAAAAGAAACAATTGCGATGCTTGAAAAGTGGTTATCTGATACCACCTATAACGCAACCCTTCTTCGTAATTTAAAACCGCTGAACAAATCGCAAAATCCAAAGGCTATTGAGGCGAATGCACGCTTTCAACTTGGACTTACCTTGTTAGAGATAGGGAAAAAGACGGAAGCAATGAAAGAATGGCGAAAGGCTTTGGAATTGGATCCTAAAAATTGGATTATCCACAAACAGATATGGGCAGTTGAACATCCCAACAAATTTTATGATGGCAATGTGGATTATGGGTGGCAAAAGGCACAGTTAGAAGCAGAAAAAAGATAAAGATTTTGTTGATAACAAGTACAAATGGGATCTACTATTTGGAAGGAGTTATACGATGTTGAAATATATTCTCTATTTCTCAGTTTGCTTTTTTGCTCTTGCTATGTCATCTTTCGCCGATTTGACGCAGCAAGACCTTGATGAGATTCGAAAGGTTATTAAAGAGGAAATTCAGAAGGAAATTACGCCTATTAAGATAGAGTTAGCATCTGTTAAAGGAGAAGTTGCACGGGGCCGAGACACACTTGACCGTTTTGGCAAAAATATTATATGGTTTATTGCAATATTTGCAGTAGCAGGGATTATCCCGCAACGTATTGTCGCATGGCGTAAAAGGAAGGTTCGCTTACAAGAGAAGCAGATTCAAGAGAAGAAGACCCAAGCAGCACTTATAGCGGAGGCAGAAAAACTCAAGCAACAACGTATTGTAAATCCTTGAAAAGTAAAGTCCAGTCTATCCCATCGCAAGCCGTTTTTTCTGCTCTTCCAACATTTTCTTTTGACGTTTGACACGTTCCGGTACCAACCGTTCCCGCGGTGCTGTTGGTTTGAAATCTAAGCGATCTTCGCCCAATCCACGTAAGACTGCCAACTCTATCGGTGAGAAATCGTCCGGATTTTCGCGATTGAAATTCATCGGTTCTTTGAGTGCAACTGGCGGATTTGTGATAAAACGGGCACGTCCCGAAGGGTTTTGTGATGCAGAGTGCAAGATGAACGGATGTAAGAGAACAACGTCCCCCGCATTCCCAGTAATTTCCACAAAGTCTTTACACTTTTCATACAACTGACCGAAACCTTGTCCCGGCAGCAAACCCTCTGGATGTGCGAACAGATGCTGTGCCACATGTTGGACAGAATCACAGGCAACATAAGTACCACCGCTTTTCGGATAAATATCTGACCAAACAATGATAGTAAGCAATCCTTGCTCAGGACTATCCAAGAAGTGTCTGAAGAAATCGCCATCTTTATGCCAACCGGTGAAGTGAGACTCAGGCGGCTGCCATTCATCCTCCGCACCTAATTTAAAGTTGATAATAAAACCATCACCCCAAGAAGGTTCTGTATTTGCAATCCTGTCTTCACCACCGAGCAAATCACAAATACCATCCCATGCTCTTGGCGCGATTTCTCGAATTGGCAAACGATTCATGGAGGGTAAATGGATACGCGGTTCTTCCCAAGTTGTGGGGTCGTCAGGTTCATAGCCGAGACGTTTAAAGGCGAATCCCCGCCACTCTGCTGCCAATTCTCGTGAAAAGCAGTCTTTCAGAACAACATGTCCCTTCTCAACGAAATGGTTTACATCTGATTCTGTAAGTGTTTTGTAAGTTTTTGCCATCTATATCCTCTTATTTCAGGCTATCCAACAACGTTTCTGCGAGTCTCGTAGCGAATTCGTCATCGTTGATATGTGCGTCCATCTCAATGACCGTCACATTGTCTCCGATGTGTGCTGTTAGATTTTTTCGCCATGCGTCGCGCGCTTCGGGTGAATCAAAAGGTTGTCCAGTTTTATCAATTCCAGAGACACCTTGTGTAGGAATGAGTACAGTTGTAGGTCCTTTCGCTTCGTTGAGTTTATGTGCCATGATTTTGCCTAACTCAGCAGTTTCCTCGGAGGTCGTCCGCATGAGTGTTACTGTCGGATTGTGTTGATAGAAATGTCGCTCACTAAACTTCTCTGGCACTGTATCAGGAGGACCAAAGTTAACCATATCCAAGGCACCAGGGGCAATAACTTGGGGTAAACTTGCTTGCCCTGCGGCTTCTAACCGTTCGGGACCGGCACTGAGAATTCCGCCTACTAATTCGTCCGCAAGTTCTGTCGTTGTTACGTCAAGCACACCCGCAAGGAAACCACCTTTAACGAGGTCTTCCATTGCGCGTCCGCCTGTACCTGTTGCATGAAAAACGAGTACTTCGTAGCCAGCGGCTTCAAGGATTTCACGCGCTTTTGTGACGCACGGGGTCGTTACACCGAACATTGTCGCAGCGATTAAGGGTTTATCGTCTGCTGCCTCTGGTGTTTCTGCGTTTACCATGCCGACAATTGCGCCAGCAGCATTAGCAAGAATCTGTCGTGACAAGCGGTTGATGCCAGCAATATCAACAACAGAATACATCATACTTATGTCTTTGGACTGTACATAAGGACTTGTATCGCCAGATGCCAGTGTGGAGACCATGATTTTCGGAACGCCTACAGGTAATGCCTGCATTGCAGTTGTTCCGATAGTAGTGCCAGCAGACCCACCGAGTGAGATGATGCCATCAATTTCGCCAGCAGCATGTTTTTCAGCGATAAGCGTAGCTGCGCCTTGTGCCATCACAGCGACACTATTGCCTCTGTCGCCTTCGTCTCGTAAAGCCTTTAGCGACGAACCGCCTGCTTGTGCCACTTCATCAGCGGAAATATCGGGTGTCAATTGTGGTTCCCCCAAGATTCCTGTGTTAACGACACACGTTGAAACATCGCTTGATTCAATCTGGGATTTGATGAAGCTAAATTCTATACCCTTAGTGTCCATTGTTCCGACAATGCAAACTGTTTTCGCCATCGGCAGAATCCTCCGCTATGTTTGTTGAATTGTGTTGGCAATTATATGGTGAGGTGTAAAATGTGTCAAGTAAATTTCGTGATGTCTCATTCCGAATTATGCACCTTTTTCTTTCTAACTCGCATCTTTATATATGAGTAAGTAAAGAGACACTTCTGGAGGCTTTTGGTGAAAAACGAAGATGTTGCGTTGATTCAACGTATCCTTATAGGCGATGAGAATGCCTTTGCGTGTCTGATTGGAAAGTACGAAAAACAAGTTCATGCACATGCATGGCGGAGGATAAGAGATTTCCATATCGCCGAGGATATTACGCAAGAAACCTTCCTACAAGTGTATCAGAAACTCGAAACACTGGAAGATGCAACACAGTTTTCAAGATGGCTTTATAAGATTGTGAATAATCTCTGTAACGCCTGGTTTCGCAAGAATCGGATAAAGACTGAATCGCTGGAAGAAACCGACATTTCAGAGATAGAGACAGAGGCGTATTCTCAATATGTCGCTACAGAACACGCTCAAACTACTGCGGAAGCGCAACGCGATCTTGTAGAAAAACTCCTTGCGAAGTTGAACGAAAGTGATCGGGAGGTTATCATGCTCCATTACTTTGAAGAGATGACATCTGCTGAGATAGGAACTTATTTAGGCGTATCAGAAAATACCGTCAAGAGTCGGATCCGCCGTGCGCGGCAAAGATTAAAGAAGTATGAATTCATGATTCAAGAAACTTTGGACATTACAGCTGAAAGGGAACAACGTTCCCAGCATCAATTAAAAGGAGATATTATCATGGCAAAAGAAGTGAAAGAGGCACTCAACAATAGAAGTAATGGCACCAGACAAGCATCAAATCAGATTTTATCTGACACAGAAGACTATATGCAATGGCGGCTGCCCGAAGGCGCAAAAGCACGCCTCGGTAAAGGAAATATAACCGGTAATGTCGCTTTCTCACCAGATGGGAATCGACTCGCTGTAGGGAGTTGTATTGGGATTTGGATCTATGATGTGCGTCCTGGTAAAGAAAAAGAGATTAACCTGTTGACCGAAGGGACGGGGAAAGTCAATGTCCTCGCGTTTTCTCCGAATGGTAAGATTATCGCGAGCGGAGATTTAGACAAAAAAGTCCGTTTGTGGGAGGCAGACACAGGACAGGACATAGCGACGCTCACAGGACATACATGGGAAATCACTTCAATTGCATTTTCGCCTGATGGAAACACACTCGCAAGCAGCAGTGGCATCTTGAGTGATTTTATGGAAGATTTTATAGAAATAGAACCAGAGATCAGATTGTGGAACGTTCAAACAAAAGAAATCAAAACGACACTCAAAGGACATATGAAAGGTATCACTTGTGTCGCATTTTCGCCTGATGGAAATACCCTCGCAAGCAGTAGTAGAGACCAAACGGTACAATTGTGGGATACACAAACAGGAGAACAGAAATCTACACTCGCAGAAAACAAAGGAACGATTTCTGCTGTTACGTATTCACCGGATGGTAACATACTCGCCTTTGCATATCGTAATACAGTGAAATTGTTCGACAAACGCACAGATACACATAATATCACAGTCCAAGGAGATAGACGAAATGTTAATGCAGTGGCGTTTTCCCCTGATAGCACGACAATTACCACTGGACACCATGACGCGGTGCATTTGTGGGACGCGCAAACAGGTAAACATAAAACGACCTTCAAAGTGAATAAGAAAAGTGTTCGTTCCATCGCATACTCACCTATTCCTTCTGTTGCATATTCGCCTGATGGCAATACGCTTGCAACTACCGGTACAGACCATATCGTGCAGTTGTGGGACGTTCAAACGGGAAAACGCAGAAAAACATTCAAGGGACATACGGGGACCTTCACTTCTCTCGCCTATTCTCCTAATGGAAGGACGATTGCTGCAGGCAGTCGGCGCGGCGTAGGCTTTTTATGGAACCCCCATACCAGACAACACATAGCTACATTCAAAGGACACACGAGTCATATCTCTGCGCTTTCCTATACTCCAGATGGGGATACTGTTGCTACTATCGGTAGAGATGGATCAGTACGCTTGTGGGATGCTGGCAATGATGCATCACAGAAGCACACGAGAAAGCATAAAGAAATATTTATAAGCCATCCGGACGAATTTAGGGCTATGGCATACGCACCGGATGGAAATACAATTGCTACCGGGGGGACAGAAGGGACAGTATGCCTTTGGAATGCCCAAACAGGAAAAAAAATAGCAGCACTTGAAGGATATACAGATACTATCAATGCTCTCGCGTTCGCGCCAAACAGCACAACACTTGCAAGTGCAGGTGATGCCAAAACAATCAGATTGTGGAGCGTTCAAACAAAGCAGGTAGTCGTAACATTTGAAGGACATACAGAAGGTCCCAATTCAGTCGCATTCTCCCCAGATGGTACAATCTTGGCAAGTGCAAGTGATGACAAGTCAGTTCGATTGTGGGATGTTCAGACAGGAATGCAAAAAACTATGATTGAAACAACACCTCGATTGAGGTATATCAGCGTTCTGTTTTCACCTAATGGAGATATAATTGTTACCGGTAGTAGGGACCATCTGGTGCAGTTGTGGAATACACAGACAGGAGAACTCATAGCAACACTTACAGGACATACGGCGGGTGTTAACAACGTGGTTTTTTCTCCCGATGGAAACATCATTGCCAGTGGAAGCCACGACGGTACAATCCTACTGTGGGAGTTGCGTTAGTCAAGTGGCTGGAATTCGGACGACTATTGTTGCGCGGGTCTGGGGCTTCTGCAAATATATTCATCAAGTGGCAAGATTTTCTTGTCATGGTTCACCTCAAAAAAAGGGTGATTTTTTAGGTGAAGTATAGCAGATGTAGCGTGAGAAATCACGCCACATCTGCTTTTTCATAAATAGTAACGGTTGTGATAAATTTGATAAGAAAAATCTAAAACTAAATAACCCTGGACCAACCCCGAATCCGCAAAATTCGTGAGAGAATCAACAGAACATCTAAGTGATTATAGGACAGGGGTCAAGAAATTTAGAACACAGTGCAACATGTATAAAAGAAATTGGAGACGATATAAATCTTATTTTGGAACATATGAAACCACTTGAAGATGCCATAAAACAGAGTTCTGAATATACCGAATCGTATCAAAATGTACTGAAAGAGAGCATGGAATATATGGAATCGTCTGAAGAATCACTGACACAATATACGTAAACTTCGTCGGAATCACATGTAAAATCGCTAAAACGGAGTTTAGAACGTACGAAACCAAATATAGAATCCCTAAAACAGGCATTAGAAATAATACAATCGTATAAATCATATCTGAAAGAAACATACCTCTCTAATTAAGACAACTGTCTTGTGTGAGAATGAACGGATGCTCTTGTCGGGTCCGTTCATAAGTAAAATCTAAAATACCTTTGTAATGAAGTAAGGAGAATATAGTGAAGTATTCAAAAGTCCTCATTTTTTCTGGATTAGGTTGTGTTGCGGTTCTACTACTTACAATCGGGGTAAGGCTCCAAGCTCAAAATACAATGAAAATGGAAATGTCCACTGCCAAATTAAACAAAACGAACACACAAGCGATACCTCGGATGAGTCAATTTCGAAACAGCCAACAAAGTTCTAATTTGGAAGGCAAAAGAACGTCTATAAGTGCAGAATCTGAGAATTCAGATTTTTACAAAGTGATTGTTAACAACAACCTCTTTCGTCCACTCGGTTGGAAACCACCTAATAAAGAACCAGAATATATTCTAATTGGTACAGCGAGCAATCCAAACGGTGATCGGTCAGAAGCGTTTGTATTAGAACAACGTTCAAATAAATTTTATGTTGCGAGTGTTGGTGATAAAATCGGTTATGCAGTCGTAAAAGAGATTCAACAGAAGAAGGTTATTTTGGATAAAAATGGTGAAACAATCACAATCAGAAGTGGAAATATGCAGTTTCTCAAAAGTGGTGGTTCTCGGCACAGTGAAGGTCCCACCAGATCAAAAAACTCCAATCAGAACGCAAAGAGCGATAATGAAAACGTCACATCTGAATTATTTAAAACAAGAATGGATTTGATGAAAGAGAGGCAAGCGCGTAGGAAAGAAATGGATAAGGCAGTTAATTTGATCCGCGATTTGAACGCTATGCGTAAGATGTTGGATGAAAGCCACCAGATAATACGTGAACTTCAACAAAGTAGATAGAGATCACTAAATTACTACTCAGATTTGCTATCTTGAATCTATTATAGTGGAAACTATAATTACTTGGATATTTTTATGATTTCATCGATTGACGCTTCGGCATTGTATTCCCATTTGCGCTTTATGTTCGCAAAATCTCTTTCAAGCTGATAAGGTTTACGAAATCCTTGTTTTTCGTAAATAAAAGGATCGGCTGCGTCTAACCAGTTATAGATACAACGGCGTGAAATGCGAAATCTACGGGAAGCTTCTGCTTTACTACCACCAGCTGCTATGAAATCAAGAACACGTTTTCGTAAGTCTTGTGAATATCTCATAATATAACTATTATCACAAAACCGAAAAAATGTAAAGATATTTTTGATTTTAACTATAAAAATTTCCCTACACAGATTTTCTTTCCAAACCTATCTCATTCCGAATTATGCACCTTTTTCTTTCTAACTCGCGTCATTATATATGAGTAAGTAAAGAGATACTTCTGGAGGCTTTTGGTGAAAAACGAAGATGTTGCGTTGATTCAACGTATCCTTATAGGCGATGAGAATGCCTTTGCGTGTCTGATTGGAAAGTACGAAAAACAAGTTCATGCACATGCATGGCGGAGGATAAGAGATTTCCATATCGCCGAGGATATTACGCAAGAAACCTTCCTACAAGTGTATCAGAAACTCGAAACACTGGAAGATGCAACACAGTTTTCAAGATGGCTTTATAAGATTGTGAATAATCTCTGTAACGCCTGGTTTCGCAAGAATCGGATAAAGACTGAATCGCTGGAAGAAACCGACATTTCAGAGATAGAGACAGAGGCGTATTCTCAATATGTCGCTACAGAACACGCTCAAACTACTGCGGAAGCGCAACGCGATCTTGTCCAAAAACTGCTGGCGAAGTTGAAAGAAAGTGATCGGGAGGTAATTACACTCCATTACTTTGAAGAGATGACCTCTTCAGAGATAGGAACGTATTTAGGTGTATCAGAAAATACCGCCAAAAGCCGGATCCGCCGTGCACGGCAAAGATTAAAGAAGTATGAATTCATGATTCAAGAAGCTTTAGACATTACAGTTGAAGAGGGACAACGTACCCAACACCAGTCAAAAGGAGATATTATCATGGCAAAAGAAGTGAAAGATGCCCCCAAAGTTGAAGTAAATCCCGAAGAAATCAATCAAAGTCTTACTGAGATGCGATCCGAGATTGCTGAACTCCGTGAACAGATTCAGTCTATCGTTAAGGAACAAAACACTCGCCGTTCTGAAGATGATATGTTGCGTCCTCCTCGCTCACAACGAGGTGATGCACTTAAGACATTAAGCACACTTCCTGAAGATGCTGAAAATCATGTAGGATGGGGCTATGTTGGTGTATATAAGACCGCTTCCAATGCTGGCAAATCGCGCATCGCATATTGGTCAGACAGCATTGATATTTTCCTAAACAAAGCACCAGATGCTGACATCGTAAATCTTGCCAGTCTCTTCACAGATCCTACTATAGTTGCTGTTTTAAGGCAGTTAGTAGAGGGGAACAAATCTATTTCGGATTTGGCAAAAGGAAGCGAAATATCAGAAGATGAGATAGAGGAAGCTGTGCAGACGTTAATGGACGCGACATTAGTGGCACGCACGGAAGACAAGCTTATTAAACCTCAAAACGATGTAATTTCCTTTTTCCTAAACTTTGTGAGTATGACGATCGTTCATCTCGGGCATATCAAACCAAAGAATTAAACTTAGTTCAATAACCCGTAGAGCATTTAGATGAATTATTAGAGCGTATCTCAAAAATCATTTGTAGGGCGAGGTCTCTGTGCCTCGCCATCTACTATCCTTCTATTATCATAAACCCTACCACAAAATACCCTCTTAAATCCATTCACAATTTAAATATATGCAACTATTTTCGCCTAATTCGCGTCACTATATAGCGAAATAAATTGATTTGACGTTTCATTGAGTTTTGTAAGCTCACTCACCCTACAGTTCTCGTAGGTTGGGTTGAGGGACGAAACCCATAAATCAACGGTATGAATGCCATCAGGCATTCCCCGGGTGTCAACTTAAGAAGACATCTACGTTTTGACGAGTGCTTCTCAACCCTTATAGTGATTGAAACTGTCCCATATTTAGTCCCGTAGGGACGCTATGTTTATAGAAATATGTTACCCACCGCCTCTTGAGTTCCGTAGGAACGACATATCTGACTGGTGGACTGAGGCGACAACATACCGCCCCTACGGGGCTCAAGAGAGGGATTATCCGTTTCTATAAACATACCGCCCCTACGGGGCTTAAGAGGGTTTTCCATGTTTGAAAATTGCTTAAGTTGACACCTATGGGGTTGAGGGACGAAACCCAACAGGTATACACTCTTGCCAGAAAAGACATCCTACCGACTACCGAATGCCGACCACCAATAATTATACCTTTTTCCCGCAGGCTCATGTTATAATATAGTAGATTATATAGAAGCGATCTCCGAATCGCGACTAAACCACTAATAGTCGGGAATCGGGGTTCCCTCCCGACAAATGCCAAACGCGCATTTGGCGTTGATTCACAACTCAGATGTAAAGTTAATTGTAAAATCCACTATAAAAACAATCCCTCAGAAAAAGGGAAACTCTCATGCAAAAAACAGTAATTTTGATTTTAGCGATTGGGTTGGCAATATGTGTTATTTCATTAAACACCATCGCACAAGACACAAAAGAGGGGCAAATGACTCACAAAACATTGACGATTCCGGATATTCTTAAAATTAAGTCGTTTTCATCCCGTTCACGATTACAGCTCTCCCCTGATGGAGAGTTTCTTGCTTATGTTGTGCAAGACCCTCATCACAAGTCATCGTTCCAAAAAAACACAGAATATTCCAGGTTTCTACCAACCGGAGTATTCATTGAGCATCATAGTAGTGCAGTCTGGGTTACCAATATCAGAACAAAGGAAACTTATAAACTCGGTTCAGATGACGGAGTTGACTGGGCACCACGGTGGTCACCAGATGGACGCTATTTAGCATTCTATTCTGACCGAATGGGCGCACCACAACTTTGGGTTTGGGATAAGATGAAAAATAAGGTGCGACGAATTAGTGAGAAACCGATTACTGCAATATATGGTTTTGAAGCACCACAATGGACATCGGATGGAAAACATCTCATTGCGAAGTTACGTCCAGAAGATATAGATATTTCCAGACTTATCTCACCCGATACCAATCCACAAACGATAAACGTGTGGGAAACTGAAACGTATGAACCGTCTTCTTTAGAGGGGCAAGCAGATCGAGTTGCATTTCTCAAGGGAGATTTAGGGGTATTTGACTTTGACACAGGTGATGTGTCAATTCTCACAAGTGGATTATATACGACAAATATGTTTTTGTCTCCAGATAATGCTGCAGTTGCCGTGATCAACATAATAGGAGCGGGAGAATTGACAGTCCAAGAAACCATTTTTGAGCTGCTATTGGTGCCATTAGATGGAACGCCATTACAACGTTTAGCAACAGATATCAGGTCAGGATCGAAAATCGTAAGTTGGGCACCAGATGGTAAGCATCTGGTTTATGGACATCCGGACGGACTGTTTTTGGTTTCAGTCCAAGATGGTGAACAGAAAAATCTCACGGCAAACCTTGCAGAAAACCCTCGATTTTTGATGCGTCCACTATGGAGTCCATCAGGTACATCTATTTTCTGTGGTTTCGATGGACATGTGTGGAAACTGACAGCAGACGGTAGTAATGCGCGGAGACTTACAGATGGTTTGGAGCGAGGGGTCCTCGGTATCGTGGCAAAGCGGGATACACATATCGTTTGGCAATCAAACGAAACACAATCTATCTGTATCCAAACTCATGATCCTGTAACAAAGAAAGGTGGTTTTTATTTGCTAAACTCAACAGAAGGAGGTGCTACCTGTCTGTTTGAAGAACCGCTTTCTATATATGGCCGTTTGGGAGACGAATTCGACATAATATCTGTAGGTCATAGTGGGAGGATTGTCTACAGAGCGCAGGATGTGACACAACCAGAGGAGATCTGGATGCTTGATACAAATTCTGGCAAACGACAGCAGGTGTCCGACCTCAACCCGCATCTGCGCGACTTACAATTTGGTGAGGTGCATCTCATCGAATCGAAAACGGCGGAGGGTCAGCTTTTACGCGGTGTTTTAATGTTGCCTATCAACTATGAGGAAGGAAAACGTTATCCTTTAGTCACGTGGGTCTATGGAGGTCGTAACCTTTCTGGGTATGCTTATCGTTTTGGATTAACGAGGCAGATTAACTTTCAGTTGTTAGCGACCCGTGGCTATGCTGTTCTTGGGGTTGATACGCCATTGAAATCCAACGACCCCATGATAGAACTCTCAGGATTTGTCCTCCCCGCAGTTGATAATGTTATTGAGATGGGAATCGCTGATGAGAATCGTTTGGGAATAATAGGATACAGTTACGGTGGATACAGCACAGTTGGACTGATTACGCAAACCAACCGTTTCAAAGCCGCAGTTGCCGGTGGAGGCAAATACAATTTAACAAGCCATTACGGGATTCTTTCGAAACAGGGGAACAGTTATGGTATTGGTTGGTCAGAAGGTGGACAGGGGCGTATGCGCGGTTCGCTCTGGGAACAACGCCAGCGGTATATTGATAACTCTCCGATATTCCATCTGGATAAGGTTGAGACTCCCGTCTTAATCTATTGTGGTGAAGGGTATGATGGTAATGATTACACGCAGTCTGGAGAGCTTTTCTCTGGATTACGCAGACTTAAGAAGAAAGCGACTTTTGTCTGGTATCGTGGTGAAGGACATGGCTTGACAACTTGGCGAGCCGAACACCGCGCTGATTGCTGGGAACGCATTATTGATTGGTTTGAAAAACATCTGAATTAAAGAACAAGAATTGTTTGAATCTCGGACTTACACGGATTGCCCCCTAATCGCTACGTGCTTTGTAAGCGCGCCTACCAGTGAACGTCCAAGGCGCAACGTGCTACACGCGTACGCTGCGTTGATTTAATAGTGAGTTGCGAGACTACAAGAGCCGCGGCCCCAGAGAAAAGTGCTTATATTTTCTATTTCACCATAAATATATGCAACTATTTTTATCCAATTCGCGTCACTATATAGCGAAATAAATTGATTTGACGTTTCTTTGAGTTTTGTAAGCTCACTTACCCAGAAACGTCTAAACCGTATAATTCCCTTAATGAAATAGCCTTCCGGAGATGTCAGATGAAAAGCGACACTGTTGCGTTGATTCAGCGTACCCTTGCAGGCGATGAAACTGCTTTTACCAGTTTGGTGAGCAAATACGAGAAGCAGGTTCACGCGTATGCGCTGCGGGAAATAGGTGATTACCATATCGCTGAAGACATTACCCAAGAGACCTTTCTGGAAGTCCATCAGAAGTTAAAGACGCTGAAAGACCCGGAGAAGTTTTCAACTTGGCTATATGCAATTGTCAAAAACCTTTGTATCGCTTGGTATCGAAAAAATCGGTTTCAACCTGAATCATTGGAAGAGATCCATATCTCGAAAATCGAGACAGATACATATTCGCGGTATGTCGCCACCGAACATGCGAAAGCGACTGCTTATGCACAACGCGACCTCGTCAACAAACTGCTTAGGACGTTGAAAGAGAGTGACCGGGAGATAATCACGCTCCACTATTTTGATGAGATGACAACTGCTGAGATAGAGACGTACTTAGGAATACCAGAAAATACGATTAAGAGTCGGCTATATCGCGCACGACAGCGGTTGAAGAAGCACGAATTCATGATTCAAGAGGAATTAGATATTACAATTCAAGGGAAACACTCTTCCCAACAACATTTAAAAGGAGAAATTAGCATGGCAGACGAAGTGAGAAATGAATCCGAGGTGGACGCAAGGTTGGAAGAAATGCAGCGTCAGATCACCGATCTACAAGAGCAAATTAAGGGCATCGCGGCTAACTCGGATGCGTCTACTGAATATACGGATGTTCCTGTTACTGATAGTGAAATAGAATATCGCTTTGTGGCTGACTCCGATGCTTCTACTGACTCAGACAAAAAACAAGCACTTGATGCATTACTCCAACTCTCTCATCATGTGAAAGACCCGATCACGTGGTGCTACGCGGGTGCCTATCAGGCCGCCCCTGGCCAGAGATCAAGCCGCGGTTCAGTCTGGACGACCAACGTTGATCACTTCCTATCGTTCGCACCGGATGCTGAAATCGTGAAACTTGCGACATTCTTCACAAACCCCACCGTAGTCGCTGTTTTAAGACAATTAGTGGCGGGCAAGAAATCGGTTACGGATTTGGCAAACGACTGTGGTATTTCCGAAAGTGAGATGGAGAAAACCGTGGAAATGTTAGTAGACGGAGCGTTAGTGAAGCGTACGGAAGACGATCTCATCGAACCTAAAAACGATGCCGTTTTCTATTTTCTCAACTTCGTCGGTATGGTAACCGTCTATCTTAATCCTGAAGATTATCATTATCAGGATTAACTGTTAGGATAGTATTGCGCGTTGTATAGGAAAAATCGTCAGTCTGAGATTGATCCTATACAACGCGTTACTGTTTAACAGCGGTGTATAAAGTTTTTGGCATGAATACTCTTTTTCTTTTGTTAGAGGGGTTTTCAACCCCGATAAATCGGGCTTACAAACCCCTCCAACAAGAAAGATAATACGGTTAATGCCAAATATTTACACACCCCACCTTACACCCTTTGATTCTCTTCGCTAAATGTGCTATTATTTAATGATGGTAGCGATGCATATTTCAGAACCTGTTCGTGTGTCCTATAAGACCATTGCTTGAAATGCGTTCATGTTGTTTTTAGTTTTTCCAACCATAACCCTATTAACCGTTCTCTTTTATTAGCAATCACAACATTTTAACCATAGACAGATGCGTAACCTCTTTTCTGCACGGTGTTGGATTCTTGTTTTCTTAAGTCTCTCCGTTACCTTTGCACACGCCCAAGACAGTGTGCCGACTCACCCCGTTGATGGCACGTTCATCAAAGAATGGCTGGTGTTAGGTCCCTTCTTTCCAGAGGATCTGGAGACCGATTTCCTCGTCTCAGCGAATGGCGAGGCTAATGCTAATCCTAAACCCGGCGATACAGTGACCACCGCTGAAGGCAAAACGTTGACATGGAAGGTATACCGTACCGGAGGAAGCCTCATCGATCTGCATCATGCCGTTGGAAATCATCAAGAAGCTGTCTGCTATACGTTCTGCCTGCTGCAAAGTGATCATGGTGGTGATGGCGAACTCCTTGTCGGCAGTGATGACGGCGTTGCGGTTTTTCTCAACGGTCAGAAGGTACACACTCAGCCTGTTAGGCGGGCAATTGTCGTAGATGAAGATAGGGTTCCTGTTTTATTGCGTCCGGGTAAAAACCGCTGCCTGATGAAGATCTCAAACGGTGTTCAAGATTGGGCATTAACAACGCGTGTGCTTCCACCGGCACGTGCGGTGATAGCTGGAATTATTACTGATGAGTCGGGAAAGACCTTAGCCAATGCCCCCGTGCACCTATGGCAAAGCAGTACCATGATTGCGAAAACAAAAACTGACACCGAAGGCTTTTTCCAGTTTTCAGTCTACCCAGCAACTGGACTCTACGATATTCAAGCCACCCTCGGGAACAAGGGTAATTGGGAAATGGGGGTTCAACTTTCTGCAGGTGATCGGGCGAAAATGAACATAACGTTAGAGAAGGCTATTAGTATCTCTGGGAACCTATTGGCACTTGACAATAATACCCCAAATGCTGGTGTTCTTGTGGAGGCAATTTTGATCGGAGAGGATGGTGCCAGTCAAAAGAGAGCAACGACTCTCTCAGACAGCAGAGGTAGGTATCAATTCACCAACCTGATTGCTGGGTCGTATCAGGTACGTTGCCACACCTGGGACACGCATAACGATAATCCAAACCTAATCGCCCATGTTGACCTACAAAATACGGTTAATGTTAATATAGATTTTCATTTTCCTCCTTTCGAACATGGAACATGGAAACACTATACTTATCTTGACGGGTTAGGAAGTAATCACGTACGGCCGATCTATCAAGACCGAGACGGATACCTCTGGTTTGGAACCAACAACGGTGGGGTTTCTCGTTATGATGGTGAAAAATTTGTTAACTTCACAACCGACGATGGACTCGCTGATAACTCCGTATGGGCTATCCATCAAGACCGAGACGGATACCTCTGGTTTGGAACCTTGGACAATGGAGTTTCTCGCTACGATGGCGAAAAGTTCGTTAACTTCGCAACAAATGAGGGACTCGCTGATAACTCCGTATGGGCTATCCATCAAGACCGAGACGGATACCTCTGGTTTGGAACGCGGGGTGGGGTTTCTCGTTATGATGGCGAAGAGTTCGTCAACTTTACAACAAATGATGGACTCGTAGCGAACTCCATATTTGCAATCCACCAAGATCAAGATGGACACCTTTGGTTTGGGACATACAGCGGGGTTTCTCGCTACGATGGCGAAGAGTTCGTCAACTTCACAGCAAATGAGGGATTCACTAACGATTTTGTCTCGGTTATCCACGAAGACCGAAAGGGACACCTTTGGTTCGGGACAAACGGTGGGGTTTCTCGTTATGATGGCGAAGAGTTCGTTAACTTCACAACAAATGAAGGACTCGCTAACGACCTTGTCCGGACGATTCACCAAGACCGAGATGGCTTCCTATGGTTTGGCACTTGGGAAGGCGGGATATCCCGCTACGATGGCGAAAAATTTATCAACTTCACAACAAATGAGGGACTCGCTGATAATTCCGTATGGAATATTATTCAAGACGGAGCGGGGGACTTTTGGGTTTCAAGTCCGGGCAAGGGAATCAGCCAATACGATAGCAACGGTTTTATTAACTTCACTACTGCTGATGGTCTCGTGGACAACGTTGTTTTCACCGTTTATCAAGACCGAGAAGGTCTCATCTGGTTCGGAACCGAGGGCGGAATTAGCAAATATGATGGCGAAAAATTTATCAACTTCACAACCGATGATGGACTCGTAGCCAACTCGGTATGGGCAATACATCAAGACCAAGAGGGATACTTTTGGTTTGGAACAGATAATGGAGTTTCTCGCTACGATGGCGAAAAGTTCGTCAACTTTACAACCGATGATGGACTCGCATTTAACCAAGTATGGACTATCCATCAAGACCAAGAGGGATACCTCTGGTTCGGAACCTCTGATAATGGAGTTTCTCGCTACGATGGCGAAAAGTTCGTAAACTTTAGACCTTGGGGGACAGGGAGAAAAAGTGTGACCTCAATTAGTCAGGATCGGGAGGGTTCCCTCTGGTTTGGAATTTCTGTTGGTGGCATCTATCAATACCGAGGTAATCAGTTCGTCAACTTTACAACCGATGATGGACTCACATCCAACTCGGTATGGGCTATACATCAAGACCAAGAGGGATACCTCTGGTTTGGAGCCCGAGGCGGCGATGGAGTCTCTCGCTACGATGGCGAAAAGTTCGTCAACTTCACAACTAATGATGGACTCGCAGAAAATGATGTAGCCTCCATTTACCAAGACCGGGAGGGTTCTCTCTGGTTTGGGACGCACAGCGGCGGAGTCTCCCGATATGATGGAACCTCATGGACATCTTTAGATACGCGAGATGGACTCATAAATAATCACGTTTTGGGAATTACTCAAGATTCGGACGGGAAGTTCTGGTTTGGAACACTTGAAGGGGTAACCCAATACAATCCGAATCGGGTTCCACCGAGCGTACGTATCGTTTCGATTCAGAGCCACAACACTTCTATCCAAACTGGTACTCTCAAGACAATTAAAGACATTACTACTGATACTCGGGTAACTATCAAGTACAGTAGTATCGACTTCAAAACTGTCAAAGAAAAACGACAGTACCGGGTTCGCATTAAAGAGGTTGACTTTGATTGGCGTGAACCAACCCGATCAGATACGTTCAACATCAGTTTTGACAAACCCGGAACTTATACTTTCGAGGTTGTTGCTATTGACAGAGACCTAAACTACTCTACCCCTGCGAGTCTAACATTGACCGTTGTGTTGCCGTGGTTCCAAAATGGATGGATTCTTTATCCCTCAGGTGGCGCAATTGTGGTTTTACTGTTGCTTTGTGGCGTTTTAGCCTATCGCTACCACCACCAGCGACAGCGGGTTTTAGCCTATCAGCAAGAAGCAGTTTCCGAGCTCGCCGATGCGAGAGAGATGCAGCTGGGGTTAATCCCCCAAACAGCACCTGAAGTTCCGGGGTTTGAGATTGCAGGCGTTTGTATCTCTGCCCGCACTGTCAGTGGGGATTTCTTCGACTATGTACCTCTCAGCAACGGCGCGCTTGCCGTTGTATTGGCTGATGTTACCGGTAAAGGTATGAAAGGAGCAATGAATGCTATTTTATCTTCTGGGGCACTTCATTCTGTGGCTAAGTTGGAGATGTCTCCATCTGAAATGTTGTGGGCATTAAACCAGAACCTTTATCCTCGATTTCAACAATATACCAATTGTGCAATGGCAATACTGACCATTTATCCCAAAGGTAAATCCCTTAAATATGCAAACGCTGGAATTCCTTATCCTATTATCAAGCGTGGAGAAGATGGTACTGAAGAACTCTTGATAGATGGAATGCCGTTAGGTGCATTTAAATCTTCTGAATATGAAGAGACACCTCCCATTGAACTAAAATCTGGAAATTTAATAATCCTTTTTAGCGATGGCATTACGGAAGCATCTCAAAGTGGCAATCCTGACCAACTTTACATGGAAACTGACCGCTTACCCCATCTTATTAAGGGACTGGATAAAACGATGACCGCAGAAGCGGTAGCTGAGGCAATTATTAACGATGTACGTGACTTCTCAGGGAACGCTCAACAAAACGATGATATGACCATTGTGGTTATCAAAGCACTATGAGAACCTACTACCTCATCAAAATACTAAAGGAAAGTAATGGCAATACTAACTCAAGCACATCACGATCATTTTGACGAATACGGCTATATGGTGATTGAAAATGCTGTACCGATTGAACTTTGTGAAGCAGTCGTTGATGCGATTTTCGCGTTTTTGGAGATGGATCCTTCAGACCCAAATGACTGGTATCGTGCGCCTCATAAACCTGGTGCAGGCATGGTAGAAATGTATTTTCATCAAGCGATGTGGAATGTCTATCAACATCCACCGATTCATCAAATCTATACTGAAGTGTATGATACTGAGCGGATTTGGGTTCATATTGATAGAGTTAACATGAAACCGCCTAAACACCCTGACTACCCTGAGTGGGACCATCTGGGCATGTATCATTGGGATGCGGACACCTCAAAACTACCGGTTAGATTTAGCACACAAGGTGTTTTGTTTCTCAGGGACACAGCTGAAAATCAAGGGTCTTTTGTGTGTTGGCCTGGAGCACATAAGTCCCTGATTGATGAAGAAAATCCATGGGTGCCAGAGCTTACACCGCAAATATATAAGGAAAAATTTATACAAGTACCAGCGAAGGCGGGTTCATTACTTATATGGCATGTAGCACTTCCGCACGGCAATGGTCGCAACACGTCCGATAAGCCACGTTTAGCACAATACATGAACTACTATCGTGCTCCTAATCCTATGAATGAAGAGCGGCGACAAGAGCGCCTCACATTGTGGCGAGAACGAAGAGCATTAGGACACGGCCCCTATCCCGGCGATCCACGCGGGTGGGAAGCGAAAAACTACGGATCACCGGAATTGACACCTTTGGGACGAAAACTGTTGGGACTTGATTTGTGGGATTAATCAGCATCGCGAGGTCGCTCCTACAGGAAAACAGATTAATACGCCTTAATTATCGCCCAACTTGTGGCTAATTTGTCTTGCGGGTCTACACCAAGTGCAGTTTGTAACCCAGTCTTTCGGATAGCATTAATCTGCTTCAAATCCAAAGCCACATTAAAGATAGCGACTTCATCAAATGAACCGAGCATAAAGGTGTGGTTTGCCAACCTTGCTCCCATATTGACCGGTTGGGTATCAGCGTTGGTGTCCATCGCAAATTCTGTTCCCTCTTTTTCCTGAAGTTTACCGTCTACATATAGATCGTGGTCTTTCACCGCATCCGATCCTTTCGGAAAAACCACTGCACAATGATGCCATTCACCATCGCAGACGTTGTCTGTGCCAAAATTGTTGCCGCTGTTGACTTCCACCCGTAAGTTGCATTCATTTCCGCGGACGTGTGCGCGGATGTAGTATTTTTGGCTCGGAGAATTCACACCCCATTTGACCCAAGAATGGTCACGGACTGTTGTAGATTTAAACCAGAAAACAGTTGTTCGTGGCTCAGTCCCACCGATACCGTTGTAGCCTGTGACAATGACGTTATCATCGCTTCCATCGTATTCTAAAGCGTTTCCGAACACACCTTTGACACGTTTTGCCCCAGTAAGTGCACCATCTCGATCATTTCCAGATATATCTTTGACAACGTTGGCACTATTCCCATCAAATAGGTAAGCTACCTCCAGTGTATCTTTCTCAATAGCTGCAGCGTAGCTTCCACTGGAGATTGACACTGTAAGGATGATACTTAGCCATAAGACCATCAATCTACTTTGATTTCCAAGTTTCATTTTTTCCTCCATCGTAAAATGTTTACTTTACTGTGGGATATTCAAGCATTACTTGATTCAAGATTTGAAAGTGATTTTAGCAAAATCGCCTAAAATAAACAAGTGCAAAGACACAGATACAGAAGATTTAAGGATGTAACAATCTCCGAAAATGTCCGTAGAGTTTATTATAAGACTTTTTCCTGAAAACGTTCCTATGGCAACAAATAACAATACGGTTTTTAAAAATGTGAACTCAGCAGTTCAGACGATACTCTCGCAAAAATTTGGTGGGGAGGTGCGTCTTGACAAGAGTGAGACTATTCACCCCCAAAGCCTATATCGTTTTAGAGTTCTTTCGGGACCCAATGAGATACCCGAAAGTGTTTTTGTTAAACGGAAGCGGGAAAGGAGAATTCGTATTGAATGGGCATGTCTGCAGTTCTTGAGTGAACAGATAGGCGAAAATAGTGTAACACCGCGCTTTTATGGGGGCGGATATACAGGGAAAAATAACGTGCCTCTCATTGTGATGGAAGATATGGGCGACGGTCAGAATCTCAGAGCAACATTACTCTCTGATGATAGTCAAACAGCAAAAATGGTTCTGATTGAATGTGCTAAGGCTCTCGGCAGAATTAACGCACACTCAATTGGCAAGGCGGAAACATTCCTCAAAATCCGGGATTCAATCGTCCGTATTGAACAGCCAAGTGAAGACCTCTATAGTGTTTATTCTGAAAAGTTGACGGAAATATGTGATGCTGCAGGTATCATACCTTATCAAGAGTCCTTTTCCGAGTTAAAGGCACTTGTAGACTTCCTTAAGTCTTCCAATCGTTTTCACGGACTAACCCACGGTGATCTTTATCCCGTAAATGTTTATCATTCTACCTCAAAATCGAAAGTGTATGTTTTTGACTACGAGTTTGGACACTTTCAACATGCGCTTGTTGATGGATTTCAGATCCGTGTTTATCTTGATATGTGGGCAGACGTTTCTCGGTTTCCTGACGATGTAGTGCAGGAGATGGAAAGGGCATACCGGGCCGAACTTGCCGCAACTTGTCCTGAAGCACAAGATGACACGTGGTATTATCAAGGTATCATAAAGGCATGTGTTTATGAGACGATCCGTTGTATTTACCGGTTTTTTGAACCGCCAAAAAGTGTGTTTAGCAATATCATAAATGACCGTCCCGCTGGCGATTATGAGGCATTGAGGACTGACCCGAATTACAACCATTGGGGATTACCCGCGGTACGTAGGCGTGTCTTCTACCGTTTAGGCATGTTGGCGCAGTTGACTGAAGAATACGGTTATCTGCAAGCACTTGGGGCAACAGCGAAGAAAATCCACGATAAATTCATTACAATATGGCCACCTGAAGTCCAAGAAATGCCACTGTTTCCCGCATTTCACCATAATTTAATCGGAAACAATAACTCAACAACTAATAACAGATAAGAAAGGAATCATCTTCTGTGAAACCATCCGTTTCATATTTAATCTGTGCGACACCTCGTTGTGGAGGTTACCTGCTATTTGAGGCTTTGGAGAATACAGGCCTCGCTGGAATACCCGGAGAATATTTTTGGGACGATAAAGAGTGGGCAAAAAAATGGGGTACAACGGATTATCCTGGTTTTCTCAATAAAGTAAAAGAAAAAAGCACAACCCCAAACGGTGTTTTTGGAACAAAACTTATGTGGGGATACTTTGATAAGTTTATCGGTAAAGTGCGTCAAACACCGCAATTTATAAATCGTGATCTGTCTCCGTATGCAGTACTATCAGAACTGTTTCCTAATCTGAATTATATTTGGATTATGCGTCGAGATAAGGTGCGTCAGGCAGTCTCTTTTTGGAAAGGACTTCAGGGATTGGTTTGGTGGAAAAGAATTGGCGATCCCGAACCTAAACTGGAAAAAGAACTGGAATACAACTTTGCGGCAATTGACTATCTGGTTCAAGAGATTATTTTACACGAAGCAGCATGGCAAGCGTATTTTACACGATTCAATATCACTCCATTTACGGTAATTTATGAAGATTTTGTGCCTTACTATGAGGAAACAGCACTTAGGATTATGGATTGGCTAAAAATTTCTTATCCTGAAGACCTTGTGTTTGGGGAAAGACGTTTATTGAAACAAGCGGATAGTGTGTCTGAGGAGTGGGTTCAGCGATATCGCGATGAAAAAAAGGAAAAGGAGAACAGTATGGAACGCTGCTCTCCTTTTTCTATTTCTTCTTGGAATTTCAATACATCTTCTTAATAGTCGTACTTTCATACATGCTGTAGGACGAGGCACCAAATCAATGCTATGAATCATGGAGCATGCCACACGCGCATGCTGCTTTAGGCATTCAGCGGAGACCTCGCCCTACAAATGATTATTGACAACAGGCAAAAGTTCCTTAATCAACAAACGTCTCTAAACCCCGCACAATGTGATCGGCTCATCAATGTCTATTCTCGGTGCGATCGTCTCATCCACCCGTTCCGTCACGGCCGCGCGCCCATACCCACAGCTGTCGAAAATAGCCTATTTCTTGAGTCGGCTAACGAGCGGGATCGTCTATTTCCCATGACCCTACTCCTCCTCTACTATTTTCCACGAAACTAAATCCTTATTGTACGCGACCCTCGGAAACCATTCAGCAATCAGTTCTGCGAGCAGCGGATGCTGTTTAAAAAGTCTATCAATTCCGCCTGTAAACCACCATTCAACACCGTATGCCCAATATTCACGAGCGTTTATCAGATCCACGTCTTCTGATGCCTTTTCCTTCCCGACCTCCGCTATCCTCGCCTCATAAACCTTTTTCTGCTGCGCCCGAAACCCTGGTTTCAAAAGTTCCATCTCAGGCTCTAATGCGTGTGCAAACTCATGTATGAATATATTTAACGGATAAGCGTCTCTGTTCACATGCGCGACACAGTTACCACTTACAGGATATGCTGCGAATTTTAAGTCGTACCCACTTTTGCTGCATGAACCCGCAAAACCAAAGGATGTATCCTTGATGACAGGGCTATCCAACTGAAACTCTGGTACGTCATAGAAATCCGAGTAATCTCTGACAAGCACCATATAAAATTGTCTATGTTTCAATAAAAGCCGTTCCCGAAGTTCTGTATATTTGGAAGTCATCAGAAGAACAGCATCTCTGGCGGCAATCAAGAACACATCTTCTACCTTATTATTCGCCACAATTGCGATACCCCCTGCGTCAATATACTTCGTATAAAACGCTTTTTGCAGCGCGCGGAAGTCCAGATCAGCGACACCCGCAGCAAGATACTCATCCCGCCTTTTTCTAAAAAAATCAATGACCTCCGGACTGTTGTACAGTGGGTTCGGGAGCGGTCCCAGGATAACTTCTCTCGTTCTATCCAGTTGGTCAGCTCTATGCAGCATCGCCGCTAACACATCGTCTGGCAATGTTGTTTGGATATCAGATGCTGGCTGTGTGACTGCAGCCTGAAGTTGCTCAGCAATGGATCCAACTTCAACAGTGTCGTCACATCCAAGTGCAGAAAAGCAAACGATCCCCAGCAGAAAAAGTAATCTTTTCATCAAAACGCTCCTTTTCACCCAATTTTTAGCAGCCCCCGACTCATTTTCAAATTGTGTGTTAATTTTCTCATGCAACATTGCCGGGCGGATTGCATCTGAAAAAGTAAGAGAGAGCGTTCATAAGTACGCGCAGATCGCTGGATAAAGACATAATATCTAACCTGAATTTGTGCGCCCAAAACCCTGCGATAATCTCATCGTTGCCCCAATACGGTCCGTATTTTTTTCATTCCACCCAATCCGGGTGGTGATTATGGAAATGTCTCGCAGGGTACAAAACCATGGAACATATCGGTTTCGTAAACGCTTGCGTAGAGACACCTGACATCGCAAGCAACGCCTTGACGCTCAAACCCGTTTTTATCTCGCGTTCGAGTCTTATGCGATAATACTCTTGAATATGAAATACACTTAATACTTTTTAATTCTCGCCCAACTTGTGGCTAATTTACCTTGCGGATCAACGCTGACGGAACCATGCAATCCATCTTCTCGGATGGCATTGATCTGGTCCACATCCAAGTCAGTACTGAAAATAGCGAGTTCATCCAAAAAGCCCAACATAAATGTGTGTCCCGTTAGGCGTGCGCCGATGTTTACATCCTGCGCTTCACCGTTCGTGTTCATCTCTTTATCGTTGCCTATCTTCTCTTGAAGTTCACCATCAACATAGAGATCATGGTCTTGTACGGAGTCTGCACCTTCAGGAAAAACTACTGCTAAATGATGCCATTCGCCATCACAGACGTTGGTATTCCCATAGTTCTGTCCTCCATTAACCTCAATTCTTAAGAAGCAATTCTCACCGGTTACATGCGCGCGGATGTAGTATTTTTCTCCAGACGCATTAGGTCCCCACTTTACCCATGAATGGTCTCTTGTGCCATTGGCTTTAAACCAAAAGAGCGTTGTTCTGGGTTCTGTGCCGCCAACACCAGCATAACCAGTTACGATCAGATTGTCATCTTCTCCATCGTATCGTAAACATTTGCCAAAGACTCCCTCGGCGTATTGTGCACCAATTATTTCTCCATCTCGCCCATGGGGAGAAGAATCTGTGGCGACCTCGCCTTTTCCTTCGTCAAAGAGATATATCACTTCAATTGTCCCCTCGTCAACCAAGGCAGCATAGGTGATACTGGTGACCGACAATGTGAAAATTATAACACTTAACCAAACTAACATTGATCCACTTTGATTCCCAAATTTCATCTTCGTTTCCTCCAATATCAAATTGATCGTTTTCACTAATTTAAAACGTATGTTTTGATTCAGGTTTAGATTGAATTTGTGGCGTTTGTAATCAGATATTCCATTGTAGTTACATTCGCCAGAAAATCACAACAGGTATAAAGATGTCTCAAAAACATTATAGTTTTTACTATAATGTCCAATTATAGCAAAAACTATTAAAATAGACAACGAAAATTGTAACAAAACCAGGGTTATTCAGTTTTCGGTTTTCTGCGCATTTTATTGCAAACGTTAATATTTACAGTCGCATTGTAGGTCGGGTAGAGTTTACGAAACCCGACAATCTTAGTGTGACAGTGCGATCATGTCGGGTTTCGTAAACTCTACCCGCAGCATGCCCAAAAGCGTATGCTGCGTTGATTTGGACCTACAATATAAACTTGCAGTAAAATCTATTAACCGATTATTCTTAAAACTGAATAACCCTGTAACAAAACTGTGACATGCAATTATGAAATTTGAAGCGCGCAAAATAGGTCACACACCCTAAAAAATATGATGAATTGCTTGCAACAATCCGATTAACCCGGTAAAGCACCATGATAATTTACACCTGTAAACATTCCAAGCACCATCCACGCGCCGACGATACCAAACTCACCTATAATCAATCCCATGAACAACGGACGAAACTTGCGAAAATATCCGATGCCGCCCGATTTCAGCACCAAAAACTTCAAAAACCAACCGATGAATATACATGACCAAAGAAAATAGGAGGAATAAACCGCTCCCATCACATATCCAATCGGATGTAGCTGCCACCACATAAATTGGCGTTGCATAATGAGTAGAAAAGATGTGATTCCGACTCCTAAAATCATGCTGTAGGCTTCTCCTAATTTCGCATCTCTCGGATATTGAATGAGTGAAACCATGTGATTAAAATATCTTGGTGCTCCGACGAAGGGACCGCCTTGCAGATTTAAGCCTCCTTTTTCATAAATCAAGGGTAGCGAAGCGGCGTAGGAAACACCGATAGCAACAACAATAGCAAGTGCCATTGCACCCAACACACTTTTTCGATTTAATCGGAGTGGGTCTGCTGCTTTGAAACCGTGCAGAACACTGGGCATTAAAATTCCACCCCAGTCGCGCATCATTACCCGCTGAAATCCGAGAAGTGCTAAGCTGCTTGCATTGATGATCCTTGAACCTGTAACAATCTCAAAGTATTCTACGGGATACATAGGTGCTTGAATCAGCAACATTCCTCCGTTGACAACCATCCACGACAGCGCGGTAGAGGTAATCAGGAACAGTGCAATAATGCTGCAGGCAACCCAAAACGACATCCCAGCGTAAACACAGAGACCGGCAAGCAGAAAGAAACTAAAAATTGCTCCCAGAACTGCCCATCTATACGGCAATACTTCATCTGAGTCGTTGATAGTTGTAGTGGAGGATTGCAGGAATGTTTTCTTTAGGAGGTCTATGATATGCAAGCGACTGTTGATTAGAAACGCAAGAACCATCACTATATAGGCAGCCATTGTCTGTCCTCTGGCACAAATCCAAGGACTAATAGGGATAGTGAAGGCGTTGATAATGATGTACTGTAGTTTGAAAAACAGAAAGAAAAACCAGCAGCTAAACGATACCTCCATCGCGAGGAAATAGGTTATACCGATAACAGAGAAATAGAGAAAGAATCGGAATTGGGGCCACCATCTCATCACGATCCATGGACGTTCTGTAAATGGCGCGGAAAGGTCATACCGATTCGGTATTGATGGGAGCGCGGGAAAATACTCTTGCAGTCCGTTAAGTAGATGGAATGCGGCGGCGATCCCAAATCCTATCCATACGAGTCGATTCTTGAAAAGACTGCTCACACCTCTTTGCATTGAGGCTTGCTGAACCATCTCTACGGGAATGGTAACAAGCGGAAATATAAATCTTTCGCGTTCAACCCACTGTTTTCGCAAGATGATTGACACACAGATTGTTACACAATAGAACAAAAGGATGAAAACTGACCATACTACAATCGGTTTTATCCAAAGCACCCACGGAACAGACGACTCTCCCTCATAGAAATTGGTAACAGCGTGTTTATCCCAGACTATTAACCATTCAGGAAAGTGGGCATGAAGTGTTTCTGCCCATTCGTTTTCAGGTGTAGCAAAATAGACAGGTGCAGCCAAATAGGGTAATAAAAATCCCATCATTCCCTTTGATGGAATCGCTGAACTAACCCCCATCATCACCCATATTACGATCAACTCCGCTGGATTTAGCGTTGCGCGAGGGAATACCCTTTTTAAAATAGGGTTGATGACAAGTGTGAGAAAGATCAATGTAAAGACTGCACCTAAAGGGAAATGATTTCCGGCGACGTCTGTTCCTTGGAGGTAGTAGTCGTTGTACGGTGTGATTGCTGTTTGGACAATGACGAGTGCTGAACCGAGTAGAAGTGCTCTTACGGTCATCTATTTCCACCTCGCTTTAGCACACAATTTTTTAAGAAGCGGCTTAAAATCGGGAACAAACAACACACTAATGGGAAGCAACCCTGGGTACCATTTGCGGGTGTGCATAGACGGTGGCATCAAAACTTTTTTGCATGAGTGCCCACTTAATATCTTGATAATCAGCATGCTCGGAGAGATCGTTGTGTTCCCATGGGTCATTATCAAGATCGTATAGTTCGCAAATACCTTTTTGGTGATAAACTATGAGTTTCCAACGTCTATCCCGATACATCGTAGCGTGTGTTTGGTCGGGTGTTGCGAGTGCACCGAAAAATTCACAACGAGCTGCTTCTCGGTGTTCGTTGATAGGAGTGTCACCGTGTAGTAGTGGCGCAAGTGACCTGCCTTGCACGTAATAAGGTATTTCTATACCCAACATATCGTATAGTGTGGGGACAATATCAAGTAGTTCAACAAGCGCATCACTTTGAACGTTTTCCAAGAAGTGTGTTGGCAATGAGATAATAAGTGGCACCCTTGCCAATCCCTCGTAAAAACGACACCCTTTGTATAGCAATCCGTGGTCTCCGAGCGATTCTCCATGATCTGAAGTGAAGATGACAATAGTGTTTTCACGAAGCCCCTCCGCATCAAGATAATCAAGTATACGCCCAAATTCATGGTCAACCAGTTCAATCATGGCGTAATAGGATGCTTGTACCTGTTTATCGTCAAATTCTGAGGGATGTTTCGCCTTTGATTGAAAATCAATGCCCGCATCAGTTAGTTTCGTCTGATAAGCGATATCGCTTTCTTGAAAGTAGGAACCGGGTAGTGTTGCGGGGTCATAGCGTCGGTAGTATTCCCAAGGTGCGTCAAACCCTGGATGCGGATCAAATGGGTTGATGTTAAGCATCCAAGGTTGATCTTTCCGACGATTTTTCTGGATAAATTCAATCGTTTTTTCCGTGCACCAGTAGGTTTGATGGAGATGAGGTGGGATATTATCACAATCTGGTGTCGGTTCAGGAAATTGCCCAGTATTTTTCTTTGACTTTTGGACGACCACTCGCTGTTTCAAAAGTTCACCAAGGTCCTCACCTTGTGTTCGGATCCAATCAGCGTATTCGTGCCCGAATGCATTTGGTTTTGCGTGGTCGTGGCTATATTGGAAGTAGCGGTAGCCATCGTTGACACGGTGCTCTTGTGCGTCAAATGCACTTGCGAGATGAAGTTTGCCGATTAAGCCGCAGTCATAACCTTCCTGAGCAAGAACATGAGAAACTAACCGATCTTCGTAATATTGCGGAAAAATGGGGTTTCCATTGCCAGTAACGCTTATGGCGGAGGGATACATGCCCGTCATAAAACTTGCACGTGAAGGTGTGCAGATGGGAGACTGACAATAGGCGTGGGTGAATGAGACAGATTGCTGGACAAATTCATTGAGTCTTGGTGTGTGGATATGCGGATTTCCTAACGCTCCGATAGTATCAAAGCGCTGTTGGTCTGTACAGTACCACAAGATATTTGGACGTTGTTCCATTTCTATTATTCCTTGTAAACTAAGTGTTATTGGAATTCAGAGTTCCCAACTATTTTATCAAATCTTCATCTTTTGATTAAGGAAAATTTTACGGTTTCTAATCAGGCTTGAAAAGTGACAATTATGTCAGTATACTAATAATGCAAAATAAAAGAAAAACATGGAGATTTCAAATGAAGACGTTGCTATTGGTAAATATGACCGATCTTGCTGATGTTTACCCCGAAGATGTATCGGATATTCAAAAAGCGATTGAGGCGTTCGCGCGTAGACATAATGGTGATATACTTGATATTGATGAGATATACCAAGAAAAGACAGGAAAACATATTAAAATTCCGGAATATCCCAACCCTAAGTTAACAGAAATGGCAAGGGAAATCAAATCTGAAATCATCTCGCAAACTGGAGGAAAACTGGATTATCTCATATTGGTAGGAGATGAGAACATTATTCCGATGTGGGAAATTAGTTTGGACAGATTACGCCTTCACACAGATTCTTTTTATGCTGATTTAAATGACGATGGTTTTCCTGAAGTTGTGGTGACGCGGATTCTTGGAAACGCCGAAGCAATGAAGCGGCAACTCAGCGAAAATAGCCAAATCGGAGGACCGGAAACGTCGATTTTATGTTCCGAGGATACTCGCATCCATCTGGAAACGCAGCGGTTTCTTGATGTGTTAACACATCAAGGACATCAGGTTGCAGTCATGGGAAGAGGGGGTGCGGAACAACTACCTCAATCAGATCTTATTATCCACTTCGGACATGGAACTCCGCAAAGTTTGAGTAATAGGTTTGGTGAGGATTTTGTGACAGCAAAAGGAATGCCAACGTTGTCGCGTCATCCAATTGCGATTGTGGATGGATGTGCCACCACACCACCGGGTTCAGCGTTGTTACGAGCGTTTTTAAATAACGGTTGTCGTGCCTATCTTGGCAGCACCGCTACCGTTGCAGGAATGACTCCCGCTCGGTATACTAATCAGTTAGTGATGCATTTCCTTGATGCATATCAAGCACATCCAGAATGGCCCGTGGCAAAATTGCTTTCTGTAGCACGCACCGAATACGCGAATGTAACGAATCTTTGCGACATTTTACTGGAACTTGAACAGACAGGAACTATCCAGCGATTTGATAGAGAGAAAAGTACACACTTGATGACGTTTTTAGAATGGCATGCCTACGGCGACCCGTTTGCGTGTTTACATCAAGGAGCGGCGCGGTCAGTTTTTGCCAAGCACTCGCTGGTAAAATCTCCGATGCCTCTGTCAGTAGGAAAGAAAAATGTTGTTGAAGCAACCTTTGAATTAGAAAATACAGACGGTCAGCCGATACTTTTTCTTCGAGCGGATTGGTTGAATTCGATTTCATCTGCGCTTGTCGTTCAGATTGAACAAAATGGACAAGTTATACACGAGTTGCAAGGGGATGCGTCCATTATCTATCAACATCTGGAAGATATATGTGTTGGCGGTTATGTTGATGGGGAGTTGTATCACGCTTATTGGTTGTTACCTCTGCAGAGAGAAGTGGGGCAAAATAACCTGCAAGTTGAACTTATGAGTCAAGAGGGATCACTAACTATTTTGCCAGAATCTGCCATAGAAATTTGGCCCGATTGGGAAACTATTTCTGCTCCTGATGAAAAATAAGGGATCCTATAAAAAGTGTGTGCAATTTTAGTTTATGGATTTTCCAAGACCATCTCTGATTGATGAAAAGCGCGAAGACGTGGTTGCTAAACCATTTTTCTCACTTCTGAACGTAGTCCTGACAAACTAAACCTGAATCGGAGCAAACTGCCCCTCAGTAGGCTCTGCTCAGCAGAACCATGCCTCAGTTATCCGTGGAGCGGGTAGATGTATTTGTTTTGTGTCACGGCACAGCGGAGTGTGCCTACTACCATGCATATCAGAGGCGAGTTTCCATATCCGATAAAAAGTATCTAATGCATCAACACTATTTCGCGCGTCGTTTTCAACAAGGGTGTTGACTGTTTTATGAAGATCATCCATCCGTGCATCAGGGTGCGCCCAAATATAACTAAAAGCAGTTTGGTCAAGTGAAAGGGGAAGTGCTTTTGTTTCGGGACGGTTCAGTAGATATGAACCGGGCGGAATGAGCAACCGAACAGCAAACTGCACAGGATCAACGTGATAGATTAAACGATGTGTATCAACGAATTCAAGGATTTCAAGGTAGTCGTCTAATGTTGTCCACGGCGTAAACGGCACCCATGTTGGACGCAGGGCAATGCCCGCACCGTGAACGATGTGAATTGCAGCTTCAACATCAGCGCGAGTGTGATGTTTCTCCAAAATCGTTAGCACTTTCTCGCTCAGCGATTCCACAGCGGAGATCACGAATCGGCATCCGAGTTCTGCAAATTCTGGAATATGTCTACTGTGTTTGAGAATATGTTCAATCTTCGTTGTAAAGTCAAAAGTAAGGTAGGGAAAAGTGTCGTGCATAGCACGGAGAATGCGAAGTCCATGCATTGGTCCATTGAGGAAATCCGGATCGCCAAACGTAATATGCGTAGCACCTTCAGCAATCTGTTTCTGAATTTCGTCTAACACCTTTTCTCGCTGTACAGGGAAAAACTTGCCGTTGTAGACAGGTGGAATAGGGCAGTGCGTGCAAAGATGTTTACACCCATGCGTTGTTTCTGTATATCCGACGGTTCGCACCTCATTGTTATCCTCAAATCTTGCATATTTTTCCAGAGAAGGTAGTTTCCCGTTTTTCAGGGTTATCGGGTGAGGTTTCTGTGAATCAGGTTGTTTTTCTACTACAAGGGATTGCACTAATTCAACAAGTTGTGTTGATGCTTCACCGCTAATACAAAAATCAACACCGTTTGAGAGTAGATAGTCCGCATTGAGTTCTGCGTAAAGTCCATACATGCATATTGAAACATCTGGATTAAGTTCTCGAATTCGTTGGAGAAGGTGAACACCAAGCCGTAGGGCAGTATGCATCGGAACAGAGATACCGATGAACTGAGCACGTTTAACCTTTTCAGCATCCAAAGGTTCAACAGCAATGTCAATTGCATCAGGAGAAAATCCAGCAGCTGCAAGCGCACCAAGTGGACGCGTAAGTCCCATTGGTCGATGTCCAAGTTCATAACAGGAAATTAAGAGTACCGCACCAGGGGGGTGCATTACTGAGGGAGTGCGTGTTTCCTTGTCCATGCTAATAGGATAGCACGCCATCACCAAATACGCAAACAGAATTCAGTTCGTGGTCAATTTTGACAAACGTCATAACCCTGCTAAACGCTCAAAAAGTGCATCCAATCGTGTGTATGAATGAAACGTGTGTGAAATAACAAAGGAGAACCGTATTACGATGATTTGGACGCTGATCCAACGTGAAATTCTAACAAATTTGATGACATTCCGATTTTTTGTTACGGTTATAGCCTGTATGTCGCTTGTAATTGCTGGAACCGTCGTTTTAACGGATAATTATGAACGAAGACTCGCAAGTTATAACGCGGATTTCCAAACACACCAAGAAAGAACCTTTATCGCAAAAACGTATTCATCTTTTAGAGCAGAAATTGACAGGGCACCTAACCCATTAAGTCTCTTTAATCAAGGACTTGATAAGCGGGCGAAGAACTCTATCCGAATCCGTATAGGAAAGGTTCCCTTCCTATGGGATAATGTATATCAACATCAAAGCACAGGATTTAATAATCCTTTCCGACATTTACTTGCCGATATTGATCTGGTATCTATCTTCCAAATTCTTCTAAGTCTCCTCGCGCTGGTTTTTGCTTATGACGCAATAGCTGGCGACCGTGAGAATGGCACACTACGTCTTATCCTCGCCAATCCTGTTGGGCGAGGAATCGTTATACTGGGAAAATATGTCGGTGCCATAGTTTGCCTAACACTGCCTTTCCTGATTAGTTTTTTGTTCGCATTGCTTCTACAACTTCAGTCAAGTGCTATCCAATATACTGTAGATGACTTCCTTCGAATCGGTGGCATTTTACTTACCACGATTGTTTATATTTCCACTTTTTACCTCATCGGATTGTTTATTTCAAGTATGGTTCACCATACAGCTACATCACTAATAGTCTCAATGTTTATCTGGGTAACTTTGACGTTACTCTACCCGAACGTGAGTCTGTTCCTTGTGAATCGTCTCATTGATACGGAGGAGAAAATAGAGCAGGTGAATCGAGAGATTGAGCAGGTTTCTGAGCGTTATTATCGGGATGAACAGAAATTACGAGACCCATTTGAAAGCCCATCTCTACTAAAGGGTAGCATCGGCAGTGGAGGATCAAGAGGATACCTACACCTGAGTAAAAATTTGACGTATATTCCAAATGAATCCGAACGCAATATCCCTGCCGTAAAAGCCTATTTTCAAGACTTAACATCTCTGCATATTCGCGCTGCTGAAACAATTTGGCGGATACGAAAAAACGCCTTTGCTGAAACCTACATTCGTAAGTCCAGAATTGCCCGAAATGCTTTACGATTTTCTCCTGCAGGCTTATATCATCTCTCGACTGAAGCATGGGCAGGGACAGACATCGCCAGGATGGAACACTTTTTCGAAACTGGGCGGCAATATAGGCAAAGGGTACTGGACTATTTCCATGACAAAAAGGCGTTCAGTTCACGACAATGGTTTGCAAGCGATAAAGGGGCAGTTCGTTGGGACGATGCGCCACGATTCACTTATCACCCGCCTGACGTATTTGAGGATGCAAGTTCTCGTGCACTGCCGGACCTGTTTCTACTTTCTCTTCTTAACCTTGTGTTATTTATAACTACCTTTATGATTTTTAGTCGGCAGGAGGTGTGAAATGTTGTGGCATATTGTCAAACGGGAACTCTTTGAACAGGCAAGTAGCCTCCGTTTTGCCATTGCGATGCTGCTCACTGTTTTTTTGATGATTGTTAATGCCTTGGGACACATTGACGAATACAAAACGCAACAAGCAGAATATGGTCAGAAGGTTGCAGAGTCTTTGAGAGAATTGGAACAGAAAAGTAGTAATCTTTATAACCTCGTCCTTCGCGGTCCCGGTGAACTTCACAAGATGCCTTCATCCTTGTCTTTCTGTGCACATGGCAGTGAAAATAATTTACCGAGCTTTATATCAGGAAGGTATTCAGGATGGAATTGGGGAGGACGTTCTGGATTATGGAGACTCAAATATGATGCTTTTCCACCAATAACAGCAACAGATATTTTTCCAATCTTCTTAAAAATCGATTGGACACTGATCATTTCCAGTGTACTAAGTTTTCTATCGCTCATTTTTACGTTCGACGCGATTTCTGGTGAGGTGGAGCATGGAACACTCCGACTGACCTTATCAAATTCCGTTGCACGACGCACAGTACTCACTGGCAAGTTTTTAAGTAGCCTGATTAGCCTCGGTGTTGTGTTGCTGAGCGGTGTGTTGATTAACCTTCTATTGTTACACCTCTCTGGAACACTCCAATTAAATGCGCAAGAATGGAGCAGAATCACAGGAATCTTCGTCGTAGGAATGATGTATATCTCTGTTTTTATTGCCCTTGGACTCTTCGTGTCTACTCTGACTAACAATGCCTCAACGAGCCTTGTAATCCTTCTCCTTACATGGGTAATTTGGGTTATTCTTGTGCCATCAATGGTTGGAACAATCATGAGTGGGATAAACCTGCCATCAATTGACCACGGTCCCAGTCCGGTATTTTTCGCGCGTAATGGACTCCTTGAACGTTATAAGGAACGTGGTTTGGATGAAGCTCCAACGCGTACTCGCCCACCAACGCCAGCAACATTACTCTGGGCAGAATTCATGGATGAGGAAGCGCAAGAATGGAAACGTTTGAACAAAGAATTTCTAAATGCACAGATATATCAGATTCAGGTTGCTAGGGATTTTAATCGTATCTCACCAACTGCAATTTTACAGTATACGATTGAATCTTTCGCGGGAACGGGATTCCAAAGGTATCTGAATTTTATGAAAAACGCTGAAAATTATGAGACTGACTTCAACGCTTTTCTCATATCCGCTGACCGAGCAGATCCAGACAGTCTACATGTTCCCTTTGTGAGAGAAGGCATGTCCGACAAACCTGTCTCCTTTGAAAGCATACCCAAATTCCAGGACAGGTTACGTTTAGAGGATGCGTTTAAAGAGGCAATTCTGGATGTGATGTTGTTGTTCCTATTCTTTGTTGTGCTATTTGCGGGAGCACACGTTTCATTTCAACGTAAAGAAATATAACCTCGCAAGCAGATAGATCGCTGACTCACACACCTATTTCGAAAACCGCTGCAAAACATTATGCGCGTAATCCGTTCAACAACAGCATCGCAACCTTGAAACTCACAAGAACTTCATAAATAAGGGTAGGTAGCATCGGGTTGATAATCCGGTAGTAAAGCGTTATGGGGTTTTCCTGCTATGAGGTTTGTGCCATCAGTAAAGCCTTCGGGACGGTCGCGGAGAAACTCAATTAGTCTATTTCTCCAAGGCGTTAGTCGAGTTTCTGCATCGCTTTGATGTGCCAAATCAATTGTTTCGTGCGGATCATCCTGTAGATTGAAGAGGTGTTCTCTGCCAGTCTGGGAATACCAAATGTACTTGTAGTGTCCGTCAGTCACATAGTGGTTGCCGTGCTTGTAATTGTAGCAACCGGAATGCTCCCCGTGTAGACAGTCCCGCACCCTGTCAGTATCACCTCGCATGATAGGCAGTAGACTTTTACCGGTGCATGTGCTGGGAATATCAATCTTTGCAGCGTCAAGAATAGTCGGCATGATGTCCTGCAGACCGACTGGACTGTGGCAGATAGATTCTTTTGGATAACCCCATTTCGCGGGTGCGCGCATAAGGAAAGGCACTCGCGCAGAGGCTTCGTAAGGAAAGGTTTTACGGAACATATTGTGGTCACCTAACATTTCACCGTGGTCAGATGTGAAAATAACGAGACAGTCATTCAGACTACCTGCATTTTGAAGCAGCCTGCCGATCTGATCGTCAATAAAATTAATCATTCCGTAATAGGCGGCACGTGCACACTGCATATCGTACCTATCAAGGTTTATCTCCCAAGCATTTGGATTTAACCCTTTCTGCGCACCGTCAAATTCAGGCGCCCAATCGCCGACCACAGGTGGGGGAAGTTCCCGCTGGATGTAGCGTTGGTAATAGTGGAGGGGTGGTGTCAGCGGTGGGTGTGGGTCTATAAAGGAAATATTGAGAAAATACGGCACTGACGGGTCACGTTTTCGTAGGAATTTGAGGGCGCGGTCGACACACCAGAAGGTATGCATCTGCTCTTCGGGCAGGTGATGCGGGCGTCCGACCCATCCGTTAGCAGAGACACCGTGTGCCATTCCCGGATCATAATCGTTGCGGCAGTGGGACTGCTGCAACCACTCGACGTAGTCGTTGTTTGCAGTTCCATGTGTAGCATCAGATAATTGGAGATGGTCGAAACCGTATCGCTTACGCGGCGGAGACAGATGCAGTTTGCCTATCATCTCGGTTTGATAACCGACAGCAGATAATTCACCAGCCAGCGTATGGGGCGGATTCCATTGTGCTCCTGTATACCCTACCATTCCGTTGGCTGCGGGTGCGGTGCCAGTCATGATACCACGTCGGGCAGGAATACAACTCGGACATTCAGCGTAACCGCGGCGGAAGTGTGTGCCACTGCGACCAATCCAGTCTAAGTTCGGTGTTTGCAGACAGTCGGGACCGTCAGGATCAATACCTAAACAGTCACCGCGTTGTTGGTCGGTGGTGATTAATACGATATTCGGACGGTTATTGGACATCTCAAACTCCATTCTCAATAATGTCAAATCGGCAGTTCAACGTTTTGTTAGGTTAAAGAATTCAGTTGCATACTTGCTTATACTGAAAGCCGTTGCAAAACATTATGCGTAATCCGTTCAACAACAGCATCCCCCAGCCAATCTGTGCGTAAAACATTTCACTAAATACAACTTGAACTTTCTGGACAAAGACATATCTTGTCTACTCTCAGAGAGCATTTTCATGAACAAATACCAACAACACACTGATAAACATTGAAATCTAAAGAATTTTGATAAATATCAGATGTTAAGATAATGTGTACGGATCCTAAAAATACAAAACACCCTGTCATTGATGCTACGTTGCAATAACGTGAGTTTATCACAATATTAGACCTACGTCAACCTATTTCCGGCGAAGCGACACCGATTTTCCTTGCAATTTTCTCCTATTTTTGATAAATTAAGCGTAAACATTAGCGCAGTTTTGATATAAAATTCTCAACTTAGGTCCAAGTAAATGCCTACACGAAAAAATACTTTTATAATATTTTTTATTTGTTGTTATATTTTAGGTGTTGGAACAGTTTTTGCTGAACCTATTGATTCAGGAACGTATTGGTTTATGGTTGATACTACCCCTGATACCGATGCACGGGCACTGTTTAAAACACTGGACAAACTTTTAAAAGACAAGGGAAAGGTATCTCAGGAGCATATTCACAGTCTTGCGGGGGATCGAGCGACTAAAGATGAAATACAGATCGCTCTGGCTGACATCGGGCACGCGCGTGGAAAAATAGATACCTTTATCTTTCTCTATCACGGGGCAGTTTCCAAACAGCTTGGGGGGAACGCAATGCACCTTTCAACACAGTCGGAAGAAACTATACAGGATTCTGTTTTGAATCAATGGTTAAAAGGAACAGGTGCGGATCGTAGGCTTGTAATCATTGATGGTTACGCAAACGATGACAGCCTGACTATCTACTATGCCAACAGAGAAACGCTTGGCACTGCGGCACTAAACGTCATCCACCCGGCTGATGCGGTAGGTAAGAATGCCTTTCTTCAGGCTCTGATTGATGCTTTGTCTGAAGAAAAAGTAGACACAGATTATAACAGACACATCAGTATTATTGAAATATATCAGCATTTACAGACAAACAGTGCTTTTGAACAAGCAATTTTTGCGCCCACCGGGGACGTTGAAGAAACAGTAATGAAGCTCAGTCCAGCTATTAATGTTACTACGTTTCCAGAGGGGGCACAGATTCTATTAAATGAAAAAGAAAGTGGATTAACCCCTCAGCTTTTCACGGACGAATTACAGCAAGGCAACTACACTGTCTCTGTCAGAAAAGCGGGGTATAATAGTCCAGAGGCTAAAACCGATGAATTGAAGTTAAAACAGGGTGAAGTTATCAATTTTGCATGGGCACTCAAACCGATTTCAGTTTTCGGTACTGTTTCCGGTCCTTCCGATGTATCGGTTGTTGGTACGCAGGTTTCAATTGATGGCACAGGATATGAGGCACCCGTTGGAGAAGATGGAACTTATTCATTTCAAGACTGGCAAGCGTCGAAAATATTAACGCCAGGAACAGATTATACACTTTATGCAAAGCAAGGGGACCTCTATCACGGTTCAGTAACCTTTACTTTCGCCGGTTATGCTGCAATAGAGCAACCGATTGAATTAGTGAAAAAAACATGGTTTGAGATTTCAGAACTTGAATTTAGCCGAAATGACCATCAAAAAGCGGTTAATGCTTTCCAAAACGGAATTGAGTTAACGACAGATTTTCCACCGATGTCAGAAGACTTAACAGTTTTGCTGTTTACGACCTTCGCTGATGCTATTGATCGTTCCCAGGTTCAGGATGTAAATTATTATGTCGCCACAGCAAAGTTAGCCGAAGCATACCAGCAACCGGAACTTATCAAAAAGTATTGGAAACTCGTGAAATTGAAAGCAGAAAAAGGAACTTCTGCTGCGAAATTAGCTGGACAGCGTCTGTGGCGACTCAATCCTTGGCGCAATATTCTCAATATCGGCATAGCCTGTCTGTTAGTTATTGTAATTGCCTCTGGTATATGGACATTTTACCGATACCAAAAGTCTAAACAAACAGAGACGGAAGTAGATGCGTGAAAACCCTCCTAATATACTCTGGATATGTAGCGACCAGCAACGATTTGATACGCTCGGTTGTTACGGAAATCCTTATGTCCAAACACCGAATTTAGATAATCTTGCGCGGGAAGGTGTGCTTTTTGAATACGCTTTTTCACAAAGTCCAGTTTGCACACCGAGTCGAGCAAGTTTCCTTACTGGACGCTATCCACGCACGACACGATGTCGGCAAAATGGACAAGCAATCCCACCGGATGAAGTGCTTGTAACAAAACTGCTCCAAGATGCTGGTTACGTCTGTGGATTGGCAGGCAAACTTCATCTTGCTCCTTGCAACCCACGTGTTTGCAAGGGAACAGAACAACGGATTGACGATGGTTATGACCAGTTCTTTTGGTCGCACGATCCGGCTGATGCTTGGCCCACACATGATTATATTCAATGGCTCTCAGATAAAGGATTGCGCCGAGACAGCGCACCGTTTGCCGACTCTAAATATGTACGAGTAATCCCATCAGAGGAACATAGTCAAACAACATGGAGTGTTGAGCGGGCGATGTCATTTATCAGCAGTGCGTCACGATTTAAGCAACCGTGGCTTTTCTCTGTGAATATGTTTGACCCACACCATGCGTTTGATCCACCAGTAGCATCGTTAGAACGATACAGCGATATGTTAGACGATATCCCATTACCGAACTATGTTGAAGGTGAACTTGACGATAAACCGATTTGGCAACAGATTGATCACAGTGGTGCTTATGGCGGAAAATCGGGGTATCCTTACCAAGAAATGAGCGAATCAGATCACCGTTGGGTAACCGCTGCGTATTGGGCGATGATAGACGTCATAGACACACAAGTCGGGCGATTGTTTGATTTTTTAGAAGAAACAGGACAGAGAGAAAACACTATTGTAATCTTCACCTCCGACCACGGAGAAATGCTTGGCGACCACGGTATCTACCTGAAGGGACCTTATTTTTATGAACCTGCTATCCGTGTGCCGCTGATTATCTCAGGACCGGGAATGCTGAACAATGGTGCACGTTCAAACGCTCTTGTGGAATTGGTAGACCTTGCACCGACATTTTTGGAAGCAAGCAATTTGGAACGTTACTCTGGCATGCAAGGGCAAAGTTTGCTGCCCATGCTAACAGATAAAAAAAGTCTGGATTCGCATCGTGATGATGTCTACTGTGAATACTACAACGCGATGGGATGGCATCGTGAACCTGCTGCGAATGCAACGATGGTACGGAGCGAACGGTATAAGTTAGTCGTGGCACATGGCACAGGTGGTGGTGAACTTTATGACTTAGAAAATGATCCAAAAGAGACACACAATCTCTGGGATAATTCTGATTATATAGATGTTAAACTTCAGATGCAGGAACGTCTTATTGATAGGATGGCATGGACGGTGGATCCGCTACCTGAACGGCAAGCACCGTGGTAAATCAGATATCCTTGTAGGTCGGGTAGAGCGAAGCGACACCTATAAATCAACGCTATGAATGCGCTTATGGCATTCAGCGGGTGTCAATTTAGCAAGGAAAGTTTGTGCATCTGATACACCTTTCGCCCCTCTGGGGCTTGATGAATACGGACATTATGCTGCTATACACCTTTCTCCTTTCCGAGGCTTTGGCAAATCACATCTTAGCCCCAGCGGGGCGGAATGTTTATAGAAAACGGTCAAAAGACTATATTGAGCCCCAGCGGGGCGAATGTGTATATTGTTATGTCGCTCCTACGGAGTTCAAGACTTTTTTGTTTTTCCATTACTATAAACATATCGTTCCTACGGAACTCAAGAAAAAAGGTGTCGTTTTTTCTATAAACATATCGTTCCTACGGAACTAAATATGGGACAGTCTCAATCATAGTGGGTGTTGAACATTGTTAGAAAATATATAGATTTCCTTAAGTTGACACCCATGGGTAGATCGAAGCGACACCCGACAGAACGCAAAGCACCGTGGTAGTACATCAGATATAGAAATTAGAATGTATGTAATAGAGGAAAGTTAAATTGAAGCACCTTCAGCAATTATCAAGGTTCGTATCACCACAATTCATTCCGACACGGTTAAGACAAGTATCCTTAATAATCTACATAATGTTATTCTGCTGGTTTGCAATAGGTTTAGATGCAAATGCCGACAATATTTTGGCGCGCTGGGATCAGCAACTTTTTGATCGCATCTATGACGCACCACCGCATAGTGAACCGATGTGGACGGTTATGGAGGGAGTTTCAGAGTTTGGACATTACCGATCAGTCATGGGATTATCTCTTTTGCTGACGACTTATGGAGATGAGGACCATCGGAAAACAGGAAGACTGTTAACCTCAGCATACATCAGTGCAGGGGTGGTGACGTATGGGCTAAAGCGGATAGTCCGAAGAAAACGTCCCCTTGATGAAATCCTCGGGAATCCATCTCTGCCATCAGGACATGCGGCTATTGCGTTTAGTGCAGCAACAATTTTAGGCTATCGGTATCCGAAGTGGCGAATTCCGCTATACATTGGCGCGGGACTGGTAGGCTTTTCGCGTATCTATCTTGGGCGGCACTATACCTCGGATGTGTTAACGGGCGCAGTCATAGGTACCACGATGGGGGGACTCGTATGGCATAATCGTATTACATTGTTACAATGGGAGTTTTAGACCTACACAAACATAAATTTACCTAAATCCAAACACTGCAACTATTGAAGACGTATCTCTGACAATGGGATACCGTGATTAAACATCTTCACGGGTGGAAGTGTCTCCTCCACTTCCGTTAATCCACACAACCAGTTCCACGTCAATTGTCCCCTATGCCGATCCCGATAAGATTCTACCTCCGTTACATACGGATGCCTTCCTTTATGTTGATAAGACGGAATTTCATCGGATTCACTTACCCAATCCCGTTTTGGCATAGTGTTGCGGAAATATGAAAACTTAATCATACCGCGTCTGTCGGCATTGAGTTTTGGACCTGCCTTGTGCCAAATACCGTAGCGCGTCATCGCAACTGTACCAGCAGGCACAGTAAGCGATAATTGTCCGAGAATATCACCGTAGTGTGCAATTGCCTCTCGGTCAACAAGCCGAAAGTGTGACCCCGGCAAAATCATCGTAGGCCCATCTTCAATTCTAACCTCTTTTGGATAGTAGTAGCACTGGAGGTGTGTAATGCCGTAGCCGTATTCGGTAAGTCCATCCGAGTGCCAGGTTTGTCCTCGGTGTGGTGCTTCAAACAAGTGATGGTGTGCATTTGTCGGGACAATGAAATTCGCACCTAACAGCGAACGCACAACGCCAGCAACCTCTGGATGAAGCAGGACATTTCGGCGAAATTCATCAGTTTGGACAAAATCGCCCATACCTCCTCCACCAACGGATTCACATTCCCGATTGTAATCCGAATCAATAACGTTTTCCAGTGTAATATATCCGTTATGGATAAACTGCATGACTTGGTCATCATTTAGTGTCGGTTCTACGTTAAACATTTGTGTTGTTCCTTATACGATTTTTTCTAAAATGAATTCAAAACTGAGATATGCGTTTTCAACTTCTGAGAAGTTGTGGAGTTCGGGGCGTGGAAATTGCACAATTCGCCACCCATCACGAACTGCCTCAAGCACTGAACCGTAAGGCGGATCTTGTGACGGCAGAGCCGGTTCGTCAGATTCTGTCGGATCATATAACGCCCATGCGCCAAGTGGTGAACGCAAATTGGTTGATTTGGAATAGAGATAGAGGACACTCTGTTTTTCTGAATTCAACGCTGCTTCCACAGCGGCAAGGTCTTCTACTGTGAGTTCACCCGCGTCAAGTTTTTCGATGCAATTGTCAAGCCATTCTTTTATTGCTGATTTCACGCAAAGGTCTCCCTTCAATATAAGTTTTAACATTATAGCATAGAAATATAAAATATGGTATGATAGTTAATGACGTGATTCGACATGATGCAAACTGTCAAAGCGATAAAAACTGAGGAAATGCTAATTATGGCTAAAAAACCTACCAATAAGCGAAAAAGACAGACTGACAGCCAGAGAAAAACCACTAAAAGTCCCGATGCTTACAACAAGCAAGGACTCGAAAAAGCTAATCGTCAAGGACATCATGGAGCGATTAAGGATTTCAGTAAGGCAATCCAGCTCAAACCAGACTATGCTGAGACATACTATAATCGCGGCGTATCAAAGATTGCGTTAGGTGAACCTGAAGATGCAATTGAAGATTTTGAGGAAGCAATCAAAATTAATCCCGAATACGTTGAAGCCTATGTTAAACGTGGATTCGCACGGGGTTTCATCGGTGAAGAGGAAGCTGCCATTACAGATTGTAATACAGCAATCAATTTAAACCGTGATTTTGCCGAAGCGTACTTTATCCGCGGCTTGGCAAAGGGAGATTTAGAATTATACAAGGAAGCGTTCGCTGACTTTGACGAAGCAATTCGCCTGCAGCCTAATAGTAGTGATGCATTCTATTATAGAGCTTGCCTGAAAGAAGAACTTGAAGAATATGAAGATGCCATCGCCGACTATGATGAGGCAATACGTTTAGATCCTACTAATAGTGATGCCCGTGAGAATCGTCAAATATTAAAGGAAATGTTTATGGAGGAAGACGAACCATCTGATTTCCCAGGTCTGATCTTTCTGCCGAATCCTGAAGACGAAGATATGTTGCCGGACACTTCAGATTTCATCAATCCTATGATGCCCAATGTTTTTGACAATTTTTTTGAAGAATCGGATGAAGATATTGAGGAATACGAAACCACTATTAAAGCCGCTGATGAAGCCATATGTCTGGATCCTGAGAACATCACGGCATACTATGAACGAGGGATTGCAAAGTATCATCTGAATTATTTTGAAGATGCCATCAAAGATTTTGATGAAGTGATTCTACGGCAGCCAGAAAACGTCGATGCTTACAATTATCGCGGAATAGCTAAGGATAGCCTCGGGTTGCATGAGGAAGCGTTCGCTGACTTTGACGAAGCAATTCGCTTACAACCAAATTCTTCTGAGGCGTACTACAACCGTGGCATGTGGAAGTGCATTCATGAAATGTTTGAGAAGGCGATCACTGACTTTGACGAAGCAATTCGCTTGCAACCGAATGCCGTAGAACCTTACTTAGGTCGATCGTTTGCTTATAACGCTCTTGAGAGACATGAGGAATCCAGAAATGATTTCATGGTAGCTGTACAGATGATGATATTGTCTGAAGAAGATGAATAGTAATTCTCAATACTCACATGAAACAGTGGTCGAATTACATGCATAGATTAGCCGGATTGTGTTAAAATTATTATGACCGAAGTGTGAACCTGTTATTATTAGATCCGTGGTGTGTTTTTAGTTGCCGCACCAGAGAATACATACAGAAAGGATTTACTATGAGATTGGAAGGAAAAGTAGCGATTGTCGCGGGCGCTGCATGGGGCGGCATCGGGGCGGCAACCGCTTACAAATTTGGTTGCGAAGGCGCAAAAGTAGTTGTCAACACGCGCCGCCGAGAAGAAAAACTTGCTGAAACCGTCCAACACATCCAAGATGCTGGCGGCGAAGCAGTTGCCGTGATGGGTGATGTTGCCGATGAAAAGACGTGGCAAATGCTTGTTGAAACAGCATTAACAAATTACGGAAAAATTACAACACTTGTCCATAACGCCGCACACTCATATACCAAAAAAGCGATTGAATTTACACCAGAAGAGTGGAACGAGAGTCTTGGTGTAACGCTTGGTGGTCCGTGGCTCGGTGCAAAATATTGTATTCCTGAAATGATTAAAAACGGCGGCGGCACCTTAGTGTTTATTTCAACCGTCAATGCTACAATTACAAACCCAGGTTTCGGGCTTTACGGTGCGGGAAAAGGTGGATTAAACGCCTTGACGCGAAGCATCGCACTTGATTACGGCAGAGAAGGCATTCGCGCAAACGCTATTGCGCCTGGACAAATCGTTGGTGAACGCGGTGAAGCATCGCTCGCAGCGGATGCGCTTGAGGAACAAGCCTCGCGTGATTGCTACCCGATAGGACGTTACGGCAAACCTGAAGACATCGCGAATGTAGCACTCTTTTTAGCATCCGATGAAGCAGATTTCGTTACCGGTATCGTATTGACTGCAGACGGTGGTCTAACACTCCAGTCACCAGAGGCACTTGTGCGTCCCTCTTTCCGTTTAAGATGGAGAGACGACATTCTGGTGCCGCAATCAAAATAGGATTTGTTAGTTGAATTCATACATTCTTCAGCAAACACTCGCAACAAATAGACAGATAGGTCTCCGTACTAACTGGTTTCCTTGATCAAATAGAGGCAATATTAAAACCCATTTGTCATTAAAGGAGATAAAAAATGTGTGGACGATTTACCTTCACAAGCGACCCTACACTATTAAGACAAACTTTTCGTGGTTGTAAATTACCAACAAATATTTCTCCGAGATACAACATCACACCAACACAGGATGTGGCTGTCATTGCCAACACGCAGAATGATGACGAATCTGATGGAGATGGGAAAAAAGTTGAATTCTTCCATTGGGGACTTATTCCATCTTGGGCAAAAGACCCTAAAATCGGAAGTAGGATGATAAATGCGCGTTCAGAAACGCTAACAGAAAAACCGTCCTTCCGAAGTGCCTACAAACGCAGACGATGTCTTATTTTGGCGGATGGTTACTACGAATGGCAAGAGGTCCTCGGCACCAAACTCAAACAACCGGTTTATATCCGTCTTAAATCGCAAAATCCGTTTGCATTCGCAGGATTATGGGAAGAATGGAGCGCAAATTATATGGAAAAACCGCTTCGATCCTGCACTATTATCACATGTCCACCCAATCCAATGTTAGAGGAAATTCACCACAGGATGCCAGTAATTTTACCACAAGAGGCGTATGTACAATGGCTTGCCACAAATGAACAATCAGCAGAAATGCTTCAACCACTCCTTAAGCCTTACCTCGGTGAAGAGATGGAAGCATATCCTGTATCAAGACTCGTTAATCGTCCGACAAATGATTCTCCAGAGTGTATTGCGCCAATATCGGACGTGAACGAAAGTAGCGAGCAGAAATTAGATGGGACTCTATTTTAATTTTTTGACCAAATTTGAATGAACATTATTTTATAGGAAGGATTTATGTCAAAACCAACCAAAGAGCAGATGCTCTTTATGTATCGCAAAATGGTAGAGATTCGCCAATTTGAAGAGGCCGCCGGAACGCTTTATCAAAGTGGGCAGCTCCCAGGGTTTCTGCACTTATACATCGGTGAAGAGGCTACAGCAGTTGGTGTCTGTGCACACTTAAAAGATGATGATTACATCACCAGCACGCATCGTGGTCACGGACATCTCATAGCGAAAGGTGGTAAACGCGACCGCATGATGGCAGAATTATTTGCCCGCACGACTGGGTATTGCAAAGGCAAAGGTGGTTCGATGCACATTGCCGATAAAGAGACCGGTATTCTGGGTGCAAACGGTGTTGTTGGTGCGGGGATTCCACTCGCAGCGGGCGCTGCACTCTCTGCAAAATACCGTGGTACGCAGCAGATCGCTGTATCCTTCTTTGGCGATGGTGCCACAAATCAGGGTGTATTCCATGAAACGCTCAACCTCGCCGCTGTATGGGAACTGCCTGTTGTTTTTGTTTGTGAAAACAACCGATTCGGCATGGGAACACCACAAAGTGAGCATCAGCGAGTAGAGGATATTGCTGTCCGTGCTCCTGCCTACGACATACCGGGCGTTACCGTTGATGGGAACGATGTTCTGAAGGTTTTTGCTGCGGCGGACGCAGCTGTCATACGTGCGCGTGAAGGTGGCGGACCGACACTCCTCAATTGCGATACCTACCGCTTCCGAGGACATCACATCGGGGATCCGGGGACATCTTACCGTGACCGTGAAGAGGTTCAAGAGCAGGAACGCCAACGCGATCCCATCCGAAGACTCGCTCAGGTACTCACTGAAGCAGAAGGTGTGAGTGAAGAGGAACTTGATGCACTTGAAGCGGAACTCGCAAAAGAACTTGAGGAAGCGTTAGAGTTCGCAAAAAACAGTCCCGAACCACTTCCTGAAGATGCTCTGGATGACGTTTATGCTGGCGCAATTCAACCGTGATTGGCAAATCTCAGAAATGTAGGCGCGATTTGAAATCGCGCCTACCGCAGCGTATCTACAATTTGGTGAAAACACGGAGATTTTAAAGTGTCCAACACAACTACAGCAAGAGAGATGTCTCCATCCGAACTTGCGGAATGCAGAGAAAACCTCAAACGTCAGTGGGAAAATCGACAGGTAGACGAGGAATTGCTACAACGCGCATGGACGGTTGCACACCGTCTTGCTGCGGTACTTTACCAAGATTACGGGGCATCAAAAGTTGCCGTCTTCGGTTCTCTTGCTGAGCGTGAACGTTTCACTAAATACTCCGATATTGATATAGTTGTATGGGGTGTCTCATATAACAAATGTCTTGATGCGCTTTGGGACACGGAAGGTTTGGGTTCTGAATTTAAAATAGATATCATCAATTTCAAAACTATTACCATGTCATTTCGTGAAAGGATTCTTAGCCAAGCCATTCTAATTGATAGAGATGAAACAGACGCTCCTAAAATTATCAGAGAAACGAGTAGTAGTGCAGACACAGAAACAAGAGAAATTGACGAAGTGAATAGAGAGAAATTGATTCAACGAATTTTTGATGAACGTCAAAAAATAGAGAAAACTGTTGAAAGAATTGGGAGAGCTTTGGAAAAAATTGATGTGTTGCCTGTTGACGCGCGAGAATTCGTTGAAAGGGCACTTGCTGCAGACCTTGCCGAAGTTTACACTGGTTTTGAAAAAATCTTTGAGCGGATTGCCAATGAAGTTGACAAGCAAATTCCGAGTGGAGGTCGCTGGCATAACAATTTGCTTACACAGATGGCTGAACGCCGCTCAGAACGTCCACCCGTAATTTCTGAAGCTACTCGACGTAGATTAAGACGGCTCTTAAGGTTTCGTCATATAGTAAACAATATCTACGGCGATGAATTGATTTTTGAAAGAGTAGAAAAACACGCAAAGCGGATAGACAAACTTTTTGATAACGTCTCCGAAGAATTAGATGTATTTGCCGCTTTTTTGAACGAAACATAAGGCAACATGAAAGAAAATGAACAGTTGAAATTGAACGGAGTCACATGGAAATCTGTCGTTATAACACTTGTATTGATTCCGTTTAATTTCTACTGGATCATCGCCGGTGAAGTTGGTCTTGTCGGCTATGCGCTGAATACTTACGCTGTCCCGTTTTACAACGTTGTTTTCGTTGTTTTCACATTTACCCTAATCAATCTTGCCGTTCGATATACGTCCCGCATCCGCCTGTTCACTGATGCGGAACTTCTCACCATCTACATTCTGCTTAGCACCGCATGCGCCTTCCCTTCCATAACCTTAATGACGATCCTCGTCACGACTGTCGGACACGTCTTCTGGTTCGCAACCCCCGAAAACGAATGGAAACAACTCTTTTGGGATTACCTGCCGAGGTGGCTTCTTGTAGACGACCCGAAAGCACTGGCAGGATATTACACCGGTGCATCTAATCTCTCAACGCTGGAGATTGTTAGCGTGTGGATAGTACCAATCCTATCTTGGACGCTGTTTATAACTGTCCTTATCCTTGTGATGTTGTGTATCAACGTCATCTTACGGAAACAGTGGGTAGAGCGCGAACGACTCGCATATCCTATCACACAGATTGCCTTTCATGTTACACATAACACAAAATCGCTGTTCTCGCACCGCATCATGTGGATCGGTTTTGGGATTGCAGCATCCATCGCAATTCTCAACGGTTTCAGTTTCCTATACCCGACAATACCTTCGCTACCGATTAAGCGCGTCGGTGGGTGGCGTGGATTTGGACATCTGTTCACAGAAAAGCCGTGGAACGCTATCGGTGGTATCAGTATGTCCTACTATCCATTTGTAATTGGATTAGGGTTGTTGATGCCGCTTGATCTTTCATTCTCCAGTTGGTTTTTCTTCTTTTTTTATAAAGCACAATTAGTATTCTCAAGTGCCGTTGGATTGTCCAGTCTCCCTGGATTTCCATATATTGATAGACAATGTTTCGGTGCTGCCATCGGGATTTTCGTCTCCGTGTTAGTATTGAACCTGCGCCATTTTCGGGGTGTATTCCGTATCGCGCGGCACCGCACAGGTGAAGATTCTGCCGAACCCATTTCGTACAGACTTGCACTGTGGGGTATTGTTGGTGGACTCGCCATCCTCTTTATCTTTTCTAAACGTATTGGCATGTCGCTATGGCTGATACCATTGTTTTTTGCTATCTATTTCATTGTCGTTCTGGTATTGACACGGATGCGTGCTGAGCAAGGATTTCCCGTGCATGCGATGGAGAACATGCCGAATCATCATATCCTCATTGATAGCTTCGGCACACGTATGTTAGGCACAAATAATCTTGTTGCTTTGACACTTTACCGTTGGTTCAATCGGAGTTATACGAGCAACCCAATGCCACATCAGTTAGAAGGATTTAAATTATCGGAACGTTCCGCTATTGCACCGAGGCGATTGTTCTTCGCGCTACTTGGCGTTTCGGCATTCGCCGCAATTATGGTATTCGGTGTTATTCTCTATCTCTACTACACGTATGGTGCTTTGAATATGAGTGGAAGCAGCAGTTGGAACATAGGTTTTGGTGAACGTGTGTTCAGCGGACTTCAACGTTGGCTCTACTATCCTATCGAACCGAATTTCTATACAACTGGTGGTATCGTTTTCGGTTTACTCTTTTCGACGTGTCTGATGTTTATGCGGGCGCGGTTTTTCTGGTGGCCTTTTCATCCGATCGGGTTTGTCGTCTCAAGCGACTGGGGCATGCGGTATTTGTGGAGTTGTATGTTGGTGAGTTCCATCGTGAAATGGTCTGTCTTGAAAATCGGTGGTCCGCGGGCATCTCAGCAACTGGTGATGTTTGCTGTTGGGTTGATGTTAGGCGATTTTACTGTCGGTGGTATTTGGAGTCTTATTAGTGTTGTGACGCAGCAGCCGATGTATAATTTTTGGCCATAAGGGAGAAACGCGCCCACATGTTATTTTAATTTAGAGCATTTTAATTTGAGAAATCGTTAGAAAGGTGCTATAATTGCGATAATTAACGATGAACACAGAAAAGAACCAATTTCAGCAATTCGGATTATGTCTTAATAACGAAGGATACGCTGCTTCTCTTGAAGTAGGAAAAGTCTATCGTATCATTCCTGACGATAAAGCAGCGGTTCACGGCTATATTCGTGTAATAGATGAAGCGGTGAGGTTATGCATACACTGCTAAACCGTTTTCACCTAATTCAACTTTCTATTGATGTTGAAAAGGCGTTGTTGTTGCTTCGCATATTTTCCGATGAACTCGAAAATCAACGCTTGGAAAAGCATAAAGTTTTGTTGGTTGAATAAAGGGCGAAAATCTGATAATATTTTTCTAAGCAGAGAAGGAGGTCCATTTTATATTCCTTTCAAAAAAAAATTTAGTATTTTGAAAGGATACCTGCTTTTCGTCTCTAAAGTTCTAAAAATTGTCCAAACTTTAGTAAATTTGACAGGACTAAGTAAAAGGATATTCGAATGTCTACAAAGAAAAAATTAACCACAGTTTTTGAGATCTCAATAGAGAACCATGAATTACTCATAAATTACGAAGAGATAGTTAATGAGATACCATCAACTTTTAAAAATGAATATGAAGAGGTGGTAGAAAAGGGTTTTCCCATAAAGATCTGTTTGGATGATCTAATTTCTCGGTGTGATTCAAACCAAGAAATTCGAGATTACATTTATGAGGAAGTGGACGTTAGAGTCCTTTCCATGGTCAACAATCTACTGAGCGCAGCAAGTGCAAAAATGGTGAGCGAATATGAAAAAAACTCCGAGTCTAAAACTATATAATCTTCATACTCTAACTGTGAAAAAGGAGGTGTTTAAAATGCCCAAAAGAGTTGTAGATGCACAAGCAGACAGTGATGGTGATATTACTGCCATCCGTTTAGAGGGAAACACAATCTTCACTCCGTTGAATACTGCCATCAGAATGGCAGAACGTGGGCAAATCGAAAATGTTCATGTCGCTCACACTGGTGCGGGCAGAGCTTATTTACGGACTAACCCCAACGGGAAGGAAAAAGACAATCTTGATTACCTGGCGGGTGACCGCTAAGGTTGACTTAATTGTAGAGCGAGATCTCTGTGCCTCGTAATGTCTCATGAACAGTAACAACGGGCAGGGACAAGGTCCTGCCCTTACGATAAAGGTTGCATTCTCTGAAACAAACCTTATTCATGATTTTTTGAGATAGACTGTAGTTTCTGCCCCAAATTAGGAAAAAACAATGAATCAACTATTCCCTGAAAATCCAAACAAAGTAGAAGAAATTTTAATCAAGGATGGAGAATTACGCCTCTATCCTAACCTATTCTCACCTGAAGAAAGCAAGGTATTTTTTATACAATTAAAAGACAAAATCAAATGGAAACAGGAAAAAATTAAAATACATGGTAAAACTATCCCTGTACCTCGGTTAACCGCTTGGTTTGGGGATGCAGGAAAAACATATATGTACTCAGGGATTACCGTTGAACCTGAATCTTGGACACCAACATTATTAAAAATTAAAAGCAAAATTGAAGAGGTATCAAATGTAACATTCAACAGTGTTTTACTCAATTTCTACCGAAACGAACGAGATAGCGTCTCTTGGCATAGCGACGACGAACCGGAATTGGGCAAGAACCCTATAATTGGCTCGGTGAGTTTTGGTGATGTCAGGACGTTTCAATTAAAACACAAAACAGACAAAACCTCAAAAATAAACAAAGACTTGCCAGATGGTAGTTATCTTGAAATGGCTGGAAGTACACAACACCATTGGCTGCATCAAATACCAAAACGGACTCGTAAAATAGGTCCAAGAATAAATTTAACTTTTAGAATCATCCAAAAGATATAACTATGGCTCAAAATAATTTTCTTCCTGCCAAAGTCTTTCCGGCGATCTATTCAGGGTATAACGACCTTCTTAATGGAATCTATTCAGAGTGGGGGTTAGATTCTTACGCAGAAAAACTAACCTTTCTGCAGACACTGCAAGATTCCGTTAAAGAACTATGGAATGAATACCAAAAGACAGAAATTTCGCCGAACTACCGAAGACATGATTACCAAATAGTATACTTGCTCAGATACTTCTTCCCTCATTCCTTAGTTGTCCCAGCTATCTTAGATTCTCTCTGGAACAGAGATGAATTCTCCGAAAAACTTTCCGCTTTGTTCGAATGGAGATATTTCCATGTTTTTCGGGATGAATGTTGCCATCACTACCTTAACAATAGACTTTTGACCACCTCTTTTTTCGGATGCGGACCCTGTCCAGAACTCTACGGACTCATGCATTATTTGGGAAATAGGGAATCTCGGATTACCAGAATCTCCTCTGCTATGTTTGACATTGAACCTACTATTAAGGACTCAGAAACGCTTCCTGTGATAGTGAACGACCACCTAGAATGTCCCGGTTGGGAATACAGTAAAGTTATTACCTTTGAACAACTATTACATCAAGTACAGAAGCCTCGTTTGTACAAATTTACTGATTTTGAATCAGACATTGCAGCAGAAGATGGCAATTTTTTGCATCCGACTTCAGAGAAGTGGGTAAAAAATTCTAACTTGATAGTTTCCCAATTCTGTTTAAATGAAATACCTACTCCAAGGCATGGACAACTTAAAACCAACCTGATGCACGTATTGAATATAATGGAACCTGGGGCATTAATGCTGATTGTTGAACGACAGGGGTATGTTGAGGAATTGCTTGAAGACCTTCACGATCAATTAAGCATCAAATTCAGCGACAGCATACAAATGTGCCGTGAATCCTATAATCAACTAAACCTAAGAGATCTCAATAATCACCATATTCCTGAAGAAATAGTACATAATTTATTTTTGCGAATTCAAGACAACGGGACCTGGCTAGCTAACAAGGTTGACTATCATTGGTTGGCCATATTCAAATACTAACATAGTAATGAACTAGATCCTTAAGGGACGGATCAGAACAAACTTTCATAGAATTGGGACGGAAACAGAAGGTTACTCCGTCTCTTTTTTCTTGCACACTAAACCGTTCCTTCCCATACTCTAATAAAGTTTAGACAATTTATGTGCTATTCAATTGACTTCCAAATTTCACTTTGAAAAATCGATACAAGTGTGCTAAATTAAACTTGCTAATCACCCTAAATCTGGCTATAGGAGCGTTGAGCATGCACCCGCTCCAGATTGTCTCTATGAGAAATTGACACGGCAAGCACAAGCGCCCGGAATTTCTCTTGGAATTTGACTTGAAAGCGGTTTTGAAATATGTTAAGATCAGAATAGCACAAACAGAAAATCGGAGGATTAAATTTCGTTGTTGAAAAAGCAGTGGCCTTATGCCAAAACCGAGTACCTCCAAAGAATATGTATCAAAATTCATAAAACCTGATATGCTTGACCAGGATAACACAGTATCAGATACCGATGTGTCTCCTTCCCTCAAAAAAGAGGGAGGACCTGTCCCACCGCCAAAATGGACGCTTGAACAACTTCTTGCAACATACCAGAACCAGAGTTCAAAGTGTTGAAATCTAATTCTTCCGAGGAAGTGGATACAGGAAAACCGGTAGGCAAGGAGGTATGGTAAATTTGCAATGAATGATGAACAACCTATCCGAGCACGCGAAACCTCATAAGACTTGAGGTGTTATAAAATCTTAATAAGAAAGTTTGTTCAGATATTGAAAACAGAACATATTTCTAAGCAATAGAGATGGGATTTCAAGAAAACAACCTATCTCTTTTTTATTGCACGCTAAACCATCTCATGCTATCCTAATTTCTAAGGAGATAGCAATATGCCGCAGCCCACAGATACCCATCGCACAACGAAAGACCTATCACCAGAGGAATTAAAGGAATATCGCCTCCGCCTTGATGAGCAATTTCAAAATAGGAAGGTAGATGAGGCATTGCTGCAACGCGCATGGCACACTGCACATCGGATTGCAGCGATGCTATATAATGATTTCGGTGCAACACAAGTTGCTGTATTCGGGTCGCTTGCTCAACAAAATTTGTTCTCAAAATGGTCGGATATAGATATTGCTGTCTGGGGCATTTCGAATGACAAATTTCTCCGCGCATCATCAATAATATCGGACATCAGCGGATTGTTCAAAGTTGACGTAGTTGATTTTGAAAGTTGTAAAGGATTGCTTCGTGAACGAATTCAGAGTCAACTTATTCCTATTGAAAAAGGAGTAATTTACGAAGTGGACAGAAGCGCTCTTATTCAACGTATTTCTGATGAAGAAAATAAAATAGAAGAAACAATAATAAAAATAGCAGAGAGATTGGAAAAAATTAGAACTGCCCCTGTTGAGTATAGAGAAGAGATAAAAACGACAATTGCTAAAAATCTTGTTGATTGTTACCGAGGTATAGAGAACATTTTTAGACGAATTGCGCTGGATGTTGACCTACGTATGCCCGATGGAAGTAGGTGGCATAAAGAATTACTTGTTCAGATGGCAGCGCCACAAGATGAACGACAACCTGTGATTTCTCAAGAGACGTTTGAACTGCTGCAGGAACTTTTAGAATTTCGTCACGTTTTCAATAATATCTATGAAGAAGAACTGGTTTACGAAAGAACCGAGAGAAATGCAAAGCAGATTAGTGAGTTGTTTAATACTCTCTCTGAAGAACTGGATACCTTTGTTGCTTACCTAAAGAAACAGGAAAATGACTGAACAAACACTTCTGCAACAGATCAACGACTTTTGCCGACTACTCCGAAAGATGAACGTAAAAGTTACCACAACTAATCAACTCAGTTGGTGTAACAGTGTTCAGTTGATAGACATTGGCGAGCGGGAAACGTTTTATCACACAGCACGAACAAATCTAATTGCTAACCAAGCAGACAAAGAAACGTTTGACTTAGCTTTCAACTTGTTTTGGCGGTATCCGCGTCCCGAATTCCAAGCTGTTGATACGGAAGGCGACGAACCTGAACCTTCTACCTTACAAGACCTCTACCATGCTGATAACGAAGAGAACATATTTGATCAATGGTTGGATTTTGAGGAAGAAGACGATGAGGAGGGACAAGAAGATGACCCTATCGCTTATAGTGTAGAGGAAGTTCTCACCCGGAAAGATTTCAGTGAGTTTACTACGGAGGATATGGAAAAGGCACGGGATATAGTCGCAAAATTGGCGGCGGTATTGGCAACAAGATTAAGTAGACGAAAGGTTATTAGCAAAAAAGGTAAGGTTATTGACTTCCGAAGAAGTTGGCGTAGGAGTCTTGCACATGGCGGCGAACCGATTGAATTGATGCGGAAACAACAGAAAATCAAAAAGACGAAAATTTTGCTCCTGTGTGATGTAAGCGGATCTATGGATTGTTATGCAAAATTCCTAATACAATTTATCTACGGTATGCAACAGGAATTGAGAGAAGTAGAAGTCGCAGTCTTCAGTACACATCTGACGAATATTACGGGGCTGCTCCGGCGTAAAGGCTTGGCGGAGGGATTAAATGAAGTCGCGAACGTCGTTCCAGATTGGTCAGGTGGGACAAAAATAGGCGAAAGTTTGTTAGAATTCTATCGGCAATTTGCCACGTCTTTTTCAGCATATCGAACAGTGGTAATCCTTATCAGTGATGGATGGGATAGAGGGGATGCAGATTTGCTTCGTCGATCTATGGAGATGCTACATCGGCATGCATACAAACTGATTTGGCTCAATCCATTGCTCGGTAGCGACACCTATCAACCAATCTGTCGAGGTATTCGCACGGCACTACCTTATGTGGACTATTTTCTTCCTGCACACAATTTGGAAAGTCTGGCACAGTTGACAAAGGTATTGATCCCACTCTGGGCAAAATGAATGGTCTCTACAAACCATTAGAAATTAGCAAGGAATTCTAACTATGCAAGTTCAAGCAGCGGTGATGCTCCAACCGGGGCAGATAGAAATCCGAGAATTTGACAAACCTACACCCGCAGATGACTCCCTTCTGCTACAGGTAGACAAAGTCGGTATCTGTGGCAGTGATAAACACATGTATCTGGGACATACAGCACTGAAATTTCCTGTCATTCCTGGGCATGAAGTTGTCGGCACAGTCGCAGAAATCGGTAAAAATGCTAATCAAGTTATGAATGTGATGGGTGGGCCTATTAAGACAGGTGACAGAATCACTGTGGTACCGGGTTCAAAAAACTGCGGTCGATGCTACTACTGTTTGCATGTACCTGGACGTCCGACTTTATGTTCTGGACGAACTATTTATGGATTTAGCAATAGCGAAACACCGCCTTATCTGACCGGAGAATTTTCTGAATATACCTATATTCACGGAAATTCTTGGGTGTACAAAATACCCGCAGATATTCCTGAAGAAGTTTCTGTCCTGACAGAACCTGTAGCGGTAGCGACGCGTGCTGTTGAACGTGCATGCGCTCCTGGATTGCCACAAGTAGGCGACGGTTACAGTATTGGAAGTAGTGTTGCCGTGCTTGGATGTGGTCCTATTGGTCTTCTTGTCATCGCTGTGTTGCGCGATAGTGGTGCTGGCACAATCATCGCCACTGATCTTGTAGATAGCCGTTTGGAAATGGCAGAACAGATGGGAGCAGATGTGGTTATAAATGTTGGGAATACCACCCCTGAAGAACGGGTTGAACGGATTCAGTCTCTCACAAATGGTGTTGGTGTAGATATAGCGATTGAGTGTGCTGGCATACCTGCTGTTTTCTCCGAAGCATTAGACGTTGTGAGACGGGGTGCGAAGGTCATTGAAGTCGGGCATTACACCGATTCTGGGGACACCCAAGTGAGACCGCATCAAATTTGTAACAAAGACCTTGATGTTTGCGGCGTATGGGCATATCCACAAATCCAATTTCAAACAGCGCTGGATTTTCTCCAGCGAACACGCGCTCCACTACACAAATTGATTACGCACCACCTTCCATTAAATCAACTGGAAATTGGCATTGATATGCTGGGAAAAGAAGGTGTTTACAAAGTTGTGATTGAACCTCAATCTTAGGGATATTCAACAAAAAATACATTATTATCACACCCACTAAATGAAATTCAATACATAGGTGAAAAAATGAAAAATCAAAAACGCACGCTTATTTTACTATGTTGTCAGATAATGTTGTTTCTTTTCTGCTTTAACATTGCAGAACTTCTTGCATCAGATGTTCTGCGAAAAACACCAAAGATACCAAAAGAGTCTTCGCTTTACAGAACGATTGAAAACGCAAAATCCTATATCGTAAAGAACCAAAATAAAGATGGTGGTTGGCCTCTGGTACCCGGCGAAAAAAGCGATGTAGAAATAACCGCTCTTGCTATCTGGGCATTAACAGATGCGGGTCGGGGAACCGGATCAATTGTCATCCGTCGTGGAGTCAGATATTTGAGGAACAAGCAGCGTGAAGATGGTAGTTGGAACAATAATACTGCTCACACTATTTTTGCACTCATCGCCTTGGATAATGCTAAAACGGATCCTGATGTGCAATTCAATGGACTGCGTTGGCTCAAAAATGCACAGAACCCCAGTGGAAGTTGGGGGCGTAAAAGCAAAAGCCCCGGACATATTCTTTATACGGCAGCGACTCTGGCAGGATTTAAAAAACTCGGTTTTATCCAGAAACATTTTGAACCTATTCTCTCCGGCATGGAATGGCTTGCTGAACAGAATAATTTCGAAAACCTCTGGAATCTGCCAGGCGGAACCCAATCGGATATTTTTGTGACATCTTGGGTGCTGCAAGGATTATTACATTCAAGTAAATACGACCATATTGTATACGACCTTGACGAACAGATAGTTTGGTTAAAGCAATTTCAGAATGATGATGGTGGATTCGGCAGATTCAAAGGCAAACCGAGTGATCCAGAGGTTACCGCTGCCGCTATTATGGCACTTGTTGCGGCGAATGACCCGCTAAATACGAAACGTATTGCAGTTGCTTATTTAACAAAAACACAAGAACCCGATGGCGGTTTTGTCAGCGATACTCCGATAGAACTCAAGACACCCATCGCTAACTTACAATCTACCTGTTTTGTACTGATTGCCATCTATGCCAAATCAGATAGTGACCACTAAATATGTAAGTTAGCGTAAAGCTGCAGGTTGGGTTGCACACAAGCAAACCTATAACCGTCATTTTTGTAGGAGGGAACTCCGATTCCCGACTAAAATTGGGGTCGCGATTCGGAGATCGCTCCTACAGAAGAAGTATCTGTTAAACTTAATCCAAAAGTTAAATTGATGCTTATGGTATCAATCAAAATTCAACCAGTAGCTGTGGGATAATTGCCGCACTTCGTGTTGACTTTTCAACGTTGTTTACTTGGTAAACAAGTCGCGCTATAGCCCCTTCTGTGAAATGCCATGTCAATGCACCACCAAGTGTTGACCATACCTGTTCGTCTTGTTCTTGGTTGAACGTGAACGTGCTAAATTTCTCTGTATTCGGATTCCATACATCATACTTCAATCGAACATCTAAAGTTTCTGTCAAAGGCAACTCTGCATGCAGATAATAACCTTCTACCATTGCATTACGATCTTCCGATGGAATTGGAATGTGTAGATATTTCAAAAGTTGTGTGTCTCGTCCACGAACCCATTCCGCAGCAAGATCAAATCGCCACAACTTGAAACTCGTCGCGAGTCCCAAGCGACGTTTGTATATCAACGTTGAAGGATTGACATCACCGTTCATAGAATTAAACGGATAACTATTGCCATCAAAATAGGAGGCACCGAGCCATATCCGCTTTCCAAAAACAGGAAGAGTACCATTCACATGAGCAAACAGAGGTGGACTGTTATTTCGGATCGGTTTTAGAATACCGCCCCCACTTCCGTGCGGACCGATTCGGATGCCTGTTGCCACCGTTCCCTCAGTGACAGTGCGGAGTGAGTCTGGGCCATCAGCAAGTGATAATGTGTATGAAACGGGTCCGACGAAACCGTTCAGTTGAAATCCACGGTCGGAAATAAAACCGATGTTCTTCCGAACCAGATTGTATAGAGGATTTGCCGCAGCGTCTGACTTCGTATCAATTCCAAAACCGTGTCGAAACCGACCGATTTTCATAGACGCACCCTTCGGCAAAACAGGTAGTCCTGTTAGGATAGCGTAAACAAATCCATGGTCGTCTGCAACCTGTGTACCTAAAGGAGAGGTCGTCAGTAGCTGCTCACCTAATATGCTGACATGATCACCGACATTCGTTGTTACCACAAATTCGGCAACATGAATAAGCGTGGTGCCGCTATTCCAATTGTCTCTATCAGGGATTAAATCCTGCCCGCGAGTAATACGGCGGATATCCAATGCACCGCCGAATACAAGGTCTCCAAACGCGCCACCAAGAAAATCAGAACCACCCGTATCCTCGGTTGCATCCACGTCATCAAAACTAAAAACGTCTCCGTCCTCAATATCTAACGCTTCATCCGATTCAGTGAGATCGTTTATAACCTTAACATTTTCGGGTGTACTGGCAGCATCCCCTGGGTAGGAACGGGCAATAATTTCAACGATATTGCTAAATCCGTCTTTATCCGAATCCGTTTTTTCAATCCGAGTGAAGGTTGACAGATTCATGCCGTTGTGTAAAAATGCTCTGCCGTAAGGATTCGGCGAATCTCCACCCTTCTTTGAGAAATGACATACGTTACAACCGCCCGACCATTTATATTTAGCCTTGAACATTTTATGAAACGCTGGCAGAGCATAAGACGATTGACCTGCGATCATGGCACAAAAGAGAGCCATCACGCAGAAAAACAAGAATTTGCGCATGATAAGTTCCTTTTAATGAGATGAATGGAGGGCGAATTTGGAATCCGCCCTATGTAGTATCAGATTTAATACGCCTCAAGGTCAATTTCTTCTTCGCTAAATCGGATGTGCGACTGTTTTATCAATGCATCTATTTGTTCCCACTGTTTACGCGTCTCGTCAGAAATTCCGTTCTTATCAAGTGCTTTAGCAAAATCGGTGAGCGTTTTGCTAAACTTATCTTGCATCTCAACATACTCTTCCTTTTGATCAGCGTTTTTCGGTGGTTCAAAATCGGAGATTGCTCTGGCGTAAGCGGCAAGTTTTTTGGCAGCGGTTACTGCTTCTGCTTTGCCTTCACCTTTGTCAAAATAGTCAACAACAACAAAATACTCATCCACCATTAAAATCATGAGTTCCTTGAGATCCTCAACTTCAGGCACCTCTTCTGGCAGTTCTTCTGGTTGCGGTGTCTTTTCCACATCTGACTTCGGTTTGCGTTTCAGGAAGAGCGCATAACTCATGACAAGTGTCTTTTTGGGGATCAAGGCGACAGCTTTTGATGCTTCTTCATACCCTTTAACTGCCTCAATATCTTTGCCGACTTTGAAATCGTCGTCTATCCCTTTGCCAATGAACTGCTTGAGAAACTTTTCTGATGCAATCGCATCGGATTCCTTATGTTCATAGACTGCTACTTTAACAATCTTTCCTTTCATGTTGAGTCCAACAGCACCGTCTATTACACCGCGCGGCCCCTGTACATCAACGAACAACACTAAACCGAGAGGCTTCTTTTGATCGCTAATCGGTATATAGAAAACCGGTTTCTGGTCTTCTTTCCGAAGTTTAGCACCCATTTCTTTTTCAATGGAAGCGATTTTATCTTTTGTAAGGGTTGCACTTCGCTGAACAAATTTTTTCGCTTTCGGGAAGATAGCCTCAAGTTTCTTTCCTGGCCACTCCGTCTCATGTGCATCACTAAGTAGTGGCGTAATTACCATTAAGGAAGCTAACACAAGCAGCATGCCCGCACGAAACGGACGGTAAATTTGGAAAATCATCTTTTTCTCCTTATTTTGGAATTGTAGGATAGGTGGATACCCACCCTACAATTAAGTGATTTAGTCTGACTCCTCAACTTTTACCATGAAAGTGGGAAACAGAATTTGATCAGTGTGCTTCAGCTGACCAAAAATCTGGTAGACCCCTGGTTTTGCAAATATCGTCATGAGCATCACGGTAGGTCCAAATTTATCTGGTGTACTACCTTGATGTTGATGCCCTGTTGTAGGTGTCTTTTTCATTTTATGTCCGGCATGCGGATCTTTCTTCATCATCTTACCCGTATCTCCATTCATAGGAACTGTACCATGCGTATGCAGTATACCATCTAAACGGGTACTGACAATAGCAAAATGCATTGGCGCATCCAAAAATGGAACGAGATCAGTAATCGGTTTGTCATCGCGCGAAAAATGATAGGCGATATGAACCATCTCACCCGCCTTAATTTGTTCTGGCACTTTTATTTTCACGTGATATTTGGATGCCCCTTTGCTATCAGTGATGGAAACGGGTTTTGTAAACCGATCTCCACCCTCTTCTGTATAACCGAAAACGGCTTTTTCTCTACGAAAATCTTGAGAAACATCTGCCATCTTCTTATTACCTGCAACATCTACATGCATGTATTTTGAGATTTCGGCATCTGCAGTCATCACATCAAGTGCAAGGATATATCTGCCTGCTACGGGAAAAGTAAAGTGCACTGTATAAGCACCTTCAAGTTCCGCCATCATATCGCGAGACTCAAAATCTTCGGGATGAATATGTCCAATGGTCTGTAGATTTTCACTAACGATTAGCACATGAAGAATCCGATCATGATGCACCATCAGATCTGTAAAAGGCTCCCCTTTCACATCGGTAAGATGGAACATTAGGGCCGCAGGTTCTCCAGCCTGAATCTTTTGAGGTTCGGTGTGAAGCATAACATTTAAGGCAGCGGTTTTATGTGCCTTATGTATATCGTGCTTTTCGTGTTGTTCGGCATAGCCGAGATTGATAAAAAACAGAGTGGTTACAACGATTGCTATAGTAAAACGAAAATTGAAAAACTTGGAAATTCGGGATTGCATTTTAATGCCTCCATATATTTAACCGTAAAAATTAAGTATAAATTCAAATAGATCAATCTTCCGTTGCCTCACACAAGGCAGGGAAGGAAATCAATAAATTATGAGTAGTTGAAATTACTTAAGAACGGGTATAGGGAGGACCGCGGCGGGAGATGTCGCTATTTAAGAGAGAGGTATGTAGTTTTGGTGGTGGGAGATAAAGCAATATCTCCTGAGAAACTGGTAAAATTGCAGAGAATGGAACAATAGAAACGTTTTGGTGTGTTAACGACTCACGGATAGTCTCTCCGTTTGACGAAACATCCGGTAGAATAAGTTGTAAACTATTTAAACAACATGGAGTTTCACCTTCTGAAGATGTTTCAGATTCACTTGTAGCATTCGTTTGAGTCTTTTGACAACAAGGCGAATCGGTTTCAGTATGTGCCATCTGCATCTTTTCATACGAGCCGCTACACAAGATTTCTTCAAAAGCCGCACAGAATAGGGGACATACAGAATGAACACAGACCAATACTGCAAGTAAGATGGGAAACTGCCAATATTTTCGGAACATCACTTAATTACTCCGTTTGTTTCGTCTGAAAATAGATAACGAATTTAACGCTTCAAAGATATTATACACCAAAACCTGAAAAAGTTGCAACAAAAAGTTAAAACAGGTCTTGTAGAAAGGTTTCAATCTAATATATTTGGTATTGATTGACAACAGATTCCCATAATTCACGTAATCTGTATAATCCGCGATTCAGACAGAAAAAGGATTGCACTTATGACAGGAAACCTGTATAATTTGAATAATAAAAAAGAAAACCAATGAATTCGTCATAGTTTTGAACTCAAGATACTCAGAACTCAACATATAGGAGATTCTCATGGCAAATATAAAAATCCCAAGGGGATGGGAAATCCCAGAAAACCAAGTAACACCTGAATCAGTTTACATTAACCGTAGAAAGTTTATAAAAGAACTTGGTATAGCAGGTGCAGGAGCATTGTCGCTTTTTGGCACAAACGCCTGCGCACAAGATAGCAGAGTTGCTAAACAACTTGAACCTTATCGCGCTCAGATTCTTGATGTGAAAAAAAACGAAGAATTCACAGTTAAACGCAAACAAACAGATGAAATTATCGCGGCAACCTACAATAACTTCTACGAGTTCACAAGTTCAAAAAGCACCGTTTGGAGACGGGTCGAAAAGTTTAAAACGCGTCCGTGGGAGATTGAAATTTCTGGACTCGTTGAAAAACCGATGACCTTAGATGTAGATGACTTAATTAAACAGATGCCGCTTGAAGAACGTATCTATCGTTTCCGTTGCGTTGAAACATGGGCAATGGTCGTACCGTGGATTGGCTTTCCAATGAAAGCACTGCTTGATAAAGTTCAACCGAAATCTGATGCGAAATACGTGCGGATGACCACATTTATGGAGCCTGATGTGGCGCCCCAACAAAACAACTTTCGTTTGCCGTGGCCTTATGTTGAAGGATTAACACTTGCAGAAGCGATGAACGACCTAACGTTGTTGGTTGTCGGTATCTATGGGCATATTCTGCCCCCGCAGCACGGCGCACCTATACGCCTGATTGTGCCGTGGAAATATGGATTTAAGAGCATCAAATCCATTGTTAGTATAGAACTCACCGACAAGAAACCGCGAAACTTCTGGAACGTTATACTTCCGAGAGAATACGGTTTTGAAGCGAACGTCAATCCGAACGTACCGCATCCACGTTGGTCGCAAGCCTCTGAGTGGATGATTCCCACAAGAGAGAAAAAATATCCAACCCAGATTTACAACGGATACGGTGAGTTTGTCGCACATCTTTACTAACGACAATTCTCAAGTAGCAAACCATCAATGTTACGGTAGATTTTAGAATTACTTGGACATTCTGCACGGTGAGGTTGGGAAATCTCCAAATCAAGAAATCAACGGTATGAATACCATTTAGGTATTCACCGCCTACCGGGAACGAAAGTGCCTATTTAACGTGAGTTTGAAAAAGTTTTCACCCGCAGCATTCTCTGTTATTTTTCGCAAAAACGGCACAACCTAACAGGTTATGCTACAAAATACTGCTTTTTTAGGCATGAAAAGTGTTTAGAGCAAACTCACATTTTATTATCAAACTCACGTTATTTATTTTTTATAACTCACCATAAGATGGAGAAGATAAATGAATATTAAACAAACATTCGGAAAAACCATGCTAAGTTTGATAATGATCGTTTTTCTGTTATTTATAGGGTGTTTTGAGTCTGTTATTAACACACTAACTCCAGAGAAGGACGAACCTATAACTGTCCCGATTGATTCCAACGTCGCTGGGGCAAATACTGAATTTGGCTTTAATCTATTCAATACGATCTGGGAAACTGAACAGAATCAGAATATCTTTATTTCCCCATTCAGTATTTCGGTTGCGTTAGCAATGACGTTAAACGGCGCTGCCGGTGAAACTGAACAAGCGATGATTGATACGTTGCAATTACAAGGCATAGACACCAATTCCATCAACTCCAGTTACGCACAATTGCAACAGACACTTCAGACATCAGACCCGAAAGTGACACTCACCATTGCGAACTCGCTTTGGGGAAATCAAGGCATTCAGTTTACGCCAGATTTTCTACAGCGAAACACTCAATTTTTTAATGCTGAAATTTCAATACTTGATTTTTTGCACCCAAGTTCTCTAACAACAATTAATCAGTGGGTAAATGACAATACAAATAGCAAGATTCCAAAAATCCTTGATGAAATAGACTCAAATGCGGTGTTATTTCTGATTAATGCAATCTATTTCAAAGGGGCGTGGCAAACAGAATTCGATCCTGCACACACGCGCGATGGGCCGTTCCATCTCACAAACGGTAGTAAAAAACAGGTTCCGATGATGTTTAGGTCTGGACGTTATTCCCATTACCGCGCAGATGCTTTCCAAGCCGTTAACCTCCCTTATGGTGACGGACGCATAAGCATGTATATCTTCCTTCCCAACCGCAATTCTAACCTAAACGCCTTTTTAGAGACTTTGAACCCAGAAAATTGGGAAAATTGGATGTCCCAGTTTCGCGAACAGGAAATTTCACTCAGAATGCCTAAATTTAAACTTGAATATGGAACAAAAGAACTTAATGACGCGCTGACAACTCTCGGTATGGGTATAGCCTTTGATCAAAGTCGGGCAGATTTTAGCCGCATGGTATCTTTAGAAGATTTAGGGGCAAATCTGTATATTGATAAAGTTTCCCATAAGACTTTCATTGAGGTTAACGAAGAAGGCACAGAAGCAGCCGCTGTAACTATTGTTGGAGTCGTAAAAACCAGTCTTCCACCACAATTTACTGTTGATCGTCCGTTTTTCTTTGCAATTCGCGATAATGAAACAAAAACAGTATTATTCATGGGTACTGTCGTGGAACCTTAAGTGTAACATAAAAATCAAGGGTTTAGATAAAAAGGAGATATCTTCTAATGAAAACTAAATTTGGCAATCTCAGATTAAACGTTATTCTCATGATGGTATGTGGGTTAGCACTTCTTATCTACACAGGTTGCGGTTCTGGCGATAGCGAGGAAGATATCCAGGCTTTGTCAACTGCTTCCAATGATTCTACATTTTTCGGGTTAAACCCTCCAAATGGTGCCGCCTTTGACGATGTTTTCTTTGAAAATTATGGCACTAATCCTTTTATTGATACAGAGGATGAACACCTTTCAACGTTTGGCATGGATGTTGACACCGCTTCCTACTCTGTCACCCGACGTTATCTCAGAGATGGACATCTACCTCCACGGGAAGCCGTACGTGTTGAGGAATTCGTCAACTCCTTCGATTACAACTATATGCCACCATCTGATGGTGCCTTTGCTGTACACATTGAAGGCGCACCCTCTCGATTCGGAGAAGGCAAACGGCTTCAATTACTGCGAATCGGTGTTCAGGGGCGAATCGTCCCTGATGAAAACCGAAAAGACGCTATGTTAACTTTTGTGATTGATGTCTCTGGGTCAATGGCAATGGAGAATCGTTTAGGTTTGGTAAAACGTTCACTAAAACTCTTGGTTGAACAACTCCGCCAAGGCGACAAAGTAGCCATCGTTGTTTATGGAACTGAAGCACGGATTGTCCTACCGCATACGGGAACTGAGGCACGCGAGGAGATTGTGGATGCAATTAACGCACTTGAACCTGAAGGTGTAACGAATGCAGAAGCAGGACTTCGTTTGGGCTACAAGATCGCATTACAGAATGCAAAGTCTGGTAGTATCAACCGTGTCATTCTATGTTCAGATGGTGTTGCTAATGTTGGGGAAACAGGACCTGATGCTATCCTTAAGAAGATTCGCTCCCATGTTGAGGAAGGAATTACGCTAACAACAGTCGGGTTCGGCATGGGGAATTACAACGATATTCTCATGGAACAACTTGCGAATAATGGCGATGGTAGTTATGCTTATGTTGATAACCTTAACGAGGCAAGACGTATCTTTGTTGAGAATCTGACGGGAACATTACAGGTTATCGCAAAAGACGCTAAAGTTCAGGTTGATTTTAATCCTCAGACTGTCAGTCGCTTTCGCTTGATCGGTTATGAAAACCGCCGTCTGGCGCATGAAGACTTCCGTGATGACGATGTAGATGCTGGTGAAATTGGTTCTGGGCACAGTGTTACTGCGCTCTACGAAATTAAACTCCATGAGAATGCTACTGGCAAACTCGCAACTGTTTTTATACGACACGAAGACCCTGATACTACGCGTGTATCCGAGATTAGTAAGGAGATATTTTCAACAGAACTGAAAAGTACATTTGAAGATACATCAGCTGAATTTCAACTCGTCACAGCAATCGCAGAATTTGCTGAAATACTGCGTGAGAGTTATTGGGCACAAGAAGGCAGTTTAGAAGCGGTGCGGCAAACTATTAAAGGAATCCAAACTCAAATTTCCAATGAGCAGATTGACGAACTAACGTATCTGGTAAATCAAGCAATTAATCTTAAGGCATATACTGACGAATAACTGACTTCTGAGTATAAAGGTGATGAAAAACCTTATTTTTATTTTCTTCCTTCTACTTGTATTTTCAGTATCTGCAACTGCCTCGTGGGAATCATCAGAAAGTACACATTTCAGCGTCTACTACCAAGAAGATACCGTGGACCCGGCATCAATTCTTCAGATTGCTGAAGATTTTTATGCCGAATTGCCACGGATAACACGTCACATTCCAGATGAAACAATAAAAATCTGGATTTGTGACACGGACAAAGAGTTTCAGGCGTTTGTTCACGCGCCTATTCAAGATTGGGCGGTTGGATGTGCTTTTCCGCTGAGTCGGCGTATCATTATCCAAAACCCGTCTCAGATAGCGTTAGCAAAACTTCAGTTAGCCCAAGTGCTTCGGCACGAAATAGCACATGTCTTGTTTGGACAGTATACACGAAAAGCTGTCAAAGGAATTCCGTTATGGTTTGTGGAAGGCATTGCTATCCACTTCTCAAAAGAGTGGGTACCGGGTCGTCACGAAACCTTACTAAAAAATGTCTTTACAAAGTCTATTGTGCCACTAAATGAAATAAAGCATAAATTCCCGATTTCCTCAAAAGGTGCGGATTTAGCCTATGCTCAAAGCCAAGATGCGCTTCGGTGGCTCGTCAATATTAACGGCAGCGAGGCATTATGGTCAATTATTGATAAACTTCATACTGGAGCGAATCTCAACGCTGCTTTTGAAGCGGTTCTGGGCTATAATCTTAAAACCTTTGATAAACTTTGGCGAGAATCTTTGCCGCAACGTTACCATTGGGCAGCTTTCTTGTCCAATTCCTATGTTTTCTGGGGTGGGCTCGGCGGACTATTTCTCCTCGCTTATCTCATCTGCTGGCGTCGTAGGCAAATACAACTTCAAAAACTTATGCAACAGGAAAAAACAATCGACCCATTTTTCAGAGAGTAAAACCAATGAACAGTACCCTAATTCACACGATTCTTTTGTTTTTCTGCTTTACTATGATAGCAACCGCGCAACCTAAACACATTTCACAATACCCTAATCAACTCACACGCGATGGACATATTATTGTTCTACCCGACCACGGCACCGTCTACATCGTTTCTGATTTACACGCTCACTGGAAAGATTTTAATCAGTGGTTACAACAAACCCGACTTGTTGAACGTATCCAAGCAGGTGAGGATGTATACGGCATCATGCTCGGAGATTCAATTGACTATAAACCTGATGAAAAACCTAAACCGCCTTTCGGGGATGTCCAAATTGTTAACCGCGTTATTGAGATACAGCGACAACTTGGGGAAAAAGGCAAAAGACTCATTTATATTAGGGGAAACCATGAATTTGCAGCAGCAGATACCTATGCCACGATGAAAAAACATGGAATGACAGATCAAAATCGTCCAGCATTTATTCGGAAATTGTATACCGGTATAAACGGTAATTACTATAAGCAATTTAATTTCATTGAACGCATGACTGATGAGCATTTCGAATTCCTTACTAATCTTCCAACAGTTGTTATTGGTAAAAACGGCTTTGTTGCCGTTCACGCAGGGCCCGCGCGCTCTATTATCCGTTTAAAGGACATCATAGACCCCGGTCCCAGAACACTTGATGAAATGTTGTGGGACAGACCAAATATCGTGTTTGGTGGTGGATATACGTTGAAACATACCGAAAATTTCCTCAAAATTCTAAACGGGAATTTCCTAATTGTTGGACATACGCCTATTGGCTATTTTCCATCAAAAAATGTCAAGGATAGGGTGGCAAGACTTGGTGGTAAGCAGCTCATCTTTTCTACCGGTTATGGAGGGCTCAAGGATGGACAAACCTATATTGAAGTTGATTTAGCAAAAACATATACCTCGGTTGAAGAACTAAAATTCGGTGTTAACATTCATCTTCTCTATCCGAAATAACATAAGAGTGTTATTGTATGCGCGCGTTAATTTACATTATGACCCCCGTCCTAATTCTAACATTTATTTTTGCATCGCGGTTTGTAACATGGGAAAAACTAAAAGGGGTAGACAGCGCAGCTTTAAAACATCTAACTCACGGAACTCAATTGCTTAGAAATGGAAAGAGCCACAAAGCCATAAGTGCCCTAACAAAAGCCATTGAGATTGAACCGAAATATGCTGAGGCTTATATCAAACGGGGTCTCGCTTATTCCTATTTAGCATACTATAAAAAGGCAATTGCTGACTATAACCAAACCTTATCTCTCAATGAGTATTCTGCCGATGCGTACGCAAGCCGTGGCGATGTTTACCTTGCCTTAGGTGATGAGACCCAGGCAATCAATGACTATACTGCCTCCCTTAAAAAAAGAAAAAATGCACTTGTAATGTCAAAACGGGCGAAGGTTTATCTTGAAACCGGTAAAATCAGTGCGGCTATTGATGATTATTCGAACATTGTTAAGCACCGTCCCTCTGCAATTGCATACCACAACCGTGGTAGGGCATACTACCAAAAGTTTCTACTTTCAGACAAGCAGGACGAAACACTAAAACTCGCCTTAACTGATTTTGATAAAGCCATCGAATTGCAACCAAGTTTTGCTATTGCTTATCTCAAACGAGGTGACATTCATGCACATTTGGGACAACAAGCATCAAAAGAATCTGATTATTCACATGCCATTGCTCTGCTAACGGATGCTATTCAGAACTGGCAAAATCAAGCACACGAACTAATTCCGATATATCTTTGGCGTGCAGTTGCTAACAAAAAAAGTAACTACGGTGATAAAGCATTAAACGATATACAAAAGGTTTATGAGCTTTTCGCTCAATTTTATTTGAAAAAAATAAGTATTTCTGATATACTATCAAATGCACACTAAAATATTCCTGAGTTCAATATAATCATATCATTACTACAGTCTCTCATATACTAAATTGTAGGTATCAAAATGAACGGTAACTAAGGAGGTATAAGGAATGTTTCGCAAGTTGATAAGCATGATAATTGGTTTGATATTTGTCATCGGTGGATTTTCAGTTTGGGTTATAGAAATTCAAGCAGATGAACAATCAACGCCTAAAATTGAGCAACAGGAAGTACAGAAAAAGCAGGAAGAAAAGAAAAATACAGGCAATTGTTCTGCCAAAACAGATGAAAAGGACGAAACGGAAAAACCCGCAACAGATACACAGGAACAACCCCAAGTAAATGTCCACAAAGAATTCACCGCTGAAGGATACCGTCAAGTGTTGACTCAGCAATTAGACGAAAATACTCGGGTGACAGTTCACAACGAGCATACACCAGATGGCAAAAAACACGGTTGGTCTGCAGGAGTAGAATTTTCGTTAGATTTAGATAATGATGGCAAGGCAGTTCGTATCCTAAAAAAGACGGTAGCCGTTGTGACCTATGTTCCAAAGAAAATTGGGCAAGGTGCTGCCTTTGTAGGAAAGGGTATAAAGAAGTTTTTTTGGCGGCGGTAAGAGACTCTGCCGTAACTTGCAGCGTGAGCATGCAATCAGTCAACTCACGCTAAAATCCAGAATTTCCAATAGGGAGGAGATAGATATCAATATGACTGGAGAAGCATTAGGTTTAGTTGAAACGAGAGGCTTGGTTGGCAGCATTGAGGCTGCAGATGCAATGGTAAAAGCCGCGAATGTTCGGCTTGTTGGGCGCGAACAAGTCGGTGCTGGTTACGTTACAGTGATGGTGCGCGGAGATGTCGGTGCTGTGAAAGCCGCAACAGATGTCGGCGCAGAAGCTGCTGCCCGTGTAGGAGAAGTTGTTTCAGTGCATGTGATTCCACGTCCACACGCTGAAGTTGAAACCATCCTATCAAACGAATCATAATTCATGAATAATTTTCTGGAAGTATTTGAATTCGAACAGACACAAAGTTGATATGCCTGACCAAGCTTTAGTTAAATTAATTACCCGTCGTGTTGTGAGTCAATTGACAAATGATCAATCTTGCAGCGGGTGTGCGTTACGAACTTGCGATGCTGGGAACCGTGCGTGTGATGTTGCTATAGCGCAGCAAAAAATTCCGGTCGGGGTTTCTGCTCGGCATGCACACGTAACCCAGGAAGACCTTGAAATTCTTTACGGAGCTGGACACCAACTTACTGTCTACGCACCGCTTTACCAGCCGGAAGCGTTTGCAGCGAATGAAACAGTCACAGTTGTCGGAAAACGTATGCGTGCCATTGAACATGTTCGTATCCTTGGACCTGTGAGAGATTATTCTCAAGTAGAGGTGGCGCAGACGGAAGCAATTCGGCTCGGTTTAAATCCGCCTATTCGGGATTCTGGTGATCTTGCCGGTGCTGAACCGATCACCCTTGTTGGTCCCGCTGGAAGTGTGTATTTAGAAGCGGGGGCAATCTGTGCGACACGACACATTCACATGACACCTGAGCAGGCTGTGGCTTTCAGCATCAAAGAAACAGACCTTTTAAAAATCCGCATTCCCGGAGAACGTGCCTTAATCTTTGAGAATATTCGTCCGAAAATTCATGAATCTTATGTGCTTCAGATGCATCTGGATACGGATGATTCCAATGCCGCAGGATTGAAAGGTGGCGAAGCTGTTGAACTGCTACGTGACGAAACATGACACCAGAACAGATTGCCCAAATTGAGAAAATTGTTGAGAGAGTGCTTGAAGCACACCTCCGTAGCACTCAACAATCCGAAAAACAACTACTTGCAATATTTGGTGCTACGCAACTCCCATTAGAACCGATACTTCAACAATTCCAAATATGCCTACAAGAAGGATGGAAAATAAGAATAATTCTATCCGATCTCGCAACTAAAACATTAAATCTCGAACCAATATATTCAACGTTTGGTGAAGATAACATATTGCTGGAAAACGATTTAACCGATATACCATCTTTTGTCGAAAATTATTCACAGATCGTTTTGCCTGCGCTCTCCTATCCGATGGTGGGAAAACTTGCTTTGAAGTTGGTCGACACACCCTGTACCTATTTGGTATTCCACGCGCTTTGTTGCGGAAAACGGGTTATAGCAGCATCAGATATTTTAAGCACAAAGAAGTTTATAGACAAAAAATCACTCACACTTGACCAAATTGAACCTTCACATGTAAACACTTTAACCGAATTTGGCGTTCAATGGGTAACAGTTGATCAAATTGCGACAACAATTCGTGAAGGCGATGCACCAAATCGTGTAAGTGTGCAAACGCCTGTTATAAGTGCGAATGTGATCGCTAATTTAGCAGTTAATGTGCAAGAGTTGGTTTATACTAAACCATCTATCATAACACCCCTTGCGCGTGAGCAGGCACAAAAACGCGGTATTAGACTTACACCTAAGTCATAAATCTACTTAGTTGGAAAATTCTACTTCCAACTAAATTATTCTTGACAATTGTGGTAAGAAATTGTATAATGTTTTCAACAATAAGGTATATAACTGAGATTTAATCACTGAAACGTTATATTTATAATGTTAAAGACAGGAAGAACGTAAGACAGATACTACTTTATTATAGAATTAACCGAGATACAAATAGAAGAGAAGAAAATTATATTATACATATTTTCAACCAACGGCTAACCCTGCTGGTTTTAAGATTACTAAATAGGAGGATTCTCATGTTGAAACGAATTTTTACTTTGACAATCGCAGGACTCCTTAGCTGCTTGCTAATCGGGACGTTGGCAACAGTGAGTTACGCCGATTACGGTTATTACGCGGACAGACTGAGTCGTGAACATCGAGTTGCAAATGATGTAGATGAATGGATAGAGCGCGGCAATGCCACAATTACAGCAAGTCCTATTTTTGAAGACGGCATGCGGCTTACCGCTTGGGCAAATTCCTATCAAGATGCGGATAATTTTGAATTTGCTATTGCAAGCGGTGTATATCTATTTGAAATCCCACGTGGCGCACAATCTATTGAAATTGTAGTTCGTTATAGAGGTGAACCAAACAAATTTGAGATTAACAACCATTATGAACCGATTGCGGGGCGTATATGGATTCGTAATACCAAACGAGAAGCAACACGTCGTGGCTACCATGACCAAAATGCTTCTGAAACACGATATGGCGATACCTTCGTCCTTCGTGCAAAAAATCGCTCTGAAACTATCAAAATTCCTGTCGCGGGACATGTCAAAGACGGGTGGATGGAACTTCATGTCGTTGCCGAAGGCGGCGAACAACTTGATGTAGAATATATTGAGGTTTCCACCTATCGCCGAGCACCAAAGGTGCGGGTAGTTCAGCACTATACGCCCGCCTATCGTTGGCGTCCTTGGAATCGGTACACCTATCTCTATTTTTATGATGGACCTATTTATTACAGAAGCGGATTCGATTCCTATCTGTGTTGGAGTTATCCTGTTTACGATCACCGCTACCTCTCAATCCGCTCCTATTATGGAGGTTACTTAGGTCGTTACCGTGCCTATCACCCGGCACGTTATTCGTATTACCACACACCTTATTACGGTGTTTACAGTAGGGGCACTCCAATATACAACAAACGGACTCAGTTAAATAGGTGGAGTGCACAACACGAAACAGCGCGTAAACAATATTCTCGCAGTCGGTTAGCAACACCTACACGAACTACACAACGGACACAAATCCAAAATGATGTCCGTGTCGTTATTGAAAACCACCGTAGGCAAGCACCTCCGCCAACTGAACGTGTTACGCGGTCTGCAATAATTTCTCAGAAGCAACGAATAGCGACCAGATCAACTACCCGACAAAACGATGGAATTCGGACTTATAGTAGTCGTTCTCGTTTTTCAACCCAGACACCGGACAGACAACGGAGTTCTCTCTTAAATTCGCGCTCACGGGTGAATACGAGTAGGAGTAGCACTTCATCAGTTACAAATAGATCTTCTCAATTTTATAGAAGATCCGTATCTTCTTCAAACCGTACGAGCAGTTCGTCAAGTTCGCGTTTACGCAGTAGCAGTAGTGTTGATCGAACGAAACAGCGCAGTCCGTCTGTTAGCACATCAAGATCTACAACAACGCGAACCGAACCACAGAGGGTTAGTCGGACTTCATCGTCCAGTTCTCGGACACGTCCAACAACTACCACTCGTACGTCAACCAGTTCAAGTTCCAGTAGTGATGACGACGATGACGATAAGAAAACCGAAAATCGGAGTCGGACAACGTCACGGACTAAACGAAGAAGATAAACAACGTTTTCGTTATTGAATTATCTGAGATACATAAACGATGCCTCGTGCAGTTTTTGCGCGAGGCATCGTCAACAATAGCGTAAATTTATATTTATAATCAAATTTGGTCTTGAAACATTAGGAATATTATTTAGGTTTCGCGACTGATCTGTTCGCGTAATTTTCCAAAAAATATAGATTAGGAATCAATGCGTTTTTTATTGCCCCTTTTGATATTGCTATTGAGCATGCAATTTTGTTTTGCCGAAGAAGAGGCTAACAATAAAGTTGTTTCTATGGAATCTGAACAATCGATACGGTTAATTTCTCCTATTGGAACTATGGTTAGGTCAACTGTTTTTCCAGGATGGGGACAATTTCATAGTCGTAACCATTTTCGTGGGAGTCTTATCTTACTTGGCATCGGTAGTTCAGCTGTTGGAGCGCTTCTGGCACACCAATCTTTAAAAACACAATATGATCATTATGTAATCACAGCCAGTCTTGATCCGGATGATGCTACTTTGTTGGCAAGTTACGATAAAGCAAATCAACAATACAAACTTAAGATGTTCTTTGTCTATACAGGTATTGGTCTATGGGCATATAGCATCATTGATTCTTATGTCAGTGCCAACTTTTACAATGCTACCTCACAAGTTCGTTCAATCCAAGAGGATGCACAGCAAATTGAAAATTTGGGGCTCCAAGTTGGAATCACTCCATCACGACTCTATTTGGGGGTCGTAAAAACATTTTAATTTGGAGATGAAATATTATGTTAAAGGAATTAGTAAAAACAAGCAGCGTGCTCATTTTAGTAGCATGTTTTATCGGTTGCGGCGATGTCGATAAGGTAAATCAGGTGCCGCCCGAGGACTATTTGGCAATTAACAGCGTTTTGAAACGGTGGCGGGAAGGTTATGAAACTGAAGATGTAGAGACCTATATGAGTGCTTATTGGTCTCAAGGTTTTCGCTACGTATCGGACATGGGAACAGACGGTGATAAAACTGACGACTTAATATTTGATGATATTCGGGACGAACGGGATTCAGCTATCCGCGTCTTTAGTAAATTTCAAGATATTGAGATTGAACTCTCTGTTCCACCAGAAATAGTTGTAACTGAAGATGGTAATGAAGCCGAAGTCCGAAATCACTACCGAATTCAAGGCTTTGTAGCAGATGGCGAATCCCTTGAAGGTGGATACACTGGATGGTTCGCGGAAGGCGATAATCTGTTTATTTTTGAAAAAAGAGATGGCGAATGGCGTATTACCGAATGGCATGACGAAGCATTCAACGATGAAGAAATTCGCATCGCAAATAACCTATAGTCTCACATAAAAGTTAGTGTAAAGGAGAGCAATTTTCCCCGGTTTTCGGGAAAAACGACACTCATGCCTCAAAAAGAGGAACCATTGCATGACTATCTGCAATTCATACGGAAGTACAGCTTCGTTATCTGTCTGAGCACTTTATTGGTTTTAGGAACTGCGATTATTATCTCACTGCGTATACCTAAAACCTATTCTGCTTCTACACGGATGCTGCTTATTCAATCGAACACTGCTTCTCCTATTTCCTCCAGTAATTTGTTCCAAACAGTTTTTTCAGGAGGCGTTGATCGCAGAGAGATGGCAACAATTAGTGAAAGGTTTTCTACAGAGTCTATGCTAAATGCTGCGATTGAGAACATGGAAGAGAATGAACTTGGAGACGTGCAGCATCTTCCCAGCATAGGAAATCTCAAACGGAAGTTGAAGGCACAAATTCATCCGGATGCTGACTATATTGACTTGTCAATTGAATTAACCGAAACCGAAGGAGGCGAACGTAACGCAGCTCTATTGGTTAATCAACTGACGCGAGACATGCAGATATTACGGAGTGAAAATGAAAAAACAAGATTGGCAAAACACCAAAGATTGCTTGAACAAAAACGAGAAGATAATGATAAAAAAATTCAACAACTCATAGACGAAACTCTTAAATTTGTCCGCGAAAACGGAAGTCCAGAGACGTGGTACCCTCAATTAGCAAGTTTATTGGAACAGTATAGAAACTTGCAAGAGCGGCTTGGAATCGCCGAACAAACCCTCCACACTGCACGCGGGCGCCTAACCCATTTGAAAAATCGGCAAGAAAACCTTCCACAACAGACACAAATTTCGGAAACTCAGAACTACCATCCGATCTGGCTATCTCTGCGCGAGAAATTAGATGACTTGGAATCCCAACGCATTGGTGATAGTAAAAAAGCCGGAAAAAGTTCACATGAACTCAGTGGACAAGACGCACAAATTGCTGAACTCCAAAAAAAATCTGATGCGACACCGGAAATGGCTAATATTACCACTTACGGTACTTCTCCACACTATATTTATATACAAAATCAACTAATTGAGTTGCCTCCAACTATTGAAGGTTATGAAAACGAAACAGAACAACTTAAAAAAGAATCGCAAAAAACTTATAGCCAATTGCAAAAATTATTAAACCAAATTCCGGTTAATCAACATACATTTACGCAGTTGCGCACCGAACTTGAACTTGTTGGCACCTTAAAAGAAGAAATTGAAAAACGCTATCTTGAATCTGAAATATTAAGTGCGGAGTCCGGCGTTACCGACACACAGATAGGCGGTATTGAAATCGTTGATATCGCGGTTCCACGGAAAATTCCGATCAGTCCACAATTCAAATTAATTGTTATTCTCGCGGGGGTTGTAGGGTTATGTTTAGGTGTAACGCTTGCCTTATTAATCGAATACTTTAAGAACTCTTCGCTTAGTTTACAAAACTGAATTAGTCCTATTATTCTGTCGCGTAGTTAATAGGGAATTCAGTTTTTGTTTGCATTGGGTGGAGGATTTTCAACCCTATTGGACAGTCCATTCTAAAATTATAGGCAATAGTCGGGAATCCAAATCAAGAAATCAACGGTATGAATGACGTTTAGTCATTCACCGGGTATGAATGCCATTTAGGCATTCCCCGGAGTTCCCTCCTACAATAGATAAGATTTCTGTAGGAGCGATCTCCGAATCGCGACCTATAATATAAATGTAGACAGAACATATAGGTGCCAATTTAGTGCCTGATTTTCTTGTTGGAGGGCTTTGTAAACCCGATATTGAGATTTATAGTGAAATTTGAAAATAAAGATACACATTTTTTGTAGGAGCGATCTCCGAATCGCGACGCACCTCACTGATAGTCGGGAATCGGAGTTCCCTCCTAACGTCTCAAAATGTCTCGTTAATTCTAAAGTTTACTATTAAGTAGTTAAATCGGATGGGTAGGAGGATTTCAACCTCAATATATTGGGTTAATTTGGCGAATTTCGTATACCTTCACCTTTGTAAGAATGCCTTATAATCAGATCTAAAATAGTGTTTAGTAATTTAAGGGTCTTGCTATAATTACGTCCTATGCTAAGCTTTTGATAGAATTTTTGCATCCTTTTGTATTTTATGGTTGCAAAATAATGACATTTGTGATATGATTTGTCTGAATTACACAGTACAAATTTCTTTTTCGTTGAAACTTGACAAAAAATTACATCTTTGTTATTATTGACACTTAATAGCCGTTTTGTGGGAATTCCCCAAAACACCCCTTAACTTATGGAGGAATCTGATCTCTGCCAATCAACAATCTCAAATTCACTGGGCAGAGACGTATAATCACTTAAGAGAATTCAACTAACACATGGCGGTTTTTTTATAATTCTAACGGATATGTGTTTGTTTCGTTTACATTATCCACAGATTTGATCCATTTTTTAAGGTTTCGGACGCTGGACAATTGACTCAGCAATTGCTTGTTAAGGCAATTGTTTAATATCCGAAATAATTATTTCCTAAGGAGGAATATGAAACTAATGAACAAGTTAAAACGAGCGATTAATGTTTTACTTGTAGTGCCTTGCATCCTAAGTGGGCTTGTGCTTTACGGTTGTGGTGCACAAAGCCTCGGGCCGCAAGAACCTCTCTTGCCTACTATTGAGGGAGACTCAAAATTCTCAGATCGATTCCAACTGGAAGAAGAACCACAGTTCTTCTATGATCTGTTTGGTAAAGAACTCTTGGAAGGTAGTGAAGTCTACAACTACCGTGAGCGTAAGGCGTTCAATCAAAATGGTGAACTGGTTGTCGGATGGACTGGTCAACTTGATAGTGAACGTTTTTCTGCTCAATTAGACCGGACTATCTTAACTGAAGATGCCTTTCGGGGTAGATATAATGAGTTCGCTATTGGCGACCATATGCGCCTCAAACCTTCTACTTTATTCCCAAATCGATATATAATTTATAAAACCGAATTTGATGGATTTCGATGGGACATTTCTTTTGCACAAGAAAGACATCTCTTTACCCTTATCAACTCGCGTATTTCTAACCCGGTTCAGTTGAATGATAATGCAGCGAACCTTGCACCGACACTCGGGCGTCGAAACGGATTAAACGATGATGCTGGTGTCCGCCACATTGAAAATGCACGCCTTGTTGGGTTTAGAGGACAAGGACTTTTAGGGGATATCTTCCGTATTGGGTTTACTTATGTGAACTTACATAAAGAACACCCAGAACGTGTTGAAAATCCGTTGATGGGAACCGTTCCAAATACCCCGCCAGAAAGCATTACAGTTGTCTTCCGAGATGACTCCCCCGAAGACAACCACGTCGCAAGAATTACCGACTTTGACGGATATGATTTAGACTCACATGGTGAGAATATCCAAGGTGGGGTCGGTGCCGCTTTCAAAGGGATGATTGTCAACGTTGTCACACAAGAGCTTGAAGATGTATCCGTTGAAGATTTAGAAGAAGGATACGAGCCAGCTCTTCAACCTGAGCAGTCACAGCAGATTGAGGTTTTTATTGACGATATCACACCTGTTGATGCTGCTATTGATGAGGTGCGTGACTCTGTTGATGGCGAGTGGAAGATCGTTGATGGGTTCAATAAGATGAAGTACGATCTCATATTTGAACAGCACGATATTGACCCACGGACAGTAAAATCTGTTGATTTTGAGATGATCGTCGCAGGTGACTATAATATCGCTGTAGTCGGCTTTAGTGAAGCGAACATGGCAGAGTCAGATCCTGAAATTCAGGAATGGATTAAAACTGAAGATGGTCATATACAAATGCCATATCGTGACATCATTGAAGCACCTGGAAACTATGGACAATCATCAGATTATACGGACAACCGATCGACCCTCGTAGATAACCCAAGCCAGTGGGAAGGTGAAGGAAGGCCTCGAAAAGTTCGTTACCGCTATGGCGCAGCGCGAGCTGCGGTGCTTTACGGTTTAGACCTTGAAGGAACCGTTGGCAACGTGTTTGTGAGGGCTCACTATTCTATTAACGGCAAATACAAACAGTATCCTACTATTTCTAAAGATAAGATGGGATTTAGCCGACTCACCGACAATATTGAAACTGAAGACGGTGAAGAACCGACCGGTATTTCGATTGATCCAGCCACCTTGCTACCAGTAGATGCAAACGGTATACCAACCTACTCAGAAACTGAGGGTGAACGTTTTGAAGCACTACTGGGAGGAGATGGTACAGATGAAGGTGGCGATGGAGAGATGGGAAGAGAGTCCGCATGGTTTGTCCAACTCAAATCGCGTTTTGGAAAACTGTACCTTGAAGGCGTATTATACCACATTGATCCAGGCTACACTACCACTTATCTCAACTTTGGTGCTAACAGTGATCGTGACCAACCCTACGCACTTCCTCGGACACAAGAATCTGCAAATGAACGCGATCCGTGGGATGTAGAGCATTACGCACTCGTTGAAGACGATGATGATGACGATGATTGGCCTGATGATGATGACTTCGATGGAGTCCTTCCACGTGCTGATGACAGAGATCAGAACGGGATTTTAGATTTCCAAGAAGATTTTCTCATCTTTGAGGCTGATCCGCCGATCTTTACTGATTTAATTGACTTGAATAACAATGGCACCATCGATTCGCTGGAAGATGATTTTGAACCACAATACGAATACGGTATTGATCGTGATGGCTATCATCTCAAAGCAGAATACGACTTACTTGATAATCTTTCGCTTCAAGTCGGATGGTTAAACGAAAGTGAAATCTCAAGTCGGCGAAAAAATGATTCCAAATATCTTCACCTAACTTACCAACGTGATATTCCTGATTTTGGAATTATTCTCTTCCAAAACCGATTTGTTCGAGTACGAGACGATATCCCCGACTATACTATTACTCTTCGTGTTGGGGAATTAGAACCTGAGCAAATTACTGACGAGCTTGATTTTTATAACGCTCGCGTAAATACGACAACGCTTCAGTTCACCTACACTGCTGTCCCTAACCTCACACTGGAAGCTAAACTCCTCGTTGTTTTGCAGAAACAATATGAACAAGATGAAGAGGATGCGGTCTTCTTAGATGTTGAGTTTGACGAGGCAGCAGATTTGTTTGAACCGGATGAGCGTGTCGATTTCTTAGTGCCTGATGAACAAGTTCGTATTAGTGGTGAAAAACGTGAATTTCCATTCTATCCTGACCACGGCATTAATGCACTTGACGCAGCAGATACCGGTTTGATCTATGATGCCGAAAACTGGAAGACACGGCGTTACCCTGAACGGAACATACGCAGCCAACAAGTTATTTTGAAGGCAAAATATGAAATCCCGCTTGGAGACCTGCCTTATATTGACAGAATCGGCGAAGATTTCACGCTGACGCCTATGGTTAAGTATATCTGGGACCGAGCTTTTGATAGAAGTGCTGAAGAAATTGGCGACGCGTTGAACTCACGGTTCTACGTTCCTACTGATAATGAACCCGTGGAATACTTACGGTTCAATCGTCGAAGTCGTGAAGATGTTCTCGGTGTCCGTCTTGATTACCAATTCACACCAAGTATGAACATTCTTGGTGGGTTCCAATATAGGAAGTTTACGAACCGAGATAAAAACTTCAGAAACTATTTGGCTATTTTCCCAGCAGATGAAGCTGTTCCAATTCTTTACCGGCCAGATTTGCGAACCAGAATTTTTGAAATCCAAGCCATCAACCAAGGTAATTGGGCTGGGTTCAATATCGTCATTCTCGCGGGTTACCGCAGAACGACCATCTTGCTCCAACACACAACAAGTAACACTACGTTTGTTAGAGCAATGATGGGATTCTAAATTCGTTAGAGGGTTTACTGGACGCGACCTATTCGTGTTCAGTAAACCTCCTATGGAATTACTTTTTAATATCTTTTATGTTCATTGTCAACAAAAGCGTAACTTCTTAGTCACTCAGGTGTTAAGGATATAAAGTCTGTTATTCAAGACTGTAGTTTTTAAATATTGGACATAACCTAAAAAGCACCTGACTTTTGAATATTCAGGTGTTGATAATTCAGAAATAGTTGATAGACCTTAGCAGCACGTTTGAGCGCGTGCCTTTCACATATTCGATTATACTTCTATAGAATATAGAAAATTTACTGCCGAATCGGCATTACCAAAGGAGACCAGGACGAATGATTCGTTTAAGTTTAATTTTAATGTTAGTTGCCTGCATGTTTATGTCTGTTGGCATTGTTATGGCACAAGATGAAGAAGCAGCAGATACACCAAGCGTAGATGCTGCCGATGCTCAAGAAACAGATACTGTGGATGGTGGAGCAACAATTAGTGGTGAAGTTGTTGATACTACAGGTGATCGGAACCCAATTGAGGGAGTAACCGTTACGATCTTGAATACCGGTACCAATCAAAAGTTTGATGTGAAAACGGACGAAGACGGTAGGTATGAAAAAACCGGTCTTCCTGCCGGCCGTTACACGATGACTTATGCCAAAGAGGGTTATGGGAATCGAGTTGGCAGATCGAAAGTCCTTAGTCCTGGAGGCGAATTATCCATCCCAATGAAAATGAGCAAAAAAGACACTATTGTCTCTTTTTTCAAGAAATTTGGGTTCGTTTTCTATCCGTTAGCGATCTGTTCTATTGTAGCACTAACCTTCATTATTGAAAGACTTTTCACGTTTGTACGAAGCCGTTCACGCATCGGCACGGAACAGTTCATAGCAAGCATTGCGGATTCATTGCGGAAAGAAAATATTATGGAAGCTGTTTCGACTTGTGAAGAAGCAGGCGGTCCCCTTGCTAATGTGCTAAAAGCTGGACTCCTCAGATATAGCCAAGCTCAGATTGAGGAACGAGATATTACCAAAGAGGAAATCCAAGAAGCGATTGAAGAAGCAAGCCTTCTTGAAATACCTGAATTAGAAAGAAACCTCCCTGTACTTGGTACAGTCGCTGTGGTTTCTCCTTTGTTCGGTTTGCTTGGAACTGTTACAGGTATGATTACCGCGTTTACTACTATTGCCCTTGAAGGTACCGGTGACCCGCAACAACTCGCGGGTGGTATCTCACAGGCACTTCTAACGACTGCTGGTGGATTAACAATTGCTATCCCTTGTCTGATTTTCTTCCAACTCTTTGATAGTTGGGTCAATAGACATATGGTTGAAATCTCCCAGGTTTCTACAGAAATTGTTAACCAGTTGATTGTAGGCGAAGCAAACGCTTAAGCATGGACCGGGCGGGTATACTTCTTACTCGCCCTTGTTCTACATAATGGAGAATTGAAATGCAACAACTTGGTGACGCCAAATTGAGTCTGATGGCAACGCGAATACGGGAACGTAAAGCGCCAACTCTCAGTATGGCACCTATGATTGATTGTGTGTTCCTGCTTCTAATTTTCTTTATGGTGTCAACAACTTTTACCCCAATGCCGGGAATCCGAGTACAACTTCCACCTCCCGGTGAACCTTCAAAAGAAAAACCGAAAGGGCTTGTTGTCAAAATTGATAATCCTACGACCAACGATAGGGATGGCACAATGCTTTTGAATGGGGCAGTTGTACAGTTTGAGGATATGTTTTCACTACTTCTCAATGCACCTCAAGAACAGAAAACAATGCTCATTATCCAATCCGGACGAGAAGTTCTACATGAACAGATTGTCACAGTAATGGATATAGCAAAAGATGCGGGGATTGATAAAATTGGATTTGCGATTACCGCGCGAGAATGACGGGCGTAATCAAATTGTGGTCTAACCATACCAACAAAAAGGAGAATACGCATGGCTCTCCAAATGAGACGTAGACGGAATACTTCCAGTGACGACGATATCCCGATGGCACCTATGATTGATTGTGTATTTCTATTACTGATTTTTTTCATGGTTTCTGCCATCATGCGGGTTCCGCCGCCTTTTAGTGTCACGTTACCGGATTCCACAACCGAAAACGAATTTCCGAGGAAAAAATATAACCTCTTTATCAGCAGTGATGGTCGAATCGCTATTGATGATCGAGAAATGCAAACTTTGGAAGAGGTAGGATTCTTTATATCTGCCCACGAACACCAAATTAGCACCTTGATTATTAAAGCTGATAAACGTGCGAAACACGGACGGGTGATTGACGTGGTTGAACGGGCAAAAATGCGCTCAGCCAAAGTTGAAGGTCTTGAAGTCGCTTTTGCCGTTGCTGAAGATGAATAACAAGCCATTTGAATTGAAATTGATAGCAAAAGCCTCTAATGGATATCCATTAGAGGCTTTTTACTGTGTTTTTAGGTTGCTATGTGTTTATGTGAACATTCTTGTGGTAGATGTAGTTACGAAACAATCCTACCACAGCGTATACATAATTCCAGACTTTAACTTTTAGGTTTTCTCTTGCGAACACGCCGAGTTTGTGTGGGGGGTGGAGGCGGTGGCGGTGTAACAACTTTCCAGAAAAGCGGTAAGAATGTATCCCAGTTTGCGAGAATTTTCTCTGCCCGTTGGCTTCCAGTCAACTCAAAATGCTTTTGTACCAGACCGACCAGTGTGTCCTCGTCTACTTTTTCGGTGATACGTTCTAACTTAATAAGTTGTGAGTTGATTTTCTCCTCAAACTGCTGGTTTTCGTCCAGCACATAAGCACTTCCACCTGTCATGCCTGCTCCAAAGTTTCGTCCTGTTTCTCCCAATATTACAACAGTGCCGCCCGTCATATATTCACATCCGTGGTCACCAACACCTTCTACGACAGTAGTGGCACCGCTATTCCGAACACAGAAACGTTCACCTGCTCTGCCTGCAGCGTATAAGGAACCGCTTGTTGCGCCATACAACACAGTATTACCAATGATAGTATTTTCATGTGGCTCAAAGCGAGCATCGGGTGATGGTTTGACAACCAGTTCACCACCTGCCATACCCTTTCCGACATAATCATTTGCTTCACCAGTTAGGATAAACTGGATGCCACTGATACAGAACGCCCCAAAACTTTGTCCAGCACTACCTGTGAAGTGACATCGGATAGTCTCTTTAGGCAAAGGTGTGTCGCCATATCGAAATGCGATCTCACCGGATAGCTTAGCACCAACCGTTCGGTGCGTATTACGTATCAGATATGAAAGTTGGATCGGTTCTTTGTTTGCAATGGCTGTTTCAGCATCTTGCAGAATTTGGTCATCCAGAGGTGTATCAACACGGTCATTCCGTTCTTGTAAATGATAACGCGGGCTTTTTCCTGTTGGATCAGCAGATGTGAGTATCTCAGTTAAGTCAAGCGTTGCCGCCTTTGGATAATCAACTAAGTCCGCGAGTTCCAACAACTCCGGACGACCAATAATATCGTTTAAACAGCGATGCCCCAGATTCGCAAGGATCGCTCTCACCTCATTTGCTACGCCAAGCATGAAGTTAACAACCATTTCAGGCGTGCCAGGATATTTTGCCCGAAGTGCGGGGTCTTGCGTCGCAACACCAACAGGGCAGGTATTCAAATGGCATTGACGTGCCATCACACATCCTGTCGCAACCATCGCAGTTGTGCCAAAACCGTATTCTTCTGCTCCTAACATAGAAGCAATAACAATATCACGTCCTGACCGCATGCCGCCATCCACCCGTAATACAACGCGATCGCGTAGTTCGTTTTCAACAAGGCGATGCTGTGTTTCCGCAAGTCCAAGTTCCCACGGCGTTCCAGCGTTTTTGATGGAGCTAAGTGGAGATGCACCGGTACCACCTTCATGTCCACTTATTTGGATTACGTCTGCGTATCCTTTTGCAACGCCCGACGCGATAGTACCAATCAAAAACTCTGATACAAGTTTTACAGCGACTTTTGCACGGGGGTTCACCTGTTTTAGATCATAAATTAACTGTGCAAGGTCTTCAATCGAATAGATGTCGTGATGTGGTGGTGGTGAGATTAGAGGCACCCCTGGAATTGAGTGGCGAATTTTCGCAATTTCCAATGTCACTTTATGTCCGGGAATTTGTCCACCTTCTCCAGGTTTTGACCCTTGCGCCATCTTGATTTCTAATTCCCGTGCGGAAGCAAGATACTGCGGTGTTACACCGAAACGTCCAGAGGCAACCTGTTTGAGAGCACTTGATGCAAGATCACCGTTCGGTTGTCTTTCAAAGCGACCACTATCTTCGCCACCTTCACCGCTTCCTGATTTGGCACCGAGGCGGTTCATCGCAATCGCTAAAGTCTCATGTGTTTCACGACTCAACGCACCAAAAGACATACTACCTGTGGTAAAGCGGCGAACGATATCCTCTGCAGGTTCTACTTCTTCAATGGAAATAGGGTTACTCGGCTTGAAAGCGAGTAAATCGCGTAAACTGGAAGGTTCACCCTCCTCAACTGCTTCTGCGTATTCGGTATAATCTTCAGCTTCACCGCTTTTGACAAACTTATGCAGCGCCTTGAATACGGTTGGATTAAAGGCGTGAAATTCACCGTGTCGCCGGAATCGAAAATAACCCGCTTCTTGTAGAGTCTTTCTCTCGTCAGTTGCGCCAAAAGCTTTTGTGTGAAAATGGAGAGTTTCTGCGGCGATGTGTTCAAAACCGATGCCACTTAACCTTGATGGTGTACCAGTGAAACACCGATCAATAACCGATGCATTAATACCGATAGCCTCAAAAATCTGTGCTCCTCGGTAGCTTGACACTGTAGATATACCCATCTTTGCCATAATCTTCAAAATGCCTTTTTCAACTGCTTCCTTATAGTTCGTAATCGCTTGTTCTGTTGAAAGTTCTTCAAATTCATCGTTTTCAGCGAGTTGAACAATTGTTGAAAAAGCAAGATATGGATTGATAGCATCAGCCCCATATCCGAGTAGCACAGCGTAATGATGTTCTTCGCGCGGATCCCCTGCTTCAACGATCAAACTGACTTGTCTGCGTTTTCCTTCGCGGATCAAGTAGTGATGTACAGCACCAACAGCGAGTAGCATTGGGATCGGGGCAAGTTCTGCCTTGATGTCCTTATCGCTCAAAATTAGAAGCGTATTGCCAGAATTCACCACATCTAACACGTTTTCACACAACGTATCAAGAGCATTTTCCAAACCCTGTGTCCCAGAAGCGACTGGAAAACAGACAGGTATAGTGGTATGTTTGAACTCAGGCAAGTTTTGTGCTTTCAATGCCTCCAATTCTTCGTTTGTCAATATGGGTGAAGTGAGTCGGATTACGCGAGCGTGCTTTTCGGTCTCTGTAAGCAGACTATGCCGTTTTCCCAGATAAGTAGTCAGGGACATCACCAACCGTTCTCTGAGTGAATCAATCGCGGGGTTGGTGACTTGTGCAAAAAGTTGTTTAAAATAGTGATAAAGCAGACGTGGATGCTTTGATATTACAGCAGGAGGGGTGTCATCTCCCATTGACCCAACCGCCTCTTTGGCTTGTAATACCATCGGTTTGATAAACCGTTCCACATCTTCAATCATATAACCAAATGCTTTCTGAGGTGTCTCTAAATTATCAGGTACTGGCGTTATCGTCCCAAGAGGCTGAGGTTTTAGTTCATCTAAGTGCGTAATCTGCTTAGCCCAATTTGCATAAGGTTTTTGATTCGCCACTTCGGTTTTGATGTCTGTATCCGTAAGTAATTGTCCGCGTACAGTATCAACAGCGATCATCTGTCCAGGACCTAAACGTCCCTTTTTGACGACACGACTATCGTCCAATTCAATAATCCCGACCTCAGAACCCATCACAACAAGCCCGTCATCGGTTACTTTATACCGGGCGGGTCTTAGTCCGTTCCTGTCTAAACTGGCACCAACGATGTTTCCATCCGTGAACGCCACGGCAGCGGGACCATCCCACGGTTCGCTAACGCATGAGAGGTATTCATAACATGCTTTCAGATCAGGCGGCATATCCGGTATCTGCTCATAAGCCTCTGGCATTAAACACATCATTGAATGGAGAATACTACGGTCAGAATGTGTTAACAACTCTAAGACGTTGTCAAGACTCATTGAATCGCTGCCATAGGGGTTGATAATCGGTGCGAGTTTCTTGATGTCCTCATTCCATACAGGAGAGTTCATCTCTGCTTCACGGGCGCGCATCCAATTCCTGTTTCCCATCAACGTGTTAATCTCACCGTTGTGCGCAAGCATTCGGAACGGTTGTGCAAGCGACCAAGTTGGTGAGGTATTTGTACTATACCTTTGATGGAAAACTGCTAAGGATGCTTCAAAGTCAACGTCTCGCAAATCAGAATAGAACATTGCGAGTTGGGGGGCAACGAGAAGTCCTTTATAGAGAATCGTGCGGTGCGAAAAAGAGGCGATGTGGAATTCGTCAAGTTTCTCATCTGTAATCCGATGTTCTAATTCTTTACATAAAAGATAGAGACGTTGTTCGAACTTGTCTGCAGAAATATGGGTTGGTCTGCCAATAAGCACCTGCTGAATTAACGGCACTGTTGCCAACGCTTTTTCTCCAAGAGCAGACTCATCAACAGGGACTGAACGCCATCCTAAGAGTGGGAATCCGTATTGCTGTAGAATGTCAGCAACGATTTCACGTCCCCGTTTTTGTGCAACAAGGTCATTCCCTGGCAGGAAAATCATGCCGACTGCAAGGTCATTAATTGAATTTAGGTTTACTCCGAGCGCCTCTAATTCTTTTTTAAATAATTTCTCCGGAATCTGTGTCAAGATGCCTGCACCGTCGCCTGTCTTTGCATCAGCTGCAACAGCACCACGGTGTGTTAAATTCGTAACTGCTTGTATCGCCATTTCCAAGATAGCATGACTTTGACTCCCTGAACGGTTCGCGATAAAACCTACTCCACAAGCATCTTTCTCATATAAATGTTCGTGCATTTGTAAACTCATACTCCAAGTAATCAAGGTTATTGGTATCCGTTAATTTTTTTGTATCATCAGAAAAAATAAGGTATAAAGACACGGATACCGCGTCTATATTAGACGTATAGGCATTTTTGCCCTTAATTTCTGAATTCGGTAAATTTTTCTTCAATTAATAGTATACCTTAAATGCGGTGAATCGTCAATAAAATTTTTATCCTGATTTACCCCCAGTTTTTGTAGAGACAAATGTACATAAGGTTTTTTAGATGCTTTGTGTGAGGAAGTCAATGCTGAACTGGCACGAACTTTATCCCTCACAATCGTTTAGATTAAAATATGGGTCAAGGAAAATGTCAGGTTTCCAAGTTATCTCCAGTATCCTTTTTATGACAAAAATGAGCGAATATGTTTTTGTATGATAAGTATTATAGGTTTTCGCAATTAGTAGTTTTGGACTTGAGAATTTTTGGGGAAAAGCGTAATAAACCCTTGTGTATACTGGGTTTATAATGAACGGTTTACTGATGGGGATACCCATACAAATACTATTGAAGGATTTTGGTCTTTATTGAAGCGTGCATGGTTCGGTTCACATCACCATTATGAAACAGGATACACACCACTTTACGTTGCTGAAGCCTGCTACAAGTATAACTATAGAAATAGAGACATCTTCTCAAAGTTTATCAATGAAAGCATGTTGGTTCACTGACGTAAAATGGAACGCTTGGAAAAAACTGAAAATCTAAGTCCAAAACTACTAATTGCGAAACTAAATAACCCTGCGTTTCCATAGGAAATTTGCATCAAAGTTGCTTTACTGCTATAATAAGAATGGTTCGTTAGAAAGAAATTAATTCAAGACATAGGATAAACGAGAATATGGAAATTCTCAACTATTTTTTACCGCCACGCATTGAATTTGGAGAGGGGGCCATCGCTAACTTGGCAGACCATGTCATTGCATTCAATGGCAAAAAACCGCTTATCGTTAGCGATGCAGGTATCCGCAATGTGGGAATATTGGATCAAGCAGTCGCGCCATTAGACAATACAAATTTGCCTTATGCCACTTATGAGGATATTGAACCGAATCCCACAGATATAAGCGTCGTGCAAGGGGTGGAAGTCTATGAAAAAGAAAAGTGCGATGTTGTAATTGCTGTTGGGGGTGGCAGTGTGATGGATGCAGCGAAAGCGATTCGTCTCTTGACAACGCACGCACCACCATTAGAACCGTACTATGTAGACTCAAATGGAGCGGACAAGATTCGCGGCGATATGCCACCTTTGATATGTGTGCCAACGACAGCAGGGACCGGTAGTGAAGTATCTCAAGGCGCAATCATTACCGACACTTCGCTGCAAACAACCAACCGATGGCGGAAACGTGCGATTGTTACCCGTTTCAACATGTCAAATCTCGCACTGCTTGATCCTGCATTGACTGTAGGAATGCCACAAGCACTGACCGCAGCAACTGGTATGGACGCTATCACACACGGAATTGAGGCTTATGTGGCGACAAAATATCACCCAATTTCAGAAGGCGTGGCTTTGCAAGCATTGAAGATATTAGGCGCAAATATCCGAACAGCATATCACAATGGAGAGGCCATTGAGGCGAGAGGCAAAATGTTGTTAGGATCATGTATGGCAGCATTTGCGTTTCAGAAAGGACTTGGTGCGGTTCACTCCATTGCCCATCAGTTGTCAACAGACGCACCTATCCCGCACGGTGTCGCTAATGCGATACTCCTGCCTCCTGTGATGGAATTTAACCTACCCCATGTGATTGAGAAGTACGCAGATGTTGCAGATGCTTTAAGTGTTAATGTTGAAGGTATGTCTAAAGGTGAGGCAGCGTGCGCTGCAATTGATGAGATTCGCGAATTGAATAAGGAGTTTAATATGCCCGCAGGACTCGGAGCGGCAGGATTAGACAGGGAAAAGATTCCGAAACTCGCAACAGATTCAATGCTTGACCACTGTCATAAACTCAATCCGAGACGGTGTTCGGAACAGGATATGCTAAACTTACTTGAAGCTGCTTTCTAACACCATTTCTAATTGACAAATTGTCATAATATATTGTAGGTCGAGTTGAGTTCGCGAAACTCGACATGACACTATAAAAAGTCGGGTTTTCGCTACCGCTTCTACCCGACCTGCGAAATAATGTAATATCATCATATAGAAATGGTATAAGAATTCCAATGCAACCGTAAAGTAGAGCATGTAGATTTATTTCGTAATCAAGCGTGATATTTTCCTAACAGCAATTTAAAAAACATATCCAGTTCAGCTTCCACCTGTTCCATCTCTATCGGATCTATCTGAAAATGCTTTTGTAGAAAAGGGTGATGCCGAATAGTATCACTAATGAAATACTGTTTGGATTGCTTAAAAAGCGCATCATCTATAGGAACATCACAGTTTCCGAAATAGAAGGGTAGCCTATCAAGGTTTCTTTTAAACACGTCAACATAAGCATAATAATCCAGTTTGCTTTTGTCAATTACAATAGTGTTACTGCTATAGTTGTTGACAAACGTCCGATTCCTTCTTAATGCGTTAATATCTCTCATTGTCCAGAAAAATAGAGAATCATCAGGTATCGGTTGTTGCTGCTTACTCGGATATTTGCGAATATAACCTGGGATATAATCAAAATCGTTTAGACAGAAACGAAGATTTTCTCCTATTTTAAATGAGAAGGAACGGATAAAACTGTATTCCATCCCTTTGGTATCACGCTGATAAAAGGCAATTATGATTGGAAAAGGTGTAAGTTTTGCGGATTCGGGGAATTCACCACTACTAATTAGTAAGCCATCTACCAATTTATAATTTGCAGTAAATTCCTTTAATTGTTTGAAATTGGCTGGTTTAATTAAGTAAGATAACGGATGCAAAACACAGATAAAATCTGCTTCAAGTTTATTGTAGGAACGGAGAAATGAAATACCTAAATCTCGACTTACTAAATCTTTATCAACGTCAAATTCATCATGTTTAATCTTATGACGAATCAGAGAGGTTTTGTCATTATAGGGTGGATTTCCGACAACTATCAATCTTTTGCACTGCTGGGGAATACCAAATTTTTCCCTTGATACGTTGGATAAAGAGTTCGTCTGAAAGAAACGGACATTATCTGTGTTCTTTTTTGCTATATCAATTGCAGTTTCGTCTATATCACACCCGATTGTGAGTGACTGCCCACGATTTTTTAGAAAATCACCGTATCCACAGGCACTGTCAATTACGGTAGTCCGTGAATCTATGCATGATTCAATAAATCCCCATGCCTGCTCCACAAATGTAGCAGGGGTATAGTAACTACCTAAGTTAATCCTGTCTTTATATTCTAAATGTTCTTGACTCATTAGATTATTGTAGATTTTAAAATTATAGTAAATAGTGTTCTGTTACGGAGACAGGTTGATAGGCACAATCCATCCCTTTGTATCTGCAGGCAGATAGACATTATTCCGCAGATAATCTGACGTGTGCCATAGGCAGAGACTTTTTCCGTCCGGCATCCAGACAATAGAGGCGAGTTTCATAGACGTTCGAGCAATCGGATATTTTTTACCACTATCCAAATCATGCACCCAAACCTTCCAGCGGAGTCCGACACAATCCTCACGTTCAAAGTATGCTAACCGATTCCCTGTTGGTGACCATGCGGGTGCTGTGTGTTTCAAAATCCGATGTTTCAGCGATTCGTCAGTGATCCCAGCAATGTGAAGGCGTTTATCAAGAACTGGATCTTGTCGATTGCTGCCAGAAAGCACATAAGCAAGTCGTGCCCCATCAGATGACCACCGCAGCTGTCGGACGCGTTGGTGCTGCGTTGGAATCTGTTTCACCCGTTCTCCTTCTATATTTTGAATACGGATCGCTGCATACGTAACTGTGCCGTTGCCGAGCTTGTGATTCTGTGTCACCTCAAAAGCGAGTAGATTTCCATCTGACGACCAAGAGGGTGCGTGCAAAAAGGTATAAGAACGTCGAGTTTGTCTAAATAACACACGGGCAATATCTCTACCACCACTGCCGTCACTGTTAATCCGATAAATAACATCATAGCCTCTTTCACGCCGTCTAAATGCCAATTGATTAGCCGTAGGCGACCATGCAGGCCCCGCACCTTTTACCAATTTTTTGACACGTCCCAATTCCCAATCAGCAGTAAAAACAAAACGATCATCGTCTACTTCGGCTTCAAATGCTATTAAGCGACCATCTAATGACCAAGAAACATGTGGATTGTAAAGCTGACCAGCATAGAGTTTTCGTGCTTGTTTTCCCTCTTTGTCCATAATCCAGAGTTCACTCGCCTTCCAATAACTACCACTCAGATCGGTTCTTTTTAGCATAGCAATGCGTTCGCCATCGGGACTCCAATACGGGTATTCTGCGCCATTGATTAAATGTATCATCCGGGGATTCCCACAAAAATTGGTGTTTAACAACATGCCTTCTGTCTCTCCAAATTGTCCGAAGGCAAATTTATCTATCCATACTTGTTCCTTGTTTGGTAATTCAACTTGATACCAATTCTGTGTAGTTTGGAGAATTGGCAAGTTTGTGCCATCATTGAGTCGGTATAAAGGTGAAGTTCCATTTTTCTTGGCATAAACTGGGGCATCATCACGTGTAACAATCCCGTGTTCGCGTGTACCATCTGCGATCGGTGGACTTCCTGTAGCATTGGCAAACGCATAAATTGAACCGTCAGTAGATGCTGCATAGAGGATACCTTCGGAAATTGCAGGGGCTGCATTGACAGGACCGCCAACCTGATAAGACCAAACTTCTGTTTTAGACGCAACATCAATTGCATGAATCTTCCCATTTCGCGCACCAATATAGACAAAACTGTTTGCGGTGACAGGAAAACTTTCACTACCTGCTGTATATCTACGCCACAAATTAGTGTTATACTGTGGGATGACGGGGCGAAATTCTGCATTCGCGCATCCATATTCTATGCCGTTTATTGTGACCATGCGCTGTCGTTCGGATTTAAGTTTGCCGGTGATGGCATCCAGCAGGTAAATTCGTGTCGGAAATGCACCCGTGTAAACAGTTCTATTAAAAACAACTGGAGGTGAATCCATCCAACCTTTTGATTTGAATTCCCAAAGTACGTCTCCTGTTTCTGCATTAAGTGCGTAGAATTTGTTATCCCGCGTACTGAAATAGACGCGCCCACCCCAAATAGCAGCTGAATACCGGATGGCACTTCCAGCATTGAAAACCCATTTGATTCCCCACTCCTTGGCATTTAAAGCGTATAATTTGCCGTCTGCGGAACCGATATAAAGAATTCCGTTTGCTACAACTGGGGATGCGGTTATAGGACCACCCGTTTTAAATTGCCACAACATAGATAGTGGAGGCTTAATTTTCTGGTCTGGGCTTTTTCCAGATAACTGCAAGTCGTGCATGAACATGTGCCAATCTTCAGCACGAAGAGGGGTGATAGGAGGCGTAATGACTTCAGGGGAATCGGTTTTTGGGGTTGAGGATAGTGAATCTTGAGGTTTGTCTTGGGAATTACAAGCCGACAGAAGGAGCAAAGCAACAAAAAGGGCTAAAATGAGTATAACGGTTTTGAATTTTGTGATTTGAAGCATGGTTTGGCAAAGTAGTCAGAAATGTGCAGAATATTTGAAGTGCCGAAAATCCGTTACCGATAATATAACATGCAGGAGGATATATGTCAAGAATGTGTAATATTTTTAACATTGTCTGAACCAGGATTATCAGGATTTCCGAATTTATAGGATTATACTCATATTACAATTCTATAGTTGTCAACCAGTCTACCCATCTGGTTTTTATTGACATTTTTCCTTAGACCTATTATAATTTTGCTACTTTACAATTGTCGGATAGCTGCGCTATGAGCTGCCATTGCATAGCAAACTTAATCTATTCATCCGGGAGGACCAAATTTGTCAAAATCAGATTACTCATACGAAGTCTCTACCTACTATTGCAAGCGAATTTCAATTTATCTACTGTGTATCTCGCTCGCGCTTGGTACATTAGCATCTATCGGTTATGCACAATCCCATATTGTCTTCGTGGTAGGTGAAAATGAATATCGTTCTGAGGTAACGATGCCCGCGTTGGCTCAAGTGTTGGAAGAACACTATGACTTCCGCACCACAGTTCTCATTGACGACGTACTACAAGGCGGTGAAGGGAATAGCATAAATGGACTTGACGCGCTCGAAACCGCAGATCTACTCGTTCTATATCTACGATTCCGTCAACTTCCGGATGACCAGCTTGAGTTGTTACAAAAATACATTGACCGTGGCGGTCCCATAGTCGCCTTTCGCACAACGACGCACGCCTTTGCCTACGAAGATGAAGACGAGCGTGCTACAAAATGGAACAATTTCGGTGCACGCGAACTCGGCGCACCGTGGATATACCATTACGGACACGGGGCAAGTACCGATGCCACAATCGTCGGTGATCACCCGATCCTTACTGGAGTCAACCCAGCGTTCCACGTGCGATCCTGGACCTATCATGTGCGTCCTAACTATCCACCGAAAGATGCCCAGATCCTGGTGCAAGGACGACCCGTATTCCCAGAAGGAGAACGTGGTGGTGATGAGACTGTCAATCCCATTGCTTGGACACACACCCATACAGGGGGAGGACGTGTGTTCACAACCACAATGGGACATCCAGAAGATTTCAAAGTAAGCGATTTTCGTCGCCTCATCGTCAACGGTGTCTACTGGTGTCTTGAAAGTGAAGCACCGCGACGATATGTTCCCGGTTCGCATGTTAAAACTGGACAGCCGTGGCGGGATATGGATTATGGTCCATTCCTTTCCACAGCCGTCGCAGCGAATGCCGATAATCTTACCTACAAAGGCATCATTATTCCGCTTACGCCGGAACTCACAGGTGGTGCAGTGGTGTTCGACACAGATTTGTTACGCTATTCTGCAGGTTGGATAGATGGATTGATTGACTTCGCAGATGTTGAATTCAACGGTTGGCATCAGAGTTATCCATCAATAGAAGGAAAACTGCTGTGGCAAAATCCTGTAGGTCCAGGATGGGCGAAGGATGGTAGCTTTGAGGATACACGATCCGTTCCCTTTGGACCTCTACCCAGAGATTGGGCGCATTGGAAAGGATTGTATCTTCACGAAAACCGCGTCATTCTGTCGTATACGGTGGGCACTCGGTCTGTGCTGGAAACCCCAACGCTTGAAAGTGGAGAAAATGGGATCGCTTTTGTACGCACTCTCCAACTCGGTCCCGCTACATCAAGCACACTTGTCCGTATCGCAACAATGACTGGTGGTGAAACCTCCGCTTTACCTGAATTTTCACGCGGTACTGGGGTCGCTCTGTGTCCACCTGGGACAGAGCCTGGACAACCAGGCAGTCTACTCGCTGCATTAGTTGACGCACCGAAAGGCACACAGTGGGAAACTACGCAGGGCGAGATCCGCGTTCGGTTCCCGGCATCTAATAAAGCAATCTCCACCAAGATTCTGATCACACCTACGATCCATGATACACTTGAGTTGAGCGAGTGGACACAATTCGTTGATACCTCTCCTCCTGTTACGGACCTGACGACATTGATTAAAGGTGGACCGCAACGCTGGCAGGAAAAACCTAATACAACAGGACAGACCGATATACAACGAAAACTCAGGCTGGAAACGGTGAAAATTGAGGCGGGAACAACGACTATGAACCTTGAATTAGATGGATATCTACCGAAAGTGCTTTCTATGGATAATCTATCACCTGCCCCTGGCGGTGTTGGCAATGCAGATCAGTACATTGCAGTCTTGTTTCCCCATTCTAAAACCTCGGAGGCCGCGTCTGCACAGAAACAGAAGAACGATTCCGCTTTGATCGGGTATTGGGATTTTGACGAAGGCAACGGTTCTCACACAGCAAGTGAAACACCTGGAGAATCAACAATTACCCTTGATGGCGTTCGTTGGGAAGATGGATGGGAAAACAAATGTCTTGTGTTCGATGGCGATGCGGAAGCGCGTTTTGACGAAAACTTCGCCCTTGATTTTGACACCACCGACCTAACATTCACTGCATGGATTGCTACTGAAGATGACGGTTCAATCTTCTCTGAAGCACTTGATGAACCAGAGTGGGTGCCGAGTGGTAAAACCTTTTTTATTAGAAATGGACAATTGGCTTTTGATGTCGGTTGGGTCGGTGTCGTTACCAGTGCTACTGGAAAAGGTAAATCAGTCGTTGATGGTGTTTGGCATCATGTCGGATTAACGTGGCGACATGAAACTGGTGCAGTGAAGTTGTTTTTGGACGGCGAGATTGTGGCTGAAGGTGCACTCAAGCCAGAAGAGGCATTGGAAAATGACGTTTGCCGACTCGGATTCACCGCAGAAAATTTTCCAGAAGAATCCCCATGGTTAGAAGGAAAACTTGATGAAATGTATCTATACAATCGCGCCCTATCTCCCGACGAAATGCTGGCACTCTACCAACGTTTCCAAGAACCCCCTCTGATTGCAGCGACTCTGGTAGAACCGATTGAAGGTGCGAAATGGACCGTCGACTCTGACCGTGTTTACCTCCACCTCTCTACAGACACAACCGCATCGGTTCTTACATGGGATGGCAGTGAATCACAACTCTCAGATTTCGCAAGGTTAGCAGCAAACGGTGGACGCGACCCCAGCCAACCGTTCGCTATTGACAAGATAGATTGGCCCTCACAAAATCCATGGGAATCTTGGATACGTTTCGGCGCTTTTGACTTCTTCCCTGATGGCAATCGTGCTGCTCTTTCCACTTGGAACGGTGATGTCTGGACAGTTACCGGGATCAATGATACTTTGAACAAACTGGTATGGCAACGTATCGCCACCGGACTGAATCAACCACTCGGGCTTAAAATTGTCAACCAGCAAATATACGTTGCCGGACGTGACCAGATAACCCGACTCGTAGATCTCAACGAAGATGGAGAAATTGATTTCTACGAGAATTTTAACAATGATGTCTACAACAGTGAGCACTTCCACGAGCAGGTTATGGACCTGCAGACCGATGCAACGGGAAACTTCTACTACATGAAATCCGCCCGACATGCATTACGCGCCCAACACCCACACCACGGCACCCTCATCAAAGTATCACCAGATGGAGAAGAGACTACCGTGATTGCTTATGGATTTCGCGCATCAAATGGACTTGGAATTAGTCCTGGTCCGATATTCTATGGTACTGATCAGGAAGGCTTCTGGATGCCCGCCAACCGACTGAATCGTATCACTGCCCCTGGTAAATTCTACGGAAATTTATGGGGCTGGCACCCACCCGATAACCCTCCAACTACTTACGAACCGCCGCTTTGTTGGATTGCTCCTTTTGTTGACCGTTCTCCTGCTACATTAGTCTGGATTCCAACAGACACATGGGGAGAAATGGCAGATTCTCTGCTTTCTGTCAGTTACGGCACAGGGAAAGTATACGCGGTTCTTCAGCAACAAGTAGGAGAGACTGTACAAGGTGCTGTTACCGAAATGGGGTTGGAGTTTCCCACAGGTGTGATGCGTGGACGATTCCATCCAATCAGTGGAGACCTCTATCTTGCTGGTCTATTCGGTTGGTCGTCTAACAAACAGGAAGATACTGGGTTTTACCGGGTACGCATGACAGGCGCACCACTACGTACACCGAAATCGTTTCGCGCTGTCAAGGATGGCTTAATCATTGATTTTTATGCCCCGCTTGAGGCAAAATCTACGACAAACCCAGAAAACTGGCGGGTACAAAGTTGGGAGTACCGCTGGACTGAAGGCTACGGTTCACCACAGTTAAAACGTTCTGGCGAGGAAGGCAGAGACGAACACACTATTCAATCTGCAACACTCTCTGGGGATGGTAAAACGGTTTTCCTCAAAATACCTACGCTTACACCTACCATGCAGTTGCATGTTAGCATCAAGGGCAAGTTTGCGGATGGTGTGCCGTTGGATTGCTATCTGCACGGCACAATACATACGCTTGAGGAGGAACGCAATTCAGAGGCTCCGTAGTGAAAAGCAAGTAATTACACTATAGATAAGCAGCTACCACCTCTTAAAAACGTGTAATCCCGCCAAGAACCATAAATGTCCTTGGCGGGAATTTTATTATTATTACTGCTGGTAATCATTAGACATTATAATGTTTTAATTGTGAGTTGTTATCGGTCTTTAATAAAATCTAAAGTTCGTCCGTTGGGTTTCGTTGTGCTCTGTCCTTACGTGTCAATTTAAGGATTTCCCGAATGTGTGTCCTGCTCTTTAGTCCCGTAGGGACGATATGTTTATAGAAGCAAGACCCAACCCTCTTTTTAGTCCCGCTGAATGCCATACGCGCATTCATAGCGTTGATTTGGTAGGGACGATATGTTTTTGCAGCGCATTGGCAGTTGATATGTCGTTCCTACGGAACTCAAGAGGTGTTGATAATTTTTCTATAAACATAGCGTTCCTACGGAACTCAAGAGGTCCGAGACGCTCGGTAAACCGTAATTCAAATTAAATCATTATAATGTCTATTAGTTAGAGCGTATCTCATAAATAAGATTTGTAGGTTCATTATCAGTTGATTCTCTGTGTAGGAGGGAACTCCGATTCCCGACTATTAGTGGTTTCGTCGCGATTCGGAGATCGCTCCTACAGGATTTTGAAATCGGGCTTCGAAAGCCCTCCAACTATTTATGAGATAGGTTGTAGTTACCGAGTTTCAATTCTCTTCAACGGGAAGGGCTTTCAGAACTAAAATGCTTCTGTTTTATGGTGAATTATAGAAATAGATTGTCCGATTACCCCTAAAACCTACTATAAGAGTATGGTTCAGTTTTTTTGAAGTAACGAAAATCCGTTACCACTAATATAACATGTTGACACAGATATGTCAACTTTTCTTGAAATTGTAACAAATCTGTGTTACAATTTCATTTTCATGAAAACAACACCATGTCAAGTTAAAAACGGTGAAAAGAATGAATAAATTATTGGCAGAGGTAGACCCACAAATTGTTGAAATTACCGCCAACGACTTGGCACGCCAGCAAAATTCTCTCATGCTGATTCCATCGGAGAACTACGCCAGCCGAGCCGTTATGGAAATTCAAGGAAGCATCTTAGCGAATAAATACGCTGAGGGGTATCCCGGTGAACGTTACTATAACGGTTGCGAGTTTATGGATGGCGTGGAATCGCTTGCAATTGGACGTGCCAAAGAACTTTTCGGTGCTGAACATGTGAATGTGCAACCGCACGCTGGCACTCAAGCGAATATGGCGGCGTATCATGCACTACTTGACCCTGGTGATACCATCTTAGCGATGTCACTCAGTCACGGCGGACATCTGAGTCATGGCGATAAGGTGAACTTTTCGGGTCGTTATTACAATGTTGTTGCGTATGGTGTAGATGCCGAAACCGAGTTAATTGACATGGAAACGGTCGCGAGTCTCGCAGAAGAACATCGTCCAAAACTCATCGTTGTCGGTGCAACAGCGTATCCGCGTCACTTTGACTTCGCTGCTTGGCGGCAGGTTGCAGATTCTGTTGGGGCATATTTACTCGCAGATATAGCGCATATTGCTGGTCTGATTGCGGGTGAGGTTCATCCCGACCCGGTCCCATATAGCGATGTGGTTACCACAACAACACATAAAACCTTACGCGGTCCTCGTGGTGCGATGATAATGTGTAAGGAAGAACATGCAGCCAAAATAGACCGTGCTGTTTTTCCCGGTTTACAAGGCGGTCCTTTTTTACATACAATCGCTGCGCGAGCTGTTGCTTTTAAGGAAGCAAGCGAACCTGAGTTTAAAACATATCAAGAACAAATCGTTAAGAATGCTAAGGCACTTGCATCAAGGTTAATTGACAATGGATTCCGGTTAGTGAGCGGTGGAACGGATAATCACCTGATGCTGTTAGACCTTACCTCAAAATATGAAAAATTAAGTGGTAGACAGGCAGCAGACCACCTTGAAGACGCAGGAATTATTGTCAATAAAAACACAATTCCGTTTGACAAAAGGAAACCGAAAACGACAAGTGGAATTCGGCTTGGCACGCCGATGGTTACGACGCGCGGCATGAAAGAAGATGAGATGCTCCACATTGCTGATTTTATTACTGAGGCACTTGAAAACAGACAGAAAGCATCTATAAAACAGCGAATCCGAGAAAAGGTTCAAGAATTCTGCGCGCAATTTCCGATTTATGAATATCTAAAGGCATAGAAGTCGCGAGCTAGTGGATAGTCCATCCTAAATTTATATGTATCATCAATAGTCGGGAATCGGAGTTCCCTCCTACAATGTTCTCGGTAGGAGCGATCTCCGAATCGCGACCTATACCCGCAATTTTTAGGGTAGACAGACCACTAGAGTTCGCTCCTACAGGTAATATCAAAAATTTGGACTACAAATCGGCACTCGCCTATATCGAGAAATTCATTGACTATGAAAGAAGTCCGGATTTTTCACGGCAAGCACGGTTCTATAACCTGAATCGCATCTCGCAGCTATTAGACCTGCTTGGAAATCCACACGACAGATTAAAAGTGGTCCATGTCGCAGGGAGTAAAGGGAAGGGATCAACCGCTGCTATCATTGCATCGGTGCTAACACATGCAGGCTATAAAACGGGTTTATTTACGTCCCCACATCTCATAACACCGCGGGAAAGGTGTCGTATTGATGATGAACTTATTTCAGAAGCAGAAGTTGCCTTCTACATTGATAAACTTAAACCTGTGATTGAAACCGTTTCTGCTTCTGAATTCGGACGTGTTTCGTTTTTTGAAATATACACTGCACTTGCGTTTACCTATTTTGCTGATAAAGCAACTGATTTTGCTGTGATTGAAGTTGGTTTAGGGGGACGACTTGACGCAACGAACGTTGTCTCACCCGTGACATCTGTTATTACACCAATTGGTTTGGAACACACAGCGATATTAGGAGAAACATATACCGAAATAGCGAGCGAAAAAGCGGAAATTATAAAACAGGGTTGTCCCGTAGCACTGGCACCGCAACTCCCTGATGCACGTGCTGTCATTGAAAAGGTAGCGAGTGAACGTAACGCACCAATCGTTGAGGTTAAGAATTTTGTAGAACAAGACCCTGATATTTCAGTTTCACAGGTCATTCTGAATTCTGAAGGTATACCTGAGGCACAACAATTTGATGTGGAAACAAATTCAGAGTGTTATTCCGAGATCACGTTGCCATTACTTGGACACCATCAGTATGTGAATGGGACAATCGCTATCGCAGCAATTGAATGTCTAAAACAGAAAGGGTATATAATTTCAAGGGACAGTGTTTATGCTGGTTTCAAAAACGTTCAGTGGCACGGACGAATCCAGCAAGTGATGTTCTCACCGCTTGTTGTGCTTGATGGTGCACATTCATCTATTTCAATGGAAGCGTTATGTCGTGCTATTCGTGAAAATTTTTGTTACGCTCAGGTGATTTTTATCGTTAGTATTATGAAAGATAAGGATTTAACGGCAATTGGCGAAATAATTTCAAAAACAGCGGACCACGTGATTGCAACACAAGTTTCCGATAATCCGCGTGTCCTGCCCGCAGAAACGATACAAAACACTTGGTCAAGTATATGTCCGAAGATAACAACATGTCAAACTCCAGAAAAAGCAATTACAACAAGTTTATTGTCCACATCTCCAGCAGACCTGATCTGCGTGACAGGTTCTATTTACCTTGTTGGACAAGTGCTTAAATTTTTTAATTGGGATTACGAATAAAAATGAAAAGAGAGGTTTTTAATGCGTGAAATCACTTGCAAAAGACGGTGGTTAAATTGGAAGATTTTTCTAACCTGCTTCCCTGTTTTGAATTTAGCCACCACAGCTTTTGCTCAAACAGAACCTGCCCCTCCCCCTGCTGTACCGCTGATATGGTGGATCGCTCCAATAGGTTCGCTTATTGCTTTAGGCTTTGCGTATCACTTTTATCGTTCTGTGATGAAACAGGACGAAGGGAATGAAACGATGCGTGAAATCGCACAATCTGTCCGCGAAGGTGCGATGGCGTATCTTAGGCAACAATATAAAGTGGTCGGCATTGTTTTTGCTGTTCTTTGTCTGATTTTTATCTTCATGGCTTTTGTCCTTAAAGCCCAAAATCAGGTCGTCCCGTTTGCATTTCTAACAGGTGGTTTTTTCTCTGGACTTTGTGGTTTCTTAGGGATGAAAACCGCGACCAACGCATCCGCACGTACGACAAGTGCAGCAATGCAAGGACTTAATGCCGGACTAAGAGTTTCGTTCCGCGCAGGCGCGGTGATGGGATTGATAGTTGTTGGATTCGCATTGCTCGACATTACCGGATGGTTTCTCATACTCTATTACATCTTTCCTAAGATTCCTTGGATAGGTGCAGATTTCTTAGGTCAAAATCCGCTACCTCAAATTACTGTGATTATGCTCAGTTTCGGCATGGGTGCTTCAACACAGGCGTTGTTCGCTCGCGTTGGTGGTGGTATTTATACCAAAGCAGCTGATGTTGGTGCTGACCTTGTCGGGAAAGTTGAAGCAGGAATACCGGAGGACGATCCGCGCAATCCTGCTGTGATTGCAGATAATGTCGGTGATAACGTTGGTGATGTTGCCGGCATGGGTGCTGACCTTTACGAATCTTATGCAGGCTCAATCCTCGCCACAGCTGCCCTCGGTGTTGCTGCTGTTGCTGCTAAAGACTACAATAATCTTGCCCTTCAACTAAAATACCTCTCTGCCCCAATGATTATCGCTGGTATCGGTGTGCTTCTCTCTATTTTGGGTATCTATATGGTGCGCACAAAAGAGGGCGCATCAATGAAACAGTTGATGGGTTCGTTGAACTTGGGAATCAATGGAAGTGCTTTGGGCATCGCTATCATATCGCTCCCTGTTCTTCTCTATCTTGATCTGGATAACAAATGGCAGATTTGGGGTGCAATTATCGCTGGACTTGTCGCTGGATTAGTTATCGGCAAAGTTACCGAAATTTTTACCTCTCACGAATATAAACCGACGCGTGCCATCGCGAAGCAGGCACAGACCGGCCCGGCAACGGTGATTATTGAAGGTGTTGCTGTTGGCATGGAATCAACCGCTATTCCTGTCATAACGATTATTGGAGCAGTTGCCATTAGTTATTATCTCCCTGGAGGCGCGAGCGAACCGTTGATGGGACTTTACGGTGTCGGTATCGCTGCGGTTGGTATGCTGGCAACGCTCGGCATTACGCTTGCTACTGATGCTTACGGACCCATCGCAGACAACGCTGGTGGAAACGCTGAGATGGCAAAATTGGATGAAAGCGTTCGCGGACGTACGGATCAGTTAGACGCGCTTGGTAATACGACTGCCGCAACAGGTAAAGGTTTTGCAATCGGTTCTGCAGCGCTGACAGCACTTGCACTTCTTGCAGCTTATCTTGAGGAAATTCGGCATGGACTTATCCATTTAGCAGGCAAAGAGACTTTGCTTATTAATGGAAATACAGTAGAAACATTGAAAGTAACGGTAAGCGAATTCATGGATTACTATAACGTCACCTTGATGAACCCACAGGTACTTATTGGTTTATTCATTGGTGCAGTCATGGCGTTCTATTTCTGCGCATTAACAATGAAAGCTGTTGGTCGTGCTGCGAGTGCTATGGTAGACGAGGTTCGCCGACAATTTAGCGAAAAACCCGGTATTATGAGAGGCGAAGAGAAGCCGGATTACGCCCGATGTGTTGCTATCTCTACCGTTGGCGCACAACGCGAGATGATTTTACCATCACTTATTGCTATCGTTGTGCCTGTCGCTGTTGGTTTGATTTTTAATGTTGCTGGTGTGTTGGGCTTGCTTGCAGGTGGATTAGCCACAGGTTTTGTCTTAGCGATCATGATGGCAAACGCTGGTGGCGCTTGGGACAACGCGAAAAAGTTTATTGAAGAAGGTAGTCACAAGGAAGAATACGGTGAAAAAGGATCAGAACAGCACAAAGCAACCGTTGTTGGTGATACTGTTGGTGATCCGTTCAAAGATACTTCAGGTCCTTCCCTGAATATCCTGATTAAGTTGATGTCTATGGTTTCTGTTGTGTTTGCGGGTCTTATTGCTAAATATGGTGGGATAATCAGTGATTGGTTAGGTATGCAGTAGAGCAAGTGAAATCAATTATTGAGCATGGAAAAAAGAAATAAGAACATGAAACGATGACCAGAATGACACTGCTTGCCTTAATATTTGGAATAGTCATGTCTTTAGGATGCGGTGATGTTCATCTGTGTTTGGAAGAACAGAACGGACAAGATGGATTGGTTACCACAACAGTTGGTATGACCAACAATGACACATTGTACGAACTTGGAGTAGTGCTGGTAAGTTATGGTAGTAATATTTCAAGACGTTCTGGTACAATAGTTCCACCTGCTGAAACTGCTGTGGATAATTTTTTCATTCGTAGAGGTTATACGCCAAAGGTAATCGGTTTTCCTATGTACCATAATTTTGAGGTTATATACATCGGTGAGGAAGTTGACACTTTACCATTTTTGAAGAAATTGGAATCTATTCCAGGTGTTAACTGGGCAAATACGAATAAATACAATACTACTTTTGATCTAATTTCCGCAGATTATGAGATTATTTCAGAGCTTCTCGTAGCAGACGATGACTGGAAAGAACCCCCTCGTCCGAAAAAAGCGGGCCTGGTTGAAGTTGGCACAACCGAAGATGGTTTGCTTTATGAACTTGGAACGGTAATAGTGCGGTATAATAAGGAGGTTGAACTATCACTATACAATGTATCGAATTCTCCCACAGTGGCTGCCGTGGTCGATTTTTTTATCGGTAAAAGGTATGAACCTACAGTAAAGGAGACCCTTTATCCAATAGATTATAATCTATCGGGGCATAATGATACCTTCTATTTTTTTCAACTCATAGAGGTGGGTGAGTGTGTTGATACTGCACCAATGTTAGCGGAGTTGAGAGCGATAGCGATTCCTGGTGTTTCTGATGTGTACCTCAATGTATTGCAAAGTACCGCTACAAGATGGTCAGGAAACATGATTCTTCCCGCAACACATTAGTGACGAAGACGGCATGTGTAGATTCTATTATATCTACATAATTTTAACGCTATCCGCATAAAAAGCCGTTAAATAACCTCACGTGTATTCTATTGTTCACAATAAGATATTAGCAGATATTATCACTTTTCGCCTAAAAGATACTCCAGCTGAAGACCTTGTCTACGAATTTACAATGTCATGGCAATATCAAATCTCGGCATTATAGGAACTATTCTATGAAAATAAACAATACTTTCGGACTTTTCTTGGGTTTACTTGTCCTTTTCATAATAGGGTGTCAGCAGATACAGAATCAGATGAAAGCGGATCCCGATGATACTACCGTATCTGTTTCTGTTGATGACGATATACCTGATATCGAACCGTCTGTCGGTAAGGTTTTCATTGGTGATGCAGATGGAAGATTCGGCATAGATAAGTATACCTTGAATAGCACTACAATAAACGGGGATACGTTGACAATAAACGTATCCTATGGTGGTGGATGTGAAAAACATGAAATGACACTCGTTGTGTCGGAATCATTTCTGGAATCTTTTCCTGTTCAAATCCATGTTTCCCTTGCACACAACGCTAACGGGGACGCATGTGAGGCATGGTTAACCGAAGACCATAACTTTGACCTTACACCAATCAAAACTATGTATCAAAAGGCTTATCAGCAAGAAGCGGGTACCATCATTTTACGCCTCAAAGATGCTCCGAACGTTGAACTTGTCTATGAATTCACAATGTAATCACAATTATCAATCATTATAGGGCTTACTCCTTTGCCTTCGCTTTTTATACGATATCTAATTGACAAAATATCATAACACGGACTCTACCCCATTAAAATTAAAGGAATTTGCAATGAAATTGAACCTTTCCTTGCTTACGATGTTTAGCCTGCTGATTATTTGTTGTTTCACATTTGGTTGTGAGAAAAATCCTATTCCAGATATAATACCTCCTCCAGATATTGACGATACTTGCACAGTTGAACATGACATTCAATCTTGCAATGGGATTGCTTATCCCTCCTCCTTAGAAACATCACAATGGATAATGGAGGATATCAATTGGAAAAGAAGAAAAGTATACGAAGATGCGCAAACAACCGGAGATTTTACGATCTTGCCCGAGGCATCTGATGCAATTTTTGAAGAAATACTGTTAGGGTTCTTTGGATTTGATGAAAGAGGTTTCGCGATGAAATTGATAACAGTTTGGGAGGAAACATTCCGCGTGCGCCATCAGGCAGGTGAAGTAGATGATGTAGCAGCCGAAAGATATGACAATTTTCGGAATACCTTTCTCAAAAAAGTGGAATCGGAAAATGGAGAACCGTATTTTGAATTCATCGGTGCCTATGATGATATCATTGCCGAGTATGTGCGAATTGCACTTGAATATGAGTTCGCCGGCTTGTATCAGAACAAACCTATTGAACTTTTCAGGAAATCTATGCAGCAAGGAAACGCAGATATAATCTATCCTGAAGGTTTTTGATATATTGCGATATATGTGCAGATTAGATAAAACGAACGCATACCCCAGATGCAATACCTATCAATCGTGCAGACAAAACCCTCTAACCAGAAAGATCGTAGACTAAATTCACACTTTGGGGTAGAGTTTGCGAAACCTTACCTACAAAATTATGTAATATAATCACATAGAAATGGTATTACCTATTTGAAGGAGAACGTAGCCAAATGTCCAATAAACTGAAACCCCGAAGTTACGTGATTACAGACGGTCCCGACCGCGCTGCTGCCCGCACCATGCTTATGTTCGGCGATGGCGGACTGTCCCCTGAGGACCTTGACCAACCGATTATCGGGGTTGCTAATACCTGGATTGAGATCGGACCTTGTAATTTCCATTTAAGACGGCTCGCTGCTAAAGTCAAAGAGGGAATTCGCGATGCGGGTGGAACACCTCTCGAATTCAATACCGTCAGCATCTCCGATGGTATCACAATGGGTACAGAGGGCATGAAAACATCGCTTATTAGCCGGGAAATTGTTGCCGATTCAATTGAGTTAGTCTCCATCGGCAATATGTTTGACGCTGTTGTTGCGCTGTGCGGATGCGACAAAACTGTTCCCGGTACTGTGATGGCGTTGGCACGGTTAGATATCCCATCACTTACGCTCTACGGTGGTTCAATTATGCCGGGCAAGTTTCAGGGGCGTGATGTTACTATCCAAGACGTGTTTGAAGCGGTCGGTCAACATGCTGAAGGCACAATCACAGTAGAAGAGTTAGACGATCTGATTAGCAAAGGGTGCCCTGGACCCGGTGCGTGTGGTGGACAATTCACCGCTAATACAATGGCGACTGCTGTTGAAATGCTGGGCATTGCACCGATGGGAAGTGGGAGTGTACCTGCTGTAGTGGAGGAGAAGGACAACGAAGCATACAAAGCAGGACAACTTGTTATGGATATGCTTGCTGCCGATCGCCGTCCAAGTCAAATCATTACACGCAAGTCTCTTGAAAATGCCATTACCTCTGTTGCTGCTACAGGCGGTTCTACAAACGGTGTTTTGCACCTCCTCGCTATTGCACACGAAGCACAAATCCCGTTGACACTTGAGGATTTTCACACTATTAGTCAAAGAACACCCGTATTAGCAGACCTGAAGCCCGGTGGGCAGTTTGTCGCGACTGATCTGTATGAAGCAGGCGGGATTCAGTTTTTAGCCAAACGTCTGGCAGAAGCAGGGTTGATCCATACTGATGAACTCACCGTTACAGGAAAAACTATCGGTGAAGAGGCAAACGCAGCCACTGAAACTCAAGGACAGAGAGTTGTTTTACCAGCAGACGAACCTCTCAAACCGACGGGAGGATTTGCCATCTTAAGAGGTAACCTTGCTCCAGACGGGTGTGTTATTAAGTTGGCAGGTCAGGACAAAACGCTCCATCGTGGTCCAGCACGTATTTTTGAACGCGAAGAGGACACTTTTGCCGCCATCAAAGGCGGAGAAATTAAACCCGGTGATGTTGTGGTTATCCGATATGAGGGACCTACCGGAGGTCCTGGTATGCGTGAGATGTTAGGCGTTACAGCGGCAATCGTTGGTGCAGGCTTAAGCGAAGATGTGGCATTGCTAACCGATGGCAGATTTTCTGGTGCTACGCACGGATTTATGATTTGTCATGTCGCTCCTGAAGCGGCAACAGGTGGTCCCATCGCTATTCTCCAAGAAGGTGACGAAATCGTGATTGATGCTAAGGCACGCCGACTTGATGTTACGCTCTCCGATACTGAAATTCAAGCACGTTTTGAAAAGTGGACTCCTCCCGAACCTCGCTATACACGCGGTGTTATGGCGAAATACGCAAACTCTGTCTCTTCCGCATCTGAAGGTGCTGTGACGGGATAATGTTTCCTCTTCTAAGCAATGGAAAACGAGGCGCAAATTTACCACATTCAGACAGAGCACAATGGAAAACGGTTGGATCAGTTTCTGATGAGCGCGACTGAAGGTATATCGCGAACCTATCTTCAGAAACTGATTCGCGATGGTGCTGTCACCGTAAACGAAAAAGTCTCCAAGCAACCCAGTCACCCGCTCCGTTCTGGTGACCAAGTCTGTCTTTCACTTCCTAATTCCCAACCTTTAGAAACCGTACTACCTGAAGATATCTCGCTCGACATTCTATATGAAGATAGTCACTTAATTGTTCTGAACAAACCCGCGGGCATGCTTGTTCACCCTGCAAGCGGTGTGAATTCTGGGACACTCGTCAACGCTTTGCTTGCGCATTGCACTGACTTGTCAGGCATTGGTGGTGTAGAGAGGCCTGGTATTGTTCACAGATTAGATAAGGATACATCAGGGGTACTTGTTGTTGCGAAAACTGATGTTGTGCATCGTGAACTGTCTGTGCAGTTTGAAAAGCATACTATAACGCGTCAGTACGTCGCAGTCGTGTGTGGAATTCCCGCTGAAGTTACAGGAACGATTGATGCGCAAATCGCACGGAGTCGCCGTGATAGAAGGAGAATGACTACTGTTAAAAACAGTGGCAGACAGGCTGTCACACATTATCAGGTATTAGAAATTTATAACAAATTTTCGCTCGTTCAACTTACATTAGAAACGGGAAGACTCCATCAAATCCGTGTGCATTTACAGCACATTGGACAACCAGTTGCTGGCGATGCTATCTATGGGGGCGATCAACGTGCCTTGAACGATGCTGATGTACTTCCCGTGAAACATGCGCTCATACACCTCAAACGACAGGCATTGCATGCGCGTTCACTTCAATTTGAACACCCTGTAACACAGGAACGTTTAATCTTTTCAGCACCGAAGCCAGCGGATATGGAACGACTTGTTGATGCACTACGGACGTTGAGTCGTGCACATTTGTAAGGTTTGTTATAGTATCAGTCCCATTATAGTGGATTTTACAATTAACTTTACATTGTCACTCGGTACGGACAAAGTGTTCTACAGTTTTAAAGTCGCGACCAGGAGGTCGCTCCTACGGGAAGAGGCGCAATGAATTGCGCTTGGTGAATGTGTCAAATCAACGGTATGAATGCCTTATGGCATTCCCGTATGACATTCACATTAAACGCATCAAACCTATAAAGAACTGTAAGTAATTTTAGATTTCATCATAAATAATTTTATAGGAGATGGATTATGGAATATGTCAATTTTGGTAAAGCAGGTGTTAAGGTTAGTCCACTTGCATTGGGCTTAGGATTTAGAGGGCAAGGCGATGAAAGTGCTGCTCAAAGGTTAATTGAACACGCTATCGATTCGGGTATTAACCTCATTGATTGTGCCAACGTATACGGTCCAATGGACGACCGCGCCAATATTGGTCGTTCAGAGGTTATCCTCGGCAAAGCGATTAAAGGAAAACGAGATGATGTGGTGATTACTTCCAAAGTCTTTAGCCACATCGGACAGGGACCGAACGACTACGGATTATCACGATACCACATCATGCGGGAGGTAGACCGTTCACTGACACGGCTTGACACCGACCATATTGATGTCTATCTGATTCACGGGCCGGATGACACGACACCGCAAGAGGAGACGATCCGGGCATTAGACGATCTGGTGCGTTCAGGTAAAGTGCGCTACATTGGCTGTTGTAATCATCATGCTTGGCAGGTCTGCAAGGCACTTTGGGTTGCTGATAGCATCAATGCCACACCATATATGTGCGTTCAAAATATGTATAACCTACTAAATAGAGATTTGGAAACCGAGATGTTCGGATTGGTGCATGAAGAAGGACTTGGCGTGATGTGTTATAGTCCGTTATCGGTTGGCTTGTTGAGTGGTGTCTATTCCGCAGACGAACCGCCTCCTGATGGGACACTTTGGGCAAGACGATATAGGGAGGAATATAACCGTCGGATGAGTGGGGCAACCGGCCAAGTAATTACAACGCTCAAACGGCTTGCGGATGCGTTAGGAAAAACACCAGCGCAACTTGCAGTGGCATGGGTCGTATCACATCCTGAGGTTACCGTTGCTATCAGCGGTAGCGATACAATTGAACAGCTGGACGACACACTCGGTGGTGTCGGTTGGGAATTAGATGCGGCTGTTCGTGAGGAGTTGGATGAAGTGTCGCGTTCGTTTGTGCGTTTGACAGCACCACCTTTTTAATTTATTTTGGCAAAGTTTCTAAATCGCTGCTGCACTATCTAATCCATAGTTCCATGTGTGAGTTCCCATAGCAGCACGGTGCCATCCCAACTCCCACTTGCGAGCGTCTTTCCATCCGGACTGAACACGACGCTGGTAACACTATCCGTATGTCCTGGCAATGTCAAAAGGTGTGTACCTGTTCGTACATCCCATAGACGGATAGTGTTGTCCCAACTCCCACTTGCGAGAATCTTCCCATCCGGACTAAATACAACACTAACAACATTATTCGTATGTCCTGTCAATTCCCTAATAGATGTGCCCGTTTGTACATCCCATAAGCGCACTATATCGTCCCAGCTTCCGCTTGCGAGTATCTTTCCGTCCGGACTAAACGCTACACTACCGACCCTTTCTGTGTGTTCTGTCAATTCCCTAATAGATGTGCCCGTTTGTACATCCCACAAACGCGCGGTGCCATCCCAACTTGCACTTGCGAGGGTGTTACCATCCGGACTGAACGCTACGCTTACGATAGACTCCGTATGTCCTGTGAGTGTCCGAATAGATGTACCTGTATGCAAATCCCACAGCAGCAATGAATTATCAACACCTTGACTTGCAAGAATCTTCCCATCCGGACTGAATGCAATGCTCTCTATACCATCCGTATCCTCTTTGAGTGTCCGAATAGATGTGCCTGTTTGCACATCCCATAGAAACACAGTGTCGTCATCGTCCGAATAACTTGCACTTGCTAGTGTTTTCCCATCCGGACTAAACGCAACACAGGATACCTCCCACGTATGTCCTTTCAACACGTGAAGTGGTGTGCCTGTCTCAATCTCCCACAAATGCACGGAATGATCCTGCCATCCACCACTCGCCAGTTTAGAACCGTCTGCACTAAACGCTATGCTCCTGATTTTACCCGTATGTCCAGTCAGTTCCCGAAGATGTTCTCCTGTTTTCACATCCCATAGACACACGGGTCCACCTATACACCCAGTTGCAATTGTCTGACCATCAGGACTGAACACTATGCTGATAGTATTTTCAGTGTGTACTTTTAGTATCCGTTGGGATTCACCAGTTTTCACATCCCAAAAACAGACTCTTTTGTCCCAAACCCCCGCACTTGCGATTGTCTTTCCATCCGGACTGAATACAACGTCTATGACTCCACCCGCAGTATGCCCCTTCAATATATGAAGAGATGCACCGGTCTCCGTATCCCATAGCCGCACTGTTCTATCCCAACTTGTGCTTGCGATTGTCTTTCCATCCGGACTAAACGCAACAGCCAATAGATGCTTCTCATGTCCTGTGAAAGTTCGTAGAGATTTACCCGTTCGCACATCCCATAACCGTGCAGTGTTATCCCAACTTGAACTTGCGATTGTCTTTCCATCCGGACTGAACACAACACTCCATACTCTTTCCGTGTGTCCTGTGAGTGTCCGTAAAGATATCCCCGTCCGCACATCCCACAGACGGATGGTATGGTCATCACTTCCACTTGCGATTGTCTTTCCATCCGGACTGAACACAACACTTTTGACACCAAAGATATGCCCTTTCATCGTCAGAAGAGGTGTACCTGTTCGCACATCCCATAAACGGACGGTAGTGTCTCCGCTTCCACTTGCCAATGTAAAACCATCCGGACTGAACGCTACACTTTTGACATTAGATGTGTGTCCCGTGAGAAGGTTAAGTTCTTCTCCTGTTTGTGCGTCATAAATCCAAATACCAATACTACCTGCTACCGCCAACCGTTCCCCATCAGGAGAGTACGTTATATCACTTATTGAACCTTTCCCGAGACGTACTTTCGCTCCATCGGGTAAACCCCATTGTGTATAGTCTTGGGCAAAGGTGTTTGGGATTAGAGGGAATATTGAAAACCCAAAGATTAGAACCGTAAATAATATATAATTCACCATAAAGTTTGTCCTTTTGAATTTGAGTTGTATACTGCGTTTTAGAAGCGCGTATTTACAGTTACACAATTGTGGATGCACAAATTGGTATATATGGTAAATAATTATTTTGGTTGGTAAAGAGAAATGTTGGATGTGTTTAGAAGCGCGGGTTATGTAAATTAGGAAGGACAAACTGATATATTGCACCACATAATGATTTTATAAGTGAGGCGTTGGTGTTCACCCGATCCGAATGATTGCAGCAATTCCTAATCCATCATTTCAGGCGTGAGTTCCCAAAACAACAAGGTGCCGTCACTACTCCCGGTTGCCAATGTTTTTCCATCTGGACTGAATACGGCTGTATAAACCAATCTTGCATGTCCTTCCAACGTTTTTAGGTGTGTGCCTGTTTGCACGTCCCATAAACGCACAGTAGTGTCTCTACTTGTACTGGCGAGTGTTTTTTCATCTGGACTGAATACAACACTCCATACGCCATCTGTATGTCCTGTGAATGTCCGTGTAAGTGCTCCAGTCTGTGCGTCCCAAAAACATATCGTTTTGTCATTACTTGCAGTGACAAGTGTCTTTCCATCCGAACTGAAAATGATGCTGTTAACATACTTCTCAAGATCATCCTGTATCCGAATCAGCGATCCGGTCTGTACATCCCAAAAACGTACCGTTTTGTCATCAGCTGAACTCACAAGGGTTTTTCCATCCGGACTGAAAGCGACACTGTTGATACTCTCCCTATGTTCAGTCAAGGTCATTAGAAGTTTTCCCGTTGCTACATCCCACAAACGGACATCAGTGTCTGCACTTCCAGTTACAAGGGTCTTGCCATCCGAACTGAATGCAACACACCTGAGAAGATCACGATGCCCTGACAGTATATGTAGAGATGTACCTGTCTTCACATCCCACAAACGCGCGTCCGTGTCCCAACATGCACTCGCAAGGGTCTTGCCATCGGGACTGAACTTAAGGTCTACGACATCAGCCTTATGCTCTTTGAGTCGGATGATTTCTTCACCTGTTTGCATATCAATTAAAAGTATAGTTTCATCCCAACCAGAACACGCCAACATAGATCCATCCGGACTGTACACAACGCTCGGGATACGAAATGTATGATCTGTGATTGTCTGACGACATGTCCCGCTTTCCACATCCCACAGACGGACAGTACTGTCACCACTGCCAGTTACCAATGTAGCCCCATCTGGACTAAACGCAAGGCTTGTGACTTTCCTCGTATGTCCTTTTAGTAATTTGATCAGTGTACCAGTCCGCGCATCCCACAACCGCAGGTCTGTGTCAAAGTCCATTGCAGTACTCACAAGAAATTCACCATCTGGGCTAAATAGGACGTTAGTAACCCTTCCCGTATGCCCTGTGATTGTACGCAGAGATTCGCCTGTTTGCACATCCCACAAACGAATGGTTTTGTCCATACTTGAACTTGCAAGTGTCTTTCCATCAGGACTAAACGCTACCCTACTCACAGCAGATGTATGTTCTGTGAGTGTTAGAAGAGATGTGCCAGTTTGCACATCCCACAGACGTACAGTCGCGTCCCAACTCGAACTTGCTAATGTAGACTCATCTGGACTAAAAGCAACATAATTAACCCTATCCGTATGACCTGTAAATGTACGAATGATTTCACTTGTTTGCACATCCCACAGACAGATGGCATTGTCATCACCTGCACTTGTCAATAGAGATCCACTGGGACTAAACACAATGTTATTGATACGGCAGTCGTGGTCATTTAACGTGCGGATATGTGTCCAAGTTCGCACATCCCAGAAACGGATGGTATTGTCACCACTTGCACTTGCCAATATAGACCCATCTGGACTGAAGCAAACAGTGGTCACATCAAGCGTATGTCCAGTGAGAAAGCATAATTCCTTAATGGATTGTGCATCGTATACCCAAATCCCATTTGCACTCGCCACTGCTATAAGATTTCCATTAGGAGCATAAGCGATTTCTGGTGGATTTAGGACATCGCTTACCCTACCTTTCCCGAGACGTGCTATTGCGCCTGTGGGTAGATTCCATTTTGTGTAATCTTGGGATACGGTGTTTGAGTCTAAAGTATGTAATGTAAGTGAAAGTAGTGTTTTTTTCATTATGTAGTTTGTCCTTTTATTTTTTGTTTTCCGCGTTTCTGATTAGCAAATTGTGAATGCACAAATTGAAATTTTGTGGCACAAAACTATTTCTCGGATAAAGAGACGGTATTCCCGTGTTCCGAATCGTTGCAACTAATCTAATGCGTTGTCAAGTGCTAATTGATGGGTCTTGAAAGTAGTCGGGAATCGGAGTTCCCTCCTACCATAAGCGGTTCATCAGTAGGAGCGATCTCCGAATCGCGACCTATAATATGTTGACTAAGCATTAATCCATTAGGTTAGTTGTGAGATCCCATAACAGCACGGTGCCGTCATCGCTTCCGCTTGTGAGTGTTGAACCATCATGATTAAATACAACACTTTTGACCCTATCCGTATGCCCTTTCAACGTCAATAGATGTTTACTTGTTTCAACATCCCACAAACGTATAGTATTGTCGTCACTTCCACTTGCGAGCATTTTACCATCAGAACTGAACCCAACGGTTCTCACTTCTTTTGTATGTCCTTTTAATGTCATAATGTGCTTAGTTGTTTCAACATTCCACAAACGCACAGTCTTATCGGCACCTCCACTTGCTATTACTTTGCCATCCGGACTGAACCCAACGGTTTTGACCCAATTCGTATGTCCATTTAGTGTCCAAATACCTGTTCCTGTGTTAACATCCCATAAGCGTATAGTAGTGTCTCCACCCCCGCTTGCCAGTATTTTTCCATCAGGACTGAACGCAACACTTTTGATGAGTTTCGTATGCCCATTCAGTGTCCGAAGCCGTTTCCCCGTACGAACATCCCATAGGTTAATGGATGTGCCATATCTCGTACATGCGAGCGTCTTACCATCCGGACTGAACACAATAACCTCCGTGCTTTTTTGTCCAGTCATCGTCTGAAGATGTGCCCCGGTTTGTGTATCCCACAGACGAAGGGTAGCGTCATCATGTTTAGCTGCGAGTGTTTTGCCATCGGGGCTGATTCCTATACTCCAGATTTTACTCTGATGTCCTATTTGCATTTTACGAGACACACCTGTTTGCACATCCCACAGACGAACGGTTTTGTTAGTATAATCACTTACAATTGTTTCTCCATCCAGACTGAACACGACACTTTCCACATAATCAGTATGTCCTTTCAATACGCGGAGGAGTTCTCCTGTATTCGTCTTCCATAGACGCACAGTACCGTCCCAACTTCCGCTTGCGAGTGTTTTGCCATCCGGATTGAATACTACACTATTGACAAAATAAGTATGTCCTTTCAATATACGTAAGAGTTCACCCGTTTGTGTATCCCACAGGCGAACGGTACCGTCCCTACTCCCACTTGCTATTATTTTACCATCCGGACTGAAGGCAACACTAATGACATAATCAGTATGTCCTTTCAATACGCGGAGGAGTTCACTTGTTTGCACATCCCACAGACAGACGGTATTGTCTGAATTTCCGCTTGCGAGTGTTTTTCCATCGGGACTGAAAGCAACAGACCAAACTACATCCTGATGATCAACTATCTTTGGCAAAGATGTACCTGTTTGCACATCCCACAAACGAACAGTATTGTCCAAACTCCCACTTGCCAATATCTTGCCATCCGAACTAAATGCTGCGCAAGTAACCCTTCCTGTATGACCAGTGAGTGTCTGAATGGATGTGCTTGTTTGTACATCCCACAAATCTACGGTATAGTATGAACTCACAATCGCCAGCGTGTTGCCATCTGGATTGAATGCTAAGCCATAGCCATGTAAATAAGGTCTCACTATTGTCCGAACATGTAAGCCAGAAGGGACATCCCATAAACGAACGATTGTGCCCCATCCTCCACCTGCTACTGTTGAACCATCCGGACTGAACGCTACACCCCATATAGAAGTTGTATGTCCTGTCAGTAGATCAAGTTCTTCACCAGTCTGTGCGTCGTATATCCAAATACCAATACCACTTGCTACTGCTATTATTTTTCCATCAGGGGAATATGTCATATTATTTAACAAACCTTTACCGAATCGCGCTTTCGCGCCTGTAGGTAGATTCCATTGGGTGTAGTCTTTGGCAAAGGTGTTTAAAGTAAAGATTGAAAACCAAATGGTGAAAATAGCGAACAGTATTTTATTCATTATGAAGTTTTCCTATTTTCTTTAGTTGTTTGCTGCATTTTAGGATCGCAAATTGTGAATGCACAAATTGATATTTTATGGCACAAAACTATTTGGCGGGATTATTGTTATTCTGTGGGGATACTTGCTGTGGCACGCGGGAGGTATCGTGTTTACAAAGTAACACCACATTTGTAGGAGCGATATGTCTAAAACGTATAAAAAACCAAACTTATTATGTCTTTTTAATTATACACTTTCTCTGTCTGAATCGCCAATTAGAATTTGCGATTCAGACAAATTGAACAGTTTCGCTAAATGTTATAAGACCTAATGCGGATCTATTCCTAAAACACCACTAAGGATTATCACTACAAGCCAGACTGCGACTAATACAACTCCAAAAGGACGTTTTAATTGGCTACCTGAAACGAAAATACCGAATCGGAAAACAAGCAAGATAAATAACATTGCGGGGAATGCGAATTGGAAAAAATGTGCTTCTGCTATTAACCCACCTTTTGTCGCCGCTGCAGAAACCCCAGCAACAAAAAGCACATTGAGAATATCTGCGCCGATGATATTACCAACTGCTAACTCACCATGTCCACGCCTCACTGCTGTGATGGCTGTTACAAGTTCCGGGAGCGAAGTGCCGAATGCTACCAATGTTAACGAAATAATTGATTCTGGCACCTTAAATCTTATAGCAAGAACACTTACAGTCGGAATGAGAATTTGGGCGGAAATTACGACGATTGCGATTGAACCGATGAGTTTCAGAAGTGTAAGGAAAGTACTTGATCCACCTGACGATGCCTTTTCTTGGTCTTCAGGATCGGGTGTTGTTGAACCTGCCCATCGGATAGACTGCCAGATATACAACCCTAACAGTACAACAAAGACGAATCCCATAAATTGTGGAAGTACGCCGCCTTGTTTAAAGACTGCCATAGGGGAAGACCATGGAATACAGGCTAATACCAAAAGAATACCTGCACTTACTTGGACATTGGACAACCGAGATGCAAGCTGACGATTGAATGATAACGGTGCAATTAACGATGCTAACCCTAAAATAAGTCCAGTGTCACATATTATTGAACCGACTGCATTTCCGAGTGCAAGCCCCGGTTTTCCCTGTAATGCTGAAAATACAGAAACGGCTGCCTCCGGTGTTGTTGTGCCAACACTCACAATTGTCGCCCCGATAACTGCTTTCCCTAAACCCCATTGCGTTGAAAGTAAGACTGCCTCATCTACCAGCCAATCTGCCCCTTTACCGAGTGTGTAAAGCATCACCGCAATGATAAGAAAGAGGACTACACTCGGTAATCCTCCAATAAGTTGTTCTATCCAATGTTCCATTAACTATAAAAGTTCCTTCCAATCTGATTATAATAAACATAGATTATCACAGACACCTCACAAAGTCAAATAAATTGGTGTTTGTCCCAGAGGCATTCAATTTTTGGCTCAATAACCGTTTGAGTCGTAGTGTTGTGATTTGGAAATCATTTCTACAAAAAGTATACCATACGGTATATTTTTTTATACCGTGGTATATTTTTGAAATTGCCTATGCCGCCAGTCAATGTATGGGTTTATAGGCATTTTTCTTATTTTAAATTAATTTCATTTTTTTATTTTTCATCTGTATGTATGAACACAATTTTCCTCTTGTTGTAGCTATTTTATTTTGACAAGTTTCGCGTTGTCGTTTTTGCATTCAGAGAGTTCCTTTCGATTTTCTCCTTTTATGCTGATATTATACCAAGTTCTGTTTAGGATCAGAAGTTTTTGTGGCGTTAGGAACAATAGATATCCAATATATTCACAATAAGTTTGCAGGAAAAGTTGGGTTGATACTTTTTTCGCACCTTGGGTGAGCGTGTATTTTGTTGTCAGCATGATGGTGGTTTACGCGATTTTTTGGAGTTTTGCTAAAGAAATCATTAAAAAATTGAATGGCACTGGTGTTTGCCCAAAACTATTCTTTGATATCGTAAAAGAACATGGTATCCTTGTATTATATAGGGGGTGAAAGGATTCGACGGAGAACGAAAGCGTGGTTGCTCTCAATTTTCTCCGGAAGTGGGTTCAATTCCCACCACCTCCATTTGGTTAGTCCCGCACTTCAACCAATTGCTTCCCTCGCTTCCAATACCTTCGCAACGACTGTTTTGACATCCTCTTCATCAACAAATGGGGATAGGATAAACGATTTTAAGGCGACAATTGGCTCTCCATAAGCAGTTTTACGGTAACAATCTGTTGTGGAGATGAAGACACCCCGACCTTCCATTGCCTCAGAATTCACATATTGAAAGATTTCTTTGTTGTATGCATTGTGTGCAATTAATATATCCCGATTGCCAGCATCCTCAAATTCCTGACGTTTGATTTCAAAGGTGTCCACACCGACTGGGTAAGCACGGAAAAGGGTAACGGTGCCAAAATTTCCACGGTTTAGTACTGTCGTACCTTCATGTCCTTCCAGATGTTCCCGTAAAAGTTGCGTCATTTCAACGATGTGTCCAAGGATAGCACGCAATCCCTCTTCTCCAAACAATTTTAGATTCGCGAGTGCCGCAAGCACGCCTGTCCCTGCTCTTGAGGTTTCAAGCGTGAACATGCCGGGACGATACTGTCCAAAATGATAAAGATAAGGCATCTGTTCAGGTGAGCGTTTTAGCAAATCCAGATCAGTCCGATCTTTGACGAGAACGAGACTGGAAATATAAGGCGCAAAACCAGTTTTATGAAAGTCAATACCAACGGAATCTGCAAGGGAGAGATGTTGTATCCTCCTGCAAGCACCTGCTAAAGCGCGGATAGTACGCGGACGAAATCCTAAAGGGTTCTCCTCAAAATCGTAGTTGTTGAAAACAGACCATGCCCATCCGATGACAGCGTCAGCGTGAATATGCGGTTGGTAGTCAAGTTGAAATTCATCAACGAGAGTTTCCCGTAATGCTACGATGTGCAGTAAATTATCCAAACCGAAGGCATCGGTGGTACCCAACGTAGCAATAATACAAGCAATCTTTTTCTCGTCTGTAAGTGCTTTTCGGAGTTCTTGTTCAAGTAATTCAATGTCCATTTCATTTTCACTGGTTGTCGGAATGGTAATAAGATTGTTCGTTCCTATTCCGAGCCAACCCGTAATATTCGCAGCACAGTAATGTCCCGCATCTGAGACGAATACGACTGCATCTTCTGGCGTACCTTTATGCATCGTCTCTGGACATGCTTTTTCTAATCCGATTTTTACGCCATAGAGTGTCGTTCCTGTGCCACCAAAGGTAAATACACCACCCGACTGTTCCGCATCGTATCCGACCAACTGTGATGTCATCGCAATAACTTCAACCTCAGCTAACGCCACTAATTGACTGGATGCATCCCAACAAAGGTTAGGATTATGTAGAGAAGCGAGAAGTACCCCTATTAGACTCGGAATAGTTGTCGGTGCAATTACATTTTGTTGTGTGCGGGGGTGTCCAAAGATAGTCATTCCTTGGAGATAACTCACAAGGTCGGTTGTTACCTCTTCAACTGTGGAAATATCTTCCGGTAATTCTGCCTTTTTTGCTGCGTCAAAATCTCCGGTTCCGATGCTGCCGAGAAACGGCAGATGCGTCTTTAGTGTGTCTACCTGATCTAAGGCACGCATCATGGAATGTATAAAATATGAATCGTGTATGGTGTTGGATATTGGTTGAGGAAAGGCAAGTCTTATTTCATCTAAAATTTTTCGGTATGTCATTTTTATCCTAAAGTGAAGTGTGTTTCTACAGATACTTGCCTCAGAGAGTGCGTATTTTGTGGATAGGGTTGAGGGTTTAGATATGAAGACGTATCTGTGTTTTATGTTAAATATGATAACATTTCACTTTAGGGATTTTCAATGTGAATTGTGGAAGGGTTCTGTAAATCAATCGCATATAAGAGGTTTTGAATTGTAGAAAATAAGTGTTTCTTATAGGATACAGTAAAAGGAGAGCACTTCAATTATACCTACGTCGCATCAATGGTACGCTCAGTTACCAATGATCGCGTCCGGTAAATTGCGATATCTTCCCACGTGTCGACTTTCTGTCATATTTAAAGTAAACAAGTTTGGCTTAAATTGACCGTTTTTCTCAAAGAGATCAAATCCTTTATCTACCCGAATAATAGCGTGTTGTGTTTCCAAATATCTTGCATGGAAGATACGCCCGCGATTTATCTTTATCAAGAATTTTATTGGCCAAGGAAATTGGCTCTTTATAGGTGTTATGATTTCCTTAACTATCCTTTCATGCTGGATCTGAATATTTCTACCTCTACTGGTATATATTTCTACACTTCCAGTCCCTTTCTGAGACGCAAAAAAACCGTGTTTTTCCCAAAGGGACAAAATATATTCAATACCTTCTCGGAACTCCCCTGTATTGTTGCCTTTTCCAATATATGGATCGTAAAATCGTAACCATTTTGTGAAACGTACCGTACGCTTGATAAACTTATCCACTTCCGATCTGGGAAGTGTATCTATTGGTCCCAATCCGTCAACATACCTCTGACGACATTTTTCAAAATCGCTGTCTCGATATTCGGATAATGGAACAATACCTGCATCATCTTTTTGTACAGACTTCAGCGTTTTCAGGCTATCTTCACCGACAATTAACGCATCAGTTTTGGTATCAGTTTTCAGTTGTAATGCCAAATCTAACAAATTTGACGGTGATTTGCCATTTGACGATGGTGGAATCGCTATGGTTCGTCTTGTTTTCTTTTTAAGCAAGAGTTCTGCTATCTTGATTTGCAATTGTTGTCCAAATTTGTCTGGTAGAGATTTAATTTGACTGATAAGAGCATTTTGTAATCTTCTTCCCGAGTCAACAATCAGTAAACCATTTCTCTCAATGCCATCCAAGAAAACTTCTGCCTGTATCCTATCAACCGCATTAAAATGACTTGCATCAAACGCGGAAGGATCAGGGACCGCACTGACCAGCATATATACAACTCCTTACACTATCTCAGTTCACGAAGACGTTCGGGAAAAAATCCATCAGGCCAATCATCAATAAAATCACCTTCTTCGTCAAGGCGCAAGCGTTGTGCTTCTGCACCTTCAGGCCCACGGCTGACATAGATAACCGAGACATCTTCTGGTTTGATTTTCTTTTCATAGACGAGGCGTTGCAGACGTAAAATCAAATGTTCACTGTGAGTCTCAACAATTATTTGATTTCCACGTGTAACGGATTCAACTAACAAGTCACCAAGATCCGCTTGTAACTTAGGATGTACGTGAACTTCTGGTTGTTCAATTGAAATGATTCGTTCCTCTGAAACCAAGCTTTGGACAACAAAGGGAAGAAGTTGACTTATACCGAAACCAACATCTGGCAGAGCAACATTTACATGTTTTTTTCGACGTGTATCTATAAACCTTACCTCAAAAAGATCGCCTGCATCGGTTTTTACAGGTTTTACCTCTAACTCATAACCAATTTCAAGTCGTTCAAGCCATTTATTGGTTTCCTTAACCAATTCGCGGCGACGGTAGAGTAGATCTGGGAGTAGATCTCCTCTATATCCGACATCTTGAGGACTGGTGCCTCTAAAAATATACCATCTTTCTGGCGGTCTTCGAAAAGGTCCCATTGGAAAAAGAGATACTAGAACTTGATCCAATGCATTACCTGCTGCCATAGCAAGTTCATTGAGGTCAAACACCGTATCATCATATCGGAGGCGGGCTAACGGACGATCTCCTAGCATAATAGGATTCCTATTAACTCGTCTGATTCCAACTGGCAGAAAACTCTGTAATATTAAGACCGTGTTTATCTCTTCACTATGTCTTTTGGATATGTAGTTTTTTAAATCAAAGTCTGAGGATAAAAAATCAATTTGCTCCTCCAAGAAGCCAAGAGCTTCTTGGAAAAGTCTCTTATCATTTTCCTGATTTTTCGGGTTAGAATCGCTTTTTGCGTTTAGATACGACTTATTTTCTTCAAGTTTTCTAAGTATTTCGCGTTTATTCTGTTTACAATGTTCAAATTCTGATTCCCAGTATTCTGGTTCTTCAGTTAACCAGACACAATTTGCCTCGGTTGATGTTGAGGATAACAAAGAGCGGGGCACACTGTCAAAATCTGTGGTTGATTCCTCTGTTTCTTTGGTTGTGCCGAAAGGTCGAAATCTGGCAATACACCTAGTAGGTTCTCTAAAGTAAACTTCAATCTGATCTAAAAAGATCTCCTCTTTAAGGGAAGGTCTCTTGAAGCTCAATTCGATAGCGATTTTGTTTTTTTGACATGGTAAGCGGCGTATGTCTCTTTTACTTACTGTAGCTTCAACACGAAACGAAAGCGTACGTTGCAGGTCATGGTCGAAAAGCAGCTCCTTAAAACTACCAAGATTGACAATACCATTTTCAGATTGAGGCAGCAGCGAAACCCCTGGCTCTCGACTTTCCCGGGTTTGTTTAAGCAAATTGAGTGCTTGCAGAATTGAACTCTTCCCCGCACTGTTTTCACCGAAAATCAGTGTTATTGGCGCAAATGGAATACATGCACGTTCTCCGAACGCTTTGAAATTTTCTAATTCCAGTGAGTGAAGCATCAGATTCTCCTAATTGACTATTGTCCCTCAATCTCTCTGGTATTTTGTAGACGTCTGTCTAAGGTGCCGTCAAACCTATCAGAGGGACGTATTCAAGAATAGTATACGAACTTTGAACAGATTTGTCAATATCACCGTAAATTCTCAGCAAGCAATTTATCAATTTGACTGCTGAGTTCATGATTGGCAAGAGACCTAAAACTTAAGGCGTATCCGAATGTTCAAGCACGGCATTAAGCTGACCCATCACTTTGTGAAATGCTTCAACGTAATAAGACATCAACTCAAGGTCGTTGGGTGGATTGACATCAAAGATGTAGCAGTGAGAGTCCATGAATTCAACAGCTTTAGGATAGTCCTCAGTCTTGTATTCAACAGTCGATTGATTGCATCGCCACGGGCAGCCTGTCCCGTAACCGATCCGATTCTGGAAAATCTCTTGCGATGGAACGGGAAGCCGTTGCCACTGTCCAGTCGGCACTCCTTCAGCGCGTAGTGCCGCTTGCACCTTCTCACGCAAGGTGCGTGCGGGAATATCTAATCCCAACGCCTCTGGATCAAAACCGACGACGTAGTTGTAATAAACGGGTTCGCATTCCTTTGGCGTAACAGGCGTTTCAATGCCGTTAATCTCACTTAGATGTTCCGTGAGATAGTGGCAATTTTCGATCCGCTTCGCATTGTTCACATCAAGTCGCTTGAGTTGGCTACGGATGAACGCCTGACTGAACATATCCCCACGATACATCCATCCGAGTCCATACGCGTTGTATTCCTGTTCCTCGCGTTCTCTGCCCGGTACGACGATTTCCCCGAAATACTGTAACAATGCTGCGCGCTTGTAAATTTGCTCATCATCCGTTGTGAACAAACCACCTTGACAACCGCTACTCAATGTTTTGGAGGCTTGGGTGCTGTAACCTGCGGCATCACCGAATGCTCCACAAGGTTTTCCTTTATAGCGCGCACCGTGTGCCTGCGCGACATCTTCAATGACCTTCAGGTTATGTTTTTTAGCAATCGCTAAAATCGGATCCATATCCGCGGGCATGCCGTGAATATGAACAGGCAGAATCGCGCGAGTTCGCTCGGTGATTTTCGCCTCAATCTCATTCGGATCAATACAGTAGGTTACCGGGTCAATATCAACAAAGACAGGGATAGCGTTGTGATGGAGGACAGCTGCTGCCGTAGCCCAGAAAGTGAAGGCGGGAACAATGACTTCATTGCCCGGTTCAATACCGACACCTGCGACACATAGATGCAACGCAGCGGTCCCACTGTTGACCGGAATACAATATTCAACACCCATGTATTCCGCCCACTCCTTCGCGAGACCTTCGGATTGAATCCGTTGCTGTTCGGTAATTCTTTCGGAGGCGATAACCTCGGCAATCGCGTCCCTGTCAGATTGAGTAATCTCTGGCCACGGTTGAATTAACCCATCAGGGACAGTCTTTTTTCCACCAGATATAGCGAGTTTTGCTGCCATGAGTGACCTCCTTTTAGAGGTTTACGTACGCTACGGTGCAGTAGACTCATAGATGCGCTATTGCTTTTGGGATCCGCTTCAAAACCTCGTCTTTGCCGAGCAGCACAACAATGTCAAAGAGACTCGGTCCGAACGATGTCCCCGTCAGCGCGATCCGCAACGCCTGCATCGCCGCGACGCGTTTGATGTCGTTTTCGTCTGTGTATTTCCAAATCACTGACTCAATCGTTTCTATGTCAAACGCAGGGATTTCTTCCAAAATTTGTTGGAGATTTGTCAGAATTTCACAAGTTTTTTGCTTTTTCTCGTCTGAACCTCCCCACCATTTCTTGACGGCTTTCGATTCATACTCAAATTCATCCGTAAAGAAATAGCGAGTTTGTGGGACAATATCTTGAAACGTTGTGAGGCGTTCTCCCACTGCTTCTACAATACTCTCCAGCCAGTCACGATCCTCCACTGAATCCAATAAGCCTTCTTCCTGCCAGAATGGGATTACCGCATCCGTCCGTACTGCTACATCAAGTTGGTTAATATAGTGAGAGTTGAGCCACTCCAGTTTCTTAATATCAAAGACACTCCCACTTTTGCCAACCCGATCAAGATCAAATTTCTTGATGAGTTCATCAACAGAAAAGATTTCCTGCTTGTCATCGTAGGACCAACCGAGTCGGACAACGAAGTTCAGCATTGCTTCGGGAAGATACCCTTGCTCACGGTAGCGGTTCACAGCAACGAGATCGCCGTGATGACGTTTGCTCATCTTCCTGCCACCACTATCCAGCACCAATGGAATATGCGCAAATTGTGGGACTTCTAAACCGAGGGCATTCGCAATTGCAATCTGCTTCGGTGTGTTATTGAGATGCTCTGTTCCCCGAATGACGTGTGTTATCTGCATCTCCGCATCGTCAATAATGGAGGTGAGATTGTAGTTCGGCATCCCGTTTGAACGGACAATTACCTCGTCCTCTAAGGTTTCGGGGTCAATATTGCGTGAACCGAGCACAATATCCTCAACAAGGATCGGTGTGTCAGGCATTTTTATACGAACGGTCGGCTTTCTGCCCTCGGCGATAAAACGGTCTACGTCTTCCGATGTCAGGTGCCGGTGCCTTCCATCGTAGGAACGGGTTTGCTTATCAACGCGCGCCTGTGCGCGAATCTCTTCAAGTTCTTCAGGTGTGCAATAGCAGTGGTATGCATTGCCACTTTCAAGCAATTGTTCAACGTAACCTTCGTAGATGCTTTTCCGATCCGACTGGACATACTGCTCGTTCCAATTGATGCCCAACCACTTCAACGCATCGTAAATCTCGTGCATGGATTCATGAGTGGAACGCGCCGTGTCCGTATCGTCAATACGGAGGATGAATTTGCCGTTGTGATGTTTGGCAAACAGCCAATTGAAGAGAGCCGTTCGCGCACCACCGATGTGTAAGTAGCCAGTAGGTGATGGTGCCATCCGAACTCTGACTTGGTCATTTTGAGAGAGGGTTCCGTTCATTTCTGTCCTTTCTGAATTTTTGCCCAAGAATCTCGCAACGGTACTGTGCGATTAAACACTAATTTTTCTGGCGTTGTGTCTGAATCAACGCAAAAATACCCCATTCGCAGGAACTGATATAGACTTTCAGGTGGTGTATCAAGGAGACTCGGTTCAACTTTACAGTTATTCTGAACCTCTAACGAGTTTGGATTGAGGAATTGCATCCAATCTGCGCCCTCTGCTGCGTTTTCAGGTTCGCGTTCTGTAAAGAGCGAGTCATATAAACGCACCTCCGCATTAACAGCATGTTCAGCAGAAACCCAGTGCAGTGTGCCTTGCACTCTGCGTCCATCATCTGACCAACCGCCACGCGTTTCTGGATCATACGTGCAGTGAATCTCAACGATTTCACCCGTATTTTCATCTTTAACTATGTTGTCACAAGTAATATAGTATGCATGCTTAAGTCGAACCTCGCGCCCAGGTGCCAATCTATAGAATTTTCGTGGTGGGTCTTCCATAAAATCTTCGCGTTCAATGTAGATTTCTCTTGAGAATGGAATTTCCCGCGTCCCTGCGTTTTCATCTTCTGGATTGTTATCGGCATCCAACATCTCAACTTGCCCTTCTGGATAGTTGTCAATAATCACTTTAACTGGATTGAGAACTGCCATAACACGTGGTGCGTTCCGATTCAGGTCATCACGAATAGAATATTCAAGTTGTGCGATTTCAATGAGGTTATCGGCTTTTGATACACCGATTCGGTTGCAAAAATTTCGGATGGATTCGGGGGTATAGCCACGACGTCGCATGCCCGCAAGCGTAGGAAGTCTGGGATCATCCCATCCGTCAACATGTCCTTCTTCAACGAGAACTTTGAGTTTTCGCTTGCCAAGCACAGTGTATGTGAGGTTCAAACGAGCAAACTCAATCTGTCGAGGCTGATAAATTTCCAACGATTCTAAAAACCAATCGTATAGTGGTCGATGATCTTCAAACTGAACATCACAGAGCGAGTGTGTTACGCCTTCAATGGAATCTGATTGACCGTGCGTGAAATCGTAAGTAGGATAGATGCACCAATTGTCCCCGTGTCGGTAGTGATGTGCACGAAGAATGCGATACATCACAGGATCGCGCATATTTAGATTCGGGCTGGACATATCAATCTTCGCGCGGAGCGTGCGAGAGCCGTCAGGAAATTCACCATTACGCATTCCACCGAACAACGTTAGATTCTCTTCAACAGAACGGTTGCGGTAGGGACTATCTTTGCCAGGTGTTACCAAAGTGCCGCGATAGGTGCGCATCTCATCTGGTGTAAGATCACAAACATACGCCTTTTCTTTTTCTATTAGTTTTACAGCATATTCATAGAGTGTCTCAAAAAAGTCGGAGGCATAGAATTCGCGTTCGCCCCAATCAAATCCGAGCCAATGAACATCGCGTTTAATCGCTTCTACGTATTCGCTTTCTTCTGTAATGGGGTTGCTGTCATCAAATCGGAGATTGTAAAGTCCATCATAGTCTTCGGCAATACCGAAACTAATACAGATAGCTTTGGCGTGTCCGATATGGAGGTATCCACTCGGTTCTGGAGGAAATCGAGTGTGCACCCTACCGTCAAATCTATTTGATGCTATATCTTCTTCAATTGCTTGTCGGATAAAGTTTGTATCGGATGTATTGTTGTCGTTTTCTCGCGTATTCGTTTTGCTTTTGGTGTTTTTTGAGTCGGATTTTGGATGATTCATGAACACCTCCTAAAAATAATAAATTATACCTTCAAAATCTGCTAAAGTCAAAGATTTTGGGTTCAATGTAAAAGCAATTAGCGTTTTGCTCGTTTAAAAAAATGAAACCTCGCTTTTAAGGATGACGTTAAAAACGTGTAGGGAGGAGTAACCTATAACTTTTAGGGGGTACAAGATGTATAAAAATGCAAAACAATATACCGTTGACACACAACCGTTAGATGAAAGAAAACCAGATTATTATGAATTAGCGGTGTATTTCGCAGCAGCAAAGGCGCAAGAGGAAGAATTCCGTTGGGATAATTTTATTGATAACCTTTCATTCATTTGCGATAAATTTGCGTCCCACATTAAGTCTAACAACATATCTCATTTAGGGCAGTAATGTTACAGTAATATCTTTGTACAATGTCACAAGTTCTATTTTTTCCAATAAGGGTAGTGTTTCTTAAAACCTACCCTTATTTTTTTACTAAATCACTTCGCTTAGTTTCGGATGATTTTTGAATATATTTACCAAATTCATTACTAACTTTTCAGGATCATGGCGAATAACGTTCATCTGCTCTCCACCTAACCATGTTCCGATTTCGGTAACAACCATGTCTCTGATTAAATCTGCTTCAACAACGGTAATACCTTCCTCCTCAAGCCTCTCCTGCTCGCGGTTATAGGAAACCTGTACTTTTGAAGCGTCAGCGACTTGCATTGTTTCAACAGAAAGCGTTGAAATATCTTTTGCTAAGTCAAGCACCTCCTTCAGATGTTCGGTATCCTCTGCCAGTTTTGAAAGTCCTTCGTCAGACAAAGTGCGAATTCGGGTAAGCTGTGAAACCAATTCATTTCGGACATACCCTTGCATGATTTCTTGTGGTGCAGGTTGATTATTAACTAAGACATAATCAATGGGTATTTTTGCGTGGTCAAGAATGGCATTGACATGGTCAGTAACAGCGTAACCATCGGTTTCACCGGGTTGTGTCATCACATTACACACGTATACTTTAACGGCGTTTGAACGTTGAATTGCTTCAACGATACCCTTTATTACAAGATTCGGCATAATGCTGGTGTAAAGGCTTCCTGGGCCGATGATTATTACATCTGCATTAACAAGTGCCTCCATTGCTGTTTCGTGTGCTTGGCATTCATAAACTTCGTCTGAGGCATGATGTGTTTTGCCGTTCTCACGCGGTTCAAAAAAGACGCGTTTAATCGGTTCTCGGTTCTCGCGTATAGGAATGGTTGATTCACCTCTAACGATCTCGCCGTTTGCAAGTTCAGCGCAGAGAACGGTGTAATCCAAGGTAACAGGGATAATTTGTCCACGCACAGCGAGGAGACGTGATGCCGCCTGGATCGCTTTTGGGAAATTACCTTTGAATTGTTCGGTCAAGGCAGTTAATAACAAATTTCCGATTGTATGTCCACCAAGGTCGCCATTACTGGAAAAACGGTATTCCCAAAGTCCAGCAAGTTCGTCTGCATCGGATAGCGTCCATAATAGTCTGCGGATATCGCCTGGCGGAAGCACATCAAATTCTTCTATAAGACGTCCTGAGCTGCCCCCGTCATCAGAAACAGTAACGATCGCTGCCAAACTATCCAGATCAATAACTTTTTCGTTATCTGTTTCCAGATTAGCATAGTACTTAATCCCACTGAGTAGTGCGGATAATCCGCTTCCACCGCCAATGCAGGCAATTTTCAAAGACATAATTTCTCCAAACCACCAAGATGGCGGTTAGTATCTCTTTATAGTAAACTTAACCACAAAATACGCTGTCGTTCAATCCTGAAGAGAGAAAATGTAAGATTTTCAGCGTCAAAAATATAGGACTCGTTTTGTCATAAATAACGCATCTAAAGGTTTATCTGTTTCATTAACATTTTCAAGTTTTCAAGAGTCTCATCACAAAGTGCTTCTGCTTCCATTACCGTTGGAGCTTCACTGAAAACGCGAATTACGGGTTCCGTTCCGGATTTACGGATGTTTACCCATCGATCATCCCAAACGCGCTTGATGCCGTCTGTTAACTCAAGGCACGGAACGGATTGGACAGTTGATGGGTTCTCTTTTTCATACATTTTCAGAGCAAGTTCAACGAGTTGTGTTGCAATCTCTTGTGATGGGATCTCCATTTTTTTTCGGCACATCTCGTAGTGTGGTATGGCTTCAACATGTGCTGTCGCTGTGGTCTTGGATTCGGCAAGATATTGAACAATTGCTGCGATAGAGGCAATACCATCTGTAGTATAGTTAATAGAGGGATAGATAACACCGCCTGTACCTTCACCTCCGATAACAGCGTTGACTTCATGCATTTTCTCAACCACCCATCCCACACCGACTTTCGTACGGTGTAGTGTCACACCGTGCTTTGCAGCAATATCGTCCATCATTCGGCTTGTTGATACTGTGACGACTATATCTCCTTTTGTTTTACTCAAAATAAAATCTGCTACGAAAGCGATGGTCCACTCGCCGCTTAATGCTATGCCGCTATCTGTAACCATCACAACTCGATCCGCATCGCCATCATGGGCGAATCCTATATCTGCACGTGTTTCACGCACCTTTTCACACAACTCACCTAAAGCATCAGGTGTAGGTTCTGCGGGGCGACGGAAATCACCATCTGGCTTGCAATTAACTTCCACTATCTGACAGTCGAGTTCTTGTAATAGGGTTGGACTAATTACACACCCCGCACCGTTACCACAATCAAGTGCTACCTTGAGTTTGGCATTTCGGATTAAATCTACGTCAAGCCACGAAGAACTGAGAATTTGCTTAAGATGAAGTTCGGTGGCATCTTTGTATTCTTCAAGTGTCCCTTGCTTGTCCCACGGTGCTAAGGTAAAATCTTCAGTTTCATAGATTCGTGTCAACTCATCACGTTCAATCTGTGTGAGCAGCTTTCCAGATTCAGATGCAAATTCTATGCCGTTCCATTCTACAGGGTTATGACTTGCTGTGATGGTAATACTGCCTTGCGCACCGAGCGTTTTCGCCATCAAAAGGACAGTCGGTGTAGGACACAAACCGACATCAATAACGTGACATCCTGTAGCAAAAAGTCCAGCAAGTACTGCATACCGAATCATCGGGCTTGAGGTGCGAGTATCTCGCCCTATTACCACAGTTTTACCGCCTACATAAGTGCCAAATGCAAGTGCAAAACGTGTAATGGTCCGCGCATCAAGCGAAATACCAACCTGTCCACGTACTCCAGAAACGCTTATGATTGGGTTTTTTGTTTTTTTCATGAAGTTTCTCTGCGGTAATAGTCAAACCTTTGCTATGGTGAAATATGGAATAATTTGGACACATCACCTGTAGGAGGGAACTCCGAATCGCGACTAATGCGACTCTTAGTCGGGAATCGGAGTTCCCTCCTACAGATAAATGCGTCTAATTAATTCAATGATCTACCAAATAGAGTTAAACTTTGCGGGTCTACACATTTGCCATGTCAATAAAAAACAGCATCCACCTATCAAAAGTTGCCAGAAAGTGGTAACATACCAAGATGGATACGAAAAATCATAAGATGTAATCGGTGTTCGTTCGTAGAGCAAGGGTGTTCTAAAAATGTCCATTCCGTCAAAGATATTACATACAGCAATCAGCGGGTTCAGGTGAAGAACTGGCGAAATAACGGGTTGTAGGTTATTGATATATCGACCTAAAGGCATGAGTAAAAACGCGCTACCAATTAAAATGCATAGAAAAAAATAAGTTAGTCCTGTTCCAAAAATGTTGTCCCGCAACACATACGCGCCCAACATACCAACTGCTCCTGTCGAAAAACTATAAAATCCCAATACAACTAACATCTTCATTCCTTTTCCGATTGACATGTCACTGGCAAAAAGCGCGAAACCTGATGATAAAAATATCCAACATAACAGAGGAGTCTGGCTGATGGCAAGTCCCATCAACAAGCGTTTACCAAAAGGGATGGGAGAAAGTGATAACAACTGTGCGGAAGAACCGCCTCTACTTTCAGATTGGACACTTATTGATGCCAAATATGGAGCTACCAAAAGCACAACGAATGTCTGTGCAAGCGCCAAACATTCAGCAGATGAACCGAGTTTTGCGTGCGTCAGCAATTGGTATATAAGCCACTGCAGAAAACTTGCAATACTAATACAAACGAAAAATGTCTTCTTTTGGTAAAGCTTATCCCCAATCACAGTATTCATGATTGTTACCTATAACTACACTTATTCTTCTTCAAACTCACGTCGAATCTGCATAATTGTCTCGGCAATGGAAACAAGATTCGGATTAATAATCAATGCCTGTTTATAAGCGTCAACTGCCGCATCAATTTTACCTAATCTAAGATAAACATGTCCTATGCCTGCGAGTGCCCCAAAATGGTGTGGATTGAGCTTAATTGTTTGTTTACAATCTTCGAGTGAATTTGCCCATTCTTCCAGCATAAAGTAGGCAATCGCTCGTTGATTATATCCTTCAGCAAAATTTGGAGAAGCTTCAACTACTGCGGTAAAATGTTGAACTGCCTCTGAAAAATTCTCATTTTTAAGAGATCTTTTACCTGCGTTGAGCATTTTGTCAACGGATTCATCTCCTGAGCGGGACCATACGTTCCATAACGCGATTTCACTGTTGAGGCAAGCGCGAATGTCGTCATTCTTAAGGTTTTCCACTAACGCAGGCACTACCTCCATACTCCCTATCAATCCGAGCGCAGTAGCCGCTGCACGTCCCAAAAATGGGTCCTCACTTTGAAGATAGTTCACCAGATCGTCTTCAGGATATTTTGATGTTAGAAGCTCTTTGAGACTTTCCTCATCTGCTGCGTTTTTGAACATTTGTACCGCTATTTCCGAAAATCCGTTACGCGCTTGCATGGTTAGTCCTCCTTATCTAAAATTGATTATAGCACATCTTTTTTGAAAATAACAATTCAAATCTACAACTAAGTGCCCAGAACCATTCAATTGTCGAGTTTCTCCCAATTAATCTGATATTTCTCAATATGGTGCTTAACCTAATAACAATCAACATTATGAATGAATATCGTTATGAAAATGCGTTTTGTTTTTAGATTTTTCTTGACATTTAGCGCATGAGATACCATCCTAAATGGTAAAAACTCAACTTTTACTTTTTAGGAGACTATCTCATGCAACACCATCTTATCAAATCTGCTATGTGTTTTCAAATACTTCTGTATTCTAACTTTCGGAAGATGACATCACAACTCCGAGAAGTCTTCCTTTTACTTTCAACCGGTCATCTGTTTGGACTTTACAATCCGAATCAAGTGGCGGACGCTTTGGCGATCCCAAAAGCGAGCCTTTATCGGCATCTGAAGGCCTTTAGTCTATATCAGTGGAAATCTCTATTGGTGCGTATCGGATGTACACTCGCCCTCGCTGAGATCCGGGATGTCGAATCAAAAAGTGCTGCCACACGCTCTCGTCGTTGCGTTACAATCAGTGTGGATGATACAAATGATCCACGCGATGGTAAACTATTGTCCTACTGCTACAAATGGTGGTCTAAAAAACATAACAACGCAATCAGAGGCAGAAATGTGTTAGGTATTACGATCAAGATCGGTTCTATGATCATCCCCCTCAACCTGTGTATTGTCAGCAAACAAGGGAGAGGCAACATGGATAAACTCTCCTGTTTTGTTGCGATGCTCAAAGCGGTATTAGATTTTTTTGATACATCGGGTGTAGACCTCAGAAAATATCCGATCACCTTTGATTCGTGGTATGGCAGTCAAAATCTCGTTGAAAGTTTGTCTGATATGGGTTTTAATAACATACTCATCCACGGAAAAAGCAACTATGTGATGGATATTGATAACAAGACTGCTAAACTCTCAGCACATAAAAAACAGATACAACTGCGTCAAAAACAGTGGGGATGTAGCAAACTCTCCTATCGCACGAAAGCCACAAGTCGAACATTTGGTTCATTCGTGCTACTCTTCTTTTTAGATATGGCAAAATCCGAACAATGTTGGTGTTTGGCAACCCCTTACGGGCGTGTGAAATACTCCGAATATGGTCTCAACATCACGGTATAGAACAGTATTGGAGATATTTGAAAACAGACTTACAACTCTCATCAATAAGTTTAGAGAACCGAGATGGTGCGTATGCGAGCTTAGGTATAAAGGTGTTGAGTTATCTCTTTATACAAGATGTAAGCCGATCCGTGCGTAAAACATTTCATCAAATACAACTTGAACTTTCTGGACAAAGACACCTGTTGTCTACTCTCAGCGAGCATTTTCAAGAACAAATACCAAATAAACACTGATAAACATTGAAAGCTAAAGAATTTTGATAAATATCAGATAATTATTTTCCTACTCTTCATAAAAAATGCAACATTTTACAATCTAAGGTGCGTCTAATTAATCAAGGGATGCTAAAACTCCGGAGGATTCCCATGAAAAAGAAAGATGCTGAACTGATTCAGCGCACATTAGACGGTGATCAATCAGCGTTCACCGCCTTAGTAGAAAAATATCAAAAGGGCGTACACGCGCTGGCATGGCAAAAAATCGGTGATTTTCATATCGCACAGGAAATTACACAGGACGCTTTTCTGAGGGCATACCAAAAACTCGGAACTTTGAAAAATCATAACCTGTTTTCTGGATGGCTCTATGTTATTGCCACCCGGTTGTGTTGTGAATGGCTCCGAAAGAAACGCCTGCCGATGCAATCCTTAGAAACCGTTGATAGCAAAGAGGTGGACAAAGTGGCATATACACGATATGTAGAAGAGCAGCGAGAAACTGACATCAATGAAATTAGACGTGAATTGGTGAGAGATTTGCTCAAAAAATTGCCAGAAAGTGAACGAACTGTGATGACGCTCCACTATCTTGGGGAAATGACATGTGAATCTATTAGCGAGTTTCTCGGTGTATCTCCGAATACTATTAGGAGTCGTCTTAGCCGCGCCCGTAACCGACTAAAGAAAGAGGAAACGATGATTAAAGAAAACCTTAGCAGTTTCCAACTGCCGACACAAATGACAGAAAATATTATGAAGGAAATTTCACGACTTAATCCGGTAACACCTTCAAGCAGTAAACCACTCGTGCCATTAGCGGTCTCTGCTGCCTCTGCCGTTTTAGTCTTATTACTGATGGGACTTGGCACACAACGGCTTAGCAATTTTCAGAAACCGTATAACTTAAACGCACAATCAGAACGGACGATTGAAATATCGGAAGCGCAACTTGTTATTGATACTCCCGCAAAACCTGCAGTTAAGAATCAGGTTGGACATGCGGATTTATCAGGCGAGAGCAACGGGGTAGGACAGAAACCTGATGATCCACTATTCGCTGCAGCAAATGCAGATGAAACTGAAGTCTCAAAGGCAAAACCACAGTGGGTTCAAACAAAAGGACCTGAAGGGGGTTCAGTGTCTGGGCTCTTCACAACAACCCGTGGAGATGTGTATGCAGGCACACGGCAAGGTCTATACAGACTCACAGATGATGGGACTGCGTGGAAACTGATTAATAACATTAAGGGACCTTCACACAATTTACTGACACCTATACCAACGTGGTGGCCCGTAGTAGAGCGTCAGGATACACTTTATCTTGCTACCAACACAGAGATTTTAGCATCCATAGATAGAGGTGAAACATGGGATGCACTCTGTGAATGTCCTGAAGGTAAACCTATCGGCATGGTAATAACGGATGGAATCCCTGGCGCACAAAGCGATCTGACGGTCTATATTGCTTCCACTGATGGAATATTTCGAACGGATAATTTTGGCAAATCATGGACCCCACTGCCCGAAGGGCTAAAAGACAAGAAAATTACTGCAATCGCCGCGATTGAAAATACCATCTTTGCGGGTACCGATAAAGGACTCTATCGTCTCAATTCAGATACGTGGGAGCAATTGCCTATCAATCCTGAGGATGGACAAGATGAGACACTGGATATCGCGGCATTAATAGCTACAGAAAACCATCTCTATGTTGCAGCAAAATTGGGATGGGTGATATTTGCTGATGACCGATCATATAAAGTCAGTGCAGAAAGTACCATCACAACTATTATTCCACCTCCTGATAAGGAATTGCCAAGCTGGATAGAATTAAGCGGAAATGAAGGCCGGGAAATCGCGTGGTCCCTTTTTCACTCAACCGACCGTGGTAATTCGTGGAAATCTATCACGCCGAGGCATGATTCTCCTGATAAGATACAGCTTCAGTACCGTCGTCCTTCAAAGAAAGAATCACCAGGAAATAAATTAGCAGAAGGCACTTATGCTATATCAGAAATAGTATGGGCAAAAATGACAAATCCAATGCTCAAGATTACCGCATCCGGAGAAAAAGTGATGGTGATAGACGGTGAGAACCACTTCTACTCAATTGATGCTGGTGAAGCGTGGACATTTTCAGTTGATGCAAGTAAAAAAATAAGTAGTGCTACCGCTGCAGTGTTGTCGAATGCAAGTACTTTCTTTACAAGTGGAATATACGGGATTCATCGATCAACTGATAGCGGTAAGTCGTGGCATCAATTTAATACCGGACTGGTGAATACAGATATTCAACAATTAATTGTACTTAACGGGATTCTCTATGCAAACACAGAAACAGGATTTGTGTATTCAATTGATGGTGGAGAATCGTGGACACCCTTTTCCAGCGATACGAGTAACCTCATACACATTGAAGAATTCAATGGAGAACTCTATGCAAGTAAAGGTAGAGAAGATACATCTCGTTTTTTGCGATTGACTTCCGAAGGAAATAGCTTCACAGATATTCCAGGAGTACCTGTTTTGAAATATGTACTCGGTTTGACAAAGAGCCAAAATTCGTATGAGTGGATTGAGATTAGGCAAAACAAAACCCACAAAACCGAATTTTTGATTGCACCCCGACCCAGAAGTCTCACGGTTACAGACACGGCTTACTATGTAAATTACCAAAACCAACTCTTTAGATGGCGTATTGGAACCCTGAATTGGTACGACACAGGAATAGCGGATATAGGTGGACCTTTTCATATAGACTTAAATTCCAAATTTGTCATTGCAGAGAATTTATGGTTTGCCGTTTCAGGAAAAACTGTTTATGTAGGCAAACGGAATGGACACCTCATGCAATCGTTTGATGAAGGCGACACTTGGAACGATGTGACAGCAAATCTGCCATTTTCTGTTGAACGTTTCAATGCAATAACTTTCGCTGGAAACTTTGTTTATGTGGCAACCGATAAAGGCGTTGTATTGTCAAGCAATGGAACTGACTGGCAGACGCTCACTGATGCAGAGGGAACGCCTCTTGTCGTTGATAGATTTGCTGTGGATGGCACAACGGTTTACGGCGAATCTGAGCAAAAAATATATCAATTAGACGAAAATACTAACATGTGGCTGCAAGTCTCGCCGGAAATCCCATATCCTGTTACCAGTTTTGATGTTGATGGTAATACGATCTATGTTGGCACATTCGGACGCGGTGTGCTACGTTTCGCCCTTGACGAATAGTATGTAGCAATCAGGTCAATCTACCTTAGGCGCGTTGGAAAACGCGCCTTTCTTTTTTTCACGAATCGCTTCCAACCATCTCAATAAACACGAAATCTGATTTACTATAGTTGGCAATTGTCCAACTATATGCTATCCTTTTAAAACAAAACTTTCCATTATAGAAATTTCCTCATATTTTTTTAAGAAACTGCACAATATTAGTCTTTCTCTTTCAATCACGTACTTTTTTCCCATAAATGCAACCTTCATAAGCCAAATAGCATCTTTATATTAAAAGATTAGTTTATTTGTGAGGTGTTCCATGAAACATGATGATGCTGAATTGATTGAACGCACACTTGAAGGTGATCAGCAAGCCTTTGCTGCACTTGTAGAAAAATACCAAGAACAGATACACGCGTTGGCGTGGCAAAAAATTGGTGATTTCCATATCGCGCAAGAAATCACACAAGATGCCTTCATCACAGCGTATCAAAAACTTTCAACCCTTACACATCACAACCGATTTGCGGGATGGCTTTATGTCATTACCAGTAATAAGTGTAATATGTGGCACCGAAAGAAAAAACCAAAACTACAATCTCTGGAGGAGACAGATCCAATGGAATTAGAAGAGGTGTATTATTCCGAATATACGTCTCGTCAACGTGAAGAATCAGCGAATCAAAATCGGAGAACAATTGTTCGTAAGCTACTCAATAAACTCCGAGAAAGTGAACGGACAGTCGTAACAATGCATTACCTCGCTGGCTTAACATGTGAAGAGATTGGTAGGTTTTTGGGTGTATCGCCGAACACGGTTAAAAGTCGGCTGCATCGCGCCCGAGAGAAGTTAAAGAAGGAGGAAGCCGTGATACAAGAAAATCTTAGCAGTTTCCAACTGCCAACACAAATGACAGAAAACATCATGAAGGAAATTTCACATCTCAGTCCTGTAACACCTTCTGGAAGTAAACCTTTGGTCCCGTTAGCAGTTTCTGCCGCATCAGCAATAATAGTTTTTCTGCTGATAGGCTTTGGAGCGCAAAATCTAATACGTTTTCAGAAGCCGTATAGTTTAGAGTCAACATCAGAGCGAACGATTGAAATCGTTGACACACCAATAGTCTTGGAATCCCCTGTCAAACCTGCAGTTAGCAATCAAGTTGGTCGTTCTGATGTTCTCAGTAACAATGATGGAACAGGACAGAAACCGGATACATCACTATTTGCTGCAGCACAAACGGATGATGCCGAAATTTCAACGTCAAAAGCAGAATGGGGACAAACTAACGGTCCTTATGGAGGATGTATCCAAACCCTTTTTGCGACCTCTGAAGGTGTCCTTTTAGCTGGAACAAGAGACCAAGGCATTTTCCGTTCAACAGATCTCGGTGATTCTTGGGCATCAGCGAATGTGGAATTACCTGACATATACGAAGGTCTTGAAGTATCAGCTTTGGCTTTTGCGCAGAAAGGAGATACGATCTATGCAAGTGTTCCTCCAAAGTTATATGCGTCAACCGATACCGGGAAAACATGGTCCCATGTTCCAACCGATCCACAACATAGCACAATCTCCGGTATCGTAATTATTGGTAACCGTATATACATCAGTTCATCTCCAGGTGGTGGTGTAGGAGGTGTATGGTATTCAGATGATGAGAAGTCTTGGATACCAATGAACGATGGTCTGACAGATCTAAGGATACGTGAATTGGCAAATATTGGTACTACCCTCGTTGTTGGGACCGAAGAGGGTGGTGCATTTCGGAAAAAAGCAACAGAAGATTCGTGGCAACCAATTAATTCAGCATTTAGTATGCAACCTAATAACCAAGAACGAATTAATAAAGCGCCTGCATCTGGATTAGATCCGTCTCAAACACCGCAGCTACCATCAGTTATCCGTGTTGACTCATTTGCTGTCATGGATAACCTACTTTATACTGGCATGAATATAGGAGAAGGTAAAGGGGTTTTCCGAGATGGGGGACTTTTCCGGTCTGATGATGAGGGCGATTCTTGGACACGTATCACCGCAAAAGAAATGCAGCATACCGTTGAAGCGTTGGATGTTTTTGGCTCAACACTGTATGCCAGTACGTTTGGTAGTGGTGTTTTCCGTTCAAATGACAAAGGTGATTCTTGGATACCAGTTAGCAAAGGTATGACAGATCAATTAGTTACCACATTAGTGGCAGTTGATGATGAGACTGTTTTCGCGGGAACGATGGATGTAGGTATTTTCCGCACAAAAGATGGTGGTAATTCATGGATGGAAGCAAACACAGGAATAATGAGCACCTCTGTAGTCGATTTGGAAGTTTTGGGAGATAGAATTTACGCGTTTGCGTTAGCAGGAAGTAGACTTCTTTATAGTGCAAATGGTGGCGAATCGTGGGAATCTGTGGAGGTTCCTCCAAAACCGATTGATTTCAGCTATTCACGGATATCTGCTTTGAATGGAAAACTATACGTTGGTGCCACGAGATTTGATCCTAACAACGTTGTTGGTGGTATTTTCCAATTAGATGAGCAGAACAACGCATTGATCGAAATTAAAACGGACATAGAAATGTACGCGATCGAATGTATGCATATTGTAGGGACAACTTTCTATGTTGGCACACAAGGACAGGGAGTCTTTCTGTGGAATGAAGGTTGGGATTCATGGCTTAATGTTGGATTAGAAGGTCAATTCGTTACTGATATTTCGCTAAGTGACGCTAATATCTATGCAAGGACAGACCGAGGTGATATCTATCGTCTGAAGGACGAGGATCAACCGTGGGAACTTACCAAAAATAAAAAGGGACATAGACGGTTCGCAGAATCAAGAAAAATTGACAATAAACTTTACTTACTGTCTGGGCGAGAAGGACTAATACGGTCATTGGACGGTGGTAATTCCTGGACTCAATTAAACGATGGTATAGAACACGTATCAATTGAAACTGTAGAAATTGATGGCACTGACTTCTACATCGGTACAACGCAACATGGAGTTTACAAGTGGCTCCATAAAGATGAGAAATGGGAACAGTTGGGTTCGCTAAGTCTACCAGTTCAATCGTTAGCGGTATTGGACGGTTTCCTCTACGCTGGCACTCAAGCAGGTGTCCATCGCATTCAAATTGAGAAATAAACTGTTTATAGTTGATTTGCAATTTACATTGCTCTTTTAGGCGCGCTTCCAAAGCGCGCCTAAAAGAATGAAATAAGGATACGCCTACTAATAGGTGTTAATAACACTTCTATCAGTAGGTGTGCTTTTTTTAATTCTCCATAAATCCTCCATTTATTTCTTGAAAATTATCGTTTTTCCCTCCAAAATTGCAATTTTTTCAAAAATGTGCAATTCTATACCCAAAAATCGCGTTTTTAATTATAAAGAGTGCTATTATTGTAATTGCATTTTCTATTTTTTCTATGAAGGTGTACGATGAAAAACGATGATTCTGAACTAATTCAACGCACATTAGAAGGTGATCAACACGCTTTTGCTCAACTTGTAGAGAAATACCAAGAGCAGGTACACACCCTTGCGTGGCAGAAAATTGGTGATTTTCACATCGCACAAGAAATTACGCAAGATGTTTTCATCACTGCATATCAAAAATTCTCGACCCTCACACACTACAGACAATTTGCAGGATGGCTTTATGTCGTTACAAACCGAAAGTGCATTGCCTGGCACCGGAAGAAAAAAATTGAAACGCAATCAATTGATGAGACAGATCCTATTGAGTTGGAAGAGGCATATTATTCAGAACATATAGCCCAACAACGCGAAGAAGCAGCAACAGAAAAACGCCGTACAATAGTCCATAAATTGCTCAGTAAGCTACAGGAAAGTGACCGTACAGTGATGAGTCTCTATTACCTCGCTGAAATGTCATGTGAAGAAATTTCTGAGTTTTTGGGGGTGTCTCCCAATACAGTACGGAGTCGACTCCACCGTGCCCGTAACCGATTAAAGAAGGAGGAAGCCGTGATACAAGAAAATCTTAGCAGTTTCCAACTGCCAACACAAATGACAGAAAACATCATGAAAGGAATTTCACAACTAAAACCCACAGCACCGTCTGGCAGTAAACCATTAGTCCCATTAGCAGTTTCTGCCGCATCAGCAATAATAGTTTTTCTGCTAATAGGCTTTGGAGCGCAAAATCTAATTCGTTTTCAGAAGCCGTATAGTTTAGAGGCAACATCAAAACCAACGATTGAAATCGTTGACGCGCCGATAGTCTTGGAATCCACTGCAAAACCTGCAGTTAACAATCAAGTTGGTCGTTCTGAGGTACTCAGTAACAATGATGGAACAGGGCAGAAACCGGATACACCGCTGTTTGCTGCAGCACAATCGGATGACGCAGAAATCTCAACGTCAAAAGCGCAATGGGGACAAACCAACGGTCCTTATGGAGGATATATCGGGCAACTTTTTGCAACCTCTGAGGGTATACTTTTCGCTGGAACAGATGGATCAGGTGTATTCCAATCCACAGACCAAGGAAACAGTTGGACTCCAGTTAATACTGGATTAAACAACGACCCAGATAGGTTCCCCATGGTAGTTAAAGCAATCGCACAAATGGACGATAAAATCTATGTTGGCACGCTGGGGACATTATACATTTCTACTGATATTGGCATCACATGGCAACGCGTACCTGCTTTCGGAGCACATGAAAGAATCACTGATATTGTGATTCATGATGAACACATCTATGTTAGTACAGATAGCACAGGTGTTTGGCAGTCAAATGATGGTAATACATGGACACAAATCAATGATGGACTCGGACCAATGGTCGGTAGGTATCTCATAGATCCCGACCCGCCTCCAGATATTCCCAAATTAGGAATAATACCTTTGACTGGTTTCAAACTCTCAAGTGTTGGGATAACGTTGGTTGCTGCGACAAAAAAAGGGATTTATCATAGAATGACGAATGAAGACTCGTGGACATCAATCAAACCAACTGTCGTTAAACATCCAGATGGGGATGTGACAGAAAACAACTTACAAGATAAACCAGAATCAAATCCTACACCTAAGCAACAAACTTCCCCCGATTTACGTGTTGACTCGTTTGCATCAATAAGACATTTACTCTATATGGTTGGAAGAATAGGCGATGAATCTGGTATCTTCCGGTCAAATGACATAGGCGACACATGGACACTCATCACCCCAGAAAAAGTAAAAGAAGAAAGTGATGACGTTCAGACAATTACCGTGCAAGGTGAGAGACTATACGTTGGCACTTCTGACGGTTTGATCTATCTTTCGGATGATATGGGTGATTCCTGGATATCAAACAACGATGGCGTAATGCATGGTGAAGTTTTAGCAGTGTTACCAATCGATGGTAATACTGTATTCATAGGCACATCAAGAAATGGAGTCTTTCGCACAACAGATGCAGGGAATTCTTGGGTAGAATGTAGCACCGGCATAATAAATACAAATGTCAGTCAATTAGAGATTATTGGTGATAAACTATACACCGTTGTTGGTAAAAACATCGTTTATTCTGCTGACGGTGGAGATTCATGGCTGCCTGTAAAAGATCCTTCAAAACAGAGCAAATATGCCTTCTTTTCTCCTACCATTTGTGTATCAGATGGAGATCTCTACATCGGTGCCTACTTTGGTGATGATAAATATATCCCATCTTTTTCTGGTGGTGACGGAGATAGTGTTTACAGGTTGAATCCAGAAGACAACACTTTGGTTGAACTTTTCACAGATAAGGATATGTATAGTATTCAAAGTTTGGTTGTAGTTGACAATACATTTTATATGGGAACATGGTCAAGAGGGGTCTTCAAGTGGGATCAAAAAGCGGGTCTTACCAAACTTGGCTTGGTACAAGATGATAACATCTGGCTATTAATTGCAAAAAGTGAGAATCTGATTGCGGTTACAGGACATCAGGGTACAACGGATAATGAAATCTATCGTTTTGAAGAGAACCGTTGGGTACCTATTCACACAACAGATATGATTGATAGCGGTTTGACTGATCTCAAGTGGGTCGGTTCAACGCTATATGCATCCTTCTGGGAAATCGGAGTATTCCGTTCCAAGGATGGAGGCGATACTTGGACATCTATCAACGATGGTCTGGATGATACATCTGCTACAGCAATAGGAACAGATGGTACTGCGGTGTATGTCAGCACATTTTCAGATGATACAAGTGTTTTCCAATGGATAGAGGAAAAACAGCACTGGAAGTCAATTGGTTCTCTTCCCAAACAAGTTTCATCCTTAGCAGTAGTTGACGGTTTTCTTTATGCTGGCACTGCCGGTAGCGGTGTGTATAAGATTCGGATTGAGCAATAAACTGTCAATAGTTGGTAATCAGTTTACATAATTCTTTTCAGCGCGCTTCCAAGCGCGCCTACCAGTAAATTATAATGCGCACCTATTAGTTAGGTGTGCTTTTTTGTTATTTTGCATAAATCCTCTTCTCTTTTTTGAAAAAATTGTTGTTTTTCCCTCCAAATTTGCATTTTTTTCAAAAATATGCAATTCTGCACAACAAAATCGCGTCTATATATTATGAAAGATAAATTTTCTATTGAGGTCTCAGATGACATACGACGATTCTGACCTGATTCAACAAACATTAGAAGGTGACCAGCAAGCGTTTGCTGCACTTGTGGAAAAATACCAAAAACAGATACACGCTTTAGCATGGCAGAAAATTGGTGATTTTCACATCGCGCAAGAGATTACGCAGGATGCGTTCTTCACAGCATTCCAAAAGCTCTCTACGCTCACAAACCCTAATCGTTTTGCGGGATGGCTCTATGTAATTACCAACCGCAAATGTATTGCATGGCACCGAAAGAAATCACCACAACCGCAATCGTTAGAAGTAACAGACCCTGTTGAATTAGAGGAGGTGTACTATTCAGAATATATGACACAACAACGCGAAGAAGCAGCAAATCAAAAACGACGTGCAGTAGTCCAGAAATTACTCAGTAAACTACAAGAGAGCGAGCGCACTGTCGTAAATATGTATTACATCGCAGGCATGACATGTGAAGATATAGGAAAATTTTTGGGTGTATCTCCCAACACGGTACGGAGTCGACTCCACCGTGCCCGTAACCGATTAAAGAAGGAAGAGGCAATGATTCAAGAAAACTTGGGCAGTTTCCAACTGCCAACGCAATTGACAGAAAACATCATGAAGGGAATTTCACGACTAAAACCCACAACGCCACCTGGAAGTAAACCTTTAATACCGTTAGCAGTTTCTGCCGCATCAGCCATTTTAGTTTTATTACTGATAGGCGTTGGGGCGCAAAATCTAATCCGGTTTCAAAAGCCTTATAGTATAGAGGCAACATCAAAACCAACAATTGAAATCGTTGAGACGCAACTTGTCTTGCAATCTCCGACAGAACCAGCAGTTAGAAATCAGGTTGGACGTTCAGATGTCCACGGTCAAAGCAACGGTGAGGGACAAAAACCGGACACACCACTATTCGCTGCAGCACAGACAGACGACGTAGAAATTTCAAAGTCAAAGCAGCAATGGGTGCAAACAAAAGGTCCGGAAGGTGGCACAGTTGCTACCTTGTTCACAACAACCCGCGGTGATGTATATGCAGGCGCGCTCAGCGGTCTCTACAGACTTACTGATGATGGACAATCATGGAAACTCGTCAACCGCATCAAAGAGCATTCATATACTGCACAATACGCTGGAAAAACATGGTGGCCTGTAGTAGAGCGGCAGGATGCCCTTTACCTTGCTGTTGGAACAGAAATATTAACGTCTACAGATAGAGGCGAAACATGGGACGTATTCTGTGAGTGTATAAAAGGTCAGCTTGTTGGTATGGTAATAACTGATGGAATCCCCGGCGCGCAAAGCGATATGGCAATCTACCTCGCTTATGCTAACGGTGTATTCCGTACAGATAATGAAGGTAAATCGTGGACACCGCTGACCGAAGGTTTGACAGATAGGAAAATCCATGCAATCGCTACCGTTGAAAACACCGTCTTTGCTGGTACCGATAAAGGACTATATCGCCTTAAATCAGAAAATTGGGAACAGTTGCCAGTAGGCGATAAAGTGGAAAATATACGTGCATTGGCAAGTGCTGGACACCGACTCTATGTTGCGGTAGGGAAGGAAGTAAAGAATCAACTAACTTCTCAATTCTTGTCAATGATGACCACTCAAAAGACTTCCAAGTCGCTATATCGCTCAACAGACTTAGGAAAATCATGGGAATCAATAGACCCCGAAAAAGGTCCTATGAAAATGTCTGGAAAAACAACTTTTAAGTTCTCTGACAAAAGTAATTCGGAACCTCTTAACACAGTAAGAATAGTTGCACACCAAGATAGCCTCTTAGTCATTAATCGGGGTGATTCTTATTATTCAAATGATTCTTATTACTCAAATGATTCAGGTAATAATTGGAATATCTTGCCAACAAGTTTTTCAGGTAGTGACTCACTACCCGTCATCGCCATTTTGAACAAAAACACATTTTACAGCAGTGGCAATGATGGCATCTATCACACAACCAATACCGGCAAGACATGGCGTCAACTCAAAACTGGATTGGTGAATACTTTCATTTTTAATATAGTCGCAGTAAATGATACCCTTTATGCAAACATAGGGACGGAACTTGTTACCTCATCTGACGGTGGTGAATCGTGGACATCTGTACTTGGAAAAGCAGGGAGCGTCAATGGTATGTTGGAATCTAACGGTGTTCTCTATGTTAAAGGTTCAAAGAATCTGACACCACGTCTTTATCGTAAAACTGTTGAGGACAACCAGATAACCCCCGTCCCTGGCATGCCAAATTTTGAGGTGCCGGACTTTAGTAAGTTAATGGAGGAAGAAATCGGCCTGGCATTACTTGCCACACTTGAGGAGAAGGCCAAGACAGACCTTGAAGCAGCAAAAAAGATTGATCCTGAACATTTTGATGCAGAAAAGTTCAATGAAACCTATAGTAAGATTGTGCAGGAAAACCTAAATAAGTCCTTTCAAGTTTCTTTTGGAAGTTTCGCTGTCAGCGGCAAAACCTACTATATGGAATCCGGGCATAAACTGTTCAGATGGAAACCCGGTACTGCTGAATGGTACGACACTGGTTTAGTAGATGAAAGTGGACCTGGTCACTTTAATGGCAAAATTGACGATTTTGATTCTATTGGTTTCAGAATCGCTGTATCGGGAAACATCATTTACGTCGGCAAAAGAGATGGACACCTTATGCTATCGCATGATGAAGGCGAAATTTGGAATGATGTCTCCACAAAACTTCCATTTCCTGTTGGACGTTTCAATGATATTACATTCGCTGGACAAACTGTCTATGTGGCTACCGACAAAGGTGTTGTTTGGTCAAACAATGGTTTAGAATGGGATACACTCATTGATTTGGAAGGAACACCTCTCGCTATGAGTAGATTGGCAGTCGATGACACAACGGTTTACGGTGAATATAATCATAAAATATATCAATTGAATAAGGACTCTGGCAAATGGCAACAGGTTACGCCAGAAATCCCAAATTTTGTTTTCTCTTTTGATGTTGATGGAGACACACTCTATGTCGGAACGGCAGGACGAGGTGTGCTCCGCTTTTCACTTGACGATTCCACGGATAGGTAAACAATTCTTGTATATAGGAGATATTGATGAAAATTCTAACTTATTGCACACTCGTTCTAATGTTTTGCGTTATTGGAGAACTTTCTGTCCATTCTGATGAGAAGCGTTCTCACACTAAAGAGACAGATACCGTGCCGTGGGGAGAACACTTTATAACGTTTCAGCAACTTTTAAATTTAGAGAAGGATTCGCAAGCTGCACATGCCGAACTCCAAAACGTGGCCAAAAAACTTTTCGTAGGACACATACTCGCCGAAGAGTGGGTAGCCCTCTACTTCCGAATTAGAAGTGAAGGAACCAAGCATCTATCGGATGTTAAACGTGTCTATGAACTCGAAATCCGAGTATTGACAGCTATTGGTGCTGAAAAGCACGCAAACCAGATTCAACTGCATCAAGAAGCACTTAAACATTGTAAAGACCTCCACAAAGTGGTTGGCGATCAACCTTTTAAAAAACCGATTAGCACAACTAAAACGTCGGATGTAGTAAATAATGCCTTTTTTCAGCTGCTCCCCGACAACCCTGAAACCGCTCGTGCCGTACTTGACATATTTGCCACACTTGTATTTGATAACCATCGTCTCACCGAAGAATGGAAGGCACTCTATTTTCGTCTTTGCCGAGACAAAAAAGCCACCATCTCAGAAGCGATTCGCTTATTTGAGTTAAAAAAGCAGATGTTCACAGATATTGACGCTGAGAAATATGCTAATGAAATTAAAAACTTAGCGAATGTCATTGAACAAAGTAAAATTGTACAGAAAATATTAAAACGCCAAGGTAACCCAGACGAGAAAATGCCCTTCAACCCTGCACCGAAATAATTTCACAGTGCAACCAATATTAAAGGAGAAAACTATGAAATCTATGAATCTGCGTGTCATCGTCGGTGGTCTGATTCTAACAGTCCTTATTTGTACAGGGTTTTGGCTTTATACCCAGTGGGACACAAAGCAGTTTGAAGAATCGCTACAAATCCCATCGGTTATGGAAGCACCTCGTGAGGAAACTACCGCAAGGCAAACGGAACATCCACGGGAAATCGCTCAAACAACAGAAAATGCAATTTCGCCTACCTCAATGCGCGACGCTGAAAAAGAAACGAATAAACCTGACGCTGTAACTCCTGCAGAATCCTCTGATGTAGCGGAAGCCGCCTCGGACGGTGCTGACATTGACAGTTTTTTTGACCAATGGCTTCCGCAAACCATTAGAGACTCCACCGATGTTTCTAAGGAAGCTCCTTATGATATGGCAATTGTTAAAGCAGGGTTTGACGATTACAACGCTCATCTTCAAAGCAATCCCGAATACGCTTACCAACGTCTTGATGATGCTTTTCGCGAACAATACGGCGATGACCCTGATGTTGACATCCTCGTAGAAACTATCAGGCGCGGCAATAACGGTCCAACGACAATTGACGATGCAATTAAAGGGATGGAGGCAATGATGAGACTTATGTCTGGAGATGGGATAAGTCCCCCTGAAGCGCTTGAAGACATCCAAGATGCTCTTGAAATGCTCACAATTGCCAAACAAATGGCACACGAAGACGGGATAGATATTAAATATGAGGGCATTTTCCACATCGGAGAGTAACGAGTTGTGCCAGTTAAGTGAAAGTTTGTTATTTTTCACAACTATTCATATTTGTAGGAGCGATCTCCGAATCGCGACACGTTTGTAGTCGGGAGTCGGAGTTCCCTCCTACCTTGAGGAAAGCAGGTATCGGAAAAGTTGCGAAATTCAAATCCAAATAAGAGGAACATGTAAAATATAAATATACCAAATGTTAACTGGCACAAGTCGTGAGGGTAATATTTATTTACATATCCTCAATTTTGTGTTATAATATGAATAAGTGTATATAAATTTGATTCCACATCACAAAAAACGTTAAAAAATCGTTCTATTACAAACCCAAAACATATAAAATCAAATAGGTGGTAAGTTCCATGAAATATAAAAATGCCTATATTACGACTATCCTATTGATATTATTCATCACCCCACATTCAATGGGTAAAAATACTGGAAATGAATCCACTTTTGTCCATACCCAACTTTTAAAAAGTAAAGATATTGAATATGATTTCACATTCGTCCGTTTGAAATATAGTGGGAGTTATCGCTATCGGAGTTTGTGGCATATAGATTACCCAGCCGCAGAACGAAACTTACTCATTCAACTTCGCAAACATACAGACATCAAAGCGAGTCCTCTGGAAAAAGTCATTGAGGTAGGTTCACCTGAAATTTTCGACTATCCGTTTGCATATATAGCAGAATTAGGACGACTTAACCTCTCTAAAGCTGAAGCTGAAAATCTTCGGGAATATCTGTTACGTGGCGGATTTATCATGACAGATGATTTTCACGGCACAGAACAGTGGAGAAGGTTCTATAAGCAGTACAAGAAGATATTCCCAAAACGCGAACCCATAGATATTCCGATGACACATCCCCTTTTCCAGTGCTTTTTTAAAATTGACAAACTGATGCAAATCCCCGCTCCCGCTGCCTATAGGAGTGGAAGAACACATGAAAAGGATGGGTATCAAGTGAAATGTATGGGTGTGTTTGATGACAAAGGTAGACTTATGATGATGATTAACTTCAATACGGATTTGGGCGATGCATGGCAGAATGCTGCCGAGTCGTTTTATCCGCATAAGTTTTCAAATATGGCATTCAAAATGGGAATTAACGCTATAGTCTACTCGCTTACCCATTAAAGTTAGAGCATTTATTTATTATCATAACGTCTCTCTCCCACATTAAAACCCCAATTTCTCCCGTTTATCTAACCTCTATTCATTCCTTTCCAAGAAAAATTACATTTCTTTCTCAAAATAATTGCATTTTTTTCAAAAAAGTGCAATTATTGACCTCAAAAATGTGTCTATATATTAAAAGAACAACTGGTGCAAAGTATCCAATAATTCAAATCTATCATAAATATGTATAAGAGTGCGAAGTCTCATGGGGTAATGTCCAAATGACCCAAAACAAAAAAGGAAGGAATAATGATGATGAAGATGATTTCTATAATATTACATAGATTTATCGTTTTGTGCCTAATCATTCTTTGTAATGTGCTATTTACTCTGCCAGTATCAGCCGAGACTCTACAGTGGGATTTTAACAGAAATGCCAAGGACTGGGAAGTTACCAGCGGCGTGTGGCAAGTCAAGAACGGTGTCTATCAGATTTCAAAAGGTGGTGTAGAACATGCCGTCGTCGGTGAAAAAGATTGGGGTGACTACGCTATTGAAGCGAAAGTTCGGATTGATAAGGGCAGCTGGGCAGGGATTGTGTTCCGCGCAATAGATGAAGAGCAGTACTACGCTTTCCTTCTCAACACACAATTGCACATAATGCAACTGTATCGATATAAAACCCGACCTCCTAACGCCGTCGATCTGGGGTGGGGCTTCAAAGAAAGACTTGAGGAGCAGATTCGCCCTGTTGGCAATATTGAGATTGCCAACGGCAAATGGTTTGATATGAAAGTAGAGGTTGAAGGGGACACCTTTAAGTTGTACCTTAATAATAGATTTCAGAAAGAACATAGTAACCATAGATACAAAACTGGTAAAGTCGGTGTTTGGGCAGTAAAAACTGCAGCAAGTTTTGATGATTTCACTGTTTCTGGTGAAAATATTACGCTGGCTGTGGACCCAAACCGAAAACTGGCAACAACATGGGGACGTATCAAAATCAATCGTTAGTTACCTGATTTATGCGAACATCCACTTCAAGGGAGGCGTTTCGGTTACCAGGAAGTTCCTCCCTCTTAACTAAAATTCGTCCAAAATGGAACCCTCTTCAATTTTTGTGTGGGATATAGAATGCAATATGATGATACCGACCTAATTCAACGAACCTTAGAAGGCGATCAACAAGCTTTTACTACGCTTGTGGAAAAATACCAAAAACAGATACATGCGTTAGCGTGGCAGAAAATTGGTGATTTTCACATTGCACAAGAGATAACACAAGACGCTTTTTTAACTGCGTATCAAAAACTCGCGACACTCACACATCATAGCCAGTTTTCAGGATGGATCTATGCTATTACCAGCAATAAATGCAAGAATTGGCACCGAAAGAAACGATCGGCGTTTCAATCCTTACAAACAATAAATCCTGTAGAATTAGAGGAGGTGTATTATTCAGAATATATGACCCAACAACGCGAAGAAGCAGCAAATCAAAAACGACGAGCAATAGTGCAGAAGTTACTCAGTAAGCTGCAAGAAAGTGACCGCACAATCGTAAATCTATTTTACATCGCAGAAATGACATGTGAGGATATTGGAAGGTTTTTAGGTGTATCTCCTAATACGGTGCGCAGCAGACTTCATCGCGCACGCAACCGATTGAAAAAGGTGGAAGCAATGATTAAAGAAAACCTTAGTAGTTTCCAACTGCCAACACAATTTACAGAAAACATCACGAAAGAGATTTCACGTCTCAATCCGATAACACCTTCTGGCAGCAAACCATTAGTGCCAATAGCAGTTTCTGCCGCCGCTGCAGTGTTAATCTTATTGTTGATGGGAGCTGGGATGCAATACCTAAATCGTTTTCAAAAACCATATAGCTTAAACGCACAATCAGAACCGACAATTGAAATAACAGATACACAACTCGTCATTGACACGCCAACAAAACCTGCTGTGCGAACTCAGGTTGGGAGATCTAATGTAACTGGTAGAACCGAAGGGGGAGGACAAAAACCGGACACACCACTATTCGCGGCAGCACAAGCGGATGATGCTGCAATATCAAAGACAGCACCGCAGTGGATTCAAACAAATGTACCTGAAGGCGGTTCAGTCAACACACTCTTCTCAACAACGCAGGGCGACATTTTTGCAGAGACAACGACAACTCTCTATAAACTCTCTGACAATGGACAAAAATGGAAACCTGTCAAAATATGGGATGCGCCTTCACTTAGATGGACAGATTGGGCAATAGGTGGAAGACGGATGATAGAGGCAAACGATACACTCTACATCATCACAAATGAAGAAATTTGGGCATCCATTGATAGAGGTGAGACATGGAATTCACTTGGAACACATCCAGAAGGTCCGCCAATAGGTTTGGTAATAACGGATGCGGGTTTTTATCTTGCTCTTGCCAATGGAGTTTATCGATCTGAAGATGGTATGGCACCGTGGATACTTCTGAAAGACGGTATGGAACCAGGAAAAATTAAGGCGATTGCTGCAGTGGAAAACACAGTTTTTGCAGGTACAAATAACGGACTCTACCGTCTCAAAGCAGGTGTATGGCAAAAAGTATCAATTCGTCAGATAGATAATGCAGAACAAAATCAAGTTGTCCATGCATTGGCAGTTTCTGAAAATCAACTCTATGTCGCAGCCGGAAAGAAGTTTGAATATAGGTCGGGAATGCAGCATCAATCAGAATTCACAGATGAGTCTTGGTGGTCACTCTATCGCTCAACTGATTTAGGCAATTCGTGGGATTCCATAGATCCCAGGAAAAGTCCGATAAATGAGGTAAAATCGAATGGAAAATTATCAATCAATTATCCACCGAATGGAACCAATGTAGCATTAGGATCAACCATAAACATAATAGCAAAAAAAGAAAAAGTAATGGTTGCTGTCCCAACAGAGTTATTCTACTCAACCAATACCGGTGAAACATGGAATTACTTCAGTTTAAATGATAGGATGGATATCGGGATTTCCCCTCCTGTTCTGATGATGGATGGAGAGACTTTCTATAGGGTTAGCAAGGCAGGCATTTACCGGACAACTGATGGAGTTAAATCGTGGCATCTACTTAATACTGGACTTGCAAGCACAACCGTTACAAAAATAGTCGCTGTTAACAACCAACTCTATGCAAGAACAACGAATGAAATTATTACATCAGTTGATGGTGGTGAATCGTGGACACCGCTTTCCATTGATGCTAAAAATATCTTTGTAATGGCAGGATTTAACGATGAACTATATATAAGGCAATATATGAGGAATTTAAAAAACGCACCGCCTATTCTACGTTTATCCACTGAAGACAATGAACTTACCTCTATTCCGAATATGCCTGTTTCTGAGGGATTCGATTACATTTTCCAAGAACGGGTTCCTCCTCCATTCATACATTTGGGAAGTTTTGCTATTAGCGGAGACACATACTATGTTGAATATGGACAGAAACTTTACAGATGGAAACTTGGCACTACCAAATGGTATGATACAGGGTTAATGGGTAAAAAAAAATATTACATCGCTTTAGTCCTCCCATGTCTAATGGTAATCCCTTTTACATGCCTCCATCTCTAATTTCGCCCGATTCTATGAGTTTTAAAATCGCAGTTGCAGGTGAAAATATTTACGTCGGCAAACGGGATGGACACCTCATGCACTCACTTGATGAAGGAAAAACTTGGAACGATCTCACCGATCATTTACCGTTTCCTGTTCAAAATTATAAATCAATAGTTTTCGCTGGAAACTTCGTCTTTGTGGCAACTGACAAAGGTGTCTTACTGTCAGCTAATGGCACTGACTGGCACACACTCACCGATGTAGAAAAGACACCTCTTGTAACAAATAGATTGGTGGTGGATGGCACAACGGTTTACTGTGAAACTAAGCAAAAAATATATCAATTGAACAGGAACATAGGCATCTGGCAACCGGTTACACCGGAAATCCCATATCCTGTTTCCAGCTTTGATGTGGATAATAACACGCTTTATGCTGGAACTTTTGGTGGCGGCGTACTCCGCTTTTCGCTTGATAATTAGTTTTGGAATTTATTCTTTTGAGTCTATCTTACACCATTTCTAATAATGATATTACATTATTTCATAAATCGGTTGTCCGAATGCAACACTCTCTTCTGTAGGAGCGACCTCCGAATCGCGACGAAACCACTAATAGTCGGGAGTCGGAGTTCCCTTCTACAAAGACAGACCATCTTCTGTAGGAGCGATCTCCGAATCGCGACCTATTTTATAGATGTAGACATTGCATTGTAATAATAGGGTGTGGGCTTCGACAAAAACTTCACGCACCCATCTCTTTCAAAGAAATCTAATTTGAAACAACATTAGATGAGAACCATCAAACCACTTCCATCCATACCCCCGGCACAAACCCTGGATACTTCCCTTCACTGAACGCGGGATAATATTCACCCTCGCGACTGAAATCGTGAACTGTCTCTCCGCCATCCGCATTTGGAATATGTACCCTGCACGTATAATCAGTTTGGTGGAACAGCTGCTGTGGTGTCGGTGCTGATTTATCAACACTATATTCTGACAATGCATCCTCATCCACAGAGACTCCCAGTCCAGGAGAATCTGGAACATGGATCGTCCCATCAACGACTTCAAGTCGATTTTCAAGCAGATCCGATTCCCACAACTCATGGCAGGTAATTGCTGGCAACTCCGCTTGCGATAGAACCGCACCGAGATGCACACAGTAAGCAGTGGTAATGCCAGTGCCAACCATCTGTAGCCAGAACGGTTGTCCAAACGAAGCACAGAGTGCATTCGTCCGCAGTAGTGAGTTGACACTACCTCCAACAACAAACCCACCACAACAGCGTGCATGTAAACAGGATTCATTGTAATGCTCTACGATACGTTTTTCAACAGCCTCCTGTAACCTTGCTGCACCCTCTATATCTGTTCCGAGATAGAACGGACTCTCGTAGATAGCCACATTCGGGTGTTCATCTAACCTTTGTAAAACAGGAATAGCGTTATCCGCTGTTAGCAGGAAACCGTTGAAGTCAATATCAAGTTTGTAATCCGCTGGTACTGCGTTGCCGACTGCGTCAACTTGTGCAAAGATGTCTCGCCATGGTCTCGCTTTGAGTTTGGCAGATGTATAACCTCTTTTGACCGATTCCTGCACTTCTGCAACCCAATCCTCTGGCGGCATGTCAATATCCCACCATGAGATCGGACACTTTTCACGCACCTTTGGACCAATCAGTTCAGACACGGATACACCTACCGATTTACCAACAGCATCATAAAGCGACATCTGAATGCCGAACCCGACACCATCATCGCGCATACACGCAAACGGATTTTTCCCTATCAATCGCTCAATACTATCGGATTCATCATATAAATTTTCGCCATACCCTATGACTCCATTACTAAGTTCAACACGGTAAACGTAAACCCGTTCTCCATGCGTTGCTGCTCGGTGCATGTGCCGACTGACACGGTCGCAATAGAACGGTACATTCAATGTTATTGTTTCAAGATGTTTGATGCTAAGCATGAGACGCCTCCTAATGTTTGGATTGTTGTGAATTGTAGCATATTCTCAAAATAATCTGTTAAGAAATATCAACTTAACGATCTGAGCATATTTGAAATAATTAAATTGGTAATTATTGAAGAATATCGGAGAAAATCACAACAAACAACTAAAATCATAGTCATGAGATTAGATTTTAATTCTATGAGGAGAAACGACATTCAACTGAAACTTCGTCCCACATCGTTCAGGGTTATTTAGTTCTCTATATTTACCTTAATTTGTCCCGTATCCCTCTTCTGTAGGAGCGACCTCCTGGTCGCGACTGTTCGGCTAAAACAGATAGAATGTCTAAAACTAAATAATCTTGGACATCGTTCTATATCATTTGACACGCCACCTATTTGTTGGTATAATATCAGTCATATATCCAACATTCTATTGGAGAGACGAGGAACACATAATGGCAAAAATTGAACCCTTTTTTGTCTCAAATGAACTGTTAGATCAACCTGAAAAACTCCGCGAACGAGCGCAACAGGATGGTTATCTTTATTTTTGTGGACTAATTGATGAAGAATCCATTTATAACTTACGCAGAGATTTCTTAGAGATTTGTCATAGACACGGATGGGCGCAAGGTGGAGAAGCATTGATGGATGGCATTCGGATAGGTGGGCCTTTTATGGAAGGTGATGACGGATATTGGCCCGTATTAGACGAATTCCAATCTCTCGAATCGTTCCATGCATTTGCACATCATCCTGCTATTTTGGATATGTGTGACAAATTGTTTGGTGAAAAAACGTTGGTGCATCCACGGAATATCGGCAGAATTATGTTCCCAGAAAACACAAAATATACAACGCCTGCACACCAAGATTTTATCCATATCCGAGGAACAGAAGAGACCTATACAGGTTGGATTCCACTGGGTGCATGTCCTCAGCATTTGGGCGGATTATCTGTGTTAGCTGGATCGCATCGGTTTGGAATTTTCCCAGTGAAGCCAGCGTTTGGCGCAGGTGGACTTGGGATTGACACGGATCCATTAGAAGCGGACGGATTGCAGTGGGTCGGTGGAGATTACGAAATAGGCGATGCCATGTTCTTTCATAGCCATACCGTTCACAAAGCACTCCCAAACCAAAGTCCTAATAGAATTCGTTTGTCTGTCGATTATCGCTATCAAGGTTGTTCTCAACCCGTCACGGAAGGTTCACTCTTGCCGCATTTCAACAGAATGCCATGGGATGAAATTTACAACGGATGGCAATCTTCTAAATATCAATATTATTGGAACAATTTTAATCTCAATCAGGTGTAATCATTGATGATAAGAATGCTGATATTGCTGACGTATAGTGTTTTCTGTGTTACAGCAAGTTTGTTGTCAGACGGTCATAACGACTCTAAAACCACGACAGTTCCAACTGGAATGGCGTTGATCCCCGCAGGCGAATTTCAGATGGGAAGCACAAACGGTGATCGTGATGAGAAGCCTATACATACCGTTCATCTTGATGCGTATTACATAGATAAACATGAAGTTACAGTTGGAGAGTACAAAAAATTCATCAATGCCACTGGACATCGCGCACTACCAGATTCTGTATTTAGATGTTCACCTACCGACCAGCATCCAGTTGTCGGTGTGAGTTGGCACGATGCTATGGCTTACGCAAAGTGGGCAGGGAAACGGTTACCGACAGAGGCAGAATGGGAGAAAGCAGCGCGCGGCGAATTAATTGGACAAAAATATCCATGGGGTAATGCGATTGATACTAAAAAAGCAAACTACAATAAAAACACAAAATCTGGAAAACATGATGAGCAGACAACGCCTATCGGAAAATATCCTGCCAATGCTTACGGTTTACATGACATGTCAGGCAATGTATCAGAATGGTGTCTGGATGCGTATCAGAAGAATTTCTATGTCAATTCACCTCAACGCAACCCTATCGCGGGACCAAAGAACCTCAATCAGATTATCAATAATTTCAAAGATATAGCGACACGTCGTGTTGTGCGTGGTGGTTCGTGGAGTTTCAATGCAAAGAGCGTTCGTGTTGCAAACCGCATGGGTGAGAAACCTTCGCTTTTGAGCAGCGATGTCGGATTTAGATGTGTCCAAGATGTAAAACCCTAAAGATAAGACACTTGCATTAAGGAAAAATAATCATTGATTAAACTAAAAAACTTAGCACTTATCACATTCTGTTTTCTCATCGTATTGTCCGCATCCGCAGAAAACTATACTGGTGATTTTCTGACGAACGGCATCGGTGCACGCGCCCTTGGGCTTGGGGGTGCTTACGTTAGCATCGCTGATGATGCCACCGCTACTTACTGGAATCCCGCGGGAATAGCAGGCGTTCCACAAAAATATCAAGTCTGTATGATGCATGCCACACGCCGCTCTGGATTAGGGGCATTCAGTTATGTCAGCGGCATCGGAAAAATCTTACCTCAACTGACGCTCGGTCTCTCGTGGATTCGTGCTGGTATTGACGACATCCCTATCTATTACGATGTGCCAGCATTTGATCCGGAAATTAGTGCTGATCAACGCAAAAACAACCCTAAATACCGACCACGAGAAGAGGATTTTATCCCTTCAGGTTATCTTAACGACAGTGAAAACGCTTTCGTGCTATCACTTGCAACGCGTGTTGCTGTTAGTCAATCGTGGTGGGATAACTTCGGAAGGGATTCTATTGCGCCCGAATTTCTGTTCGGTGTAAATGTGAAGGGTATCTTTCAGAATTTCAATGGAGTTGGTGAACTTGACGAGGTTACTTCCGTGTTTTCCACTTATGGAAGCCGCGGATACGGTTTTGATGCAGGGATGCTTGCACGTCTCCCTGATATGAATGCACTTTTCGGTTTGGAAAATGCAGGCGGATTCGCTTTCGGTGTGAATCTCCAAGATATATCACAAACGACTTTGACATGGAATACCGTGCCCACTCTCAAAGAATCAATTCCAGCAAATTTCAATATAGGTCTTGCGTATTTCACGAAACTCTTTTTTAGTCGCGAATTAATTCTATCCTATCAATGGCAAGAACGTTATGGTGGGCAAACCCATCTCGGCATAGAATATCAACTTAGTCCTCCGTTAGCATTACGCATAGGCTACCGTGATGCTCGGTTGACAAGTGGTATCGGTATTCAACTGAAACAGTTTCGTCTTGATTATGCGCTTCTCATCGGCGATCTGGTGAGTACCCATTTTTTAAGTGTATTGTGGAATTTTTAGTCAGATTTAGGGTTAGACAAATCCGGTTGATTGCGTAAGAAAATCAGAAGCGGTGCCACTAACAACGGAACCATCACTAACCCGTCAAGCACGATAGGCAAACCGTATTTATCACCTAAAGCCCCAACTATTAAATTCAGCAGTCCGCCAACTCCCCACGATGCGCCCATCATAAAACTTGCTGCGATACTTTCATGTCCGCGTAACATCATTTGTGCTAAGATAATATTAATCGTTACTGAGCTTGTGAGAACCATATTACCTAAAAAGAGAAGCACAAGGAAAGCGATACCGCTGGTGTGAAGTGAGGCATAGAGCAGTGGCGGTGCAACAACAAGTGATAACAGCAGTAAGACAAGCGTATTTACCCGACTTAAAAACCAACCGCTTCCCATGATACCCATTGAACCAGCGAAAATATAGAGTGCAATCACTAATGAACGTTTCTGGTCAGAATAGTCCAGGTCATCAAGATAAATAGAGAGAAAATTCTCTAATCCAGCTATTGTAACCGTTCGGAGCGATGCAATAATAAATAGCGCAAGAAGTGGTAAAAAATAAGGTCCGGCAACATGCCAAAAAGATTGACGTTCTGTTTCTCCTCCGTGCGATAGCACACGAGCAGAGGCTGTCAAGTCAAGTTCATGTTCAAATTTCAATACCATCGGCACTAACAACGCAACAAATAACCCAAGTATCATCTCCCAACCGAGTATATTTAGGTTATTATTGAATTGATATGGCAGAAATAATAGTACCAGCGGTCCTAAAGCGCGTCCGACATTCCCACCCGTCAGAAAAATAGCGATACCCATCCCTCGCATTTCAGCGGCGAGTGCGCCTGCATAAGTAGTCGCTTGGGGATGAAAAGCAGCGACACCAGTACCGCCAATAGCTAACAATAGAAATACAATCCATGCTGTTGGTGCAATCCCTACCAGACTTAAACCGATTGCTGTGAAAGCTACGCCAAACGTTATGAAATGGACTGTCCGCACTCTGTCCGAAAGCCATCCGAACAGAATCTGTCCAAGAGAACTGAAGATGCTATACAGTGAGATAAGAATTCCAGCAAAACTATTTCGCGCACCTATTGAGGCGAACTTGTTCAACAGAAATGGTTGCAGGTGTGGAAAAAGTGTCGCGTAAGAGTCGAGGATGGTATGTGCGAAAGTGAGGAAGAAAAATTGGTTGCGTGTAGATGAATTCCTGTTTTTTCGATTGTTTTCCATTAGGTAAAATGCTATTTAGTTTCAAATATCTGGCGATTATAGCACAATTCTTAATCTATGTCTTAACTTTTTTCAATTTCCGCCTTGCGCGCCAATATGCAAACTGCCGATAATAATAACCTATATTTTTCGGAATGTTCTTAAACTCTGGCACGAATTGGCACATCCCGCCGAGGACAACCAACTGCCCCTTCGCACGCGTCATAGCAACATAAAAGACACGCCGTTCTTCTTCAAGTATGGTATCCTTCCGAGGAAACCTCCGATTCAACGTATTATGAATAAGGATAACCTTTTCCCATTCACGCCCTTTTGCTTTATGTATTGTCGTAACCTCTACTGGAAAAGATAAGGATTCACTTGAAAGTATCTCCTCAATCCGATTAACTTCATAGTTGGTTCTGACAAGGATTGCTGTTTCAACAAGATCGGACAATTGCTGTAATAGATGTTTTTTGATGGTTTCAGGTGTCGTCTCTATAATGTCTATCTCTTTTTTCATCGGATTATGGGAACGTAGATTTTTCCGAATCCGAGGTGTGTTGCGTGCAATTATGGCTCTTGCATGTTCAACAATTGTTGATGTAGAACGATAATTACGCGTAATTTCATATTTTTCCACATCTCGTCGGTTGGCGAATTTTTGCATAATTTGAGAATCCCCGCCCCGAAAACTATAAATCGCCTGATCATCATCTCCCACAGCCAAAAGGTTCTCTGATAATTGAGAAATCAGCCGAAAGTCAATTGGGGCGATATCTTGAAATTCATCTACAAGCACATAAGGATATTTGGCTATGTATTTTTGGCGGATGTCTGGGTGAGTTTCAAACAGATGTGCGGAGTAGATAATCATATCCTCAAAATCAATAGCATTCGCGGCTGATTTTTGGTCTTCATATTTCTTTGCAAATTCGCGTGCCACAGGATTTTGTAATGTGTTTGGATCAAAAAGCCCGCTTTCAACCCGCCGCTTTGCTCGCATGACTATCTCTTTTATCTCGTAGAAACGGTCACGAAGATTTTCAAAATCAGGGTCTCTATCCAGATGATCCGTGTACTGAACGTTAAAATGTTGACAGAACATCTCAAGCATAACTTGATTGCTAAACTGTTCTCGCATCGGGTCTGCGCGGTTGAACACTTCACCACAGTTTCTGTGATGTCTAATCCAGTATGCTTCACGTCCGTTCGCCTCTCTTCCTTCAACCTGTTCCAATACTTTAAAAATGAACTGCGTTTCACCTTCAGCACGAATGGCTTGACGGAGTCTATCATTTGAGGAATGACTGAAGTGTTCACGCCTCCGCCGTTCCGGATTTGTGGATTGTCCTATATAACACTTGCCTGTCTGTTTGTTTTCAATTTTATAGATGGAAACTTTTGTAGATGAGGCTGCTTGCTCAATTTGTCCTTTTTCTTGGGCTATGATTTTATCTATTTCTCCTGACCAAATTTCCGGATGATGTTTAAATCCTGCCTGCTTGTAGTTTGCGGTGACAATATCTTTTCCAAAAGCGTGGAGTGTACGGATGACAGGCAAAGTGCCATTTGACTTCAGTCCAAGCACAATCCGATTTTCCATCTCTTCAACCGCTTTTCTATTGAATGCTATGGCAAGGATTTTTGAGGGAGGGATGTTGTGGGTTTGAATGAGGTTTAAAATACGTGCTGTTACGACTCTGGTTTTACCACTCCCCGGTCCAGCAATAACGATGGCGGGACCAGCTAAATGGTTAACAGCTTTCTCTTGGTTTTTGTCAAGATTCATATTAAATCATAGCAAAGAATACTTAATACCATTTCTATATGATAATATCACATTATTTCGTAGGTCGGGTAGAAGCGGTAGCGAAACCCGACTTTTTATATCGTCATGTCCAATTATTTCAATAATTCACCATAGTATATCATTGGAAAGATGCAAAGTCAAAACGTTTGTAACTTGAATTCAAAACCATTCAATACTCTAATGATTTCTATCTTTACCAAGACTCCAAAAAATCGTCTCAACCACCATGTTGACAACAAAATACACGCTCATCCAAGATGCAAAAAACGTATCAACCCCAACTTTTCCTGCAAACTTATTGTAAACATATTGGATATCTATTGTTCCGAATACCACATAAACTTCTGATCATCACCTACAATCAAGTATAATATCAATATGAAAAACACAACCACTCCCCAAACACAAAAACAGCCAGCACACAAATCTAAAGCAAAACAAAAACGAGAAAATGCTACTCAAAACTATACCAATTTAGCCATAATATTGAAAAATCGTGAAAGGTGTCCACGTCATAATTGCAAAAAAGTGCAACAACGGAAAATTCGCTATAAAACCAATAACAGACTGGGTTTAGAGCGAATTTCAAAAAGTTACCACGGTAACAAAAAAGTTACCAAATGGTAACTTTTTAAGGAGATGATTCCAGTTTATCTTGTAGGTCGGGTAGAGCGCAGCTAAACCCGACATGATCGCACTGTCCTACTAAGATTGTCGAGTTTCGCTGCGCTCTA
>JAPPIG010000069.1 GCA_028820635.1 Candidatus Poribacteria bacterium
TAGATTGTGTTTCTTATTGGGATTCTATTGTGATTTTATTGGAGTTTCAATTATGGCGTATTTTTTTGTCTGTATTTCGGTTGACGCGTATTTTAAGATGAGTGTTGTCGTGTTTTTGATAAGATAAGGCTATCTGTGTATACTTTAAATAACTCAAGTTGCTACCTACAAGATTTTAGACAAGCAACACCGCTTTTAATAGAGAATTCTTCATTTTTCTCAAGATTTCGTAGCGCAAATTGTCAGTAAATCAACGGTATGAATCATGCAGAATACCAAAAGTGTATTCTGCCAATGGCATTCCCCGTGTCCTCACAGGCACAATCTAAATGAAGATTAAAAAATAAATCAGGTATTTTCCTTAGTCCCGTTAGGGACGATATGTTTATAGAAAAAGAAAATAAACGCACCTCTTGAGTTCCGTAGGAACGGCATAAAAAATAAACATATCGTCCCTACCAAATCAACGCTATGAATGCCTTTGGTAAAATGCGCTTGGCAGAATACGCGTATGGTATTCTGCATGATTCTACATGATTCAGCGGGATTAAGGAAACGAGGTCGTCCGCGCTGCTATAAACATATCGTTCCTACGGAACTGAAGATCCCTTAAAATGTTCCGAATATGCATAATGGAAATTACCCAAATAATAAATAAATCTTCATACAGATTGTGCTACATAGGTGGCAACTTAGGTTTTATAGTAAATTCTGTAAATAAGTTTAGAGCGTATCTCATAAATAGGATTTGTTGGTTCATTATCAGTTGATTCTCTTTGTAGGAGGGAACTCCGGGGAATGCTAAAAGGCATTCATACCGTTGATTTGGATTCCCGACAGGTCGCGATTCGGAGATCGCTCCTACAAGAAAAGACTTATGATAAAATGTGAAATTACTGGAGAATTGAATAACCTTGTAGAGAGCCTTTTCAACTTGATAGGTTTTAAGGGGTGTGATAGAATGATAAAAAGAAAAGGAGGTTACGAATGGCAGAAACAGTAAGAACTGACATCAAAGGTATTGATCGATTCGTTTTTGAAGATGGCGCAGACACGGAACAACTCCATCTACACATCTCCGAAGTTGGACCGGGGCAACGCGCACATCCACCACATACACACGATGGACAAGAAATTTTCTATGTATTTTCTGGAGAAGGCGAAGTCCTATTTGGAGAACAGACGCACCGCGTTAGTGACAATGAAGCTGTACATGTTGATTGTCAAGTTTTGCACGGCATAAGGAACGTGGGTGAAAAACCGCTTCGGTATGCGGTCATTATAGCACGGTAAATACAGTATTGACAGCATTTTCAACAAATTATTCAGAAGACTCTATATCTGGGTTTTTTAGCAAAGTTACGACACCGTAAATACCGCCGATAATTAGTAGAATACCGATGCTGCTAATACCTCGCCGTATCCAAACAGGATCCAAGATTTGTGAGATGTTCATCACCAAGAGTGGTTGTAACAGTCGGGACATTCCTATATTTACATAAAAAGTCCCGTAAGCGATAAGACACAACTCACTTAGGAGTTGTTGTTTGAAGGGATCGGCAGGCATACCAAAAGGGTTTATGAGGTAGTCTCCAGAAAAAATAAGGATCAATCCAACTATAAAGAAGGTGGTGAGAGTCATGGTTGGATATGCGGATTGTCGCAACACAATAGCCAGCAAAATACTGACAACACCCAAAATAATGCTAATTATGCCCTGAAAGATTTGGACTCCTCTGCTGTGCGCTATCATTTATCTTGTCTATAAACCCTCGTGTACATACTCAATAAGCATTGTGAAAACCTAAAATGAATATAAAACTGTTAAAGAGACAAGCGGACCGAACTCAAAAGCGTCACTTTCTTCATATTTGCCATCAACAAAAGCGTCACTATCATCATATAGTGTTTTTTGATGCAATGGCAACAAAAGCGAAAGTGATAATGGGACATTGAATGGTGTTGTAATAGATGTACTAAGCGATGCCATGCCGAAAAGGAGTCCAGTATTTTTGTCTATTTCTCCATCCCAATATGCAAAAGATTGATATATCCCAAGGTAACCTGCTCGGAAAGAAAACCATTTATTCAAGCGATAGTTCAATCCTGCCGAATATGTCAGTTCATTTGAACCACGATACGTTTTGCTGTTCTCATAGAACGGTAATTTTGCGCGGACACTCGTATGAGATGCTACCCCCTTATAGATAGGTAGATTATAGTGCAGGTCTAAGATGGGGTTGAAAGTTCCAGTCCCAAATTGGATATGTAGATGTTCTTCTCCCTTCTCTCCGAGTTTCCACGGGTCATCCTCAGTTTTACCAAATGGAATCGACGTTCCGATACGCCCCATAAAATAATCACCCTCTGCCAAGACACCCCGACTATAATGTCCAAGAAAAACTTCTGAATCTGTTAGACCGGTGTAGGTGTCGTCGCGATGATGGATAAACCCATTCTCTTCAATTGCCTCCCACTGTTCTTGAGTATATTCAACACCGTCAATCTTCTCAATACTGGCTTCTTGAACTTTGGATTCATAAGGAAGGTTTGCTTCCAATATCCATTGAGAACCGAGTAGATATTTTAACCCTACATCAACGCGGTAAATGTTTAAAACGACATGATGTCGATGCTGCGGGACTTTGTCGATTTTTCGGTTTCCGTTTGGACCGATGAAAACTCCTTCATCTTCAAGGTGTCCACCTTTCGCATCAAACCACCGCATCGTGCTGAAAGAGGCTTGAAATCTCTTGCTATCTGAAGTCAAACTGACTCCGCCCATCCCGCGTGGGATTGCGGGATTGCTTCAGGCACCTCAACTTTCTTGCCCAAACGCATTATGTATAACACGAAATGGAAGGAGAAGCTGAAGTATAAGTAGTACGTAGAAAATTTTTGTTTTCATGGATTTATATTTCATGGCATAAGATATGCCTACTCCTAACGTATTGTGTGCTGTTTTTACGGTACAGAGGGTGTCTAAAACTTTGTCTATTCTGTTTCAAGGTTTAGCCACGCCATTTCATCGTGGGAAAGTTGAAGATTCAATGCGCCGAGGGAAGATTCCATCTCTTCTAAGTTTGCCGGACCAACAATCGGGAAAATAGGAAAGGGGAGTTGGACGCAGTATGCAAGCGAGACCTGAATCGCTGAGAAGCCGTATTTTGTCCCTAATTGTTTTGCTCGGGCAAGCCTTTCGAAGTTATCATCGTTGTAATAGACACGCACCATGTCTCCGTTGTCTCGGTTTTCTGGCGTAAAAGCACCGCTGAAGAACCCACGTGCTTGAGATGACCACGGCATCAACGGGAATTGATTCTCCACATGCCAACGACGTGCGTCATCATCAACGCAAACACATCCACCCCACATCGGTTCCATTGGAACCGCGAGGCTGATATTATTACTACAAGCAACGAACCCACTTAACCCGTTTTCTTCGGCATAAGTATTTGCCTCAATAATGCGCTGCGGTTCCCAGTTAGAAGCGGCGATGGCTCGGATACGCCCTGCATCTATTTCTTCGTTCAAATAATCAATGATTGTGCTAACCGGAATCTCTACATCGTCTCTATGAAGCATATAAAGGTCAATATAATCGGTCTGGAGACGGACGAGGTTATCCTCAAGGTCCTGTTTAACGTATTCAGGGGAAACACGGCGTGGAACACCTCCTTGTGGGTGTCCACCTTTGTCTATCAAAAAAACCTTTTCTCTATTTCCGCGTTCCTGCATCCAGAGTCCGATTAATTTTTGACTATTCCCGCCCCCATAGATGTGCGCTGTGTCCAAAGCATTTCCACCTGCTTCAAAGAATGTATCAAGCATTTCAGTGCTGTGATCAAAACTATTAGGTGAATACATCATAGTTCCCAGAATCAACTGTGAAATTTCTTGGTCAACTCCGGGAATTTTTATTCGCTTCATTGAAATCTGTTCCCTCATTTATACTTTTGGTTTCTGCTTAGAATTCGTTCTTTTATATATATATTAAAGAATTCAGCATCACAAGATTATATCACATTAAATTGACCATTTCAATGTAAATTTGTAATACGGATGCACCTTTAGATTCTATTCTGATAGATGGCTTCAACGAGTTCCATCGTTTTGACAGCATCAGCAAAACATGTTAATGGTTGTTGGTCTTGCTGAATACAATCCACAAAATGTCGGCTTTCTCCATAAAATCCGTAGGTTTTGTGAGTTTCATCAGAACTGGCAGCTTCTTCAGGCGTAATTTCGGTTATTCCGTCAGGGGTATGAAGTGTTGCACGTCCACCAGCATCTGGGTTAATATAAGCGGAAATTCCGTGTGCATGCATCTCAAAAATATGGACACGCCCGCCGACAGCCCAATTTGTGCAGAGATATCCGGAGGCACCACTTGTAAACTTGACAAGTGCATTGAAACTGTTCTCGCGCTCAGAATAGAAGGAATTGATGTCGCTTGCAACTGCTTGGACCTCACCACCGCCAAGCCAACGGAGTGCGTCCACAGCGTGAATTGCATCGCAAGTTAAAACATCTATGACTCCGTCATAATAGCGCGCGTTTGGCGAATTTTTGTGGAAGGTAGACATACATTGAATAATCGGGTCGTTTTCTTCAACGATTGCTTTGACTTTTTGCATCAATGGTATAAATCGGCGATTGAAACCAACCATCGTTTTGCAGCCGTGCTTTTCAGCTGCTAAAGCCATTTCTTTTGTTTGATGAAGCGTTACACCCGGTGGTTTCTCAATGAATACATGATGTTTCTGCGACAGACAATGGATTACAAGTGGGAACAGATGTTGTGGAGGCATTAAGATATAAACAGCATCAGGACTCGTTTTTTCAAGCATTTGCTTATAGTCTGTAAATGTCTGTTCTATCTGAAACCGCTCTGCTGTGGCGTGAAGTTTCGACTCTACTAAATCACATAATCCGACAAGATTAACATCTTCACATTCCGCGAGAGAAGGATAGTGAACACCATTTGCCATCCCGCCTGCACCGATTAAAGCGATATTGATCTTATTCATTTTTCCGTCCATTTCAATGGTTTTTCTTGTATGTTACAAGAGAAAATGTTAAAATGCAACTAACTTCTGAATGCGAATTACCTAACTCAAAACATTTAGCGATTTTACATCTTATGGACTTTGATCCAATCAAATTAGAACTTTATAAGAATATACTCACCTCCGTCTCGGAGGAAATGGGTGTTACGTTACAACGGACTGCATTTTCACCGAACATTAAGGAACGTCTCGATTTTTCATGTGCAGTTTTTGATGCTTCAGGGCAGATGATAGCACAAGCCGCACATATTCCTGTCCACCTGGGATCAATGCCGCTTTCTGTTTTAGCAGCGATTGAGCATACCGAAATGGAACCCGGCGACATAGTTGTGCTTAACGATCCGTATCGCGGTGGAACACACCTACCGGATATTACTTTGGTAGCACCTGTATTCGGAGAAACATCAGCGAATAGTCCTGATTTTTTTGTTGCGAACCGCGCACATCACGCAGATGTCGGCGGCATGACTCCCGGTTCCATGCCCCTTGCGACAAGTGTCATTCAGGAGGGTATTCGGATTCCCCCAGTGAAACTTGTCCGAGGTGGAGAACTGGATATAGATTTGTGGGAATTGATCCTCGCGAATGTGCGCACACCAACGGAACGTCGCGGTGACATGGAGGCACAACTTGCCGCAAACCGCATCGGTGAACGGCGACTACAGGAGATGGTGGCAAAATACGGCATGTCGGAAATTGAGGTGTATATGCAGGAACTCTGTTCATATTCCAGTCGGATGGTACGATCATTCTTACAGGAGATCCCTGATGGTATTTATACATTTTCAGATTTTCTTGATAACGATGGTATTACTGACGAACCGATAGAAATCTGTGTTGCAATAGAAATTAAAGACGATACTGCAGTCGTAGATTTTTCAGGCACATCAGGACAAGTGCGAGGTTCAGTCAATGCTATTTACGCTATCACGGTCTCAGCTGTCTTTTATACGTTCCGATGTATTGCAGGTGAGGATGTGCCTTCCAATGCTGGGTGTCTTGAACCGATACAAATTATTGCACCTGAAGGTAGTGTTATCAATGCAAAATTCCCTGCAGCGGTCGCTGGTGGAAATGTTGAAACTTCACAGCGAATCGTAGATGTCCTTTTCGGCGCATTAGCAAAATCTTGTCCTGACCGAATCCCTGCTGCGAGTTGCGGGTCTATGAGTAACATCACAGTGGGTGGTCATGATGTGTCACGGGGCAGAGACTTTACCTACTATGAAACCATCGCGGGAGGAATGGGGGCACGTCCAAACGGCAATGGGATTGATGCTATTCATACCCACATGACGAATACAATGAATACGCCTATAGAAGCCATTGAGACGAGTTATCCAATGCAGGTCGAGCAGTATGCGATTCGGCGTGGTACTGGCGGTGCAGGTGAATTTCAAGGCGGGGCAGGAATTGTGCGTTCTCTTAGACTTCTCACAGATGCTGAGGTTACAATCCTATCGGAACGCCGCGTATTTCAACCCTACGGTTTACAAGGCGGTGAAGCAGGACAATTGGGACGTAACGTGTTAATCCGTGATGGGGAGGAACTGCCTCTTGCTGGCAAAGCCACCTTTGCTATACAGGAAGGCGATGTTATTCAGATTGAAACACCGGGTGGTGGTGGTTATGGGAAAGACGAGAACGAGTAAAAATCTCATAGTAGGCGCGCTTTGTAAACGCGCCGTGTTTGCTGCGATCACCTTATCTTGTGCGGCTAATCTATAAATTAGGATTTCGTAACGCAAACTATTAGTTTGCGGGTTTTCAAGCACAATCTAACAGATTGTGCTACAACAAGTGTTGGATTTAGGATAACCCTTCTAAACTGCCCGTACTATCCCCTAATTGCTGCAAATTGACATCCATTCGATTAAGCATAGACAACCAAAGGTTATTGAGTGGCGTTTCCTTTGGATACTGGACATGCCGTCCACTTTTAATCGTGCCACACCCTTGACCAGATAATAGAATTGGAAGATCATGATGACTGTGGCGATTGCCGTCAGAATTTCCACTACCGTATAAAATCATAGAATGGTCAAGTAGAGTCCCTTCCCCTTCTGGAATGGAATCAAGTTTCTCCAGTAGGTATGCAAGCTGCTGTGTATGAAAAACGTCTATCTTCCGAATTTTCTCTATTTTTGCTTTATTTCCACCATGATGCGATAAATTATGGTGTCCATCAGTAACATTGATAGTCGGATATGTCTTGTTGCTACCCTCATTTGCTAACGTAAAGGTTACAATTCGGGTCACATCTGTTTGGAATGCAAGTGCGATGAGATCCAACATCAGACAAACATGTTCTTGAAAATCTGCTGGAATTTCCTCTGGCGCAATATAGTCTGGATTGTCTATTGGCGGGAACTTTTCTGCCGATTCTATCCGCATTTCAATGTCGCGAATGGCAGAGAAGTATTCGTCCAATTTTCGCGCATCGTTTCCGCTAACTTGTTGGATTAAGTCTTTTGAATCCTGTCTCACAAAATCAAGGATACTTTTTCTTTGTTCATCGCGCTGTAGTTTTGCAGCGTTAGGTTCGGTGGAAAATAGGCGTTCAAAAGCGAGTTTCGGATTAACTTCTTTCGGAAGTGGTTGCGTTGCAGACTTCCATGCCATCGTTGTGGAATAAACGCAGCTATAACCGGAGTCGCAATTGCCTGCTCTGTAACCGGGATCGATGCCAAGTTCAAGCGAAGGTAACCGTGTTTGATCACCGATATGTGAAGCAGCGGCTTGGTCAACAGAAATGCCCGCATGAATGTCTGTGCCGCTTGTTTTGCGCGGTTGCGCGCCTGTGAGGAACGCCGCCATTGCTCTGGCGTGATCACCACCGCCATCGCCATTTGCGCGTGCTTTATCTGCTGTCAATCCACTCAGAACCAAAGTTTTTTCTTTGACATTTACAAGCGGTTTTAAGATGTCCGTGAGTTCGTAATTTGCGCCTATCTGTGTCGGTGTCCAATTCTCCATGATTTTTCCATTCGGTACATAGAGGAATGCCATCCGATTCGGCGTTACTTGTTCTGTTACCCCTTTTGTGGATGCGGTTGCCCAACTTGTGAGTGGACCCATCGATTCTAACCACGGCAAGGCAATGCTGACACCTAATCCGCGTAAAAATGTCCGACGTGAGAGTTGTTTTGATGTTTTCATAAGTGTCTCTTACTCCTTTGTCCTGTTTCATTTACGCAACAGATCACGATCATAATCTGTGAATTTGGACGGAGTTGATATTATATTATAATTCAATTTGTGGTAATTTGCAACTATAACGACTTGTGCCAGTTAACTAATTGTTTTTGTTGTTTTCACAGATATTAGGTATTGTCATATAAACATATCGTCCCTACGGGACTAAAAAGGACGTTTATTTCGTTTCTATAAACATATCGTCCCTACGGGACTAAATACCCAAATCTTCAATGTCACATAGTAAATTTAAGAATTTAAAATAACGGTGCCCCTTGTGCTTCAACATAAACCGAATATAGAGATTGACTCGCTGTCATAAAGAGTCTATTCCTTTTAACGCCACCGAAACAGATATTAGAACAAATCTCTGGGAGATGAATCTTACCGATGAGCGTTCTGTCTGGTGCGAAGATATGCACGCCATCGTAACCTTCACCGACCCAACCAGCACCTGCCCATACATTTCCATCAGTATCGCAGCGCAGCCCATCAGCATTGCCGGGTGCTGTCTCATAAAACACCTCTTTTTTCCCTAACCGCTCACCGTCTACGACATCAAAGACTACGATGTTTTTTGGTGTTCCTGTGTCAGCAACATAGAGTTTATCGTAGTTCGGTGAAAAGCAGAGTCCGTTCGGTTTATCGGGTTCACTCGTTACGACTGTGGCTTTTCCAGTTTCCGGATTGAGGCGATAAACGGAAGTTGGCAATTCAAATTCGGCTTTATGTCCTTCATAATTGAACATGATACCGTATCCTGGATCCGTGAACCAGATATGTCCATCGGGATGGACAACGACATCGTTTGGGGCATTGAACCGTTTGCCTTCAAAATTATCTATGAGTACAGTAATCGTTCCGTCATATTCGGTTCGTGTAACGCGCCGTGTGCCGTGTTCGCAACTGATGAGTCTACCTTGCCTGTCACGCGTATGTCCATTGGTATAGTTAGACGGTTTGCGATAGACACTCACTTTTCCGGTGGCTTCCTGCCATTTTAGAATACGGTTATTTGGAATATCGCTCCAAAGGAGAAATCCACCATCGCCGAACCAGACGGGTCCCTCCGACCATCGCGCACCTGTCCATAACCTTTCTACAACAGCGTTTCCAATTTTGTATTTTGCGAAACGCTGGTCAAGAACTTCTACCGCAGGGTCTGGGTAACGTTTTACGACTTTACCATCTGCGAATGTGTCTGCCCAAGATGCCAATGGTCCCATTGCACCGATACAAGGCAGTGCAACGCCTACACTCAGGCTGCGTAGAAACGATCGACGTGAAAGTTGTTTTGAAGTGTTCATAAAATATTCACCGTTGATGTTAGTTTAGCGTACGTAGGTGTTTTTGTCAAATTAATATCTGAGCAAATGGTCAGATATACCTGAAAATGAAGTGTCCTGCATCATATCTGTCGAAATATAACGTTCACCATACATAAGCATAATCCGATTATGAATGAAGTCATATTTTGCAGAAGAGCAGGAACGGAGTTTATCCGGATATACGAGGTAAAATCCGATACTTTCTGCTAAATCCTCGTTCGGATTATTTTGGTATGCGTAATCCGTTACGAATTCTTCTCGATTTTTAGTCGTTGACCAACCCGATTCACTTTTTAAATCTTTTTGCCAACCGCCAAGTTTTGCCCAATCCTGTTTAAGCTGGTCAGAAAACAGATATGTCCATAAAAAATGCGACTTTTCATGCGCAATTAGGCGGCGAGTATCATCTGGAAAATCACGAGTAAAAAGGGTTTGTGAAAGTTCAATATAACCTTCGCTTGTCCACGCTAAACCGGGTGCTCTAATCTTATCATCAATTCTGCGTACGACATATCTTAATTCAGGAATTTTATGTAACGCTTTAGGGAATTCCTCAAGTATTGATATGAAGATCATCAAGTCTTCATTTTCAAATTCCGAATAGTGTTCTGCTGTTTCCTGTGTGACGCGTTGGGTTAACACATCATAAGAAGGTATATCTACACTGATGCCATACCTCTCTTTTATTACCAGTTTGATTGCCTCTGTATTTGTTCCATTTTCCGTTATGAATTGAACGGCAGCATAAAATAAGCGTTTCTCTAAAGAAAAACGCTGTTCAGAACCTTCAACTGGAAAAACATCACTATTGATAGTAACAGATTTCAAACTGTTTTGAAATTCTATCTTAATATCTTCTTCTAAATCACCACTTATTTTCCATATAGACGGGTGGAAATTTAGGTCTGTAGAGAAGGATTCAAAGATTTTTAAAAGCGGACTCGCCTGTTTTGTTGTCCACGTAGTGTCTAAATGGACAGAATATTTCTGTTTGAGTCTTAAGATTGGATCGTCACTAAAGGTTTCTAAATGAACTGTATAACAACCTATTAGAAAAACTGCGATGGTAAAGAGAATAACATTAATAATTCGCATTATCAATTAGCCTCTGTGCCACGTCTTAATCGAAACGGATCGCTTTTAACGATTTCTGTAATTAGAACGGAACTTCTATAATCGTTTGTCTCAAGCACAGTGACAATTCGGTCAATAGTTGGTTTATCGTAATACTCTAATCCTCTACCTAAAGCAAAGGTCAACATTTTTTCTGTTAAGCATCTGGCAAACTGAGTTTTTCTATCTTTAAGAATCTGTTTTAAGTCTGTTATTCCTTCAAACGAAGTCCCATCAGGTAATTGTCCGGCTGTATCAATATCTTGTTCCCCGTCCTTTGTTCGGAACTTACCGATTGCGTTATAGTTTTCCATTGCAAATCCGATCGGATCCATTTTGGCGTGGCAGTTGGCGCAAGCAGGGTCTTCGCGATGCTGTTCAAGACGTTCTCGCAATGTAGTTCCGGTAATAGCATCGTGATCTTCTTCCAATTCGGGCACATCTGGTGGCGGCGGTGGCGGCGGTGAACCGAGTATCTGTTCCAAAACCCAACGTCCTCTTTTCACAGGTGAGGTGCGAGTGGGATTAGAAGTTACCGTCAGCACACTGGCTTGTGTCAGGATACCACCGCGTGCAGGGTTTTTCAATGTAACCCGCCGAAACGCGTCACCTTTAATTGGTTCTCCTTGTGCATCACTCCAAATCTCATAATGTCCCCCTAAACGTTGATTGACAAACGTATAGTCTGCATCTAACAGATTGAGGATACTCTGGTCTTCACGAAAGATGGATTCCAGAAACAGTTCTGTTTCTTTTAACATGGCATTACGCAATTTAGGATTGAAAGCAGGAAAACGTTCGGGATCAGGCGTAGCGTTTTCTAACCTTTGGATTTGTAACCATTGCACACCGAAGTTGGTAGCCAATTCCGTTGCTTTCGGATCTGCAAGCATCCGCTTAACTTGTGCTTCAAGATTTGTGGTCAGTTGGTTTTTCTCCGCTAATACAAGGAGTTCGTCATCAGGGATGCTGCTCCATAAGAAGTACGAAAGCCGTGAGGCGAGTTGAAACTCATTTATCGGGATCGGTTCTTCGCTTTGTGAACGGTCATCTAATTCCAACCGAAATAGAAACTTGGGTGAGCAGAGAATGACTTTAATCGCTTGCTGAATACCTGCTTCCCATTTGGTGCCGTCCGCTTGGACAGATTCAACAAACTCGGCAAGTTGCTCTACTTCATTTTCAGTTGGTGGACGACGATATGCTTTGCGAAGCAGGCGTGTTAAGATTTCCCGAGTCTGATCTGCTTGAGGGATGTCTGGTGTGCAGGCTAATATTTTGAGTTGTGATTTCGGTCTCGTTTCCAATGGACCTTCGGACCAAACCGCTCTAATTTGTAGTTTTGCGCTCGGTTCACCCTGTTCAGGTTTTACCATTGCGATGCCAACTTTTTCAACGTTTGCAACACGACTAACGAGAAATTCAACCGTCTGTGTCTTTTTTGGATCACGTGAAGTAATCTCAAAAATCTTGAGAATCTTGATATTATTGTCTGTCGTAGGGTCTACGCCGACTAACCGTGTAAGTTCATCGGGCGTAGATACATCTGCAAGTCCTTTCCCTTGAATGAGTAGCGCAATTTCAACAGGTGTATTACTTTCGGTTTCTGCATAAAGTGTTGCGCGAAGATACGTTTCTGCATCTGCGAAGAATTTGAAATACGATGCGCCTGTCGTAAAAGGTCCAGATTTCCACGGTTCTGTTGCAGTTGGATCAAGTATGCGAAAACGTTTATTAGGCACATCTTTGTGGCGCGGATCAAGACGCGTCACGCTTTGGTAATGTCTGGCTGGTTTGGGCGGATTTACTATGATAACACGTGTGGCGATGGCTTCTGCGGCTTCAAGATAACGTTCCATCAGCAGTGGTGACATTGTCAGCACATCACCGATATTATCAAATCCGTGTCCGACATCATCTGCAGGAAAGTTTTCAGTCGGATCAAAATCTGCACCCAGCAAATCTCGAACGCTGTTCTTATATTCAACTCTGTTAAGTCTGCGAACTGTTACACGACCTGGATCCGGTTTTGCTGTGCGACTTGCGTCCTCAAAAATCGTATCAACGTGCAGGATAAAAGATTCTAATTCTTCCATAGGCGGCTGATCGGCATCCGCTGGTGGCATTTGGTTTGTCTCTAACATTTCCAACACTCTTTCCCAGACATCGTAATTCTTGATCAACGACGAGTTGTCTTTAAAAGCATCAAGTGAGAGGTCCGCTCGGGGTTGCTCACCAGCATGACAGTCGAAGCAGTACTGCTTTAGAAATGGCACACCTTCTTTGGCGAAGTCGGGAGTACCTTCTTCACCAGTACTGGGTGTCAATGAAACAAATACCAGTAGCAAGATGAGAAAAAGGGATAGTAGTATAGATCTGAAATAGATTAGTGGTTTCTTATGTAAAATGGCGAATTTCATTTTATTGAATTGTTTTGTTTTATCTTATGTGTTTTTGATAACATTATAATACCGTATAATTCCATAGAATGTCAAAGAAACTGGCAGTTATGTAGGATTGGCTGTGTAACTTTAGCTATCCTTTACAATTAAAAGTTCATGAGACTGCTTGACATGTCCTGTCCCATTTTCAATCCGATTCTTACCGATACGGGTCTCGCCTTGTCCTAATGTGTACTGCCATTGGACTTCAAGAATCTGGAAGTCAGTGTACCACTGCCGAATAGTTTGACAATCGTTATACGAAAGGACAAATCCTCCCTTGTGATCGTGAAGCAGGTCGCGCAGCAATTCATGGTTAAAACCTTTATGGTGGACAGGGAAATTCCGTTGCGGATAGATGCCACGAAACATTTCTCCCTCATCAAGATAGTAAGGTGGATCGCAATATAGAAAGTCATTTGAATGCGTTGGAAGGGTTTCCTCAAATCTGCCTGTATGAACAGACAAATTTGGACATCTGAAATTACGTACAGTCTGCAACGTCCGAATGTATCTCTCTGGAGATTCATAAATTTTTGACATCCACCCAAGAAAACCGGGACCGTAGGAGAGATTGTGATTAAACCAATAATGTGCTGCCAATTCCAAAGGATCAGGGATGACCTTTTCACCGTTCCAATGCGCCTTGAGTCGACTCTTAATCTCTGTATATTGCGTTTTTGTGGGTTGCCACTGTTCAAGTTGGTCAGCAAGCGCGCTGCCTAACGAAAGTTGTACTTGCCAATAGTTTACGAGAATATCAAAGATGTCATAAGCACAAACTTGTATGTTGAGTTCTTTAGCACAAGCAATTTCAATCGCACCGCCTCCCATAAACGGCGATACGAGTTTTTCAAGTCCATCAGGGAGTTGCTCTATTATATGTCCTACACCAAGACTTTTCCCACCGGCATACCTTAGTGGGAGACCTCTATAACGTGCATATTTGTACTTGCCTCGACTTCTGAGTGTATTTAAAAATAAGACTCTTAAGGAGGTCTCAAAAAGGTCAGAATTGACTTTAGCGACCATAATACTCGGGTGAAATTATGTGAGAAGGTAAAATTTGTAAGTAAATTTCTTATTGATTGGCTTGAGTTGAGAATAAGCCGGATTCTGTATATGATGATCATTCATCTGGGATCAATGTTGCCATTAACCTCAAGCGGTTACCCGGGACGAGGCGGGCACACCTCTAAATGTCCACATTTTACCTTGCTCCAGATGGGGTTTGCCAGCACCATAAGTCACCTTATGGACTGGTGCGCTTTTACCGCACCGTTTCACCTGTACAACGTTTTAATACGTTGTAGTCTATTTTCTGTTGCACTTTCCATAGCGTTACCGCTCCTGGGGGTTACCCAGCACCCTGCCCTACGGAGTCCGGACTTTCCTCACCCCAAATATGGGACGCGACCATCTACTCAACTCAAGCGTCTTTTAAGGATACCATATTTATGCTGGGTCGGCAATATGAATTTACAGACATTCAGAGCTGTACAATTCTCGCGAACCACTCTTGTGGGAGGACTTTGAAAGTCTGATTTATCGGCGTTGCAAACGCCTCCTACAAGATTTTTTGGGTTTCGCTACGCTCTACCCAACCTACCAGCTTAGTTAAACACACATTAAAAATAATAGGACTTACGCGAACCCTTGCTTTGGTTTACGTAAGTCCTATACTCATTTATAGTGGAGGTTTATGAACAGCCGCTCGTTGCTCCACAATTGGTGCAACGATAACAGATACCGCTTCGGATCATAATTGTGCCACACTCGTGACATGCCGGGGAGTCTCCGTGTCGGAGTGTAATTATTCTCTCACGATCAGTCCACGGATCTGATTCACCATTATTTCCGTGTGCAGGCGGATGGATTTCTTCAGGTAATGCCATCTGTTCATCCAACTCAAGAACGCCAGCAGAGTCTTCTTGCATATCTTGTTGGAGAAACTCTTTTCCGAGCCAGCGGAAAACGTAGTCAACAATTGATTTTGCCATCGGAATATCACGGTCTTGGGTAAATCCTGATGGTTCAAATCGGACATGACTGAATTTGTCAACCAATGACTCTAACGGCACACCGTATTGCAATGCAACAGAGATGAGGATAGCAATAGAGTCCATGAGTCCTGAGATAGTAGACCCCTGTTTACTCATAGTGAGGAAGACTTCACCTGGGGTGCCATCTTCAAAAAAGCCGACATGCATGTAACCTTCATGACCGCCAACACTGAATTTATGTGTTCTTGAGTCTCGGGTATCTGCGAGACGTCTCCTAATAGGACGTTCACTGGTTTCACCCTGTGCGTCCTGCTGGCTACTGGTTGAGAGCGGTTGGCTGCCTTTGCTCCCATCACGATAGATAGCGAGACATTTCACGCCGAGACGCCACGCTTCAACATAAAGTTCCTTGATGTCGTCAACTGTTGCTTCACGGGGGACATTAACTGTTTTTGAAATAGCACCCGAAATAAAAGGTTGCACAGCCGCCATTAATTTCAGCGGTCCCATGTGGTGAATAAAACGAGTGCCGTGCTTACCAGATTGCACCGCACAATCAAAAACAGGATAATGCTTAGACGACAGATGTGGTGCGCCTTCAACAGTACCTGTGCCACATATAATTTCCTCTGCGGTTGCGATTTCGCTTGGGTTGAATCCAAGATAAGTGAGCAGCTCAAAATCTGGAGCTGCAGCTTTATCAGCAGCGATGCCTAATCTTTCAAGACATTCTTCCCCCAAGATACCGGGTGCGAAAGCGAGATTCAGGTCAAAAGCACTTGGCAACATCTCTTCAACACGTTCAATATCTTCCTCAGTGAACCCTTTATATTTAAGGGATTCAGGATTGATATATGGTGTGCCTTCAAGTGTTCCTGTCCCGACAATATGCGTGACAATCGCTTCTATGTGTTGCGGTATGTAGCCAAGTTTTTCCAATGCGTCGCGAACACTCTGATTCACAATCTTGATATAACCGCCACCCGCCAACTTTTTAAACTTAACAAGGGCAAATTCAGGTTCAATCCCAGTTGTATCACAGTCCATTAGGAGCGCGATGGTTCCGGTTGGAGCGATAACACTGATTTGCGAATTTCTGTATCCCCAGTTTTCGCCTTTTTGTTGGCAGATATCCCAGTCTTCGCGCGCTGCCTCTAAAAGATCAGACGGGCAAGTTGTGGCATCAATTTTGTATGCTGCATCCCGATGCATGTTGATAACACCTAACATTGAATTCCGATTCTTAGCATATCCAGCAAAAGGTCCAATACTTTTGGCGATTTCAGCACTCGTTTGGTAACCTTGTCCACTTAAGATAGCAGTAATAGCACCTGCGTAGCTGCATGCTTCCGCACTATCATAAGGGATACCCAATCGCATTAAAAGTGCACCTAAGTTGGCGAATCCAAGTCCAAGAGGACGATATTCATGAGAGCGTCGGGCTATTTTGGCAGTCGGGTACGAAGACAAACTGACAATGATTTCCATTGCAGTGATAAAGACACGGGCGGTTGCTCTGAACCCGTCAATGTCAAAAGTGTCATCATCATTGAGATACTTGACAAGATTTATGCTTGCGAGGTTGCATGCCGAGTCATCTAAGAAAAGATATTCGCTACAAGGATTACTTGCATAAATGCGATCTGTCTGTTTACAAGTATGCCATTTCTGAATCGTATCATCAAATTGGACTCCCGGATCGGCACAAGCCCATGCTGCTTCTGCGATCTTTTCCATCAACGTTTTCGCTTCATACTCATCAGCAACTTCACCACTGGTACGATAAGTTGTTTGCCAAGGTTTTCCTTGTAGATAGGCTTCCATGAAGATGTCGGAAATCCGTACAGAATTATTGCTGTTCTGTCCACTGACAGTGCCGTACGCTTCACCATTAAAGTCAGCGGGATATCCAGCAGCAATGAGCGTCTTCGCCTTTTCTTCTTCTTTCATTTTCCAGTCAATATAGTCAACGATTTCCGGGTGGTCCATATCTAAAATGACCATCTTTGCGGCGCGGCGTGTTGTGCCACCAGACTTAATACTACCTGCCCATCTATCGAATCCTTCAAGAAATGAAAGCACACCAGAACTTTCACCGCCACTGGAAAGGTGTTCGCCTTTTGCACGAACCTTACTGAAATTAGAACCGGTTCCGCTTCCATATTTAAAGAGTCTTACCTCAGCCTTTTGCAGATCAAGCATTGAGTCTAAAGAGTCGTCAACACTTTGGATAAAACAAGCTGAGTTTTGTGGATATTGATACGCGTTTTGAGTGATATTAACTTGCTTTTCTTCTCTATCCCAATGGTAATTGCCACCTGCGCCCTTAATCCCGTATTCATGCCATAAACCGCAGTTAAACCAGACGGGAGAATTGAAAGCACCGCGCTGCGTGACAAGAATATGTGTTAACTCCATCTCGAAAGTTTCCGCGTCATCGGATGTAGCAAAATAACCACCGATTTCTTCACCAGCACGACGAAGTGTACGAGCGACGCGGGTAACCAATTGACGTGCGCTGTCCTCTGATTCTACATCAGGAACACCCGCTTTTCGGAAATATTTTGAGGCAGCGATATCCGTTGCAAGTTGGGTCCAAAAAGTAGGTACTTCAACTTGGTCCTGTTTAAAAATGACATTCCCTTTTTCATTATAAATAGCAGAATCGCGGCGTTCCCATTCAATCTCATCAAACGGGTGAACAGCCGATTTCGTAAAATGACGACCAAAGGTAAGCCCGGTCCCATCGCCTTCCAGCGGATTTTGTGCTGCATCTTCAATTTCTTTGGTATTGTTAGCAGCCATAATCATTCCTCCTATTTAGCCTTCAATTGTAACAGAAAAATTAAAGTTTGGCAAGGTAAATGAAACCGTTAAACTCTAATTTTTATCAAAGAATTTGCTGAGCCACCCATGTGAAACATAATCTTAAATTGAAATAATTCATACAAAAAATATTATACCATACATTCACAATACGATAGAGAAAATTACACATGGTTATGCATGCAGCACCGTTCTGTATTTAATATTAACTTCAATATATTAACGTTAAGTACAGAATATTTGGAACAACATTGGATCATGGAAAATTAATATTTTTGCTGTGAATGCCTGCTATTTCTATAAATACAGAACTACAAATATGTAATGCTCATTTGTTGAGGTTGAATGTTTTCGATTCAGACAATCGCGCTTGAGGTTTTAGATACATTTAATAAAGAAAAGGCAGGTAACACATCGGTTACCTGCCTTTGGTATTGTGAATAACCTTGTTATTTTTCCTGTTGTAACTGGCTTATTACCGCCTCTGCGAAGTCTGAATCCCAGTTTTGAGACAGAACCTCGCGCACGACAGAGAGTTTCTCTTGCCTATTACCAGAAGTATCGGTTGATAACAAGTTTTGCACTCGGTTGACAACATCGGTTTGCATCTGTGTTTGCCGCTGTTGGAGCATTTGACGTGATTCCTCGGTTGGAAAGAACTCGTTATATTCCTCACTCGTTAAATAGGGCAAGATGAAGATATCAGGGTATTGCTCATTGAGTTGATTGCTCCACTCTGTAACCTTAAACGTCAAGTCATCTTTCCATTTTTTCTCGTTTCGCCGTTGTTCCGCTGAGGGAGAAGAAACGGGTTCTTCCGGACGCGTGGTTGTTGGTAATCGCGTTGCATTCGGAGGCGAGACACCATTTTTCGACGGTGTTTCATCTTCTGCAAATGGCCCGATGTTTGTAGCCATTTTTTCTTGTCTCTCAACAAGTGCCATAAATCCCGGCTTCCATGAGATGAAATTCCCATCATCGTCAATGTCCGCGAATTTTCTAAGGCGTGGAAGCACCTCTGCTTTCAGGTAGGCATCAAATTCAGCATCCTCTGCTTCGCGCTGTTGTCGTTGTCTTTCCCGCTCCTTTTGCCGTTGTGGATGATTCTTTTTCCACTCAAGCGCCCATTTTATCATGGGTTCTTGTTCACGGAGCGTGTCATCAATTGTTTGATAGAGTTTGTCAAACGTTTCTTGATGTTTCTCCATCCTTTGCACGTAATCCCAAAAATGCTGTTCTTTGATTTTTGGATCCATTTTTTGGATTTCGTCTGGCGGTAAATGCTTCACAAGCGAGTTTTCCCACAGTTGTCGATATTCTGCTATCTTTTCAGAAGAAATGCTTCTGGTGTTCTGTGTTGGATTTGACGGTTGCAATGCGGTGTCACTTTGTTGACTCCGCATCCACCAAAAAACACAATAAACGATAACAGGAACACGATAATGCCGATATAGAATTTTATGTTCATTGTGTTAGTCCTCATCTAAATCTATTTCAGGGATCGGGTTCTGCTCGAAATACTCTGTCCAATTGAAATCGGGGTTATCTTCGCTCCAAGCGGCGATCATCTGATCCATATCCGCCTGGAGTTTGGGTATCTCCACACGTAATGCGTCACGCCTTCTGGTTTTAGCCTCTAGCTCATCACTTTTCGTTTTTAGCTGTCCCCTCAATATTTTGAGAACATCCCCTAGTTCCTTGACCTTTTTTGCTCTAGTGGAATATCCATTCTAAAATTATAGGTATCAGTAATAGTCGGTAATCGGAGTTCCCTCCTACAAAGACGGACCATATGCTGTAGGAGCGATCTCCGAATCGAGACCTATACCGCAATTTTAGGATAGGCAGACCACTAGTATAACAAAACAACTAAAGCCGTTGCTTAATCAGCACCGGCTTTTTGCTTATAGTGAATTGGAAAATAAGTTTACACTTCTTCTGTGAATCAACGCTGAATGCGCGTTTGGCATTCAGCGGGAGTGATCTCCGAATCACGGCTCAACCTATTAGCCGTCGGGAATCGGAGTTCCCTCCTACAACTCAATAATGTAAGGTTAATTGTAAAATTCACTATAAAAGATATTCTACAACATTAGATTGAGAGTCAAACAGTGATCGAATCTTCGTCTAAGAGTTTTATACCCATCGTGTCAGCAATAAGACGCATTGCGTGTTGGAGTAAGTCACCTTCTTTGACAAGTCCTTGGGTCGGTGGTTCCCCAAGATTGTTGTTCAAATCTTCAAGTGGAGAGAGTCCGAAATTTTCCATCCCTTCCAACATCCCATCAAGATAACCGAGTCCTGGCAATTCTATGTCTCGTGCATTGTCGAGCATCCTATAAAACATGATGTCGCCATCATAGTATTTTTCATATAAGGATGGGTAGCCTTCATATCTGTCAAGCAACTTCTCATCCTCTTCTGATATTTCCCAGAGTCCTCCCTTAACGGACTTCTCTTGAGCGGGTATCAAGTCAGCGTAGTACCGAAAAACGAGTTGGTAGCCCTGAAGCGTATATGCACCGAGAGGCACTGCATTTTGACATCGCCACTGCATGTGTTTAATATTGAGATTTGATCCGTAAGCAAAGTATTTCATGGTTCTACTCTGCATCGTTTAAATTGAATTGCCAATCAATGTTAAAAATGTTTTATGCTATTCCAATATTGTATTCAGTTCATCTTCACGTTGTGTATCAGATTTTGCAGCCGCCGTTTCTTCAGCAGTTTTGTAGCCGTAAATTTCAATTTCGCTGATTCTGGCTTGGTAATTGGAATAAAATCTCCTGCCACCAGCAAAACCGTACATTCCTCTTTCCATCGGCGCAGTACCTCGGTAAAACTCCGCCCTTTCTTTTCGTCTGTTGGCGCCTTCATCTGTTAAGTCTGTAACTACAATTCGAATATGATCTGTTGGAAAAGCGTATAAGACAGGAATCACAATAGGGTATGCCTTGACAGATTTTATCTCTTTTATTAATTGCCAGTCAGTTTCAGAAAGAGCGCTACCACCTTTATCTGCGTAAATGTTAAGCTTTTTGATATTCTCTGTATGGATAACGATTCTTCTGATGTTCTTTTTTTGGGGTAGCTTGATTGAAACAGCGGATCCCCAACTTGATCCATACATGTAGCGTTGACCAATAGTCTCTGTCTCACCGACAGTGTTGAGATCTCCATCAATCATTTGTGGACTGGATGAATTGACACCTTCCATCAACGCGTAGTTTTCGCTCCATTCTTGTTCTGTAAGCAAAATATGACATCCTACCGTAAAAACTGAAAAATACTATCAAAAAGGTGATTCGGTAAAACATTGGAACACTCCCATTAGGTTATTGTTAGTGTGTATATTAAAATTGTAGCGTTGACAACTTTTTTCAAACATATCAATTTTTGATGCTATCATAGCACGTTTTTCAAAAAAGTCAAGAAAATCGTCTTCCATCCAAGATGGTGCTTGACTCGCTCATAAGAGTTTATCATCAATATAATATGCGATTTATGATGTTGCGTAAATCCGATTTAAATTCACTTAGGAATACGCCGCACCCACAACAGCAATGCAACATTCATGCCACCCACAAAACCAAAAACATAAGATTGAATCCCTGCTAACTGCGCCATGGATCTGATTAAAATAATCCCTGCGACTGGTAAGCCAAGGGCAAAACAGGTAAAATATGTCAAACTTTTCGCGCCTTTTGCTTGCCAGAAAACTATCTCCCGTCTCAAAACCTGTAGATAAGACTTCTCCCAGAGTCGTGATGTCCACTTGCCTTGCATAAATCCAAGCACAATGCCGAAAGCGTATCCGAAACTTGACCAGCGCAGATCAATCCACGGAAATTTAGAGATTGTTGCGACCCATAGGACTTGACCGAAAAATGTAACGATGATAAATACCCAAAAGACAGGCAATTTCATATAGAAAGGGAGTAACCGTCGCGACAATTTATTATTCATGAAAAATTCGCTTTCGCGTAGTTAACAGCGTTTTTGAAAATCGCGAGACCGTCACCTTCTTCAGGCAAGTTTTCTCGTGTCCAACGGGGATGATTGTACTTCGTTAGGAACCGTTCAGGATGCGGCATCAAGCCGAAAATTCTTCCTGTTACGTCACAAATGCCAGCAATATCTGCATCAGAACCGTTGGGGTTGTGTGGATACTCAGTCTTGTCTGAAGGTGATTGCGATGTCCTTCCATATCGAAACACAATCTGGCTGTTTGATTCCAATTCTTCTAAAACATCGGGTGGCGCAGTAAACTTACCTTCAGCATGTGCAACAGGAAGATAAAGATGTGGTTTGATACCTTTCGTAAAGATACAAGGACTCAGTTGTGTGTCCAATTCAACCCACCGACATTCAAATTTTGCTGATGTGTTCATTGCTAAAGTTGCACGCTGCGTGATTTCAGGACTGCCGTTTTCTGTTCCTGGCAACAATCCTGTCCGCACAAGCACTTGAAACCCATTGCATATTCCAATGATCAGTTTATCGTCAACGACAAACTGATCAAGAGTCTTTCTCAGTTTATGTTTCATCTCTACAGCAAGCAATATCCCTGCTGCAATATCATCGCCATAAGAGAATCCGCCGGGAATAGCAAGAATCTGATAATCGGATAGGTTTGTTTTGCCAGATATGAGGTTTTGAATGTGGACTAAATCGGTTTCCGCTCCAGCGAGTTGAAACGCTACATCCGTTTCAGCATCGCAGTTTGTCCCAGCTGTCCGTAAGACGAGTACTTTTGGTTTCATGTTTTTCTCCTTAATGGATAAAACACATGTGTTGCTTAAAAGTTACGAATGCAATGGTGTTTGCCACGCTGATTTTAACGTATCAATAGTAGTTTCTATAACGTATTTGCCTGTCAATCCGTTGACAATAAATTCCGGTGTTTCTGTAACAACACCGAGGCAACCTGTCGGCACGCCTACCATGTGGTTTTCAAATGCTTCTTGGTGGTGTGGTTCAATTTCAACGAGAAAACGGCTGTTTGACTCAGAAAACAGGAGAAAATCGTCGGAAGTAATTTCTTCTCCAGTAGGAACGTTGCTGATATTAAGTGCCATGCCATATCCACCTGAAAATGCCATTTCCGCTGCTGCTACACCGATACCACCTTCAGAACAATCATGGCAGGAACGCACCAAACCACTATTGATAGCAGTACTGAGTTTTTCCATCGTTAGCTTACCTTCATCTGGACGGACAGCAGGAGCAGTGTTACCAATGAAATTGTGGATACCGAAGTAGTGAGACCCTCCCAATTCAGCGTAGGTGTTGCCAACGACATAGATGAGGTTACCAGGGGATTTCACATCCATTGTAACTGCGTTGCGAATGTTGGGCATCACGCATATTGCAGATATGAGCAACGTTGAAGGAATTGCGCGTTGCTCGCCTGTTGTCGTATCGCGGTATTCGTTGTAAAGACTATCTTTCCCAGAGATGAAGGGCGTGCCGTAAGCAATAGCAATGTCGTAACACGCCTTTGCTGCGCGTACTAACGCGCCAAGTCGGTCAGGTTTATCTGGATTTCCCCAACAGAAATTGTCTAATAGTGCCGTTTTTTCAAGTGTTCCTCCGACAGCAACTATATTTCGGAGTGCCTCATCAATTGCCGATGCTGCGCTGATATACGCATCAACATCGCTATATTTTGGATTGATGCCGTTTGCAACAATAACTGCTTTCTCACTACCTATAACTGGTGTGGTGACGCATGCATCGCTTGGTCCGTCATTTGCTATACCAACGAGAGGCTTGATAACAACCCCTCCTTGCACCTCATGGTCATACTGGCGGATGACAGATTCTTTGCTGGCTATGTTTGGACTGGCAAGGAGGCGACACAAGTCTTCGGCGTAGTTTTCGGTTTGGCTATCTCGCGATGGCATTTCTTGGTGTTGTGGTGGTTGCCAAGTTGCTTTTTTGATATGTTGCGGCAACCCCTTGTGCAGAAATTTCATATCTAAATCTGCAACTATTGCGCCGTCATAGAAAACCTGCAATCTGTGCGTATCTGTGAAATTACCAAGCACTGTTGCCTCAACCATTTCTGCCTCACAGATTTCCATCAGTTCATCCAGATTTTCGGGTGGAACAGCGATTACCATCCGTTCTTGTGCTTCCGATAACCAGATTTCCCACGGTGCTAATCCTTCATATTTCAGTGGGACACGTTCCAGATGAACCTCTGCGCCTGTATCCTCACCCATTTCACCGACAGCAGAGGAGAAACCTCCTGCACCACAATCTGTTATGGAACGGTAAAGGTTTTGGTCGCGTGCCTGTAAAAGTGCATCAACAATTTTCTTTTCCATAATCGGATTACCGATTTGAACAACACTGCCAAGGCTTTCAGAGGTATCATCTAATTCAGCAGAGGAGAAGGTAGCACCGTGAATTCCATCGCGTCCTGTACGCCCGCCAACAGCAACAATTAAATCACCGGGTTCAACAGATTTATCGCATCTATCTATCGGTATTAGTCCGACGTTTCCACAAAAGACGAGTGGATTTGCAGTATAGCGTGTGTCAAAAAGAATTGCACCGTTAGCGGTAGGAATCCCCATGCGGTTTCCATAATCACGGACACCAGCAACAACACCTTTGAACACACGTTTGGGGTGGAGTGTGCCTTTCGGCAATTTCTCATAAGGTGTGTCTGGCAAACCAAAGCAGAAAACATCTGTATTCAGAATCGGTTTTGCGCCGAGTCCTGTACCGAGAGAGTCTCTGATTACGCCACCGATACCGGTACCTGCGCCGCCATAAGGTTCAATTGCAGACGGATGATTGTGCGTTTCTACTTTAAAAACGAGATTGAATGTCTCATCAAATTCAATGATGCCTGCATTATCTGAAAAGACGGAGACACACCACGGTTTGTCTATTACCTCTGTTGCGCGTTGAATGTAGGTTGGAAACAAGCCATCAATCTGTTCCGTTTCCTTGCCCTCTTCAGAGTAGAGAATAATGCTTTTAAAGGTTTTGTGAACACAATGCTCCGACCATGTTTGTGCAATCGTCTCAAGCTCAACATCGGTTGGGTTGCGTTGGAGTTTCGCAAAATGGGACTGAATTGTCTGCATCTCGTTCAAGTTCAGCGACAAAGTGCCTTCTTGGCTGATCCGCATTAATTCAGCATCATCTGCATTTAGAATTTGAAATTCATTTACCTTATTGGACATTATTTTCTCCGTACAGTTATTTTGTCAGAATCGCGGATGTTTACAGAAAACACGGAAGACGCGGAAAGTGCTTTTGTGCAATTCATGGTTACTTTCCCAAAATTCGGAGATGTTAGCAAAAAACCTCTTCTTTCCGTGTTCTCTGCGTCCTCTGTGCTTTCTGCGATTCAGACAAATTGCGGGTACAGGACATCTCTTTTTCATTCCTTGAACGAAGCCGTAACCCGTGGAATACTCTCCTCACAAGCAAACCGTTCAATACTGGAAGCCCCAACAAACCCAACAGTATCAGTATTTTCATTGATATATGCAGCATCAGGCGCCTTTGCGATTGGACCACCGTGTGACAAGCAGATCACATCAGGATTCTGTGCCTTTGCTGCATCGCAAATCTCTTGAACTTTGACAGCAGCATCTTCAAGCGTGAAAGCGGTTTCTGCACCGATAGTGCCACCAATAGTTGTATTCATGTGTGCTATAATAACATCCGCTCCGACTTTCGCCATATTCTCAGATTCTTCGGGGTTAAAGACATAGACGATGGTGAACAGATCCATTTCATGTGCGATGCCAATCGTCTCAACCTCTTTGTAAAAACCCATTCCTGTCTCTTCAAGCGTCACACGAAAAGTGCCATCAATCACGCCAACGGTAGGAAAGTTATTGACACCGTCGAAACCTACATCGCGAACCTGCTTTAGAAAGTTGCTCATCCGTCGTGTTGGGTCTGTGCCGTTCACCCCAGCAATAACAGGAGTTTCTTGGACAACTGGCAAAACCTCACGTTCACCCATCTCCATTACGATGGCATTTGCATCTCCGTAAGCCAAAAGTCCCGCGCATGATCCAAATCCTGACATCCGATAGCGACCAGAGTTGTAAATCACAATCAGATCCGCGCCACCCTTTTCTGCAAATTTTGCAGTGATGCCCGTTCCCGCACCAACAGCGAGCAACGATTTTCCCTTATCTAATTCAGAATGGAGTCGTGCTAACACTTGATCTCGTGCATAATCTGGCATTTCGTTTTCCTTTCTTAATATAGTTTTCGGCTATCAGTTGTCAGCAGTCAGCAAAGAGATGTTTAATTTAACCTTAGTTGCCACATAGTAGCATAATCTGTTAGATTGTGCCTGTGAGTGCGCAAACTAACAGTTTACGCTACAGCAGTATCCAAGTAATTATAGACTTTACTATACTGACAACTGATAACTAATTTCTATTCATCCCGTGATTTTGCCTGTAAACGCGCTGCCTCACCCGGATTTCCGATGTGCATTGTGTCATACGCTTGTTCGGATGACTTAAAGGGACCGACTCCTTTATGTCCGTGCCAATCACCCTGATTCATAATCGGGTTTGGCAACCCTGTTTCCTTTTCACGCTGGAGAATCCAGTTCTTCATCCGTGTTTCCAGGACATTGACAATGTCTGGATGTGTCTCAACGAGATTTTCATTCTCATCAGGGTCTTGAATGATGTTATAGAGTTCTACAGGTGGTTTGAAGTGAAAATCAGGTTCAAGTGCGACGATGAGTTTCCATTCAGGCGTTCGCCATCCATGCTTGCGCATCCATGTGCATTCTGTGATGTAGAATTCGCTATCGTAGGAAGCTATTTCACCACTTATTAAAGGGGTGAGACTATCACCATCAAATGCAATGTCTGTTTCAATATCTGCTAATTCAAGGAGTGTCGGGACGAGGTCTTTGTGTTGGTTATAGCCAGAAACACGTTTTCCTGCAGGCACACGACCAGGATATCGGATGATAAGCGGCACATGCAGTGTGACATCATAGAGTCCGTGATGGTCAAACCAGCATTCGTGGTCATAAAGGGTTTCGCCATGGTCGCCATTGATGATGACTATCGTTTCATCCAAGACGCCGCGCGTTTCAAGCGCATTAAAGAGCGTCTGAATACAAGCATCCATATATGCAATTGCGCCATCGTATTGGGCAATAACATAATCTTTGTCTGTAATTCCCACAGGCATCCAGGAAGCAAAATAGTCGCAAAACGGTTTGAATGACATCACAGGTTCCATTGATTTGTTACTGGGGTCACATTCATCGCCATGATAAAACATGCGTTCATAGGGTGCGGGAGGCAAGTAAGGGGAATGTGGGTCCATGTGTCGTAGGAACAGGAAAAAGGGCTTTTCATCGCTTTGGTCAATTAACCGATTTAACTCAGGGAGGGTTGTCTTGTTTAGATTTTCTGCTTTGGGGCTACGTCCGGTGTCATCAGGTCCCCATCCAGAAAATTCAAGATAGGTGTCAAAGCCTCGCGCGCTGGGCCCACCGAATCCAACACAAGTGGTATCATAACCGACTCCTTTTAGTATTTCCGCCAACGTTTTAACCTCTTCGCGGAGCGGTCCCTGGTGTCGTAGTGCCACAACTTGTGTGCTAAAGGTGTCCATACCTGTAAGCATAGATGCATAAGCACTCGTTGTCGGGATGTGAGCACTATAGGTTTTCTCAAAGAGCGTGCCACTCTCTGCAAATTTGTCAATGTGCGGTGTTGTATGTCGGTGATATCCGTAACAACTCATGTGTGTAGCGAGAAGTGAATCTACGCCCATCAGAACAATATTTGGCTGTTTTGCCATGTTATTTATTCTCCTTTACATATTTCTTTTTATTTTACCCTAATTTGTTATACTTAAGCAACATAATACCAATTCTAAATAATGTTACAACATTATTTAGAATTGGTTGGAAGAATGCAATACTTTATTCTGTAGGAGCGACCTCCTGGTAGCGACCGGAAGGTCGCTCCTACAAAGAAACTCAAAATCGGAATGATACTTTGTCAATTAGAAATGGTATTACCTGAGAGATTTATTATTTGCCTGATTTACGGTAAAAAAACAACGCCAAATCAAGCAAATATGTCTTGGTATTCTGCCTGATTTAGCGTTGTTTACACACATTTAACGACTTGTGCTAGTTACGTGATAGTTTTGTTGTTTTTTCACAATTGTTCATATTCTGTAGGAGCGATCTCCGAATCGCGACCCGTTGTAGTCGGGAATCGGAGTTCCCTCCTACCTTTGAGATCTTCAGGTGTCGGAAAAGTTGCGGAATTCAGACTTAAACGAGACGAATATGTGAAATATAAACATACGAAATGTTAACTAGTGTTCTGTCCAGTCTAATATTGCGGATATAAGTGTTTTAATCGGATGCGC
>JAPPIG010000038.1 GCA_028820635.1 Candidatus Poribacteria bacterium
CATTCACATTCAAGATACTTTTGTCTAAGAACTTCTACTGAAAAGTGAGGAAAAATCTCATGTTTTTTCTTTTTATTTCTTCACAATAACATATCTAAATATATATATACAAGAAAAATCACGTTAATATGGTATTACACTTTTCCCAATTTTTAGGGCACTTTTCGATGAGCGTGCACTTCCGAAGTTGAAGCTTATCGGTTATAGTAAATTATGTAAATAAGTTCACATATATTCTGTAGGAGCGATCTCCGAATCGCGACGAAACCACTAATAATCGGGAATCGGAGTTCCCTCCCGCTGAATGCCAAAAGCGCATTCAGCGTTGATTCACAACTCAGATGTAAAGTTAATTGTAGAATCCACTATAATCCTGAGAATCTTGGTTCAGATAATAATCGGGCTTATAAAGCCATCCAACAAGATACATGTTCTAAATTTGACGGCTATGGGCTTCGCAAACTCTATCCGATCTATAGGTGATTTATACAAAAAACCGATGATAATTTGTCAATTTGATTGGTATTATTTCAGATCACATCTGAGAAAAGACAGGTGTGCTGCAGTAAAGAACAAGACATTAAAAAGGATTAACAGTGCGGTAGGAAAAAGGACGCTTTGATACGAAATATGCTCTTCAAACCGTGGCACAGCGTCTGGATCTACTGGTTTCTGAGACAAACCCTCTCTCACAAAATAAATATGAAGGCTATCCGGGTCGCCGCTATCCTCTGATTTTATGAAATTTAAAAACGTTTGTCTATAACGGCGAACCTGTTGGACAAAATTCATATAGCTGGTAATCCCTGAGTTTGCGAACCCTTCCATCGCATATTGAAAACATGCTGTTGGTGAGATTTGGGTGAGTTCGCGGGCGAGTCGGACTTGTCTAAATTGCTGGTCTACATGCTTATCCGCTATATGGGTTTTCGTTTCCCCAATGGATGTAAGATAGGCAGCCCAACGACGTGTAGCCAAGGGATTATCGGGAGAGGGTGCCTGTTTTAACTTGCTTGATTCCGATGCTTCCAAAGGACGAAATTCATTTTCAATGTTTGCCAATTGGGTTTGTCTACGCGATGAAATTACCTCTATTGATGGAATCGGATCAAGAGTGCCAACAAAAATACCGAGTAGACTTGGAAAAATAAACGCCAAACATACCCAACTTAATAGAAGCCAGACTAAACTGGTAATAGCATTTGATACCCGGCTGGAGAAAAACAGCCCTAAAAAAATAAAGATAGAGATATGCAACGCAAAAAGCCCGACCATTCCCAAAATTCGTAGCCAATCACCCGAACCAATGGGGATTTTCCCTGAAAGATAAATGATTAGCAGGTTCATCAGGATACCGATTGTGAGTGGGACCATAAGCGTAAAAAACGCACCCAAGTATTTTGCCAACAAAATCTGTCCCCGAGAGACACGGTTAGACATCATTAGACTCAGTGTGCCTTGAACGCGTTCCCCGGCAATGGCATCAAAGGTGAATAAAATAACAAAAAAACTCATGAAAATACCGATAAAGACCCAGTCAATTTTGATGAGTGTGGTTGCGTCACTGCTATGATTTGTAGGTAGATATTCTAATGACCACATCTCTCGCCATCTATATGCTTCCCCCTCGTTTCCGCCTCTGCCGTAGTTTGTGCGGTCTGCTATTGTGATAGAACGCGGTATTGACTCATCAGCCCCATCGGCACAAAATTTTAACTGGCTTGGGGGCTTCGGTATTTCTCCGGGACCTATCATTGCCAATTTCCCCAAACCTTCTGAGGCGAATCTCTCAATATGCGCCAATCTCTGTGTCACTTTACGATTATAATCGTAGATTTCTTCCGTATATCCGGTATTACCGAATCCGTATATGAGCGCGTTCGCCACCATCAGGACAGGCAGAAGAATTATCATCAAGACGAACCGTAACGTCATGAGATTGTGATATATCTCTTTCTTTACAATGTGCCAAATCATTTTAATAGTTTTCAGTTATCAGTTGTCGGTTTTCAGTTAAGATATGTATTGTAACAATCTCTCCACCTTGGAATATTCCAGGGGTGGTGAATTGTTACCAAAAACCTCGTGTGACTGATAACTGAAAACTGACAATTATTAACCGATAATCCTCCTTTTCAACTCATATCATACCGAAGGAACGATAGGTATGCACCAATAAACAGAATGACATTCCACGCTAACAGAATAAAAACGTCGCCCAATGAACGAAAAAGACTCTCAGAAACGGAGTTATATCGGTGGTGAAAAACGGGTAGGTCTATGAATTCTGCCGCCCCCTTATCGCTTGAAAACCATGCCCGCTCAGAAAACGCGTTTTTATCAGCAAGATAATCAACAAGCTGACGTTTATAACGCCTCGTCTGATCCATAAAATCGTTGTAACTTTCCCGGTCTGTACCGGTTATCGTCCCTACGGCAAAGCGGTATGCATCCGCGAAAGAAATTCGGGAAATATCTCTGGCAAGTTGCGCGTTTCTTTCGCTAATTTCCTCCCTTCGTTTGAGAAGTTCTTCAGCTTTATTAGCATAATCAATACGGAGGGGTTCTTGATAACCTAATACCTCCTGAAATTTGGAGACATTTGCATTGCGAATCGGTTTAATGGTGTAGAACTCTTTAAACCCAAGCTCCCATGGCGAACTCATGTAAATCTGTATTGAGAGTGCCCCCTCCTGAGAAATCGCGCTTACTGGGTATTTATATCCCCACGTTTTGAGAATATAGGTATCCCGTTCCGCCTTGAAGTTTTCCCATATCTTTTCAACTTGTTGCCGTGCTTCTTTTTCGGATTGAAGTTTATGCGGAGGGAATTTCGCGACTGCAAAGGTTGCTATATTTGAGTGAAGAATCGTCAGAATTCCCCAAATAAACATTGAGAGGATCAATGTAGTCGCTGCAGCCTTTGTCCATACAGATAAGAGCAATCCTAAAAGGTAACAGACTGACACATATAATAGCGAAACAATGAGTACCATGACGAGGCGTAGTAAATCACTGCCATTGAAAGTAGTCGTGGGAGAAGCGACCGCGATAACGAGTCCGACAACGAAACTCGTCACTACAATCGGAAACAACGACAACATCCCGCCAAGATATTTCCCAAGTACAAGTTTGTCCTTCGGAACCGGATTGGATAACACCAGTTTCAGTGTGCCATCCTCTCGCTCCCCAGAAATCGTATTGTAAGCGAACAGTATCGCTAATGCACTGAGCACAATTTTGAAGACAAAAATGACATCAACAGAAAGGAAAATTGAGAGGAAAGGATTGTCCGAACCCTGTTTCTGCGCTTCTTTCTCCCAAATAGGTGTTGCGAGGTCAATGCTTACCATATCCGCACCAGATTTTTCCATTCCCACGTTAAAGATGCTGAGCGGGTTCGGTTTTCTGTGTGCTTTAGGATTGATTTGGCTATAGAGGTCCCATGTTCGCGTCTCGTCTTGATGTTCTTGAACGGCAACGTGATACGCAGCCAATCGTTTTTCATAATCTGCAACCTGAACATAAATGGCAGCAGCAGTCGAAATCAGGCAGACGACAAAACCAATCATGAACCGGGAGGTTAGCACATTTGAGATAAATTCTCGCTGGATAATTAGCCAAAGTGTTGTCATAGACCTATGCCATTTCTAATTGACAAATTGCCATAATAAACTGTAGGTCGGGTAGAGCGTCAGCGAAACCCGACATGGAAACCTTCATCTAATCAAGCGTGTCGGGTTTCGTAAACTCTACCCGACCTACGAAATAATGTTATACAATCATTTAGAAGTGGTATTATACTGAACGTTTAAAACGAAGTACACCGCGGTGTTCCGTCCCAACGTAAAAGGTGTCTTTATCAACAACAAGAGACGTTACAACGCCTGAAATTTCCGGCGCAACTTGTTCCCAAGTGTTTGTATCACTTTGTAGGTGATAGATGCCTTCATCGTTAGCCCCATAAACGGAATCTCCCGCTGTAACTAACGACTTGATGATAACAGACTCCTCCGCCTCACTGGTCAGTAGACTCCAGATAACACCATCTTTTGAATTGAAAACGCCTTTATCTGTCGCGACGTAAACCGTTGAACCCGCAAAGGCTATCTCCTTGAAGTGTTCAACAGACAGCGGAAGACTCGATGTAATGTCGTTCCAACTGTCGCCGTCATCAAGCGATTGCAAAAGATGCCCATCCCGTTTACCGACATAGACGGTTCCATCCGACACAGCGATTTTAAAGCCTCTCCATAACGTCTCACGTGAGAGTTCACCGGTCTCTTCTACGCCAGTGTCGCGCCATTCCGAATCCCCAGGTCCCCATCGGAACAGTTTATAGTTATATTCCATATAAAACGTATCATCGCTGACGGCAAAACTCCCCCACAATCCTTCCCATATTAATTCATATACCAGTGGAGGGTCTGTTTGTATCTCTATCAACCTTTCAAAGAAACGGTCTGCTCCAAAGTCAGCGGTTTTTGATAACTCATCCAATAGAGAACCAGACACACCAGAAAAACCAATTCGGAGTTCCGGACCTGACCGTCGTTTGTCTCTAAAGATAAAATGCTTCCCTTTTAGTATCCTGTGCATCAATCCAGTCGAACTGAAAGAGGGTGGAACCTCTTTAACAGGACTGAGCGCATTGCCATCATAAGACAATTGAAAAATAGCGGTTTCATAATGTTTTTGAATTCCTTTTGCATAGAGAACGCCATTGGTTCTTTCTATCTGGACAATTTCCGGTTGTTGCTTTTGGTGTAGGCGTTCTTTGGGGTTCACTTCCAAGCTGACAGCATCCCACGATGTCCCGCCATCGTTCGATTTGACAAACTGTTTACCCACGTTGGCGTAAAGTGCTGCAGACCCGTTTGGTGCCTGATCTGCCACGAAACTGACTAAATTATCAACACGACTTCCCAGTCCAGTATGAAAGCGATGCCACGTTTTACCAGCATCGGTTGAACGATGAATCCCACTGCTGCCACCGGTATAAAACGTGCTTCCATCCAAAACTACAGCACAGCGCACACTGAACTGCATAGGAGAAATACCTGAAGATTCCATAGATGTCCAAGTGTCACCACAATCAACTGAGCGTGCTACCATGCCGTCATCATTCCCGATTGCCAAGAGCGTCTCTTCTGCAGCCAGCAGCGTAAGACTTGGCCCCATACTCATTAGGCCCCAGGTATCCATAGGTGTTATGTCGTTCCATGAATCACCACCATCAATTGATCTAAAAATCCACCACGAACGTATCTCATCCTTCCACAGTCGCTTCCAAATATCTTCTGATGCTCCATAGAACCTTAAAATATTCACTGATGCCATGACATAGATTTGGTCCTCATATATTGCTAAAGAGCCAACACGCACGACATCATCCACTGGCAACTGTAAGTGTTTCCAAGTATCTGTCTCAAGACGGTAGAGTCCCAGATCGGTTCTCACAAATAGGGTGCCTTGACTCATTTGTAACGAATGAATTCCTGAGTGTTTGGGTAAGCGATTGTCTAAGCCATTACTTATATCCTTCCAAGAATTCCCAGCGTCATCGGACCGATAAATACCACCACACAGACAAAGATAAAAAGCATCTTCCGTGATCATTAATTCTCTAACATACCACTTTGGACAAGCACTGACCATGTGCCAAGTTTCACCACCGTTAGTGGAAGCAAACAACTCATTGGATGGAATAATATAGAGCATGCCGTCTCGTTCCGCTATAGGTATATTGCCACCAGTGTCTTGACGTAGGAAGGTGTCATTGACCAGCTGCCATGTGTCCTCTCCCGCGGGTAATTTGTAAATACTTTCATCTCCTATAACGGTATAGAGCGTATTTTCGGAAGTCATTGACAAAGTACCAACCTCTCCCAATATACCCGGTTCATTTACCTGCGTCCATTTCATAATGTCATCCATGAGGTCATCAGAGTTCTGAAAATTGCCTAATGTCTCGCGAACCATAGCCTCCTCCTTCTTCAACCGCTTTCGCGCGCGATGGAGCTGGCTTTTAACCGTGTTCGGCGATACCTCCAGAAATTCACCAATCTCTTCACATGTCATTTCACTCAGGTAGTGAAGCACCACGGTTGTCCGCTCACGCGAGGGTAATTTTTGAAGCAGATACTCAACGACTTCGCGTTGCTTTTCTGTCCCTAACTTTTCAGTCTGTTCCGCCAGATATTGGGCATAGAACAAGGCTTCTATTTCGGCTTCACTCATTGCTTCTAAGGATTGCATCGGGATCTTCTTCTCCGTAATCCATGTGAGGAAGCGACGGGTGGCAATCATATAAAGCCATCCCGAAAACCTGTTTGGGTCTCTCAGCGTACCAAGTTTTTCATAAGCCATGAGAAAAGTATCCTGCGTAATCTCTTCGGCGATGTGGTAGTCCCTTACCCTCCGCCATACGAACGCGTGTATCCGCTTTTCGTATTTTTTCACGAGAGCAGTGAAGGCACTCTCATCGCCTGCTAAGATTTGCTTAACCCACTTAGCATCATCGTTTTTCATGTGTATCTCCCAATTAACAACATTGCCTTGTGACACGTGACATATATTATAGGAAGGAAGGTTGCAAATTCGTAATTTTGTGTCTTAAATGTTTTGAAAGTTCCTTCAGTTCGATAATAGAAATCAAAGTAGTGGTCTGCCTACTCTAAAATTGCGGGTATAGGTCGCGATTCGGAGATCGAAATCAACGGTATGAATGCCATTTAGGCGTTCACCGCCTACAGAAGATGGTCCGTCTTTGTAGGAGGGAACTCCGATTCCCGACTATTACTGATACCTATAATTTTAGAATGGATACTCCAGTAGATGTAGGGAATCAACGCTGAATGCGCGTATTGCCTTGCAGTAAGAGTCGGTGGGATTGAGCAGTAAAAGACAGAAGTTCATCTCATCTATATGGAGGATGCAGCGTTTAGATGCCGCATTAGCGTAGATATAGCAAAACCCAACAATCCAAAGTTTTATCGGTGTGAGAATACGTTGGATTTCACTCGTATCTAAGTGAGTTCAGTAAAAGAAATAGGTATTTCAGAAGGAGACTCCCTTGCATAATGAGATAAGCAAACCCATGCAAAAAGGAGGTTATCCATAGACATTATAGCACTTTTTTGTGATATTGGCGATTTTTTATCAGCATTTGAAAGGTGGTTAATGAAAACAAACTGATGACGTTATTAGACATACGCTTGCTGAAAAAAGCGTATGTTGATTGAGAGTGTGATTGATCAACTCAAGAACATCTGTCAGGTAGCACACACTCGTCATTGCAGTGTCGTAACTTGCCAACCGTTGTTCGTAATCCTTAATAAGCACAACGGTTTAGCGACAACAAGTAACAACATAATGAAAACAAATGCAGCGAATCGGAACGTCATTAGGTTGCCGAGGAGTTCTTGGCGGATAAGTGTAATCATAAAATTCCCAGTATGAATTAACTAATATGTAATACCATAACCCTGACATTTCCTTTTAAATATCCGACCTAAAGAATTTTAGAAACGCTACGGTTGTTAGCACCACAGCAAAAAGACCGAGCAGCAGTATATCCATTAAAGATTGACGAAATGTCTCACCTAAGGTTAAAGTTTTCAAATCTGGCGGTTGCGCAATTTTGATATTTTTCTTTGGATCCGCCGATCTCGAACTAACATGATCTACGACTTTACTAAACCACTCTTTATCAAGGACATCATAGTAGCGTTCTCCAGCTTGAAAGTAGTCATTCCTTTTTGTTTTTCCGGTCTGAGTTAAGTTCGTAGAGAGATAAATGAGAGAGGATGTTGGTGAGATTCGAGAAAGTGTCTCAGCTACCCCTTCTTGTCTTGCTTGCTCACGCTTATAACGTCGGTCTATCTCGTCCATTCTGTCATTGAATTTCTGTCGAAACTCCTCATGAATCGGTCTCAACTGTTTATCAACCTCTCTATTCAATGCAAACTGTTCTTCAAAAGGAACTCGTCGAGAGCGACCTTTCCATACCTCTACATATATCTTATTTCTCTCTTCTTTTATTCCTACATTGATATCCTCGCGAACGGCTGTCTTTTCCAGATAGACACTCTGCAAAGTTTGTGTCGGTGCGATGAATTTAGCACCGAGAAACCCAACGCGTGGTGTAATCAGCACAGCAAATACCCATACGGTAAACGCAACAATGAGTGCTGTTTTGGAATTGTCTAAATAGGTGGAAATCACTGTCCCTATAGCGAAAAAGACTGCGATATAGATTGACGAGACAAGTGTCAAACTAAGGACTCGTGGAAAAAATTCTGGTTCACCTAACGGGAAGCCTTGAGCAACTAACAGCAGCAAACCGAACAGAAATGACACTAAGAATGGAACAACAAATACGATGTATCCACCAATCAATTTACTCCACAAGAAGGTATCACGTGGCAGTGAATTTGCCAATGTTATACGGAGAGTACCTGCCTCCCTTTCCCCGGCAACAGCATCAAAAGTAAACAGGAGCGCGAGCAAACTGAAAACAGTGCCAACAAGGAAAAGAAAATCAAGATGCCCTAACAGATAAGAAAGCGAAACAGAAACAAGGCCAGAAGGACCTTGGACAATGCCATTGCGCGTCATACCGAGATAACTCGGAAGTGCGTTTCCTAATCCGTTAGCGAACACGCTCAATGGTGTTGGTTTCAGAAAAAGTTTTGCAACTTCCAACTCCGGATCCAGTCCCATGTTCGTGTTAACTTCTTTTTCTTCGGCGTTGGCAAGTTTGACAGCTTCTTGATAGTCAACAAGATTTTGACGGTAATGCTGATAATTCATAGAAAGAGTGAGCGGAACAAGTAAAAGACACATCAGGAGCAGCACAATAAATCTAACGCTGAGGATATGATGCATCATCTCTTTTTGAATCAATGTCAATAACATTTGAATTCCCCTTATTTTTTCTGAATTAGCGGGAGTTTGATAACAGTATGGTAGAAGATAATCTTAACGTAAGTTCCGTGTAAAGATATGAAGTGATTAATGCTTTGAATTTTACTTTCATAGTCACGGTAGGAGCGGTTAGGAAACCGCTCCATAGGTGTCAATTTAGTGATACATGTTCTCGTAGGGAATCAACACCTCATGCGCCAAATCAACGGTATGAATGCCATTTGGCATTCCCCGTATGGCATTCGGCGGGGTTGAACCGCAGGTGAAACCCAACGTTTCCAGCATGTAAAATCGTTTGAAGTTGGGTTTCGTGCCTCAACCCAACCTACAAGAAGGATAGAAACCACCGAAACATGATTGGAAAATCCTTAAATTGACACCTATGAGGTAGATACTATGACTCAGAACGTTCAAGACAAAGCACACCGCGATGTTCTGTGCCAACGTAAAAGGTGTCTTCATCAACAACCAGAGAAGTTATAGCATCCGGAATTTCAGGCACAATTTGTTCCCAAGTCCGTGTTTTCTTTACTAATTGATAGATTCCGTCATCATTTGCGCCATAAACAGCGTCCTCTGCTGTTGCTAACGACTTAATGATTACGGTTTCCCTCGTTTTATCAGTGATTACATCCCAAACAACACCATCTATTGAATTAAAAACCCCTTTGTCGGTAGCGACATGAACTGTTGAGTCGGCAAAGACAATTTGATTGAAGTGTTCAACCGACTGCGGCAGGTCTGATGTAATGTCGTTCCAATTATCACCACCATCAAGCGATTGAAAGAGTTGCCCATCTCGCTTACCAACGTATACCGTTTCACCTGATGTAGCAAGTTTAAAACCATGCGACATATTTTCAGGTGTGAGTTCACAAGTTTCTTGGACACCTGTATCGGACCATCTTGCGTCACCAGGTTTCCATCGGAAGAGTTTATAGTTGTACTCCATGTAGTACGTTTCTCCACTCACCGCGAAGTTGCCGAATAAACCTTTCAACGTCAATTTGTAAGCCAGTTGATGATCGCCTTCTACTTGACCTAACAGTTTTAAAAAACATTCTGCACCAAATTTTGGATTCTCACGTATTATCTCAGTTGATAAAGGTTCAACATCAGCATCAGGATCTGTAGAGCGGGAAAAGGAAATTTGTACCTCTTGTCCCGGTAGCCGATTAGAATCGAAGGGAAATGTTGCTTTCCCAAACACGGTCCACATGAGCCTTCCTGAATCTCGCGAAGGAGGTGTCGTTCCCTCTTCAAAAATATAACCCTCTACAGCAACCAAGCAATTTTTGTCCGTATCTAAACGATAATAAGCCGTTTCACAATTACGTCGAATTGCTTTTGCATACAGAACACCGTTGGCTTCGGAAATCTGAACAATTCGCGGTGTATATTCCTTCTGTTTTAATTTTGCATTGAATTTTGGCACTTCACTTATAATCTTTGGCAGTTCAATGCCAACAGCAGCCCACGAACTACCTCCATCAGTTGATTTGACTACACTCCCCGAAACTGTCGCATAGAGTGCATTCGACATTTTTGAATCTGGACTTGCCTTGAAACTGATCAAGTTTTCCACACGGCACGCAAACCTTGTATTAAATCGGTGCCAGGTTTCACCGCCATCTGTTGAACGATGAATTCCAGCGACTCCGCCAGTATAAAACATGTTTTCGTCTAAAGATGCAGCACAGTTGACGCTAAACTGCAAAGGTGTAATACCGGAATGTTCTATAGATTTCCAAGTATTTCCACAATCAATTGAGCGAGCCACAACACCCTCTTCTCCAGCTATTAGTAAGAGTGTTTTTCCATAAGCAAGCAGCTTAACCGGAGGCAACGTTCCTTTCATTAGATCCCGAGCATCCGAAGGTGTTATATCTGTCCAAGAATCGCCACCATCGGTTGATCGGAATACCCACCACGAATCCTTACTGATATCACACAAATTATGGTAATTTTCTATAGGCGTACCGTCACCTTCCATAATATTTACCTTTGCTGCAATATAGATATTGTCATCGGACACCGCTAAACAATTCACTATCACAGTGTTGTCCACCGGCAACTGTAGGCGTTCCCAAGTTTCTGTTTTAGAGCGGTATATTCCCAGATAAGTTCCAGCAAACAGCATGTCTTGACTCACTCGTAATGTGCAAATTTCGCCGTCCGCTGTCAAACGGTTGTCTAAACCATCGTTCATGTTTGTCCACGATTTTCCAGCGTCATCGGATCGGAAAATACCTTCATTAAGAGTTAAGTAAAAAGCATCTTCTGTGATCAACAATTCTCTTACATGTCCCTTTGGACAAGGACCGATGGAATCCCAAGTTTTACCCCCATCTGTTGAAGCAAACAACTTATCATAAGGAATAATATAGAGCGTTCCGTTGTGTTCAGCAATAGGAATAGTGCCCTCGGTCTCTTGACGTAAAAATTCTTCGTTAACAAGCTGCCAATTGTTTTCACCCGTGGGTAATTTGTAAATGCTCTCATAACCCATTACAGCATAAAGCGTCCCATCCGATGTCTTAGCTAATGTACCTACTGAAGCAGCAACGCCCGGTTCATTCATCTGAATCCATTCCATAATATTCTCTGTAAGATTGTCTGGCAGTTCAAAACCACCCAATGTTTCGCGAACCATCAATTCTTCCTCCTTTAATCGCTTTCTTGCCCGATGAAGTCTACTCTTAATCGTATTCACTGGCACTTCCAAAAACTCGCTAATCTCTTCACAACGCATATCACCGAGATAGTGAAGGGTTATCACAGTCTGTTCATTCTCAGGTAATTTGTTGAGAAGGTGTTTTACAACTTCATGCCGTTTTTCATCGGCACTCTCTTCGCGCTGTTTCTCAAGATATTGGTCATAGAAAACTCTTTCTAACTCCGCTTCAGGCATTGCCTCAAGAGATTCAACTGGTAGCTGCATTTTTCGAAAACACGCTAAACAACAATTCTTAACAATTGCGTATAACCATGCGGCGAAACGACTCGGGTCTCTAAGTGTCCAGAGTTGGTTATAAACCTTAAGAAACGCGTCTTGCGTGATCTCTTCAGCGAGATGGAAGTCACCTAACTTCCGCCATGCAAACGCGTGTACCTGCTTCTGATATTTATCTACCAAAACAGTGAAAGCGTTTTGGTCACCACTGAGGGTCTGTTGAATAAGTGCAACATCGTTGTTTTTCATAAGTGCCTCCTAATGGATTTCCCTTATGATATAATGATACATGCAAGGAGGAAATGGTTGCATAAAATGCAAATTTTTTCAAAAAAGTGGTTAGAATATAGAATTTTCTTTGATTAGAATAAGTAAACAGATAAAGCAGGAAGTGGAATTGTTCAGGAAAATATCTATACTAATTCGCACAAAGTGTCATAGATATTTTGTGCTTTTTCAAAATCTTCTGGTGTGTTGACATTGAAAAATGAGTATCCTTCAGGATCATACGTTTTCCAAATTTCAGGAGCGAGAGTGAGGACATTTGCACGTTCCTGTAGCGCGTGAACGCGTAAGTCAGATTCATTCAGCATCTGTTCAATAATCGGCAAGCAGCATTTAGAATACACCGCGCACAATGTTTGGAGGGTAATCTGCGTGTCCTCATTATAAGAGGACGGTTCTTTGTGAGTGTAGGGCATCACAGCATCGTATTCGCCTAAAACAGAGACAAGATAGGTAAGCAGATTAGACATTAGGAAAGGATTGTCGCAGCCAACACAAATCACTGTTTGGTGTGAAGCATACGTCAAACCAGCGTGAATACCACCTAATGCTCCCGCATTTGGGATAATATCCTTGTACGTTGTAATACCGAGATGTTTATATTCATCAGGACTGTTTGTGATTAGCAGGAGTTCATCCGTGATGGATTGCATGCGGCGGATAACATGACCGATGAATGTTCCATTACCGAGTCGTAGCAGTGCCTTATTCTGCCCCATCCGCTTGCTTTTTCCACCTGCCAAGATAACGCCTGTCACCATTTGCATGTTCTTACATTGTAGGAGGGGTTTTCAACCCCGATTATTATTGTAAGAGTAAGTCTCAAAAGCTCAATCTCAATTTTGATTGACAAGTATTGGTCCATAGCGACTATTCATCTGAGAACGTAATTCTTCAACAAGTTCCTTTTCGGACTCAGCGATATTGTGTAATTCGTCCGGATCCTCATCAAGATTATACAATTCTATGAATCCATTACTACTTTCTATTAGCTTATGTGTATGTGTCCGAATACAAGTGAAGTTTCCCAGTCGACTGACCGTTTCTGAACGATGGGTTTCAGTTTCTCCCCGCACTACAGGCCCTATTGATTGTCCGTCAATATTTTCCAAAACCGGTACTCCCACTAAATCGCAAATAGTAGGATTAATATCAATGAGTTCTACCAACTCGTATGAGACACGATCACCTTCTATTCCCGGTCCTGCAACAATAAGGGGGACGCGCAGCGATGCCTCATAAGCCAAACTTTTTGTATAAAGCCCATGATCACCGAGCATTTCCCCGTGGTCGCTTGAATAGATAATATAGGTATTTTCAAGCATACCGCGCGCTTCTAAAGCACCCAACATGTTGCCAATCTGATCGTCAATAAGTTCAGTTGCTGCACAATACTGTTGCCTCGTAATCTTAACTTCTTCGGGACTGAGATTAACAGTGCGTTTTTTTACCCATTCTGGTTTGCGTTCCATATTATCTGCAATTGGGGCAGGCATATCTGCATTGCGATACTTGTCGCCATATTCAGTTGGTGGATCAAATGGGTCGTGCGGTCCTACGAAACTGACGAACAAGTGCCATGGAAAGTCATCAGGGATGTTTTCTATAAATTCAGTTGAACGCCTGCCGATATATGAATCCTCAAAATCCTCAGTCGGAAGCACGGAATCGTACGAACCGTTTTTTATCCAACCACCAGAAGAACGCCGGTTCCGGTAATCTTGATGAAATTTTTCTAACAATCCCTTTTCTTGTAAATAATGTGTATAGGGTCCAATGGGTGTTGGAGAACTGCCAGCATGCATTTTTCCTTCGCATTCTTCGGGATGCGTGAATCCCCAATTGTAAGTGCGGGGACGGTCGCCGTAGCGACCATTATATCCATCCGGTTTGGCAAGGTCAAGTTTGCCCACACATCCAACGCGATATCCATGGTCTCGGAGTTGCTGATAATATGTTGGGATAGAGGTTGGGTAAAAACTACCGTTTCCCAGTGAGCCTAAACGCGAGGGTTGTACTCCAGACGCTAAGCCTATTCGGGATGGTGCACAGACCGGGGCATTCACAGTGCAGTATGGAAAATTTACGCCCATTTCTGCTAATCTGCGTAGGTTTGGGGTGTTGAGTGCATCAGGGGCATTCTCATGCGTTTCCAGATAGTCGTATCTATGCTGATCTGACATGATAAAAAGAATGTTCGGTTTATCGGTTTTTCGGTTCATATCTCCTCTTTAGTTTTCACGATTTTGTGGTGTTAATTTGTCGAGTTCTTGAAGTTGCTCTTCAATAAAGGTTTTGAGTTCTTCTTGTCCTTGCTGTTCTGCTAATTCCATGGCGATCTTGAACTCAGATTTTGCTTCATTAGTCTGACCTAAATGGAGTTTTGTTACACCCCTATTAGCGTGAGCTTCTGCAAAATTAGGTTTTAAGGCAATTGCCTTGTCATAAGCAAATAATGATTTTCCTTTTCTATTTCCTTGCCAAAGAAGATAACCAATTGAGAAGAAGCCATGAGCAGCAAGTTCATCCTCACTTACAATTTTGGTTGTTCCTTTTTCAGCTAACCTTGTATTCTGTTCCGTCAGTTTTGAAACATAAGTGTCCTCATAGTTGCTAATGATACGAATAATAAATTCCATCAGTGGAGCCAAGAAGTGATTTTCATTCTCACCAACAGAATAGATTAATTCTTCAAGCACATCATCCAGCCACTGGTACTCCTCTTCTGTCAAATTGATGATACCAAAATGTTCGTGCTGTTCCCAGAAATTGATTAATCCGTTTAACACCTCTACTAACCATTGATAGGCACTTTCAGGATAGGTTGTAGACATCACTGGAAGCGATTGGTGTATGTGTACTGATTCAGAGCTCTTATACATTTGAGACCTATTCAACGTTACATCAAAGAATGCTGGATATAATTTAATGGTTCTACTGATATTGACGACAATCGGAAATAGGTTTTATAGATCAATCTCTACGTCTTTCAAGTCCTGATTTCGCACTTGAATGTCTGTTGGCAAATTCTTCCAATTTTCTTCGTCCAGTGATACGCATTAGTTATCTGGAGTGGAACCTCTCTATATGTATTTGCTGCAGACCTCTATTTGAGGTTATTATACCATACAAAGGCTACGTTGTCAAAAAATAGCCATAGTGAAAAATAGAGGAAAATCTTGATTTTTTTGCCCTTATATGATATTTTATCTTAACGAAATCTAAACGCGCATTAACATTTCTTGAGGTAGTCTTTGAGTTACAAACAAAAAGCCCTGATATGTGTCCCAATCTTTTTAGCGATATGCTTTTTGCTGATGTGGCAATTTCCCAATGTCGCATCTGATGATGGAAAAGTTGTGTGGTGGTATGGCGTTATTCCACCGCTAATCGCTATTACTTTAGCAGTGATAACAACGCGTTTATTTTTAAGTCTTGGTGTAGCAGTAGGGGCAGGACTCCTCTTGGCATGGTGGGACCAAGGGTTATCGTTAAACACATTCTTCTCGGAAGTGGTTTGGTTTGCACGTGCTGTAACCGTTGGCAATGACGGAATTGATCTTTTTAACCTCTGGGTAATCCTTTTTGTTCTTTTCATGATGTCTATGATCTCCGTAGTCATAGCGTCAGGAGGAATTGCTAGTGCCATTTCACTTCTATCTCATCTCGCGCGGGGACCCCGTTCTACACAATTCATCACCGCTGTGATGGGAACAGTTATCTTCATCGGCGACTATAGCAACGCAATGCTCGTCGGTCCTACAATGCGTCCAATCACTGATCGGTACAAAGTAAGCCGTGAAAAGTTAGCGTACATTGTGGATTCCACAAGCGCACCGATTGCCGGGCTTGCTTTTGTTAGCACATGGATTGGATATGAGGTGGGTCTTTTTAACGCGGTCGCTGAAAATATTGGCTTAGATAGTGATGGCTATTCAATGTTCTTTGATGCGCTGCCATTCCGCTTCTATTGTATTCTAACCATCATTTTTGTACTCATCAATACCCTCAGTGGACGAGATTATGGCTTGATGCGAAGGGCGCAAACGCGTGCTCGGGACACGGGAGACGTTTCAGCGTCCGATGCAAAAGTTATGGGAAATATTGCAGCGGACATCGGGACAGAAAAAGGTAAAACTCAAATCTTTTCTGCAGTTATTCCACTTACACTCCTTTTTAGTTTGATTCTTGGTGGTTTATGGATAGATGGTCATAGAAACGAATTTCTTGAAGGGTTAGCGATAGATGAAAAGGAAAAAGGTTCTCTTTTCTCTCTGTCAATGTGGCAATTTGTGTTTTCAAAACCTCTTTATTCGTTGGCTGCATGGCGTGACGCGCTCTCAAATGCAAACAACGTCAAAATACTTGCCTCTGCTGCTATAACAGCATTTTTCGCAGCAATTGTATGTGGACGTGTATTCTCTAAAATGTCCTATCCAGAAATCGGTAAGGCTGTCAAGGAAGGGCTTTCAGGAACATTATTGCCAATCGGAATTATCTTGTGTGCATGGGGTATAAAGGCAAGTTGCGATAAATTATTGACAGGTCCGTTCATCGCATCAATACTAAGCGATGTTGTGTCGCCACTCTGGTTTCCTGCACTTGTTTTTGTTGTTGCTTCGCTTACCTCTTTTGCGACTGGCACCAGTTGGGGAACAATGGCGATTCTCATACCCACAGCGATTCCCGTTGCATATCTGCTTGATAATAACACTTATGGAATTACCACAATCATCTGTCTCGGTGCGGTGCTTGATGGTGCTATCTTCGGCGATCACTGTTCGCCAATTTCAGACACAACTATTCTTAGTGCGATTGTAAGTAGTTGTGATCCGATGCATCATGTGAGAACCCAAATGCCTTATGCGCTTACTGTTGCAGCAATTGCATTAATGTGTGGTTATCTTCCAGCTGCACTTGGATTACCGTCATGGATCGGAATAGTAATTGGAACAAGCGTCATTGCCCTACTATTTTTCGGTTTATCTCGCCTACGACCTGATTGATTTTAGTACAACTGTTAGAAGATTTTAGAATACATCTTTATTACAAATTCTACTAACTTCTATTCGGAAATCGTAAAAACCGCTTGGCATTCCCACCCATAATATCCGCTAATTCTGATTCTGATAGATTAGGTAATAATTTCTCTATAATAGTTGTAAGTTCCCCATAGCCCGGCTCTTCCAAAATCCACGGAAAATCAGTTGCCCACATTAGTCGTTTGATCCCAAAATCGTTTAGCAAATTACCATGCCATCCTGCCAAATTCTGATATGGGTATGCCTCCCTGCTAAACGCGTACTGACCCGATAGATGTACGGTGACGTTTTCAAACCGAGCTAACCGATAAGTAGTGTGCATGTTGAGGTTGTAGCCTGATACTTGAATCTGAGGTCTTCCGAACTCATCCAAAGTGAATTTTCCTTTACCCGGTGTCATACCGAGATGATTGAGAACCACCCGAACCTGTGGGAAGGCTTGGACTAAATATGGCAGCAGATGTGCATCAATTGAACGTGGGTATAGCCACAAGACGTAATCTTTTTCTGCGGCACATTCCCAGATAGGATGTGTCTTAAACTCTCTTGCATCCGTCGTTGCAAAAATATCCCTTGGTCCACCAAGTTCAAAGAGTCGGAATCCAATTATTCCAGTTCCATCCGCTAATTCTGACATGTGTTCGGTGGGATTGGGATGATCAGGCGGGACTAATCCTATTCCAAGAAACCTGTCGGGATAACTTTTAAGACAATGTAACAAGTAACTATGGTGTTCTATACTCGTACCGCCGATTTGAACGAGAACCGCTTGGTCAATCTGGTGTTTGTCCATTTCACCTAACAGTTTTTCGGCAGGTTCTTCTCGTTCAGCAGGCCAATTCGGTGAGACTTCTCGTGGGAATTCAGGTGAAACTTTTGTAAATACGTGGACATGTGCATCAATTCTTGGCATAAATCATTTCCTTTGTAGATGGATTTACAACGCACGCATATTGAGGATTCAGTCAGCCAAACTAAACAATTTACGTCGTTCAGGTGTTGTGCAATGTTCGGAGATAGCGGCGAACTGCTCAGGTCCAATTTTCCCTGGAGTTCGCTTTTCATAAATCAGGATAATAGATTTTCGTGGCGTATCCGAAGCATTGTCCATTGAGGTATGCCAACCACACGAATTGAACATAATAGCAGTACCTGCTTTCCCCGGAAAAGTTTTATGTCCGGGCATACTCTCCTGCAGCAACGGACGTTTATATGGACCGGTATCTGGCTTATGGCTACCGGGAACAAAACCGAATTCTCCACTTCCTTTGGCGACATCGTTGACATAGATTTGCACTTTAATATGGAGAGGATTGCTTTGTCCCACATCGGGATGCCACCCTGTGTAGCTGACGGGCCACGGTGCGACTGTTCTGACTTGTGGTCCAAGCAGGATCAAATCGTCGTCTGTAAATTCCATCAACGCGCCGTAGTAGCTTGGGTAATCAATTATGTCAATGAAAATTGGGTCTTTTTCAAGAGGATTTGGAATGTCGTAGAAGGTGGCAGCAGCTTCACCTGCTTCAACTCTATCCAACCATTCTTCCTTACATTCCGCTGCCCAAAAATCAAAAGCAGATTGTAGACGTTTTAAGTCATCACCTTGAATCGCGTTTTCAAAAACGAGATAACCTTCTTGTTCCCACTGTTTTTTCTGTTCTGGTGTTGGTCGAATCATTACTTTACTTTCCCCCTGCCTGCAATTTGCCAGACTGTTTCAACTGTCCGTCCGCGTACGCCTATAAGTTCATCGTGAAGATTGCTTGTCATTCCTTGGTGCAGTGGAATAACAGAGAGTTTTTCACCGACCCGAAATTGATGTGAACATTCACTTACATCTATATGCCCATGTTCAACAGACATGCCGTAAATTTTTGCTTCTGGAAATTCTATGATATGTCCATAGGGTGTTGGTGGATAACTGGTAAACGTCTTTTGTCCGCCATCAACGATTATCCTGTCTGAGGTTGGCGTGCTGACAACTGTTACAAGAACACGAAGCACACATCGCTCAGGAGATAACATCTCTGAATTACCGATGCGTGTCATTCCTTCGTAAACATAAGAACCGCTACGCGTTTCCGTGCAGCCAAGTTCTTTTGACGCTACTTCTGACCCTGTTCCACCCCCACTGATTATTTTTACAGAGATGCCGTCTTTCTTCAATAAATCGACTGTTTCTTCAATAAACGGCTTTGCGTTTACGTTACTTGGATAGGTCATCACGCCCTGAAAATCTATGCCCGGCATTTTAACAACCTTTTGTGCAAGTTGTTGCGCCTGTTGCGGTGATCCTACGCCACATCGTCCGCCGCCTGTGTCCAATTCCAATACAACAGGGATGACACACCCATCTGCATTCGCTTGCTGAGAAATACCTGCCGCTGTCTCTTCAGAATCGAGAGCGCCTATAATCCGCGCCTGTTTTGATAACGATGTTAATCGCTTCAACTTAGGTTTCCCTACGATGTTATATGGAATAAGGATATCGTCAATTCCTGCTTCCACCATTGCCTCTGCTTCACCCAATTTCTGACACGTAATTCCTTGAGAGCCAGCGTCAAGTTGTAAATTGGCGATTTCTGGCACCTTGTGTGTTTTGGTGTGAACGCGCAGCGGAATGTCAATGTTTCGGCAGTGGATTGCCATCCCCTTGATATTTTGCTCAAGCACATCTAAGTCGGCAATAAGGGCGGGCGTATCTAAATCGTTGATGTGCATAGATATTCCTCCAACAAGGTTCTGTTTTTAGTTTATCTATAGAAAGATTTAATGTCAAGTATTTTGGCTATAATGAAAAATAGAATTATTTTTTCAAATTTCTATTTGACTTTCTTTGCAATTTGTTATATAATATCCTTAACGTCTAAAACATAAACTTCAGAATGGGTACCCTTTCTCAACATTTTGCTGAGGAGTTTATGGTTTAGACGCCAGGGTGCCCCGCTTCTTATTAAGCCGGTGGAAGGTCTACCGAACAAGAATTGGGAACCCGATAAACTTTACGATATGCTATCAAAGCATGTCAATTTTATTTGGAGGAAAATAATGATCGGTAAACTTTTACCACGCAACGCTTTTCTTTTCGCACTGATGGTGCTTTTTGGGACAATCTGTTTGCTCTCAATGAACTTGTCCGCTGATCATCACACCGACCATGACAATAAGTTCATCAACAATACTGCATCACAGACTTCGCTGGGTATTTATTATAATGAACCCTTCGTCTACCCCGGTGCGTATGGGAACATTTTGAATTTCAGTGATATATCTGTTCGATACTATTTTGCACCCTCACTCACTGTGAAGAGGAAGGGGAGAACTACGTTTAGGAGTAAATCTGATCCCAAAAAAGGATGGGTACCACCGGGTGATAGTATATCCTTTTTCCCTTCTATAGATATTGATATGACAGGCGGGAGAAGAGGGAAATACACTGCAGAAGGAAGCGTTAGTTTAGAGTTGAAATTCGATTTTGATGGTGATGGCAATTTCGATGAGAAGGACACTGTCGACTCGTCTGCCTCCATTGAATTTACATACTAATAGTCCTTTTTCCATCAATAACGGTGCAAGCGATGTGGTGTGTCCGCGTCGCTTGCCCAAAATAATCATCTGTAATAGGAGGTATCCACCGATGAAACGTCTAAGACCATTTATGCTCTCACATATCCAGGTCATTATCATTTTCTTCATCTGTTGTCTGCTCTTGTTAGATACGTCTGTTGTTGATGCGAAAATTGTCTTCTGTATAGAAGGTGACATTTACGTGATGAACGATGATGGCAGTGGCAGACGGAGGCTCACAAAAAACACAGTGTCAAGAGACAAGCACCCCCGCTGGTCGCCTGATGGCAAAAGAATCGCCTTTACTCGACGAGTGGACAAAGGACAATCCACGTTTGAGCTGTTTATCATGAACGCAGACGGAACGAACGTCCAACGTCTCACTGACAACAGTGTCTTGGATGTCGATTCGTCTTGGGCACCAGATGGGAAAAGAATCGCTTTTAGCAGTGTGCGAAGTGGAAGATGGGAGGTGCATGTCATAGACCTTGCGACGCTGCACGTCACGCAGCTAACAGACATTGAAGATGGTGGAAAAGGTGCAGTTTCCCCCGACTGGTCGCCTGATGGCACACAGATTGTTTACGAAAAGTTTACAGACAGTGGTATCAGAAGTATTTATGTGATGTCAGCGAATGGCGAGGATCAGCGTCCCCTTCTTCCTGATCCGAAAGAGGATGACGAGGCTACTGATAAGTACTTACCCAGGTGGTCTGCGGATGGGAAACGTATTTTGTTTGACGACTGCGTGTGGGAAAACAACTTCGATCTATGCCGCCTCACCGTTGCGACACTTCGCGGCAAGGCACAACAAATAAAGGGCATTTATGACAAACTCGGCAACGATCTGCGTGTGCTTGTCGGTGCCATGTGTTGGATGGACAATGACAAGGCATTGCTTTTCGACCTAAAGATGCTTGATACACCCAAACCGAATTATGATCTCTATCGCTACGATTTCAACACGCGAAACCTCAAACGTTTGACACGTGGAGAAGAAGATGAGGACTATCCAGACTGGATAGAAGGGACATTGTCCGTTTCACCACAGGGTAAAAAAAAAGTAACGTGGGGAACGCTAAAGCAGTAAAGCCGTAATCTGTAGACAATCTTTATAGGCAGATATCCTTTATCGGGTATTGCCTATTTTTTTTAGAGTTATACCATTTCTATATTATAATATTACATTATTTCGTAGGTTTTATCAGAGCCATTCAATTCCCCAGTTTTCGCATTTAATTATATTGTAGGAGGGAACTCCGATTCCCGACTATCATTATGTTTTGTCGCGATTCGGAGATCGCTCCTACAACAAGAAACAAATGTAACATGTGCGATTACTGGAGAATTGAATAGCTCTGTAGATTTTAAATCTGAAATTGAAAATTATGGTATAATTGAATTGATATTGAGATTTTAGATTTCGCTAAACCTATAGGGAATTATGGAGGCATTTATGTCATCTGCTGCAGCGCGGACTTATCTTACGCCTGAAGAATATATCTCTTTTGAACGTAAGGCGACCACTAAACACGAATATCTAAAAGGACAAATAATTGCAATGTCCGGTGCAAGCCGTTCACATAGTTTTATAACCGGCGATATTTTTGGAGAACTCCGTGACCAATTGAAAGGACAGAAGTGTGAAGTCCACTCCAGTGACATGCGCGTGAGAATTCATTCAACAAACTCATATTTTTATTCAGATGTCGTTGTTGCCTGTGAAGAACCTCGGTTTGAGAATAACGTTTTTGATACACTTCTTAACCCAAGAGTAGTGATAGAAGTTCTTTCTCCTTCAACGGAAGTCTGTGACAGAGGTGAGAAATTTGAGTTTTATAAGCAACTTGATTCGTTGCAAGAATACCTTCTTGTTTCACAGGATCAGGTTAGCGTTGAACACTATATTCGTCAGAAAACTGAATGGCTGGAGAGTAAATATAAGAAACTTGATGATGTTGTGCAGCTGCGTTCAATTGAATGTGAGTTGCGTTTGCAGGATATATACTCGCGCACCGAATTGGTATTGAACGCGTCTTAATAACCAAAAAGGGTATAGCCACATCAATACACATCCCAAATATGTGCTTATTTCATTCCATCTTCGCAAGAACAACACGTTCTATCCCAGCGTAATCCTTAATGAACCGATAATTCTGATACGCAGGTTGTTCATCAAGTAGGGTTTTGACCGATTCGGCTTGTTTATCACCAATTTCAAAAATGAGTTTGCCTTCAGGGTGAAGGTAGTTTGGTGCTTCGGCTATCAAACGGCGAATGACAGATAAACCATCTTCACCAGCGAAAAGTGCAATGTGTGGCTCATAATCCCGAATATCTGGACTTAAGGTGTCACGCTCGTTGGTCATAACATAAGGGGGGTTAGAGACTATCCAATTAAATCGTGGAGACTGAAGCGTTTTAATCGGTTCAAAAAGATCGCCATGTAGAAGATCAATGCGATCAGTACATTCATGCGTATCCCTATTTTTTTCTGCAACTGCTAAAGCATCCTTAGATATATCGGTTGCGATGATTTCCCACTCAGGCTTGTCAACCGCAAGGGCAATTGCTATAACACCACTTCCGGTACCAATTTCCAATAAACGTTGCTGTGTATCCTTTTTCGTTTTAAGAATTGTTTCTACTATGAATTCCGTCTCTGGACGCGGGATGAGTACTTTTTCATCAACATAGAAATCCAGTGACATGAACTCTTTGTGGTTAGTGAGATAGCTGATTGGGGTGCGTGCAATTCGTTTCTTGATTAACTCTCGGAACACCGTAAGATCGCCTTGAAAAACTGGCATATCAAAATGAAGGTAGAGTTGTAAACGACTTTTTTCGATCAGGTGCCCAAGTAAGACTTCAGCGTCTAACCGTGGATTTGGAATCTTATGTTTTTCAAAATAACCTGTTGTCCACTCAAGGAGTTCAAGCACGTGCCAGATTTTGGTAGCCATAAATTCTTATCTGATTTCAGAGAACTCCGTAACGTGAAATAGGAAGGTAGGAAGTAAGAGAATTTAGTTTTGTGGGTTTTCTATTTATGCACGATATAATATTGATATTTTAAATTATATTAAATTGGTTTATAAATCTTCGTTTTTTAACATTTCAGATTGATCGGCGGTCGTTAGATTTTCTATAAATGGGTCTAATTGGCCATCTAAAACACCCTCTAACTGGTGAATGCTAAATTGGATTCGATGATCAGTAACCCGTGATTGAGGGAAATTATAGGTGCGAATTTTCTCGCTCCTATCCCCACTACCTACCATAGATCGACGGGTTTCAGCCCGTTCCTTGTTTAGTTCCGCCTGCTTTCTTTCTTGTAACCGAGCTCGGAGGATTTTCATCGCTTTAGACCGATTTTTGTGCTGTGATTTTTCGTCTTGCTGGGTTACAACAAGGCCTGTTGGAATGTGTGTAATGCGGATAGCAGAATCTGTTGTATTAACGCTCTGCCCACCAGGTCCCGAAGATCGGTAGGTATCAATCCGTAATTCAGTCGCTTCATCTATTTTCAAATCCACTTCTTCTGCCTCAGGAAGTACAGCGACCGTAACGGCGGATGTGTGAATTCGCCCACTTGTTTCGGTTGTAGGAATTCGTTGGACGCGATGGATTCCCCCTTCATATTTGAGGAGGCTATAGGCGGATTTCCCTTCAATGGAAAAAATTACCTCTTTGAACCCTTTTAACCCAGTTGCATTTGCACTGAGCATTTCGACTTTCCAATTCTTTCTTTCTGCGTATCGTGTGTACATGCGGAATATCTCTGCTGCAAAGAGGCTTGCTTCCTCTCCACCTGTCCCTGCGCGAATTTCAATGATCACATTTTTTTCATCATTAGGGTCTTTTGGGATAAGAAGCATCTTAAGTGTTTCTGTCAACTCGTCTTTTTGGTTCTCAAGATCATCTAACTCCTCTTGTGCTAACGCCAACATGTCAGCGTCACTCTCTTCTGTCAGTAGCGTCTGCGTATCCTCAATTGCAGTTTCCAACTGTTGATAATCTTTATATCCAGACACAATAGGCGAAAGCTCAGCATGTGTCTTTGAAAGTTCCTGCAGGCGTTGTGGATTAGATATTTGTGCAGGATCGCTTAATGATTTTTCGACATCAATAAATCTCTTTTGAATGTCTTTAAGTTTGTCAAACATTTCGATTCCCTTATAGGGCAATTTCATAACCGCACAAGAAAGCTGGTTAGAATGACTCGGAAATATAGATTAACCAATATAGTGTTTAGTCAAGTGCTAATTGATAGGTCTTAAAAGTAGTCGGGAATCCAAATCAAGAAATCAACGGTATGAATACCTTTTTGGTATTCACCCAAATCAACGCCACATGCCTGTAGGCATCTGTCGGGTATGAATACCTTTTGGTATTCCCCGGAGTCCCTCCTACCATAAGCAGTCAATCAGTAGGAGCGATCTCCGAATCTCGACCTACAATAATATATTGACGAAGCAGTAGCGATGTTATGATTTTTCAGTGATCCCATAACGACGACGGAAACTCTCTACGCGTCCGGCAGTGTCAATAAAACGGGTTTGTTGACCTGTATAGAACGGATGGCACTTTGCACAAACATCTACACGCATATCTGATTGGATTGTAACTGTTTGATATGTAGCACCACACACGCAGTTGATAGTGCATTCGGTTGTTTCTGGATGGATTTCAGGTTTCATAAATTACTCCTTATTCATCACTGTATTTGGGTGTTGGTATCAATATCAATAATATGAGATCGCTCATTTTGAGTTCCGCAACCAACACAATTAGTTTCAAGAATAGAATCTTTGTCTCCATCAGGCTAAGATATCTGATAATTTAGAGTGAGACAGGAAATCCTTCTCATTTTGCTGTTCTGGAAGATTGTGAGGACTGTGTGCTTTTTTGTCCAGCATCTTCAACCATCTTTTCAAGAAATTCTTCATTTGATTTAGTCTTACTAAGATGCTTAATCAAAAATTGCATCGAATCAGCGATGCTCATTTGGCTGGTCAATTTTCGTAAAATCCAAACTTTGTTAAGCACATCCGGTTTTAACAATAGTTCTTCACGACGGGTCTTTGATGTTTCAATGTTGATAGTTGGGAAAATCCGCAGTTCTAACAGCGTACGATCCATGTGAATTTCCATATTCGCTGTGCCTTTGAATTCTTCATAAATATAAGTGTCAGAACGGCTTTCAGTGTCAACAAGAACAGAAGCGATGATTGTTAAACTACCGCCTTCTTCAAATTTACGTGCAGCACCACAGAATTTGCGGGGTTCTACAATCGCCATTGCATCTAACCCACCCGAAAGAGTTCTCCCGCTATGGGGTGCCGTCATATTGTGTGCCCTTGCAAGACGCGTCATACTATCAAGTAAGATCACAACATCTTTTCCACATTCGACCATGCGTTTTGCTTTTTCGATCGCCATTTCTGCTACTTGGATATGTCGTTCTGGATGTTCATCAAAAGTAGAACTAATGACTTCACCTTTAACTGTCCGGATGACATCAGTGACTTCCTCTGGTCGTTCATCAATTAACAAAAATATGAGTGAAACTTCCGGATGATTCGCTTCAATACCACAGGCGATGTTTTTGAGAAGTGTTGTTTTTCCACTAAAAGGAGGGGCAACTATTAAGCCTCGCTGACCTTTGCCGATAGGTGCCATGAGGTCAATGATGCGCGTTCCAAATTCAGAAGTATTGTGTTCCAATTTTAACTGTTCATAAGGAAAAACTGGCATGGGAGTATCGAAGGAGGTTCGCGTTTTGACCGATTCAGGTGGTTCACCGTTGACTTTCTCTATCTGTAACAAAGCAAAGTAGCGCTCTGTTTTGTTCTCCGATTTCTTAGGGGGACGGATCAAACCTTCAACAACGTGTCCGGTCTGCAATCCGAATAAGCGAATCTGTGAATGAGAAACATAAATGTCTTCATCACTCTGCAAATAATTGGAACGTGGAGATCGAAGAAAACCGATGTTCTGATCTCGGTCATTTATGATTTGCAACACGCCTTTTCCGTAAAGGGGAATATTTTTTTCTGCGGCCTCACCAAGGATTCGAGTAATGAGTTCATCTTTACGCAATCCATTACTGTCTTCTATGCCGTAGGATTGTGCCATGGTATTTAAGGCCGAAATCTCCATTTCTTGGAGCTTGCCAATGTCCAAGCTCTCCATAGTTTTCATACTCCTCAGTAATACCTATCTCGCTTTAACCATATTAGAGACGCGGACACTGCTAAGTCGGCGTGGAATGGCTAAAACGGAATCAGGTGAATACTTGTGAATCTGACAGAATCTGCGAGATACCGCAGAACTATCTTAGTGGCTAAATAAATATATACCGGATTATGATGCCGGAGTGAATATAGTATTTAAATAGTAAATGTATTATTAGAACGTTTTATACGTCGCAACACGAATTTTATCATGTCCCGCGGGTAACAAAGCCAGCAATCGCACCCAATATACATTCTGGAGGGTACTTGTCTGACAAAATGTAGATTTAGTTTATTTTTGGGGTCCGTATGAAAGCGTTGGCAGGAATTTGACATCCTTTTGTGTTGGGACCGAATGCTTGATCCATTGATTTTGAATCATCTCAATCTATATTATACATAATTAACTTTTAAACGTCAAGTTTTTCTGAAAAAAGTTGTATAAAGGGAAATTATCTGGACAGAACTATGATGTAATATGTTACACCCCTATGTTAAGTACGTTTTAAGCGTACTTAACATAGGAAAAGGTGTTTTCGTTGCAGGTTTTCGTTTTCATAGTAATAAACGAAACTTTTTTTACTCGTCATTCGCCTTTAAAGGTTTTAGCCTGCGGATCACTTTAGCATTGTACCTGTCTTTTTCCAAGTAGTTTTCCCAGAGCGCGATCGCCTCATCATTGTATCCTTTAGAAACGTAGTAATCCCCAAGTGCTATAACAGGTATATCTAAGCGTGGGTCTTTTTCTATAGATTCTTTGAAAGCATCAACCGCTACTTTTTCATCACCTTTGAGTAAGGCAATTTCACCTTTTGCGTATAGAAGCAAAGGGTGCTCAGGATATTCTCCTGCCAAAGTATCAATCAAGGTTTGTGCATCCGTTTCTCTGCCCTGCTTGAAGATTGAAAGCGCAGCAAGAATAGTTCCGTAATTGTATTGGTGTGTCAGAATCTTTTTTTCTGCCGGACTTTCTGATTTTTCGAGAAGACGTTTTGCTGTTCTCGCAGCAGCTTTATACTTAATCTGTGCTTTATTAAATTCTCCGTGTTTGTAGCATACGTCTCCCAAGGTTTTCATCGTAATAAATGAATCCCGCTTCTGCTCAACAAGGTCTTGGAAAATCGCAGCGGTTTTTCTATCATTCAAACGATAGTGGAGTACTTCTGCAAGACTTTGCAAAGCATCAGTATCTTCAGGGTTTTTGGCAACTGCCTGTTCAAAAGCATCTCGCTCTTTTTTGTGATCCCCAAGTTTCTGATATGTTTTGCCGATAAACCAATATATCTCTGCATCTTTATTGCGATTTAAACCTACAATTGAGTTGAATGTTTCAAGTGCTTTCTCGTACTCTTCATTAGTATACTGATTTCGTCCAGTACTGATTATCGCCTCAATCACTTTGCTATCTTTGCTTGCAGCTTTTTTGAGAACCTCTGCGGCTTTTTGGTGCATTCCAAGTTTTCGGTAACAAATTGAGAGGCGTAGGTAACTATAAGGATCAATTTTTGCCCTCTCTGCTTCTGCGCGTGCGATTGCATCAAAGTACAATGCGCCCGCATCACGGTAGTTTTCATCACCGTAAAGGAAACCTGCGATCATCAGTTCTGCATCGTGGTAGCTGCCTTGTTCATCCCCGGCGATAGCCGTTTGTCCGCCAAAGCCTCTCATAACCTCATCTGCTGTAATACCAAAACCGGAGTCTTGTAAAACAACGTTAGATTTTACAATCGGACTTTTTTCTACGCCACGAGGTCGATCGCGTTCACGCCGTGCTTGTTGCCTCGCCAGTGCCCGACCAATCTGTGTGTCTTCAGGGTTTTCGGGTTTAGGAATGGGAGCTTTGAGTTCGGTTAATTCTTCTTTTGCTTTTTCAATGTGCGATTGTGCCCCATCAATACGACCATATTTTTTGACAGTATATTGAAGGGTGCGTTTTGCCTCATCATCATCTTTAATCAATTCGCGTTGTATTCGCGCTTTATTAAGAAGGGCTTGTGCCGCTCGGTCACTTTGCGGGTTACGATTTGCGAAACTATCAAAAGCTTCCACAGCTTGTTCAAACTTTTGCCCTTCTTCAAAACTTTTTGCTAACATCAGGTGAGCATCGTGACTCAATTCCAGATGTGGGAATTGATTAACAATCAGATCAAATTGTGTTTGTGCTGCGTCAAAATCCTTTTGACGATAGTAGTGCATTCCGAGACGATAATGCGCCTCTGCAGATTCATCACTTTCAGGAGCTTCAGCGATGATTGCTTCGTAAGCCATAACACCTTGTGCCGGTTGATTCATATTCTCAATGTAGAGTTTACCAATGGCAAGTTGTGCTTTACGGGCATCAGTAGTGCCAGGTTTGGAATCAACGACACTTTGGTAAACTTCTATTGCCCCACGGTAATCTTTCGCTTCAACTAATTTATCTGCGGCACCCATTGTGCCACCAGATAAACAACCGATTTGCACTACTGTTCCAAGGATAAAAGTAGTAAGCAGGCAGTAGTTGATAAATTTCATGTTTTTCTCCTTACTAATACGAATGAATAGGACATTTAGTATCTAAGTCACAAAACTGGATGAATATGCTTTGGAATAAAATGAACTATTTCTGGACTAATACATCTGTTTCGACGCGCATTGGTCAATTAGGTCTAAAACATCCTGACGACTATGTCCCTCTTTTTCAATAAGGTTGTCGCAATCAACTCTGTTCTTTTCAGCGGGGCCTTTGCCAGCTTCAAGAATAGAGTTTGTTAACCAACTAGTTCGTACGCCGTTAATACCGGATGTGTAATTTGCCTCGTATTCACCTTTTACAAGACCGACAAGTTGGTCAACTTTACTGCGAGGATATCCTTCGGGACGTGGGTATGAAAGCGGTTCAGGTTCGCCTCCTTTAGGAATGAAACGAATCCCACCTTTGATTTCAATAGTGCCTTCATCACCTTCAAGGATGACCCATTCTTCAAAACCTACACGTGTGTTTCCGAGAATAGTGATTGTTCCTTCGGCACCGTTGTCAAGTTTTACGTCAGAGTAAGAATTAATCTCAACGAACTTCGGCACAAGATTTCCTTCATCGTCTTCAAATTTCATGTCGGTTGTGCCGTAAACTTCAGCGGGTAAGCCGTTAGTCATCCAAAGGAAAATATCTTGTAAATGGCTACCTGAGTCGTTCGGTTGCCCACCACCAGAAAATCGAGGATCGCCACGCCATCCGCCTGCACCCCAACGTTGTGCCATGTATACCTCAAACTTTGTTAGGTTGCCGATGAGTCCTTCTGCAATCGCGCGTCTGCCTGTGATATAGGTATCTTCGTAATGGCGTTGGTAACCTCCGACGAGGTGTAACCCGCTGCCAATAGCAATTTTAGTTATGGCAATCGCATCGCCAACAATATTTGCCATCGGTTTTTCAACGATAACATGACACCCCGCGCGAAGCGCGTATTTCACATGAATATCATGCAAGGAATGCGGTGAGAAAACCCCTACAATGTCCAAGTCTTCGTGGTTGAGCATCTCAAGATACTCATGTTCACCGAGATAACGTTTGAGGCTATTGGGTTTATAATCAACCCGTTCTTTAAGTGCATTTTCTAAAGCGTCCAAACTTCCTTCATGAGCATCTGCAGCAGCGACAACTTGGCAATCGGGACGTGTTGCAAATCCCATTGTGTTGCCTCGTCCAGCACCGCCAGGTCCAATCACACCAACTCTTAATATATCGTTCTTACTTGCCATTATTTAATGTCTCCGGGATATGTCAAAAAATTATAGTTATACCATTTCTAATTGAAAAAGCATTATATTCGACTTCTATGAATATTTTGTAGGTCAGGTAGAAGCGATAGCGAAACCCGACACGTAGTTCATATCACCTCGTGTAGGTCGGGTTTCGTAAACTCTACCCGACCTACGGATTATGTCCTATCATCATATAGAAATGGTATTATGTTAATTTGTATACTCATATACAGGTAACGTGACGGTTCGGACGGGTTGCTGCTGATTCCACACAATTTGTTGTAAACGGTCAACAGTTTTCGGTGAGAAAAATTGTTCTCCAGTTTCAACGTTGACACGGGCAGGTACATTTTCAATTATAAACAACTTTCCATCCATTTCAAGCGTGTACGTAACCTTCTGATCAATTAGGATTTCATCACAAGTTGCTTTATTATACATTTTCTGCTTATGCTTTTCCACTAAAAACTCGGAAGAGTTTTTTGATTGGGTCGTAAAACTGATCAACAACCCGTTCTTTCAGCGGAATAATCGCATTATCCGTAATTGTGATATGTTCAGGACAAACTTTCGTACAGCACTTGGTGATGTTACAGTACCCTATACCGTCAGAATCTTTCAATTCTTCCAACCGATTTTCAGTATCAATAGGATGCATCTCTAAAGACGCTGCATAGACGAAAAACCGAGGTCCAATGAATTCGTCGTGAAGATCATGCTCACGCAAGACGTGGCAGACATCTTGACAGAGAAAACATTCAATACATTTTCGGAACTCTTGGACATGATCAATATCCTCTTGTTCCATGCGCCATGTGCCATCTTCTGCATCAGGGGGTCGTGGTGTGAAAGGTTTCATCTTTTTTTTCACTTTAAAGTTCCACGACACATCTGTTACGAGGTCTTTTATGATCGGAAATGCACGCATCGGTTCAACGGTGACAGGTTGGTCAAGTGGTAGATCGTTGAGGCGCGTCATGCACATTAATTTCGGGTTCCCGTTTACTTCTGCAGAACAGGACCCGCATTTGCCAGCCTTGCAGTTCCATCGCACAGCAAGATCGTTTGCCTGATCTGCTTGAATACGATGAACAGCATCTAAGACGACCATCCCTTCGGAGACTTCTGTCTCATAATCAACGAATTGTGCTTCGTTTACATCACCGCGCCAGATTCTAAAAGTTGCTTTAGCCATTTTCAAGTCCTTCCAGTGTATCGTGTTATCCCATTTCCTCTATAATTTTCTGATACTCTTCAGTCAATTCAGGGACAGGTTCACGCCGAATAGCCATTGTGCCATCATCCGTTTTTTGGAGAATAGTGTTATATTTTCCTGCTTCTGGTTCTTCCTTTTCTGGAAAATCATCACGTGAATGCGCGCCGATGCTTGCTCTGCGTTCAAGTGCTGCAAGTGCAATTGCCTCTGAAACTGTGAGTAGACAGTCAAGGTCAAGTGCAGTATGCCACCCCGCATTATATTCTCGGTTGCCAATAGCATGGACATTGTTCGCTTTTTCACGCAGATTCTGAATTTCTTCCAATGCTTGCGTTAGACTTTCTTGGCTACGCGCAATTCCTACTAATTCCTGCATCTTCTCCTGCAGTTGTGCTTGAATTTCGTAAGGGTTATCACCATCTTCCGGATTATCAAAAGGTTTAAGAACATGCTGCGCAATTTCATCAATTGCGCTTTCTTCAAGTGGAACGTTCCCGTTTTCGGTAGCAAATTGTGCAGCGTATTCACCTGCTCGTTTTCCGAAAACAAGTAGGTCAGATAAAGAGTTACCACCGAGTCGATTTGCACCGTGTAAGCCCGCTGCACATTCGCCCGCTGCGAAGAGTCCTGGCACACACGTCATTTGGGAATCGGCATCCACACGAATACCGCCCATAATATAGTGTGTTGTTGGACCAACCTCCATCGGTTCTTCGGTGATATCAATGTCTGCAAGTTCTTTGAATTGGTGATACATGCTTGGTAGTTTTCTACGGATATGTTCAGTCGCATTGGGAATTTTCTCTTTAATCCAAGCGATGTCTAAGAACACACCACCGTGTGGACTGCCTCTGCCTTCCTGAACTTCTCGGACGATGCAGCGGGCGATATGGTCGCGAGTCAACAATTCTGGGGGTCTACGCGCTTCACGGTCACCTTGTGTATAACGCCACCCTTCTTCGGGGTTGTCTGCGGTTTGATTTACATAGAGTTCGGGGATATCGTCAAACATGAAGCGATTGCCTTCACTATTTTTGAGGATACCACCTTCACCTCTAACACCTTCGGTAACTAAGATACCTCTCACACTGGGGGGCCAAACCATACCTGTCGGATGAAATTGGACAAATTCCATATCAATCAGTTCAGCACCAGCGTGGTATGCAAGAGAATGTCCATCACCAGTATATTCCCAACTATTACTTGTAATTTTGTATGCTTTTCCGACTCCACCCGTTGCCAAGACAACTGCTTTCGCTGAAAAGATTTTGAATCGTCCTTTTTCGCGTTCATAGCCAAAAGCACCTGAGACCCTATCACCTGTTTTAAGGAGTGTTGTGATGGTATTCTCCATGTGCACTTCAATGCCTTGGTGAATACCGTGATCTTGCAGTGCACGTATCATTTCTAACCCGGTTCGGTCACCGACGTGGGCGAGTCGTGGATATTGGTGTCCTCCAAAGTTTCGTTGCAGGATACTTCCATCCTGTGTGCGATCAAAGAGTGCACCCCATGCTTCAAGTTCACGGACTCGGTCAGGTGATTCCTTGGCGTGTAGTTCTGCCATCCGTGCGTTAGAGAGGTATTGTCCACCCTTCATAGTGTCAGCAAAATGGACTCTCCAACTGTCTCTTTCATCTACATTTGCCAATGCGGCGGCAACACCACCTTCCGCCATCACGGTATGTGCTTTTCCAAGCAAAGATTTACAAACCAATCCAACTTTTAGATCGCTTGTTGATGCTTCAATCGCAGCGCGTAACCCCGCGCCTCCAGCTCCGATTATTAGAACGTCGTAGTTAAAAGTTTCGTAAGATGCCAAGCTAAAATTTCCTCTCTATAAACATTTCATTCTTACAACGTATTTAAAATGTAATCCAGTCTTGACCTATTGCCGGTGCTATAAAACGGACATATACATCGGAAAAACCGACCCAACAGAGACTCATCCATGCCCAGAGCATGTGCCGATGATTTAAACAACTGACACAGTTATATGCCCCCCGGCGGATGGGTGCTTTGGAGAGCAAATCAATACCACCGCCGACTAAGTGTCGTAAAGAGTGGCATCCAAGCGTGTAACCCCCTAAAAGGACGACATTACCTGCCAAAATGATAGTGCCTATGCCAATACCGAAAGTCGTTCCACCATTCCCATCGTCGAACCAGAGGGCTTTCCATACATCGTAAGCGAGGATACCGAGAAAGATGAGCGCGATATAAAGGAAATATCTATGGATATTCTGTATAATCAAGGGAAACGAGTGTTCGCCCCTATAATTATTGCGAGGCTCTGACACTGTGCAAGAGGGTGGGTCTGCCCAAAACGCTTTGTAATACGCGCCGCGATAGTAGTAGCAGGTAAAGCGAAATCCGAGTGGCATCCACATAATCAGGACTGCCGGAGTAATAAAACCTGGCACCCAAGACGGCATCTTACCAAACCAACTGTGCTCAACGCTATGCGCGACACCTTCAGTCCCGAAAAGCACCGGTGAGTAGAGAGGGGACAGGTAGGGCCCGTGAATGAAATGATTCCCTTCAAAAACGCGAAAGAGTCCGTAAAGGACGAAGAGGCCCAACCCGACAAACACAACTAAAGGTTGTACCCACCATGTGTCTTTTCTTTGGGTTCGGAATGGTTTGTTATCAATTAATGTTAACTCTGGATGTGCCATTTACAATTATTTCCTTTATGTTGTATAGGATACAATAATTTAAGAATAAATGCAAGTTGTTTATACACCATCAAACAAATCAATTTAACAATATTTACATGCTTGTCTATTTTAGGCGTATTGCCTCACGCACGAGAGCGATTAGTTCGTCTTGCTGCGGTGTACGTTGATGCGGGAAAGGGAAAGTGCCTTCAAGCGTTTTCTTTACAGCGTCCAAACTGCCCTGTTGTGCCCAGTAGCTGCCGCGCAGGATTTCTGCGAATTCCGCAACAGACGCAGCAAGTTGATATGAAGTAGAGGCTTCTTCAAATGTCCTTTTAAGTTCATTCGCAAAGATTTCTCGACTGACTTCCGTAACATTAGTAGTGTCTGGATCTTCATGTCGGATAAAGACAGTCGCGAGTTTGCCAACAACGCCTTCACTCTGGAGTTTTATCTCATAGAGTGCGGTGACACTGTGCCCTGAACCAATTTCTCCTGCGTCAACATCGTCATCCCGGAAATCCTCATGGTCAAGTCGACGGTTCTCATAGCCGAGGAGACGAAAACGACTTACTGTCTCAGGATTAAATTCAACCTGAACTTTGGCGTCTTTGGCGATGACTTGCAGCGTGCCAGTCAAATTCTCTACAAAGATACGTCTTGCCTCATCAAGTGTATCCACATAAGCGTAACTTCCGTTGCCCTGGTTTGCCAATTGTTCCATGAGAGTGTCGTTGTAATTGCCCATACCGAATCCGACTGTGGTTAAATAAATGCCATGCTCAACATACTTTTCGATTTCAGTAAGAATCCCTTCTGCCCCCGTTATTCCGACGTTTGCAACACCATCCGAACATAGAATTACACGGTTAATGTGATCCGGACCGAAATTTTGAAGAGCGAGTTGATATCCAAGCCTCAGCCCTGCCTCCGCATTCGTTACGCCTTCAGGTCTAAGCGAATTGATTGCCGCTAAGATATGCTCACGATTCACATTTCGCGTATGCGGTAGTAAGACCCGAGCAGTGGTCCCATAAATAACAATGCCTATCTCGTCACCATCACGGAGTTGGTCAACAAGAAGCCTCAAAGCCTTTTTCACCAATTCCAGTCGGGTTTCTAAAGACATTGAACCAGAAACATCAATCACAAACGTTAATTTAGCGTCTTTTCGGTCTGTGTCCGGTATAATATGCCCTTGAATGCCGATTCGCAGCAATTGCAGCCGTTTTCCCTCCCCAAATTTGGAAGGTGCAGCTTCAAGATGGATTGCGAACGTTTCATCAGTTGGCGGTGTATAATCGTAATCAAACGCGTTCACAAATTCCTCTACACGCACTGCTTCTGGAGGCGGCAAAAATCCGTCTCGGAGATAACGACGCGTAACAGCATAGGACGCGGTATCCACATCCATACCAAACGTCGAAAAAGGATCATCCTCTGTATCAATAAACGGATTCGTCCCATGTGCTTGAAAGAAAACATCGTGATAAGGAGCACTGTTGGGAGGATTTAAGTTAATGGTACCTGGAGCTGCTATTTTGGGTGTGGTAGGAGGAGGCGTTATACCCGTTGCAGGTAAAGATTCAGCTGCTACTTCAGCGTCAGCAACAACATCAAATTCATCGGCTGGAGGCACGACAGATTTAGCACTCGGAATTATCTCGCCGAAGTATTGTGCGACGTGCACAAGGTCTAAAATATTGACGGTTCCGTCTCCATTGACATCAGCACGTGGATTGTCTATCGGGGATATGCCGAAGTTTTTTGCCACCTGTGTCAGATCAAGGATATTTACTGTTCCGTCTTGATTGACATCCGCTGCGAGTAAAGGTGCTGGCGCAACTATGCCATCTACAGTCATTACTGGCAGCGACATCGCGGCACTATCAAAAAGTGTGACATTTATTAAATTAATAGCAGAAGACTTTACTGCCACAACCTCGAACTTCACCGTCGCAAGCGTGCCGTTTTCCATTGTGGCAACACCTGTCGCGGAAGTCGCAGCGACAGTAACACTATTCACGGAGGTTATTGCTGAGGAGGCATACGCTCCCGTCGGAAGATAATCCGCATTTGTGCTATCAATATAATTGAGCGCAGTTGAATCAAACCCAACAGTCAGTTTATAACCGGCAACGTTTTTGCCGCCTAATATCTGAATGTTGAGTTGTAGCTGTTCTCCGACTGCTGGCGATGGGATTCGCTCAGGGGTTACAGAGACAATCGCTTCGCCATAACTGATGGTTGTAAACCCCAGTCCAATGAGAGCAACGAAACTGAAAAAAAGAAGGTTTTTCTTGAATAGATTATTCATATTTTTCCTGTGAGTGATTTATAAATCGGATTTGTAATATTAACACCTTCACGTGAAGGCAAGATACAGATTTTCTACAACGCTAACGTATGCGTCAACGGTTCCCAACCGAGCAATCGTTTTGCTTTTGAGAGATTAATCTCATTCTGTTCATAGTCCCCAGCAATGAAAACGGCATCAAATCCTTCATGCTCAACAGAAATTGCAGCGAGGTATGCCCGCGCCAAATCTTCCTCATCTGTCCACCAGATATGCACTGATGAGTCTTTTGGTTGGTTGCGGCGTTCTAACCACTGTTCTCGTGTAGATGGACCTGTAATTCGTAGGGCAATCAGAGACATATCATGTTCTCGCGCGAAGTATTCACAAACCTGTTCACCAAAACTTTTAGTCAAACCGTAAACACCCGGATTATCTCGTGGGACGATATCCTCATAAGGATAACTATTTCGGGTGCGTTCATGCACGGTAAAAGTGCTGGTGTAAACACCGTGACGAATTCCCGCCTCCTTTGCAGCGTGCAGCAAGATATGTAGCCCCTTGGCGTTTACATCGTAGTTTGCTATGATGTCTGGAAAATCTGCAACAGATGAACGATCACTTGTAGGACGCAACATCACCATGTAGACAAATGTATCCATCCCTTTCAACGCTTCCTGTACGATGTCCACATCGGTAACAGACCCTTGAATATATTCTACGGATTCGTCTTTTGGTGGGTTAAGGTCAAGCACACGAAAATTGTGACGCTCTTTCATGTAAGGAAGCGTCATGGTTCCAACGTGCCCGGAACCGCCTACAAGTAGAACGTTCATCTTTATCTCCTGTTTTGTCAGTGTCGAGCAACTTACCTGAATCTAAATTATGCTGCCAACGTTAATATTAGCGGCAATAAGGCTGTTTATGGTAGTGAGGAGAAGTCCCAGAGCAGTATCGTGCCATCCGATCCTCCGCTTGCGATCGTCGTTCCATCCGGACTAAACGTCACACTTGAGATACCACCTGTATGTCCTGTAAAGGTTCTAATGTTTTCACCTGTATGGGTGTTCCATAAGCGGATTTCCTCACCTATATGGGCATAATTAGACGCACCACTAACAACAGTGTTTCCATCTGGACTGAACGCCACACTATTGACTACTCCATTATGTCCTGTGAGGGTGTGACGGAGTTGACGAGTAACGTTGTCCCATAAGTGTATTACATCACCCACACTTGAACCTTCCTCACCAGTCCAACTCCCATTGGCACTGGCAATAGTATGACCATCCGGACTGAACGCTACACTATTGACCCAATCCGTAGTCCACTTGGAGGAAGGCGGTTCCCCGAGTGTATATAAATGTTCACCTGTGTGTCCATTCCACACCCTGATAGTTTCGTCTTGACTCCCACTTGCGAGTGTTTTTCCATCCGGACTGAACACGACACTCGTGATCGAGTTTTGAACAGAAGTCATGTGTCCTATGAGTGTTTTTAAGGATGCACCAGTAGCAGTATTCCACAAGCGTATGGTGTCGTCCGAACTCCCACTTGCGAGTGTTTTTCCATCCGGACTGAATGCTACACTATGGACTCTAAGCGAATGTCCAGTAAGTGTTTTGATTACTTTTCCAGTGACAGAGTCCCACAAGCGTATGGTGTTATCCCAACTCCCACTGGCAATTGTCTTGCCATCTGGACTATAAACCACACTATCGACCCAATTCGAATGTCCTGTGAGAGTTTTGAGATGTTTGCCAGTGGGAGTATCCCATACGCGTATGGTGTTATCCGCACTTGCACTGGCGAGTGCTTTACTATCCGGACTAAAACAAACGCTGTTGATACTTTGCGTATATCCAGTGAGTGTTTTAAGTGGTTCACCCGTGTGAGCATCCCACACACGGATACCATCCGAACTCCCAATTACGAATGTGTTTCCGTCTGGGCTGAAAACTACGCTGACTGCAGATACCACAAGTGTTTTTATGAGTTCACCCGTGTAAGCATCCCATAAACGGATGCCGTCTCCACCTGCACTTATGAGCGTATTTCTGTCCGGACTGAAAATCACGCTGTTGATGTACTCCGTATGTCCTCTAAGTGTTTTTATGAGTTCACCCGTATGTGCGTCCCATAGACGGATGGTTTTGTCGCTACTCCCACTTGCCATAGTGTTTCCGTTCGGAGTGAAAACAACACTGTTCACACTTTTAAACTTCGTATGTCCAGTGAAAGTTTTGAGGAGCTCGCCAGTCTGAACATTCCATAAAGAAATGCCGTTTTTGCCTCTATCATTCCCACTGACGAGCGTTTTCCCATCTGGACTAAAACATACGCTTAAAGTGTCATATATTTCTCCAAACTCTTTGAGGAATTCGCCGGTGTGGACATTCCATAAGTTTATTGCAGATTCAAGACCTTCCACACTACCCCCACTATTTGCGATTGTATTTCCATCTGGACTGAACGTTACACTGTGTACCCTATGGAGATCTGTTGTTAGAGTTTGGCGGAGTGCCCTAGTGTCGGTATCCCATACATAGACTTTACCATCCTGACTACCACTAACGATAGTGCTACCATCTGGACTGAACGCTACACTATTTGTATGACCGGCAGGTCCGGTAAGCAATGCTATTTCCTGATACGTCGTCATATCGTAGAACCAGATACCGATACTTGCCGCCACTGCTAAATACTTACCATTCGGTGAATACGCAATCTCCTTGATAATACCTTTCCCAAGACGTGCTATTGCTCCCTCAGGCAAACTCATGCGTGTTGTGTCCGCTGCGAATGAATTGAGTGGAAAGGACATTAGGATAATAATAAACACAAAGAATAATAAGATGATAGATTTCTTCATGTGATAGGTCTCAAATTTACATCAATTCAGTGTTATTCTTTATATGCATAAGCGCGGTGCTGTATCCGCAAATCAAAATTATCCTGCGGATCCCACGTCGGCATATCTGATGGCACTTCGTAAGCGAATTGCTCGATATCTGATTGATATGGATTGGTGCGGCGTTCATGAAGTGCACGTTGATACATTTTGCACCGTTGCGTCAGGAATTCCGTTTGCCACCATTTATAACGCGTGTTCCATCTCGGTGTCCGCTGGTCGAAATAGATTACTCTGCGGAGTGTATCGCTTGTGTTTATTTTACTGCCGTGCAAGACTTTGGTATGGTGAAGTAAAATATCACCCGGTTCTACCTCTGCAGGCACAGCATCTGGACGATCAAAATTCGCATCACCTTTTTCAATCTGTTCCTGTGCCTCATCAATTCCCCAGAGATGACTTTCGGGTATCACCCAAACACACCCGTTGTCAACAGTGGAATGATCTATGTATATGTCAACATTGAAAATTGGGTGGTTTTCCCGGATGGTATTGCCATCCCGGTGCCATCTGACAGAGGAACCGTTTTTCGGTAATTTAAAGACGAGTGACTCCCAGCACGGAATAAAATCGGGACCGATAATCCGATGTAATAAATCACCTATAAATGGATGTCCAAGCAACCTTAGTGAAAAATCGTTCTGGTGAGAATGGAGATAGGTGAGATAGTAAGGAATCCCTTCGGGACCACGCATGCACCATTCATCTGCCGGTCCACCTGCCAAAATCTCATCAATCAGTCGTTGGCTTTCGCCTTGTATAACAACAAGTTCGTCTGGTTGGATAACTTGTTTAAGAATGAGGTATCCGTTATCGTTGAAGAATTGAATTTCGTTATCAGTTATTTTTTCCATAAATATTGTTCCTATTTCTGCCTGAGCCGTGTCAAGCACTCGGAATATTGTCCGAAGCAATCGCGGTGTGCCACGCTGAAACAAATTCTTGGACAGATTGGTATCGCAACTGCTTGTCTGCATTTGTTGCTTTTTTCGCTGTGTGCCACATGGCAGCGTTCCCTTTCCAGTCATCTCGTGAATCGCTGCTATTTGCGAGGAGCACAAATGCTGTGCGTCCCAACATAAAGACATTTGTTCTTTCGTCAATTTGCGCACCTTTCTGAAATTCCTCTGGTGCCATAAAGCGACTTGAACCGTACAACCGTCCGCGGTCATTTATGAAAGGTTTCGGATGGTAGTGATCGAAATCGTACAGATGTATCTGCCTTTTCTCAAAGTTGTAAATAATGCATCCGTCGTAAAAGTCTTCAGCGATGAAGCCTCTTTTTTCGATAAGAATGTGGACATCATAGATGACGTTGAGTGCCGCAATTATCTCATCTGCTGGCAACGCACAGAACCTGTCACGTGGATGGACTTCATTAGCACTTAATTCCTTCTCAGGACGCAGCCCGTCGCCATCTACCCAATCGTAAACGAGAGCAAATCCACCAGAAGTCGTGAAGGCGTTGTGCAATTGGGGAAGTGCCGCATGCTGGACAGCAGCATGAAAGCGAACAGCTTGCTTGAGCCACGTGATAGGTTGCGGCGTGTCGGCATATTTGACGAACCAGTGTTGGTTGTCCACTACCGCACGGAATGATTGACATCCTGAGTCGTGTTCTGGAAATCGATATGTCATTTCACCAAGTTGCTTCAGATATGTTTCAATATTTGTATCAATTTCCATAACGTCAAGAAGTGGATGTTGGGTAGACATTTTCTCTGTCCTCATCGGGCGCGACAAAACTGCTTCTTAACCGTTTTGCGTAGGTTTTATAGGATAGAAATATTAGTATACACCAAAACAATAAAAAAGGCACGTTTTGTTTATGGTTTGTTGGAGCGCATTTTATAGCAATAGAAACCTTCTTAAATATGCTACAGATAAGGCATCAAATCCCAGAGAAGGATGGAGCCATCAAAACTTGCACTTGCCAAAAGTTCGTTATTCGGTGAGAATGCAACTGCTTGTATATCTGTTGGATGCCCCAAAAAAGTGACGATCAGCTTGCCTGTTTCAGCATTCCACAAATGGATAGGCACCTTCTCAAAACTCGGATGCCACCATACACCACCAGCCAAGTACTTTCCACAATGGGAGAAAGCCAACGCCATCATATTATCATATTTCTGCGGCAATCGTATCCGCTTATGGATTTGGCTCTCATTTATATCCCATACAAGGATTTCTGGCTGTCTTAACAATCCACCGCAAGCTAAATATGAACCACATGGTGAAAATGCAAATCTAAATATTTCCCCTGCTGATTGTGCCGATTCCTCACCTTGTATTATTGCAGAGATTTCACTACGGTTAACATCCCACAACATGTAATCTGGTGCTTTTCCACCGCCACAAGCCACGTACGAACTACACGGTGAAAACCCTCCAACATTTTGAACTTTATCGCCCGGAAATTCACAAATTTCTTCACCTTGTTCCACATTCCAAAGACGAGCAGATGGCCAAGTGTTTTCTTCACTTATCAGAAACTTTCCGTCTGGACTAAATTCCAGCATCTCAATACGGGAAGGAGGGTTGTTGGGTGAGAATTCTATGAGTGGGTGTATGAGTTTACATTGTTCGTTTCCACTTAGTACATCCCACACTATGATTGTCCCTTCCGCATCGCCGCATGCAAGCAAATTTGCTGCGGGTGCGTATGCTGGTCGAATCCACTCTTTCTCATGTGCAGTAAATTCGATAGCAGGAAAGTTCATATTTCCCATTTCTTGAAGTGTAAGCATGTTTCTGTTAATGCTAACGACATGGGATTTTCCGCCCGTAGAAGTATACAGATATTGTCTCTTTTCCGTTGATTGTGGGCGTTTACTTTCAATATCCCATAACAGAGTTTCGCGCCAGTCCCTTGACTCAGCTGCTAACGTTTTTCCATCTTCTGAAAACACTATAGAATTCGGATATGAGATGGGAGAGAAGGTAGGTATACGCTTGGAAACATCTCCAGGTGACCATACTTTAATATCACCATTCTTACATAGGTACGCGAGTCTTGCTCCGCTTGAAAATTCTACTAAACCATTATAAAGTTCACCGGAATAGAGTTTTGTACCGCCTTCCAGATCCCACACTGTAAAGATATTACCGTCCTCAAAATAGCCTGCTGCAGCGTAAAGTATGCCTTCTTGGGAATAAGTAGGATACATATCAGCCGAACCATAATCGGTATATACCCGTATCTGTCCCCAAGTGCTAACATCCCAAACGTGGACATTGCCATCCTCCAACCCACCAGAGGCAAGAAACTGACCACATGGCGAAAAGCAGAGATTAAGAATACAACCGTTATGGCCTGTTAAGCAGCTAATTTGTTCGCAACTTTCTACATCCCACACAATTATGGATTCGGCATCATTATCCTGTTCAGCGCAACACGTAGCTGCTATAAGGCGCGTGTTCGGCGAATAGGCAATAGGCATAAAATTGCCTCTTTTCATTTCGCTTGTAAACTTTTTATCAAGCAGTTCACCAGTTTTTGCTTCCCACACATTGATTGTAGCAGTCTCATGATTGCCAACAACAAGCCAGCGATCATCTGGGGAAAAGGTGAAAGAATCGAACCAATCCACTTCTATCTGCGTTATACATACGCCGCGCTGCAGATCCCAAATCTTTAAAACACCATTTTGATTGCAAGCTGCTACCCATTCTCCGTTGTTTGTATAGACAACTTCAAAAATCATGCCGCGTGCAGTGTCTAATAGTGCGATAGGAGCGCACGTGGAGAGATCGTATAGCCAAAGTCCTATTCTTGTTCCAACAGCAAGATATCGACTATCTGGAGAGAACGCCAGGTTGTTAAAGCATTGGCCGCGTCCTAATCGTGCCACCGCACTTTCAGGCAGTGCACAAGTTGTCGCATCATCTCTGTCTGCACCGATTGACGCGGGGATTACTAATTTCTTATTTTCCATCATAATATCCTATATTCTACAGATAAGGTTTTAGATCCCAGAGATAGATTACACCATCATGCCCACCGCTTGCTAATAGGGTGTTGTCCTGCGAAAATGCAAAACACTGGACATCACTCGTGTGTCCCCAAAATGTGACGATGTCCTTACCTGTTGCAACCTCCCATAAATGGATAGGCACCTTTTGCAAACCTTTTTGCCACCACGAACCCGATAGAAAGTACTTCCCACAAGGTAAAAAACATAACGTAATTGGTCGATGGTTTCCTTCTGGTTGTGGAAGTGTCATAAGAGTTTTACCATCGGTCGCGTCCCACAATGTAATCTCACCCGACTTGCCGCCAGCAATAATGTCACCATTTGGTGAAAACGCTATTCCAGCGTCTTTATCATAGTTAGTTGGAGATGTTAATGACAGTTCAGCAATTTGTTTTCCTGCATCAACGTCCCATAAACAGGCTTTACAATCCCGTGACCTTGATATACTTGCGAGTCGTTTCCCATCTGGACTAAATGCCAACCCAGTCGAGCTGTGCCTCAACCCATCAAAAAATTCTTTATCGTTGATGAGTGTAATAAGCTTTTTCCATCTTTCACCTTCCATTTTGTTATTTACGATAGGTGTCTGTTCCCAGATGTGTATATTATCGTCCTGATCCGCGCTTGCAATCCGGTGACCTGTGGGAGCGAAAGCTTTGGCACGACCTAAACCTTTTTCCGGTCTAATAATTTCAGCAATGGGTTCACTCTTACCTACCTCCGACACGTTTAAATTTTTTCCATATACATTGATGGAGACGATTTTCCCGTCAGGAGAGCGATATACATTATGATAAGTCCCAGGAAGTTTTTCGCTGTGTGGTCGGTATGAACGCCTACTCGGAAGATCCCAGAGAAGGACATTGTCTCGCCAAAATCCTGCGGCAAGTGTCTTTTCATCATCTGAAAAGACTAACGTGTCCATCGTCGGGATATGTCCATGAAGGGTTAAAACGGTATGTGTGTCAGAATTATTACTTTTCGTCCAGATTTTGATTTCACTGGGGCTTGCAACCGCCAATTGCGTCCCATCTTTTGAAAAACACGTTCTTCTTCTGCTATTTCCCCGATGTTCGAACTCGTCAATTTTTTCGTTCTGCTTTATATTCCAAACCTCTACTTTATGATCGGATACAACCGCCGCAATCAGTTTGTCCTCTGATGCGTAATGTGGAAATATTTGGGCATCACTATTATAATCGGTATAAGTTGTTACCAGTCTTTCCTTTTTTATATCCCAAACCCAGATTGCACCATCTAAACTACTGGCAGCGAGATGTTTTCCATCCGGTGAAAAGCGGAGATTCTCCATCTCGTTGGGATATTCCGTCAAACAACTGATTCGTTCTCCCGTTTCAACATGCCATATAATGAGAGATTCAGGATCAGAATTCCTCTTACTCTTTTTTCCTACCAACAACCTTGCATCAGGAGAAAATTGATATGGATGAATGTCGTAGGAGTATTGGATTTCAGTTTCGCTGAGTTGTTTTCCAGTGTGCGGACACCAAACGTATATTTTCCCATGACTACTAAAACTGATTGCTGCAATGCGCTGTCCATCTTGAGAGAAAACAGGTTTAGAAATGTCGCTTGTTCCGTGATCATCTATTCTGATGATACAAACACCACGTTCAATATCCCATATCTTTATATCTTCAGCAAAAGTGTGCGTGACAATCCGGCTATTATCAGGTGAAAATGTGATGCTGTCAGTCATCCCGCGTTCGGTATCCCAAAGTGTGATAGGTGATAACGTGGGGAGTTCGTGCAACCAGAGTCCAATTTCTGATGCTACTACGAAGCACTGGCCGTCTGGTGAAAATGCCATATCACGGACGCCACCGCGTCCCAATCGAGCAATCGCGCCTTCGGGGAGTGCCCAAGTTGTCACATCATTTCCATCTGCATCGATTGGCGCGGAAATTACTAATTTTTTGTTTTTCATCAACATTCCTTCTGTTCTACAAATAAGGTGCGAGATCCCAGAGGTAAATTGCACCGTCATGACCACCGCTTACCAATAGGGTGTTGTCCTGCGAAAATGCGAAGCACTGAACATCGGTGGTGTGTCCCCAGAACGTGATGATATTCTTACCTGTTGCAACCTCCCACAAACGTATAGGCACTTTCTGCAAATCTGGCTGCCACCAGGCACCAGAGGCTAAATACAGTCCGCACGGAGAAAAACATAACGTAATCGGTCTTTGACTTTCTTCGGGCTGAGGGAGCGTCATAAGTGTTTTACCATCGGTAGCGTCCCACAGAACAATCTCACCCCATTTACCACCAGCGATGATGTCGCCACGCGGTGAAAACGCGATTCCGGTATCGTTGCCACGATATGTATATATATGTACCTTCCCATACCTCCCGTCACGGCTTGGTAGCGGTGTTAGCGGAAGTTCAAATATCTGTTCGCCTGAATCAACATCCCACAAGCATGCCTTCCAATCCCGTGACCGTGATATACCCGCAAGTCGTTTTCCATCTGGACTAAACGCTAATCCACTCGGACTATACCCCAGACTATCAGTAAATTCCGAATGGTTGATAACTGTGGGATGTTTTTTCCAACTTTCACTTCCCAAGCACTCCCAGATGTGTATGTTGTTGTTTTTGTCTGCGCTTGCAATTCTGTGCCCTGTGGAAGCATACGCTTGAGCGCGAGCTAAGCCCTCTTTCGGTCCGATGAGTTCAGCAATCGGTTCATTCTCGCCGACTTCCCACACGTTTAATTTTACTTCATATCTGTTGGTAGAAATAAATTTTCCGTTGGGCGTACGATAAACATTACGCTTTGAAGTCCCAGGCAGTTTCTCACCATGTGGTCGATATGAGCGTCTGCTCGCTACATCCCATAAGAGGACGTTATCGCTCCAAAATCCGGCGGCAAGTGTCTTTTCGTCCTCTGAAAAGACTAACGTGTCCATCGTCGGGATATGTCCATGAAGGGTTGAAACGGTATGCGTGTCGGAATTACTACCTTTCGTCCAGATTTGGATTTCACTCGGACTTGCAACTGCTAATTGTTCCCCAGTCTCTGAAAAATAAGGATATAGATCCACGTTGCTTCCTCGATATTCAAACGTATCTATTTTTTGCTCCTGCTCTACTTCCCAAATCTCAACTTTTCGCTGAGAGACTGCAGCCACAATCAATCCATCCTCTGGGACGTAATGTGGAAATATCTGTGCATCTCCGTAATCAGTATAAGTTATCGCTTTTTGTCCGTTGTCCACATCCCATACATGTAACATGCCATCTGAACTGCCAGCGGCGAGATGTTTTCCATCCGGTGAGAAGCAGAGTTTCTCCATTTCCCCAGAATATTCCGTGAAGCAGCCGATTTGTTCTCCGGTTTCCGTATGCCACACTGAAATAGATTCAGGATCGGCATCCGACTCGCGTATTCTGCCTGCCAATAGACTTGTATCGGAAGAAAATTGGAAAGGATAGATACCTTCCGTAGTAGAACCGAGTTTAATTTCATTTAGTTGCCTTCCAGTATGCGGACACCAGATATAAATGTTATGATCACCTCCATGGCTGATCGCGACGATGCGCTGTCCGTCTTCGGAAAAAATAAATTTCCGAATAAGATGCTTGTTCGGTACCTCTATCTGTCTGATACAAACGCCGCTTTGAACATCCCATATCTTTACATTCTCAGCAAAAGTGTACGTGACAATCTGACTGCCATCGGGTGAAAAACTGACACCCTTGGTCATTCCGCGTTCGGTATCCCAGAGTGTGGTAGGTGATAACGTGGGTAGTTCATATAACCAAAGACCAATTGCTGATGCTACAGCGAAATACTGCCCGTCTGGTGAAAATGCCACATCACCAGCACTACCGCGCCCCAATCGAGCAACTGCGCCTTCGGGAAGTGCCCAAGTTGTCACATCCTCTCCGTTAGTGCTGGCTGGCGCTGGCACAACTAAATTTCGTTCTTTCATTAATTTGTATTCCTTGACGACAAAACACCCAACATAAAAATAGCATGAGCAACTTGACAAGCTACCCACGCCAATTTACTACTTCCGTGATTTTATCTTTCCCCAAGTAGTTGCCAATTTGTTGTGTGCCTCAACAGCAAGTGCTTGATCCATATTTTTCTTTATTTCTTCTGCTGTAAGTGCAACACTCCACATCTTCACTTCATCAATCGTCCCATTGAAGAAGTTGCTATTTCCAGTATTTGCGCCGATGGACATGCCGTGAACTCCAAAGTCCATTCGAACATCACCACCCGAATTAGCTTCGGCATTTTTCTTCCCATCAATATACACAATTGCTTTATCTTTATCTTGTGTTACAACAAGGTAGTACCATTGTGGTTCAAACGCGTCGAGAGTTGTAATCACTTGAAATTCCTTTGCTTTCGTGGCAACGTAGCATCCAAAAAGTATCCCATCTCGGTTGAAAGTCAAATGTGGACGACCCCCACCGTTACCTCGATACATCAAATCTATTCTACCTCCGCCAGCAATCTTATCAGTAGGTTTGAACCACATCTCAATTGTCATCTCTTTTGGTTCATCAACACCGAGTGCTGGAACAGTAACGGCGCCATTTTTGAATTGTAATGCTTGTCCAACGACACCTTCAACCCACTCAGCATTTTTGATTGTGCCTTTAAACTTATTTGGGGAGGTATCCGCTGTTGTGTCGCCTTTGCCTTCATCAAATGGAAAATTAAAAATTAGATCTTCAGCAGGATTTGATGCGAAAGCAATTGTGCCGCATAGCACAAAAACTATCGTTGCGAAAAGACTAAATAACTTTTTCATGGTTGAAATTCCTCCAAAATATCAAACATATTAACCTTATTTTATGCCAAACAGATTTTTGTGTCAACTTACAGTGTTGTGTAAGTTACACTTGCAAGTATCAAGAAAATTGTATATTATGATATGTATTACAATCATAACCCTATAGTTAAAAAGGAATTCATGAATGCGTCATAACCTTTTTGTGCCGAACAAAATGCCTTATGCTAAAGGAAAAAATAGACCAGACGTAACGTGTATTCTGTGTGCTATTGTGGAAAAAGATGAAAAAGTTGAACGGCTTGAAGTGCACCGGACAGAACTCTTTACGATTTCGCTTAATCTTTACCCGTATAGTCCCGGACATCTTTTAATCTTTCCAAATCGGCATATAATTGATGCGCGTGAGTTGCGTGCTGAGGAGGTATTGCATCTTCACAAACTGCAGTGTCTCAGTTTTGAGGTATTGACGCATGCCTATCAACCCAGAGGTTTTAACGTGGGTTATAATATGGGAGAAGCATCTGGCGCGAGTATTGCCCATTTACATCTTCACGTTGTTCCGCGCTATCCCCGCGAATTAGGATTTATGGATGTCATCGGCGGCGCGAGAATCATCATTGAAGATCCAAACGCAACGCAAGAAAAACTTGAACAGTTATTTAAGGAGTGTTCAGATAATTCTCAGGAAAACTAAACCGAGAGCGTTTAACTTTGTAATGTAGCACCTTCTGGACGTGGTGCTGTTGGTCGGATAAGTGTTTGGTCATAGGAACGATACGCAAGTTCTGCTAAATGCGGCGTTTCAAGTTGGATATGTCTTTGCGCACGCGAGTGCATGATGGTATCAAGAATGCCGGTTGTCAACAAAGTGCGTTCCACAGGATATTGTGGCACACCCGTCAAGAACATCTCCTCAATGTTGAGACTCAGATAACTAAAATGGGAGTACGGAGGCCCATTTTGCAGGTAAAATTCTGTGGCATAGATATTATCACCATGTTTCCCAGCATAAGCAAAATCACTGACGTACCCGTTCAACATCAGCACTGCGGAACGAAAACCGTCGCTATGATCTATCAGGAACAGGGTCGGGTTTGGGCATCCTTCACGAATCGTTTTATCTGGGCGATTTTTGATCTGTGAACACGCTGCTTCCGCTAACTCCATTGACCATTGTCCTGTCTCCGCTGCCTCCCACACAGCCTCACCTTCAAGACATTGAATAGCAACCACACCAGATTCTCCGCCTTGTCTACGTTCCACCATACATTGCAACGTCTCAAGCGCATGAAAGCCGTAAGACTCCACACCGCCGTAGCCTATCCCAATAGCCGATTCCAACGGCGTATCAAGCGCGTGTTCTAAAAAAGGTTGTCGCCAACAAGTAGGTAATGAAGAACCTGCCATGAACGGCACATCAAGGGCTTTAGCACGCTCGTACATCCAATTCGCATTATCCCAATTGTAGGAAAGATGTTTATCGCAAAAAACAGGTACTGATCGTCCGCTTGATGCGAACACACCGCAAATCTGCTCAAACATATAACGGCGCGGATACATGTGTTGTTCAAATTCATTATGCGGATAGTCCCCGTGTTCACCGATTAGAAGCACACCGTCAACCGCTAACTCACTTCCACCGAGCGTCAACGCTTGCCGAATACTGGGATATATCGGAACTTCATGTTCTTCAGCCAAACCGACTCCGATATCCCGTGCATCTATCTGATCCAGATAGATGGATACCAAGTCAACACGCGGCATCCGATGTCCTTCATCTGTAGGAAAGCCCGTCATGTATTTTGTGGCGATCACATCTGCATGAGAGTGCTGAAAATAGGTTGTAATGATAGCTGCGATTTTCTTTCTGTTTTCCATGGGGTTAATCTCCCGGTTACCTTATAATCTCTGTGCCGATACCACCCTCAGTTAGCACTTCTAACAACAGAGAATGAGGAATCCTACCATCAATAACGTGTGTTTTGGAAACACCACCGAGAAGCGCGGTGGCACACGCTTCAATTTTGGGTATCATTCCGCCTATAATTATACCTTCATCAATAAGAGCATTTATTTTGTTCATACGGATCGTTGAGATAAGAGTAGAGATGTCCTCAGCATCTTCGCAGATTCCGCGTGTATCGGTCAAAAGGATCAACTTTTCGGCTTGGAGTGCGGAAGCGATTTCACCTGCCATTGTATCTGCATTAATGTTATAGGTTTGTCCATCAACCCCAGTGCCATTAGGTGCAATTACAGGGATGTATCCTGCTTCATCAAGTGTGATAATAGGTTGTGTGTTGACACCGATGATTTTGCCAACATATCCGATGTCTATTGTAGTTTCATTTCCATTCTCGTCCATTTTTGTAGGCGTATGTTTTTCTGCTACGATTAGATTTGCGTCCTTACCACAAAGTCCAATCGCCTGTCCACCATGTTGATTGATACGTAATACAATGCCTTTATTAATAGTTCCCGCCAGCACCATTTCAGCGATTTCAACGGTTTCAGCATCAGTTACGCGTAATCCTTGCACAAATTCCGGTTCTTTTCCTACCTTGTCCATCCAAGCACTAATTTTAGGTCCCCCGCCGTGTACAACAATCGGACGCATGCCAACATATTTCATCAAAACGATGTCTTCCATAACGGAATGGATGAGAGATTCGTCCTCCATTGCAGCTCCACCGTATTTTATTACAATTCTCCGATTGTAAAAGCGTTGAATAAAAGGCAAAGCTTCAATTAAAACTTTTGCTGTTTGATTCATGTAATTTTAGTGTCCCTTGGCTAATGTGTGTTGTCCATAAATTATACGAAATAATGCTTGACGTGGCAAGTAAAATGTTGCACAATTTAAAATATGTCATTTTTACTTTTAGGACAGGAAACGTAAATGTTAGAAAATGTAGAGAGAGTTGCACAGATTGCCCTATTCCACGGTGTAGACACCCCTTATGAGATTTGTGAAATGCCTATAACCGATTTGGCAAACACCGTTCTTGTGAGCGTCAACTTAGCAACTATCTGCGGTTCAGACCTACACACTGTATCTGGCAGACGTGGAGCTGATGTGCCTTGTGTACTTGGACATGAAGTCGTCGGTACTGTCGCAGCACCTACAAATCTTTGTTCTGCTGATGGAAGACCGCTACGCGAAGGCGATAGAATTGTTTGGAGTTTGACGACTTCGTGTGGGACATGTCATTTCTGTACAAACAAAAATCTGCCGCAGAAATGCGAAACGATGTTTAAATATGGTCACGTGCAGTGTGCAGATGAAAACACGTTATCTGGCGGTTTTGCATCACATATTCAGCTGAAAGCAGGCACTGCAATCTACCATATTCCCGATTCGATAAAAGATGAGGAGGCAGCTCCTATTAATTGTGCTCTCGGAACAGTCATGAACGGTTTGAAAACAATTGGAACATATCCGGGTGAGACTGCAATTGTTCACGGTGCAGGGATGTTAGGTATCTATGCTGCATGTTATTTGCGTGAGCAAGGTTACGACATCGTAGCTATTGTTGACAAGAACGCGAACCGTTTGCAGATTGCTGAACGGTTTGGTGCGACACATATATATAACGCAGATACCACAACTAACGAAGAAATTTCGGCAAAGTTGAAAGAACTAACAAGAGGACATGGTGTTGACCTTGCTGTTGAAGTCAGTGGGGCACCTTCTGCATTGCCTGATATGATTGAGTGGTTAGCAATCGGTGGGAGATGTTTGACGCTCGGCTATGTCTATCCACTTGAAAACATTCCTTTCAATGTTCACCAACTTGTTACAAAGTGTATAAATCTGCAGGGTGTTCACAATTATCATTCGACTGTGTTGAAATCTGCTCTCAGTTTTATAGAAGAAAACCGCACGCGCTACCCATTTGCAGAACTTATCGGTAAAATCTATCCTTTGTCTGAGATTAATGATGCTTTTGCTCAGGCGTTTCGTCAAGATATTGTCCGCATTGCCATAGACCCACATGCGAATTAATGGTTGATTTTAGTGCTTTGTCAACATATTATTGTCCATCGCGCTTCGAAAATCGCCCTACCGACAGACTGCTTATGGTAGGAGCGATCTCCGAATCGCGACCAAAACCACTCGTAGTCGGGAATCGGAGTTCTCTCCTGCAGCATCATGTAGAATACCAAAAGCGTATTCTACCAAGCGCATGCTGCGTTGATTCACAAACCCGTAATGTCTAATTAATTCTAAAATCTACCATAGTTTGGATAAGCTTTCAAAGGTATTACCCAATTAATTTCCGCACTTTCTCTCCAATATCAGGGCTGCGCATCAGTGATTCACCAACCAAGATTGCGTTTACACCCGCTTCACGCAATGACTCCGCATCTGCGCGGGTATAAATACCGCTTTCACTCACAACAATTTTCTCTGCAGGAATAGATTCACGTAACCTAAATGTCGTTGCTAAATCGGTATGAAAAGTCCGTAAATCACGATTGTTTATACCGATTATCTCAGTACCAACGTCTAATGCTATCTCCAACTCCGCTTCTGTGTGCACCTCCACCAGAGATGCCAACGAAAGTGAGGTGGCAATGTCCATAAATTCACGTAGTTGTTTTGGCGTTAACACCGCTACAATAAGTAGAATTGCATCTGCACCTGTAGCACGCGCTTGATAAATGTGATAGGGGGCAATCGTAAAATCTTTTCGTAGCAGTGGTACGTCTACAACATCGCGTATTGAAGAGAGATATACAAGACTTCCATCAAAAAACTGCACATCTGTCAGCACAGAAATGGCTGCAGCACCGTTCTCAGCGTAAGTTTCAGCGATTTGAACAGGGTCAAAATCTTCTCGGATAATGCCTTTGCTTGGGGATTTTTTCTTTACTTCGGCAATAAGATTAATATTACATGGCTGGGCAATTGCACCTTGAAAATTCTTTGTAGGTGGTAGGTTCGCCAACTTCGATTCTAATACAGCAAGCGGCATCTGTTGCTGTTCGATTTCCAGTTCTTTCTGTTTATGAGCGACAATGGTGTCTAATATCATAAGGCACGATTATTTATTTGAAACCAATTTCAAACCTTCCAGTTTCTCCAACGCACTTCCCGAATCAATAGAATCAGCAGCAAGTTCCAGTCCGTTTTCAAGGTTATCCGCTTTGCCGCCCGCAACAATCCCAGCAGCAGCATTCAACAGCACAATATCTCGTTTTGGTCCCTTTTCACCTTTGAGGATATTTGCGGTTATTTCTGCATTTTCTTCCGGTGTGCCGCCAAGTAGAGACTCTGGTTCGGCTTTCGGAATCCCAAGCGTAATCGGATCAAGTGTATAGGTTTTCACTTCGCCATCCATTAGTTCAGAGACGCGCGTTGTGGTTGTCGTCGTGATTTCGTCCAAGCCATCGTTTCCGTGCACGACAAACGCATGTTGCGTTCCAAGATTGTTAAGCACATTCGCGTGTAACTTTGTCAATTCCGATGCATAGACACCAAGCACTTGTGCCCGCGCACCTGCTGGATTGGTTAACGGAGCAATTGTATTGAAAATAGTGCGAATCCCAATTTCTCGACGAGGTCCAATCGCATGTTTCATAGCACCATGTAGCATCGGCGCGAATAGAAAACCGATACCAACTTCATCAATACACTGCCCAATATGTTCTGGTGGAATCTCAATATTTATACCTAACGCCATCAATACATTTGCACTTCCGCTTTGCCGAGTTACGCCTCTGTTGCCGTGCTTAGCCACAGGAACGTCTGCCCCTGCGACAACAAATGCTGAGGTTGTTGAGATGTTGAAAGAATGCAATCCAGTTCCACCCGTACTGCAGGTATCAACGACTAACGACTGCTTTGTTGGTACCTGTGTTGATTTATCACGCATCACGCGAACACCACCGATAATTTCATCTATCGTTTCTCCTTTAAGGCGCAATGCGGTCAGGAAACAAGCAATTTGTGCATCTGTCGTTTCCCCTTCCATAATCTCGTTCATGGTTTCAACCATCTCTGCTTCGGTTAAAGGATTCCCTTCAATCACCTTCTGAATAGCCTCACGAATCACGCTATGTTCCTCCCGACTATACTTTTTGATGTTACTCTACAATTATAGCGGATATCCGCATATTTTTCAAGAATAGATATGGAGGATGTTCAGGAGACATTAACTGGCAAAGAATATAGAAATATGATATACTTCAGCATATCAAAACAATGCGTTGGAATCTCTGTGATTCGAGTATCAACGCAATCACAAAGTTAATAAATGTAAAAGGAATCTACCTATGGCAATAAGAAAAATTTTTTGTAAATCGTTATTGATTAAGTTAACCCTAATATTTGTAATAGGCATGTTTTTCTATAATACTTATGTCCATGCAGAAAATGAGGAAGACTGGATGCCCGATCCTGCGCTCCGAGAGGCTGTTCGAGAAAAACTTAGAATTCCGGCAGACCGTCCCTTGACACAGGCATACGTTCAAGAACACTTAACGAATCTTGAGGCGATAGATAAGGGGATTGTCGATCTTACAGGCTTAGAGCATGCGACTGATTTGCAGTTCCTTGTTCTGCCACGGAACAAGATTCACGATCTCTCTCCTTTGTCTGGTATAACGGGACTTGTTTATTTGAATTTAAGTGGCAATCAGATTTCGGATTTATCACCGCTTGCGGGGTTGGTTAACCTTGACTTGCTGGGATTAAGCAACAATCAAATTAGAGATGTTTCGCCTCTTGCAGGGTTAGTTAACCTAAAAAAACTTACACTTATCAACAATCCGATTGCAGATTTGTCGCCGCTTCTGGAGTTAGAAAACCTTGAAGATTTCATAATATGGGATCGTAGGGACCGGGATATTTCTCGGACAATTCCGATCTCAAAATTGATTCAATTCGGATACGGTGAAACGTGTGACTTAGGGCGTATCCGTTCTATTTCTGAGCGGGTTGAGAATCGTGAATATCCTTCGCTTTTCGCGCCATTCGGGGGAGGGAGAATCCTCAACGTACCAGAGATCCCATGGCGGGAAGCCGAGGCACATTATGACCTGATCTGGAGTAGCGGGATGTTTGACCTGAAGTGGCTTCCAACTCCTGAAGATGTCGTAAAAACCTATCTGCATGTTGAATCCGCAAAGGAAGATCGGGATGACCTACTCTCTCGGAACCTAAACTTGCTTTTGCTTGTTCCGCTGAAGTGGGGTAGTGCGGAGTATTGGCAGTATCCAGAAGATTGGCCCTATTGGTTAAGAGATGAATCAGGAAACAAAATTGGGGCAGATGCTGAGGGAGAAGCTTTTTTCTTTGACTTCACATTACCTGAAGTCCAAGACATAGTTGTTCAGCGAGCGGTGGCATTTGCCAAATGCGGACTCTTTGATGGAATTTTTATCGATACTTGGAGAGAAGATGACTTGCACAACAAGTGGAAATTGCAGTACTATGTGCATGATTATCTTGAAGCGTCTATTACAATGCTTCGGCGTATCCGTGAGGCGGTTGATGAAGTCAGCGCGGACTTTCTTATTATCGTCAATTCGAATGATGCCAAGGTTCCGCGTTCTGCGCCTTATGTCAATGGAATCTACATGGAAACTATAGGTCCTTATTCCCGTATAATACTGACAAAGATTGAAAGCACGTTGTTATGGTCGGAGCAGAACTTGCGTGAACCTCAGATTAATTGCCTGGAGGGTCAGTCTGATAAAAGGGAACCGCTTGACAGTCCAAGAAACCGACAATGGATGCGGCTTTTCACTACAATGAGCCTGACACATTCAGATGGCTATGTTAACTTCGTAAGGGGACTTATTCCAGGCCATACGCATCTCTATGAAATTCCGAATGAGGAGTATCAAGGTCACTCAGAACTACATGCCAGCAGTAATAATCGTCATTATCATAAAGGACGCTATTGGTATCCGTTCTATGATGCCGATCTCGGTCGTCCGGTCGGAGGCGATGAAACGAAAGGGCAGCTTTACCAAAACCAAGAAGGCGTATTTATACGTGAGTTCACCAATGGCTGGGCGGTGTATAATCGCTCTGGGAAGGAGCAGCAGATTGAGTTCCCGGAAGTGGTGTCCGGCGTTGAGAACGGTATCACCAGTTTCAAGCACACCGTCCCCGATTTAGATGGCGAGATATATCTGAAAACTGAAGTAAATGCAGATGTTAACGGTGATGGTGTCGTGAATATCCAAGACTTAGTGATAGTTGCCAATGCGTTTGGTAAAGCGGAACCCGATCTAAACGGTGATGGTGTCGTGAATATTCAGGATTTGGTGATTGTCGCAAATGCGTTTTGATAAGCAGAGGCATTCAGTTAATCGTGCTTACAAAGTCTTTTCAAGAAAGGGACACTCAATTAAAAACAATTGTGTGTTACTTTACAATTGGTTAAAAGGGATTCACTTTGAATTCTACGTCAAGCAATCTACCTCTCACAACGCCTTTAGATATTCGCCAAGGTCTTACTGATGCTGCAGATGTGGCATTTCCATTACGTTGGGGTATTCTCGGTGCAGGTAGAATCTCTGCACAGTGGGTGATGTGCTTGCGAGCATGCACTGGCGCAACAGTCACCGCTGTGGCGGCACGTGAAATTGACAGGGCAAAGGAATTTGCCACACGATTCGGGATTATGTCTGCTTATGGCAACTATACAGAAATGGTTGCAACTGATGATGTGGACATCGTGTACATTGGCACAATTACGAGACTGCATAAAGAACATACCCTCCTTACGATTGAAGCAGGCAAGCATGTGCTTTGCGAGAAACCGCTTGCAGAGAATATTGCTGATGCACAAGCGATGTATATGGCAGCAGAAGAAAAAGATGTTATGCTCCAGGACGGTGTTTGGACGCGGTTCTTTCCAGCAGTAGAGCATGCACGTGCTGCAATTGAGGTAGGCACTATTGGCGAGGTTGTGCTTGTGCAGTCTGACTTCTTCGACCCGATTTATGCTATCCAAGCAGTACCTCTTGCTTTTGGCACTGCAGCGGTGCCGACAGCAGTTACCGCATTAGGTCGTAAAGCCAGCGGTGCAATCATTGAATATGGTGAGGAAAAATGCGCGGTGCTGACGTTTCCACCGAAAAACTGTGAACTCCCAGAGGTGACCGAACTCATCGGAACAGAAGGACGCATTACACTTGAACGACCCGCACACTGCCCAACCCGCATCTCAATCCGAATTCCACCACCTAATGGTATCCCCTCGCAATATAGAGGCAACAACACACCAGCACCAGCGCAGCACTTTGAGTATCCTATACCGATTTCCGCACGTATGGCAACCGCTTCCCCGAATCAGCACGGTTTCATCTATCAAGCAGAAGCCATCCACCGTTGCATCGCCGCTAGTCTACATCAGTGTCCACAATACAACAAGGAAGAGTCATTGCATTCAATGAACATATTGACAGAGATCAACAAGGCGAAGCAGGAAGCGATGCAAAGATAGCCGGAATTGGTATTAACTATTTTTTTTAATCATCAGATTCGATTTTGTATTTCGTTAATTCAAAGGTTTTAATCGTGGGTGAAGAGTTCAACTGTGGTATAGTATTCAAAAACATCCCCTCATCTTCTTGATGAAATTTTACAATTCCCACGTTCGGTGCTAACCATAATGTTGTAACAGATTCGCCAGGCGGGTCCGTTTCAGAGGGAGGTGTCAGTAGAAGGACTGATTCTGTACGATATTCAATTTTCAAACATTCCTCAAAAGTGCCAGCAGGTGTCTCAACGGTTTCCGTGCCTAAAACATTTCCGCTTTCAGAGATAGTGAAATGACCTGTGCCGAGATCTCCACCTCCAGGTTCCGATAACGTTAATGTTGCATTTATCTCCATTGCATCCCACTCTTCGTTAAAGGTAACAGGTATCGGCAGCAGGTGGAAATGGTCTTGTGCTTCCACTTTCACATCGTAGTTGAGATCAAAAGAGGATGTATCCGCTCCGGGAGGCACTGTTTTTTTCATCTTTTCAATCGTAGTTTCTATTTCTTTGGTAAGACGTGCCTTGATTGTTTCCTTCACCTCATCACCGACAGAAAATGTGATCTTTTCTTCACCAATTTGATAAAGGAAAGGCTGAATGTGATAAGCGTAACCTGCCCAATCCTCCACAGTCGGTTCATAACTGAAGGCATGATATGTCTTCTCTGCAACCTCTTCGTCTTCAACAGCACGACGTGTTAATTCGTTTCCGTCTTGGTCTTTGTAGACCCAATAACTACCGAGTGTATTTGGAAAATATTGGACAATTTCCGATTCATCGCCTAATAGCCCTGCCGTAAAACCGAAAATAAGTAAAAGTGTAATCACATTACGAAATCTTTTTAACATGGGAAGTTCCTCCAATTTCTTCTTATTGATTGAACTGTGCATAAAAATATTCACAGTGTTCTTTTCATGCTGGTTTGATAAGATAGAGTCTTCTCAACTAAAAAAGATAGTAAATTCGATAGGAACAAGAATCCTTGACATTACTACGGTTTTGGAGTATACTCAATTTATCCATTTGACAAGCAAGTAATTTTTTAGTCGTTATCTTTTGACAACTTACATAGACCGTGCAAACACAAGAAATGAGGTAGCCATGTTAAAAACTGTTGAAGCCATAATTGATGAACAGGGCAATGTGAAATTACTTGAACCCATTCAATTGTCCAAACCGGAACGGGCGTTTGTGATAATTTTTAGCGAGGAACCTGATGTATCTGAAACAGCTCTGTTAAGCGAGGATGCTCTTGCCGAACATTGGCTTCGCCCAGAAGAGGATGCTGCATGGGAACACTTACAACACTTACACCCGGGGAAATCGTCTTAGTGTCCTTCCCGTTTTCAGACTTAACGCAAACGAAATTGAGACCTGCAGTGGTCCTCGCAAATGCTGGCCGCGGAGATTGGATTCTCTGCCAAATTACAAGCAATCCGCGCACGGGAATTGATGCTATTGTGTTAACCAACAATAGTTTTGCCACCGGTTCGTTGCATTTGACAAGTTATGCCCTTCCTACCAAGTTGTTCACAGCTCACCACAATCTCATCGTAGTACAAATTGGTGCCTTAAAACCGAACGTGTTTAGACAAATTATTGAGGCTGTTATCAACATATTTGAGGCAAGTTTGACACCATAAACCTGAAACCACTCAAATCCCTAATTCTTCGTTAGGTTTGCGGCAGTAGAGCGCATTCACTTAACGCACACCACGGTATAATATGAACAAACCAAATATAATTTATATCCATTCTCACGATACGGGGAGATACGTGCAGCCTTATGGGCATGCAATTCCGACCCCGAATATCCAAAAATTAGCCGAAGAGGGAGTCTTATTCCGAAACGCCTTTTGTGCAAACCCAACCTGTTCACCATCGCGTGCAGCCTTGCTTACCGGACAGTGGGCACATAGCTGCGGTATGGGCGGATTGGCAAACCGCGGATGGAGTTTACCTGTACCAGAACACCTCATCCCGCACACGCTGAATGAAGCAGGTTACGTTACCGCGTTAGCAGGTTTCCAGCATGTTGTGCGTAACGTGGAGGACACAGGTTATCAGCGAATCTTAGCACAAGAAAACGGTAACGCTGGTGCCGAAGAACGGGCATGCGCTTTTCTGGACGAAAAACCCGATGCACCATTCTTCTTAGATGTCGGATTTGGAGAAACACATCGTCGAGCAAAAGGGTTTGATCCGCCGCCAGAGGGTGAAATGAAAACCGATCCCCGCTATGTCCAACCCCCCGCACCGTTCCCCGATAACCCAGTAACCCGACAGGATATGGCAGAATATATTGATGCCGCACGCAGACTCGACTGGAAAATGGGAAAAGTCTTTGACTCGCTTGAGAAGAACGGACTTGCTGAAAATACACTCGTGATATGCACAACAGACCACGGACTCGCTTTTCCTCGTATGAAATGCCACGTTACTGATCACGGAATCGGAGTGATGTTGATTGTCCGAGGACCAGGTGGGTTTGAAGGTGGAAAAGTCATTGATGGATTAGTCAGCCAAATTGATCTGTTTCCAACTATCTGCGAATTGGCAGAGATTGAACCGCCTGAATGGTTACAAGGACATTCTGTCCTTCCTCTTGTTCGCGGTGAGACTGATGATATCCGTGATGCAGTTTTTGCCGAAGTCAATTATCACTGCTGTTATGAACCACAGCGCGCCATCCGAACAAAGCGATGGAAATATATCCGGCGGTATGATAACGCGAAACAGTGGGCGTTGCCGAACTGTGATGACAGTATCAGTAAATCTTATATGCTGGAGAATGATTGGGTAAATCAACCTGTCGCATCGGAGCGGTTATACGATATAGTCTTTGATTCGTCGGAGGCACATAACCTCGCAGGAAATCCAGATTATGCGGATGTTTTGACAGAGATGCGTGAACGTTTGGATCAGTGGAGAACGGATACAGACGATCCTGTGAACGAAAACCAGATTATGACACCACCAGAAACGGCTGTGTTGAACGATCCTTCCGATGTATCACCAGGAGATAAACGTTATCCTGCAGCAGAAATACTCTGATCTTCAGATGCAGGCTCAATATCAGGTTTTTTAGTTTCTAATGGCACAATTGAAAGTCGACATCCAAGTGCATTGAGGATAATTCCGAGCGTGTCAACATGCGGTGCCTTGTCACTTGAAAGAATTTTTTGCAAGGCATCTGGAGACATGTGGGTTCGCTTTGCCAACTCTGAAACACCGCCTTGTGCTTCTATAACAACTTCAAGGGCACTTAGCACGGTAGCAAAGTTTTTATAGATTTGGAACTCCTCCATCACACCATCAAGAAAATGGACTGTTTCTTCACGGTTCATGGAAAGTCGCTCAGCCAGATATTTACGCCAAGCAGATTCTTTTTTCATCGTTGCGTCTCCTTGAAATTTTTCCAATATGTTTTTGCCCGTTCAATATCGCGTTGCTGAGATGGTTTATCACCACCACATAGTAAAAGAATGATTGTGTTATCCACTTCACCAAAATAAATACGATAGCCTTTACCGACATGTATACGTAACTCATATACTCCACCACCCACTGATTTGTAATCACCTAAATTGCCTGATTCAAGTGAAATTAGACGTGCTTCTATCCTTCCTTGTGCCTTGCATCTCGTAATGATTCAAACCAATCGGTGAAAGGCACTCTCCCATTCTGTGTTCTATAGAATTCTATTTTTCTCGGTCGTGTTTCAAGCATTGAGTTATGTTGCGATGAGCTCTATGTTAGTATCTATTACTCGGCATCTGTATCTGAATAAGCAATATCGGTTTCTAACGGCACAATTGAAAGTCGACATCCAAGGGCATTGAGGATAGTTCCGAGCATGTCAGCATGCGGTGCCTTATCACTTGAAAGTGTCTTCAGCAAGACATCAGGATTCGCTTAGCCAGCTCAGGAACCCGCCCTGCGCTAAATCTAAACATCATTGATTTTCTTTTTTTTTGTCGTTCAAATCTATGAGGTGGAACGGCGTGCCTTCTGCTTTCGCTTTTCGGACTTTTTCAAGTTCGCTCAGAACAGTTTTATTTTTCCAGAGCACAGATTTTGCCTCGTAAAATTTGAGGAATTCCTCTTCATCCCCTGGAAATTTAAAACTCTCAGACAACCATTTTACCTTGCCCGCAATGTAGGTTTCAACCTCAGGAATATTGCCAAACTGTCCGATGAGATGACTTTTATAGGCCCTAATAAAGCGATCCTTATCATCCGCCTTATTCCAAAGTTCTTTCAACATGTTGTCTGCGGCGCTACGATATTCTCGATTCTTGGCTTCTGTGGCTACAGACTGTAGGTAACGTTGTGCGTGGAACAGTTCGCCGCGAAAATAGTACCCTAACCCTATGTAGAAGTCGTATACCTCAAAATAGCGGCTGACATCTCCACTTAGAATTGTCTGTCTATTTGACCGTCGAATCAGAGCTGGGTCTTTTGTTTCTAAAGCCAGTTGATACTTATATTTTGCACGTAGATGATGATTATACGCTGAGAGCAGTTTAAAGAAAATTTCATTTTCTTGAGTGTAGAACTTTTCGTTATTGAGAACATACGCCGTTCCATCCCAATCGTAGAGATTCATCCATACCGGGTGTGCTGATCGGAAAAAGCCGTCGAGATAAACTCTGTTAGGTATCTTGAGTTCGTAGCTGCCATCGTTATCTATGTCAACGTACTCCGCGCCACCACGATGGGTATACGAGTAGCTGCGAAAGATTTCCTTGAACTCACCGTTCTGAAAGGAAATGACAACAATAACATTTCCGGGTTCAATCCAGATGTCTAAAATGCCATCGCCTGTCAAATCAATGAGTTTAAAGCCGAGACCGTGGGGCTTATCTGTCAACTGGACATTGAAAATAAATGGAGGCGGATGACTTTTAATGGATTTCGCATGATCAACATCTAAAACTTTAAAAAGTTTCTTTTTCTTCGGCATCCCTGCCTTGGTTGTCGTAATTAGGAGAAACGCTTGGGTCCAGTTGCCATCGAATACGCTTCCTCTACCGCCATCAGCAAGTATTGAAACCACGGTCTCTATTTCAGGTGTATCGTCGATATTTGCAGATGCTTTCAACTGGGTATCGTAAAAAGACCTTTCCGGCACAGGGGGCAGAAACTGGTGGTACATCTCGCCTTCAGGATCACTTGGGTTTTCGAATCGATGATACTTAATAGCAGGGGTTGCAGCATCATCTGCGTTCACGTAACTGAGCGTAAGCAGAATAGATAGTGCGAAAAATGGAATTTGAATATGTTGCTTCATTGTTTTGCTTCCGATTGCACCTGTCTGATGTCAGATCGTTTTAATCCATAAATCTAATTTCCTATTGTCAACAATACCAACCTTGATAAAAAAATCCGACAAGAAGGTGATAAGAATCTGTATTTTGAAAATCAAATCTAATAGATAGAGAGCCTTTTGGTGGAAAAGGCTCTTGATGGCAAAAGATTATCGCTTTGCTTGTATTAGAATAAATATAAGTATAACAAATTTCACTCCTGCGATTCAATGTAAATAGATTGACAATGCTCACTGGCTTAAGCGCGTTTTTTAAAAGAAAATAATCACCCTTAAAATTCACTTGTCTATTTATGCTTTACATGATACGATAATAATACATTGACGTATTGATATCGGGTTTGAATTCTTAGGAAATCTAACCCGAGTAATTGGAAGGAGAACGTGGAGATGCGGCACGAACTCATCACGGAACAAATTGATTTTTATCAGGAAAACGGATATCTTGTCATAGAAAACTTCTTGGATGCTGACGAATTAGAAGAATGGCGGAGATGCACCGATGAATCTGTCACCGAACGCCTCGGAAATTCAGTTGAATTCTTCACAAACCAACTGGATCCGTCTAATTTTTATGCGCGGGTCTTTACCCAATGCTTGCGACTTTCAGATACACACCCAGGAATGCGAAAATTAGTGCATGATCCAAAAATCGGACAGATGGCAACGCAATTAGCTGGAACTGACGGCATGCGAATTTGGCACGACCAAGCATTGATTAAACCGCCCAATGGCAATCCCACCGCTTGGCACCTTGACGTGCCATATTGGTCTTTTGACTCGCATGATGCTGTTTCGTTTTGGGTTGCATTAGATGACGCAACATTAGGGAACGGTTGTATGTGGTATCTCCCTGGCACCCACAAATCCGCCCGTTTTGATAACGTCGGCATAGGAGAAAACATTGGTGCACTGTTTGATGTTTATCCCGAATGGAAAAAACTTGAACCGCAATCTGCACCATGCCCAGCGGGTTCTATAGTATGGCATAACGGCTTATGTGCACACGGCGCAGGTGCAAACATGACGTTCTCACATCGCCGCGCGATGACCTGCGGTTTCATGCCTGATGGATGCACCTTTAATGGAAAAAGAAACATCCTTCCAGAACCCTATTTCAACTCACTTGAAGTTGGTGATCTGCTTGACGATGATGTGCAGAATACGCTTGTTTGGCACAACGATTGGGAAAAATAAGGCATTTGGACATTGACTTGTCTTGTCTTATTCTGAGGCACATCAAGATTTATTTAATCTATCAAATGTCGATATTACTACCTTCCCTTCAATTCAGAACCACGAACACAAGTGCTTACACCCCTTCACAAAAAGGAGAACAAATTAACTGAGGGGTGTGCATAAATACTAATAACAAATATGCACACCCCTCAGTTGATTTTAACACCTAACAATATACACACTCAATAAAAAAATCGGAACATGCTACAATATCCAACAGACTGAAAAGGATTCAATAGGAGATACATCATGGCAGATGAACAGGAAAACACACGAGAAGAAGAACAAGAAATTAATCGGCATTTCTTAAAATACCTCCGCGAAAATGCGCAACTTACACAAGAACAGCTTGCAGAAGAAGTAAATGTTGAGCCCGAACTGGTAATGCATTGGGAAACTGGAAGAAGGCAACCCAACCAAAAGCAGCAATTCGCTTTAGAACGTTTTTTTAACATTAGAACCGGCGCCCTCGCTGACGAATTGAGAGCACATGTAATTCAAGATTTTTACGCTGCGTATTTTAGACAAACTGGTGCACAAGAACGAGTAGAATGGGCAGAAGAACACTTGCGCATCGCACAAGCACTTCGGATTATGCCTGCTGATCCTAACAAACATGACACCTTAAAACAGTAGCGATACAACATAATATCCATTTTGAGTAAAATGCAGGAAATTATTGTTAAATTTCGGAAAAATACGGAAATTTAAGTAAAAATAGGTAAAAATACGGAAATTTAAGACATTTTTCTGCAACCATTTCAAGGCGATTTCGTTTTTTGTAGTATGAAAGCGAAAATTTTTACCACAAACGTCGATGTGGCAGCTGCCGCTGCATGTGGTGGACTTACCTTGATGCCGCTGTTCCCTCTCTTTATGGAACAGCACGGACTCCGCTATAGTGTAGTCGCACTTGTCATCACACTTTGGGGATTTATATCCCTAAAACTAATGGACACAAAACCGGAACCGCAACGTGCTGAGCAGATCCCGCCTGTTTTCCATAAACCACAACCCTGGAAAAATAAGCGAAAACTCATCACTGCAGCGGTTCTCTTTTTGATAATCGGGTTGATGCTGTTCGGTGCTATCAAAATGATTGATGCAATACAGATGAACACAACCCCCTGCCCTGGACAGATATGGAAGGATTGCATAAAGAAGGAGGCACAGCAACCGCCTTGTCCACAATCAGAATGGAAATCGTCTTGCCCGCTGGATGCATCGGAGCAAAGTGAACAACAGATCAAGTTGGAATGTATCAAGGATATGCCGGAACCGGTTTGTCCCCCTCAATATCAGCGCGTCCCTTGCCCGCTGGACGTAGCGAAGCAAAGTGAACAACCATTCAATAAGGAGGATAGCAATGAATAAGAAGATGGTCGGAGGAATCATTGTCCTCATCGCATTAGTCGGTTTTGTGGGTGTTTTCTTACTGATAAGCAGGGATACCGACACCGACACGAAAAAGGTGTATAAAGCACCATCAGAAGAAGTTTTGGAGAAAGTAAGCGGTGATTTGACGGCACAGAAAGCACAAGACACTGCCAAACCACCGCCCCCAGGCGAAACCCACGAGACTGGATACTGGCACGGCGACCACTGGCACCGTTACGATGAAACGAATGAACAACACGGTAAGGTTGTCACTCCGCCGGTAACCGCATCACAAAAAGCGGAATGGGAAAAGTTTTGGAAAGATCAAGGACTTGAACCACCACCTCCCGGTCACGGGTATCGGTATGATAAAGAAGGTAAAATCGCAGGTTTATTTAAGTATAATGAACCGCAATTTATAACAGGGTGGTCAAAAGAGATGGTCCCTGGAGCAGATTTTACAAAATTAACAGAGGCAGAATGGATACGTTATCATGCGTTACGTCATATTATAGGTGGAAGCGTGCTTATAATAACTCAAGAAATGCTAAAACAACTCAAAGATGACGATCCAGTTCCTAAAGCCGCCTATGCACCAGGTGTGCAAGAGCTTGCAAGAACATGGCATACCCAACTTCGCCAAAAAGCCTCTGGAAGCCGTCCCTATGTATCTACGCTAATAAATTGGAACAGGGACCCAACACTATCAGAGTTAAAGGCGATAGCGAAAAAGGAAAACGAGTTGCTCGAGTCTCTACAGCGCCCTAAACGCCCTCGTCCAGAATGGCAGCCTTATGTAGAACCACTTGTCAAAGAACTTGAAACAGCAATTGCTGCTGACAAAAGGAGATAGAAACATGAAAAATCGCATTAGTTTTTTAATAGTCGTCTTTATGACGATATTTATATTCACACATTTTACGTTTGCTATACGATCAACAGGCAGAGATTGTACTGGCTCATTTTTCGGCTATTTTTGGGAAGGTACTTCTGATAACGAAATCATAGAGAAATTTGAGTGGAGAGGCACCAATACCATAGAACCTTGGATGGAGAGTGTCGGCTACCAAGATGCCACGATTTTTGGAAGAATAAAGGCGTATCAAAGAACTTTTGGTCGTGGCACGGTTGGCGTTGTCCCACAAGGATCGGTATCGGGTCCAAGTTTTTCGCTTACATTACCGAAAGAGTATAATCTAACAGGGGTCGGTGGACTTAGTGGTACTTGGGACACAACATCAATGACAACTAAAGAATCAGATACGACAGATGAGCCAGGCACTTATACGTTGACAGGGAGTGCTGACTTTATGGCAGTCGGCGGTGGTGGTGGTATCAAGGTGGATAATCTTGGGGGTGTAACATTTTCTGGGACAGTTGCATTTAATCTAACGAAGTCCGCTGACACTGTAACGCATACTTTGTCAGTTAAACAGGAGCGTCCCAAGTCTTATGAATGCGCGCATGAAAACTGCACGATGATGCTCCCGAATAGATACCACCATCGGCAGCCGTGTCAAGAGAAGCGGTGGCGTTCTGCGTCTAAAACCGAGATAACTTGCAACAGGTTATACTATCGGTGTCAAGAATCCACGTGTCCGCTTGATTATCTGCATGTAGCAACTCATGCGTGTGGTAACCACAAAGATACGAAACAGGGCGTGAGATTGAATAAAAGTTCCCATGAGTTACAAGCGAGTTGCCCGATAAGCATCACACAAGATGGCACCAATGTTTATTGCAGGGTTTCTAACTTCTACGCGTGTGAGGATCCCGCGCATACCTGCGACTTCCCTCCTCCCAGTAACAATGGTGATAGCAACGGGGGCAGTGGCAGCCCAAATAATGGAGGGAGTACTACCACACCTACGCCAGCACCTGAACCTACGCCTCCGCCGCCTAACCCCAATAGTGCGACGTGTGCCAACGGGCATCCCTACAATCCGAACAACTCAGCTGAGAATAACCGCCACCGAACGCGCACGTGCCGTTATAGTGAATGCGGGAATACGTGGGAAAAGTGTGTCTCGAATACACCGAAATGCAACAAGCCTTGGCGAAAAGCAAGAGGCAAGTATTGTTGGGCAAGGTAACACGGCTAACAAATTGACACAACCCTAATTACAGGCAGGTATCCGAAAGGGTATCTGCCTTTTCTTTTTTTTAACACCTTCCATAGCCCAACATAAAATCATCTTCTCTAACACCTTTGTCCGAGAACCGTTCAATAGATTTTCCATACTGTATTCAGAAACTAATTACAGACTGATTTGCCATCACCGATTGCATAATTACTAAACTTTATACTTGAAAATGCGTCAAAATTGGCAGTGAACTTTTACCAAAAAATTTTCATTCAAAATTTGTGCTGAACTTTTGCAATCGGTTATTGTCAAATATAAAAAGGCTTGTTAAAATTACAATCTTCTGCAGTATAATTTTTTTAGTTTAAGGAGATGCTAATGCTTCGATGGAGAATTGGGTTTACGTTTATTCTGGTTAGTCTTCAGTTTTTGGTGATTCTTTGTGTGAGCGCACAAGAACCAGAGGAAATTGACCTGTCGCAACCGCTAACGCTTGAACAATGTATTCAAATGGGTTTAGAAAAGGCAACAAGTATGCGAAATGCAAGGTTGAGTTTGGCTATTCAGGAACTACGTGTGAAAAATGCGCGTGCGGATTATTTTCCTTTAATTACCTCCTCTGGTCGATACGATTTTTCTGATCGGTTAGATTTCGGTTTTGAACGTGAAAACTACGATTTAGGATTGACTGGACGTTATACGCTTTGGGATAATGGACAACGTGAAGTAGGTTATGCACAATCAAAAGAGGGATTGAAAGTTACAACCAACCGTAATGAAGGGATTAAACAAAATGTAATTCTACAGATTACACAAGCGTATTATGATGTCCTTAAAGACGCAGCACTTGTAAAGGTGAGCGAAGAAGTATTGGAGCGATCCAAAGATAATACGAAACAGATTGTTGCTTTGAAAGAAGCGGGTGTACTTATCTCTGCTGATGTCGCAACTGCCAGAGTCCGTGAAGCAAATGATGAATTAGGGTTATTAAATAATCAAAATTGGCTTCAAATTTCACAAGCAACTTTGCCACGACTTATGGGATTAGATCCTGGGCTATTAATAACCGTAGCAGTTGATGAATCTTTTCAGTTATATCTGGAGCGCGGGACTATTGAAAAAATAGATATTACTGTTGAAGAAGCGATACAAACTGCCCTTGAAAATCGCCCGGAATTTAAGGAAACCGAAGCACAAATCAAACAGCAGGAATGGAGTTTAATACTTTCAAGATTGCAACGTTGGCCTCGACTGAGCGCGAATGCAAACTATAACGTAAACCTTGATGATTACCTCCATGAACGTCAAAATTTTTCAGACTTTCGGAGTTGGAGCGTTGGCGCATCACTTAACTTTACGCTTTTTGATGGCGGTGTTTTGGGAAATCGCGTCAAAGAACTTAATATGCAGTTAGAACAGTCAAGAGAAAATGCAAGTGACTTGGAACGTTCTGTTGCGCTTGGGGTGCGACAAAGTTATCTGAACCTTAAACGCAGCGAAGCTGCTGTAGAAATCTCTAATACACAAGTAGAAAATGCTAAACTAAGCTTAGATGTTGTTCAAGGACGCCTTAAGGTAGGGAAAGCGATTCCACTTGAGGTGCTGGACGCACAAACAAGTTACGCGCAAGTATTGACAAATCGGGTGAACACGTTTTATGATTATAAAATTGCGATAACACGATTACAGGATGCAATGGGGGTCCTGCAGTGATTATGAAGATCGGTAAAAAATGGATTATTATCAGCACAGTTGCTATTATTGTTGTTGCTGTAGTGGTAATTGGGGCAACCCGAATGAACTCCGGGAAAAAGAATGCAGACGAAGAGGACAAACGTGAGGTGGTCCGTCGCGGAGAATTCCTTGAAAAAGTTCAAGAATCTGGCAGTCTACGCTCCTTCATTGAGGTAGATGTCCGGTCAAACGTGGAGGGAGAAATAAAGAAAATCAACGTTGATGAGAGTGACCCTGTTCAAGAAGGCGATCCACTTCTCGAAATTGATGCGAAGCAGATTTTAGAGGATATGAAGCAGGCAGAGGCTAACCGTGATGCCCGAAAAGCTGAACTTGAGCAAGCAGACCTCCGAATTCAGATTGCTGAGCAACGCGAAAAAAGTGACCTGCTGCAGGCACAAAATGCTGTCGCTAAAGCTGAGGCTAACCTCCAATCCTTTGCCGCGAACAGACAGCAACGGATTACTGAAGCAGAGACCCTTGTTGCAACTACACAGAACTTGCTGGACCGAGACCAAATCTCACTGAAGCGGGCGGAAATCTCTCTAACGCAGGCAAACTTGACACTTGATCGGGCAAAGGCAAGTGTCACATCCGCAAAAATTACCTTTGAGACAACCCAGTCCGAACACAAACGCAACGAAGAATTATTTAAACAGGAATTAATTTCTAAGCAAACATTAGAACAATCCCAAAAACAACTCGCTTCGACTAAATCCCAATATGAAACTGCACAGAAAGCAGTTGAATCCCAAAATGAAACAATTAAATCTGAAGAAGAAAACATCAAGCGGGAGAAAGTGGCAATTCAGAGCCGAGAAGCAACGCTTGCCCTAAATAAAAAGAACGTTGAAACAGTCAAAGAATCTCAAGACGCACAAGAAAAGCAATTAAAAGCAGATTTAGAAAACGCACGCACCCGACTCAAGCAAACAGAAGATACCACCGAAGAAGAAAAAGCATTGACAAAACATGCGAAAGTTAGCGCACAAGCGAATCTGTTACAAGCAGAGAGCCGCCTCAAATCTCAGCAGGAACGCTACGAATGGACGACCGTCAAAGCGCCGATGTCCGGTACAATTACACGTATTTCTGTAGAAGAGGGGGAGATTATCACTTCAGGGCGGTCAGCGTTTTCAAGAGGTGAAGCAATCATGCGGATTGCTGACCTTTCCCAGATGATTGTCAGAACCCAAATCAATCAGGTCGAAATCGGTAGGATAAAAGAGGGACAACGTGTAGAAATCCGTGTGGATAGTTTTCGCAAAAAAATCTTTAATGGTAAAGTCAGTGAAATTTCACCAAGTTCTACCCCACGTGGGCAAGGCGGCGGTGGTGTGATCACCTTTGAGGTCGATATAGAGGTGGATATACCAGATCAAGAATTTCAACTATTGCCCGGAATGTCTGCGGATGTAGATATTATTGTCTTTGAAAAGCCTGATATTCTTCAAATTCCGATAGCAGCGGTGTTAAGTCCGGAGGTGTTTACTGTAAGAGCCACACTTAATCAAAACGATCTCGGGCAGTTTAAGCAAGGACAAAAACTAAAAGTCCAGAACCTCATCGGCAAACAGTTTCCTGGACAAGTTACGAAGATTTCCCCTTCAGAAACCCGCCGCAATCTTGAAATTTTGTTTGATGAGCCTCCGAAAGGGATGCGTCCAGGTCCAACAGAAATCGCTATTGTAATCTCTGAAAACAAGCGATTGTCTGGCATAGAAGCAGAAATCAGAAGTGAACGTCAGCATTTTGTAAAACTGGATACAGGTGAACCATCCAAAAAGGATGGAGAAAAAGGTGTCAAAACACATATTAAAGTTGGCAGGCGCAACAATACACACTTTGAAATTCTTAGCGGCTTAAAAGAAGGCGATCGCGTTTTTGTTCCTTCTATGATGGAATTGACAAGAGGAGAAGAAAATAAAAGTAACAGATAATAGGTGAATTTGGTAGCCTAACTTCCAAAATCACAAGTGCGAATTCAAACAGATGACCATGATCAAGGCAGGGAAAATATATGTTAATAGATGTTAAAGACATAACAAAAATCTATGAGATGGGTGATGTGCAAGTTCATGCGCTGCGAGGCGTTACCTTCACTGTAGAGTCTGGTGAGTTTATCGCAATTATGGGACCCTCCGGTTCTGGTAAATCAACCATGATGGATATCTTAGGATGCCTGGCTACACCAACAGATGGAGAATACTACCTTGAAGGTGAAGAGGTAGGAAAACTTTCCGACAACCGTTTGGCAGATATACGAAATAAAAAGATCGGTTTTGTATTTCAGTCATTCAACCTTCTTCCGAGAACAAGCGCACTCCATAACGTTGAACTCCCACTTATCTATTCAGGATTAGGCAGAAAAGAACGTAAGCGAAGAGCGTTTGAATCTTTGGAAGCAGTCGGATTAGCGGATCGAGTTGACCACAAATCAACAGAATTGTCTGGTGGACAGGTGCAACGTGTCGCAATTGCGCGCGCCCTTGTGAATAAACCTTCAATGATTTTTGCTGACGAACCGACAGGGAACTTGGACACGCGCTCTGGTGCCGAAATTTTGGCTATTTTTGACCGCCTTAATGAGGAAGGTAATACTATTATCATGGTTACGCATGAACCAGAGGTTGCCGAACATGCAAGACGCGTCCTCCACATTCGGGACGGCCTCATTGAGCAAGATGAAAGGCGAAACTAACACCGCAACAAACCGAGTTGAAATAACCACCCCTGCTCGGCTTCATTTTTCCCTGATAGATTTGAATGGGCAACTCGGTCGAATTGATGGTGGGTTCGGATTAGCCATCATCGAACCGAAATTTGAAATCATTGCAGAACCGTCAGCAGAAATTCACGTAGAATCTGTTGCCTACCATGAACGTGCTTGTACTATTCTGACACATCTCCAAAAAACCTACCAATTCCCCGGAATCAAACTGAAATTTATCTCCGAGATCCCAACGCATAGTGGCTTCGGTTCAGGCACGCAACTTTCTCTGGGAATCGCTTCTGCTGTAAATTTGCTCTATGATCTGGAATTAAGTATTTTAGAACTCGCAAACGCAGTAGGACGCGGTGGAACTTCTGGAATCGGCGTCGCAGCGTTTGAGACTGGCGGTTTCATTGTTGATGGAGGGCATCGCTATCCTGAACAGAAACCCTCTTTTCTCCCATCTTCTGCCGCAGACGATATATCTCCTCCTCCGATTTTACTACGATATACATTTCCAAATAAACCGCTTCTCATTGTCCTGCCGAATTGTTCACGTATCTATGGAGAAGCTGAATTGGAACTTTTCCGGACACTGTGTCCGCAACCGGCATCTGTTGCGCCAAAATTGTCCTATCTTCTACTATTAAAAGTATTACCTGCGATCCTTGAAAATGATATGCGTAGTTTTGGTGAGGCTTTAAACGAAATTCAAACATTCGGTTGGAAAAAGGTGGAGATTGATGCACAAGGCACTGAATTGCAGCAAACACTTGAATTTTTACAAACCAACGGTGCATTAGGGGCAGGCGTAAGTAGTTGGGGCCCAGCAATTTGTGCTGTGAGTGATGACATAGATTCTTTGAAACGTAAAACAGTAGAATACTTGGCAACTTTACCAGATGGTGGCACCTGCTTTATTACCTATGCAAACAACACAGGCGCACAAATTAAAAAAGTTGGCTAAAGCATGATTGCTCTAACCAACCGTCACTATAACAAACGAATTAATCTTGAATCCGATTTGAAATCTATATATGCAGACTTACTTCTAAATCGGAGGTATTCTTCTACCCTTTTCCAGAGGAATAGTAAGGATTAGTACCCGATGCATGGTCAGTCGTGTCAATGACTTGTGTGATTTCTGGGAACACTTCTTGAATCATTGCTTCAATACCATGTTTGAGCGTGACATTCGCCATACCGCATCCTTGGCACCCACCACCCATGTGGATATAGATGGCATCGTCTTCAACATTCAGAAGTTCAATTTGTCCACCGTGTGCTGCGACAGCTGGATTAATTCGTTCATCAATCAGTTCTTGAATCTTCTGTGCCTTTGGATTGTCCCATGTTGGCTTATTCGGATTTTCTATCTTAAAGCCGCTTGAATTAAGGTCTTCAACATAGTCAATAACAGCACCTTTAAGGTCTGGTGCACTTTTGGCATCAACCAAAACCTTAAAAGTTCCCATTTCAACGACGATGTCGTCTTCCTCAGCTTCAGTAGCTAAACCAAGACTATATTGGAAATCGGAAGCACTACGCCCTTCAATACTAATGCGTAGTCCTTCCACTTCCACATCTTCAGCATCAATAACAGTTTGAATCTTTTCTTGCGCTGTTTTTGTGACTTCCAATAAAGATTCTTCAGTTCCCGCGAACTTTTTAAACAAATTCTTCATAAGTTTCCTTCGTGAATCTAACTCAAGCAGCTGTCCGATCTGCCTTGTAGTCAGTGCGAAATTCACCCATTTCGTTGTAAAGGCTACCTAATTGAGAAATTGCATAGATTTCTAACTGTCGGATGCGTTCTCGGGTTACATCAAGCGCATCTCCGATTTCACGAAGTGTCTTACGTTCCCCATCTTCAAGCCCAAAACGCATTTTTAAAACCTGCTGCTCTCGTTCCGGTAGTTTACTGAGGATTCTTTCTACCAGATCATGTGTAATCAATTGGGCGATTGGTCCTTCTTCGGATGCTGTTGAAGGGTCTTCGATTAAATCCCCTAATGTTGCCGCCGAACGCGCTGAGCGTTCTTCACCAAGTGGTAAATCCATTGATACGGTATCCGCATTAAAGGTAAGAATTTCCTCTACTTGTTGAACGGTTAGGTCAAGTGCTTCAGCGATTTCAGCACGAGTCGGTTCACGCTGAAGTTCTTGGCAAAGCGCCGCATAAGCCGCATCAAACTTATTCATCTTTGCAACAATATATGCTGGCAAGCGAATAGAACGCGCAAAATTATCAAGCGTCCGCATAATTGATTGCTTAATCCACCAAATAGCGTAGGTACTAAATTTAAATCCTTTCCGATAATCAAACTTACTTGCTGCTTTGATTAACCCAATATTTCCTTCCTGAATTAGGTCTTCAAGCGGAACTTTGTTTCCTTGATACCTGACTGCAATAGAAATGACGAGCCGTAAATTAGCTTGAACAAGCTCGTCGCGCGCAGAAGTATCACCAGCTTCAATCCGTTTCGCTAATTCAACTTCTTCCTCGCGAGATAATAAACGATGTCCCGCAACACTACGTAACCAACTCGTTAAAGCACTCCTATCACTACCTTTGTAGTCGTTCGCATACTCCGTTTCTTCCGACGGATACACTTCATCTATATATGTGTCAACACCTTCGATGTCTTCTGTTTCACCGAAAAACTCGGTTTCCATTCGTCTCCTCTCCTTATTATAGGAATTCATAAAAATCTGCCAAATAGATATAATACATTATACTATAACGTTTTGTCAAGCAAATTGTTTAAAAAAAGTGATTATATTTGTGAATTTTACTAAAAAACTTAGAAAAAACGACATATCTCGCCTTTTTTCTTAAAATTCGAACTTATACTATAGTGTTTGGTCTAATAGAATAATCCGACAAATCATAACAATCACTTTCCAACAACATATATTATACGTATCTCTTGGTAAATGGCTACAAGTTTGGGAAATGTCTGTGAATTCACCTGATTTTTTACAAAGTAAAACTGTTACGACTAAAGTTGAGTTTGAGCCACATTATTGTAAAAGATCAAATCGAGTGGATTTCTGTTATGGTGTAGTGATACAATTTAAATATGGATGATTATACGTTTTGGCAGGTATATTAAACTTTTTGACAAAATGTTTCGTCTTAAAATGGCAGTTTCAGATAAAATCAAAACCAACCATCATTTTGCTTTTTCAAAATACTGTGTTTGAGAAAGTTTCAATAATTCCCCGACAAGGTATCAATCCCCACATGATATTATATGTTTTAGCGCAAAACCATAACCGTAGTGCGAAAGATTAAATGTGTTAGTAAATAGACAATTGTGACAGTGTTTGGATGGTTGAATTTTAAACTAATTAACTTGTGCTGCGTCAAAAAGCATTGGTTAATCTGAAAATCAATGAGGAACTTTATTTATGTACGGTGCATCTACTCAAAAATCGCTCGTTGAAGTGCTACGAGAAGCTGACCTGATTTCAGAACAGGAATATCATGAAATTCATGAAAAAATACTTGAAGGTTGGGTAAAAGAACCTATCCAAACTGAGGGGGCGACAGACGGAGACCCTCAATCTGACTCACAGAGTTATCGACAAATTTTGGATGAAATTGAAAAAGCAGGAGAATCAGAAGAAGGAATTGTCTCTGAATACGTTTCTCCTAAAGTTCTTGAACTTGCCAAAAAAGGGCGCGAATTCGGAACATCTATTCTACAATTAGAAGAAATAGACCCTGAACCAGAAGCACTTGAGAAAGTGCCAGCAAGTTTTGCCTATCGTAATAAAGTTGTGCCAGTGCACCTTGAAGAGAATGTTCTCACGGTAGCAATTGCCGATGTTCAAGATGTAATGTTAATTGACGAAATTCAATACGTCACTGAGTGTGAGATTAACCTTCTTCTTGCTGATGAGGACGAAATATCAGACGCGATTGTACGACTCTACGGTCAAAGTGCCGCTTCACTGCTGAGTGCGGGTATTAAAGGTCCTGTTGGTGCTGCTGCAACAATTGAGCGAGATAGAATTGAAGACTTTGGTATTGATGATAAGGATCTCAGCGAAGATCCGACAGTTGTTCACGCTGTTGACCAGATGATTATTGACGCAGTTCGCGCAGGGGCGAGTGATATACACATTGAGCCTTACCCAGAAGAATTGAAAATCAGATTTCGGGTTGACGGTGTATTAGAAGACGAAGAACAACCTCCCGCATATTTGCAGTCTGCGATTACTTCGCGTGTCAAAATTATGGCTGGGATGGACGTGGCGGAACGTCGCCGTCCACAAGATGGAAAAATCAATAAAGAAATTGGTAGTCTCGGCGGTGGTCGTCAGATTGATCTTCGTGTTTCTACAGTTCCTACTGTTGCTACACAGCATAGTGAAAGTGTTGTACTGCGTATTCTTGACCGCCAATCCATTGAATTCGGTTTAACAGAACTCGGTCTAACTCATGATAATTTTGAACTATTTCAGCGAATGATCCATAAACCGCACGGAATTATCCTCGCAACAGGACCCACTGGAAGTGGTAAAACAACAACACTTTATGCTTGTTTAAAAGAGATCAACACACCAGAAGTTAAAATCATTACCCTTGAAGATCCGGTTGAATATGAATTGGAGGGGATCAACCAAGTTCAAGTTAATCCTGAGATTGGTTTTACATTTGCTAATGGGTTACGGCATATTCTACGACAAGACCCCGATAAGGTGTTAGTCGGTGAAATTCGTGATGAAGAAACGGCTGAAATGGCAATTCATACTTCACTTACAGGGCATCTTGTTTTCAGCACACTACACACGAATGATGCCCCAGGTGCAATCACACGTCTTGTTGATATGGGAGTTGAACCGTATTTAGTTGCCTCTACAGTAGAAGGGATTATAGCACAACGATTAGCACGGCGCGTTTGCAAAGCTTGCTGTGAAATGTATAAACCAACTGAAAAGGAAATCGCAGGAGTTCTCATCAACAACGGAGTCCATGTGTCAACTGACCTTGAAATTCCACGTGCAAACGAAGATGGTTGCAAAGAATGTCGTGGGAGAGGCTATAGGGGCAGAATCGGTATTTTTGAAGTTATTTTTATGACTGAAGAATTACGGTCGCTCGCTCTCCAACAATCTTCGACCAGCGAACTCCGTCAGCTTGCTATGAAAATGGGTATGAAAAGTTTACGCGAAGACGGATGGCAAAAGGTTACTGCAGGACAAACAACGATTGATGAAATCCTTAGACTTACTCAAGAAGATGCTTACGAATTTGATGGGGATAATCAAAGTGCATCCGAATAGGAGTACTGTAGAACATAGTGCGATTTTGTTACACACATTTTGTACTGTAGTTGTGGCACGCAACTACAGTAGACAATCATCTGATTTAACCCCGATCTAACTTAATTTATTGATATACGGTTCAACTTCTACAAGAGATTCAACATGCCAAGATTTCAATATGAAGCGATTACCTATACAGGTGCCACAGTCAATAACACTTTGGAAGCAGACTCAAAAGCCGAACTTATCGCACAATTGCGGCAGATGGGATACTGGCCAACACAGGTGGTGGAGGAAGGTGAAGCGCTCGAAACCAAAGCGAAACAGTTATTTAGTTTTGGAACGAAAAAAATAAAATCGGCTGAAGTCGAATTTTTCACCTACCAGTTAGCAGCGTTAGTGAACGCACACGTTCCACTCCCTCGCGCTTTAGAGGTGACATTGGAACAAATTGCGAATCCAGAGTTAAACCGCGTAATTTCGCAGGTAAAATACGATGTGGAACACGGCGCAACGTTTAACGCTGCCCTGGAGCAACATCCAAAGGTCTTTTCCGAACTTTACGTTAACATGGTCAAAGCAGGTGAAGCAGGTGGCGTATTGGGAGAAGTCTTAGAACGGCTGGCAGAGTTCGCTGAAAGACAGCGCGTTCTCAGAAACCAAGTTGTTTCTGCGCTATTCTATCCAGCAATTCTTTTTGGGTTAATGGTAACCGCAGTCATAGTTCTAATGATACTCGTTATTCCTAAATTCACTGACATGTTCCTTGAATTTAATGCTGAACTACCACTCCCGACTCAAGTCCTGATTGCAGTATCAGATGCTTTTGCCAATTTTTGGTGGTTAGGCTTACTTGCTATTAGCGTTATTGCAACGGTCCTCCGACAATACCTACGGACGGAAACGGGAAAGATACTGTTTGATCGGATTAAGCTTAGGATCCCACTTGTTGGACCCGTTATTAGCACATTTGCTATTGTTCGGTTTACACGCACGATGGCGACTCTTTTGGAAAACGGCGTGCGGATGCTTCCTGCTCTGCAAGTAGTGAAAGATACAATCGGAAATAAGGTTTATAGTAATGCTATCACTGAAGCAGAAAGAGAAGTAGAACAAGGTTCAACGCTATCACGAGAATTGGGACAGAACAAGGACTTCCCGACCCTCGTTACCCACATGATTGCTGTTGGTGAGGAATCCGGGGAACCGGTCACGATGTTATCAAAACTTTCCGACTATTATGACATGGAAATCAGAAAGAGTCTTGAACGGTTGACGAGTTCCATTAGTCCTTTGGTAATTTTGATTATGGGGTTGCTCATCGGATTTATCGCTGTTGCGATGATTCTACCGATCTTTGAAGCACAACAAGCATTAAGCGGTTAAGGCGAACGCTTATTCTCAGAGTCAATTTTTCTAAACTATCACGAGAGATATTTGTCTAAATAGACACAAGTTCCGTTGTATAGTCAGAAAAACCAGAACGTGAATTCTGGACATTAAATAAGGAGTTAAACTAAATGTTTAAACAACTTAGAACAGACGAATCAGGGTTAACCCTCATTGAATTGACGATTGTTATCGTTATTTTGGGTATTTTAGCCGCGTTCATTGCACCAAGAATAATGGATGCCCCTCAAAAGGCAAAAGTTTCTAAAGCAGGTTTAGAAATTAACAATTTATCAACTGCATTGCAACTGTATGCAATCGAGGTTGGGGAATATCCATCCACAGAACAAGGTTTGAATGCTTTGTGGCAGGCTCCGAATCCGACACCTCAAAATTGGGGTGGGCCTTATCTTCAGAAGCAGCTGACGAATGACCCTTGGGGTAATCCGTACGTCTATCGAAACCCGGGCACCCAGGCTGGCTACGATTTTGACCTACTGTCGTATGGTAAAGACGGCAAACAGGGAGGGATTGGTTTTGCCAAGGACATTACCAACTGGATTGAAGATACTCCCGCTGCACAGTAAACTTTTTTCGTTTAACAATAGGAAAACCAGCATGTTTAAAAATCTCCGAAACCGAATCCCATCGTCCAGTGAGGACGGTTTTAGTCTTATGGAAATCATGTTGGTATTCGCTATTATTGCTGTTTTGTCATCAATATCTATGCCCGCGATGCGGGGATTTGCCGCATCGCGTAGGTTAACAACCTCCGCACATGCAATTGCTGATACGCTTGCATTTGCACGAGATATGGCAATTACCGAGCGAACAACGCATCTTGTCGTATTTGATGTTAGCAGCAACAGATATTGGTTGGCTTCCAGCGAAACTTTTGACACACAAAATCCTATAGCTTCGGCAGGGAGAACTGCCAGTCCTACAACTTCAGCGGGTGGGCAAGTTATGGTATCGCGAACGGGTGGAATCATGGGAATCCCGCAGCCACTCAACCAAGGTGTTACGATAGCAGCTTTAGTAACAACACATAACGGTGTAATCCAACAAATTACTTCTGGCGCGGATTATGTTTATTTCTCCCCGACTTCAACATCGGTAGATACTATTGTGTATCTCCGAAACGTTAAAGGGACGGTGTTGGCTGTTGTTGTTGAAGCATCAACCGGGCGCGCCAGTATTGAGCAAATGACACCAGAACAGATTCAAACGTTAGGTTTAGGGAACGATTTGTAATATGTCAAAACTATCAATTTTCTCACGTGAAGATGGATTTACTTTTGCCGAAATCCTTGTAACCATAGCGATTATGGCAGCGGTTTTACCAGCACTATTAAAGGTATTTGGTGATACCGCTCGAAACGTGTCTTTTTCAGATAACCGAGTCACAGCACTCTATCTGCTCGAAACTCAGATGGCGCAAATTGAAATGAACGGTTACCCAGAAACTGGACCACAGAGTGATGTGATTGGAGATTCTATCTTTGAGTGGCAATCTGATGTAACAGATATAGAATCGGAAGAAATACTTGGACTCCGTAGGGTTCAGTTAACTGTCTTTTGGGAGCATTTAGGAAAGTTGCAGTCAATTGGTATGTTTACCTATATAGCTGACAGGGAAATTCAACAACAGCAAAACCAATAAGGTAAAGCAGTTGCGATATAGGAAAACGGTTGATGTGGGACGCTAAATTATGAGAAATCTAATTAATAAATGTGAGAGTGGTCTTACCCTCGTTGAGATGCTAACTGCTGTTAGTATTATCGTAATTATGGGTGGTTCCACTTATGCTGTTTTCAATACGGCAATAAAAGCATACAATCGCACCCAATCGAAATTGCTTCAATCGCAGCGTTGCCGTGTGGCTATGAACCAGTTAGTCACAGATTTAAGGCAAATGCAGGCAGACACATCTGACGAAATGTTGGTGCTTTTTTCTCAAGATGTCCCGACTGAATCTATTGATAAGAATATGGATATTCTCAGTTTTGTAACGTTAGTAAAGACCGACCCAGATCCGTTTGTAACGCAGGTAAATGCTGCTAACATTTTGAATACACCCCCTTTGAGCGATGTCCGGCGCGTTGCTTATTATGTCGGACTGAAGATTCCTATAGCGGAACTGCGGAGTGAGAATTTTATTCCGCAGCCATATATCGCATCACAAGAGCCAGGACAAAACATATCCGATCAGGAAGAAAATCTTTCACTTTATCGCATTGTAACTACAGCACTAAACCCTGAATTGGTTATTCAGTCATTTATGAATACCGGAACGATTCCAACAGTAGATGAAAATGGTATGCCGATTCATTTTACAGTAGATCCGCTAATTGATGGGATTGTTAACTTTGACCTGAAGTATATTGATGAAGAATCAGGATCAGTTTATGATTCTTGGGATCAGACAGATGTACTTCCAATTGCAGTTCAAATCATGATTTCAGTAATAGATGAAGATAGACAAGAATCAACGTCAATGCAGGCTTTTCCGCAAAACCCAGGTGTTATGACCCAAGGTGCCTTAACACAGTCAACTATGGTATATCTGCCCGCAAGTGCAAATACCTCCAGATAATAGAAACGGTTAACTTCAATAAGGATTTATAGTCATTTCTGCTGCCAACACATTTCGCTCTCAGAAAAGCACGTTTAAGGATAACCAATGAGAGAATATCGTAATACACTTTTCAGATATAGAGGTTCGCCTGCCAAAACAACGTCTTGTTTTAGCGATTCAAACGGATTATCACTTGTCTCAACGCTTTGGATTCTGACGATCCTTTCTGTCTTAGCAATGCAGCTGCTCTACTCATTTAAGCTTGAAAACAACGCACGGCGGAACTTTGTGGACAGAGTGAAGTATCATTACGCAGCAAAAGCGGGGTTTGAGTGGGGGATCGCGAAATTGCGAACTGATGAAACTAATTTTGACTCACTCGGTGAAACATGGGCAGAACCAGTTCAGCAACAGATTGATGACGGTATCCAAATTGGTAGAATGTTAAACTATCAGGTGACCATTACTGATGAAGCGTCAAAAATAAACATCAATTCTGCACCGGAAGATACTATCCGAAATTTACTCGGCTTTTTAGGTGTTCAACCCGAAAACAGTGAAACAGGTGATCTTGCAGCTCGGATCGTCGAAGGACGACCATATCGCACTGTCCGAGATGTAGCACGTGTTGAAGGGATGATGCCAAATATTCTTTATGGCATACAACAGCAAACAGTAGCGGCACCCGAAACAAGTGGGTCTGAAGACATTCCGCCGCAAATACAAACAACAATGGGTGGCAATAGTCTTGTTGACATAGCCACAGTCTATTCTGTTGACGCGAATACTGATTCCAGCGGGCAACAAAGAATCAATATCAATTCTGCGAACGCACAACAGTTAACACAAATTCGCGGAAATAATAATCAATCTGTTTTTTCACAAGCTGAGGCGAATGCCATTATCCAGAACCGTGAATCTAACGAATTTAGCGGACTTTCTGCCCTATTAGATGTTCCAGCTATATCCAATCAGGTATTCAATAATATTAGTTCACGTATCACAGTTCAAAACAATACCCCAGCAAACAACAATAACAATGGTGGTGAAAATAATCAATTTGGTGGTGGTGGAAATAACCAATTTGGCGATGAAGAAAATCAATTTGGTGGCGGTGGAAATAATCAATTTGGTGGTGGTGGAAATAATCAAGGTGATGGTGCCAATAATGGGGGTAATGCAAACTCATTGATTAATATTAATATGGCTGACTCAGATGAACTTCAAGAACTTCAAGGTGTTGACGAAGGGATTGCTGACCGCATTATAGCACACCGAAATTCCCAAGGGCAGTTCCAAAATATTAATGCTATTAGAAATGTTAGGATATTGACAGTACAAGAATTCGCTGGGATTGTTGATAAAATTACAACCGAAGAGGGACAAACTGTAAACGGATTAATCAATATAAATACTGCACCTTTAGAAATATTACAACTGTTACCAGGGATGGATCAAACAAAATCACAAGCAATTATTACTCGCCGTGAAGAGGAAACCCAAGAAAAACAACAGGGCACATTAGGAGAACCCATCCGAGGCAACCCGTTTAGTGACATTGGGCAACTTTTAGATATTGAAGAAATTGATAATCAAACATTCCGAGAAGTTGTAGATTGGGTGACCTACCGTTCACACGGATACCGTATAGAATCTGCTGCGGTTGATTTGAGCGGAAAAACTATCGCAAAGCGCGTGGGTATCGTTGTGCGAAATAATAACCAATTGAATGTTCCATATTTGCGGCAGGATTAGCAAGAGGCATTACGAAAAAATAAAATGAGGTTTTATAGATGGCAAAAAATCAGGTTGTAGCAATTGATATCGGTTCAGCCGCAGCTAAAATAGTACATATTGAAAAAATTGCTGGTGCGCTGCATTTGATTAACGCAGGTGTTATCTCTTTTACGGACCCTGATAATCCTCAACACACTTCTGAAGATGTACGGAAGTTGTGGAATCAACTTGGAATCAAGCGAACCTTTTTCAATAAACATAAGATAGAAGTTGGAATTGCGATTCCTCGTGGATTTGTTTCTACAAAACGTTTACCCAATTTACCGCCAGCAACAACCGATGCACAGTTACCTACCATAGTGGAAATGGCAGCTGAGACGGAGCTGCCGTTTCAGGCAGAAGAATCTGTTTTTACGTACCACGATGTTCAACGGACACCAGAATCACTTTCGGTCGAGTTAGTTTCGACTCGGCGCGATACTGTAACACGCTATATGGGGTTTCTTAATGAAACAGGTGTTACACCTTCAGCAGTGATCCCGTCTATGTTAGCCATAGCGACCATAGCGCGCAACGCATTATCCAATAGTACCGCACGGACAGTCATCGTTGATATTGGGGCAGAACGTTCAGATTTCTGTTTAATGCAGGGAGATACTTTAGAATTTTCTCGTGGATTTTCTGTCAGCGGAAACCAATTAACACGAACCTTGATGACAGAAACCCAGTTAGATGCTGAAACAGCAGAACAAGAAAAACAACATATCCCGGCACATCAAGCACCTACTCGTACCTGGACAAGACGTTTCATTGGAGAGTTAGAACGGTCTATCATCGCAGCCGAGAGAGAAATTAACGATGATGAACCTGAAGCGATTGCGGAAATATGGTTATGCGGCGGCGGGGCACGCGTTCCTGAATTGGCAGATACATGTCAAGAACAACTTCAAATCCCAACCAGACTTTGGAACCCTCTACAAAATGGTGCTTTAGACACAAGCAATGCATCAACACAAATACTTGAAACTTATGGGGATGCTTTAGCTGTGCCTTTGGGGGTTGGAATACATCTTTTAGAAGTTGAAGAACCTGTGTCGTTGTTGCCGACCGAAGTTAGTGTGAAACGGGTTGAATCTACTCGTAAACACCAACAACTGATCACAGCAGGCATTGCAGGTTTCGTACTTCTTGTCCTGGTTCTTTGCGGTGTCACCTGGAGCAGATCGCAAAAATCTAAAGAAACCCTATTAGACAATCAAATAGCTACATTTGGAAATCTACAAGTCAATGCGAATAAACAACTCGCACTTGAACTGATTTTAGCAGACAAGTTAACCCATCAAATCTCTCCAATGGATATTTTACATGCACTCAGTTCACTTTTTAAAGATAGAACAAAAGTGGCTTGGAAGACATTTGAAGTTAACAATTTGGATGACCTTGAAAAAACACGTATTTCCTTTAGTTTACAAGCAAATTCACATCCTTCTATTAACTCGATGGAGGGTGTTCTTCACAGTTCAAAACTCTTTAGCAACATTGAGATAGGAGAGGTTACAACGACAGGTGATGAACGAAGACCGACATTTGAGGTGAAAATAAACTGTCGATTGAGTCGTGAAGCAACCCGAATGTTTGCACAAAAACGTTATCCGAAACCTGTTTTTGAAACTAAAATGATAGAGGAGGAAGAGGTAGACTTGCCGCCACCTTCTATAAACATTGAGAACTTAAAAGATATGTCAATTGAGAACTTAAAAGACATGTCAATTGAGAACTTAAAAGACATGTCAATTGAGAACTTAAAAGATATATCAAAAGAAGAAAACGAAGAATTGAAGCAAAAAAACTAACCCACTTACATTCTGCAATTATGGTGAATTAGAAACATAGATACTCTCATCCTCTGGTAGACGGTGAATCATGCTGAATGCCAAAAGCGCGTTCAGCCAAGCGCATTCGGCGTTGATTCCCCTCGCCAGTGGAGAGTGTCCAAGTAATTCTAAAATTTACCAAAAATGCACAAAAACCTACAAAATAGGTAAGGAAATAGAAAGTGGAATTAAATCTTGAACTTACAAGGCAAACCAAAATTTTGCTTGCAGTTTTGGTAATTGTTCTAATTGCTGCCATTGCAACACAATGGGGTCCAGGACTCTATGGCTTGATTTCCAATACTGACATGGAAAACAAGCGACAAACCTTGCAGACATCTAAAAATTTGGTAGCAGCATCAAAAATCCTCAAACCTGTTGAAACCGGTCTATACGAAAAAGCTGGACTCGCAGGCGAAGAACAAGCTAAGACTATTTTTGATGGGAGTTATTCTGGAACGGTTATCCGTGAGAAAATTCACGCAATCGTGAAAGAAGCTGGTATCCCCGATAATTACCAATTTGATGTGGATCCAGTCCCAGGTAAAAAATCAGAGAAAATATCAACTCAGGCACGACGAAACCTTGTTGTTTATCTTTATCAGAAGAAATTGGAAACTGAACGGGATACGCTCAATGCTGAAATTGAAACTGAACTCCAAGCTGAACTTCAAGAACAAGCCGAAGCTGAAATTGAAACAGAAGAGGCAGCTATGGATATGTTGATGGATGCATGGCTAAACGAGACAGAGGCAGATGTCGAAACACCTGAAGAATCCGAGAAATCTGATGAGGATCAGGGAACCGAGAAATCTGACGAAAGTCCAATAGATGAAAAATCTGATAAGGATCATCAGGTAGCCGAAGAGCCTGATGCAGATGTCTTGAAGCCAACTGTGAAAGAGGATGTTGAAACACCTCAAGAGGTCTACAAAAATCAAACCGATTCGGAAAATCCGATGGATACTGAACCTCAATGGGAATTTGCATCTTTACCAGCAAGCATACCAAGTTCAATGCAAGTTGAGTTGATAGAACTCATTGTTTCAATGACGGAGCAGTATCTTGTAGGTGCTGAAATTAAACTGTTCGAAAACCAATTTAATAAAACACAAACGGAGGCAACCCCCGGGTTTTTTGGCATCGGTGCTAAAAAACCTATGACCGAGATCTACTTTCGTCCAAATAGCCAGATTTTAACCAAATTTACAGAACTCATTGATTACTATGAGGAAGAACTGAACAAGGAAAAACTTACCGCAGACCTCCTTGAATATCTTGATAGGATTGAATCGCAAATTACAGAACTTTCTCGAAGGTTACAAATGGCTCCCGCCTCCTATTCGCCTGAAAGTTATACCGTAAAAATGAAGTTTAAAGCGGAAATTGATAAACTTGTTAACTTAAATCGACTCATTGAAACCAGAACCAAATGGTTGATGGTTCGAGACCTCCAAATTTCCGCTGATAATAAAGATAATAAAATAAATGTGGATATTCTCATGATTGCGAGGGTTTATCAATAATGAAAATGTGCAGAAATGATGTTTGTCCGATGTGGATACAGAAACCTAATATATACTTGATTGTACTGGTATGTTTTGGATTCTTTCTCCTTATGCCAGGAGATCTGTTGGCACAGCGGGGTGAAGGCACGATGGAAGTTGCTGAACGGGATGAGGAAACTGGCGAAGCAACCCGGTTTAACTTTGACTTTACCAGTCGAGAACTCAAAAACGTGTTTGAATGGTTGTCCGGTGAAACCAATCTCACCATTATCGCGAGTGAAAACGATATTCAAGGGAAGTCGTTTGCCCTTATAAATTTGAATTACGTGACACTTGATGAAGTGATTGAGAAAGTCAAGACTGTGCTTGCGCAGCATAATCTAACCTTTGTTAAGGTTGATAGCACCCTTCTTGTTACTACCTTTGAAAAAGCGACTACAATGAATGTGCCTGTCAAGATAATAGAGGCTAATCCCGAATTGGTTGACATGACTGATGAGATTCAGACTTATATCATCCAGTTGACAAATGCGTCTGCATCGGAGCAAGCAGGTGTATTGAAACCTTTGTTGAATAAACAGGCAAACATCTTTGCTGATGCAATGACAAACGCGCTCGTTGTTACTGATGTGGCTTCAACCATTCGTAGAGTTGTTACCATTTTGCAATTTGCTGATGAAGGTGAGAGATTCCCGATGAAGATCGCTTTAGTCCCACTTACTTATGCAGATGCTACAGGTATTGAACAAACGCTCAATAAGGTTTTTGAGGATAACAAAGAAGATGATAAGTCTGCGCGTGGCACAAATGGTATGGATCCTGAGCAAATCAAGCAAGCTATTGAACAAGGTTTAGGTGTGGCCTTGATTGATGGCATGATTAAGGTCTATGCGGATAGTAATTCAAATACGCTTATCCTCAAAGCAACCGAAGAAAACTTAACCATACTGAAGGAAATCATCACTCTTCTTGATACAGCACCTGATCTTTCGACGGATATCCGAACATATCGTCTCGACTATGCCTCAGCAGAAGATGTTGCTACAACACTTGAAGAACTCATCACTGGTGAAAGTAGCCGAGGAGGTGGTAGAAGAAGTTTTGACAGAGAGGATATACTGGAAATGATGACGTATCGACGGAGACAAGGGGACACCAGCGATCTTTTTCAAGGTTTTGTCGGCTTGGTAAATATCTCACGGGATGATAGGTTGAACATCGTTATTGTTTCCTCTGACCCGCGCAATTTCCCTATCATTGAGAAAATTATTGAAGTGCTCGATCAAAAGCAATCAGAAAATGAGTTCAAGATGTATTTACTTGAGTTCGCTGATGCTGCAACATTGAAGGAAAATCTTACCCAACTGTTTGAAGGCGAGGATGCGGGTAGTGACAGAAGCAGCCGATATTATTGGTGGGATCGGGATAGCAGGTCCTCAAACCAAGAGACCGGTTTTGGAGTACAAGGCACTGTTCACATCGTTGAAGATATTAGACTCAATGCCTTGCTCATTTCTACTTCTGCTCAGAATTTTCCAATGATTGATGGTCTGATTAAACAACTTGATGTTAACCTACCCGACCAAGAATGGGGTTCAAGAATCTTTTATCTCAAGCACGCTGATGCTGAAAATGTTGCAAATCTGATTAACACACATTATCAAGGAAACCAAGACGATATCGGTAATTATGATAGCTACTATTATTACCGTTATTATCTTCCTCAGCGTCAAACAACTGCGCAAGCGCAAGGTTCTTTGGCTGGTAATGTTGCTGCCCAACCTTTGGAAAGTCACAATGCCCTCATTGTATCTACAGGCACAAAACGTAACTTCGAACTTGTTGAAGACTTTATTAAGCAGCTTGATATACCTACACCCGATGCAATGGCAGAAATCACTGAAATTATCCGCCTTGAATATGCAACAGCGGATTCCATTGCTCAGGTCCTCTCACAAGTCTGGCAAGACCCGCAAGCCGAAGATGAAGAGTTCGGTTTTAGAAGATTCTTCAGTTCAAGATTTGATGAAGATGAACCGACAGACATTAATTCACTATTTGGCAAGGTTACTGTTTATTCCGATCCAGATACGAACTCACTTATTATAACGACTCGACGCCGTTATCTTGAGCAGGTTAGAGCACTTATCAAAAGGCTTGATTTCGTTCGCGGGCAAGTGCGGATCGATATTAGGATCCTTGAGGTTACCCTTGATGAAACCACAAAACTCGGCATAGAAGTTGCTGCTAATGAAAAGAAACTTGCTGGAATTGAACTGGCACCAGGGAATCCACTTATCGGTGATACAAATGCAGAGCTCGGACTTGCTCAGGAAATCTCTGGATTTAACTACAGTTTGGTAACGAAAGAGTATATGGCACTCCTACACACACTTATTCGGGAAAACAAAGTCAAGACGCTTTCTACACCAACGATTACGACACGGGATAGCCGCCCTGCTACATGGAGCAGTGGACGCCGTATTCCATATCTACAAAGTGTTGATACCAATAGCATCCTTGGAGATACCGCTACCCAACCGCTTTTCAACTACGATTTTATTGATCCCCCTGTCGGCATTAACATTTCACTCACGCCTTATATCGCAAGATCACAAGCGGAGGAAGATGGAAAACGGACAATCGGGTTAGATATTACAAATATCAGTGCCAGTAACTTTATTGAGTTTACCGACTTTAATGCACCGATAACAGATGATAACTCCCTCAGTGCCTATGTTGACGTTGAGGATGGACAAAAACTTATCGTCGGTGGCATCATTCGCAAGAAACAGAAGCAGGTGGAGAACAAAGTGCCTATACTTGGTGATATTCCTTTACTTGGAAGACTCTTCAAAAGCACCGAAACTGAAGTTCAAGACACTGAGATTGTTTTCATTATTACACCTCATATCTTTGATATAAAGCAGCCGGACGATATTAAGAAACAGAAGCAAATCGCTGACGATTGGCAAAAAAATGGGCAATCAAATTTAGAGGAATCAATCAAGTAGTTTCAGAATTCCATTACATTCTTACCTTAAAAAGAATTCGGATGATTACGAGGATTTGTTTATGATATTGAAATGTGGTAATTTGTTGAAAACATTATCGCGGGAACACAACAAATTATTTCTAATTTCTTTGGTATGTTTCGGATTCTTTTTCCTTATGCAAGGAGATCTGTTGGCGCAGCGGGGTGGTGAAGGCACAATGGAAGTTGCTGAACGGGATGAGGAAACTGGCGAAGCGACACGGTTTAACTTTGACTTTACCAGTCGAGAACTCAAAAACGTGTTTGAATGGTTGTCCGGTGAAACCAATCTCACCATTATCGCGAGTGAAAACGATATTCAAGGGAAGTCGTTTGCCCTTATAAATTTGAATTACGTGACACTTGATGAAGTGATTGAGAAAGTCAAGACTGTGCTTGCGCAGCATAATCTAACCTTTGTTAAGGTTGATAGCACCCTTCTTGTTACTACCTTTGAAAAAGCGACAACGATGAATGTGCCTGTCAAGATTATTGAGGCTAATCCCGAATTGGTTGACATGACTGATGAGATTCAGACTTACATTATCCAGCTGGCAAATGCGTCTGCCTCGGAGCAAGCAGGTGTATTGAAATCTTTGTTGAATAAACAGGCAAACATCTTTGCGGATGCCATGACAAACGCACTCGTTGTTACTGATGTGGCTTCAACCATCCGTAGAGTTGTTACCATTTTGCAATTTGCTGATGAAGGTGAGAGATTCCCATTAAAGATCGCTTTAGTCCCGCTTACTTATGCGGATGCAACAACTTTAGAGCAAACACTCACAAGAGTCTTAGAGGACAACAAAGAAGATGATAAATCTGCGCGTGGCACAAATGGTATGGATCCTGAGCAAATCAAGCAAGCTATTGAACAAGGTTTAGGTGTGGCCTTGATTGATGGCATGATTAAGGTCTATGCGGATAGTAATTCAAATACGCTTATCCTCAAAGCAACCGAAGAAAACTTAACCATACTGAAAGAAATCATCAGTCTTCTTGATATAGCACCAAATCTGACGACCGATATTCACACCTATCGTCTCGACTATGCCTCAGCAGAAGATGTTGCCACAACACTTGAAGAACTCATCACTGGTGAAAGTATCCAAGGGGGTGGTAGAAGAAGTTTGGATAGGTGGTCTGCTGAGAAAATGCGAGCATTTCGACGTGAACGGGGTGAGTCGGGCGATCTATATCAAGGTATTATAGGTACAGTAAATATTTCTCAAAATGATAGGTTGAACATCGTTATTGTTTCCTCTGACCCGCGGAATTTCCCTATCATTGAAAAGATTATTGAAGTGCTTGATCAAAAGCAGACAGAAAATGAGTTTAAGATGTATTTGCTTGAGTTCGCTGATGCCGCAACTCTTAAAGAGAATCTAAGCCAACTCTTTGAAGGTGAGGATACGGGTGGTGATAGCTACCGGTATTGGTGGGACGATAGAAGGGATTCAAATGAAGATACCGGTTTTGGGGTACAAGGAACAGTACACATCGTTGAAGATATTAGGCTCAATGCACTGCTCATTTCTACATCCGCTCAGAATTTTCCTGTGATTGACGATCTGATTAAAAAACTTGATGTCAACCTACCCGACCAAGAATGGAGTTCAAGAATCTTTTATCTCAAGCACGCTGATGCTCAAAATATGGCAAATCTGATTAACACACATTACCAAGGCAGTGGCGACGACGGTTTTAGAGGAGGTAGTAGTTATTCCTATTACCGCTACTATCTTCCTCAGCGGCAAACAACACCGCGATCACAAGGTTCTTTGTCAGGTAACGTTGCTGCCCAACCTTTGGTAAGCCATAATGCCCTTGTTGTATCTACAGGCACAAAACGCAACTTTGAACTTATCCAAGACTTTATTAGGCAACTTGATATACCTACACCAGAAGCACAGACAGAAGTCACCGAAATTATCCGCCTTGAATATGCAACAGCGGATTCTCTTGCTCAAGTGCTCGGGCAAGTCTGGCAAGACCCGCAAGCTCAAGATGACGGGTTTGGTTTTTTCTTTTTTTGGGACGATGAAGGGCGCAATCAGGATGATTCTACAGACATTAATTCACTATTTGGCAAGGTTACTGTCTATGCCGATCCAGATACGAACTCGCTTATTGTCACAACTCGACGCCGCTATCTTGAGCAGGTTAGAGCACTTATTAAAAAGCTTGATTTCGTTCGAGGACAAGTGCGGATCGATATCAAGATACTTGAAGTTACCCTTGATGAAAAAACAAAACTTGGTATTGAGTTGGCTGCCAATGAAAAGAGACTCGGCGGTCTTGAGCTCAGTCCGAATAATCCATTAATCGGTGATACAAATGCAGAACTCGGTCTTGCCCAGGAAATCTCCGGATTTAACTACAGTTTGGTAACGAAAGAGTATATGGCGCTCTTACACACACTTATTCGCGAAAATAAAGTCAAGACGCTTTCTACACCAACGATTACGACACGGGACAGTCGGGCTGCTACATGGAGCAGTGGACGCCGTATTCCATATCTACAAAGTGTTGATACCAATAGCATCCTTGGAGATACCGCTACCCAACCGCTTTTCAACTACGATTTTATTGATCCCCCTGTCGGCATTAACATTTCACTCACGCCTTATATCGCAAGATCGCAGGCGAATGGAGATGAGAAGCGGACAATCGGGTTAGATATTACAAATATCAGTGCCAGTAACTTTATTGAATTCACCGATTTTAATGCGCCGATAACAGACGATAACTCTCTTAGTGTCTACGTTGACGTTGAAGATGGACAGCGATTGATCGTCGGTGGCATCATTCGCAAGAAGCAGAAACAGGTGGAAAACAAAGTGCCTATACTTGGTGATATTCCTTTACTCGGAAGACTCTTTAAAAGCACCGAAACCGAAGTCCAAGATACTGAGATCGTTTTCATCATTACCCCTCACATCATAGATATTAAGAATCCTGATGACATAAGAAAACTGAGGCAGAAAGAGGATGATTGGCGGAAAAATGGAATGAAAGATATGGAGAATTCTAACAAATAGCCTTTAGTTCGAAAACTTGCCAATAGTTTCAATTACTTAAAGCGGAAACATGTGTTGTTACCGCTTTTTCTTTTTACCGTATATTCCGGTACAATTTCGTAAGCCGTTCTAGTGAGAAACCCAGAAAATAGAGTGAGGTGATAAGCCAGTTTATTGCTGTTGTTCGGACAATGCCGTTCGTCTCCCAACGTCGTGCTGATATATGAATGCAGGGTGAAACCATTTTTGTTTTTCCTAACTCGCGCAATGCCTTGGAAAATCCCATCTCTTCCATTATTGGAACTTCTGGAAAACCACCAATACGTTCAAAGTCGCACCTTTTCACAAAAATTCCACTATCCCCATAAAAGACCTTTAGATATTTACCGCGCATGTTTGCGGTAATCTCAATAATGCGATATAGAATACTCCGACCATCAATTTTTTGAAGGAATCCACCACCGACATACCCTGACGATAGTGCTGTTTCGACTGCAGCAAATGCCCCCGCTTCAAGCCAAACATCTGCATGTAAAAAAACGAGAATTTCACCTATTGCTGCTGCCGCGCCAGCATTCAACTGTTTAGCACGTCCCCGCTCAGATTTAATTACCTTCCCATATTTTTCTGCTATGCTGATAGAACCGTCAATACTGCCGCCATCTACAATAATGAGTTCATGGTTTTTCAACTCAGGTTGAAGCCGAGAGAGCGTTTTTTCCAAAATCCTTTCTTCATTCAGAATCGGTATAATAACTGAGATCATATCAAGCTACAACAAGACTATCTTCTACGAACTTTTATTGACATACTGGTTCAATGCCAAGATCGGAAAAACAGAAGCATAAATCGGATCGCTGTATCCACCAATTACTTCCCAATAAATACCAACACAACTCTCTTGCCATGAACCGTCTTCTCTTTGATTCTTTAGGAGAAACTCAGCTCCTTTTTCAGCAGACCGGTTTTCACCATCAGTAAGTAAGAGGGCATAAGTGCACCATGCCGTCTGCTCTACAGTGCTATCCGTAGGGTTGCCAAACATATCTTCTCCCCATCCACCATCCGCATTTTGTGTTTGTTCCAACCAACGAATACCGCGTGCAATCTCTGGCACATCCCCAAATCCTGCTTTAACAAGTGCAACAAGCGCGTATGCTGTCCCGTAGGTGCGTTTCGCTAACCAGAGGTCGTTCCAGTAACCATCACGATGAATATTGGCACGTAGCCATTGAATACCACGGTTTACAAACATTTCATTATCACCGTCAGCAAGTAATGCTTCAATAGCATGTGCGGTAATGCTAACACATCCGACATCACCTTGCCCTGGTTGATACGTGCTCCAACTCCCTTCTGTCCCCTGATTCTGTTTCAACCACTCAATTCCGCGTTGAATTGCACTTTTTGCATCTGTGGATGTAAGTTTTGCTCGAATTATAGCAAGGGTTGCCAAAGCAGTATCATCTGCATCAGTGGGAAGGGAACTATCCTGCATGCCAGAAAATGCCCAACCACCGTTGTCATTTTGATGATCAACAAGCCATTGTGCTGCTTCGCTGATTATATCTGAACTGTTGGGAAAACTTACACCGACTTCTGTTAAGGCGATGATGCTTAAAGCAGTATCCCAGACATTGAGGTTTAGTGCTTCACGACATCCACCATCAGGGTTTTGCGTGGCTTGAAGCCATTTGATACCTCTTTCTATTAATACAGAGATATCAGGGTCAGCATCGCCTTTGTCGCGTAGTTCAATCAATGCCAAAACAGAGAGGGCAGTGATATAATTCACACGAAACCAACTGCCATCACTTAAAACACGCGCTTTTAACCATGCCACCAGCGAATTTATAATTTCAAGGCGTTTGCTTGTATTTAATTCTATTATAATAAAGACGGGAACTAAAGTATGTTGTTCAGCAATAAACAACTCTTCAAAAAGAGAGGTGTTGAAAAGGTCAACAGGAGGGAGTTTGTTTCTTGGGGGTTTCAATAAAGCGCGCAGCGCTGGGATACGCGCTAAAAGTTTGACGAGTTTTATCAACGGCAATGCATTTTTAGAAACAGTCAATTTTTGCCAATCAAACTGATTGAAAGCGGCATAGGTGAGTTTAACTAAGGCAAGATCAAGCGGGTAGTGCAGAATACGCGAAAGTGTTTCCTGTAACTCTGGTGTTGACACATTTTCAGATGCTTGTTCCAAGATCAATTGTGCAAACAACGTTGCATCTGGATTTGATTGATTTGCGGTATCTAATCCCCAGGCACCATCTTCCTTCTGGTTTTTTACGAACCAATCAATCAATGCTTTTTCTGGTGTTTGTCCTTGTGCAAGTTGAATCCAAGCATAAGCACAAGACGGAAACGTACTTGAGGAAAGTTGCCCTTCAAAGTTTCCATCCGCGTGCTGCTGTGCCAGCAAAAAATCAATAGCACGTGCTAAAGCAGATGTGACTTGTTGCTTAATTGCCGAATTATGTTGGGATGTTCGGCTTTCTGTCATCGTTTAAGGCTACCCCATAAAAGCGGTAATGTTAGTTCAGTGAATTCAACCGCTTGTGGTTTCTCAAAGTTAGGACTAAGTTCGTCGGCTTCGCGGGCAATGTCACTTATCCGCACCTCGTCGATTAAACCTATCCACTTAAACTGCCGCGTGTTCTTACTCCCAATGACTACGTCATAGTCGGCACCTTTCAGCTTTCCACCATGGTCCTTTGATGCCGCCTCTTTGCCATTAATATAAAGTTTAACTGCGTTGGAATCATAAGTACCAGCGATGTGATACCACTACTTCAATTTAAGTGCTTCTGCTGGCTCGGCAGATGCACCTCCGTTTGTCGTGTTAATGTGGAATTTGGGCATAGCATTTGAAACGCCTAAGTGGTATGCACCAGGAGGACCATCCCAGTTAGCGCATATTAGCCGCCAACCGTTTAAGTCTTCGGGGTATACCCAAGCTTCTACAGTAACAGCAGTTTCAGGTATAAGTTCTTTCGCTTTACCAAGCGAGATCACTGTGTTACCATCAAAACGGAATGATTTTCCGGGTTTGTCCTCTTTATTCCAATCTTGGTTTGGATCCCATGCCGCTTTCCCTTCAACCTTTGCCTCTACATTGTTGTTAGATATATCCTTGACTTTGGCTTCATCAAAATGCCAGAGTCCGAGGGTATTGTTATCAGGAAGGTATTCAAAGCCACCTTCTGCGAAACATGTGGTAATCCCTAAGAAGAAAAGACTCATACACAACAGAAGATAACACTGTTTTATAGACAACATTCTTTATTTTTCCTCCATAAATCATAAATGAACGCTTATGACATTTTGAAGAAGTATAGCATATTTAAACGAACCTGACAATCTGTTTATTCTGTAGGTTCTTAACATAATGCTTGTCAATCAAAGGGATTTATGATAAGATTATGGGTAATTAAAGGAGAAAGAAAATGGCAATAGGATTAGGTGTTATCGGGATTAATCCTACCAATATGGGTTCAACTGCAACATTGTTAAAGGATGTGCCCGACCTAAATTATGAACTACGCGGCATTTGTGCTAATCGAGCGGATATTCTTGAAAACTACGCCAAAGATATTGAAGTCGATTTTTGGACAACAGATTACCAGGAATTGATACAACGTGATGACATCTCCGTTATTGCAGTCTATTCACCAGACCATCTTCACGCTAAACATTGCATCGCTGCGATTGAGGCAGGCAAGCACGTTGTCTGCACAAAACCGATGGTAACAACGTTGGCAGACGCACAACGTTTGGTAGATTTAGTTCGTGAGCACGGTGTCAAATTCCTTGTCGGGCAAACGATGCGATTCGACCTTCAGTTTTTAACGATGAAGCGGCTTTTTGACGATAACGATTTAGGGAGTATCATGGTCGCAGATGCCTATTATGTTCATGATCTGCGCGATGTCTACGATTTTACACCGTGGCGACTACATGTCCCACAAGACCTAATGTTTGGCGGTGTCGTACATCCTGTTGATATTCTGCGGAGTTTTCTCGGTGATGTTGAGGAGGTACATGCTTATGGTACAAAAGGTTTACTCACCCCAGAGTACCCGATAAAAAACAACTTCTTTCTCAATTTGAAGTTCAAAGGTGGACAGATTGCCAGAGCGATGGGACTTTACGATGTTGTTCACCCACCCATGCCGATGATGCAAGTATCTATTTATGGTAGTAAAGGCACAATGATTGGCGACTTTACGGATAACAAGGGCGGACAAGTAAAACTCATGCTTGATAAGATGTCTGCAAGGGAACCTTTTGAGATGACCTGTCCACCTGAGGTAGACACAAGTGTTTACGGACATGGGCAAACAGTCATCCGATATATGCGGCATTTTCAGCAGTGTCTTGAAGAAGATTTAGAACCTTCTCCGAATGTAGTTGATGGTGCGAAGTCTATCGCAGTAGGCGTTGCAGCGTGGGAATCAATTGAAACAAGAAAGCCTGTAAAAGTATTTAACGAATTTTAGCAAGGGACGAACAACAAAGATATAAAAATCTCTTGACATTAGTTGGACATTAATATATAATTTAGGCATACCTAAAATAAATTCTCAATGTATATAACAATTTAGGCATATAGAGCCTAAATTTAGGTAGGTTAAGCCTACCATATACCGCAAATTAAGGAATCATACACGTAGCGTGTTTCCTTGCGGATTGGAAGACGAATGCTTACACAAGCGGCTGAGGACTACCTCAAGTCAATCTATAAGTTACAAGAGAAGGGTGGCAAAGTCTCAACCGGTATTTTAGCGGAATATCTTGACGTTAAACCAGCATCTGCCACAGGAATGATCAAAAAACTGAAATCAATGAACCTTGTAAGCCATGAACGTTATCAAGGCGTTACGCTTACGGAGGCAGGAAAAGCTGTTGCGCTTGAAATCATCCGACACCATCGTCTATTGGAACTCTATCTATTCAAAGCACTCGGTGTGCCGTGGGATGGCGTTCATGAGGAAGCCGAGAAGTTAGAGCATGTGATTTCAGAGGATGTGGAAGCAAGAATGGATGAATTTCTCGGATACCCAACTGTCGATCCACACGGTTCACCTATACCTGATAAAAACGGTGTTGTACCCAAAACACCTTCCATTCCGATGACGGATCTACAGAACGGACAAGCTTGCGTTGTCGCTGAAGTGAGTGACAACGATTCAGCGATACTACGGCATCTGGGAGGTTTCAACCTTTACCCAGGTACAGCGTTCCGAGTAATTGAGGTTGCACCATTTGAGGGACCCTTCACTATTGATGTTGCTGGGCAGCAAGTAGTAATCGGACGCGAGGTTGCAAAAAACATATTCGTTAATAATGTCCAAGAAACAGATAATGTGTAAGCGCGCTTTAAAGGCGCGCTTATCACCGATGAGGGAATTCAAAAATGGAACACCAAGAAAAGATTAAACCAGATGACAAAACTATCAAAACATGGAAACACCACCTACAAGATGAAATAGATGCAAGTTTCCTTTACAGCGTTTTCGCTAATCTTGAACCAGACCCTGATCGGAAAGATATATTACTTGAGCTTGCTGAGGTAGAAAATCGGCATGTCGCACGTTGGGAAGAAATGCTAACCTCATACAACGTCAAGATGAAGCAACAACGTCCAACTTTCAAAGCAAGATTCTGGGCATGGTATGCTCGTAAAATTGATAGAAAAATACCACTTTCGCGGATGCTACAAGAAGAAGCGAGCGAAGTAAAAGACTATCTAACGCTCCATAAAAACAGCACATTAGCAGATGCCAAAGAAACAGCACTTGATTTAGCAAAAGAGTCTGCAATGCATACTGAAAGTCTAAAGGAACTCACTGGCTCAAGTGACGAACCGTGGCACAAAACTGAATCTGGAGGAACGCTGGGCAACATTATTTACGGCTTTAATGATGGATTAACGGCAAATTTCGGTTTGGTTGCGGGCGTTATTGCTGCAACTTCAAATATCTCAACAATTCTTGTCACGGGTATTGTTGGAACAGTAGCAGACTCGCTCTCTATGGGGGCATCTGGATACCTCGCTGCAAAGAGCGAACAAGAGGTATACGAGCACGAAATTGAGATAGAAAGGGAAGAAATTCGTCTCATGCCGGACATTGAAGAAGATGAACTCACGCTTATCTATGCATCTCGCGGTGTTCCGAAAGAACATGCTCGACTTCTTGCGAAGGAAGTAATGAGTGACCCTGAAAGAGCATTAGAAGAAAAAATACAGGCTGAACTTAAGATCGGTGAAACACATACAACACCATTCAAAGAAGGATGGATTACGGGGCTTGCCACCGCTGTCGGTGCTTTTATTCCTGTTGCACCATTTCTTTTTACCTCTGGTGCAACTGCAATATGGATATCTTTTTCACTTGCGATGTTTTCGCACTTTGCAGTCGGGGCTGCACGAAGTCTTTTCACTGGACGCGGTTTAATTCGGAGTGGTTTTGATATGTTCGTTGTTGGTCTCGGCGTGGCAGGGGTCGGTTATCTTGTTGGTAAACTTTTAGAACGCTATTTTTTTTAGAAAGGTTTTCATAGGAATTGAAATTATGATTAAAATACACACATCAGTCAAAATGTTAAAACAAAATTTAAACGCGTTTACACCACTAATATATATAGTGTGTGTGTCACTTTTTCTTATTTCCATCTTGGCAAATATTGGGTGTGATTCAAAAAAGCCACCGAACACATCAGAGGCAGGAAAAATCCGTATCGTTTGCACAATTGGGATGATTACGGATATTGTGAAAAACGTTGGCGGCGATCAGGTTGAAGTTATCGGGATGATGGGCCCTGGTGTTGACCCACATCTTTACAAACCGACTGCTAAGGATCGTACAAGACTCAAGTCAGCACATATCGTCTTTTATAACGGATTGCACCTTGAAGCAAAATTGGCAGATGAGCTTGCTGATATGCCGGGAAATACCAAAACTGTTGCGGTGACAGGCGGTGTTGACAAGACGCTGCTTTTATCATCTTCGGACTATGAAGGACAGTCCGACCCACACTTATGGTTTGATGTTACACTTTGGATGAAAGCAGTTGAGAAGGTTCGAGATACGCTAAGTACGTTGGATCCGGATAGTGAGACTGTCTACCAAAACAATACAGACCGGTACCTTGCTGAACTTGCGGAACTGCATGAATACGTTAAGACACAAGCAGAACGCGTACCACCTGAACAACGCGTACTTGTGACAGCACATGACGCTTTTAACTACTTCGGAAATGCTTATGGATTTGAAGTGCGCGGGCTGCAAGGAATTAGCACTTCCATGGAGGCAGGTATCGCTGATGTGCAGGAATTAGCCACCTTTATCGCGGAACGACGCATACCCGCTATTTTTGTGGAATCATCTGTTTCTTCACGGAGTCTTGAAGCAGTAAAAGCCGCTGTAAAATCAAAAGGGTTCAATGTGCAGATTGGTGGTGAACTCTTTTCAGACGCTATGGGAAATGAAGGGACTCCTGAAGGCACTTATATCGGAATGGTTCGGCACAACATTGATACGATTGTCCAAGCATTGATGGGAGAAACCACTTCTACAGAGGAAAACTAAATTGCAAACCCATGAAACAAACGCAATTCAGGTAACAGATCTGACAGTCGCTTATCGTGAAACACCTGTTTTGTGGGATATCGACCTTGATGTGCCGCCGGGAGTGCTTTTAGCTATTGTTGGTCCCAATGGTGCAGGCAAAACTACGCTAATCAAAGCGATTTTAGGATTAGTCCGGCCTGCAGCTGGCAATGTCTTAATCTACAATAAACCTTATGATGCACAACGACGAATTGTCGGTTATGTACCACAACGGGGAAGTGTTGATTGGGATTTTCCAACAAATGTACTTGATGTCGTTATGATGGGAAGATATGGGGCACTCGGTTGGATAAAGCGTCCGGGAAAACATGACCGCGAACTGGCGATGCATGCACTGGAAAAAGTCGGAATGGAGAAATACACCAACCGACAGATTAGCCAACTCTCTGGAGGGCAACAACAACGTGTTTTCTTGGCACGGGCACTTGTTCAAGATGCCATAGTATATCTGATGGATGAACCCTTTCAAGGTGTAGATGCGACTACCGAACGTGCGATCGTTACTTTACTTCAGGAACTCCGTGCAAACGGCAAAACAGTTGTTGTAGTGCATCATGATTTACAAACTGTGACCGACTATTTCGATTGGGTGACGTTGCTAAACATTCGTCGAATTGCCAGCGGGCCCGTTGATGATACATTTACCCCTGACAATTTGCGAGAGACTTATGGCGGACGAGTAGCATTCATGAAAAACCGATAAATGTCTTTGTGGAACGATTTTCAACCGCGATTTCCACGTGTGCCCCAAATCATGGCAAATTTTTACTTCTTAACCCATTTTTATACCTTGATAATTGTCTCTATCGGTGCTGCGCTTCTTGGCACGGTGAGCGGCGCACTCGGGACTTATGCTGTCCTTCGGAGACAGAGTCTACTCGGTGATGCCATTTCGCACGCCGCACTACCCGGGATTGCAATCGCATTTATGCTAACAGGAAGCAAGACGCCGCTGATTCTGGTGCTTGGTGCAGCAATCGCGGGATGGGTCGGCACGCTCATTATTCTCAGCATTGTGAGATTGACACGCATCAAATATGACAGCGCATTTAGTCTTGTGCTATCTACTTTTTTCGGGTTTGGTTTGGTGCTGCTCACACAGATACAGCGCAACGGTGATGCAAATCAGGCAGGGCTGGATGATTTTATCTTCGGGCAAGCTGCCACAATGCTAAAACGTGATGTCCTAACGATTGGTATACTCGGAGGGATTGCTCTTATTATAATGCTTATTTTGTGGAAGGAGTTAAAACTGCTTATTTTTGATGAAGGGTTCGCCGCGTCTATTGGGTTTCCGACACGAGCCCTTGATATTCTGCTGACAAGTCTGTTCGTTATTGCAATTGTTATCGGTTTACAAGCGGTCGGTGCGGTGCTAATGAGTGCGATGTTAGTTGCACCTGCAGTTGCTGCGCGACAGTGGACAGACAAAATCAGTCTCATGGTACTTTTGGCTGCATGCTTCGGAGCACTTGCAGGGGTGAGTGGCACTTTCATCAGCAGCATCGCAGTCGGTGTTCCCACCGGTCCAACAATTATCCTCTGTGCAACAGTGATAGTGGGATTTTCGATTGCTTTTGCACCGAACCGTGGGTTGTTGTGGAACAGTATAAGACAGCGCCGAAATAGACGAAGCTTGAAGATTGCCGCAGCTAAATTAATTGGAGCAGCCACAACAGAAAACCAGATAAAAAATGATACAAGATCATCTTGACATCATACTTAATCATCTTGACATCATACTTATTGCTATTGTCACAGCGTCCGCATGCGCTTTACCCGGTGTATTCTTGGTGCTACGTCGGATGACGTTGATGAGCGATGCAATTAGTCACGCTATTCTTCCCGGTATTGTTCTTGCATTTTTTCTCACACATAATATCTCATCACCGTTACTAATTCTTGCTGCTACTGCAACTGGTGTTCTCACCGTTGTTTTCGTCGAATTGCTACAAAAAACGAAACTGGTGAAAGAAGATGCTGCGATTGGGTTGACGTTTCCCGCACTTTTCAGTATCGGTGTAATCCTAATTTCGCGTTACGCTGGCAATATGCACTTGGATACGGATGCGGTTCTTCTCGGTGAACTTGCGCACGCACCACTCAACATATTAAAGATTTATGGTTATGAACTGGGCCCTGTATCTATATATGTGATGGGTGGAATGTTAGTTTTGAACCTCGCTTTTATTCTGATATTCTACAAGGAATTGAAGTTGGCAACATTTGACGCGAGTTTGGCTGCAACGTTAGGATTCGCACCGACTCTTATCCATTATGGGTTGATGACATTGGTATCTATGACAACGGTAGGGGCATTTGATGCTGTCGGTTCAATTTTAGTTGTGGCACTTATCGCCGGACCACCTGCTACCGCTTATTTGATGACGGACAGTCTGGCACGGATGCTTATTCTAAGTGTTGTGATAGGATGTGTGAACGCTGTGAGCGGCTATTTACTTGCCTATGTATTTGATGTTTCTATTGCCGGAACTATCGCAACGATGACATTTCTTGTTTTTGGACTTATCTTTATGATTGTCCCAAACCGTGGACTCATCGCAATTGCGCGCAGACATATCCGTCAAAAATGGGAGTTTGCGCAAACGATGCTCGTTATCCATCTCTTTAATCACGAAGGATTGCCAGAAGCACACGAAGAATCTGAAATAGAGCACCTACACGAGCATCTCCAATGGGAACCGACATTCGCCACACGGGTCGTTAAGCAAGCGTTAAACAACCGATATGTGTCGCAAGAGGCAACACAACTGATGCTGACAGATCGGGGACGCTCCATTGCTCAGCGGGCACTTGTGCAATAATCTTCCTACCGTACTATGTTCAATAATCTTGACACCACTACGTGCCTACGTTATAATCAAATTATCAATACATAAGTGGAGGAAGTCATGGCAATTAGTGCAGTCCAAACATATCTAAGCCCTGAAGAATACATTACTTTAGAACGTAAAACGATCCCTGATGCGGACACTGTCAGAAGTGAATACGTCAAAGGGGAAATTGTCGCAATGTCTGGTGCAAGTCGCATGCATAATCTTATTTCAGGCAATATTTTTGGTGAACTCCGCAATCGCTTAAAAGGCAGCGGATGTGAAATCTATAAGGGCGAAATGCGTGTAAGCACACCTAACACTTCATCCTATTTCTATCCAGATGTCGTCGCCGTTTGTGATGAACCACGTTTTGAAGACGATGTTTTTGACATACTCCTCAATCCAATCATCATTGTTGAAGTACTCTCTCCAAGTACGGAGGCTTATGATAGAGGTGAAAAATTATTGCACTACAGACAACTTGAATCCTTGAAAGAATACATCCTTGTATCACAAGATAGGGTATATGTTGAACGGTATCTCCGAAAACAGGAGGAGTGCGGTTATATTTCCTTTCAAGAACTTGATGAAGTCCTTCCGCTTATCTCTATTCAGTGCGAATTACCGCTTCAGGAAATATATGAAAACGTTAAATTCCCTGAAAGGTAAAGACTCTAATCATGAAAAATATAATACGAAACATATTCTTATGTTTAATTCTGCTTATTATCACATGGATGGGAAGTGCCGATGAGGCAGCACTCAAAAATCCTGATGGTTCATGGAAATGGACGAATCAACTCATCCGTGAAACAAGTCCTTATTTACTGCTGCACGCTCACAATCCTGTTGAATGGTATCCATGGAACGATGAAGCATTAGAACGCGCGAAGAAAGAAAATAAACCTATTTTTCTCTCCGTTGGATATTCCACATGTTATTGGTGTCACGTAATGGAACGGGAAGTCTTCTCAAACCCAGAAATCGCTGAGCAGATGAACAAGAACTTTGTCAATATCAAGATTGATAGAGAGGAACGACCCGACTTAGACGAAATCTATATGACCGCAACGCAGCTATTGATACAACGTGGTGGATGGCCCAACTCAGTTTTTCTTACCCCCGATTTGAAACCCTTCTTTGCTGGCACCTATTTTCCTCCGACAGATATGCCAAATAGACCCGGTTTCCCAACGATTTTGATGGCAGTGCATGAAGCATGGGTAACGCGAGAAGCAGAAGTAATTGACTCTGCGAATCGGATTACACAAGTTATTGAGCGCGCAATAAGCATAGGATTTTCTGCTCTCACTGCTAAATCCCTTGATCGTTCCCTCATCTCTACTGCCGTAACGCATCTAAAAACTAACTACAAACACGCTTATGGTGGATTTAGTGGTGCTCCCAAATTTCCAAGTCCAGCGAATTTGGAGTTCCTTTTGAGAGAATATGAAAGACAGTCGAGGTTACAACCCCCTCCCGCTGACTATGAATCACTCTTAAAGATGGTGACACATACCTTAGACATGATGGCTTATGGTGGGATTTATGACCAAATCGGCGGCGGGTTTCACAGGTATTCAGTTGACGCAAAGTGGCTCGTGCCTCACTTTGAAAAGATGCTTTACGACAATGCACAATTGGCAAAAATATATCTTCAAGCATATCAATTAACAAAGAAACCGCAATACCGACGTATTGCTGAAGAAATATTCAGTTTTATTTTTCGCGAGATGACAGCACCTGAAGGTGGATTCTATTCGGCATTAGACGCTGAAACGGACGCTGAGGAAGGAAAATACTATGTCTGGACAGATGAAGAAATCAAGAAAGCTATTCCTCAAAAAGATGTCGAACAGTTTACCTCTGTTTACGGTGTAGACAAAGGTCCTAATTTTGAAGGTAAAATTGTTCTCTATGTTCCCAACGCAGTAGAATCGGAAGATTCTCTCAAATCTTTAATCCCTGCGCGAGATACGCTTTTAGCAGCTCGGTCTGAACGTGAACGTCCATTGCTTGATACAAAAATCATTGTGAATTGGAACGGTTTGATGATAGATGCACTTGCCTACGGGTACGAAGTTCTTGGCGAGGAAAAGTATCTGACCGCCGCTTCAAAAGCAGCACAGTTTATACTTGACACGTTGAGAAAACCGAACGGTGAATTGTGGCACACTTATACCGCTGGTGTCGCGAAATACGATGGTTATCTTGATGATTACGCCTTTTTTGTGCGTGGTCTACTCGGATTGTATAGTGCAACTGGAGAGGAACGTTGGTTGCGTTCCGCGACAACCCTTACCGACAAAATGATTGAACTCTTTTGGGACGAAAAAAATGGGGGGTTCTATTTTACAAAGGCAGATGCAAAACAGTTGATTGTTCGCACCAAAAAACCTTACGACTCCGCAATTCCTTCTGGAAACGCTGTTGCAGTCAACAACCTCTTGATGCTTGAGCCAAGTTATCGGAATTTTGCCAAGAAAACACTTCTTAGTTTTTCACAAGCGACGGAGCAAGCCCCTTCGTCTTTCATGCATTTGCTCTATGCGCTCAACGGTTACTTAAGCTTAGGCGAAAATCGTGATGCGTCCACTTTGCCAAAATTGTCCGTTGGAGAATTAGAACTCAAGGATTCAACGCAATCACTTATAACAGCAACCGCTAAAATTAAAACGCCAACTAAGGGCGATCAAATTGACGTAGAAGTTAAGGTGAAAATTGCAGAAGGTTGGCATATTAATGCAAACCCAGCAGGTCAAGATAACTTAATTCCAACCACAATCACTGTCGGAAAAGACGCTCCAGTTGAGGTTGTTGAAGTAAAATACCCGAAAGGCAAATCGGTGTTGTTTGAGTTTAGCCCTGAAACGTTGAACGTTTATGAAGGCACGTTTACAATCCCTCTGAAGTTGAAACAGAAGCCTAATATGCCCATCAATAAAGACATCCCGATCAAGCTGAAACTTGACTATCAATCTTGTAACGACGCCGAGTGTCTGTTACCAGAAACGTTGGACATTTTGCTGAAACTAAAGTAAATCACAGGCTTCCTTCAGTTTCTTGTGCTATAACTCATCCACATTTGTCCGAATTTTCTGAAACGCATCTAAAATCAGTTGCATGTCGTCTGTGTCGCCTAAAAACATTGCATGTCCAAAACTGCAGACCTCTTCCTGATACACCCGTTCTGCTTCTGGGCAGTGAACCTTGCTATAATCAATTGCGCGGTCGCCAAGGTGTTCACGAGGCAATCCGAGTTGATCAAACCATTCTGGATTACTAAAAGGACCCTCGTTATAGATAGGTTGTCCGTGTGCCCCGACACCACATGGAACGCCCTCTGCACCAAGTGCCTCAAAAAACCTGCCGCGTGAAATGCCACCGAATTCCTCAGATACGAAACGGAAATCCCAATAGTAGAAACACCACCGTGTGACGCGTTCGTCGCGTGGAATCGGATGAATTCCCTCTATTGCTTCCATACCCTTCATAAGATATGCGATATTTCGTTCGCGTGTTTCTACCTGCTCATCAAACCGTTCCAATTGAGATAGTAAGAGCGCAGCTTGGAGATTTGTCATCCGCATATTCAAATTTGCGACTTGCCCCGCGCTGTTTGCGAGCGCTTCATCGTTTGTAATCACCATCCCACCTTCACCGCACGTCAGCGTTTTACCTATCTGAAAACTAAACGTGCCGAGATGCCCAATTGAACCCATCCCTTTTCCACGCCATTGCGAGCCGTGTGCGTGTGCACAATCTTCAATCACCTTAAGATTGTGTCTGTCTGCAATATCCATGATAGCGTCCATATCGGCAGGGTAACCACCGTTATGCACCGGGATAATTGCCCGTGTTCGCGGCGTAATTGCCGCTTCAATAGCATCAGGGGCGATATTATAGGTGAGTGGGTCTATGTCAACAATAACCGGTACTGCATTGACACACACAACCGATGTTCCGGTTGCAACAAATGTGAGTGCTGGAACGATGACCTCATCACCTGCGGTGACGCCAGCAGCCTTGAGCGCACATTGCAACGCCACAGTGCCGTTCGCAAGTGGAATGCCGTATTTAGCATCTTGATACGCAGCAAACTTTTCACCGACTTCGTCAACTTTTTCGCGCCTGTTCCATGCCCCGCTACGTAATACCTCTAACAGCGCGTTTTCCTCTGTTTCATCAAAAATTGGCCAACTTTTACCCAAGCCGCTTTTGACAACGGGTTCACCACCATTTATTGCTAACTTTGCCATATCTATGTCCTCCTGTTTTCGTAGATACCTTGATTAGCGATTAACTTCTAAAAGTTGTAAATTTGGAATCTGCTTGCGAAGCCTGCGAATTGATGTCTTATCCTGAATTGGGTTACCCTTTATAACTAAATGTGAAAGATTCTTAAGATTTCCGAGGATGCCGATGTCGCTGATTTGGTTATCTGCAAGATTTAATATAGTGAGTTTTGTCAAATTTGAGAGGGGTTTTATGTCGTTGATTTGATTACCCATAAGTGATAATCCATCAAGTTTTGTCATTCCCGTAAGTGGTGTAATATCGCTAATTTGATTATTCTTAAGTGATAAAAGCTCGAGTTCTGTCATTCCCATAAGAGGTGAAATATCACTGATTTTATTCCAGTCAAGAAATAGGCTTCTCAGCTGCTTGAGTTCTCTTAGAGGTTTTATGTCGCTGATAGAACTGTTCCCAAGTGATAAGAAGGTCAACTGCTTTAATTGACCAAGTGGTTTTATGTTTTTGATTTGAGTGCCACTGAGTCCTAAGAATGTCAAGTGCGTCATTTCAGCAATCGGCGTAAGGTCCGCGATCTGGTAGTTATAAAGCACCATAGTTGTGAGTTGTGGTATTTTAGTGAGCAGTGTGATGTCCGCAATTTTACTGACATCAAGCGATAAACTCGTTAGATGCGTCATTGCAGCAATCGGCGTAAGGTCCGTAATTTGGTAGTTGTAGAGCGTCAAAGATGTAAGTTGTGTCATTTCAGTAATCGGCGTGATGTCTGCAATTTGATTACCATTAAGTGATAAACTCGTAAGTTGTGTCAATTTCGTGAGTGGCGTAAGGTCATTGATTTGATTTAGATCAAGTTTTAGGTGCGTAAGTTGGGACAATTCCATGAGCACTCCAAAGAGGTGTGTTGGCGCGCTGATATGATGCTTTTGGAGTTCTAAGTTTGTGAGTTGTTTTAACCTTGCGATGGGGCTAATGTCGTCTATTTTGTTCTTGGAAAGGTGTAACGTGTTAAGTTCAGTCAAATCAACGAGAGGTTTAATGTTGTGGATTTGATTGTCACTAAGTGATAAGTTCCTGAGTTGCGTTAACTTTGAGAGGGGAGTGATGTTCCTAATTTTGTTAACGTCAAGCCATAAACTTCTTAAATTTACTGCTTTTTCTAAACCATTCAGTTTTTTTATCCCTCTACTAAAAGCCTCCAAGTTTTTTAACTCTCTTAGATCTTCTTGTAAAATAGGGGTGTTTGGGTCTAAACCAAGTTCTGCTCGCACGGCAGCGGCTAAATTGGGATCAGAGATTTTTACAGATCCTGGTGGTGAACAACTGATGAATACAATGAAAAGCACAAAAAGCAGGCTAATATGTCTCATGACACAAATTCTCCATCAATTAGATTAACTGCATTATAGCAGCAAATTTAGATGCCGTCTATAATCTGATATGATTATTTTCAATGTAGAATAGAGTACAATATTTCTTGCAGATTCTATCTGAATCCGCTATAGTCATGATATGACACCTACAAACCGAACACTCACTGCAATTGACGGAATCAAGGTTGGGCATGCTACCGATACGACAGCACGGACAGGGTGTACTGTAATCCTCTGTCCAGAAGGTGCAACAGCTGGCGTTGATGTACGCGGGGCTGCTCCCGGTTCGCGAGAAACAGAAGCGATTCGTCCGGGACGCTTAATCCAAAAAGTGCATGCGATACTTCTGACAGGTGGCAGTGCTTTTGGGTTGGATGCTGCAGGCGGTGTTGTCCAATACCTTGAAGAAAAGGGTGTCGGATTTCCGGCAGGTACCGTTCGTGTGCCGATTGTTCCCGCGGCTGTGATTTTCGACTTACATGTTGGGGACGCAAGGGTGCGTCCTGATAGGGAAATGGGATATCAAGCATGTGTGAATGCTACAACAGAACCAGTAGCAATGGGGACTGTCGGAGCAGGAACAGGGGCAACTGTAGGTAAAGCACCCGGTGTTACACCTGCATCGGGCGGTGTGGGTTCAGCGTGTAGACACCTCAATTCCGGTTTAATCGTTGTTGCGCTTGTAGTTGTGAATGCGTTGGGGAACGTAGTGAATCCTACAACTGGTGAAATCGTTGCGGGTGGGAAAGAAAACGGTTGTTTTGTAGACATCACGGAGCGACTCTTAGATGCAAGTATTACCTCATGGACAAACACAACCATCGGTGTTGTTGCCACAAATGCCACGCTTTCCGTTGCAGAAGCGACACGGGTTGCAGAGATGGCACACGACGGTATGGCGCGCGCTATCCGCCCATCACATACTATGTTTGATGGTGATACGCTTTTTACCCTTGCTACTGGGACACATACCGGCAGCAGTGTGAATACTATCGGCATCCTCGCTGCGGAAGTTGTTGCCGAGGCGATAGTTAATGCTGTAACCCTCTAAGTCGTTGAAAGAAAAGGTAAGAGAATAAAGGCGATTTTTCGGAAGTCCCTGCTACACATTTGGATCATTTTATTTGGAATTGGGTGCAGAATTTGCGCGAGAGGTAAGCACACGATATATCCAGACATACTGTAGAACTTGGTAAAGTAGCGGAGATAAACCGCAGAAAGCATTCTCTAAACGAAAACCTGTTATTGTGCGTACGCGTGTGAAGCGCGAGTTACGGGTTTGTCCCCGGTAAGATGATGTAACCGCGAGATGCCGCATCTTCTTGCATCTCCTGCTCAACCTGTTCTTTCTGCTGCTCAATCTGTTCTTGTATGGCCGCTTCATCTATCATTTGAGGATTCGCCCAGTATTCAGGTCCTTGATATTCAGTCCCGTGATGTTCCGCGTATGCCCGCAACCACTGACGCCTCCGTTCTCGGAGATGTAGTGCTTTGCCGTTGAGTTCCTCGGAGATTGCGTTCGCTTCATCGACAGAGATGCTTTGAGTCTCAAGGGCGTTGTAGAATCCGTTGGCCATGTCATTTATTTTCTCCTGGAGTTGCGCCAGTTTCAGTTTTTCTGCATGGAGCTGGGCGGCCACCGGATCTGCAATCGGTTCGGCCTCTTCAACATTTTGCGAGCGTTCCTCTGGGACAGGTTGTTCCTGTGTCTCATCGCTTGCGAGTTCGGAGGGGTGTGGTGTAGCATGCCATTTGTCACCGTGCCTGTGTTCCTCGCCAGTTTCGGCGTCGAATTTCTCTTGGTTCTCAATGGTGTTTTCTGCATCAGCGGTGCCTTTGGTTGCGGCATCATTAGGTGCGGGCGGTTTGGGTAGCGATGCCTCAAACCGCTTCATTTCCCATTGTGCGTAAAAGTGCAAGCCGAGACCAAGGGTAATGATAATACCGATGATGATTACAAATGAACGAGTCATGACCTTTCTCCTATTTTAAGGATAACACCTACAAAAGTGTTTATCAACTTAAATTACATCAAAAAACGTCTTTTTTAGGAATTTTATCATTTTTTGCCCAAAAAAGCTTTTTGCCAAATTTGAAAGGTTAATATCAACGTGAGTTCGATAAAAAATCTGGTGAGATATAACAGATCTTGTTAACCAATACATTCTGATAGACAGATGAAAACAGAGCGGATGAGTTGTTATCAGATGTCAGCTATTGGTTGCCCGCGCATCGCTGGTGGAATGTCAATGCCGAATTCTTTTAGCACTGTCGGTGCGATGTCGTATAAGCTTTTCGTTGGAACAAGTCCACGCTTCTGTCTACCATCTTTGATAATAAACAAGCCCATCTCAGCGTGGTTACAATCGTCAGGACCGGTGTCGTTTTCGTAGGTATAGATACTGTTGTACCCTACACTTCCCACTGAACGCCAATAGAGATCACCGAAATAAACAATGAGGTCAGGCGCAATGTTGCGGCACTCCCTATATACTTCCTCTGGCTTAAAAACGCGTGTATCAATATTCTGTCCCGATTCGTCTACAATCCCTTCAAGCTGTGACTTTAATTCATCACGGACATTTTCGTAGTCTTGCGATTTGACAATCCCATTAGGTTCTCTCCCTTCAAGGTTGATAAATATTCGGGCGTAATATCCGCCTTCACCCCACGCCTTTGTCTGCTGCCAATCTACCATGTCTGTGGTAAATCGGGTAATACCTTGCGGTTCGGTTTTTAGAGTCAAATAACCGTGTTTTTGTAGCCATTCGTTGACACAGATACCGCCATCCATCCTTTTTGCGCCATGATCTGAAACAATCATAACAGTAGTGTCGTCATCAACACACGCTAACATTTGTCCAAGTTCTTCATCAAGCGTGCGATAATAGTTCTGCATTGTCCCAGCAAACGGTGAATTCGGTTCATATTTAGGATGCGTTTTATCCCAAAATCGCCAGAATGCGTGATGAAGTCGGTCAGAACCCATTTCCACCATCATGAAGAAATCCCATGCTTTTTTCTGAAGCAGATAACGGGCGAATTTGAATCGCTCGCGTGTCATTTTCAGGAGCTGCTGTTCTAATTCAGCGCGTTTATCGGTGCGAAAATTTGGAATATCAATCATATAGTCAGGAACAACTTGTGCGATTTCACGTGTAAGTCTCGGTGGAAAGGTCCATTGTAGGTTAGATTGCGTCAACGGGGAATTGAGATCGCCTGGGGTGAGAAAACTGGTAACCATCCATCCTGGAAACGGTTTCGCTGGATAGGTAAGCGGCACTCCTAACACCACAGATCGTTTTTGCGCTTGTCCAAGTAAATCCCAGAGTGTTGGCACCTGCACCGCGTGTGCGTTGGCAATGGTGAGTGCATCGTAGGTATAATCCAAACGGTTGCGAAAGCCATAGATACCAAGTTCACCCGGATCACGACTTGTCATCATGCACATCCACGCTGGCACGGTAATAGGCGGTATTGTGCTTTCTAATTGTCCGTAGATACCCGCTTGCATCAAGCGGTGTGTATTGGGCATGTCGTCTTTGAATGCATCAAAGACCAATTCAGGTGCAGCACAATCCCAACCGATAATGAGTACCTGCTTTTTCATGCTTCTTCCTTTATGCCCAGCGCGGGTTTCTTCCACCAAACCGCTGCTCACTGATGTTCCATAACTCCGATAACCCAAGTTGTCGGATGTGGTCTAAGCCTGCAAGACACGGATCGTTTATTCGGGTGAGCCACTGCTGAAGTTCTGCCTCTAATTCTTCTTGAAGCGTTTGTGAATCTGCGTCATCAATCAGATTGCTCATCTGATACGGATCATTATCGTTATCATAGAGCAGCCAACCTGTTCCATCGTAATGGCGGGCATAAGTATAGCGATGTGTTCGCACACCGCGCCATTCGCGGAGACCAAAATTGAACCCTTCACTCCCGTGCAATGGGATTTCAAGCAAAACAGACTGCGGTTCGTCAATTGTCTTGCCGAGCATTGCGTCTGAAAGGTCAATGCCCTCAACACCCTCTGGAATAGGTAGGTCACACAAAGATAGCATTGATGGCATGAAATCAACGAGGCTTAGTAAAGTATCACGGGTTATGCCTGCAGGAATTTTGCGGGGCCAACGCATCATGAAAGGGATTCGACTTGATTCGTCCCATGGACGTTCTTTTCTGACGTGCCCGTGGCTACCGAGCATATCGCCATGGTCAGATGTATAGACAAGGATAGTATCTTCTGCAATACCGATTTCGTCTAATGCTGTCATCAAACGTCCAAGGTTTTCATCTAAAGCCGTGATATGTGCGTAGTAACCTGAAAGATCCTTTCGTGTTGCGGGTGTGTCTACCGCGTTCGGACGTAACTGAATATCCTCTGGTGGATACATCTCTTTATACCGATCTGGAACATGTTCATACGGATTATGTGGCGGTCCCCAACTCACATATAGACAAAAAGGTTCATCAGCGTGGTCGCGGCAGTATTGAATCGCTTGATCGGTTTGGAACTCCGGTTCATAGCCGTCAATCTGCATTTTGTTTCCATCGGAATCATGGTAAGGGGCATTGAAATAATTATGATGGCAATTCCACCCCACCCAATGATCAAAACCGAAACGCATTTCATGCGTAATAAACTTATCCCTCGGCATACCGCCGAGATGCCATTTGCCGATATACCCTGTTGCGTATCCAGCGTCTTTGAAAACCTGCGCAACTCCCGTTTCAGACAACGGAAGCGGTAAATCGTTGGAAACTGCTTTGTGGCTTAACGGGTGTTTGCCGGTCATCAGACATCCGCGTGCAGGGACACAGATCGGAACGTTGGTGAAGGTGTTTGGAAAGAACATCCCTTCCTGAGCCAATTGATCCATAGCAGGTGTTTGCACTTGTGGGTTGCCTGCACATCCGACATCACATTGACGGTGTTGATCACCAAAAACAAAAATTAAATTAGGTTTTCGTTCCATTATTTCTCCTATTTCTAATACTAAAGTGAACTTTGAAATTAAAGAGACACATTTTCTGTAGGAGCGACCTCCGAATCACGACTCAACCTATTAGCCGTCGGGAATCGGAGTTCCCTCCTACAAAGAGGGATGTTGTGTAAGAGCGACCTCCGAATCGCGACCTTTACCCGCAAAATTTCGGTAGACACTCCACTATAATGTGGGTATGCGCAGCCTAATCCACATTATCAACCGTGATGTCCGACAAATACACAGTGCCATCACTCACACTCGCCAGCGTTTCCCCATCAGGACTGATGGCAACTCTCATAACAGAACCCAGATGCGCTTTTAGTGTTTGAAGAAGGGTACCAGTGTGCACATCCCACAACATAACGGTGCGATCACCAGCCCCACTCGCTAATATCTTTCCATCAGGACTGAACACTACACTATAGAGTTCCCTCTGATGTTCTTTCAGCGTCCGAAGCAGTTCACCCGACGATGCATCCCATAAACGTACAGTCAGGTCATGACCGCCACTTGCGATCGTCTTTCCATCCGGACTGAATGCTATGCCTCTAACAAAATCCGTATGTTTATCAAACGTCAAAACAGGTGCGCCGGTGTGTACATCCCACGTGCGCACGGTGTTGTCACGACCCCCGCTTGCCAACAGAGAACCGTCCGGACTGAATACCACCCGATTGACCCAACTCCGATGGTCTGTCATCATATTTATTTGTTTACCTGTTTGCATATCCCACAAAAAGATGGTGCCATTACCACTGCCACTCGCCAGCGTTTTGCCGTCTGGACTAAATGCAACGGTTGTGACCAGAAGTTTATGTCCAATTAGCGACGGAAGCGCAGCACCTGTTTTTAAATCCCATAACCCCACGGTATTGTCCGCACTGCCACTTGCTAATATTTGTCCATCAGGACTGAACGCTACGCTTGCAACAGGCTTAGTATGCCCTTTTAGTGTTCGAAGCAATGCACTTGTCTGCGGATCCCACAAACGCACGGTATTGTTCCATGTGCCACCTGCCAGTGTTTTACCATCCGGACTGAACGCTATGCTAAAGACACGCTGCATATGCTCTACCATCTTCCGAAGTTCATTGCCAGTTTCCACATCCCACAATCGCACGGTGCTGTCCCCGTCTCCGCTCATCAATGTCTTCCCATCTGGGCTAAATGCAACGCTGATGCCTCCAGATGTATGCCCAGATAACACTGACAACTGTGCCCCTGTTTGCACATCCCACAAGCGAATAGTTTTATCCCAGCTCCCACTCGCCAGCGTTTTCCCATCCGGACTGAACACTACACTAACGACAGAATTGTCATGCGTAGTCAACGTCTGAAGGGATACGCCTGTTTGTGCAACCCACAAACGGATGGTCTCGTCATTACTCGCGCTTGCCAGCGTTTTGCCATCCGGACTAAGCGCAACGTCTAAAACTTTATCCCGATGCGCTATGAACCTGCGCAGCGATTTCCCCGTCTCCACATCCCAGGTCCGAGACATTTTGTCCGCGCTTCCACTTGCGAGTGTTTTTCCATCCGGACTAAACGTTATGCTTGTAACAGCCCCAATATGCCCTTCAAGCGTCCGCAGATGTGCGCCAGTTTTCACATCCCACAGACGGATGGTCTCATCTTCACTGCTACTTGCTAACAGAGAACCATCCGGACTAAACGCTACGTCTGTCGTCGGCTGTTCATGTCCGTGCATTATCCAAAGTTCAGTACCAGTGCGCGCATCCCATAAACGGACGGTTTTATCATCACTCCCACTTGCCAACAGAGAATCGTCCGGACTGAACGCTACGTTCTTAACCCTCCTCGTATGCCCTGCTATTAGATTAAGTGCTTTATCCGTTTCTGTGTCATACACCCAAATGCCGATGCTACACGCGACCGCCAAGCGTTTCCCATCATTGGAAAGTGCTATATTTCCAGTTATTGAACCTTTACCAATCCGTGCCTTGACACCTTCGGGTAAATGCCACAAATGCCAATCTTGTGTATCTTGAGCGATGGTGTTTTGGGAAATAATACACATCGCTATTCCAATCGTTAAGATCAAAACCAGGGCATTTTTCATGGGGATTGTCCTTTGTCGGAGGGGATTGCTTATAATAGACATTATAATGATTTAATCGGAAGTGTCTGATAACTCCAAGACCGAGATATAGGCAGAAAGCAAATGAGTTGTAGGTCGGGTAGAGCTTGCGAAACCCGACATGTTGGAACTGAAACACTATTTTCAAACTTACTTTGGCTTGTACCTTAGATTTCCTTGTGCTACTCGTCAAGTTTACCCTGAAACTTTGATATTGTCGGGTTTCGCTTTGCTCTACCCGACCTACGAATTTTAGATTTTATTCGGCCATTAACTACTTATAATTAAAACGTTATAATGTCTAATTCATATTATAACATGAGTTTGCGGCAAAAGTCTTGTAGGTCGGCAGAACGTTAGCAAAACCGGACACGTATGATTAAATATTGACACCCATATCGGATTTCCAAAACTTTACCAGACCTACCGACTACTGCATCCACGTATAAATTTTCCTAAGTGCAGTTTCACTCCGTGTCCACAACGATCTTTTAAATGGCGAAACTATTTTTGTATAACTACAGAAATTAGTTTTTTGGGCGCGATATTGTTCCTTGTGTGCAATCAAACCTTCATTTTCTGGTGGCGATGCACCGAAATCCACCCATACATACCCTTCCTTACATGCCCATGTGATAATATGGTGAAAAATTGCATTATTCGGACGATATTGTAGATACTCAGGCACAGAAGCCTCACACCACAAAGTTACAGTCCGGTTGAAGTATAGATAGAGTAATCCGGCAATGATAGAACCTTGATATGTAGCGATAGCAAGTTTGGCAACACCGTGCTGCAGCAGCATTTTCATGAGCGCATGGGGTTTCGGTGTTCCTCCTAAACGTTTTACCGTCCTAAGATACATGTCGTAGAATGTGGATAAGTCCTCATCACTTTCGGTATTGATAACCTCCACACCCGATTTTTGAGCTTTCCTCACAGCACCACGAACCCGTTTATTATAGGCGTGCCAAAGGGAATCAACGTCTCCATTTGTCTTAAGAATATGTGTGAACCGTTCTGTTCGTTCATACCCAGTTCTTATTAGGAAATCCCCATATTTTATTGTATCCTCAGGTGAAAGCGTCCAACACAGTTCACACCACCCTTTTTCAGTTGATGTGGTTTTAAGGTAAGTTTCAATTGTTGAAACCAAATCTTCTGGATTCACTTGTACGGTATTAATTATCTGCGGACCACCAAACAGATTCCACGGCATAGAATACCACAATCGGATAGTCGGTATCGGTTCAAATACAAAAGCAGGCACTCCTCCAATCACCGTCTCGTCCTGTTTGATAAGGAAATATATAGGATCAAGTTGCTTGAAGGAATTTGCAAGTGTATCTCGCCATACAGACCCCTGAAAAGCAGTGCTGTTCAAGCATTGTAGGATAACAGAATCCCAATCGGCACAATTTTGATGCGTAAGAGGTTCTAAGGTGTACACACACACATTGTAGTTGAAAAAACACTTTTTGACAAGTATTAGAGACACTTAGTTCAGAGGCATTCAATTCTCCAATAATTTCGCATTTTATCATAAGTCTTTTCTTGTGAATCAACGCCGAATGCGCGTTTGACATTCGGCGGGAGCGATTTCCGAATCGCGACGGAAACATTGGTTTTGGGAATCCAAATCAAGAAATCAACGGTATGAACGCCTATAGGCGTTCCCCGGGTATGAATCATGACGAATGCCATACGGGGAATGCCATTAAGGCATTCATACCGTTGATTTGGCGCATTCGTCTTTAGGCATTCTCCGGAGTTCCCTCCTACAATATAATTAACTGATATTTATCAAAATTCTTTAGCTTTCAATGCTTATCAGTGTTTATTTGGTATTTGTTCTTGAAAATGCTCGCTGAGAGTAGACAACAGGTGTCTTTGTCCAGAAAGTTCAAGTTGTATTTGATGAAATGTTTTACGCACGGATCGGCTTACATCTTGTATAAAGAGATAACTCAACACCTTTATGCCTCTGATTGCGTTGTTATGTTTTTTAGACCACCATTTGTAGCAGTAGGACAA
>JAPPIG010000117.1 GCA_028820635.1 Candidatus Poribacteria bacterium
TCACTACACTGCCGCTAAGGTTCGCTTCGGTTAGAGGTGCTGCCGTTGTTGCGACTAATGACTCCGCTACCGCAGTGATGGGAAGTTGGACAGTGAACGCCTGATTGTAGTTATCTATTGCACCTGCCCCCACGGTGAAAGTAAGTGGACTATCTGCGTCAACATTGCCAGAGAAGGTGAGTTCAACATTTGCCTTCGTATTGCTAATGCGAATTACATCGTCTACAGCCACACCAGCAATTCCTGAAATCTTTATCGCACGTTCAATGTCATAACGTGACGAATCGAAAGAACGCCCACTGAGCGTGAGTGTCACCACACTACCGTGCAGTGTTGCCTCTGTCAAAGGTGCTGCCGTTGTTGCGACCAGTGACTCCTCTATTGCAGTGACAGGAATTTGCACAGTAAGTGCATCGCCAGTGTATCCTGCTATTGCCCCGGCTCCCACTGTAAAGACAAGGTTCGTATCTGTATCTATGTTGCCAGAAAATGTCAATTCAACGGTTACTTTTGTATCGCTGACGCGCTCCACATCCCACGAATCATAAGTGACTCCCTCAATGCCGGAGACGGATACAGTACCTCCTCGAATCCAGCCTTCATAAGTTCCACCGCTGAGTGTAAGGGTGACGACGCTTTCATGTAGGGTTGCTTCTGTCAAAGGTTGTTGCACGGATGCTGTAATTGTTGGGTTTGCTTCCTGTGCGTAACTGATACTTTGTGTTCCAAAGGTAACCATCAAAATGGATACCAGAATAAATACAAAACCTTTTTGGTTCAGAATGTCCGTGTTCATAATCAACTCCTTATTTTGGACAATTGATTGCTATGTGCAATCATGTTATTTATTCCAAATTAACTCGTAGATTGGGTTAAGTTTGTAAAGCTTAACACGTAAATTATTTCTGTATCAATATCTTCCGTATTGCGGTGAAATCGCTATTGCGTGTTTGGCACCTCAGAGGTGTTGGATTTACTGTTTCCGAACCGAGTACCAATCCCAAGAATGAATGAGAACTCATTAGCGTCATCCTCTTCATCCGATACCAACAGTCGCTGATACTGTCCCTCTGCTCGAAAGACAAAAGCAGCTCCTATACGCCACTGATAACCTAAACCGATCCCGAAACTTGTCAGGGTGCGTTCATCGTCAAAAAAGAAAAATTCTTCGCCGGTGAATATTGTCTGAGAAATCCGTCCCAAGACATAAGGACTTGACTCTAAATGGCTAAGTGGAAAGAATGCTGCCCTGCCTCCAAAATGGAATGTCGTTATGCTTCCAGTTTCTTCTTCTCCCCAATATTCTTCAGATACTGATATTCTTCCAAAACTGAATTCCGTACCGATAGCGAACTGCTTATTTGGAAACCATGTAGCATATAGCGAAGTCGGAGCGGACCCTGTATCCAAAAATGTGCTTGCGGGTAGTCGAGTATAAGTGATACGTGTCGTGGAATCCTCACCTTCCGGAATGATATGGGATATCCCAAATTGTGTTCCGACTTCAAATTCATTAGCTAAAGCGGGAACTATCGGTAAAACGAAAGAAACGAGTAAAGTAAAACCAAATACTGTTAGAAATTTGGGACTCATAATTTGCGTTTTCATAATAAACTCCTTTTTGTTGGTTTTCGGTTGCAACATACAATGGGTGCCTTAAATGGAAGTATGGAAGAATGTCAACTTCCATACTTTTGGCCTTCTGCAGTCAACCGTTAGGGGCGGAAACCGTCAGCAGTTCTTGGTTTATCCCGGCATTTTTAAATCATTCACTGCTTGATCATTTTATTCTCCAGCAGCTTCTATTATTTTGCTTATTAGTAGCATTAAGCCACAAAAAGTGATACCCCCTGCTGCTGCCTCTCCCACCCTACGTAGTCGGATTTTCCTCTCGTATGCCGCCGTATAGAAATCAACATATTCAGGCGATTTTCCCAGGAAACGCTCAGGTGGCACGACTATTTTATAACTAACAATAGTTCCTGCTGCGACTGTGGAACCAACTATGAAACCAAAGCATCCTCCGTATATTGCATTATCAAATTCAAGAAAGCCATCGCTTGTTGAACCTATAGCGGCTCCCGCGGCGGTAGTGAGACCAACACCGAGGCAGCAAGCAACACCGTAAATATACCATGCCCATCTGTTTAAATCGGTTTCAGCATCTCGTTCAGCAGCCATTTTGGCTTGAGCCTCCACTGAATTTTGTTGGGCAAGGGTAATAAAAGGTATGCTAAAAATAAGTACTGCCATGAGAAATGCTAAGAATTGTGATCTGAATTTTAAATTTGTTTTCATAAGAATTTCCTTTCAAACAGTTGTAAAATCAAAAGGAGAAGCCACCAACGACACCCACTGTTATGGGCATAACATCTTGGCTTGGCAACCTAAAAAACGGTCTGTCCACACGAAACTCAATTCTCGAACGCCCGCGAGCAAAACGTGGAAATTCCACACCGAGTACGCCATAAGCACCTATGCCAACAGCTGCTTCGGAGTGAACATCATAGTCATAGGAGGTCAAAATTACACTGAAAAATTCCGAAAAGCCAACTTCCGTCCTTACTGTTGTCTCGTATTTGATAGACATCACCCCAAGTCCACCACCTATATAAGGCGAAATATTTTGTTTCATGAAGAAGTAACGCCCACCAACCGAGAACGAGTAGAAATGAAAGTAGTTCTTTCTATCTGATAGATGAAACTCGGTCTTCTTACGTGCAAACCGACCCTCTATATCCACAGCATAGGATAATTTGTCAAAAGAAAAACCGATCTCCACACCGGATGATGCCAACACGTTTCTGACAAGGGCTACGGCGGTAAAAGCTCCTGCTTTCATAAGAAGCGGAGAAGAAATGAGCGGCTCCTGATGGACAAGCGCGTAAACTAACCTCGGTCCTGCTGAAACGACATCTTCAATATCTGCCAACAGCATTTCACGTTCAACAATAATTGTTCCAGCGGTCTCTTCCTCGCTTAAGCGGAACAGAATCTTTTCATTTTCATTTGAACGACGCAAAACAATACGATACACAGTCGCTCCAGCAGGTGTCTCGTGAACAGAATCGCTAACAGTGATCCCTTGTGCACGCAACGCCTTAGCAATCAACAGTGCTGG
>JAPPIG010000136.1 GCA_028820635.1 Candidatus Poribacteria bacterium
TCTTAGGCAACGCCTTTAGTAATGTGACAATAACTTTGATAAATGTCAGTTGAATTTGAAAAACAGGGTGGGTGGTGGCGGCTTGATACCAGTTTTAGTATTCTTTCCCCAGACTTTGAAATAAATGACATAGGTTATGCGCAACGCGGCGATATGATGCGATGGTTCTATGACTTCATCCTCAAGAAAGAACAGCCGTTTAGCATTTTCCGGGAAGTTAGTTTGGGACTCTTCGGTTGGCGAGAATGGAATTATGATGGCGTTAGCATCGGTCGCTACTCCGAGATATGGACGGATGGTAAACTGAAGAACTATTGGGAGTATGATCTGTGGATCGGTCGGAATTTGGAGTCATTTAACGACGAGGATGTCCGACGTGGTGGAACGCTGATTAAAAATCCTGCCGGTTGGTGGATTTTTACTCAACTTAGAACTGACGGTCGTAAAATGGTTCAGATTGAACTAAATCCGATCTTTGCATGGGACGATGATAACAGAACTTCTGAAAAGGAAGTTAGTCTCCGCCTGAACATTCGTCCGGTGTCAAACATTGAATTCAGCATCGGACCGATGTATCGCTATCGGGTTGACGATGCCCAGTGGGTCGAGTTAGTTGAAGAAAATATCAATGGACAACTCAAAAAACACTACGTCTATGGCGAGCTAACGAGTCAAACACTGGACTTCACCACCCGCGCAAACATTAGTTTCACACCAACACTGAGCCTCCAATTCTACGTACAACCCTTCATTACCATCGGCGACTATGCCAACTTCAAAGAGTTAGTTGAGCCGAGGTCCTATCAGTTCAAACCCTATCCCCTGAAGCGAAACCCTGATTTCCACATGCGTTCACTGAGAGGCAATACCGTCCTCCGCTGGGAATTTCGTCCGGGCAGTACCCTGTTTTTGGTGTGGTCCCAATCACGTGCGATCGAGTTAGAGGAAGTGGGTGCAGAGGATCTGGAGTTTCGTCCGTTTCACCGATTGCGTAGCAGCTTCACCGATGAAGGGAAAGATATATTTCTGATTAAATGCAGGTATTGGTTTGGCGTGTGATCACTAAGTTGTATAAGCGTAACCATCGGATGTTTTCTTAATAGGAGCATCTGTTTAGAAACCCCAGCCTACGTTGAAAAAAAAATAAATTTGCATCTTTAAATCAAATATGTTATCATATATTAATATATTAATATATGTAATGTAAACATATATAAATTATAACATAGGTGGTTTTCACTCATATTTTCTGATACTCCAGAGGTGTGAAATGCACATATAGGAGCATACTATGCTAATTACCGTGTCTGAGAAAGAGGGAGTCATTATTTTCAGACTGAGCGGCGGAATTATCTCCCCGGGTATCAAAGAGATCTCGGAAACCGTGGAGGAGGCACTTACAGTCTCCTCATCACCTCTGAGATTTGTCTTTGACCTTAAGAAGGTAGCTCAGATAGATAGTTCTGGACTCGGCGCGCTGATGAAAATCCATTCTGCTATTCACCCGCGTGAGGGGAAAATCGCAGTGATTAATGTCAACAAACATGTCAAGAACCTCATTGTCATGGCGCGATTGATCACTGTCTTTGAAAACTTTGAAAGCGAGGATGACGCGATTGCTGCTCTGAGCAAAAAATCATGAAAAACAATTTAACTACCAGAATAGATACGTACTATAAACTCAATACACGTCTTATATACCTTGATAACGAACAACTGAATTCACTTTTTGGCGGCGAACGAAACACGCGCGGTTGGGGTGAAAATCATGTAATCAAACTTGGGAAATCAAAGGTATTCGTTAAGAGAATCCCGCTCACCGATCTTGAATACGATCACATGTTCTCGACGAAGAATCTATACGATTTGCCGACTTACTACAACTATGGTGTTGGTTCCGCTGGCTTCGGGGTTTTCCGTGAACTTCTGACACATATCCGAACAACAAATTGGGTGCTACAAGGCGAAATTGAGAATTTTCCGTTAATGTATCATTACCGCATTATGCCGCGTTCTGTAGAAAAGAAAGACTTAGACACGGACTGGTACGGGAGATATGTTAAATACTGGAATAGCAATGAAAATATTGGGAAGTACATCCTTGACAGAACCAACGCAAAATATGAGGTGGTATTGTTTTTAGAGTATATCCCTTACACATTTTCAAAATGGTTTGAAAGAAACATAAACCAATTAAACCTGTCTATCAATGAAATATCGAATGCCATAACGTTTCTGCGCGGAAATGGAATTATCCATTTCGATGTTCATTTCAATAACATCCTCACAGACGGAAATAAACCGTATTTAACAGATTTCGGGTTGGCACTTGACAAACGTTTCGATTTGAGCGAAACCGAACGTGCGTTTTTTAGAAAAAATACGTACTATGACTATGGGGAGTTTCTATTCGATTTTGGGGAACACCTCATGTCAATTTATCAAGAACTTGCCGAGACGAAACGGAAGAAAATTATGCAGGAATATGGCCTCGAAACTGAAATGCAACATCACGAATGCTTTATGGTATTGCTGGAAAATATCGACAAAATCTACGCAGAAGGACTCATGAAAGTGGACAAGAGCTATGTTAAGATTGTGATAAAATATCGTGATATTATTGTCCTGATGGCTAAGTTTTTTGCAGATATGACGCAAAATGATAGAAAAGACACGAAATATAGCCACGCGAAATTAAAGCGTTTACTTGAAGAAACGGAAATCCTTCAGGAGAGGATCCCTTAACCTACCCGAATCATATCTGACATCAGCAACCCTTCATCTGGTACCAAGCAGACAAATGTTTCTGGGAAGGACAGCGAGAACCTATGAAAATTTACTTGGACTTTCGGATTATCCAATATGGAATTACCACGGTAACCACACTCAACGCCACGACTTTACCCCAACGCTGACCCTTCAATTTTACCTACAATCCTTCATTTTGCGAAGCAGTTTCACCGGTGAGGGCAAAGATATATTCCTGATTAAATACTGGTATTGGTTTGGTGTATAAACCTTTCGGATTCGGCTTTTGAACAAAGTTGTCCAAGAATTGGACAGCAAGACCTCACTTTGTGAAGC
>JAPPIG010000043.1 GCA_028820635.1 Candidatus Poribacteria bacterium
CCAATGGCATTCATACCCGGGGAATGCCTAAATGGCATTCATACCGTTGATTTGGCCAAATGCCTAAATGGCATTTGTAGCGTTGATTTGGGGGAATGACTAAACGTCATTCATACCGTTGATTTCTTGATTTCGATCTCCGAACCGCGACCTTTACACCAAACGGGTTAACAAACCAAAATTGAATGCCTTGATAAAATGTAAGATTTTAACTTGACAAACACTATTTGCTTATGTGATAATTAGTATCACATATAGTTTATCTATAAGGTGTCACAATTATGTCAATATTTCAAAATACCAACATTCAGAGAACTATTAAAAACATCGCCGAAATGCCGCAAAAAAACAGGAATTCGGGCAGAATATCAAAAGTTACCAAAAATGAAAAATTTAAAATTAATAATTCTACAAAAAATACCTATAAACCCAGACACAGACTGGGTTAAAAGCAATATTCAAAAAGTTACCACGGTATCAAAAAAGTTACCAAATGGTAACTTTTTCATGTAAATAATTTTGTAAAATTATACCATTTCTGGATGAATTACCGAAATAGATTTGTTAATAATTGTTCTGGTGAGAGATGGCACGAATGAATTTCTCAAACTGGCTTGAAAAATGGGAAATGACACCTTTGAAAATCACGACTCCTTTTCTGCAAATGGAGTGGTCTCCAAAGGATTCGGATAAAAATGCCGCTTGGGCACTCTATATTGAATTGCTTACACGGATTACGACACGACCATTGCCTATTGAACACGACGTAGAATCCACTATAAAATAAACGTTTGACTACACGCGGAGCATTCCTGCTACTATGATACTCAAAATCGCATTCCGCAACATCTTCCGACAAAAGCGACGAACAATCCTTACCGCTCTTGCCATGATTGTTGGATTTACACTCTCCTCAATAGTCATTGGTTTATCTGATGGTGCGTATTCTAATGTCATCAAGATGTTCACCGGAAACCGTATCGGACACATTCAGGTGCATCAAGAAGGTTATCACGACAAACCGTCTATCTATAAAACAATTAGTAACTATGAATCCATTGGTGAAACAATTCAAAGTAATACAGACGTTGAAGCATGGACGCCAAGAGTTTATGCAGGTGGACTCGGTTCAGTTGGCGAAAAGAGCACTGCGGTACGAATCATTGGGGTTGATGTAGCACAGGAAATCAAAGCAACGCAATTTGATAAAAAAGTGGTTCAAGGGAATGCTTTAACGGAAACTGCATCGCGTGAGGCGGTCATTGGTCAAGGACTCGCAAAGACGCTGGCTGCAACACTTGGCAGTAAAATCGTGATTTTTTCACAAGCTGCCGACGGTTCTATAGCGAATGACGAGTACACAATTGTTGGTTTGGCTGAAAGTGGCGATGATATAACGGACAAGATAACTTGCTACCTACACATTGAAGATGCACAAGAACTGTTTGTGCTTGAGGGGCGAATCCACGAAATCGTTGTAATTATATCAAATATCAATAAGGTTGGCAAAATAACGGAAGCGATTAAGGAGAGTCTTAACGATTCAGACCTTGAAGTCTTACCTTGGCAAGTGGTAGCAAAGTCCTTTTATGATGCGATGCAGTCTGATAAGCAGGGAGATGCTGTTGTCCGTCTAATTATTATGTTCATCGTTGCAATTGGTGTTCTCAACACCGTGTTGATGTCTGTATTAGAGCGGACACGTGAATATGGTGTGCTGAAGGCAGTCGGAACGAAACCCATCCAAATTTTCTGGTTAGTTATCTGTGAAGTGGTTATCATCACTATTGGCAGTATCGCAATTGGTGCGCTACTTGGTAGCTTAATCAATTATCTGTTTTCTATATACGGACTGACGTATGCCGAAGGGTTGACCATGGGCGGTGTTGAATTTGGAACGATGTATGCTGAAGTCAACGCCCGATCTCTCATGATACCGGGTATTACCGTGATGCTTTCGGCGACGCTTGTCGGGCTGTTTCCAGCAATAAAAGCCGCACGGATTATGCCTGCAAAAGCGATGCGAACACATTAAATGGTTGTGAGAAAGAAATTTTTTCTGATTGCCAACCGATAACCGAAAACTATTAAAACTATGTTTCTGATTTTAATCAAACTCGCTTGGAGAAACATCTTACGGAATAAACGACGTACAATCATTGCGTCAATAGCGATGAGCATTGGTCTGGCTACCCTTATTTTTGGAGATGCTTTCATGATTGGGATGATGGAGAATTTGATTAAAACAGCCACCGATTCTTTCATCGGTGATGCACAGATTCATCGGCAAGGATTTCGGGACACGCAAGAGGTTTCAATGACCATTCAGGAAATTGATAAAGTGGGTGCGAATCTGGCTAAAGAAGCGAACGTCCAATATTTTACACGAAGAACTTTCGCTTCAGGTATGATTGCATCGTCGGCAAATAGAAGTGCAATTAACCTCGTAGGTGTTCAGCCATCAACAGAAAAATTCCTATCCCAGATTGATGATGCAATTACGGAAGGTGTCTTTTTTGAAAAGACGAATGAGCATGATATAGTTATCGGTAGCAAACTTGCCGAAATTCTGGAAATTGAACTCGGAGATAAGGTCGTCGTGACAGTCGTTCAAGCCGGAAGCGGTGATTATTTTGAAGATTGGTTCCGCGTTTCTGGGATATATTACTTTGCTGACGCAGCAATGAACAGTGGTATGGCGTTTGTTCGGCTTAAAAAGGCACAACAGATGCTTGCTATTGGTAATAATATCCATGAAATAGCGATTAAGTTTACTTCAACCGAATATGGTCAAGACAAGAAAGTGCCATTTTGGGAAACTTATTCTCAACATGGGAACGAGGCGCTCAGTTGGACAGAAATACTACCGCAATTACCTAAAGTGTTTGCAATGTCCGAATACAGCAAATACGTCATGGGAATTGTGCTGTTCGGGGTGGTTATTTTTGGTATTATCAACACCCTTTTTATGTCGTTATACGAACGAATGTTTGAATATGGCGTGTTGCGCGCCGTTGGAACGCGTTCTTTCGGCATGGCGCGCATCATCTTATTTGAGGCAGGTGCATTGGCAATCGTGAGTATAGTAATCGGGGTGATACTTGGCTTTGTATTGACTGCAATATTTGCAAATGTCGGTTTAGATTATACGGGTAATGAAATGATGGGCGTAACAGTCCAAGAGTTTATCTTTCCAGTTCTAACGATTGAACAGTTCATAATTTATCCTGTAGCGGTCTTTGTTTTCACTATCATTGCCGGATTGTATCCCGCTTGGCATGTCGCCAAAATGTCTCCAGTAGACGCAATGCGGCGAAGTTTTTAGGAATTATCATGGAACAAAATCAAAATACTGATGTCATTGTTACTGAAAGTGTGACAAAAGTTTATGATGCTGATGGGATTCCCGTGAATGCCCTCAATGGGATTGATTTAACAATTCAATCCGGAGAATTTACGGCAATTGTTGGTCCTTCTGGTTCGGGAAAAACTACCTTTCTCAACATCATTTCTGGATTAGACGCGCCCACAGAAGGAAAAGTATGGCTTTCTGGCAAAGTGCTATCAGAGATGGGCGGCAATGAACTTTCTGACTTTCGACGAGATAACATCGGTTTCATTTTTCAGGCTTACAATCTGATTCCCGTGCTAACAGTTGAAGAGAATGTTGAATACATCATGCTCTTGGCAGGTGTGCCGAAAGCAGAACGGCACGACCGCGTTGTAGCAATGCTTGAATCTGTCGGATTAAAGGATGTTGAAGACCGGCTTCCCACGCAGCTTTCAGGTGGACAACAACAACGTGTCGCTATCGCACGCGCGATGGTCTCTGAACCTACCATTATTCTTGCAGACGAACCGACAGCCAACCTCGACTCCAAAACAGGTAGCGATCTGCTTGAGATGATGAGTCGTCTTAACACTGAAACAGGCATGACTTTCATCTTTTCAACGCACGATCCGATGGTGATGGAAAGTGCAAAACGGTTAATTACACTTCGTGACGGGCAAATAGACACTGATGAGACGAAATAGCGGATCGCAACAAATCAGAAAAATTGTGATGCTTATTGTTTGTCTTCTGACAGTCCCTTTTGTCAAAATTGCTGGCGCGGAACTGCAATTAGGGGGCTACTACAAAAACTTTTTTACCACCTTCAACTCCCCTTCCACAAGCGAACCGATGATGGGTGCAGTGGTCAACCGACTCCGACTCAATCTCTCTTATGCCCCTGTGGATTCGCTGTTCTTAACTTTTGCTTACGATTTTACACCGCGCATTCAAAACCCTTCACTCTTTACTGAATCCCCATTTGCTGTTGGTATCGCCTCATCCCGTTACCGCCTGGCAGACTTCGATTCTCGGATATATCCAAGTCAAGATGAATCAACCGCCAATGTAGGTATTTACCATAATCTTGATCGTGCTTCGGTTCAAATTAGTACCGATTTTGCTGACATCTCTATCGGTAGAGATGCAATTGCTTGGGGCAGCGCACGCATAATCAATCCAACAGATATTGTCGCGCCTTATAATTATGACCAGTTAGATACTGAAGACCGTGTTGGCGTAGACGCAGTTCGTATCAGGATTCCGGTTGGTATTCTTGGAGAAATGGATACCGGCTACATCTTTGGTACTGGCTTCAATTTTGACAAGAGTGCAATTTTCCTTCGGACACAACTAAATGCCGTTGAAACGGATTTTTCAATCTTACTATTGGAGTTTCAGAAAAACCTGCTGGTAGGTTTGGATATTGCGCGTGGAATTGGAGGCGCGGGATTCTGGTTTGAAACTGCCTATGTGTTTGCCGAACCTTTTGATGGACCGAATACTTCAGAAAACTATCTGCGCGCTTCTGTCGGTTTAGATTATAGCTTCGGCGGTGAAACTTATACATTTGTTGAATACCATTTCAATGGAGTGGGCACGAACAACCCCGAAAATTTCCTCGCCAATACAATCCAAACTGCATATACTCAGGGTGGCGTTTATCTGCTCGGTGTCCATTATATTGCCCCCGGATTCACCCACCAACTTACACCACTCATCAGTTTCAGCGGACAGTTACTATTCAACCTTTCCGATCCCTCAGCTTGGATTGCCCCGCAGATCGCGTATAACATTGCAGAGGATATCCATCTGTCTGTTGGCAGTTTTTTCAGCTTCGGAAAACGCCCGGAAAACGGTGAGGCGACCCAATTGCAATCGGAATTTGGGACATATCCTAATCTATTCTTCACTTCCTTTAGCGTCTATTTTTAATGTCAATTGGCATCTGACGACCATATATGTTACCATATTTCTGTGCCAAATTCTTGTGGGAGGGTTTGCAACCCCGATTTTTATGAAATCCTTGGTTTGACAAGACATTTACACACCTCAATGCTTGGGCAGACAATAGATAGAGAGAAAATTTATGGATAATTGCTGTCACGAAAAAACTGATGAACTTGAAGTGCTCCGTGAGCAACAATCCAAAACACTATGGATCGTGCTGGCTATTAACGGCATCATGTTCTGCTTGGAATTAATCGTTGGTTTGTTAGCAGGTTCAGTGGCATTGCAAGCCGATTCGCTTGATATGTTAAGCGATACTTTGGTTTACGGATTCAGTCTCTATGTAATTGGTAGAAGTAACCAATGGCGTGCAGGTGCAGCCTTGCTCAAAGGTAGCATTATGGCAATCTTTGGCATCAGTGTTTTGTTCCAGAGTGTCTATAAATTCCTTGCAGGCAGTATCCCGGAGTCGCATTTCATGTTTTTAATGAGCGTGCTCGCTTTGATCGCAAACGCCAGTTGCCTGCTTCTACTGTCCAAACACAAAACAGATGATATAAACATGCGCTCAACATGGGTATGTTCCCGCAATGATATTATCGCGAACACAAGCGTTTTCGTAGCAGCGGCACTCGTTGCCATCACCCAATCCAAACTGCCAGACGTAGTTGTTGGTCTACTGATTACAAGTATCTTTCTCAAATCAGCGGTCTCTATTTTAAAGGATTCATATAGAGAACTACGTCAACCAACCGAACAATCCTCCGAATCGTTCTCTATTCCCAAACTTTTAGCAACACCAGAACTCTGTGCGACAGGCACTTGTCCAGTGAATGCTTGCCTTTGTGGTGGCTTATAGTAAAAATCTAAAATATATCCTGACCTTGTAAAATACAGATATTATGCGCGAATTCTGCGTTGATTTGTGTTTTGTAAGCGCGCCGGACAACTGTGTATCGCTGAATTGTAATACCAATTCTAATAAATACTCTGTCATTAAGAAATCCGACTGTTATTGTTTACTAAAGATACCTTTCTTCTGTAGGAGCGACCTCCCGGTCACGACCCACCGAATACCATACGGGGAATGCCTAAAGACGAATGGGCTTTTGGCATTCGCCATGATTCATACCGTTGATTTGGCGTATTCTGTGTTGATTTGGACAAATGCCAAAGGCGCATTTGGCGTTGATTCGAGGTCGCTCCTACAAGATATTTCTGCAAATGGCACATTATATATTAGAAATGGTATAAACTTTGAATAAAAAGGCAGTAGCAATCCGAAAACCGCTACCGCCATAAATCGCGATTTGGTTAGCGCGCCTACCCAAATCGCGATTTTGTAAGCACGCCTTAGGGGAGAGGGACAGGCGCACTTACACTTTTAAGGCACAAGGTGTGTGCCTATGTCTTAAAGTTCTATATCTAACTAAATACTCTCAACATCGGCGAAAAATTACATTGGGCTTAATAACATAAGCAAGTTTCATGCCAAATTTTTCACGTGTCCAATATTTCAAACTTCAATTGCTAAATTTTAGAGTACCTGTTACCGCAATGTGTTAAAAACATGCGCTACTATAAGGATTAGCAAAGATGACTAAGCGTTTATTTTATGAAAAAATCTCTGCACAGACAAAGTCATCTCTCTTTGAGATCTTATTCTTGTACCCCGATACGCAAAAATTGTAGTATGAAACATAAAAAATTGTGTTTTTGCATGCAAAAATTGCTGTAGCATGCAAAATTGCGCATTAATATTGAAGAATGAAAACTCAATTAAATGTAGTTGTTGAGAAATAAATATCAAGTCAACTAAATTCTGAATCCAACGTTAATAGTCAGAAAAAATGTGCTGTAGTTTTATTTACTATGAGGCAAAATAAGGTATGTGCTTGGTAATGACGCATCTGGCACAATCAGCACTTAGAAATAAAACTGTTCAAACTTAAATATACTTCGTCCAGACTAATATATACTTTAAGGGGCACATTATGAACAAGCAACCAGCGTTTATTGAATTGCCTTCTGCGCAAATGCAGGCGATTTATAACACAGTAAAACAGGTTGTAAAATCAAATATCCCGTTTTTAATTACCGGCGAAACAGGAGTCGGTAAAGAAGGCATTGCAAAATATATTCACGAAAATAGCCCGCGTCGGGACAACCCATTTATTGCCATTAACTGTGGAAGATTTTCCACTGAACTCCTACAAAGTGAACTCTTTGGTCACGAAGCAGGAGCGTTTACCAGTGCAATCCGCCAGAGGCAAGGTGCATTTGAACAAGCAAACGGCGGCATTCTCTTTTTAGATGAGGTGCCCGAAATGTCTTTGGATGCACAGAAAATGCTCCTCCGTGTTTTGGACACAACCACATTCACGCGACTTGGCGGAAACCAACCATTGGCAGTAGATGTGCATATTCTCACCGCAACAAACAGAAATATAGAAAAAATCGTTGAAAAAGACAAATTTAGAGAAGACCTATATTACCGTCTCAAGGGTATGACGCTACACCTGCCACCTTTACGGTACCGGACTGAAGATATACCTCCTTTGGTGGAAACTTTCATTCGGGAGTTCAGTTCTGAGTACGGTAAAGAAATAACTGGTATTACTCCAGAGGCACTCACTCGCCTTCAGGAAGCGGCGTGGCCCGGCAATATTCGGCAGCTAAGAAGCACAATTCAAACTGCTATTGCACTCGCTACAACTGATATTCTTGAACCAAAAGATTTTCCAAATATCTATCCTGAATTCTTACAGAGGCTAATCTCTATATGGGGCACACTTCCACAAGAGACGCAGCATGCAATATGGAAAGCACTCCATCCAGAGACGCAGCATATAATTATGCATGAACTTTCAGCGCAAACCCCTCAACCGTGGTATAGCGCGAGGAATTCAATTGATGCAGAAACAGTTGAAGACACGGAATTACTTAACATAGAAAATATGAATCAAAATCAAATTCTACGCGCAGTTGCGCAGATGCGTATTGAGAAGTTTGCATCCTTACGTGAAGCAGCTGAGTCGTTAGGAATTGATATCCGCACCCTTCAGCGACATGCTCAATGGTCTGAGACTGATAATAATAAGGAACCAGATGTAAGTGCGTAAACATTTTTGTCAGTCGTGCTTTATCGCGTCTCTTATTTTCGTAGGGCGGGGCATAAATGTCCCGTCTTTTATTTCATAACGTGAATTCTATAAGAGAAATATCGTAGTGTGCCTAAAGGAGAACCCATTTGTATGATGATTAATCATACTCATTATCAGCAGGAATTTCCATGAACTGCGAACTTAAATTTTTTAACCTTACATTAAATTTCGTTATTAAATATACAATACCTGACTAAATTAGTCAAATTAATTTTCAAAATATTTTTTCTTGATATTTGATCCTAATATGGTTTATGTTGAACAAACTGAATTATAATAAAAATATGCGAATTTTTGTTTGTAAGTTTTCCTGCCTACTATGGTAGGACGAGGTCTCTGTGCCCCGCCATGTCAAACTATGGACGGGTACAAATCAACACTGTGAATACGCTTGGCAAAATATGCGGAATCAACGCCAGATGCGCCAAATCAACGGTATGAATCATGGCGAATGCCAAAAGCGCATTCGTCTTTAGGCATTCGCCGTATGGTATTTGGCGGGCATTCTGCATGATTCAGCGGAGACCCGTCCTACAATAAGGGTATGCAAGTTTTAACAAGATTTTACAGATTTAAAGCAGAGATGATCCTTGAATCGCCTCTCATCTTGTGTTAAACTGATACATTATGGAGAAGTACAAACCTGATGGCACACACCTCATTAAACTTGATCCCCTCTTAAAGCCTTATACTCCCCAATTACGCGAAAGGTTTGCGCACTATCAAAGTATCAAAACTAAAACAGAAAAGACCGGAGGTGTATTAGGTGAGATTAGCCAAGGACATCTATTTTTCGGTTTCAACCGTGGCAAAAATGATGGTGAATCAGGTATCTGGTACCGCGAGTGGGCACCCGGTGCACAGTCCCTCTCCCTAATTGGCGATTTTAACGACTGGAATCGTGAGGTCAACCCAATGTCTATTGATGAATGGGGAATATGGCATCTGTTTCTACCCAATAAACATTATGCAGATCGATTCACACACGGCACACGAGTCAAGGTGCATGTCAAATCAGCATTGGGCGAATTAGATAGAATCCCCGCCTATATCCAACGTGTCATTCAAGAAAGTGAAACCGAATTCACAGGACAATATTGGTCACCGCCGAATCCATATCAGTGGAAGCATGACGCACCCGAATTTGACACCAATACCGAAGGACTAAAGATTTACGAAGCGCACGTCGGCATGGCACAAGAGGCAGAAAAAGTCGGAACGTTCGCTGAGTTTACACAAAATGTTCTGCCCCGAATTGCCAATTTAGGTTATAACGCAGTGCAACTGATGGCTATTATGGAACATCCCTACTATGCAAGTTTCGGATATCACGTAAGCAACTTTTTCGCTGCTTCAAGCCGTTTTGGAACGCCTGAGGAATTGAAAGAACTCATTGATACGGCACACGGAATGGGGTTGCTGGTTATCATGGATTTGGTGCATAGCCATGCTGTTAAAAACATCAACGAAGGGTTGAACTGCTTTGATGGTACAGAACATCACTATTTTCATGCAGGTGAAAAAGGCGAACACACCGCGTGGGATTCACGCTGTTTCGATTACAGCAAATACGAGGTACAACGGTTTCTACTGAGCAATATCCGCTATTGGTTAGAAACCTATCGGTTTGATGGCTTCAGATTTGATGGTATTACAAGCATGCTCTACAGCGACCATGGGCTTGGACAGAAGTTCACAGGCTATGGTGATTATTTTGGACCTAAAGTGGAGTTGGATGCTATCGCTTACCTAATGTTAGCAAATGAGGTTGTGCATGCTGTCAACCCAAACGCGATCTCTATTGCTGAGGATATGAGCGGAATGCCCGGTCTTGCACGCCCAATTGAAGAGGGCGGACTCGGATTCGATTATCGCCTTGCAATGGGTATACCAGACTACTGGATTCGGTTGTTAAAGGAGAAAAAGGATGAAGATTGGCATATCGGTGAGATTTACGGCATATTGCGCAACCGCCGCGCAGGAGAAAAACACATCGCTTACGTTGAAAGCCACGACCAAAGCATTGTCGGTGACAAGACACTTGCGATGCAACTCATGGACGCTGAACTCTACACAAAAATGAGCGTCTTCACGCCAAGCCTTAGAATTGCAAGAGGCGTTGCGCTGCACAAGTTGATTCGCCTTTTCACATTTAGTTTAGGTGGGGAAGGGTATCTCAACTTTATGGGCAATGAGTTTGGACACCCTGAGTGGATTGACTTTCCCCGAGCAGGGAACGATTTTTCCTATTGGTATGCACGTCGGCAGTGGCATCTTGTTGATGATAACACGCTTCACTATCAACATTTGAACGCTTTTGATGTCGCGATGCAACTGCTTGATGCAAAGTATAACCTGCTCACTGATGAAGACATTCAGTTGTTATTTATTCACGAAGACGCAAAACAGATTGTCTATGTGCGCGGAGGACTTGTGTTTGCCTTCAACTTCCATCCGACAGCATCTGCTACGGATTGGCGTATCCCCGTGCCTGAAAAGGCAGATTATCGTCCCATCCTTAACACGGACGGCACTGAATTCGGTGGCTACGGTGCCGTAGAAGGTGTCCATTATCCATGGCAGGACGTAGCGACAGAAGGGCATACACAATCTATTCAACTTTATGTTCCTGCCCGAAGTGCGCAAGTGTTTGTACCGCAAAAGGTGTCAAATTCATGAATTTCTTGTTTTGACAATTGGATCTTTGCAAGGTGTAATATTTTAGGAGGCACTGCATAAAATGGTAACACGCGAAGATCTTTCACGCCCAGAAATGAACGAAGTTGTTAAGGAAGTTCGCGAAATGCGGATGAAAATTTCAGAAGAATGTGGGCATGATCTTAATCGGTTGATCGCTTACTACCAAAAAGTAGGTGAGGAAATGCGGAAGTTTGGCAAATATAAGTTTGCCGACCCGGAACCACCTGCAGAGAAGCCAACGCCATTGAATCACCCGAAGATAAAGTTCAGATTAAGGTATAGCAACACACGGCACATTTGATTATTCCATTGCCCGAATACGTGCCATAAGGACGGTGCTTCCTCATGAAGATTAATAAATTAATCGGGTAATAATCCGACATATCGTAGGAGTTTTTCTGAACCGCCTTGAAACTGTTGCATGAATGCCATGACCCGCTGTTGAAGTGCTTGCCAGTCATCAGCAATCCGATGCAGATGTAAGACTGACTGTCGCACCCATCGCCACAACTTTTCAATCAGGTTCGTCCATGGCGCGTAAGTCGGGAGTTGTAATATCTCAATCGGGAGTTTAGCAAGTTCTCCGATTTTTTTTTTGAAAGTTTGCCTTTCCAACTCGGCGGTAGGGGGTTATGATTGGAGTTCCGATTCTGCGTCTTCTTCTGACAATGGTGCGAAAGCCGGTTTTCTGCCTTTACCGGGTTTATGTCGCAACCCCATAACGCCTGCTTCACGGTAGCGTTGAAGCCAGATATAGACGGTGTCAGGTTTCCGTTTTTTTAACAGACCGCTTTGTGCGACCTTATGCGGAGATGTCCCCGCGGCGACTTTCAACAACGCAGCGGCACGCTCACGTAAATACGCCGGTTCACCGGTATCACGGAGGTGGCAAAGTTCTTCTAACTGTTCATCACTGAGATGAAGTGTGTGACGTTTAGCCATAATACTTTTCCTCCTTTTTTAGCAGTATAGCAGACTTCACACAATTACCCAATTTATTTTTTAATCTTCATGTCGCTTTTCTGGTTCACACTTATCTGATATTGTATCAGAAACTATCAGAAAAAAGCAACTCCAAAAAAACAGGAGGATTTTCTGATGGATCTAATCAAGGTGATGAAGGCGTTTTCAACGCAACCGGATTGCATCGAATACCTGGAGCAACTCCGATGGAAAGAATCGCCAGAATGTCCGCATTGTGAAAGTCTAAACGTCCGAAGGCGAAACGAACACGAGATTGGGCGTGTCGGACGCTGGAACTGCCACGATTGCCGTGCTGGGCGCAGTTGCACGGGGTGGACACGTCGTCGCACAACTCGTATCCAACGTCACTGGTGAGACGATCTCCGACTTCATCAACAGATTCGTCAATACCGAAGGTTCTGAACACATTACCGATCAGTATAGAGGCGACAACGAAATCGGTAAGGAAATGAAACACGAGACACTTAATCGTAGTGAGAAATGGGAGGTTGGCGACATCCATACCAATATGATGGAAGGCTTTTGGTCTTTCGTCAAGAGAACATGGTATGGACAACACCATCACTACTCAACAAGATACACGCCTCTGTATCTCGCAGAGGCATGCTATAAATATAACTACCGAGAAACCAGCATCTTGAGAAGTTTCTCACCGAAAGTATAACGTGAAAATTCTAAAAAAATCCAAGTCCAAAACGACTTATTGCGTTCTTTTTTTCTGTTCACAATAACATATCTAAGAAAATATATACAAGAAAAATCACGTTAATACGGTATAAGAGTAGAATTGAGCATTAAGAACTTCACATCTCTTACTCCGATCTCACGTTATTTATTCTTCAATATTATAATGAAGCATGCCGCGATTTTGCGTGCCTACGTATAATGTGTTCCCATCAGCAGCAAGAGAAATAACGTTATCAGGTATCTTTGGGACAACCTGTTCCCAAGTGCCGCTTTCCAAACGATAGATCCCTGTTTCCTTAGTAACACCGTAAACCTTTGTGCCATCAACAGCCAAGCGTTCCATAATGAGGTGTGTTCCTACTGCATCGGTGATCGCATGCCAATGTTTTCCTGCATCTGATGCAGCGACACCTACGTCCGTTGCCACATACACCGTAGAACCCGCAAACACAATATCTTTGAAGGTTTCAATAGGTGTAGAAAATATAAAGGCCAAAGGAATATCTTTCCAATTATGTCCTGCATCTAATGATTGAACAAGGTGTCCATCCCGTTTGCCGAAGTAGACAGTATCTCCTGAAACAGCAAGTTTAGGAACTTTTCCTGCTATGTCTAAAGTTAATTCAACGGTTTCTTCCACACCGGTGCCGTGCCATTCAGTATCACCGGGTTTCCATCGGAAAAGTTTATAATTGTATTCCATATAGAATGTGTCACCACTGACAGCAAACGGACTACGCTGGGCGACTCTAAAAAGTTTAAACTGATTTTCACGGTCTGTTTGTATTAACTGTTTGAAGAGCTGAGTTGCGCCAGGAATCTCCTCTTGCATCTGTTCAAGGACCGATTTATCTGAAATGTTAAATCGGTTATCCAATATTTTGCCCGAATCGCTATATGATCTCAGTGAGTCGAAGATGGGCATGCCTTGAATCGGAACAAGCATATTACCGTCTGTAGATACGCGATATATATGTGTTTTGCTTCTGTGAAAAGATCCGCCCCCCTTTGCGTAGAGAACACCATCAGATTTGAAAATATGCGTAATATCTGGTGGTTTTTCTCTATCGGGGTCCGTCATAGGAATTTCTATTTGAACAGCATCCCAAGACTTGCCTTCATCGGAAGTTTTTGCGATCCTTCCTTCATATTTCGCATAGAGCGTTGGAGGTATGTCTTGCTTTTTATCGTTCCTTTGATACGCTATTAAAGCCTCTATTTTGCTCTTATCCGTAGTGATATTAACCTGACTCCACGATTTACCACTATCAGTGGAACGATGCAGTCCGTTTCTCCCACTAACATAAAAAACACCTTCGTTTACTGCTGCTGTCTTAAAGTTTATATCAGGATGGGTTAAAGGAGTAGGTCCCGATAATTGTGATGTAAACCATGTGTTTCCATTATCGGGAGAGCTAACCATACCATGTTCCATCGCCAGAAGTGTATCACCAACTGCAATAAGTTGGAGACGAGGCGGCAACCCTTTTACGGGCCAAGCGTTTGTTGGCGTTATATCATCCCATGAATCACCGAGGTCAGTTGATCGGAATATCCACCAACCACGTTCCTGCCCTTGAGATACTTTACCGGAATCTAACACATCATCACTCGCCTCTGCCACAACATATAGTTTCTCTTCAGTCGCTGCAACTGAACGAACTTTTCCAACAGACACTGGAAATTCCAAACGTTGCCAGTTGTCATCGGTAAAGCGGTAGAGGGCATATCTTGTCCTTGCAAACAACGTGTCCTGTATATTGGCAATTGAAGCAATGAATCTATCTATCTGACCGTTTATTGCCTTCCATGTCTTGCCAGAATCTTCAGAACGAAGAACATCGTTACCTATATAAAAGAGAATATAAAAAGCCTGTTCTGTTACCACCAATTCTAAAGGATACCAACGATCTCTTGGCCATGAGTGAACTAAGTTCCACGTTTTACCATCATCCTTTGAAGCGAAGAGGTCTGTAGACAGAATCAAATAGAGTGTATTATCCCACTTTTTCATAACTGCCTCACCCTCATAATCAGTATCCAGTAAATTAGTATCAAAGATATGTCGCCATCCTTTCCCATCGGTTTCCAATTTATAGATATTCCTATCAGCCAAAGCGTAAACTTCACCCTCTGGTGTTGCAAGCAAACTAATCACTTCGCTTCCTCTGATAGGTCCAGACTGAATCCACTGTTGTTTGGCGGCAGCAATATCTTCTCCTTCTGACTGGGCGGCAGCTAATAAAACCGCATCAGGTTTTTGACCATTATTATCAGTTTTATTGAGTGCATTTGCATTCACAAGTTGATTTCGGGTATTTGGTTTTACTTCAAGATTAAAGAAAATAGGTGCATCAACGAGTTCAACCATCCTTTCAGCATGAGCATCTAAACTATAAGGGTTCTGAAAATGTGTTAAGTATTGGCTGCCTATGCCAAGCATCAACATGATCAAAACTGCACTTGATGCAGCAATTGCCCACGGCACCAAAGGTTTACTGACAGAAGGGGCAGCAGGTTTTAGACGATTGACCTCTCGCATAATATTATTGGTTAGGTTTGGTGAAATTTGAAAGTTGCTAATTGCTTCTTGGATCATCGGTTCCTCCTTTTTCAAACGGTTGCGTGCACGGCGGAGTCTACTTTTAATCGTGTTTGCGGATACACCTAAAAACTCGCTCATTCTTTCACACGTCATGTCGCCGAAGTAATGAAGCGTAATGACGGTGCGCTCACTCTCTGGCAGTGTGGCGAGAAGCTTTTTAACGATTCGGCGTTGTGCCTCAACGGTTACTTTCGCTTTTTCTTCCACGACATAGCGGGAATACGCCTCTGGCTCTATTTCTTCACTATCTATTTCCTCTAATGGTTCAGTCTGCATTCGCTTTTTTCGTAGCCAAGCTTGGCAGCAGCGTGTCGCAATTACATAGAGCCATCCGGCAAGACGATGCGGTTTTTTCAGCGTTGCGAGTTTTTGGTATGCTTTCAGGAAGGTGTCCTGTGTAATTTCTTCAGCAATATGAAAATCACCGATTTTCCGCCAAGCGAGTGCGTGAACCTGTTTTTGATATTTTTCAACAAGGGTAGAAAAAGCGGCTTCATCACCATCAAGGATGCGATGGACTAATTCAATATCGTTGTTTTTCATAAGTCACCTTCTGATAAGCGCAAACTTTGAGCGTTATCTCCTGTGTTTATAGTTATGCTTACAATTATTGAGACACTTTTTACTCGATAAGATTGCAAAATTCATTTACAAAAAAATCTAAAATTACCTTCACATTTTTCTTTAGGTTAGAGGCGTTTAATGTGAATGCCATACGGGGAATGCCAAATGGCATTCATACCCGGTGAATGACTAAACGTCATTCATACCGTTGATTTCTTGATTTGGCGCATTCACCAAGCGCAATTCATTGCCAAATCAACGCCAAATACGCTTATGGTATTTGTCGCCTCTTACATTCACGGTGTGTTTGAAGTTTACGCAAGAACCAAAACGGAAAAATAATTATAGGTTTCACTATAATGTATGCGGGCATAGATTCCCGCATACACATTTAGCGTTTTCCTTGACAGATTTGGTTACTTACTCTCGACTTTCTTCTTGAGTGCTTCCACGACGAGACCTTCTAACTTTTCACCTCTCGCCTTATGCGTAATTAATTTGCCATCTCTATCAATAAGCCACTGTGATGGAACACCCGTAATTTTAAACTGCTGTGCAAGTGGATCCTCCTCCCACCTTTTGCCACTGTAAATCTGCCGCCATTGGATGTCGTTCTCCTTAATATAGTCCCGCAGTGCCGATTCCTCATCATCAAGACTGACCCCAATGATGTCAAAACCCTGATCCTTATAGGTATCGTAGACTTTTTTGAGATTCGGCATTTCGTCAATGCAGAAACCACACCACACACCCCAAAAATCGAGCAAAACAACTTTTCCACGATAGCCCTGAAGCGATATAGGCTTACCATCAAGGTCTGTTGTAGAAAAATCTGTCACAGGTTTTCCCCACAAGTCATATTTAGGATCAGACTTCCGATAGTAAACTTCGGCGAGTTCAGTATTACCCAATTTCTCATAAATGTCGGCAAGTCTCACGAGGATAACCCCCTCGTCGGGCTGCCGCTGCTCAGCTGCCTTAAAAATCTCAAGCAGCTCCTCATAGAGGCCCGCGCCCCTAAGTTTCCCGTGCACTGAGCGGTACCCCTTATTGTCTGGTATCATGCCTGGTGACTTGAGACGTTCAATCATGGCATCTGCTGATTTTTCGTTTCCGACCTTGGTGTAGAGTACGACAAGCCGTGGGTAGAGATCAAAGAACCGCCGATCATCCGGATATTGCGCAAGCGAGTTTTCAAAGGCAGCAATAGCGGCTTCGGGACTACCGTATATATCTTCGTCGCTCCAATTGAAACCTGACTTGTAAATTTTCAAGGAAAAACTCAAGTTCAGACCTTCTTTAGAGACTTTATCCGGGTTGATGTGATGTAGACATCGGACAAGCGGTATGTTATCGCCATACACAAAACGGGTTTCATTTTTCTTCTCTCGGTTTTTAGGAAGAAACTCATACCCATAACTCACAGGCATTTTCGGGTCTGCGTTCCAATAAGAGATTGGCTTGCCGCCCTCTTTATCTCCAGGACAAAGCAAGAGGTTGGCATCTGGCAAATATTTAGGATGAAGTTCTGAGAGATACTCTGGAAAATCACCGTGTTCCTTCTTATAGGCTTGGATTGCTTTGCCAATTGCAACCAAATTTTGCGTGCAAAGTTTTATATTTTTTTCATGCTGTTCCGTAATCACACCTTCGTTAGGCTTTTCTGTAGGTGGATGCGCAATTGCAGAAGTTATCAGCAAACCCAGCAGAATTGCCGCAGTCAAAATTGCTTTCATTTTAATATTCTCCTTTTTAGATTTCTTATGAATATAGTGAACTTTAGAATTAACAGGACATTTTGAGAGGTAGGAGAGAACTCCGGGGAATGCCTAAGACGAATGCGCTTTTGGCATTCGCCATGATTCATACCGTTGATTTGGATTCCCGACTGTCAGTGAGGTTCGTCGTGATTCGGAGATCGGAATCAATGCCAAATGCGCTTTTGGCATTCGGCGCCTACAGAAAATGTGCCTCTTTAATTTTAAGGTTCACTATAGTAAAAAAAGATTACAAATCTAACATTGTCTCTGTACTTTATAAAGACGCGAGGTAGGTGCAAAACGGGTGCATAACGCAAAAAAAATATTCCTAAGAGGGACGATCCGAGAAAATACGGTACTATTTTACCAAATTGGGTGGGTTTGTCAAGGTGTAAGGTTTATTGGCCAGAGGCATTCAATTGTCGGGTTTTTCCATTTAATTCTATTGTAGGAGGGAACTCCGATTCCCGACTATCATTGTGTTTTGTCGCGATTCGGAGATCGCTCCTACAAGATGAAACAGATGTAGCATGTGCGATTACTGGAGAATTGAATACCCCTGTTTGGTTGGCAGGATATTTGTGGTAAATAAAAAAGTATGTGAACATTTACCTGTATGCGCGCTTACAGAGCGCGCATACAGGTAGGGTTGCTGTGATTATAGGTTTTATACATTATTCTTCAAGAGTAAAATGAAGCATACCGCGGTTTTGTGTGCCTATATATAGCGTGTTTCCATCCACAGCAAACGAAGTTACACGATTCGGCACCTCTGAGGCGATCTTTTCCCAAGTGCCGCTTTTCAGGCGATAGAAATTGGTAGCACCATAGTAGGCAGCCGACCTCTTGGTAACACCATAAAGTGTCGAACCATCAACAGTCAGTTTGTCCATATTGAGGTTCGTTCCTTCAATATCAGTGATAGCACGCCAATTTTTCCCATCATCTGACGCAGCAACTCCTGCGTCCGTTGCTACATACACCGTGGAACCCATAAACACAATATCTTTGTAAGCTATAACAGGAAACGGTAAAATCGGTGTAACATCAATCCAATTATTTCCCTTATCATAAGATAAAACGAGTTGGCGATCCCGTTTTCCGACGTAAACAGTGTTACCTGAAACAGCAATTTTAAATCCTTGTCGCCTTGCTGCAAGTACTTCGTTGTACTTTTCCCGCGGCACATCTACGAGTCTAAATGCCATTCCCAAGGTGCGTTCATCCGTCTTTGTCTCTTCCAAACCTGTGTCGTGCCATGCAGTCTCACCCGGCTCCCATCGGAAGAGTTTATAATTATATTCCATATAGAATGTGTCGTCACTCACGGCAAATGCACCACGTAACCCTAATCGGCGAAGATCCTGTTGCTGTATACCTTGTTTTTGAGCCAACTGTTTGAAGTACAACGTTGCACCAGAGGCACTTTCTTGCAACTGTTTAACGAACGCCTCATCTGGCAAGTCAGGTTTTCTTTGAGACAAGAGGTGCCCAAATATGTATGGGTCAAAGATAGGCATGTCTTGAATCGGTACTAACATATTACCATCTGTAGATACGCTATATATACGTGTTTCTCCTTTACCATAAGCACTACTAAGAGAACTGCTGCCTTTGGCATAGATAACACTATCCGATTTGACTATCTGGGTAATGTCCGGAGGGTCTTCTCTATGCCATGTTGTCATCGGCATATCGGTTGGAATAATGTTCCAAGACTTCCCCTTGTTAGTAGTTTTTACCATATCACCATCACTACCATAAAGAATTGAAGGCATGTTTCGTCCGCTACGGGTTTCTTTAACCGCTATTAAATTACCAATTCCACCTCTATTCTGAAAGACATTTACGATATCCCATGATTTTCCCCCATCAGTGGAACGTCGGAGTCCACGGTCTGAGCAGCTAATATAAAAAACATGCTCATTCAACACCGCAGCTGCGGAATTACTAAACACTGAAGGGAATACGTGTTGTGCTTGTAGTGGCATCCAGGTATCTCCGCCATCGGTAGAGCGCACCATGCCTTGTTCTATTGCCAGAAGCGTATCACCGGCAGCCAAGAGTCTGATACCGATTAACCATCCCACCCTTGATTTCCAAACGTGTGTTGGCGTAATATCTTTCCACGAATTTCCCAAGTCAGTTGAGCGAAAAATCCACCAGCTTCGTTCTCCTTCCGCTGCTTCATTAGGATCAAAATGGGCATTGATTGCGAATGCATACAACTTATCTTTGGTTGCTGTAATGGAAAAACATGACTTTGCTTGAGGTACTGGGAATTTTGCTAAACGTTGCCAACTACCGGAGTTCCAGCGATAGACATCACCTGCTAAAGCAAACACCGTATCTTGAACCGCTGCAATAGAGCTGGGTTCTTGGGGAAATTCATCGTTTATATTTTTCCATGTCTTGCCTTTATCTTCAGAACGGAAAGCACCCTTGTCAAAAATGATATAAAACGCTTGTTCTGTTAGCAGCAGTTCTGTCGGAAATTCATATTTTTCAGGAAATTCATGAACTAAATCCCACGTTTTACCACCATCTTTAGAAGCATAGAGTTTATTAGATGGAACAATATAAAGGGTATTGTCCCATTCTGCCATAGGAATTCCAGCAAGCATATCATCAATTAGTGTGCTAATGTCGCTAATGTGTTGCCACTCTGTTTTATCGTCCTGTAATTTGTATATGTGTCCACGAGCGAGGGTGTAAAGCACTCCCTCAGAGGTTTCAAGTAAGCTTTCCACAGAACTCCCCCCGGTGGGTGCTGATTGAATCCACTGCTGTTTGGAAACAGATACGTCTTCTCCTTCCGCCTGGGCGGCAGCCAATAATACCTCATCGGGATTCTGACCATTATTATCATTCTTACCAAGTGCATTTGGATTTCCAAACTGACGACGAACATCTGCCTCTGTATCAAAATTTAGCACAATTGGAGCGTCAATAAGTTCAACCGTCGTTTCAGTCTGTGCTTCCAAGCTATAAGGTTGCTGAAAACGCACTAAATATTGACTGCCTATGCCAAGTAAAAGCACAATTAAAGCTGCACTTGCAGCACCTATCACCCACGGGATCAAAGGTTTGCTACCGGAAGGTGCAACAGGTTTAAGTCGTTCGACTTCTTGCATGATATTATCGGTTAGGTTCGGTGAAATTTGAAAATGGTCGAGTGCTTCTCTAATCATTGTTTCCTCCTTTTGTAAACGTTGCTGTGCGCGGCGGAGGCGACTCCGAATTGTATTTGCCGACACACCTAAAAACGTACCAATCTCTGCGCTGGACATCTCGCTGAAGTAATGTAGCGTGATAATCGTGCGTTCACTCTCTGGAAGTCTCGCAAGCAACTTCTTGACAACTTCGCGCTGTGCTTCTATCGCTGTCCGCTCGTTTTCTTCAATGACATATTGTGAGTAAGTCGCTTTTTCTACCTGCAGACTGCTTGTCTCTTCAAGCGGCTGCGTCCGAACACGCTTTTTACGCAACCATGCAACGCAGCGGCGCGAGGCTATCACATAAAGCCAACTGGCAAAACGCTGTGGCTTCTTTAATGCCCCTAAATTCTGATACGCTTTCAGGAAAGTGTCTTGTGTAATCTCTTCGGCGATGTGGAAATCTCCAATTTTTCGCCATGCCAGTGCGTGAACCGACTTTTGATATTTTTTGACAAGTTCGGTGAAAGCGGTATCATCACCATCAAGAATACGATGAATGAGTTGAACATCATCGTTTTTCATGGATCACCTCCGATTGCTTTATAGTGACGCGACTTAGGGGTAAAACTGGTGCATAATTCTGCATGTCTACAAATTGGATGGCTGGAAACAGTGAATACTATTCTACCAAATCAGGAGGGTTTGTCAAGATGTGAAGGTTGTCGGGGATATCTATAGTGGTTTATAATTAATGATACATCATTGTAGGCGCGCTTACAAAGCGCGCCTACAGGTAAGGTTGCTGTGATTATAGGTCTTACTACATTATTCTTCAAGGGTGAAATGAAGCATGCCACTGCTTTGTGTCCCAACGTATAACGTGTTTCCATCAACAGCAAGAGAAATTACGTTGTCAGGTATCTCTGAAACGACTTGTTCCCAAGTGCCGCTTTCTAAACGATAGATACCGGTATCTTTGGTAACACCATAAAGCATTGTACCATCAGCAGTCAAGCGTTCCATAACGAGATTCGTTCCCTCTGCATCGGTGACGGTATGCCAATGTCTTCCATCATCTGATGTAATGATACCTGCGTCTGTTGCTACATAAACGGTAGAGCCAGCAAGCACAATATCATTAAAAGAGTTAACATGAAATGGCAGAGCAGGTGTAAGATCAACCCAGTTATTTCCTTTATCAAACGATACGACAAGGTGACCATCCCGTTTCCCGACGTAGACGGTATTACCTGAAACTGCAAGTTTGAGTTTTCTTTTGGCAATATCCAAAGTCAATTCAACGGTTTCTTCTATTCCAGTGTCGTGCCATTCTGTATCACCTTGCTGCCATCGGAAGAGCTTATAGTTATATTCAACGTAGAACGTGTCGTCGGTAACTGCAAACGCTCCGTGTAACCCCCTTTCTGTAAGGTCACTTCTAAGTTTACTTTTTGGTTGTGTAAACAGTTTAAGAAACTGAGTTGCGCCAAGAGCTCTTCCTTCAGACATCAGTACCTCTAAGTTCAATGAATTAAAAGCTGGCATACCCTGAATCTGCACAAGCGTCCTACCATCACTGGATAAGCGATAAATACGTGTATAATAACTGGGATATACATTTTCCTTACCCTTTGCATAAAGGACATTATCGTGCTTAATAATTTGGGTGATATGCGGTGGTGTTTCACTGTTAGGTTCTGTCATTGGTATCGCTATTTGAACGGGTTTCCAGGAATTGCCGCCGTCATCGGTTTTTTGAATTTGATCTCTGTATCCTGTTGCTAATTCCATTCTTGCATAGAGAGCAGCAGGTGTGCTTTGATCTTTATCAGTCTTTTTAAAAGCGATTAGATCATATATATTTTCTTCCTCTTGCTTGATGTTCATCTTGTGCCATGATTCACCGAGATCAGTGGAATAATGGAGTCCGTTTTCACTACTGATATAAATAGTGTCCTTTTTCACTATCGCAACTGGAGAACCACCTCCCATTGTCGGTGATGTGTTATGTGCTTGTGGACTCAGCCAGGTATCTCCACCGTCAATTGAACGCACCATTCCCTGTCCCATCGCTAAAAGCGTATCACCAATAGCAATAAGTTTTATACTAAGAAAATCAACATTTATATGCCAAGCATTTGTAGGTGTAATGTCTTGCCACGAATCTCCGAGATCCGTTGATCGAAATATTCCCCAAGTACGTTTCAATTTTTGAGAAACTTTCGAATCCAACCTTGCAGCAACATAGAGTTTTCTGTCGGTTGCTGCAGTTGAAATAACGTCGCCAATCGTGACTGGGAATTTCAAGCGTTTCCAACCGTCACCACTGTAGCGGTAACAACCATTGTTAGTTCCCGCAAAAATCGTGTTCTGGATCTCAAATAATGATTTGATTCTTCCCATCAACCCTTCGCTTATGTTTTTCCATGTTTTGCCTTTGTCCTGAGACTGGAGAACATCACTCCCAGAAGTGACGTAAAACGCTTGTTTCGTTAGTACTAATTTGTACCTCCCCTTTTTCCAAGAATAGAGTAAATTCCAAGTTTCACCGTCATCATTTGAAGTTAAGAGCTCATTATTTGGCAAAAAGTACAAAGTATTGTTCCACTTGGATATAGAGGCTCCACCTCCAAAGGAAGTGAATTTGTCAATGTGGATTCGTTGCCAAGTGTTTTTTCCTGTTGCTAATTTGTAGACAGAAATATAACTCATAATTACATAGAGATCCCCATCAGGAGTAGTGTGTAGGTTATTTGCTGGGGCACCACTAACTTGTTTTGCCTGAATCCACTGTTGTTTTTGATTAGACATGTCTTCTCCTTCCGCCTGCGCGGCGGTAAATAATATTTCATCAGGTTTCTGTCCGTTATTATCGCTTTCACCAAGTGCATTTGAACTCCCAAGCTCGCGCCGAATATCTGGTGTCGCCTCAAGATTTAGCACAATAGGCGTGTCAACAAGTTCAACTGTCATCTCAGTCTGTGCATCTAATGTATAAGGCTGTTGAAAACGGAGTAATTGTTGACTACCTATTCCAAGCATAAACACAATTAAAATAGCACTTGTAGCAGCAATCGCCCACGGCACGAAAGGGTTGCTTACTGAAGGCGTAGGTTTAAGACGGGAAACTTCTTGCATGATGTTATCGGTTAGGTTCGGTGAAAGTTGGAAATAGTCGAGTGCTTCTTTAATCATCGTTTCCTCTTTCTTTAAACGGTTCCGCGCACGTTGCAGTCGACTCTTAATCGTTCCCGCAGATACCCCTAAGAACCTGCTAATCTCTTCGACTGTCATTTCGCCAAGATAGTGGAGCGTCATGACCGTGCGTTCGCTCTCTTTCAACTTCGCGAGTAGTCTCTTGACCACCTCGCGTTGTGATTCAACTGCGGTTTTAACTCGTTCTTCTGCGACATGTCGGGAATAAGCATCTCTTTGTATCATGGTTGTCTCTGCGTCCTCCAACGGTTGTGTTCGTATCCGTTTTTTGCGGAGCCAAGCGTAGCATCGGCGCGTCGCAATCACATAGAGCCACCCAGAAAACTGATTTGCGTCTTTCAGGGTGTGAAGTCTCTGATACACTTTCAGGAAGGTATCTTGTGTAATCTCTTCAGCGATGTGGAAATCCCCAATTTTTCGCCAAGCCAGCGCATGAACCGGCTTTTGATACTTTTTCACAAGCTCAGCGAAAGCGGACTCATCGCCAGCGAGAACCAGTTGGATGAGTTTAACATCGTCGTTTTTCATCGGGTGCCTCCAGAAAAAGTTCAATTTTTCATACTGAACCCTTGTGACGCGACTTAGGAGGAAAACGGTTGCATAATTCTGCAAAAGGAGAAATTTTTGAGGAAAAGATAGGAAAAAGGACGACATGCTGTGCCATCCTGATAAGATTAGTTATTGTTCAAGAGTTAAATGCAGTATACCGTCAAATACTGTCCCTAAGTATAAATTGCTGCCAGCAACAATAAGAGATGTTCCGTTAGCCGTTACATCCATAATTGCCCCTTCCGGTATCTCTGTGATGATCTGTTTCCAAGTACCAGTATCACTTTCCAAAATATATAGATCCGTTTTTTTCGTGATACCATATAGTGTTGTGCCATCAACTGCTAATTGTTCCATGATGAGATTTGTTCCTTTTGCATCAGTAAGGATACGCCAATTTCTGCCATCATCAGATGTAATCATGCCTGCGTCTGTTGCAACATACACGGCGGATCCAGCAACCATAATCTCTTTGAAAGTTGTAACAGGAAATGGCATTGCTGGGGTGAGATCAATCCAATTTTCTCCCTTATCAAAAGATACGAAAAGGTGGCCATCACGTTTTCCGACGTAGACTGTGTCTCCTGAGACAGCAAGTTGGAGACCTTGCCAAGCTATGATTGAAGTCTCTTGCCTTATGTCTTGCCATGCAGTATCTCCTGGTTCCCATCGAAAGAGTTTAAAGTTGTACTCCATATAGAACGTATCATCACTTACTGCAAAGGTTCCGTTAAGTCCTCTTTGGATGAGTCTTTCCTGTTGTTGAGGAGGTGATGTAAGCAACTCTTTGAAGAATTGAGTTGCTCCAGAAAACTCTCCCTGTAGCGTCTCTATAGAGAAATTTTGATGTTTACGCAGATGGTCTCTTAATTTCCTTGAGTCGAAGGTAGGAATTCCTTGAATAGGGACTAATGTATCACCATCTTCGGATACGCGATAGAAACGCAATTCTCCGATGGGATAATCACTCTGACCTTTTGCGTAGATTACATCATCAGTTGTAGTTAGCTGATTAATCCTTGGTTGGTTTTCTCTTACAGGAGTCGTCATAGGTATTTCAATCTGAACAGTGTTCCAAGACTTACCTTGGTCAGTTGTTTTTACAATCCTTGACACATCAATCCCGTAGAGGGTAGGCAGCCTGTTTTGCATTTTTCTGTTCTCATTGAATTTGATTAGGTTTTCTATGACATACCTCATCTTATCCTGAGCGATTCTTGCTTTTTCCCAAGATTGACCAGCATCAGTAGAGCGGTGTAAACCACCTCTTGTAGCAAAAAATGCGCTTTCATTTACTGCTACAGGAGCTATATCAGAGGAAACTTTCATAGGGAAAATGGTAGAGGCTTGTGGTGTCATCCAAGTATCTCCTCCATCGGTAGAACGCACCAGCCCTTGTCCCATCAATAGAAGAGTTTCACCAGCAGCAACCAGATTGATATCGGGTGGCAATCCCTTTACGGGCCAGGCATTTGTCGGTGTAATATCTTCCCATGAATTTCCGAGGTTTGTTAATCTGAATATCCACCAGGTCCGCTGTTGTCCCTCCCGTGCAGCTTTATCATCAAGAGAGTCACTACCTAATGATGCCATTACGTACAGTCGATCTTTGGTGGCTGCGGCGCTGGTGACCAATATTGCTTCAGGTACGGGTAATTTTATACGTTCCCATCTACCTGTGTTCCAACGATACAACCCGGGGTTTGATCCAACATATACTGTGTTCTGTATTGCTATAAAAAAGTTGGAACCTTGAAATAATTCAACGTCCACATCCTTCCATGTCTTGCCTCTATCCTCTGAACGGAAAACGGCATTGTTAAATTGGACCCAAAATACTTGATCTGTAAGCACTAATTTGTAAGGCCGACAATAATCATCTGTCCATGAATGAACAATCTTCCAGTTCTTTCCATCATCTTCTGAAGATAAAAATAAATTTTGTAATACAATATAAAGTGTATTGTCCCACTTTGCTATCGGAACTTTACTTGCACTATTGATCTCAATCTGTTTATCATGGACTTCTCTGATGTCACCACTAACTTGTTGCCATCCCGTGGTATCGTCATGCCATTTGTATATGTGTGCAAAATTAACAGCGTAAAGTTCTTTCTCTTCGGTGGCGCATATACCTTGTACTAAGCTTCCATAGATAGGTTCAGACAGGATCCACTGATGTTTAGGAGTTGAAACATCTTCTCCTTCCACCTGCGCGGCGGCTAATAATATCTCATCGGGTTTTTCTCCGTGGTTGTCACTTTTAGCAAGTGCAGTTATATTCCCAAGTTCAGGACGAACATCTGGCTTTGTATCAAGATTTAACATAATGGGAGCGTCAACGAGTTCAATTGCTCTTTGGGATTGTGCATCTAAACTATAGGGTCGCTGGAAACGTGCTAAGTATTGACTGCCTATCCCAAGCATCAGCACAATCAAAACTGTACTTGCAGCACCTATCACCCATGGGAGCAAAGGTTTACTTGCAGATGGTGTAGCAGGTTTTAGACGATTGATTTTTCGCATAATGTTTTCAGTTAGATTCGGAGAAATTTGGAAATTGCTAATTGCTTCTCGGATCATTGGTTCCTCCTTTTTCAAGCGGTTCCGTGCGCGGCGAAGTCGACTCTTAATTGTATTTGCGGATACACCTAAAAACTCGCTCATCTCCTCACATGTCATTTCGGCAAAGTAGTGAAGCGTGATGACGGTGCGATCACTTTCCTGCAACGTCTCAAGCAATTTTTTGACAACTTCCCGCAGTTCTTTGTCAACAGTTTTTGCCTGTTCCTCAGCAACATGTTGTGAATAAGCATCTTTGTTTGTCGCTGGTGTCCCTACATTTTCCAGTACTTGTTTCTGCAGACGCTTTTTGCGGAACCATGCAAGGCATCGACGTGTCGCAATCACATAGAGCCACCCCGCAAACCGCTGCGGTTCTTTGAGCGTGTGAAGTCTTTGGTAGGCTTTGAGGAAAGTATCCTGCGTAATATCTTCAGCAGTGTGAAAATCACCTACTTTCCGCCAAGCGAGCGCGTGAACTTGTTTTTGATATTTCTTTACTAATTCGGAGAAGGCGTTGTTATCGCCTGCAAGCGTACGTTGAATCAGTTCAGCGTCGTCGTTTTTCATCGGTGGCTACCTCCGCAAAAGAATAATTCCGACAATTCATATCAACATCTTGTGACGCGTGAAACAACAAAACGGGTGCATAATTCTGCATGTTTTAGTGGGATGGTGAGATACTATGGAGTACTATTCTACCAAATGAGGTGGATATGTCAAGATGTGAGTTTTTGGAGGATAGGTTAGGTGGGAAAATGTTCCAGTTTTTGGCAAATTATTGTAATCCAGATTCTATAGATATATTCGCGAGAAAAGAATTGACACTCTCCTTTTCATTGAACGAATTGCCGATAGCACCCAATTTAAAGACTTTGCCTTGATCAAAACGGTGTATAATTTTTCCTGCTTTGCCGCTCGGAATACCTGACGCTGAGGCGAGCGCTGTCTGAGGAATTCGTTCTGAGGGAAGTTCAGTGTCGCTATCAAATAAGTTGAATGAACCAGATGTCTCAGCACTCCCGACCCAAATATCAATGGTGAGCGTGCCGCCATCCTTGAATGCTGTCACATCAATTTCAACAATAGTGTAGTCCTGAGAGTGTGTGTCAGGTGTTCGGAAAATGCCTAAGACATCTTTTGAGGGCTGCTCACCGTTAAGAACGATATTTTCTACCAGAGCAGTAGATAAAACGTTGTCTGATTTTGGAGTGATTCCTTCGCTTTTACCGGAAACATCAGACTGCCCTAATTGATTTCTTGCATTCGGCTTTGACGGGATATTCAAGACAATGGAATCGTCAATGATTTCAACTTTCATTTCTGATGTGGCATCAAAACTGTAGGGTTGTTGGAAACGGGCAAAGTATTGATTACCTATTCCCAACATCAGGATCGCTACAACGAAGGTTGAAGCAGCGAGTGCCCACGGTAACAAAGGTTTACTTGCAGAAGGCGCAGCGGGTTTAAGATGGGAAATTTCTTGCATGATATTATCGGTTAGGTTAGGTGAGATTTGGAAGTGTTCAAGTGCTTCTCTGATTATCGTTTCCTCTTTTTTTAAACGTTGTCTGGCACGTCTAAGACGACTTTTTATTGTACTCGTTGATACACCTAAAAATTTGCTAATTTCTTCACATGTCATTTCTCCAAAATAGTAAAGTGTCATCACCGTCCGCTCACTATCTTGTAACTTTGCAAGCAGCTTTTTAGCCACTTCGCGCTGCGTTTCAGCAGTAGCTTTTGCTCGCTCCTCAGCCACATATCGGGAATATGTTTCACCTTCTATCAACTCAATATCTGTATCTTCCAACGCTTGCGTCTGAAAGCGTTTCTTACGAAGCCAAGCGAGGCAACGACGTGTAGCAATTACATAAAGCCATCCAGAAAACTGATTTGGATTTTTCAGACTTACTAATTTCTGATATACTTGCAAAAAGGTGTCTTGTGTTATTTCTTCAGCAATATGGAAATCACCGATTTTTCGCCAAGCCAGCGCGTGGACTTGCTTCTGATATTTTTCAACCAAAGTAGCAAAAGCACTGTCATCTCCTGCAAGGATGCGGTCAATCAGCACAACATCATCGTTTTTCATAAGACACCTCAAATTAATGCTTCATTAATATTATATCATCAATGTAGTATACTGATGCAATTTAAACAAGTGCTTTCTGCCTCCACACTCATTAGAGATTCTTACATAGATATTCAAGGCATTGCTGCTTATGAGTGGATTCTCAGAGATTCAGTTGCACCTCTGAGAATCTGCCCACAAGGAATAGCGGTTATAGCACTCTGGACATTGAAATTAGTCTTCTTTTCCGAGTTCCGTCTCTACAGAGATTCGTAAAAGAAAAGCGTTAATGCTCCCCTCTTCACTGAACCAACTACCAGTAGCACCTAACTTAAAGGCTTGACCCTGCTCAAAATCATACTTGATTGTTTTACTTTTACCAGGTCGAATATCCCATGCGGAGGCAAGTGCACCTTTAGGCATACCCGTTTTTGGTAACTCTGTCTTGGCATCATATAGATCAAACGAACCCATAGATTCAGCATTCCCAACCAAGATATTGAGTAAGAGTGTGCCGCCATTTTTAAACGCTGTTGCGTCAATTTCAACGACAGTATAATCTTGAAAACCCTCTTTTGAAGTTCGGAAAATGTTAAGGACTTGCTGCTCGGGTTTTTCATCAGTGAGTGTTACTTTCAAACTTCCCGTGACTGGACTATCTAAGTTGCGGAGGTCTTCTGAATCAGTTTTAGATGAAGGTTTCGCGACACCTCCGCTCACACCAGGAGTTTTTCCCGCTAAGGAGTCCTGGAGAAACGTCAGGTAATTCTCAGCAGGATCTTGTACAGTAAGCAACTCATTGACCGGTAGGCTACCCATCAATTCAAACTCAGACGAGATAACTAAACAATCCGCTGGGGAATACTCATTCCATCCCTTCATGATTGCTTGTGCCAACGCGTGCGTAGTATTAAACGTCTTGGATTCTCGCTTGCGCCGCTTAGCAATAGGATCTTGTAAACTGGGGGAACGTCCTAAGTCCGCATTGAACACCCACGTGTTGATGAAATTTTCGTTCAGGAATTTTACGACTCGGTCATCGGAGAGGACAACTGCCCTCAAACTTTTGCCGCTCCCTCAGCACGCTTCGTCATCAAGCGGTCCGTTTATTGAAATCGCATGAACAGGCTTCTGATGTGCAGGTGACATTTTTAATGCTTCGTCTATTGATACCCAGTTAATTTGCTGCGACTTATAGAAACGTAATTTTAAAAGACGTTTTGCTTCTTCCAGAGTGATAGCCTCTGTGAATTTAGCGTTTTGTAAAATATCTTGTGTTCCGGCACGAAGTTCTATTTGCGGGCAATAACCCATGTCCGTTCCAAAACTTTGTGCACCTTCATGTTGCTTATTGACATCAAAATTTATCAGTGCTTCAGGAACCCGCATCTCAAAAAACGCTACCTTCTTTCCGATTCGGTCAATCACAAGATGTCCAGCGAACTGTGAGGGCGTAAACCACCCATCTTTCAACTTGAACTCGGCATGAATCCGAAACATAATGTCGGCAAACCTATCGTTGTAAGCGCGCAAGCATGCCCATAACCCACGGGAATCCCCCATATTAATGTGCATGTCCAGATGCGGATTTGGATGCAATTGCCGAAGCAGTGTGAGAACACCCTCCTCCTCTATCTGCCAGAGTCCACCAATGGAAACTGCTTGGTTCGGCAGAAAAGCGCGGAAAACGGTTTCGGGATACTGCTTCTCTGGCTCGGCAACCCGCAGGTCTGCCAATGTATCCCACGTTACATGGAAATTATCTTGTGTGTATTCAACTGGGGCGATAAAGCCCTTTATGTGTACTTCTTGCCCACTATCAAGGGTGAGCATAATCTTGTTGTTATCCGTCAAACTCTCATCCGCGTGAAGTTGCCCAGTTATCAAAACTAAAACAAAGCAACTCCAAATTAAGGTTTTCATTTAAAATCTCCTTATTTTTATCATATCAAGATTTGATTTTAGATTATATATCTCACGATTCACTCAAAGGGTAATGAAAAAGTGAAATACTTAGATTATCTCTTTCAAAAAAGAGGTATCTTTTTATTTACAATATAGTGACGCGGGTTAGGTGCAAAACGGTTGCCTAATTTTACAAAAATTTGTAATTTTAAGACAATAAAATGTTTATTGATATTAAACAAAGCATTCTTGACAAAATAGAAAAACATGTATAGAATCACCCTTAAGGCAATGGAATAGAGATTGAACATAAATCATTACGTTATTTGTGTCCACAAGGCACACTACAGACATCAGAAAGGAACAGACAATGATTCAAACTGCTTACAAGGAAACGTATCGTCCACAGTTCCACTTCACACCAAAAACTAACTGGACCAACGACCCAAACGGATTGATTTATTACAAAGGAGAGTATCATCTCTTCTTTCAACACAATCCATTCGGCATCAATTGGGGCAACATGACATGGGGGCATGCCGTTAGTCCGGACCTTGTTCACTGGAAACAACTGCCGCACGCAATTCATCCTGATGAACTCGGCACAATTTTCTCAGGTTCCGGCGTTGTGGATTATAACAATACAGCAGGTTTCCAGACAGGCGACGAAGCAGTACTGGTTGTTTTTTATACATCTGCTGGTAGCCATGCCCCAGAGAAAGTGCCGTTTACACAAAGCATCGCCTATAGCAACGACCGCGGGCGGAGTTGGACAAAATATGAAGGCAATCCTGTCATTGAACATATTGTTGCAAGCAACCGTGATCCGAAGGTAATCTGGCACGAACCTACGCAAAAATGGGTGATGACGCTTTTTCTTGATGGCAATGATTTCACTTTTTTTGGCTCTACAAACCTAAAAGAGTGGGAACACCTCTCCGACATTAAGATTCCAGATGGAGAATGCCCAGATATCTTTGAACTTCCTGTTGATGGTGATCCTGAGAATACCAAATGGGTTTTCTGGGGTGCGGGTGGAAAATACTATGTCGGTGATTTTGATGGCACTATCTTCACACCAGATGGCGAATCACAACGGGCAGACTACGGCGCAAACTTTTACGCCGCGCAAACTTGGAGTGATATTCCGGATTCCGATGGTCGTCGTATCCAAATTGCATGGATGAATGGCAGTAATCCTCCAGAAATGCCATTTAATCAGCAGATGAGTTTTCCATGCGTGTTGACACTTCGGACGACACCAGAAGGTATCTGTATGTATCGCGAACCTGTGGCAGAAATCGAAAATATCCATGATTATACGCATGCTTGGAGCAATGTCACACTTAATCCTGATGAAAACCTTCTTGCAGGGTTAACAGGCGAGTTGTTTGACATTCGTGCGGAGATAGAACTGAATGATGCTTCTGCTGTAGGTTTCAATATCCGGGGTCAAGATGTACGATACAATGTCGCTGAAAAGCAGTTGACATTCCTTGAAAGGAGCGGTCCTCTTGCACCACAAGATGGTAAAATCCAGTTGCAGATTTTAGTAGATCGCATCTCTATAGAGGCATTCGGTAATGCCGGAGCACTCTCAATGACCTCCTATTTCCTTCCAGACCTTGAAAACGCGGACATTGGGATTTATGCAGAGGGTGGTTCAGCTACACTCGTATCGTTAAAAGTGCATGAACTCAAATCGTCTTGGGTATAATCCATCTGCTAACGCTGGCAATGGACTATGAATAAAGCGTCGCTGTTAGGTTTCGTCTTCCACCCCGATTGCGGAATTCGCACAGATAAATGCCCTGCCAGATACCTAAATTCAGACGATGGTCAGTAATCGGGATAGATACGGCAAAGCCGACAAGCGACGCCTTGATATGTGCAGGCATATCGTCATCACCTTCTATGGTGTGTTTATAGAAAGGTTCACGCTCTTTTACAAGGCGGTCAAAACTATTGGCAAAGTCTTCACGCACCGTTGGATCGTCATTTTCGTTGATAGTTAAGCCTGCTGAAGTATGCTTAATAAAAAGATGGAGAATACCTGCTTTCGGTAACTCATCGAGCGATTTCAGAATTTCATCTGTAACAAGATGAAAGCCTCGTGGATATTCAGGTAAAGTGATTTCAATTTGATGAATCATTTGTGTGTTATCTCAGATTGATAGAATCAATATGAGACTATGCCTTCTTTCGTACGTAAAGTTTTCTGCTATAATACCACGATTCTCTGATATTTCAAGAAAAATAATAGAAGAATTTCTTGATAATTGAATTGTTACAGGATATAATGGTTTATCCTTAAACTTGAGGCAAGGAGACAAACATGGAAAAAGTTTTTACCGCCGAAACGCAGAAACAAGGGGTTGGAGAGACCTATACCTTCCACATTCAAAAAAACGGTGAAGGATGGATTGGGTGGATACTGGAACTTCCAGAGGTGAATGTGAAAAAAGACACGAGAGAAGAAGTATTAAAAACGCTAAAAATTGAATTCGAAAAAACATTAAAAGTATATCATTAAAAGTATATGAGGAGCAAGCAGCAGCTTGGGATAAGCAGTTTGAGGAAGATGTGAAGGCTGGAAAACTTGATCGGTTTGCAGAGGAAGCTCTTGCTGATTTTCAGTCGGGTAGGTGTGAACAAATATAAGGAATTTTTATGGACATAGTTTGTGCCTCTATCTGCTACCGAGGCTATGCTGAAGATGAAGTGGCAGCGACCTTGGAATATGCCCCGAAGATTGGCTATCGCGCTATGGAGATTCACGGACCTCTCATCTGGAGCGTTGATGCTGTCCACAATTTTGACTTAGACAGCATGAAAAACGATGTTGACAAATCCGGCATGAAGTGTGCAGGACTTTATCCTCCCGGTTGGGGCGGTAACGATAATGCCGATGTGGAAGCACATGCTGAAGCAATAGCAAAGTGTGTAGACATCGCGGAACAACTCAATGCAACACATCTGACAACCAGTGGCGCACAACGCAGAACTGAACATGGTGCATTAGACAGAGTTATTTCATGTGTACGCGAGGTATTAGCACGAATACCTGTAGAAAGCCGTATCAAACTGACGCTTGAACCGCATCACGGAAATGTCCTTGAACAACCTGAGGATTTTCAACGAGTGTTGGATGCTATTCCTGATGAACGAGTGGGAGTCTGTATAGATACGGGACATTTCCATACATCTGGGGTGGACACACTTGCTGCTATTCGTCAGTTTGGTTCGCGTATCTATGCAGTGCATCTCAAAGACCATATTGGTGCTATATCTGTTGGCATCGGGCGCGGTGAACTCAACCTCCAACAGATTGTCGGGAATCTCCAAGAAGCAGACTACCAAGGCGATCTCACGCTTGAATTGGAGGTAGAAGACCCAGAAAACCTACCACGTTATACAGAAGAGGCATATTTCTATCTCAGTGGGATGTTAGGTTTGCGACTGTAGCAATAGCAAGGTAACTCCTACTATTGCCAACTCGCAATGAAATCTGCAACGCCAAAATTCGATGGCATCTCATTAAAGTAGTACCGCATTGGTCCTGATTGGAAACCGGGTAAAAAATGTTCTTCATCCGTTTTCAGAAGTGCGTCAAGAGACTTAAACCTTTCCCACAAGACAACCGCTTCCTCCCGTGTGAAACGCTCCTCGGCAAAGGGTGGTCCCCAATTAAGCGTGATGGAATGGAAACCTTTTCCACGATTTTTCAGATCATCAGGAATATCTTCAAGTTCACACCCATGTGCCAGTGCTACAAAACACGCAGCTTTACATAAAAAGACTGTAGATAACAATTTTCCTTTCTCATCTCTTTCTGGATGTAACTTTTCAAGTGCTGTGTGATAGGCGGTGGCATTCTTTTCAACCACAGACTGAAGTGCGTATTCGGTCCACATTTGCATCTGATGACTACGTTTATCCCACCGATCAAACATCTCTTGCACCTGCGGTGACAGATACTCCAGGTAATCAAGGTTTGGGTAGTGTGTAAAGTTTGAAAACCCGCCATGTATTGTGCGGCGCATTTTCTGACTGTAGTTACTTCCCCAATGTAAGATTGGCAAAATATAGACCACTCCGTCACCTGCATTGAGATGTGTTTGCACTCCATTGGGCAAAGGCAGTCGCGGATCTGCCAACAATTGTTCGTTTTCCTGTTCTGTATTCACTCGCAGGTGGCTACCCGGAATAACCCATAACACACTGTCGTCGTAAAGCGAAAGATTCCACTGCACGTAGCGCGGGCCTGTCTCCAGAATATCATCAAGATAACCTTGTAGTGGTGCCGTGTCAATCGGGTGATGGTCACGATGCCAAGCAGCAGGTCCGCGATCACTTACTGGATTACACATGAGCATCATTTCAGTAACACCAGCATCCTCAACACCGAGTAATTCACTACTGACACCTTGCATGTTTTCGTGTGCCCAAATTTCAATGGTACTTGCTGTTTTTTCATCAACAAGTCCAGCAAGTGGTTCACGTCCGAGATTCAAACGCGGTTGTGCTGCAGTCTCCCAAGCGCCTCCCGGTGGATCATCAGGCTGTCGTTCTTTTTTCCAGATGTCGCGCTGTCGTGACACCATCAGCTCGTAACTTTCCCGAAGCGTATTCAATTCGTCAGGAGGAATTACTTCCCGCAAAACGAGGTATCCTTCTTCCATAAATTGATTTCGATTTACCTTCATGATTTCCTCCAATGTGTTCCTACATGGAGCATTAGCAAAACCGTTTTAGTTGCTAAACCTTAGCCACGCCCAACATAGAGTTGTCCCACAGGTAGAACTGTCGCCTCTAACATATTGATATTGGGTGGCAGTGTTGCCATGAGAACAGCAGCTTTCGCAAGTTCGTCAACCTCCATCATCGGTTCAGATGGGGGAAATGGGTGGTTCTGAATCCGTTCTACATAAGTGTTGCCGGGTTGTAAGCAGCTCGCAGTAATACCGTGCGGTCTGCCTTCCAATGCTATTACTTGCGTCAACCCCCATATCCCGAATTTGCTTGCACTGTACGGCGCACTGCGGGGACGAACTCGGTGCGCAGAAATACTACCGACGTTGATGATACGCCCGCCTTCACCTTGTGCCTTCATAATCCCCATCGCTTCACGCGAACAGAGAAAAGGTGCACGGAGATTTACACCTATTACCTTGTCCCATGCTTCTGTTGAAAGCTTGTCTATCGGACCACCATCAAACGCACCAGCATTATTAACAAGGATATCTAAACGTTCATATTCAACCATCGCTTTTTCAAAAAGTGCCTTAATCTGCTCTTCATCGGTGACGTCGGTAGGAACAGCAAGGACTTTTGTTCCCATTGCACGCAGTTCATCTGCCGTTTGCGAAAGTAGTTCAGCATTTCTTGCGGCAATAGTTAAACTCGCTCCCTCAGCAGCGAGTCCTTTCGCAATGCCTTTCCCGATACCCCTATTGCCACCAGTAACAATTGCAACTTTCCCATCTAATTGTCCCATTACGAATTCTCCTTTAACAATTCAAACAACATATTTTGCGTTCTAACTGCTTGCACTGTCCCTTCTGCGAGTCGTATCGCAGAGAGATGTGTAAGTAAAAATGATAAATCTTCTGGTGTATCTACGTCGTACCAGGGCGGTAAAACCTTGAGCGTAGCGTCCATGGTTCGAACACGTTCTACTGTCTGTTGCAAAACTTGCGGTGTACTCCACGCAATTTCCTCAAAAATGGATGGAACTATCTCATTGAGATTTTCTACGGAAAAGCCGATAAGGTAATAACCACCATCCACACTTGGTCCGATGACGATATCGCGCGAGTCAAGACCTACAACCGCCTGCAAGATATATTCAAGTGGTAATGTTGGACTGTCGGAACCAACGACTAAAATCTTTTCATATCCGTTTTCGGATGCCCACTGCGTTGCTGAAGTGAGACGTGTCCCAAGGTCTGTGCCTGTTTGCGGAATATAGGTAACATCGTTTCCAATTAACGCTTGTAAATCTTTTTGGCTTTCTGGTGGTGTATACGCGATCACTAAATCCACGTTTGAAAGCCCCGAAAGCGTTTCACACCAATCTATGAGGAAAGCACGGTATAACGATGCTGCTTGTTCAGGGGATAATTCTGGAAGCAGCCGCGTTTTAACTTGATTCGGAATCGGATTCTTAGCGAAAACAATCAGACACGTACTCACTTCAACATTCACCTATTGTGTTGCATGTTTTTATACACTTGAACATAGTTTACTTACTTTCAATTTATCAGATACCTGTTTAACCGTCAACATAGAATGCAGGGTTATTTAGTTTTATGTTTTTCGGGCAGTTTCTATCACATTTGCTAATATTTATGTATAGCAGATGTCGCTTGACTTGCATGCTACATCTGTTATACTTCACCTTAAAACTACCCTATTTTGAGGTGAATAATGACAAGAGATGTATCTTGCCACTTGATAGATATGTTAGCAAAACTTAGAGACCCACGCAAGGATAAAGGGAAACGACATCCGCTAAAATCAATCCTCGCACTACTCGTCTGCGATTGAGAAACTTTTTCAAGACATACCTGATACGCTTTCTGATGACACGACACATCCTATTTTGACAGACCGTATTCACATTCACGAGACAGTTGAAAAATCGCAAGGTAGACTACAAACAAGGTGTTTGAGAGCAAGCACAAGTCTCAATGACTATTTGGACTGGCTGGGTGTAGCACAAGTCATCCAATATCGTTATACGGACAAAAACCTGAAAACAGGAGAAGAAACATCCAAAGTTCACTATGGGATAACAAGTCTAAGTCCCGAAGCAGCATCTGCTGAATACTTACTTGCATTACGGCGTGGACATTGGTCAATAGAGAACAAGTCGCACTGGATGCGGGACACGCTGCTTGGCGAAGATGCCTCACCTGTCCGGTGTGGTGCTATTCCAGAAGTCATGGCAGCATTACGCAATACGGCATTATCCGTATTCCGATTTGCAGGGATAACGCGTATTGCTGATAAAATGAATATCTCGCTTCAAAACCTAAACTCGCAGTTAATATGATAAAATAAGAATCTATAAAACTAAATAACCCTGCTTCTGGACAGGGTTGTTTAGTTTTGATTTTTCTGGTATATTTTTCACATTTTCATATAAACTACTATATAAATCGCGAAGTTCAGAAAAATTATGGACAAACACGAATTTTTGTAGTATAATTTATTAGGTTTACAAGATAAATTTAAACAAGGAGTTTTAAGTTTTGCATAGACGATCTGCAAGGAAACACGTACGCGCGGATGCGAAAAAACGGACGCGGAATAGACACCGTAAAGCGTCACTCAGAACTGCACTCAAAAACACTGAATTAGCACTACAAGAAGGTGATGTGGAAAAGGCGCAACAATTGTGCAAAACCACTGCAAGTTTACTTGATAGAGCTGCAAGTAAGGGTGTTATCAAAAAAGGCACGGCGAATCGACAAAAATCACGCATCACGCGCAAGTTAAACGCGCTCACTGCATAATCAGCCTAATTTTCATTAGCATGAATCGCCCTATAAATAACCTTATACTGTATAGGGAAATAAAATGAATGCACGCGAAGTCGCATTGGCATGTCTGTTAAACCTTTCTGAAACCGATGCGTCAATTGCGTCTGTCGTTGACAACGCATTTAAGCGATCCGCGCTCAACGGTCGTGAACGCCGATTAGCCAACGCACTCGTTTACGGTGTCGTGCGTTGGCAACAGCAACTGGATTGGGTGTTGAAACATTTCATCAATCCTCGATTTCGGTTAGATGCAAAGCATCGTGCTATTCTTCGACTCGGTGCATTTCAATTGTTACACTTGGATGGCATCCCTCCGCACGCCGCAATTTTTGAAACCGTCCAACTTGTAAAAAATAGACGAAAGACAACTGGTTTTATCAATGCTGTTTTGCGTTCTGTGCAACGCAAATACACAGAATTATCCTATCCTCCACTTGAAACTCACCCTATAGAACATATATCCTTTTCTTTTTCTTATCCGAAATGGTTGGTGAAAAGGTGGCTTGAAACACGCGGCCTACCTTGGACATTGGCATTTTGCCAAGCAAGCAATCAAGTAGCACCACTAACCTTACGTGCGAATTCCCTTCAAACAGATCGCGACGAACTTTGTCAATGGCTTGCGGCAAATGGTTTGTCCACCAAACTATCTAAAATTGCTCCAGATGGGATTGTAGTTGAAAATCCGTCAATCACTGCGGACGATGCAGTTTCTGGTTCAAAAGATGAAATAACTTTAAAAGATGTGCTTAATCGCGAAGATGTGTATGTGCAAGATGAAAGTGCCATGTTAGTTCCATACCTGCTCCTGCCAGAATCTCCGAAGTTAGTTGTGGACCTATGCGCAGCGCCAGGCGGTAAAACAACACACATCGCTTGCCTAATGGGGAATTCGGGGAAAGTCATCGCTGCTGATATTTCGGACCAGAAACTTGCTATGTTACAAGAAAATTGCAAACGTCTCGGTGTTCAGAACGTAGAAACCCGAACAATAGATGCCACAAAATCGGATCTCAGTTTTCTCAACGCTGCAGATGCCGTGCTTATTGATGCTCCATGTTCAGGATTCGGCACACTTCGTCGGCATCCTGATATCCGTTGGAATAAGACCTCAGACCAACTTCTCTCCCTTAGAGATCTTCAGTACAGTCTCTTGGAAAACGCTGTGCCACACATCAAACCCAACGGTATTTTAGTATATAGCACTTGTACAATTGAACGGACAGAAAATGAGGAAATCATCAGTCGGTTTTTGAAAAATTTTCCAATGTTCAAAGTGGAACATGTAAATGAATTTTTACCCGATATTCCACAGAGTGCAATAACGTCCCAAGGCTTTCTCCAGACGTTTCCACATGAACACGGTGTTGATGGCACTTTCGCTGCAAGGCTTCGTCGTATCTAACTATTGCTTAGTCAAGTACTAATTGATGGGTCTTGAAAGTAGTCGGGAATCCAAATCAACGGTATGAATGCCTTTTGGCATTCCCCGGAGTTCCCTCCTACCATAAGCAGTTCATAGGTAGGAGCGATCTCCGAATCGCGACCTATACCTATAAATTTGGGGTAGACAAAGCACTATAATCAATGATTGATTTTAAACTCTACGTCATTACAAACAGGCACTTGTGTGCGCCCAAGCCTTTGCTCACAGTCGCCTCAGAAATTTTAGATGTCGGGGTAAGAGCAATCCAGATGCGCGAAAAGGATTTAGACGATGTTGATTTGTACGAGTTGGCAAAGCCTATATCAGAATTATGTAAAACGAACAACGCCCACCTGTTCATTAACACCAATACCAAAGTTGCGATGGATGTAGGTGCTGCAGGCATTCATCTGCCTGATAGTGGTGTGTCTGTTGACTACGTAAAAGCACAATCAGAGTCCAATTTTCTAATTGGGTGTTCAATACATGGTATTGATGCTGCCAAAAAACGGAAGACTGAAGGTGCAGATTTTGTGACCTATAGTCCAATATATCCGACAGAAAGTAAACCGGGATATGGTCCAGCAGTTGGTGTGGAAAATCTTGAAAAGTTGGCAAAACAGGTTAACTTGCCAGTGTTTGCACTTGGAGGAATTACGCCGGCGCGCGTTGGCGAATGTTTGAGAGCGGGGGCATCGGGCATCGCAGTCATGTCAGGCATTATGTCGCCAATAGATGCAGCACAACGCGCTAAGGAATACCTCAGCGCGTTATGTGACAATCCAATCTAATATCTATTCATTTTATGTCGCTGCAGAAAAACATATTAGAATTGAAAACTGATTCCTGCTTGCAGATTTAACGGATTTCCCGGCGTAAAATGAATCTCCGACACTGGTTCTGGTTCGTGAGCTAAGCGTGATTCTGTGTCAAACTGCGCTTCGTTCCAATCAACGTCAAAAAGGTTTTCAACAGCAACAAAATATTGGAATGGACCGTACGTGTAAGAAAGCCCAAGATTCACCACTGTGTAGCCTTCTGCGGTCACGCTGCCGTCCTCATTAGCAGGACGGTCGCCGATGTGCCGATAACGCAAACTGACATCCCAACCAGAAGGGTGGATAGCAGTTATCCCGCCCGTTGAGGTGATACGTGGCGCAAGAGGTATCTGGTTAGCATCATCAGGTTCATCAACGTATTTTCCTTGCGATAAGTTCACGTCTGTATCTACCCATAACCATGAAAGAATCTTTATTCGTCCTTCAATGTCAATACCGATCCGCTGTGATTTACCGCTGATTTCTGTTTCACCTGCATCACCGACAAAAACTAATTCTTCGTCTAATTCCAACCACCAGCCAGCAAACCCGATATTAAATCGGTCAAAAAATCGGTGACGAGTGCCGATTTCAGCACCAATCGCACGAGGTAACGTCTGAATCCCAGCGTGGTCCCGGTTGAAATTCATCTGTGTTAGACGTTCATCAATTTGCTCTTCACTCAAGTCTTGGCGTTTATATGTTTGTTCTAAATCCGAAATTGTTTGTTCAATCACTACATCACGGGCGTCGTTAGAGTGGAATCCAGTGCCGAAATTTAGGAAAACATCAATCGACTGGTTCGGGCTATAAACCATGTTGAACTTAGGATTGAGCATCGCCTCCTGTGCATATCCTGAAGCATGCGGCAAGTTAACTGTTTCGTCAGACAAGGTGTCAAGATGGTCTTCTACATTAAAAGTAAAGTAATCCCCGCGTAAACCGAGTTGGAATCGGAGTTTTGGGTTGATGATTAATTCTTCTTGTGCCCAGAGAAACAAGTTACGCTCAATAATGCCAGAATCCACCCTTTGTGTTAACCGCCTGCGATTTGGGCTGTGCCAAAGGCTAACTGCGATGTCGTCAGAACGAAATCCACCACCGAACGTTGTGTTAGCCTGTATAGAAGAGATCGATTGCGTAAATTTATATTCGGTATTTAAGCCGAGAACGGTGCGATCATCAGTCTGCTCAATCATATCACTGTTTTCTGAGTCTTCAAGAAAAAAGGTAAAATTTGAGAACAACTTGAAGTTATATCGACAGAAATAGGGTTGAAACAAAAACTGGCTGTTACCTTCACCTGTTGCCGTGTAAATCAAATTGAGATTCTGTCTGCCTGTTTGTCCACCTTCAAGGTCGTCAATAGTTCCGAAACGCGAAATTAAGCCACTATCTACCGCGCGTTTGGGAATTTGCCCAGAAGCGTCCCACGCCGAAGTAAAAGAACTTGCTGAAACGGAAAGTTGGCTTTTTTCATTTAACTCTGTCCGAAATTTACCGAAAAGATTTAAACGCTGAAAATCTTGTTCACTTTCAACGGGGCCGTCCGTATTATAAAACTGTCCAGCAAAATAAGCGTTTTGATGTTTACTGAGAGTAGGCAGCTGAAACATTCCGGTGAATTTTTGCGTGTTAAACTCGCCTCCTTCGATTTTCAGCATATTTCCATCAATTTTGTCTTTTGTACGAAATTGGATTGAACCTGCGGTCGAGAAATTGCCGTATCTGGCAAAGTAGGGACCTTTGAAAACGTCAATTGATTCCACTAATTCAGGTATAGCGAAATGGATATCTGCATATCCCTGCCCGTGCCCGTGTGAAACCATATTTACCGGAGTGCCGTCAGATGAGATGGCAACGTCTGTACCATGGTCGGCATCAAACCCACGTAAAAAAATCTGCTCAGCTTTACCACCACCTGCGTGTTGTGCGATAACAAGCCCTGGTGCCAGCTGAAGCATATCTTGTGCGGTGCTCACTGGACGGACGTTCAGATCAAAATCTCGTATAGATCGTGAAGATGCTGTTGAATAGACACGTTCACCCTCGACTATAATTTTTTCAAGTTCAATTACTTCATCAGAAGATACAGAATCGTTTTCAGTTTCCACGTCTTCATTCTGAATTGATTCCTCTTCTGCTTGTGATGTTCCAAAGAAAAAAATTAAAATGAGCAATAGAGTTATTAATAATTGAACGAATGGTAGACCATTTTTTTTCATAAACTTTCCTTTACTGTACTACCTCTTGATTGAGGATTCATTACAATGTTCACATATAATTTATATCTTATGATATGCAACAAGAAGTGGAGTTTGATGAAATTCCATTTCATCAAACCATAAAACAATAACATAATTTAAGATAAAAAGACAAGAAATTTATCAAAAATCATATACTCTCTGAAAAGGGTATGTAAAGTTTTCGTACAAAGCATATTATCGGTGAGTTTCGCTTCGCCCTCCCCGATCTACACATTAAATTAGGACGTTGCACGTCACATTTAGGACGTTGCACGTCACATTTAGGACGTATTTCACGTCACATTTAGGCGTTTTGCACGTCACAGTGACGTGCAAAAACCCAGTCAGTATAAGGATTGTGACGTGGAATTTGAGCTTTTTTGTTTTTTCTTCTCTTCTCTTTAGAAATTTTGCGTATATTGAGGACATTATTTAATTGTGTGATAATTATATTAACACATACACATTGGTTTGTCAAGTTAATTTTTAAAAAAATAATCATTAACAAAAACTTTACACCCCTCTGAAAGATTTGATTTGCACATATTTCATTTTTATGATAAATTATTTGCCATACACAAACTTTAGGTTTTAGCACCAGTATTTTCGTCTACTTGTGAGGAGGAGATGTTCTACAATGTTTAGAACGTACCAACAAAGAAAGTTATTTTCGTTAATGCCATTGTGCAAAGGGTTTATTTATCTTTTAGTAATCGCGCTGTTGCTGACAACGACAACACAGTTTGCCGATGCTAAAAAAATCCAATTTGACCGAGATATTCGTCCGATTTTGTCCGATAAATGTTACGCCTGCCACGGTCCAGACCCGGCGGTGCGGCAAGCAAACTTACGACTTGACATTAAGGAAGGGGCTTTTTCTGAACCGAGTGGTTATCCGATTATTGTTCCGGGTGATCCAGAGAACAGTGAATTGGTCCTGCGTATTACACATGAAGATATTGATAGACGGATGCCACCACAAACCTCTAATCGACAACCTACCCAAGAACAGATTGATACGCTAATTCAATGGATCAAAGAAGGTGCGGAATGGGAGGAACATTGGGCATATAATTCACCGAAACGGGTTGAACTGCCAGAAGTTAAAAGTCCTGATTGGGTGCACAATCCGATTGATCAATTTATTCTTGGTAAATTAGAGGCAGAAGGACTTGAACCGTCTTCAGAAGCAGATAAACGCACGCTCATCCGGCGTTTACACTTTGATTTGACAGGTTTGCTACCTACCCCTGCTGAAGTTGATCAATTTGTAAGAGATGAACGTCCAGAGGCTTATGAGGATTTAGTCAATCGTCTACTTTCCAAACCGCAGTACGGTGAGAGGCTTGCAATTTACTGGCTTGATCTGGTGCGATATGCCGATACAAGCGGCTACCATTCGGATGAGAATGTTAGTGTTTGGCCCTACCGAGACTATGTGATTAAGGCATTTAATGACAACATGCCATTCGATCAATTTACATTAGAGAACCTGGCAGGTGATCTTCTGCCAAATGCATCACCAGACCAGAAAGTGGCATCGGGATATAATCGATTAAATCAAACGACCGCTGAAGGTGGCGCACAAGCAAAAGAATATCTCGCAATCTATGCAGCGGATAGGGTGCGTACCACTGCATCAGTTTGGTTAGGTGCTACACTCGGCTGCGCACAATGCCACGACCACAAATTTGATCCTTATACCGCAAAAGATTTTTACAGCTTTGCTGCGTTTTTCGCTGATATTCAGGGACCTGGCGTGTATGGTGGTGGAAGTAAATGGGATCCCGTTGTAATGCTCCCATCGTCTGAGCAACAAGCTAAATTGGAGGAAATTGACGATGAATTAGTGAGGTTGCGTAAAGTATTTGAGTTATCATCACCTGGGTTGCAAGCAGAACAGACAGAATGGGAAGAGGAGACTCGTTCATTCCTTACTTCAACGGAAGATGCTGATTTCGCGTGGGTAGACGATGCGCAATCAAACGGTGGTAGAACTGAAGGCGCATGGAAATTTGTTGGAAAAAATGAGGGACCAGTTTTCAGTAAAGAACGTTCACGGGTACAGACTGCAGCACCAGAGCAGCTTGTGCAGCATGCATTCCGTGGTGCAAACCGTAAACTCACGCTGGCTGAGGGGGACAAACTGTTCGCTTATGTTTGGTTAGATCCCGAAAATCCGCCTAAAACGATCATGTTGCAGTGGAACGATGGAAACTGGGAGCACCGGGCATTCTGGGGTGAAGATAAAATTAAACATGGGGAAATAGGAAGTGATACACCTGGTCACAAACCGATGGGAGAACTTCCGCACCTTGGCGAATGGGTGCGTCTTGAAGTGGAACCCGCAATAGTAGGATTAAAAGCGGGGAGTGTGCTGAACGGAATGGCATTTACACAGTTTGGTGGTAAGGCATATTGGGATATGGCTGGTATTGCGACCACTCTCGGTGCAGCGACCAAAAATACGCACGATGATGTTGTCATAAAAGCAATCCAAGTTGATTCTTTTGTTAGAACAACAAACCAACGAAAACAGATTGCTGATTATTATCGGCGCATTGCTCCTGCACTTGACGGTATCCGTAACCAGATTGCTGATCTTGAAAGACAAAAAAATGAAATCAATTCCAAGAGTCCATATTCATTAACAACCGTGTCGGTCCAACCTCGGACAACCCGCATTTTACCGAGAGGCAATTGGTTAGACGATTCAGGTGATATTGTTGAACCGATAATACCAGAATTCCTTGGAGATCTCGGCATCAAAAATCGCCGCGCGACACGACTTGACCTTGCCAAATGGGTAGTGTCAAAGAACAATCCATTGACAGCACGGACATTTGTGAATAGACTTTGGGCACTATACTTCGGAACTGGCATTTCCCGTGTTCTTGATGACCTTGGCGCACAAGGTGAGCCACCAGTACATTCTGACTTACTTGATTGGTTAGCGGTAGAATTTATGGAAAGCGGGTGGAACGTCAAACACATGGTTAAACTGATTGTTTCCTCAAATGCCTATCGCCAGTCTTCAAAACCGAATGAAGTCCTGCGCGAAAAAGACCCCTACAACCGTCTTATTGCACGGCAGTCGCGTTGGCGACTTGACGCAGAAATCGTGCGTGACAACGCCTTATTGCTAAGCGGGCTTCTTATACCTAAAATTGGCGGACCAAGTGTTAGACCGTATCAACCTGTGGGATATTATTCAAATTTGAACTTCCCCAAACGCAGATACGTCCATGACAAGGGTGAAAGTCAGTACCGCCGCGGGCTTTATACGCATTGGCAGCGAACCTTCTTACATCCAAGTATGATGGCTTTTGATGCTCCAAGTAGGCAGGAATGTACTGCTGAAAGGTCAACTTCCAACACACCGATGCAAGCACTTACCTTGCTCAACGATCCAACTTATGTTGAGGCGGCACGCGTATTTGCTGCACGAACTATTAAAGAAGGCGGGCAGACCCCAGAAGACCGTATTAATTGGGCATACCACCGCGCACTATCACGTCTGCCACAACCAAAAGAGTTGGAAATTATGACAGGATTGTTAGAAAAGCACAAAATCGAATATACCGACAATCCTGACGCAGCGAAGACTTTAGTGGAAATGGGTGAATCACCTGCAACACAAGGTATTGAACCTATTGAACTTGCAGCGTGGACTTCTATCGCACGTGTGGTTTTGAACTTGCATGAAACTATTACGCGATATTAACGCTAATACAGTATTCTGAGAAAGTTTGTGAGGCAACATGGAACTCAAAAAACTCAAAAAAGTGATTTACAGGATCACGTTAGTTCTGTCGATTCTATTAGGTTTAGTAGGTGGCGTAATAAATGTCGTGCGGACACTAATGGTTCAAATTCTCATGGATGGAACAGGCAACCCTATACTTCTTCGAAAGCTCTGGCTAATAGAGGAAGGACTGCTGGAAAATCCTGTCAGCTTTCTTGTCGGTTTCGTTCTATGTTTTGGCTTTACTTGGTTACTGTATTTTGCTGCATATTGGATTATAAAAAGTTTCGTAATTAAAGAGGAGAAAGAGCAAACTATTGAAAGTGATTCAATCTACTAAACCTGTTAGCTAAGCTGTCAATTGGCGATTTGCAAGAATCGCGGACTACAATAATATGTTGACGAAGCACTAAATTTGTTATAAAGGTTTTATGGATGAGGACTGATAAGCCTTGCGAAGGACACTTATGGGTTAGGATGTTGGATGCTAATTTCTGTGTTTATACAAACATGGGAATTCAGAAACCTTCCGTAGCACAATGTGCTTTTGTTACTACAGTCAATCTCATAAATCGTTAAACACGGTTCTCGCCAGAAAATTCAACTCTATCGTAGGGGCGGGTCCCTGTACCCGCTTGTTGCTTGGCACGTTCTATGCAATGGCGAGGCACAGGCACCTCGCCCTACAAATGATTTATGAGATACGCTCTAATAACAGAAATCTGTTATTAAAAGTGTTTAATGAATAAACGACATGAAAGAACTTTAAATGCTATTTTTAGAACGCCGGTTCCGAAGACGTTAAAATGGCGACAAATAGAGTCTCTGTTGGTAGCATGTGGGGCAAAAACGATTGAGGGTAGAGGATCAAGAGTAAGGTTTGAATTGAATGGCGTTACAGCAACATTTCACCGGCCTCACAATCAAAAAGAAGCACGCCCCTACCAGGTGAAGGACGCTCGGCGTTTTTTAGAAAGAGCAGGTATAATTCCATGAAATACAAAAGTTACAGTGCACGTATTGAGTACAGTGAAGAAGATGGGTGCCTTGTAGGTCATATCGCAGGAATTACCGACATCGTTGGTTTCCACGGAGACACTATTTCAGAACTTCAAGAGGCTTTTGAAGAAGCTGTAGAAGATTATCTGGAAATGTGCCAGAGACTAAATAAGCCACCACAAAAACCATATTCTGGCGATTTAAGGTTGCGAATTCCTCCAGACATCCATGTAGCTATTGCAAGAGCTGCAAAAGCGAGCGGAAAAGATCTTGAGCAATGGATAACGGATACCTTCAGTCATGCTATAAGACAAAAATCGCAAATTGACATCGAACATTATCCAGATTCAAAATAAGCAATAGAAGTTATAATGAAGTCCAAAAATGGAAAATTGTATCTACTTTGCTTGTGATTTTATGCATTCTATTTGGAATTGCAAGCGGAATTTATTTCGAATTTGCGGGTGAGAGTGCAGATAATGAGGAAAACGCTACAAATTGGAAAAGAGGATTTTTTAGATTAACGCTTGTTCTGTCAGTCATTGTTGGCATTTTGGGAGGCACGTTTTTCGCATCTCTTGCTAAGAAGGGAAAACTTGCAGATGAGGATGATGGAGATCCGCCATCAAAAGTTTTCACGGTTCCAAAATTTGCTTTTCTGGTTTATTTTGTCTGGTTCTTGATATTCGTTTGGTTGGCATACTTCATAATTCAATGGCCCGTTTACTACCTCGTCATTTTTGTCATAAAGGGTTTCATAGGTTAATAGCATAGATTAAAAAATTGACAATAGGAGAAATAGGTATGAGATTGCTGTTGGTTTTTTGCATAATCACCTTGATGCTGCTGTGTTCAACGGTATGTCCCCTTTTTGCCAAAGCCCCGACAACGCCCAAAATTCTGTTCACCTCAAGGCGGGACGGCAATTATGAGGTCTACATGATGAATCCGGATGGTTCTGAACAGGTGAACTTAACACAGCATCCCGCCATCGATCTTGAGGCAGCTTGGTCTCCGACCGGTGAGCAGATTCTCTTCGTCTCGGATCGTGAGGGCACGCGAGACCTATATTTGATGGATCCCGATGGTTCGAATGTCCGCCGCGTCTTCAAGCAAAAAGCAGACGTTTGGAGAACAGCACCTACTTGGTCTCCTGATGGCAAACAGTTTGCTTACATGTCCAAGGACTGGAACGCTTTAAAGTTCCTTCTCTATATTGTGACGCTTGGGGAAGAAGACGCAGAACTCATCGGGGATGGGGGTTCACCGGCGTGGTCTCCTGATGGTTCAGAAATAGCCTGCAGTGCACGTTCACGACTTACGTTTATCAACGTCCACACACAAGAACGAGAACAACCGCTACCCGAAGAAGTACTACGATGGCAATTGCAATACGGTCTGTCCTGGTCTACTGCGGGTGACAAAATCGCCTTTGCTGCGAACAAGCATCCGTTGCCGGAAGTCTTGGATAGGGACCTGCACCGCGCATGGAAGAACAAACAGACGATCTACATTGTGAACCGCGACGGCACCGGTCTCCGGCAGCTTGTTGAGGAAGCCGGTTCCTATGCCGAGTGGCCTGAGTTGTCACCGGATGGAGAGGAAGTGCTCTATACAAAGGAAATTAACTGGGCGTTCCAAATTCTCAAACTTCACGTGAACAGCGGGGTGCGGACGCAGCTGACGTTTATTGGTGGCGGTGCCGTACCAAATTTTGGCGGGGATTGGTTTGATCCTGGGCATGCAGATAGGTTGCCGGTATCACCTCAGTCAGATATGTTAACGTCAACATGGGGAGAACTAAAGAAGGAGTAGAGCGATTAGACCTCTTGAAATGGAGAATCAGGTATGAGATTGATATTATTTTTTTCTCTAATCATCTTGGTGCTGATATGTGGGACGGTGTGTGAACTTTTTGCCAAAGCTCCGACAACGCCAAAAATTCTGTTTACCTCCACACGAGATGGCAATCGGGAGGTTTACATGATGAATCCGGATGGCAGTGGACAAGTGAACTTAACAAAGCATCATGCCTCTGATTTTGGTGCTGTGTGGTCTCCAACTGGAGAGCAGATTCTTTTCGTCTCTGATCGCCAGGGCACGCGGGTGCGGGACCTCTATTTGATGAACGCTGATGGCACGAATGTCCGTCGCGTCTTCAAGAAAAAAATAGAGGCTTGGAGAGGCAATGTGACGTGGTCTCCTGATGGCAAACAGTTCGCTTACATATCCACGGACCGGATCCGTATCAGGTCGAGTCTCTATCTTGGGACTTTTGGCGAAGAAGATGCTGAAAACCTCCCGTATGGAGGTTCACCGGCGTGGTCTCCTGATGGTAAAGAGATCGCTTGCTCTGTAGGACACCCCAAAGGGTCTCGACTTACGTTTATCAACGTCCGCACAAGAAAGTTGGAACGACCAATACCCGATAAAACTCTTCGGTGGCAACGCCAACCATCTTGGTCTGCTGCGGGTGATAAACTGGCGATTTCAGGTAACAAGCATCCGTTACCGGTAATCTTAGATAGAGACCTGCACAACGCATGGGCGGATAAATACGTCATCTACATCGTTAACCGCGACGGCACTGGACTGCGGCAACTCGTTGACGAAGCCGGTTCCGATGCACGGTTGCCTGTGTTATCGCCGGACGGTTCGGAAGTGCTTTATACACAGGAAATTAACGGACAGTCCCAAATCTTCAAGATTGATGTAAACAGTGGGCTTCGGACGCAGCTGACGCATATTCACACGAATACTGGTGGGGATTGGTTTGATCCGGCGTATACGAAGACATTGCCGGTTTCCCCTCAACCCGATTTGCTAACGACGACATGGGGACAACTGAAAAAGGAGTAGAGACTTTGGGTCTTCTTGAGATGAGTTTGGCAGAATTATCCAGCGGTACGTTTATAGTAAATTATGTAAAGTTAATTGTAGAATCCACTATAATACATCGTTTTTCGTATTAGAAAGGTTTACGGGTTGATGCATGTAAGTTTCCTATGGAGACACTATAAATGATGATAGGATTTTTCAAGAAGGCATTAAATGCTAAAAAAGGACCCTTTAGATTAACACTTGTTTTATCCATTATAATTGGGGGATTTTTAGGTAACAAAGCGGGACAACTACAAGATCGGAGCTATGATGGCTGGTTTGATTTCTTGACATGGTTTCTCGGTGGTCAATATGGGTCTACCTATTATGCACACGTTTTTCAATTGGAAAAATTTATGGCAGTGTTTTTTGGAACTTCTGCTATCATTTGGTCAATTTACTTCATCATTTATTGGATTGCAGTAGGTTTTACGAATAAAGAATAAGCAATTTAGTCCATTGAAATAGGTTAATTGGAGTGAAACATAGTAACTCATTTCTATAATAACGGGTAGTATAACACAATTCTGTATTATTGCATAAGTCCTAATGAAAAACAAGAGAGAATAAAATGGAACAGACAACACGAATCGAACTCGCAAATCTGGATGATCTTGCTTTAGTAAGAGCAGACATTATGAACCCGGAAGATGTCCGGCGACTGACCGTCGAAAATGCACTCGTTGATACCGGCGCAACTGGACTCTGCTTACCAATACCGCTCATCGAACAACTCGGACTCACGCCACTCAGAAAGATTCAAGCGGAAACCGCCAACGGCATTGTGACGCGTACCATTTATTCAGAGGTGGAATATACTGTCCTGGAACGAAGCGACTCCATCCGGGTAACAGACCTTCCTGATGGCATGCCTGTGCTCCTTGGGCACATGATCTTGGAGGCATTAGACCTCTGTGTTGACATGAAAATAGGTTTAATCCATAACCCCGCACATGATGGCGCATGGATGATAAAAATCCTCTGATAACTATGAAAGGAGAAATATGGCTATGGATATTCATGAAGAAACAAAACTTCGCCTTACAAGGCGTACATTTTTAGGGAAAACAGCGCGCGGCATTGGGTCGCTTGCACTTGCATCCCTACTTACACCATCAATATTAGATGCAGCACCACAGGTTGAACGGTGGCCAGGTATAATTACTGAACCGCACGTACCACCGAAAGCGAAACGTATTATCCATCTTTGTATGGCAGGCGGTCCCTCACATTTAGAGACTTTAGATTACAAACCGAAACTGGCAGAAATGCACGGCGAACCGATGCCACAGTCGTTCACTAAAGGACAACCGATCGCGCAGCTGCAGGGACAGGCAAATTCGCTTAAATGTCTTGGACCAACCCATGAATTCAAAAAATTCGGGGAGTCGGGACAGGAGATGAGTTCTGCATTTCCGCAAATCGGTAGCCTTGCAGACGACATTTGCATTGTGCGGTCTTTGCGAACTGAGCAGATCAATCACGATCCCGCTCATACTTTTATGAATACAGGCACTGCCATATCAGGAAGACCCAGCATGGGGTCGTGGCTGCTATACGGATTAGGTAGTGAAAACGAGAATCTTCCCGGATATGTCGTTCTAATTTCCTCGGGCGGTGGACAAGACCAACCCATTGCTACGCGGCAATGGCATAGCGGGTTTCTACCGGGGCAATTTCAAGGTGTTCAGTTCCATTCAAGTGGCGATCCTGTTCATTATGTCTCCAGTCCTGGCGGTGTCAGTCAGGAACAGCAGCATGACGTTGTTGGAGCAGTGCAAACCTTGAACAGCATGTTGAACGAAACGGTTGACGACCCAACAATTGCAACGCGTATCAATCAATATGAGATGGCATTTCGCATGCAGACAAGTGTTCCAGAATTGACCGACATATCCAAAGAACCTCAGGACATTCTTGATATGTACGGTGCCAAACCGGGGGACGGATCGTATGCATCAAACTGTCTACTTGCGCGAAGGTTAGCAGAACGCGGTGTCCGTTTTATTCAACTCTATCACCGCGGTTGGGACCATCACGGTGGAATACAGAATGCCATCAAAACAACCTCTGGCTATGTTGATAAGGCAACTGCGGCACTCGTTAACGATCTGAAACAGCGCGGCATGTTAGATGAGACTTTGGTTATTTGGGGTGGAGAATTCGGGCGGACACCGATGGCACAAGGTAGTGGACGCGACCACCACATCAAAGGATTTTCTATGTGGATGGCAGGCGGCGGTGTCAAAGGTGGTATCAGTTACGGCAATACGGATGAACTTGGCTACAATGCCGTTGAAAACATCGTGCATGTGCATGACTTCCATGCTACAATGCTCCATCTGTTCGGTATTGACCATGAAAAATTAACGTATCGCTTCCAAGGTCGAGATTTCCGTCTCACAGACGTGCACGGGCATGTTGTCCGCGATATTTTAGCGTAGTAGGCACACTCTACCGTGTCATCAGCTATTTTACTAATTGAACCGTAAACAAACAGGAAGGAAATTAACCAATATGCCAAGAGAACTTATAGCACCTGCCCAGGAACAGGTTGCTTTCCGAGAATATGAAAGTCCACCGTTACAAGCTAATCAAATTCGAGTCAAAAGCCAATTTGGTGCCGCTAAACACGGTTCAGAGATGGCATCGTATAAGGGCTATGCTGGTCCACGCGGTGGCTATGATGGTGAATATAAAATCTTTCGAGCAAACGGTTCTGGAATGGTAAATTACCCTTCGGGACTTGGGAACATGTGTGTTGGCGAGGTGACTGAGGTCGGTGAGGACGTTACCGAAATTGAGGTTGGAGAGCGAGTTTTTCGGCACAGTTCTTTTCGCGAGGAACATGTTTGGGGTGCAGCTGGTACCCGTAAACTACCTGATGGCGTTCCGTGGCAGGCAGCTGTCTGTTTAGATCCAACAGATTTTGCCTTGGGTGCAGTGCGCGACGGTCATATCCGGATTGGTGATGCTGTGGCAGTCTTTGGACTCGGTGGAATCGGACTGATGGCACTTCAGCTTGCGAAGTTGGCGGGGGCATATCCTGTTATTGGTGTTGATCCACTTGAACTGCGCCGCAATGTAGCTCTTGAATGTGGTGCTGATGTGGTCATTGACCCGGTAGAAGAGGATGCGGGTTTGGAAATTAAAAAAGCTACTGACAAGCGTGGTGCTGATGTTTGCATTGAATACAGCGGTCATCACATGGCACTGCAACATGCTATCCGGGGCGCGGCGTATTTAGGTACAGTTGTCGCTGGGGCATGGCCCGGTACCTACCCAGCAGGATTGGATCTCGGTGCCGAAGCGCATTTCAATCGACCGACTATTATCTTCTCACGCGCTTGTAGCGAACCGAATCCCGAATATCCAAACTGGAATGAAGGTAGACTCTTTGAGATCAGTTTAAGACTCTTGTATGATGGCAGTCTGAAATCTGAACCTGTTATTTATCCTGTTGTCGATTTTGACAACTTGTTGGATGAATATCCGAAGATCGCAACGCACCCAGGTGAGAATGTAAAATTAGGCGTTCGATTTGCATAACTGTGATTTTATGATATAATGTGCATAGAGAACTCCTTTTTAGAGGGTTTCCTAACCTTATTTTACCAAGGAGATTCTCTTTAACAAATTAACTAACCCTTATACAGTATAAAAATATGAATGTAGTACCAAAAGAATTTATTCGCGTTATGCCAGATGTAATGCGGGGCTTCATTGGTGAAGCCTTCCAGAAAGCAGGGGCCTCAGAGGAGGACGCTGCGCATATTGCTAACTTGCTTGTTCTTACTGATCTGCGCGGTGTGTTCAGTCATGGCACGCGCCAAACACCCGGATATGTGGGGATGATGCTTGATGGCAAAGTAAATCCACGTCCAAACGTCGAATGTATTGATGAATCCCCGACGACAGCGGTCTATGACGGAGATGGCGGTATGGGACATTTTGCCTCATATCATGCAGCAGAGGCAGCAGTCAAAAAAGCTAAAGAGATGGGACTTGGTGCCGCAACGAGTCGAAATCACTTCCACTTTGGGAGTGCTGGTAAGTATTCGCGGCTCGCGCTTGAAGTTGATTGTGCGGGATTTGCAGTCTCCTGCCACCGTTTTCGACACGGCACTGGAGGTAATATCGCCACTGCAACTGCTGCATCACCAATGAGTTTCGCAATTCCGGCGGGTGAACAGCCACCCATTGTCGTTGATATGGCAATCGGTATTGATGCTAAACTGCCGTTCGAACAAGCATTTGAACAGAGTCCCGCTGCGTACTTCAAAATGTTAGGTTTGAGTCATGTTAGCCATGCACTCGGCGGCATGGTGGCAGGTATTTGGTTATTTGATAAACCGGCAGATCCCCCAACAATCTGGGAAGGTGCTAATCAAGGCGGATTCATTGCAGCGTTTGACATTTCCCGGTTCCGTCCTATTGACGAGTACAAAGCGGAGATTGACCGACATATTCACGATGCACGACAGATGCAACCGGCACCGGGTTATGATCGATCAGATCTGCCCGGCGGCTTAGAATGGGAACGCGAACAGGAATGGGCTGAAATCGGCATCCCGGTTGGCGAAGCACATCAAGAACAGTTGAAAGGGGTTGCTGAACGCGTCGGCATTCCTCATCCATTCTAAATGTTGATTTCAATATCATCATTAGCGAGAATGTGCCTCAAAATCGACCTATACCTTATTGTGGAATGGGACCACAAGAGAGTAATTTGGTGAAGGGAAGTTATGACTGTTGAAATCGTGTTAGTTTTAATGGGTCTTGCATCATCTCAAATTTTTGGCGATAACGTAATAGAACAAATTGAAGTAACGCCAAGAATACAAATCGCAGAGATACCGAGCGAATTTTCTGCTTTTAGACAAGTGGGCTGTGACAAATATGTCAATGTTTTCGGCATTCACATCTTCGCAAGCCCAACGACACCTGAAGATAAACTCTCTCACGCCGCAGGAGTATTGGCACAATATCTTGATAACGACGAAGATGGCGTTCCTAACAACATGCTGGTCCTCAGTCACTTGGTGAGTCGAAACGTCTTCATCATCATGCCCGGAACAGAGGCAGAGATGGAGAAGTTGGAAATGGAACGCGTAGAAGAGGCAGGTTATCACTTTGGTCAAGACCTGTATGGTGAAGAAACTAAACCGGATTTTCTCGTTGATGGCAAAATCAACGCACCTGATGGCGATTACTATGACGGCGCATTAGAGGAAATTCTGCATCCTATAACACAACATGGTTATGCCAACGCTTACCCTGAGGTGTTCGGGGAGGAACGGGGGTCCACCTTAGCGAAGTGCATGGATGCCGCCCGTGGTGGATATTTTGAGCAAGTGCCAAAAGGTGGACCCAAGAGCGGGTATCCGGCAGAAGCTTGGTATCACTATACGGATGAAACCTGTGACTATGGCTGCATGGTTACGGAATATATCTATTGGGCTTTGACATCAATATTGGGAACACAAGACTTTCCAGGGCGACACGAAGCACTCAAGGTCGAATGGGAATTGAATACCAGAGAACGGGTTAGAACTGGGGATGCTGCAGTATATGAACTTCTGACAGACCCTCAGTACAGGTTTCCGACCAAAGCACCAGATGGAAACTACAAGCCATCGGCATTTCCCGAGACAGCTGTTCCTATAATCTCTATTACAGATGAAGATTAATAGGGATAGTAATGCTTTGCGAAATAATAGATCGCAGCGTTGCAGTTGAAAATGGAAACACGCAAGCAAGGACGCATTATTGTAGTCCGGCTGCCCGCAGCACTGTTTCCTGTACCGTAAACTCGTGATCAAGTGAACGGTCAGGGGATTTCTCGCCCCGAATATCAGCGACAAACGCTCGAAGGCTTTCAACGTAACGCGGACGTGGTTCCACTGGCACTGTCTGCCAACCTTTAGCGTACCCATCCCGTTCCTCATCAAGACACAATCGCAACGCCGGTGGTTCAAGCGGCTCAAGAATTGCGCTGCCGCGTGTTCCGTAGACTTCCAATCGCCTTGATTTGCCAGAATCAATTTCCAATGCCGTTGACTCAAGAATTGCCAATGCTCTCGGATATTCAAATACAGCCGCTGTATTGTTCCGATACCACGGCACATCATGTCCGTCGTGTCTTGAGAATGGAGTCACTCTTGTCGGTCTTCCTAACAAGGCAACGATAATATCGGTGAGATGGCAGGCGAGGATAAACATAATGCCTCCCGAATGTTCACCGAGCGAATCCCAGCGTTGCCAATGTGCATCATTTGAACGCCCTGATGAGATTCGTCCCCGAACAGAAAAAATATCACCAAGTTTGCCGGAGTTTGCCCAATCAAGGATAAACTGAAAGCCAGCATTGTATCGGAACATGTAACCGAGTTGAACGAGCAGCTTTTTGTCACGTGCTATATCCAAAACCTCCCGAAACGCATCCAGGTCATCACCAGCGGGTTTATCAAACCAAACATGCTTGTTGTGTTCAAGAATCTCTCTTGCAAAGGTGAGGTTCTGCGATACACGTCCCTGCGCCGCAACCCCAACAATTGTTTCGTCCTCAAGTATTTCTTCCTTGGATGTAAACCAGTGAACGCCGTCATAGACCGAACTTTGACCAAGAGTCTCACGGACTTCTGGTGATGGCTCAAAGACACCAGCAAAGTCGATCTCGTCACTTTCTTTCATCACGCGAGCTTTTCCCCCAGCGTGGTCGTGGGAAATACCGTATTGTGCAAGTCGTATTTTCACGTCTTTTCTCCTTAGTATGGTTACCAAAACATAGGGTAAGTTCTGACATGATTTTATCATATAATCAACATTGACTCATGCAAAAAGTGAATGCGAATTTTGGCTACTTGTGCTAAACTTTAGAGTATGGATTCCCGAGTGTTATCTTGTATTTTCGTTTCAAGGCGATTCTATTAAAAACTGAACCGATGCAACTTCAATTCTATACGAAACCGGACTGCCCGCTCTGTGACGAAGCAAAGATCGTGCTGCAGAGCATCGGAGCGAAGACATCATTTGTTACAATAGAAGAAATTGACATTACAAAAAATTTGGGGTTATTCACAAAATATAAGCATCTGATTCCTGTACTTGAATTAGATGGTCAACAACTTTTTGTGCATCGTGCTACCTATTGGAAGTTAATATGGCAGCTGCGGTGGCATCGGTTTCGGAAATTCTTGGCAAAGTTTGCAAGCTAAAACTTGCAATAAAAAATAACGAGGAGGTAAGCATGGCTTTTCCATCACACGGCACAACACATCGATCCACAGTAACGGGGACACGCGGAATGGTGACAAGTGCACATCCGCTTGCAAGTCTTGCAGGCGCACGCATGCTGCTCGCTGGGGGCAACGCTTTTGATGCAGCGGTCGCAGTCGCGTCCACTCTCAACGTCGTTGAACCTTACATGTCAGGTATTGCTGGCAACGGGTATATGCTGCTCTATAGTGCGAAGGAAAAAGCGCACCGCGTGATAGATTACCTGGGAACTGCCCCTTACGCAGCGACGCTGGATGTCTATCCAACGCTTGAGAGTCAACAAGTTGGCATCCGTGCGGGGATGGTACCGGGTGGATGTGGTGGATGGCTGGCACTTTTAGACCGTTACGGAAGCATGGATCGCGCGGACATCTTTGCCCCGGCGATTGAATCCGCAGAGAATGGGTACGCTGTAACGGTCAAGAATGCGGAGTTTATTGCTGGCGCACGTCCCTATTTTTCAGATAGAGCTGAGGAGGTTATTGCCTCAAGAGGGAGAACACCGCGTCCCGGCGAACTTTTGGTACAGAAGGATCTCGCCCAAACGTTCCGTACGGTTGTGGAAGGCGGTGCAGAGGCGTTCTACCGCGGTGAGATTGCCGAAGAGATTGTCCGTTTTTCCGAGGAGACTGATGGACTAATTACCGAAAAAGATTTAGCTGACTTTGAGGTAGAGTGGCAGGATCCTATCTCTGTAACTTACAAAGATTATGAAGTTTATTGTCCACCCCCGCCGTGTTCAGGTTTTCAATATCTGGAGACACTAAATATTTTAGAAAACGATGCCCTCGGTGAACTCGGTCACAATACCCCGGAATACTTACATCTGCTGATTGAAGCGATTAAATTAGCGAGTGCAGATAGAGCCGAATATGCCCCGCGTCCAAACCCACCGATTGAAAAGTTGTTGTCTAAAGACTATGCACAGGCGCAACGCGAACGCATTGGCGAACTGGCTGCAGTCAGTGGTGGTGAACGCTGGTCGAAGGACAAACTCCCTGGTGAGATTGTTGCTGATGACTGGACAACCGAATGTACAACGCACTTTGACACCGCAGATGCAGAGGGTAACATCGTCGCTGTTACGCAAAGTCTTGGACAAGCTTTCGGCTCAGGCGTAATTCTCGGTTCAACGGGAATGTTCCTCAACAACTTTATGAATTGGTTTGACAGGATTCCAGAGAGTCCGAATGCCGTTGGACCGCATAAACGGATAGAGATGTGCATGTCACCGTGCCAAGTTTGGAAGAACGGAAATCCGTTTGCAGCGATTGGCACCCCCGGAAGCCACGGTATCCTTCAGACGACGTTACAGATGGTTTTGAACCTGATTGAACATGGCATGAACGTTCAAGCGGCGATTGAAGCACCACGCATCCGGTTGGTAAAACCCAGTACACATGTCAGTATGGAGGGACGTATTCCTGTTGCGGTACGCGCAGCGTTAGAAGCGCGCGGGCATGATGTAGAAGTGTTACCTGATTGGACAGCAACTGTGGGAGGCGGTCACGGTATCGCCTTTGATACTGAAGAAGGAAGTTTTATGGGCGGTGCTGATCCGCGGCGTGATGGATACGCGATAGGTGTGTGAACATGAATCATCCCAAACATATTGTTGCTGTCTCAGGATTGGTCCGTCATCCCGATGGAAAAATCTTGCTCATAAGAAGCCCGCGCCGTGGCTGGGAATTTCCGGGTGGTCAAGTCGAAGAAGGTGAAAACCTTATTGAAGCGTTGCAACGTGAAATTCAAGAGGAATCGGGAGTTACTGCATCAATTGGGTCGTTGGTTGGCATCTATTCAAACATCAAAACTCCTACTAAAGTGATGTTTGGTTTTTTAGGAGATTACGTCAGCGGAGAATTAACCACGAGTGAAGAGAGTATAGAAACCAAATGGGTTGGACGAAATTCGGTTTTGCAACATATCTCAAATCGGGTTATCTATGACCGAATCAAAGACATGCTCGATTTTTCGGGACGTGTGCTTTATCGCGTTTATACTACCAACCCATATCAGATTCATGAACAATATTTTCTATGAAATCAATGTCGCAGTTACTGAAAATGTCTATTGTTAGATGTCTTAAACAAAACATAAGGAGAAAATATGAAAAGAATTCGTGTCTTAAATAATTTGATTCTAATAGGACTGGGATTATTATTGATTTGTGGTTGTGAAAAAGTTCAGAAAGTAATGCCTACCGAACTACCAAGCGAAATGGATGCAGCATCAATCCGTGTTACAATGATATATCCAAGCGATTGTGTCGGTCCAGCGGCTTACTGCACTGCATTCCATATCGGTGTAAGAGCTGCTGAAGAAGAACTTGGGATTACACTAACTGAAGTAAACGGTGATGAAAACGATCCTGTAGTCACAGAAATGCTCATAAGAGACGCTGCACAGAATTCTGAACTCGTTTTGACAGCAGGTTATCAGATGGGAGATGTGCTTGCTCGCGTCGCGCCAGAATTTCCCGATGTCAAATTTGCAATTTTTGATGTCGTGCTTGATATTCCAAATGTGGCTTCTGTGAATTATAAATCTAACGAAGGATCGTTTTTGGTCGGAGCGATTGCAGCCTTAAAATCGGAAAGCGGTAAAATCGGTTATATTGGTGGAGTGGATGTTCCGTTGTTACGTGAATTTGAAGCTGGTTACGTCGCTGGAATTCAAGCTATAAATCCCGACGCAGAAATCTCCATAGAATACATCAGTGAAGATGTAAGCGGTTTTGGACAACCGGAGAGGGCAAAAGAATTGGCGTTAGCACAATATGAAAGTGGAGTAGATGTGATTTACGTCGCTGCTGGTGGATCAGGTCAAGGGGTACTTGAAGCTGCGCAAGAGCAGCAAAAGTTCATCATTTGGGTTGATTCTAACGGCAATCATCTCGCCCCAGGTATTGTCTTGACAAGTATGACAAAAGAGATCCCAGCTTCCGTACTGAGAATCATCCAAGAAACCGTTGAAGGTAATTTTACGGCAGGCATCCGATACTTTGGTATAGCGGATGGCGGTGTCAATTACGCTGTTGATGAACACAATCAACCGCTGCTTTCGGATGAGGACATAGCAACTGTTGAAGCGTTGAAAGCAAAAATAATCGCTGGTGAAATTATTGTGCCAAATACTGTTTCTCTACCACGCGAATAGAGTCGGTAAAATCAACGATTTGTATTATCTTGAGAGATCCTACTTGCGGCGAGAAAGATACGCTGACAAAGCGTGGTCAAACGGGGTAGTAGTATCCATCTGTACGTAATCAATCTGACTCGCACCACATCCACGACGGTAATTCTGAATAAACTGATTCAGATTTTCAAGGTATGCTGTCTTAAGTGAGTCTGCTTGTGTTGAAAGCGTTTGTCCTGTCTCCATGTCGCGAAAAATGACAGAACCGTTATATGGGAAGGTGAGTTCAGCATTATCAAGAAGGTGAAAGACAATCACCTCATGTTTCTGATGACGGAGATGTTTGAGTGCTGAGATGACATTTGAGGGTTCATCAAGCAGGTCAGAGATAACAATAACCAACCCACGCCTGACAATCCGTTTGGCGAGTTCGTGAAAGAGACCACTTAATTCAGTTTCCTGTCCAGGCGTAGCATTTTCAAGCGCGGACATAATCGCTCGCAGATGTGTTGCAGCACCTCTCGGTGGAATGTATTCCGTAATGTCCGTATCAAAAAGTGCCAATCCCACAGAGTCACGCTGCTTCAGCATGAGATATGTAAGCGTCGCAGCGAGATAACACCCATATTCAAACTTTGTCAAAGTATCATCTCTATGCTTGTAGTTCATTGATGCGCTGGTATCAAGCAGGATATATGCACGCAGATTCGTCTCCTCTTCAAACTTTTTGACATAATATCGGTCAGATTTTCCATAGACCTTCCAATCAATATATCGGATTTCATCACCGGGCATATATTGTCTGTGTTCAGCGAACTCAACGCTGAAACCTTGATAAGGGCTTTTGTGTAATCCGGTAACGAACCCTTCAACTACAAGTCGGGCGACAAGTTCCATACCTCCGATACGAGAAAGTGCGACTGGGTCAAGATATCTGTGCGATGTTTGCATGTTGTTTCTTCTCTTTCGCCATTTGAATAAAAATAGTTATTAAATCGGTGATTAATTCTTTGTTTGTCTAACAAATTCTCTAAAAGTGTTTTCAATTTTGGATATGCTTTCGTCAATGTTTTTGAACGTTTGAGTTATCTCCGTTAATTGACGATCTACCTTACGGATTTCGGAAACGATCCCAGCAAGTCCACAAAAAACAGCACCAAGCAATAAAATAATGAACAATTCCATCTAATCACCTCTTAAATCATCAGGATTCTGGTTAACCTTGTTAATATGAATATATTCAAGGATTATACCATACTGCGATTTCAAATTGTCATTGCAAGTGTCATGCACTTTATCTATAAACTTTTGCCGTCTCTGAGTAATGTCAGTCGTGTCACACTCAGCAACAACACTTCTTAGGATAGTTTCTAATTTCGGCTCAAAAAACATTTGCATAGTTTCAGAGGTAATTTGGTTATCGTCAAAAAATTGCGCTGCCTTATTTATATCGTCTTCATCAGGAAAAATTCTAAGATAGAAAGAAACATCAACATCACAGCGTCTGAAATCATGGGTAAGAACGCCTTCTCCAATAATGTCAATTCGGATCGTATTAAGAGGAATCTCTCTAACCGTATCAATAACGGTATTAACCCAAAGACCACCAGCAAATGCAATGTTGTTTTTGGATTTATTCGTTATAAAGAGTGCAGTATTTGGTTTAGGTATTTGGTATCGAACTGTTACACCTATGAACATCACAGGAATTAACGAAAGAACTAAGCCTATCGCCACAGTCCACAGGAGGATTCTATTCTCGATAAGCAGTGGGATCTGAGAAAAAACTGTGTATCCAATGTAACCAGTAACAAATGAGTAGGCAATTATGAGTAAAACGACAATCGCAAGTCGCATTGGTTTTCCTAAGCGTTCAGGGTACAGATGTTGTCTGGTATTCCTTCGTTATCTTTGAATTGCATTCACGATTCTCATGAACAATATCGTCTATGAAGTATAACCTTTCGTCCTCCGACATTGTGTCCCAATCCAAACCACGTGAGGCACATACCTTTCTTACCTTTGATTCAGCATATTTCATTCTTTCCTCACGCTCAGCTGGGGTCTCCTTTGCAAGCGCGCGAACGACCGATAATTTTTCCTCAGATGGCATTTGCTGAATTAAATCAATAATCTGTTCAGTTGTTAATTCAATCGTCAAATTCATGCTAATCACCTCCAAAATCATATCTCACAATTATAACAGAAACCTACCTCAATATCAACCGAAATGTAAGTGATGTAGAAAGCAGTATTTTCAAAGAAAACCCATCATGAATTTCAATTTTGCAGCTAAAAATGATGCAACGATTAGCATATTATTTCGTTTTATATTTCGTTGGAAACAGATTAAAACCCGCATGTATTTTTCTGCATACACTACTACCTTAGCCCATTTCCATGGGCATGTAATTTTCACAATATTGCGGATATAAAAATTATAAGTAAGGACAAATTACGATGGGAAATCCTGTTACATACTTTGAAATAGCAGCGAAAAACGGTAAAGAATTATGCGATTTTTACAGTGCCGTATTTGGTTGGAAAATGGAACAAATGCCTGGTGCCGATTCCGGTATTTACTCTTACGGTGTTGACTCACAGTCAGAAGACGGTATCGGTGGGCACATTTTTGTGCTACCTGAGTTTTTTGACTTCTCAAACCAAGTCACTTTTTACATTAAAGTAGATAATCTACAAACCTATCTTCAGAAGGTGGAAAGTCTTGGTGGTCATACCTTTATACCACCTCAGCAAATTCCTGGTAACAGAGGGGCATTCGCATGGTTCTATGACCCGAGTGGCAACTGCTTAGGTCTGTACAGACCACCCGAATCGAATGAGTGATGTCCGCAATTTTCTGCTCAATTTGTGATTTGATAATTTAATAATAGGAGAAACTGAATTAAAATGGGAAACCCTGTTGTGTATTTTGAAATAGCCGGTAGAAACGGTGAAAAGTTAAACGATTTTTACTGTTCCATATTTGGTTGGAAAACGGATAAATGCCCTTATGGTGGGGCATATACGGTTGACTCGCAGTCAGATGATGCGGGCATCCCTGGACACATTTTTCCGGTCACAGAAGATATGGACTTTAATAACCATGTCACCTTTTATGTTGAGGTGGACGATCTTCAAACGTATCTTGATAAGGCAGAAAGTCTTGGCGCCAAAACCCTAATCCCGCCACAGGAGATTCCTGGGAACATGGGATCGTTCGCGCTTTTCCTTGACCCAAGCGATAATTGCATTGGGTTATATCGACTTCCAGATTCAAATTAGCTATCTCTGTTTTTGTTCTTGATGTCAAATTGTAGAGAACAGAGGCTAACAAAAGGGTGGTAAATTGAGGTTTACCACTCTGTTTTTATGACTGAATAATCTAAGTTTTAAGGAGTGAACTTCATGGGAAATCCAGTTGTACATTTTGAAATAGCAGGCAAAAATACAGAAAAATTAAGCAATTTTTATAGTTCATTATTTGAGTGGGATGTACAAAAGGACAATGACGGTTTTTACAACATAATACCAGTTCCAGATTTAGAACAGGGTATATGTGGACATATATTACCTACTGATGAGATGTCTGTTTCTAACTTTGTCTCTGTTTATATTCAGGTTGATGATCTTGAGGCATCGCTTGAACAGGTAGAAAATCACGGTGGAAAAACTCTTGTACCACCGCAATCTATCCCTGGAAGCGGAAGTTATTTTGCTATGTTCCTTGATCCAAGTGGGAACTGCGTCGGTTTGTATAAAGCATAATTGTATACCAGTTTTCATCTTATAGTGGATTTTACAATTAACTTTACATTTTGATTTGTAGGAGGGAACTCCGATTCCCGACTACCATTGAGTTTCGTCGCGATTCGGAGATCGCTCCTACAGAAGATATGTCAACATATTTCTATAATTCACTATAAAAGAAATTAAAGAGGAGAAAATTCTAATGGGAAATCCTGTCACGATTTTTGAAATAGCAGGTAAAAAAGAAGATTCAATATGTGATTTTTATAGTTCCTTGTTTGGTTGGAACATCAATCAGGACGATGATTGCGGTAATTCCGTAAATACAGGTTCGGATCAGGGCATTCAAGGGCATATTGTCCAGACAACCGAACAGATGCCGATTACAAACCATGTTACCGTTTATATTGAAGTAGATGACATTGAGACATCTGCGAAGAAGGTAGAGAGTAATGGTGGAAAAGTAATTATGGGACCCATGCCAATTCCAGATGGCGAAAGTTTATTCGCAATGTTCCTTGACCCAAGCGGTAACTGTCTCGGTCTGTTTCAGTCTTAAGCAGCAATTGATAGTCAACGAATTTCTCAAATGTGTTGACTTCTCAGGTAGGCGTGGTTTTAAACCGCGCCTAAAATAGCGTATGTATATACACTAACTTTATGTAGATGGTGATAATAATGAGCAGTCCTGTTGTACATTTCGAAATCGCTGGGAAAGAAGTTGAAAAACTAATTGATTTTTACAGCACCGTGTTTGAATGGAAAATTTTTCCATTAAACGATGAGTTATACATAGCGGACCCGAAATCAGATAAGGGGATAGAAGGACATCTATTTGAAACAACTGAGGAAATGAATTTCACAAACCTCGTTATTATCTATGTTCAAGTTGATGATATTTGGGATTGTCTGAAACAGGTGGAAAGTCTTGGTGGAAAAATCCTGATACAACCCCAGGAAATTCCTGGGAATGCAAGTCACTATGCTCTGTTCCGTGATCCAAGTGGGAACTCCATAGGTTTGTTGCAACGAAGATTATCGTAGTGGAAATCAAGTCCTAACCAGTCTAAGGAGTTAATGACAATGGGTAATCCAGTCGTGAGTTTTGATATAGTTGGTAAGGATAGCAAAACATTAGGTGATTTTTATCGTTCTGTGTTTGATTGGAAGTGGACAGAATATGCTGAAGGCTATTACGGCTTTGAGACGGGTTCTGAATCTAATAGCGGAATTGAAGGACTTATGTATCCACCAAACGATGAAATACCTTTAGTAGACAATGTCCCTTTTGCAAACAACGTTACCATTTATGTAACAGTGGAAAATATTCATGCTACGGTTGAGAAACTTGAGAATCTTGATGGGACGATTCTTATGCCGCCTACAGTTGTATCCGATAAAGGTGAGTTATTAGCGATGTTCCTTGACCCAAGTGGCAACCGAATTGGTTTATATCAGCCAAAGGAGTAATATCAATGGGTAATCCAGTCATGTATTTTGAAATAGCAAGCAAACAAGGCGAATTGTTGCGTGATTTTTATCGCGACCTGTTTGATTGGACAATTCTGCCATTTGGTTGGGAAACAAGCCATTTCCCAAACGACATTTTTGCTACTGATCCAACACCGCCTCCGTTAGCTGATAAAGGTATAAAAGGACATATTTATCCGCTTTCCGATGAAATGGATTTCTCCAATCGCGTCTCAATTTTTATACAGGTTGAAGACCTGCAAGAAACACTCGAAAAGATTGAGAGTAATGGTGGAAAAATGCTCGTGCCGCCGCAGGTACTTCCTGACGGCCTGGGGTCAATCGCAATGTTTTTTGATCCAAGTGGGAACGTTGTTGGTTTACATCAAATATAGGTGTCATCGTATCACGAAACTTGAATTAACTTTTTAACCCTAAACAATGCAATGATATATACATATCAAAAGCGAATCGAATATTTTGAATCAATTTCATTTTTAATTTAAAGGAGTAAATACGAATGGGCAATCCAGTCATGTTTTTTGAGATAGCAGGTAAAAATGGTGAAGAGTTATGTGAGTTCTATAGTTCAATTTTTGACTGGGAAGTTTCACCAGAGACAAACAATGTTCACATGTGTAATACAGGTTCAGAAGAAGGGATTCAAGGTATTATTTTTCCAACAACTGATGATATGCCTTCTACTAATCACGTAACATTCTATATTTCCGTAGAGGACCTTGAAGCATCCGTAGCAAAGGTCGAGAGCAATGGCGGAAAGATTATCATTCCACCAACAGAAATCCCGGGTGGCATGGGTTCATTTGCTTGGTTTGCTGACCCAGGCGGAAACTTAATTGGTCTACATAAGCAATAGTTAATATAAACAGTGTAAATTCCGGACTTTTAGAATTGATAAGAACAGAGTGGTGAACAGATTTTGCTACTCTGTTTTATTTTTCAGGAGGAGATTTCAATGGGTAATCCTGTTACGCATTTTGAAATAGCCGGCAGAGACGGTGAGGCGTTAGCTGAGTTTTATCGTTCCCTTTTTGATTGGGAGATTCATAGATTGGATTGGGAGATGATCCCGTTTTCCAACGGCATTTATGGTGTGATTGCGTCTCCGGATCGAGGGTTAAAAGGACACATTTTCCCAACAACTGACGATATGGATTTTTCTAATCACGTCACAATTTATATCCTCGTTGATGATCTTCACGCGACACTTGAGAAAATAAAAAGTCATGGTGGCAAGATTCTTATCCCGCCCCAAGAAATTCCTGACAACAGAGGAATACTTGCTATGTTTCAGGATCCAAGCGGAAACGTGATTGGAATTCATGAGCATAATCATGATTAAGTCGCACGTTTTATTATACAAATTATTAAGACGGTTTATGTAAGCAATGGCTTTAGCCATCGTCTTGCTGTTTCCAAATCCATTCCAGTGCGTTCCGCGTAATCCGCAACCTGATCCTCTCCAATTCTGGCAATACTAAAATACCGCGCATCCGGATGTGAATAATACCAACCACTTACGGATGCTGCAGGAAACATCGCAAGACTCTCAGTGAGAGAAATTCCAGTATTTTCTGTGGCGTTTAGCAGATTGAACAAAACACGTTTTTGGTTGTGGTCGGGACACGCAGGGTAGCCCGGGGCAGGACGAATCCCCCGATATTTTTCGGCAATCAAAGCATTGTTATCCAATGACTCATCAGTTGCGTAACCCCAAAGTGTTGTGCGAATATATTGATGCATACACTCAGCAAAAGCTTCAGCTAACCGATCTGCCAAAGCCTTTGCCATAATGCTGTTGTAGTCATCCTGATTTTTCTCAAATTCAGCACAGAGTTCAGGGACACCGATGCCAGTTGTTACTGCAAACGCACCAATATAATCTGGGAGAGATGTCCCTTTCGGTGCTATGAAATCACCGAGGCTTAGGTTCGGTCTGGAGAAGGGTTGCTCAGTTTGCTGACGCAGATGATGCAGTGTAGCAAGAAATTTAGACCTATCTTCGTCAGCATATATCTCCGTCCCTTCACCGATACCGTTGGCAGGGAAAATACCAACCACAGCACGCGCACAAAACTTTTTCTGTTCAACGATTTGATTTAGAAGTGTTTTGGCATCCTCAAGGAGTTTTCGCGCTTCTGCACCCATATCAGGGTTTTCTAATATATTCGGATATTTTCCTGTGAGTCCCCATGTCGTAAAGAAAGGTGTCCAATCAATATAATCAATAAGTTTTGCCAACGGATAATCATCAAAAACCTTAATACCGGTCATGTGTGGTTTTGGTGGTTGGTAATTTTTCCAGTCAGGAATGAATTTACGTTGTTGTGCAACGGCAAAAGGCAATAAATTAGTTTGTTTTCTGTTTTTAGCGCGTCTTTCCCGAATTTCAGTATACTCGTCGCGTGTTTGATCAACAAAACCTTGTTGATTTTCATCGTTCATTAGATTACCGACAACGCCAACACTTCGGGAAGCATCTTTGACATGAATCGTTGCGCCGCTGTACGCGGGTTCAATTTGGACCGCGGTATGCACTTTTGAAGTCGTCGCACCGCCAATAAGTAATGGGATACGAAAACCTTCACGTTCCATCTCCGCAGCGACGTGCACCATCTCGTCTAACGATGGCGTGATGAGTCCACTCAATCCGATCATATCAGCGTTTTCTTTACGTGCCGTTTCCAGAATGTCTTCAGCTGCCACCATCACACCAAGGTCAATAATATCGTAATTGTTACATCCTAATACTACGCCCACAATGTTTTTGCCGATGTCGTGAACATCGCCTTTCACTGTTGCCATCACAATCTTTCCTCTGGATTGAATACCGCCTTCAGCTTGTTCCTTTTCAATATACGGAATAAGATGTGCAACAGCTTTTTTCATCACCCGTGCACTTTTGACGACTTGTGGCAGAAACATTTTACCATCACCAAAGAGTTCACCGACACGGTCCATCCCATCCATCAAAGGACCTTCAATTACCTGTATAGAACGTTCATATTTAAGACGCGCTTCCTCCGTATCTGCTTCAACGAATTCGGTAATACCTTCAACGAGCGCATGACTTAGTCGTTGTTCAACGGATAACTTTCGCCATTCCTTGTTGACACGCTTCTTCTTTCCTCTGCTTTGCAGCGTACTTGCGAGATTAACAAGCCTATCTGTAGCATCTTCTCTACGATTAAACAGGACATCTTCTACTGCTTCTAACAATGGTTTTGGTAGATCGTCATAGACAGCAAGTTGACCTGCGTTCACAATACCCATGTCCATGCCTGCATTGATAGCATGATAGAGAAACGCAGCGTGCATCGCTTCCCGCACTGTATCGTTGCCACGGAAAGCGAATGAGATATTGCTAACTCCTCCGCTTACCAAAGCGAACGGACAAGTCTCTTTAATCTCTCTGCAAGCCTTTATAAAGGCTTGTGCGTATTCATTGTGTTCTTCAATGCCTGTTGCAACGGCAAAGATGTTTGGATCAAAGATAATATCTTCTGGTGGAAAGTTTACCTTTTCCGTCAAGAGTTTATACGCTCTTTGACATATCTCCACTTTGCGTTCAAAAGTGTCTGCTTGTCCCTCTTCGTCAAATGCCATCACGATAACCGCTGCACCATATTTTCTGATAAGTCGTGCCTTTTGTAAAAAGTCATCCTCTCCCTCTTTTAAACTAATTGAGTTGACGACGCCTTTTCCCTGGACACATTCTAAACCTGCCTCAATTACCTCCCATTTGCTGGAATCTAACATAATAGGCACGCGACTGATATCCGGTTCAGCTGCAATTAGGTTTAAGAACTTGACAATTGCAGTTTCAGCATCTAACATGCCAGCGTCCATATTAATGTCAATGATTTGTGCACCATTTTCTACCTGATCACGCGCCACCTCTAATGCTGTCTCATAATCTTCTTTTTTAATAAGTGTCGCGAAGCGTCGGGAACCTGTTACGTTTGTCCGTTCACCTACGTTAACAAAGAGAGAGTCAGGAGTGATGTTGAATGCCTCTAACCCACTCAATCGGCAAGCGCGTTCTTGAGGTTCGGGCTGTCTGGGAGGATATTCTGCAGCAACTTTGGCAATGGTTTCAATATGTTCAGGTTGACTGCCACAACAACCACCAACGATATTCACGAATCCGTTTTGTGCGAATTCATGCATCCAATTTCCCATCTCCTCTGGTGTTTGTGTGTAGTGTCCCAGTTCATTCGGGAGTCCAGCATTCGGATAGCAGATCACAGGAATATCCGCGAGTTTCGCCATTTCTGCTAAATAGGGTCGGATCTGTTGTGCGCCGAACCCGCAGTTCAACCCTACAGCGAGTAGGTTTGTGTGTCGGACAGAGTTCCAGAAAGCCTCAACTGTTTGCCCTGACAGGTTGCGTCCACCGCCGCCACTTCTGTCTGATGAGACAATCAGGGGAATTTCAAATCCTCGTGTTTCACCAAGGGTTTGTATTGCAAAAAGTGCTGCTTTACAATTAAGTGTGTCCATGACGGTTTCAACGAGGAGGAAATCAGCACCGCCATCAATTAAGCCCTCAGCTTGCGTAGTATAGGCAGATACAAGTTGTGAAAATGTAATATTTCGGTATCCAGGGTCATTCACGTTCGGTGAGATGGAGCAGCTGCGATTGGTAGGTCCCATACTTCCCGCAACGAATAGAGGTTTGTTTGGCGATGACCATTTGTCTGCGACCTCACGAGCGATTTGTGCTGCTGCGAAGTTTACCTGATACGCATGATCCTCAAGTTGGTAATCTGCCATTGAAACAGATGTGCTGGTAAAGGTATTTGTCTCAATAATGTCGGCGCCTGCCTGACAGTAATTTGTATGTATTTCACGCACAATATGAGGTTGTGTGATAGAGAGCAGGTCATTATACCCTTTGAGTTCGGAGGGATGATTGGCAAACTGATCACCTCGAAAATCGTCTTCCGTGAGTCGATAGGTTTGCAAAAGCGAACCCATTGCACCATCAAGGACCAGTATCCTATTCTTTAGTTCATTTTTTAGATGTATTATCCGTTCAGAATCTGCCATATTTTTCCTTTGTTTGTTCGGTAATGATGCCTATATATTATAACACGAGTAGAGTATTATGTCCATTTCATTTCAAATTTAATCAACGATAGAAACATTGAAAACACGAATTAAGGAGACGAATCTATTGCAGAACACAAAAGAAGATTTGATACAGAATCAAGGTCCTGCCAATTTGCTTGAAGCCCACAAATACGCGATTCATTTCGATATTTTACCAGAAATTACCTATCTCAATCAGGATTCACTTCTTATAATTGCAGATCTATTGCCACTTTTTCATCAATTTCCCGAAGATGTATGGATTTCACAGCAATTGATTGACGAAGGGTTGGATTTCTGTCGAGTGGTTTTCTGGGTATTTTCGGAGTCGTCCGATGCGCTCAAAGCATTTAGTATCTGGTTCCAAGCAGTATTTCGTGAACCACAAGTCGCGAATGTTTTAGAACGTCTGGTCAACTGTGCTTTGGATGATCCAAATACTGTAGAGGTTGAACTGACTGATTGGACACGGTTGCATGTTTTAGAGTCAGACATTGAGAAAGTGATTCAGGTAGAAAAGGACAAAAATATCATTGACATGTAAAATAGCGTGTGCTATACTATTTTATCAAAAAAGTATCCCATTTACCAAAATAGGAGAATTGACGTGAAGTGCTTGTATTGGAGCTTTGTTCTACTCTGCTTTTTACTTTGCTTCGTCTACAGTGGGTATACCTATACAGTAGATGAAATCTACACGAATTTTAAAACGGCTTATGAAAACTCGAAAAACTTTAGTGCAGACTTTGAAGAGATCACACTATACAAAACGAGAAAAGGCGTTGCTCACGGGCAATTTACTTTTGGCAAACCTAACCTACTCCGTAAAGAATACGTAGACCATAAAGACCCTGATAAAATTATAAAAACTATTGTTTTAGATGGTACTTACGCATGGTCTTATGCCCGAGTAATTAATCAAGTCAATAAACAGAAATTAAATGATGCCCGGCGGCGTGAACTCTTACCTGGAATGGGAGAATCACTTGACGGACTATCAGAGAAGTGGGATATGAAATTAGTTCCTGATGATGCAGCGAACTCAAAAGGTGTCCATCAAATTCAGTTAACCCCAAAAGACAGTCCAGTGAATAGACCCCATGGCGATGTAAAAGAGATATTCGGAATTTGGGTCAAAGAAGGTGAGTGGCTTCCCGTCCAATTTGGTCATGTGATTGAGTATGAAGATGGAAGCCGTCGAAACGTAATTGTAAAGTTATCTAAAATACAGCGAGATAAAAAATTATCCCCAAATGCATTCAAATTCGTTATACCTAAAGGGGCAGAGGTGATTGATCTTTCTGATAAATAAGGACTTATGAATTTTCATCCCTTTTTACGGTTGGCAAATCTCCTTACGTTTTCACGGCTACTGTTGACACTACCTTTCTTTTTCTTCTTTCGTGCAAAATTGATGTTACCTGCAGCAATCATTTTCGGATTGGCAGCTTTGACAGATTATCTTGATGGTATAATTGCCCGAAAGCAAGGTGTTACAAGTTTCGGCAGTTTCATGGATTCGATCGTTGACAAGATTTTGGTAGGTACTGCACTGATAAGTTTCTACCTTTTTCAACCTGAACACTTAGATGATGGGGTAAGTTTAATTCCAATATGGATGGTGTTGGTTATCCTTGGACGTGAAGTAATTGTCACAGCACTGCGAATCCTGTGTGTGGCAAAACATGGTGAGGTAATATCCGCAAATCGGTGGGGCAAATACAAGACCACTTCCCAAGTCATTGTCATAACTATAAGTTTGGTTTTACTTGTTTTTTTTGAAAATTCTCAATATGTTGTTCAACCTCACGGACCGATTTATTTTATGATGTATCTCCCTTTGGTGTTGACAGTTGCCTCCGGTTTAGAATTTGTATATGGTAACCGAAAAGCGTTCACGGTTTAGCAGTTGTGATTAAAGTGTGTTATTTTAGGTGGTCTTGATGAAACCTGATTTAATCCGGTGTTTTGCCGCTATTGAGATACCAGAAAGAATTCAGGCTTTAATAGTAGAGGTTCAAAATGCGTTTCGTCCGAAGATTGAAAAAGCATCGTGGACGAAGCAAGGCAATTTTCATTTGACTTTGAAGTTCCTTGGAGATGTAGAGGACCGTAATATCAATGAAATTAGTGCAGCATTACAAAAGATAGCGGAAAGTCAAACACCATTTTCAATCGAAATTGGCGGGATAGGAGCATTTCCAAATTTGGCGCGTCCTCGTGTTTTATGGGTGGGATTAAAACAAGGAACACCGTTAACAGTAAAGTTGTCTCGTGTGATAAATAATGAGTTTGTTAAGTTTGGTTTTGAGAAAGATACGCGTTTTCATCCACATTTAACGCTCGCGCGACTAAGAAACCAAGTGAATTTGAATTCTTTTATCAGTTTATTTAAGAAATTTGAAACCATTGACGGGGCTTTGTTGACAGTCGATAAAATTACGCTTGTCAAAAGTGAATTACATCCCAGTGGTGCGGTTTATACCCCGTTAAAAATTTGTGAATTCAATAAGGAGAAAGCCGATAATGGCAAATGACGATCAGAAAAAAAACGAAAATGGAGAAAATCCGGAAGACAAAAAAGCCGCTGATGAAAAAAAGAAGGCTGTTGACCAAGCTATTTCTCAAGTAGAACGTGCCTATGGAAAAGGCGCAATTATGCGTTTTACTGATAACGAAGTTGTCCCGGTTGAAGTAATTCCAACTGGAGCCCTTTCGCTTGATATGGCATTAGGTGTTGGCGGTGTTCCGCGAGGCAGAATTATAGAAATTTTTGGGCATGAGGGTACTGGAAAAACAACTTTGGCACTCCACATTGTAGCTGAAGCACAGAAAATGGGTGGAATCGCAGCGTTTATTGACGTCGAACATGCCTTGGATACGACTTACGCTCGCAGCATTGGTGTCAACCTCGAAAACCTATTGATTTCGCAGCCGGATGCTGGAGAACAAGCATTAGAGATTGTGGAAACGCTTATTCGAAGCGGCGCGATTGATGTTGTGATTGTCGATTCAGTGGCTGCTTTAACACCACAAGCAGAAGTTGAAGGTGAAATGGGTGATGCACATGTCGGGTTGCTCCCGCGCTTGATGTCTAAAGCATTAAGAAAATTATCGGGTGTGACAAACAAATCTAAAACGTGCGTCATTTTTACTAACCAGATTCGCCAAAAGATCGGTATCATGTTCGGTAACCCGGATACGACCCCTGGTGGACTTGCTCTGAAGTTTCACGCCTCTGTACGTTTAGAAATTCGGCGTCCCCAACAGATTAAAGAAGGACAAGAAGTACTTGGAAACAGAGTTCAGGTCAGGGTGGTAAAAAACAAGGTCGCGCCGCCATTCAAAGAAGCGGAATTTGATGTGACTTTTGGCAAAGGTATTTCCAAAGAGGGGACTCTTTTAGACATCGCTGTTGAGAATGGGTTAATTGATAAAAGAGGTTCATGGTTTTCGTATAACAATGAACGAATAGGTCAAGGACGAAATAATGTGAAAACCTATTTGGAGCAAAATCCCGAAGTGGTGGCTGAACTGGATAAAAAGATTAGGGAAAACTTCGGTTCACTTTCTCAAGCTGGAGCAGGTGAAATTCCGGGTGTTGATATCGTTGATGAGGAAGTTGATACAGAATTTGAGGATGCAACTGAAAACGACGATGAAAAATTCTAATGATGGCGAATTTTAAGAATTAGGATAATCACTATGAACTGTCTGTTTTCCAAATGATACAGAACTCATAGAAGGATGTTCAATATTATAGATTGTTTTTTCTTGATGTAAAATTTACAACATGTTATACTTTATGCGTAAGAGTCGGTTAGAATAAACCGACTTTTGTCTACTATACCATCAATCTTTTCAATGGAAAGTGAGATATTTTCGTATGGCTGGCAAAAGAGAGACTTCATCTGAATTACTAAAAAATCCTGATATTGAAGGGATCGAATCAAATAATACGGTTGACCATCCGCAGCAGATTCGCGAGTTGAATTGGCAGATAGAAATGCTTCAAAACGAGGTAGAGGATCTGAGAAGGCAACTCAGAGCTGCCCCAGATGAGGATGTGGACGCGCGCTTGTATGAAATGACACGCGAACTCATGCAGGCACACAGACGCAACCGCAAACTGACAACTACGCTCCAAGAGGCAAAGGAAAAACTTGAACTCCTAAAGGAAAAAGTCAAGCAGCTCAGTGCGCCTCCGAACAACTACGGTATTTTTCTCGGAGCGAATGATGATAACACGATTGATGTTGACATCAGCGGGAAAAAATGGCGTGTGAATCTTGATCCGGCCATCAAAGCGGATCAAATAGAGGTAGGGCAAGAAGTCATTGTTAATAGTGGCTTAAATGTCGTTGCCATTAAACCGCCTGAAAAACACGGGGATGTTGTCAAGATAAAAGAGGTGCTTGAATCTGATCGCGCTATTGTAAATCTCCGTACAGATGAAGAGCAGGTTGTACGCGTTTCCGCCGCTTTGAAAGACGAACCTTTAAAGACAGGGGATAGCGTTTTGCTGAATCATACCAGTGGGATGCTCCTTGAAAAACTGCCAAAACGCGAACTTGATGACTTGCTTCTTGAAGAAGTACCGGATATAAGTTATGCGGACATCGGTGGATTGGATACACAGATTGAGGCGATTCGAGATGCCATTGAAATGCCCTATCTTTACCCTAATGAGTACCGCGAATTTGATCTGACTCCTCCGAAAGGTGTGCTGCTGTATGGACCTCCAGGATGTGGAAAAACATTGATAGCACGAGCAGTAGCGAACAATCTCGCTGAAAGCATCAGACAAAAGACTGGTAGGGATGATGTCAGAGGCTATTTTATAAATATCAAGGGCCCCGAGCTTCTTAATAAATATGTTGGTGAAACCGAAAGAAAAATACGAGAAGTTTTCCAAAAGGCGCGCGACAAGTCAAAGGAAGGTTATCCCGTTGTCATTTTCTTTGATGAGATGGATTCTTTGTTCCGATCACGCGGCATGGGAATTTCATCAGACATGGAATCTACACTGGTACCGCAGTTCCTTGCCGAAATTGATGGTGTAGAAAATTTACGCGATGTAATTGTCATCGGCGCAAGTAATCGACAAGACCTTCTTGACCCCGCTGTTTTGAGACCGGGTAGGCTTGACATAAAAATTAAGATTGATCGCCCCAACATGGACGGTGCTAAAGATATCTTTGCTATTTATTTAACACCAGACTTGCCGTTCGCGCAGGAAGAGATGGACAAATTTGATGGTGATGCTGATGGTATTTCTCAGCATCTCATATCTGGGGCTGTGGACGAAATGTACGCCACCACAGACGAGAATAGGTTCATTGAGGTTACATATACCCGTGGCGAACGCGAGACCCTCTTTTTTAAGGATTTTGTTAGCGGAGCAATGATTAGGAACATTGTTTCCCGCGCAAAGAAGACAGCAATTAAACGCTTGATTGATTCGGAAGGGAAAGAAAAAGGAATTTCGCTTGACGATATAAAAGCCGCTATTCGAGAAGAATATCATGAAAACGAGGATCTACCGAACACCACGAATCCAGATGATTGGGCAAAGATTTCTGGTAGAAAAGGTGAAAAAATCGTCAACATTAGAGCACTTATTAATGAACCAGAGGCACGCAGGAAACCAGAAGTACGAGTTAGTAAAGGTGGAACGTACCTGTAGCAGCAATGTAGTAGAACGTAGCAAAACCCAACATTTTGATTCTCCACGCATGTCGTATATTACTTTTATCTTGTAGTATCTATTTGATGACGAAAGAGAATATGTCAGTACCAACAATTATCGGCACCGAAACAGAGTTCGGTATTTCTGTCAAAAATGCACGAGAACAAGACCCGATAGCGGCTTCAACATTAGTTGTAAACGCCTATAAAAGTCGCAATATTCCAACGATTTCGTGGGATTATGCGCAGGAAAGTCCATTGATGGATGCCCGTGGATTTATGGAGGAGAGTCAAAATCCATCAGTTGAGGATGAGAACAACAGTGTCATCAATGATATTTTGGTAAACGGTGGCAGATATTATGTTGACCATGCACACCCAGAATACTGCACACCGGAATGTTCAAACGCTCGTGATCTGGTCAAATACGAAAAAGCTGGCGAACTTATTTTGGATTTAAGTCGACTCGCTGCAGAACAGTTGCTGCTGGATAACCAAGAAATTATTATCTATAAAAACAATACTGATTATAAAGGACATAGTTACGGAGCACATGAAAATTATTTGATGTCTCGTAAGGTGCCATTTTCGGATATCGTAGACGGATTAACGCCTTTTCTCGTAACACGACAGATTATCACAGGGAGCGGTAAGGTAGGAGCAGAAAACGGCGCAGACGATACGGACTTCCAAATCTCACAACGGGCAGATTTCTTTGAAAAAGAGGTCGGCCTCAGCACAATGGTTGAACGTCCGTTGATAAACACCCGTGATGAACCACACGCGGATTCAAAACTTTATCGTAGGTTGCATGTGATTGTGGGCGATTCAAATATGTCCGAATTTGCTATCTACCTGAAAGTCGGTATTACAGCAATTGTTTTACAATTAATTGAAAAAGGTGTTGTTGGTAAGCAATTTGCTTTACAAGAACCTGTTGCGGTGGTAAAATCAGTATCGCGTGATCTATCGTGCAAAAATAAGATTGAGCTTAAAGATAGTCGAAAATGGACAGCAATAGAGATTCAACGAGCATATCTTGAACTTGCACATCAACATCTTTCGAGTGAAGAACGAACGTCTATCGTTGAAGATGTTTTGGAAAAATGGGATTTTGTCTTAAAAAGTTTAGAAACTGACCCGATGTCTTTAGGACAGCATTTAGATTGGGTCATCAAGAAAAGGTTGATTGATGCTTATGTCGCACGTCACGATTTCAAATGGTCTGACCCGCGTGTTCGGATGATGGATCTTCAGTACCATGACCTGCGACCGGATAAAGGACTTTATGCACGGTTACTGAAAAATGGGCATGTTGAGCGTATATTAACGCACGAAGAAATCGTACATGCAATTCAGCATCCTCCATTAGATACGCGTGCATATTTTCGAGGAACATGTTTACGAAAATTTCCTAATGAAATTCACAGTGTGAGTTGGAATTCAATCATTTTCAATGGTCCAACCGGTTTTGATAAAATTATGATGGAACGTCCACACTTTGGCACACAAGAAATTGTGGGTGAACTATTGAACACCTGTACGGTCGTTGATCTCGTGAACCAAATCCGAACTGACTGCAAATAATTAGTTGATAAAGGTTTTATCCCTAATGCTGAAAATGTAAGGTATACGGAGTTTCCGTTGCCCTTAATTTAAAAAAGGAGTCCAACATGCCAAGCGAAAAACAGCAAGAATACAGAGACCATCCCGCGAATGAAACTGCGGAGATACAACCCGATTCTGAGCTTAAAGAAAATGTTGATGAGTTAACCGAAGATTTAGACGCACTCCTTGATGAAATCGACGAAATTCTGGAAGAAGACTCCGAGGAATTCGTCGAAAACTACATCCAGCGGGGAGGGCAGTAGGATTGCTCAAACTCCATGATTATGGAACTACTGATTTTTTACAAATTCTGAAGAACCGATACCCTGATCAGGTTGGTAACTGGAACCAACCTAACGGATTGCAAGATGTCCTTCCACAAAATTTTTTGGAAGGAACAACGGTCCTCGCGCTTGTATATGACGAAGGGGTGATTATAGCCGGAGATCGTCAGGCAACAGAAGGTTACCAAGTTGGGGAACGACGAATTCAGAAGGTGTATAAAATCGATAGACACTCCGCAATAGCGGTCGCTGGCGTTGCGGGTCCCTGTATTGAGACAGCAAAACTTTTCCAAGTTCAAGTTGAATTTTACGAAAAGATAGAAGGGGCACCCTTAAGTTTAGATGGGCAAGCGAATTATTTGTCCAGTCTTGTCAGGGCGAATTTAAGTTTAGCCATGCAGGGGCTTATTGTTTTGCCAATTTTCGCTGGTTACGACTTAAAACAAGGCAAAGGACGGATCTTTAAGTACGATGCACTCGGTGGGCGTTACGAGGAAGATTCTTATTATGCTATCGGTTCCGGTGGAAAAGATGCAAGGTCAACTTTAAAAAAATTGTATCAACCGAATATGTCCAAAGAATCGGCACTAAACGCTGTTGCAGAAGCACTCTGGGATGCAGCAGATGAGGATATTGCAACTGGCGGTCCAGATTTAATTCGGAAAATCTTTCCGACTTTGACATTAATTACAGAAGCAGGTGTATCAGATGTGCCAGACGATACCGTTGCAGCGTTGTACCGGGAGTTAGTCGCTCGCTTAGAACAACCATAAGCGAGTTTTTCTGCGTACTCGGTAAATCTTGAGGAGTTATGAATGTCGACGCCTTATTACGTGTCGCCTGAACAGATTTGGGAAGATAAAAAGGATTTTGTCCGTCGCGGGATTGAGCAAGCGAAAGAGGTGGTTGCCTTAGAATATAAGGATGGACTGCTGATGGTCGCCGAAAACCCGCGTAGAACGACCTTTAAAATTTCTGAAATTTATGACAAAATTGCACTTGCCTCAACGGGTCGTGTTGCAGAATATGAGGCACTTCGGGTAGCAGGTATTCGTGAATCTGAAGTAAAAGGTTTTACTTACTACCGTGAAGATGTCACTGGAAAATGGTTAACGAACCTATATTCACAGCACATGGGGGCGATCGCTCAGGCATGGGATGCAAAACCTTTAGAGATTGAACTCCTTGTGTGTGAGGTGGATGGAAATCCTGCTGTCGGTAGCCAGATTTACTACGTAGACTTTGACGGGACCTATCACGAAGAAGAAAAATTTGCAGTTATAGGCGGCAGAGCAGAAACGATCACTGATATTCTAAAAGAGACATATACAGAAGGTTTAGAATTATCTGCAGCATTACAACTTGCTTCACGAACTCTTGAACGTGTTGAAGCAGAAGAGTCGGAACCATATCAGATATCGCCACAAACCATAGAAGTTGCGTGTCTTGACGCAACCGCTGGACGCCGTAAATTTCGTCGGTTTTCCATTGAAGATATAGCTGAGATTTTTAATTATGCATCGTAGAATATACGGATTGGAAACCGAGTACGGGATAATCTGTACCCCAGAGAAAAACAGAAGCAAAAAACTAACGGTCCAGAATGTCGTTATGTATCTGTTTCGCGAGATTATTTCTGGGCGGATGTATCCCGATGTATTTTTAGAAAACGGTGCACGGTTTTATCAAGACATTGGGTGCCACCCTGAATATGCTACCCCAGAATGTGACGATATTATAGAGTTAGTGGCACATGATAAAGCAGGAGAACGAATCGTCACACGGCTTGCCACAACTGCTGAGCGAAGAATGCGCGCGGACGGTTTTCGTGGTAAGATTTCTATTTTTAAGAATAATTTAGATACGGTAGGAAATACCTATGGCTGTCATGAAAACTATCTTATGGAGCGAGAAAAGGTTAGTTTTCGGCAGTTAGCATCACAACTCATCCCTTTTTTTGTCACCCGACAAATATACTCCGGTGCTGGTAAAGTCAAACGAAGCGATCAAGGTTTCTATGAAATTTCGCAGCGCGCCCAACACATCCGAGAAGAAATTTCCATTGCTACAACGACTGCACGCGGCATTATAAACACCCGCGACGAACCCCACGCTGACCGAGAGAAATATAGACGCCTGCATGTCATCGTTGGTGATTCCAATATGTCCGAATTTTCAACGTTTTTGAAAATCGGAACAACGGGTATCATTCTTCGCATGATTGAAGATCATTTTATCAACGAACGGTTTGCCCTGCGTAATTCTGTGCAAGCGATACACGAAATTTCCGAAGACATCGCCTGCAAACGACTTATTGAACTTGAAAACGGAAAGCGACTTTCTGCTGTTGAACTGCAATGGCAATACTTTGAGTGTGCAAAAAGGTATCTTGAACAGGCAGAATCTGATCCAACCACTGACGAGGTAATGGCACGTTGGGAATACGTCATGACCTGCCTTGAAGACGACCCAATGCAATTAGAGCGTGAATTGGACTGGGTTATTAAGCGGAAATGGCTTGAAACCTATGTCAATCATCGCTCTTTAAACTGGGATTCGGCAGAGGTGCGACGTTTAGATTTAGAATATCACAACATTCGGCATGATGAAGGCATTTTCTACAAAGCCGAAAAACGAGGATTGACTGAGCGAATTATAGATGATGCCCAGATTCGCCATGCGATGCATGCGCCACCTGAACGCACACGCGCAAAGTTTCGTGGGAGATTTATCAAACTTGTCAATAATGGAAAAGTTTTATGTGGTGTCAATTGGAGTTATATCCAACTGTATGAGCCTTACCAAAAGCTATATTTGTCTACTGATCCACTTGAACCAGAATTTGAAGAAGCGAGTCGAATGATATACTCAATCTGATCCTAAAATAAGATGTAGGTTTACTGCTCCTATGCCAAAGGAAAACTTCAACGAAAAATTAATCGCACTCCTCAAAACCAAACCTGACTTTGTTGACGAATCAGACGAACTCCTCCCCGCCGCTGTCAAAGACCACGCATGGCAACTTGACCACAACCTCATTAGATTGTTGCTGTCCGATCCAGAAATAAAGTCAACCTTCTTTGACCAAATTGACGGACATTCGGTTTTCAATCACAACACCTTCGTTGACTACATCACCGCCAAAAACTTCCTTGCCAATTCCTACACCCAATTTCGCAACAAAATCGGTTTAAACATTGATGGTAAGTTTCTGCGCGAACGCGGTGATGTTGCACTCGTGTGGCCCTACAAAGATTGCGTGCTTGAAGGCGAACAAACAAAGGAAGAAGAAAAACGCCCGAAGAAGCAGTTGACGATTTCAACGCTATTGATGACCTTGATGCACAAAAACACCTATTAGCAAAACTGCTGAATAAAAATCAACTCTATTGGTCTGTCCACTCTAAAATTGCGGGTATAGGTCGCGATCGGAGATCGAAATCAACGGTATGAATGCCATTTAGGCATTCACCGCCTACAGAAGATGGTCCCTCTTTGTAGGAGGGAACTCCGATTCCCGACTATTACTGATACCTATAATTTTAGAATAGATACTCCACTAGTGGGCTGTCTATCGTAAATTTACCTGTATTTCTTTTCTTGAAACTTGACAATCCTTATTATTTCTTTTAGACTGTTCCTAACTTATTTTTGGAGGAACTAAGTCTTGAAAAAGAAGTATATAGTTGCATTGATCGATATAGAGCGTGAAGAACTAAAGGCTTATGTGAACAAAGGAACAAATAAGGCATATAAGATAAAACGTGCGAATATTTTGTTGAAAGCGGATTCAAATGGCCCTGGTTGGACTGATAGGCAAATAGCTGAAGCCTTCTGGTGGTTCACTGCAACAAAGAGCAATCAGACGCACTTCAGCCTCTCCATCAAGTTTACGAGGCGTGGGAGGATGCTCGCGTTTGGAACGATCTAAAGCACCAGATAAACCCTTTTCTACAAAACGCCTACGCACATTATACACCGTCTTGTGATGACACGAAAATGCTTCTGCTATCTGTTTATCTGTCCAACCCGGTCCCTTGGTATCTGCTTTCAATAAAATGTGGGCATGTTTGATCTTATACGCTTTATTTTCTCCTCTACTTATACACATATTCAGTTCTTCACGCTCCGCATCTGTCAATGCAACTCTATATTTCTTGTTCAAAATACTGTGCCTCCAAAAGCTATTTGGGAACAGTCTAAAAGAAATGATATTATTCTGTCAAGTATTCGGAAAAATAGAAAACTATAATTTTAGAATGGACTATCCACTAATATATCATTTAATATTTGCGAAAGCAATGAGAATTCAGAGAAGATCAACAAGTTTGTAGCAGAAGTAAACGATCTTTTGGGCTACATGACATCTGAAGAGATTATATCCTTAGAAGATGCTGAAGTTCGTGTTTCTGAAACATTTCGTTCTTTGGAACAAATGTGTTTAGAGCTATGTGTCTCTGGGCAGGCTGGTGAGAAAGAGAGTGAACCTGTTGCCTGTCCAGCGTGTCAAGAATCGTGTCGTCCATTGCGCATACAAGAGAAGCATTTTACAACACTTTGTGGCAAAATAAGCGTAAATCGTTGGGTGTATTGTTGTGAACAAGGACATAGACATGCGCTGTGGGATACCAAACAGAAGTTATTGGATAAATACACACATCGTGTCGCAGAGGTGATGTGTCGTTTGGCGATGCAGCTTGATTTTAGAGAAGCTGCAGATGAGTTATTGCGTCAGGGTATAGAAGTGAGCCACACGACGCTGCATCAGAAAGTGGGTGAGTGGTCAGAAGATTTGCGTGTCCCTGAACAAGTGGCAATCCAAAAACTTTTGGAAAATGAGCGTTAGTATGTGAGTTGTGATGGCACTCATACCAACTCACCTGATGGCTGGAAAGAGACGAAAGTGGGTTGTGTTTACAAAGATTATCCACAACTGGCATCTGGTGGGACACCGAGTGCCCAAACATCAAGTATCCGTTATGTTGCGGGGCGTGAGGATGCGGCACAGTTTGGTCCGAAGTTGTTTGCGTTAGCGACACACAGTGGTATCTACCAAGAAGCGATAGATACTCAGGAAGTTGTGTTTATCGGAGATGGTGCGGCGTGGATTTGGAACCTTTATGATGAATACTTTCCCAATGCTGTTGAGATTGTGGATAGTATGCATGCGAAATCCCATCTCTATGATGTGGCGAAACTTGCCTTTGGCGAGACAGAGATTGAAACTATCGGGTCTTGGGTAAGCGTAGTGGAACCACTACTTTTTGATGGGGACATCACAGCAGTAGTGGCTCGCATTCGTGGCTTCGCAGCACAGCAGTCGGAAGTTTTGGATATTTTAGAAAGAGAAGCGCGGTATTTTGAAAAACACGCAAAGCGGATGCAATACAAAGCGTTTCGTGAAAAAGGGTATCAGATCGGTAGTGGTGTGATTGAGAGTGCGTGTAAACATGTTGTAGGATAAAGATGTAAACAAGCTGCTATGAGATGGAAAAAAGAAGGTATCAATAAGGTGCTTGCCTTACGGTGTTTAGTGAAAAATGGGGCGTGGGACAGATATTGGAATGAACTCAAACAAGCAGCATGATACTTATAACCAAAACTTTACACACCCGTCTTGTTCGTTGTTGAAGGTAGGAAGGCTATTTATGTTGATCTATAAAATAAATAGACACTTTCATCTCTCAGTAGGCGGTGAATCATGCTGAATACCAGAAGTGCATTCAGCCAAGCGCATTCATACCGTTGATTTGGATGTCACCTAATCTCGCTAATGCAGAGTGTATAAGTAATTCTAAAATCTACCATAAATTACTGCTTTACACGGAACGAGATCTGTTTTTAGCAGCCAATAGGCGTGTCATCGTTCCTTCTGCTGATTGTGGTACTGTTGTTTCAGATGTGTTTTGATTAGTTGAAGATGTAATTTCTATGGTTTCATAAACACCTCTATTGGCAAGTGAATCAACATCCGCTTTTTTCTGAGTCAGTTGTGTTAGTGTTTTAGGCACTACTGACTCAGATTGTCTCCGTAGTTGTGCACGAAGTTCTGTGAAATATCCGCTTGCTATGCTGAACCGTCGTAGAATCATCTCTAATACAAATAGAGCAACAGCAACAACTAATAACGTCTGAGAAAGCGATACCCGCTTTTCAATTGGAACCCCTGCAGACGCAGCTATTTGAGTTGCTGTCGGTTCATAAATACCGCCCGTGTCCTCGGCAAGTCTCTTTAACATAGTATGGTCAACATCAAAGTCTGCATATTCGGCAGGATAGGAAAGCGTTACCGTTTCCGTCAGTTTACTATCATCAGTTTCACATTTTGCAGTGACAATATAAGAACCGCTATCGTTCATCTGAAATGTTCCGATGTAACGCGTTGTACTTTCCTGCTGCATTTCAACAGATTCACTTGTGCCGTTTGGACCTGCAACTTGAACCGCATAAGATTTAGGGGACGCATGTTGTGTATCAATAACAACTTCTGCTATGCCATTACGAGGTGAAACGATAAGATCGAAATCCGTATTTGCTTCTTCAGTCGGTAAAGTCCAATTAACGACTTGCCCCCAAAACTTGCCAAAATTCGACCACGAAACCCAATCTCTACTCCACGCTGGTTTGATATCCGATGTCCATGCAACTGATTTCCCTAATCCGTAGTGCCAACCGACAAGAATAGGTTCGTCTTCGTGTGAACCAATATAAACCTGTGCGGCGGACTTTTCTGCTGTTGCTACGTATCCATAAAGCATCGGTAATGTGCTAATACCTTCTAAAATAGAAGTTGTTGGACTCACTATTATTGGTTGGCACTGTTCTTGAACAATATAATTTTGCGTCTCTCGGACAGCGTCCATCAAAATCTTTGGTAATTCTTGCACATTTTGGACTGGTATATACCTTCCATTTCCAGCCTTCGCTATTGCCTCAAGTAAGTCTTTGGCAGCATCACCAATCGCAATTGATGTGATACCGATATGTGCCTCAGCAATCTCTTTTGCGTTTTCAATAAACTCAGAATGCTCTCCTTCAGATTTTCCGTCTGACAAAAGTATGATATGTTTTCGTTTCGCATCAGAAGCTTTTAGCATCTTCCCAGCTGTTTCAATTGCCTTTCCCATAGCAGTTGTGCCGCCTGTCGGTTTAAGCTTGCCTACTACGTCAATCAGCGCATCATGGTCAGATGTTAAGAGAGAAATATCACGTAGTTTCACGTCAAAACCGATGACTGCTGCCTGATCCTCTCCTTTTAGATTACGAATACCAGCGCGAATCGCCTCAATTGCAAGTTCAATCTTTTTCTGTGCTCCAACGTAGTTTGCCATGCTACCTGATGTATCAATGGCAAACACAAGCGCAATTGATTCTTTTCGTTCACGCGGCGTCATTTCTATAGGAAGTACACGTTCAAGTGCTGTATCTGTATATCCACCAGGACCAAAAGCACGGTCGCCTCCGATAGCCACTAATCCATGCCCAAGGTCCCGGACAAAAGCCTCTAAAATATCTAATTGTTCCGATGAAAGCGTATCAGCAGAAATGTCACTAAGAATCAACACATCGTTGTGCTGGAGGGTTACCATATTTGTTGGTATGTCCTGACCAGAAATAACTTCTACTACAAAACCGTTCTCTTCAAGCACTTCTTTTAGACTATCAACATGTTCCAAATCACTTTCCGCATATAGAACATTCGGTTTGTCTTGAATTTGCACAACACCATAAGCCTGATTATTTTCAAGGATTTCATCATTTACATCTAACTTCAGTTGATATGTATGTGGAAGGTCTTCCGAAACTTGTTGTGTAGGGAACGTTAGTACATTCCTGCCTTTTTGCACGGGAAACTCAATGTCGGTAATTGGAACATCATTGTGGTAAAGCGTGGCTGTTACCTTTGGAATACTGCCATCAGATTCAATGATTGCTTGTATCGGAAAGGATTGCCCTTTTCTGACCTGATTCGGCAGCTGCAGTTCTTGGACACGAATTGCATCCTTGATGGTGTTTAGAGGGATCGTCATGATTTCTACGTCACTGGTAGAGAATAGTGGCAGATAGTCTTTGATTGAGGCGTTACCTACGTTATGAATTCCATCGCTAAGAAGGACTATCCGGCGATGGTAGTTTTCAGGCAATAGTTCAAGTGATCGTTTGAGGGAAGTAAGAATGTCTGTGGAATCCTGCTCAACAGATGATTCTGTCATGGCTAATGTTAGCGATGGTTGTTCGTGTGCTGGCCCCATTCCAATTAACACAGATGACGCCTGTGCAAAACTGATAACCCCAAATTGGTCGTTTGGTTTTAATTTTTCTATAGCGGCGTTAATCTGATTAATGGCATTTTCCTGCTGGGAAGGCGCAATGCTATCAGATGTATCGAGCAAAAATGCTACTGCAAGGCGTTGCTCTTTGTTAGTTCGTTGGAGGTTTGCTAAGGCAAAGATCGCACATAAAATGGCGGCACATCTGAGAAGAAAAGTAATTCGTTTTCGCCACTTTGATGCTATAACGGTTGTCCGTAATTGGATAAGGATTAAGAAAGGTATTGCCGCGAGCAGGATTAAGAAGAAGGGAGAACGGAAATCAAACATCTGTTAATTCTGACGATGACCTGCGATATACTCCGAGCGCATTCAAAAAACTTAATGGAGGGTTTGCTATCAATTATCAGTTGTATAGAGTGCGGCAGCAAAATAGAAGAAATGTGTGGTGGTAAGTCTTGAAACAAGTGTCTAAAAATTGGATTTCAATTATTTTCTTCAGCTTCAAAGCGTTCAAGTGCCGCTAAAGCCTTGGCAAGTGCCGCCTCAGCGTTTTCAGCGCGTGTTTCAGCATTTCGTCGGGCAGAGGCTTCTTCTTGCACGCGTGTTTCAGCATTTTCAGCGCGTATTTCAGCATTTTCAGCGCGTATTTCAGCATTTTCAGCACGTTCGGGTGGTGTTTGCAACCATTGCGAGGTTTTAGGGTCATACAACCTCAATTCGTTTCCATGTTCCCCCAACTCCAAGCCTAAAACCGATGAGGATAGACGCTCATTTACAAAATTGATTTCTTGATATATTCCATCAGTCAACCGATAACCGATAAAACTTGGTACAATTTCACCAAGCGGGTCGTAGATGTAGTATTCTTTTACCTTAAGCACGGAAGCGTAGAGGTCTTTTTTTCGCCCCATATCCCTATTAAAGGTGCTTGGGCTTGCCACTTCCAACACAAAATCAGGGGTGTGCGCCTCTTCCCATGTTAGATAGGTGTCCCGCTGTTTTTTGGCAACACCAAATACCACGAACACATCAGGCGATATAGACTTTCTTGGGTTTCCTTCTTCATAATACATGAGCAGATTTCCTGATACGTAAACATCGTTTTCGTTTCGGTAGTGATGTCTTAGCATCAGAATAAAATCTATCATCAGGTCTCGATGTTTATCTGTTTCTGCCATAGGTTTACCGTCCGATTCCGGATAGAATATTGTCGGCGCAGACTGTATTTTTTTCTGCATCGTTTCATCTCCCAGTATCAAATTTTAATGATTCAGCGTGTTATTTTAAGTATATTCTAAAATGGAGTTGATGTCAAGGATTAAGGTTGTGGGATAACAATATCCAACTTCTATTGCTTGTGCAATTCCTCAAAATAGTCTTCAGCAGGTTGCGTTTCTGCTGTGTGTGTCAATCCATAGCGTTTACACAGTGCAATATACTCAGCGATCAAGGCGCGCCGCCGTTGCGGTGCAATTTCACCACCAGCTACCAGCATCGCTTTATAGGCAGGAATAGAGGCTTTCTCAACACGTGCTTGGATTTCAGAATTTGCTGCGAGTGCTAATGCCTCCTGGAAATAGTCAAATACTTGTTGTGCGCTCTCAGCATCTAAGCCGACATCCTCTGGACTTGGAAAACATCGCGGATGAAGGTTTCTCTCCTCAACATTTTCGTGGAGGAAATTGATATAAGCCAAAATAGCAGGTGCAGCCGATTCGTAGTGGAGTTCAACAAATTCGGTTAAGATTGCTTGATCGTCAAGATGTGGATTCCAAAGAAGATGTGAAATAATGTAATTTCGTAAATCAGAAAATTCGCCCGTTAACCCATTGCCATTTGCCTGCATAAAGACACCTTTGGCATTGTTACGTAAAAAGTAGCGGACATTAGGTCCAATACTTCGCAGATTTGGAAACGGCAGATCGTAGGAACGGAAATTGGTGTTATAATTCCAAATCCAGATGTCATTACAGATTTTTCCCCATTCGTTCGTATCTGCACAAAACGCCTGATTCTGTTCACAATCTGGATTGTCAATGGCATGGAGCGTGCAACATTCAATACTACAGAGTTGGATTTGCACATTATCTCGTGGCTTAACAGTATTTGGTGGTTTGCGAGTATACCAATACGCAAGCGTTCCAACTTGGACATTGGGGTGGACTTTTTCGATGCGTTCCGCAACTGCATTGACAAACGTCAACTGTGAACCCATCGGTGTGTTTTCCGCTTCGTTTAATTCTTCGCAAGGTTCACATCGGCAATATGCAGCTGTATCTGCTTGACTGACGCTGATGTTCGCTACATTAGGGTTGTCAGTGAGGCGTTGGATTGCTGTTGTAGCGGCGACTTCAATCACTTCAGGATTAGTAACGCACAACTGCGGTCCACCGCCATGGGTATTGGTGTCTCTCTTTCCATCAACTAAAGCATAATACTCCGGATGACTTTCGCCATACATGCCATACGGCACTAACACATGAAATGAATGATTGATAAGTTGTTGACCTGTTTTTCCTCCGAGCTTTTCGGCATCTGTAACGGTGTTGACTTTTCGTTTTGCCGCGAATTCTGGGGCATTAGAGTTTTCACGATAGTAACTCCAACGGAATGAAAACGGTGGATTGTATGTATAACTACCGCATGGGATTTTCAGTTCAGATGCATCTGGAATGTATGTATGGTTAGCGGTTAAAAATCGGATGCCAATCAGTTCTTCAAGAAACTGGTATACAGCATAGAGAACACCTCTCGGTAAACCACCACTAATCTGAATTTGATTATTGTCAACAGTGATATGAATTTCTTCATCGTCCATCGTGGAAGATGCGCTGATATTAACCTGCCCTTCATTGTGATTGGTGTTTTCTTGTGTTGTCCCAAGTGGTAACGCCAACGAGGTTGCTTGATTGAACCATTTTTGGAATTCTTTGGCAGCATATCTTTCGGAAGCAGTTACATCATCAGAGATTACAATACGCCAATTCTGCATTGATGAAACCGGGATTTCGCCTACATCATGGGAAAATATGAGAGTTTTGCCAGTTGACATAATTTTCTCCTATATTCTTATTCATAGTGTATTAAACACTACATTCGCGTCTGCTGATATTTCTTTTCATCAAACAATATAAAGAAGGCAATCGCTGCAATGACAGTTACGACAATCGGTAGCGTAAAGATTTTTGCCCATGCGTGTCCGCCTTCTGCATAAGCGAAGAAATCATGTATACGCCCACTCACAAAATGTCCGACCAACATACCAAACCCGTTTGTTACAAATAAGAGTAATGCTTGGGAACTTGCGCGAATATCCTTTGGACTAAGTGATTCAATGGCAATCATCCCACCTACAAAAAAGAATGAGTAACAAATACCATGCAATGTCTGTGCCCCCACAACTAACCACACTGGCTCACCTATGGCAAAGATAGCATAACGCACTGGCCACGCCAGAATCCCTAAAAAGATAGTAATCCGCATCCCAAAACGCCGTAGACATGGAAATAGCAACAACATCAGTACAATTTCAGCTACTTGTCCAAGGCTCATCGCAAAATTCGCGTTACTCGCTGCTAACCCAACACCATGCTCTGCTTCAGTCAGAAACAGATAGGTCAAATTGTAATAGAAAGGTAATTCAATCGCAACAAGGAAGGAGATAAACAGGAGCACTGCAAAGTTCTTATTTGAGGTAAGGGAGAAGGCTTCAAGAAAAGCGTACGGATTTTTTGCCTCTTTGCTTGGGGGTGTGTTCGGCAAGGTTAGGCAGTAAACACCCATTACGAAAGAAATGATAGCTCCGAAAAGCAAACAGTCACCAACGTGCGGCAGGTTAGTTTCTTGACCTTCCCAATATCGGAGATATAAACTCAATCCCCAATTGATTACGATCCACCCCAACGTTCCGAAAACACGGATATTTCCAAATTTTTCTGACTGTCCCATGTGATGAAAAGCGATTGAGTTAGTGAGGGCGATAGTGGGCATATAAAGGATGGCGTGTAGGAAAATCATCAGCCACATCATTGGGAACGTTGTCTGTTTCCATGCAATGAGGAGACAAACGCCGCTAAGTATATGCGAAATAGCAGCGAACAGTTGGGCAGGCATTAACCGATCTGCAACCCATCCGGCAATGATAGGGGAAATTATTGCACCAATGGCGGTAGTGCCAAAGACATAACTAATTTGTTTGCCGGTGAACCCAAGATTTTCCATGTGTCCGGCAATAAGGACTGCCCACGCGCCCCATATAGCAAATTGTAAAAACATCATCCCCGACAGTCTGGTAAAAGTAATTATCTCTGTGTGTCTTTTTTCCATAACTATCCATCCTTATTTACTGTCGCTTACGCTTTGTATTCACCTAATCCAGTTTTCAATCGGTTCTGTTGATTTGACTATATGCATTCCCGCCTTTGAAAATTCGGCAAAAGCCTCATCTGCCGAGTCCGTATAGTCCACCACATCAGGCACAACTACAGGTGAAGTTAGGTCATCCATCAGATAAATCTTCTTGGCAAGGTTTGAATCTGTTTGCTGAATTTCTGTAAGTAGGTCGCTCACTGTCCAAGCGACACAGTGGCTTTTTGCTTGTCCTCCAATAATCACGCGGTCATACTCTAATAGCATTTTTAAAAAATCATTGTTCTTTTCGGCAATAGGTTTCCCTTCCGCATCATCAAGCACTTCTGGGCGGAGTACCGAGTAGTTTTCTGTCAGAGGGTTCCGTCCTTTGAGTTCGTAGTGTGTTTGGCTGTTGCGGGCAATTGCATGAAAAAAGCATGCTTCATCAACAGCAGAGACGACAGCATGTCCAATTCCACCAAGCATAGCGTGGTAGGGCCATATCGTGAGCGGGGACTTTCCCTCAGACGTAAGGGTTTTGACATAATGTTCACCATACGCCTTGAACCATGCATATTGATCCGCATTTCCTCTCAGGCTCTCAACAACCGCCGGATTAACACGCCAATTTCCTGCTTCAATATCCGCTTGCGTTATAAGTGTCTGCAGTGGCACCGGATGCTCACCTGCATCGTTAACCCAGAAAATTTCATGGAATATCTGCATTGCAGTATGCGTATCCAACGTACAAGCGATTTTAGTTATATGCGGAAGATTACGATAAATGAACTCACACAAGCGCACATTGTCCTCAACAGCACCCTTGCCCGATCTGCCGCCAACAAACAACTCATAATCCGGAATGCAGAATGTATTTTGGACATCAACAAGTAACAAGCAGGTGCGGAGGGAGTCCTCAGATGCGGGAGGGATGTCGTATTGTTGTGCCCATGCACGAGCCTCAGGCAGCCGCGCTTGGTACGCAATGCGCCAAACCTGATTTACCTGTGCAGAATCAAAATGCGAAGGAATCGGAATTTGAGATGTTGACGGTGCGTCGTTCATTTTCTACCCTTTTCGGTTTAAATACGTCTATACACATGACAAGGAGGCGAGGTGTTTTTTACTATCTTTTTTAATACAAAAACGTCTATAATATGTAACAAAGCGGACACTAATGGATAATAATAAAGCGAATTGTCGCTATTTTATAGCACAGGACATTTTTTTACAAGAAAAAATGAGGTGCCGCATCTGAACGTAGCGATAACTTAAAGTTGGTCAAATTTTGGAAAATTATGAATTCTTTTTGAAAATAATTCGTTATTAAATTTGCAAGGATTACGTATTATGGTTTTCTTGCTTCTACAGAAGTGTCAGAGACTCAATACGTATGTCCAAGCATTAAAGAGGTATTAGATCTATTATGCGAAGATCAAAAAAACGACGTCCAGAAATGGAGGAGAAACTTGCCCAAGTTGAAAGACGTGTGCGTGAGGCACGTGGGCGTTTGCGATGGCGAGTTGATGATGCCCTTCTCCCACTTGATATTCAAGAGGAGCACTCAATATCTCAATTGAAAGGTGACGTGCTGGTCATTTCTTATAATCGTGATGTGCGTGATAAAATAGTAAATGTGCTTGAATCAGAAAACCATCGATATGATGTAATAGGGCGCAGTGCACAGGCAGTCGGGATGTTGAAGTTAGCAAAATATCGTATGATAATTGCAGATTTCACACGATTTCGGCGTACTCGTATCTTTGAATTTATTCAAAAATATCAATCCCACGTTAAAATCATCTCAATTGTTTCTGATGACAGGACGGCACGTTATCTAATGCAAAGGGGGAGTTACAGTTTCCTAATGGGACGCAACTTTGATCCTGAACAACTACGTACGTGTCTGGTTAGTTCACTACGTTTGAAGCATCGTGTTTGTGGGTTACAGGTTCACGGAGAACGGTGTAATCGTTCCTGTGTCAATAGTTATCAAACTGAAGATGATTTAGATTTTATGGAACTTGAATGAGCCTGGGGTGTGTTAGTACTATATACCGAAGTTGTCGTATTTATTAAGAACAACAATTAACATCAAACAATGGCAAAAAACTTAGAGTTTAAAGTACGGTATGAGTCGCTTGATGCCCTTCTACCAAAGTTAGCTGACCTAAAGGCAACGTACACCGAAACGATAAATCAAGTAGATACCTATTTTCAGAATCCGAAAGGTAGGCTAAAGTTACGCGAAACAGATGAGTCAGATGAAGGTTGGCTAATCTACTATGAACGCCCAAATGCGTTGGAGTCTCGCTACAGTATATATCAACTCTGCAAAATTGCTGAACCGACAGCACTAAAAGAACTTCTAACTGCTGCGTTAGGTATAAAGACAATCGTTAAAAAACAGAGATCAGTCTGGATGTATAAAAACACCCGAATTCATTTAGATACAGTTGAAGGTTTAGGGGAATTCGTTGAATTAGAAACCGTATTTCAGGGACAATCCGAAACAGAGGCAGTCAAAGAACATCAATATGTAAAAACGACATTAAACTTAAACGCGGCAGAACCAATTGCCGTTTCTTACAGTGAACTGTAAAACTTTAAAATATAAATAGACTTGATAAAATACAACTGCTTACTTGAAAAACACAAATTGGAGACATAAAATATGGACTATTCACGATATCGTAAAATCCTTAAATCCCAAGATGAAATGGATAGTGCTAAAAGAAAAGAATTGTTAAAAATATATCTGCAAACGCCATCCCTGCCGCAGTTACAAGCTGCTCGTGCGGTGTTAATAGAATTAAAAGCTGCATTAAATTGCTGCAGTGATTCAAAGAAAAAATGTTTGAAGGCGATCCGGCACATGTTACATAAAAAAAGTTCTGTATAATATGAGTTCGACGTAAGAATTCGAGTGTTGTAGTAGTAAATCAACGCCAAGTGTGTATTGCACTTGGCGTTGATTTGTTGCGTCATAGATAGGCACTACATCTCAGAAAGCACAGCCTGCATCAAAAGTGGAATCATCAACTCATGGTGTCCCGTGAAGGTATAGCCCTTGCCCCCCATCTCCGTAGGTCGTTTAACGACATTCTCTGCAGGACGATACTGTTGTATCATATCAAAATCGGCAGCTGTGAAGTGCGATACCGTATGCCCCAAATTCCGAGCGATCGTTAACGCTTTTAGAAACACCTCTGGCAGAATTACCGCCGATCCGAGATTCAACACAACACCCCCATCTTCCAACTGTGTCACCAATTCAGTCAACAAACGAAAATCTGTAAAACTTGCCTCACCGATGGCAGCACCATTCGCAGATGGATGTTGGTGAATAATATCTGTGCCGATAGCGACATGCACAGTAATCGGAATATTGAGTTGAATTCCTGCAGCGAGGAGACTATACGTGTTGTAAGGAGCGTCCAGTGCTATCAGTTTTTTACCTAAGGCTTCCCCCATGCCGATGCCTGTATCAGCGGCATGTTGAATCGCCTCATTCATTAATTTTCCTGTTTCCTCCCACATCCCGAACTGTCCTGTCTGTAGATAGGCAGATACATCTTCGGAAGTTTCGCCAATCAAAGCAATCTCAAAATCGTGGATGCTACTTGCCCCGTTAAAGGCAAAACCCGTTATTACACCCCGTTCTGCAAGTGCAATTAAAAGCGGTGATAAACCACACTTAATAACATGCCCACCCATCATCACAATAACTGCTTTTTCACGCTGATAAGCAGCCACAATTTTGTCAATGAGTTCTAAAAAGTCTTGTCCCTTCAGAATCTTGGGTAGGGATGATAGAAACGAAGACAAGTCAACCTGTGAGTCTGGTAGAGTAGCAAAATCGTTAACAGAAACTTTGTTGATACGATCCTTCAGCGGATAAGTTTTCACGGAAGACATATCAATCGGTTTCAAGTTTTTGTTCATGTTTTTCGTCCTTATGTATTTGGATATAATATATTATGCCGATAATAAACCAGAAAAGCAATAGCGAACGGTGATGAAATATGTAATCTGCTATTCCATAGACAAGCACAGAAATTAAAAATCCACTTCCACCAATAAATGCTCCCATATTCCAAAAAAGTTCTTCAATATCCATTATAGAACGGATTGCCCAAATCCGCTTCCAAATTAGACCGATCATCCAAAAAAACAGGAACAGAGAAGCGATACCTTGTTCAACTGCGATATGCAAATAGATGTTGTGCGCATGATAGGGGACATCGGATAGATCGGGCGGCGCGTTTAATTGTGCTTCATGGCGAAACCTACCCAATCCAATGCCGGTAATAGGATATTTCTGAATGAGTTCAAGTGATACACGCCACCACTGCGGACGTTCTCCCATAAACCCCGTAGGTCGCTCAACCATAGTGTTGAAACGTGTCTTGATATGTTGGGGCATTAGAAATACAAATGCTCCTAAAATCAATACTATTAAAGTGCCTCCTATCAATACACGTTTCAAAAGACTACTGATAGATTTTAATTTTGATAAGTTAATCACAACTAAGTAGAAACCGATACATACTGTCGCAGCAGCAACACCCACCCAGGCACCACGCGTAAGTGTTAGTGCCAGATTCACTGTCATCATTGCAACAAGAACACCAAGAACAAAGATTATCAATATCCCATTTTTTTGTTTGCGTAGTGATTGCCAACTTGCGACAAAATAACCTATTACGAAAGGAAGACTAAGGGCGAGGTATGCGCCAAGGTAATTTGGCGCCTTAAAAGTGCCAGCGAGACGTTGTTCAATCATGTACACCATTAGATGTGTTTCACCCTTATGAACTTCGTAACGTCTGTTTCTCTCTAAGTCATCAATCCGCCATTCATCAGTTTTTTTTGACTGCGAGATGGACGCACTCTGGGAAAGTGGGATATTGATTTGACGCAATTCGCCACGTAGTTCGTCTGAAAACCCTTCCCCTGCCGAAAGTTCTTGCTGATATGCTAAGTCGACTCTTCCCATCAAACTGAGTGCTAAACCTAAATCGTTCACATAGTACCAGATACCAAGTGATGAACTTATCCACGCGGCAGCAAAAAATGCAATTAGAACATGTCGCCACCGAATTCCCAAACGGCTATGGATAACTGCATAAAAAAGTAGGATAGCGCGAAGCAGCTTCCAAAAATAGCCGAGACTACTGGTCGCACGATGTGGGGCAAAGAGGCAAGCGACCAATGCCAATCCTAAAAACAGTACAATTGGAATGTCCAAAGGGGTGCGATGCCAATTGAGTTTTCGCTCTAAGATTATACGTCCCACCCATCCGAATAGGACAAACGACATTCCTATATTTAGGAACACTGTTAAATTGTCAAATGGAAGTGAGAGTATAAAAATTAAAAAGCCGATATAAGTCGCTAAATCGAAAATTTTGGATAATGTAAAATTTGATTCTGAAGAAAGTATTGATTTTAACATAAACGCCGTTACGGGTATTACTTCTGATTGCTAAAGAATGTAAAACGAATTGTAATTGAACGTTGTAACGCTTGAAAAAGGCAAATGCGTCAAGAAATAGGAAGGGTTAGACATAGACAAGGGACTTGCCTTACGTTGAAAAGCATAAGCAGGAAAAACTTACGCATTCTGTAAGGAATTGTAGGTTGTCGCCGTGGACAATCAGGTTATCGTCTAATGATGGAGGGTTTTCGCCTGTGTGGGATTTTTCTGCGTCTATTTCCGGTTTCCGAAAGGGAACGGTGAGGTGATGTGCGTATATGAATTGTTTGCCTTTGAAGTCAAGTGTGGGCATGGGGTTTCCTTTGGACGATGCCTAAATTTTGCTATAGTTTCTCCACCATTTCACTGTTTGTCAATCGAAACGCTTGAGTATCGTCAATTGTATAATAATCTTATGATTTACATATAATAGCGGAAAGATGGATGTGGTTTTTCATTTTCTCCTACCTCTGCCATGATGCCTCCGACCCGGCGAGAAAAAAATAGCGTTACAGGGTGGGCACTGCTCATGCTTGCCGTATTCCAGTTCATGCGGGCGAGTCCTAATATGTCTGAGGCGACCTGATGCATGTCAACATCATCGTTACTCATTAGTCTCACGGGAGCAGGAATGTGAGGTCCAGGATACGTCCGCCATTCAGGCATATAGCCTGTAGTGAATAGATATGTGGCTTCCTTATTGACTGTACACAAGGTGCCTTTTCTCGGGGGATATGCTCCATAAGTTAATAGCCGAAATTGTGTCGGCATAATGTTTATTAATTCGACTATGGGAATGTCACGGAAACCGTGTCGGAACCCTTCTTGTTCTGAGTCGTCAAATCTTGATGTCTTATGTAGGACAATACGCTTCGGATTGCCACCTGTCTGTTCACTGTACTCTTGAATAACTTGATTTGCGAGTTTGGCTGCCTGATCTTCCGTTAGATGCACGTTCCTTCCCTGCTTTTCATCCCACGGAATAGCTTCTCCACGCAGTGCGAAACCTTCGCCACGGCTTGAAAAAGCTTGTGCTAAACTTGAATAGACAAGATGTTGTGATGGCGTTCGTAAATGATGAAAACTGATACCAACAAAGCAGGTTTCTGGTCCGTCTACCTTAAAACGCCACGGTATTCCTCCCGCTTTGTAATAGAGTGCTACGCTCATGTTCCATGCTCTTGTAGCGGCTTCTTGACCAGTTTCCATATCTTCAAACAATCTCTCAGTTCCAATTTGAATTGGCATTTCATATTTCATCGTTTGAGCTTTCAAAGCACGTCTAAAATCCCGGTTCAGCAGGTCTTCTTCGGTTTCTTCTATGTCTTGAAATAAAGAAAGTTGTCCACGCTCAGCCTTACGTTTCTTGATGGATTCAAGTTGCTTAGGAGTCAAATTACTTGAAATGCTCCAACATGTTTGGACGACCTCATTTGGCAAACAACACATTACTATATCAGGACGAGTTTGAGAGCAATTGACCAACTTATCTATACCATCGGTATAAAGATTCAATACATCCTCAAAACGGCTTTTTGAATTCTTTATTGCTAATGCTCTTTCAAGTTCTTTGTTGTCAATTGTTTTTACCCATTGGTTTCTTAACTCAAGTTTAGCGTGAAAAATATCTTGAAAACCAGGGAAATCCTGGTATTGTGGAGAGTCTTTAATCTCGGTGGGCATTACTTTGCAACACCTTTCAATCCATTTATAGCCTTTATTTAATATTTCTGTGTTGCCAACGAAACCAACGCGGACCTCTCTTTTATGAGCGGCTCCGAAACGTCGGTCAAAAGGACCTGCTTCAGTTAGACCTACTTTTGGATCTATAAATGTACCTGGGGCACCAAATTCAATCTCTGGTGTAGGTAATTGGTTGATTTCCATTTGAATTAACATCTTCTTCCTCTGCTAATTGCGAAACCGTCTGTGAGATTTCTGACTCTAACTGTGCCAATTCGCTTGTATCCAATTTCTCAAGTTCTCCAATTCCCCATGCTTCATCTAATTCCATCACAGGAGCAACAACCGCTGATAAGTTGTTTCTAATAAGGATTTGATGCCCGTTGCCTTTATGGATTCTATTTTCTGAAACGGCATTCGATTTTATATCGGGTGGACCTGTGTCTAACGCAAAAGTACCATGTTTTCCACCTGAAAGCACCCATGCCCAGAATACAAGATCGTTGTGTACCACATTGTTGTAATCGTGACTCTGGAGCCGGGTGGAATATTTATTGGTCAAATCACCAGACAAATACGATGCTTTTCCATCAGTAGTAAAAACATAACTTGGAAGTAAGAGTAGGGTCCAGACATTTCCATAGCGTTCAAACCGAAACCAAAATGACTTATGTTCCCAATAATTATTTCTTTTTTTTACAATTTTTCGGGTAGCACGGCGGACACGTGCCTTGTAGGTGATTTCTCGATATTTTTCGCCGGTTTTAGGGAAATATGCACGTTTTCGATCTTTGTCTACCAATAGGTCTTGTGCTTCAAGATGTCTGAAAAAACATGTATTGAGTAGCCAGACAAAAGCCTTCTCATCATAGGTGTTAATAAATTCTTCAATGGTTATTTTTCTGATATCGTTAGTGTCAATTGCAGTGTAAAGTGGATTAGCAGAAGTTGATAGATTCTCAAAAGTAAAAAGCCTTTCTGCATAAGCCATGAATGGAGGCAACCAATCTGCTTCTGTACTTTCCCATACATCCTTTGCTTTTCGTGCAGTAGTTCCAGCGTGCCAAATAACATCTGGCAGCGTAACAACCTCAAGAAGATTGCTCGCGTAACGGGTGAAGTGATTACTGCTGGAGGCAGTTCCAGTAATTGTATCAACTGCTTCAGGGCGGCGCGAAATTGTTATTTCGAAAGCAGCATTGTCATCAATAGGTCCAAAATTTACTTCATTTTTGTTTTCATCACATTTCTGCCAAACGTCCGGTAATCCAGAACCCGCTCTTTCCATATCCCCTGTTCCATAAAACAAGTCTGACACCACGGGGTTCCGATATCCTTGAATGCCCCGTACCCCGCCTTTGATTTTTGTTTCAAATGTGTATCTTATCTCATTAGGAGGTGTTGCCGGCATCTGCTCTATAACGTCTTGAACTAACCCGCCTGGATTGCGGACACGGATAAAATTTTGCTCAATTTCAACCACGATTGGTTCATTCTTCTCATAGTCCCGATGTACAAGTGCATTAACAACTATTTCTCGCAAAGCATCCGGAGGATAGGGATACACAGATTTTGAGTGTTGCCCTCCTTTTAGGAGAAACGCTCGGTTAATGGGAGAAAGCAGTGCATAAATCTCGTTAAGTTGATGCCAAAGGTTACCCTCAATTTCTTCTTCTATCTGATTGGTGAAAGTATCAAAAATGCTTTCGATCCAATCGGGATCTCCATTTATACGTACGATGACTTTAGCGGTTTGGATACGATGCTGCGGATTCTCGGCAAAAAGTAAGTAACCTCCCAATGTTGGGTATATATTTCCATCTTCTACATTTGCAGCAAGGCGTTGATTACACAGTAATTGTACAATCCAATTATCGTCTATAGTTGATGGTACTCTAATACCTGTTCTATCGCAATATTCCTGAAGTCGAAGTCTCATCGTCGGCCAATCATAATCATCCAAGGTAGCTGTTGTAAGTTGCTGGAAATCATAAGGCAGCGATAATGAATCTTCAGTTACAGGTGGAATTAAGCGTTGATAGATTTCAGGTTGTAGATGATGAAAATGTTGCAATAGGGTATCCATCACTTCGTCAAATCCATCAATGGATACGACTTGAAAGTTAGTTTTAATCTCCCTAGCAAGAGAATGGGCCAAAGGTGTAAGGTTATCTAGGGCTGCGTCACCATAATTTATGGTGCACCAGTAGATCCCATGTGGATAACCATTTGCAGTCTCAGCATTATCAATGAGGAGATGTCTCATTACAGAAGGTTCGGCACCTCGATATCCAATAACTATCAACGGATGATCTCTCAAAAGGGGTAATAATTTTGAAACAAGCGAAGCATCTAGTTCCTCATTTATTTCTGCCAGAGTATTTTTGTCAGTATAATGCTGAACTGAACCGTGCAGACAAATCAATTGGGGATGTTGTGGGCTTGTTGATATCGTTGTAAAGTCAGATGCTGTTTGGAATACATCAATATGGTGAAGTTGACGAGTACCTCTGCTAAGATCCCGTAAAATTGTATCAAAATTCGTAGTGAGTACAGTACGAACACATCTTTTCACCATAAGTTCTACCAGACATTTATATCCTTCACCCGGTTCCACTTGTGTATTCAGGATATCAAGAAAGAATTGCCTTCTATCTTCTCTTGGCTGAAGAATGTTTTCAATCGCGTAAGGATAATTTTGAGCGCGTTCCCAATCTGACCGATACCAATTCTGTTTTTCTAACCACGGATACCAGTCACTGCGCCGTATGCGCGGATCTTCAATAGAAAGGTTGTTTTCCTTACAGTATCCCCATCTTGCTATCTTTTCAACCATTTCACCTGCAAGAGGAATACCCGAACTGTAGGAAGCACCAGCACCGAGTAAGAAGATAGGATCTGGTCCATCTGTAAAGAGAGAATGTAAGTGCCCAATAGTTTTTGTCTGAAATTGCAAATTATTACCCTATTAATTCCCATTGTATTTGAAAACTCAGTAACGAACTTGTTACACCTCCAACGGAGCCGCACTACTTTATCTTATACATATTTTCCTTTTCCACGTTGACGTGCAGAGATCAAATACTATCCAGCAATTCTACTTTGGTTATGTTATTAACAACTGCATTATAAAATTTATTTGGAGAATTTTCAAGTTAAAAATAAATTGCGATGTGTAAAGTTTTGAGATTAGCCAAGTCTTCTCTCTGATAGAAGATGAACCTTGTCTGCCCGATTTATCAGACACCCAAAATCAGCGAAATCCGAGACTCAAAAAACGCTTCCACCCGACTATTTCTGCAAACTTATTGTAAATATATTGGATATCTATTGTCTGACAAACCACAAAAACTTCTAATCACCACACAGAATTAGATATAATTTCAGTATGAAAAAATATTACCACTCTCCAAACACAAAACAAACAGACCATTTAGCCATAATTATTGAAAAATCGGGAAGGTTGCAAAAGTCCAAAATTAAAATTTTTTTCCAAATAAGAAAAATGCCTATAAACTTATACAGAGACTGGTTTTATAGCCAATTTCAAAAAGTTACCATGGTAACAAAAAAGTTACCAAATGGTAACCTTTTGAGTAAGAGCGATCTCCGAATCGAGACTTTACGACGAAAACAAATAAAAGCTGAAAATTGAATGCCTCTGACAGACAATTAACAAAAATGTTGTCAAGTTAGCATAAAATATGATACAATCACTGTTAAATATGATAAAGAGTATCAAAGATAGAGGTATAGCAATGCGTTTTACACATGTCCTAACAACATCGATTGTTTCCCTATTTCTTATCAGTTTTCTCGCTGCATCCCCCGCACTTGGTTTCATTGAACGTGAATATACAATACGTGAAGTCCTTGATGCTTGCACAAACATCGTTTTTGGAGAAGTTAAGAGTGTTGATACACGACGGTTGCAGGCAATTATTACGGTTAAAGAAGATGTGAAAGGCAAAAGTAATCTAAAAGAAATTAAGATGAACTTTCAAACTGGACAATATAAAAGGAACACCTCACCGCGAAAAATGGTACGACTACTTGAACAAGGCATGCCAATTATCGTTTTCTATCGGGACCATTACGGTATTGATAGTATGTGCTTTATCGATGATACATGGTTTCAAATGCGATTATATCAGGGCAGAAGTCGCAATTTAGGCAGAAGCGGCAGTTCATGGTGGAGTTTTACCCACATTGATCCAATGATGAACCGAACGTTTAAAGGTAAAACAAAAACTTTTCAAAATGTTGTTCGCGACATTTTAGATGGTAAAATGTGGGTTACCGCTACCAAGGACGCATTAAAAATACTGGTTTTGACAGGTAATAGTACCTCTCCAACTTGGGGACAAACTCATGTTCATACCAATACGATGACCTACGAATATCAGGCACTACGGAATATTAAAAAAGTTGGTAAACGTCCGACCGCATTGGAATCTACCAAAATACGAACGCTACCGAACTTACAAGAGGCAAATATCTTATGGCTTGGATACGAAGAGATTTCAAGTTTTGGTCGGTACCTCCTTCCAAAAAAGACAGAAACAGCCATTAAAAACTTCGTCAAAAATGGTGGTATTGTTATCGTTTCAGGACAAGACAGTACTATGCAAAAACCGTGCGGTGTCGGGTGGTTACAGGGCAATTTGACCGGTGTTGAAAGCCCGCCAGATAGATTTTTTGAAGTTACCAATAAAGAAGTTACTCTCTTCACAACACCTAACAAAATTCAATCAGGTAAAATTTATACTGACGATGCATGGGTAGGTTGGGATAAGAACGATGAGATTTTTGCAACAACCCCAGAACGCAACGAACTCGTTATCGGTGCAAGGCAGTATGGAAAGGGCCTGTACATTATCACCAGTCTTCGCAACGATAACCAGTATACCGTTTCCATGAACAAGGGGCTCATGGAAAACATAATCCATTATGCGGCAAACCGGATTGAACGCAAGAATCGGTGATGCAACCCCAGGCATTCAATTATTGAGTTTCGCTATTGTTGGCGGGGTTCCAACCCCGCCAAATGCCATACGCGCATTTGGCGTTGATTTGGATGAATGCCAAAAGCGCATTCATCGTTGATTTGGATTTCAGATACTCAGAATGAAAATCGGGTTGGAAACCCTCTAACAAAGATGTTTTGTGGCAATTGAATAACTCTGGATGCAACGCAATAAGAAATCTCACGACTATCGAAATTTTGAGACAACTAATGTAATATCATCATCTGGACTTCCACTTTGCTGAAATACTGCAAGGTCAGACAGAATCTCCTTTCTGATTTCTGCTGTAGACAGATGACGCTTGTTGTATAAAAGGTTTTTAAGGCGTTCAAGACCATACATCTCAAAATTCTCATTAAGAGTTTCTGTGATACCATCCGAATAAAGTACAAGTAAATCTCCGCGTTCCCATCTTGCCTCTGTACTGTGGTATTGCGTTATTGATTTTTCATCTGGTAACGCAATACCGACTGGTGGAAATTGCGATTCCAATTCGATGAACTCTTCACTGTCCGCCCGAAACAGGAGCATTGCCGGATGTCCTGCATTAGCAAACTCAAACCGATTGTCCTGATGTATGATAACATAACAACATGTCATATAGATAAAGGTTTGCGCATCCTCTTCCGTCACTCTTTTGACAGCCATCATCACTTCAGGAACTGAAGCATCAAAACGGATTTGTGTTTGTATGCCACTTTTGGTCATTGCCGCAACCATGGCAGAATGAAATCCGTGCCCCATTACATCACCAATAAAAATCCCAACCCGATCATCCGGAAGATATAGATAATCGTAATAATCACCACCAACACTGTTCGCTGGCTGGCAATATCCTGCAGAAGTTAAACACGGATGCTCAATCTCTTCGTTCGGTAGAATAGACTTTTGAACTTCTGCGGCGAGCCGCATTGATTCCTCTTGTGCAACCTCTTTTCGTATAGCACTCATCTGAATTTCAAGGTCATGCCGAATTTTATTATTTAGGACCCGAAACATACCTTTGCCAATCAATGGTTCGCGCGCCAATGCTTGATAGAAATCCTGCCGTGTAATTCGTAACAAGCGCGTCGGGGTCCCAGTTTTAATTGTCGCACTTCTCGGTTTGTCGTCAATTAAGGCTACTTCACCAAAACAATATCCCTTCTCTTTAAAAGACAGAACTTCAGTTTCTGCTTTAATGATGCTAATTTCCCCGTCAACAAGTAGGTAAAGAGAATCACCCTCATCCCCTTCTTCAAAGATAGTGTGATCTGCAGGGTGAGTTACCTCGTGTGCGATATTGCAGATTGAATTTAAACCTGCCTGCTTGAGTTCGGCAAAAAGTTCTGTTTTCTGTAGAAACTGTAATTTCTGTTCTGCTAACATAAACGCTTATATCCTTGCGTTGTTATCTGTTACATATTGGTTTGAATATTCTAACTCGGATGTATTTCACAAGACGAATTTCTGTAACACATCGTGCTATTATAATTACCTATGAAGTATTTGTCAAATCTGTTTTTCACGCAATCTATCAATATCTTGACTTTTATTGTCAATTATGTTAAAGTACAACTATCTAAATTCGTTACCCTTCAAATCAAAATGTGATGTGACTGACCAAGACTCGTGCCAATCAGATAGTTTCGTCGTAGTGTCCTGTCGGTGAGAACTATATTACGAAAAACAAAAAGGGAATTATGTCAATAACCGATTTTTTTCGCGGGAAGGTTTTACTGATTACAGGAGGTACTGCCTTCCTGGGGCAACCGATGGTTGCAAAGATTCTAACTTCTCTTCCAGATGTTCAAAAAATCTACCTTCTTATCCGAAGCCGAGTTGAGTCTAACGGTAAAGTCACCTCAGCCCAAGAGCGTTTTGAAAAAGAACTATTAACTTCCGATGTTTTTGGCGCGTTACGTCAGCTGCACGGTACACAGTTTGAAACATGGGTCAAGCAAAAAGTCACTGCTGTTGAAGGCGAGCTAACAGATGAACGTCTTGGCTTCAGTGATGCAGATTATGCACATCTCCAAAATGAAGTAGACGTATTTATTAATATTGCTGGACTCGTTCAATTTGACCCTCCATTTGATGCATCACTAAAAGGTAACGCACTCGCAGCCAAGCATGTTGTAACGTTTGCTAAAGGGTGTTCAAACGCTATCTTCCTCCATGTTTCAACTGCTTATGTCTGCGGTGATAAATCGGGACATGTTCCAGAAGAATTACACCCACCTTACGAACAGTTCGCCCAACAACATAGCGAAAGAACCGGAAACACAATTCCACCAACACTCTCGGAAGAAATTGACTATCTACTCAAATTGAATCAATCTATTCGCGATGAGGCTGACACACCTGAACAGACAGCGCATTTCCATCAGATTGCCGAAAAACAATTAAAGACAGATAAACGTAAGAGTAGGAAAAATATTGATGTGCTTGTTGAGGAAGCAAAATCAGATTGGCTTGAGGAACGTCTGGTTGAGGCAGGACTCACACACGCGCGTTCACGCGGATGGAACGATACTTATACCTACATGAAATTCCTTGCTGAACATGTCATCATGGAATTGCGCGGCGATCTCCCCACTGCGATTATTCGTCCTTCGATTATTGAAAGTAGTATTGCTGAACCACATCCAGGGTGGCTCGGTAAGTATCGGATGTCTGAACCTTTGATTGTCGGCTTCGCAAAAGGACGGATCCCCGATTTTCCTGCCGATCCAGATATTATTTTAGATATTGTGCCTGTGGATTTCGTAGTGAATGCAATGTTAGCTGCTGCCGAAGCGATTTCAAAACGCGGTGGTATTGAAGTGTATCATGTTGCCACAGGCACGCAGAATCCATTATATTTTCGTGGCATCGTTGACGCGACTTCTGGGTATTTTACTGAAAATCCGATGATCGAAAACGGTAAACCGATCCCTGTTCCTGTTTGGCAATTTCCGAGTTTGGAACAATTCCAGAAAAAGGTTGAAGGTAAGATGCGCCTCCTTGGTTATGCAATTCAAGCATTGACACTATTACCAACGCGATCGGCGAAACGAAAACGCCGGAAACTGTTTGTGAAACAGAGCAGTATTAAAGCGCTCCTGCATTACATACGAATTTACGCACCTTACACCCGAACGAATTTTGAATTTGAAACGGAAAAGATGCAAACGCTTTACGATGAGCTCTCACCTATTGAAAAGCAACATTTTAATTTTGACGTTTCGCGAATTAGTTGGAAACAGTATTTTCAAGAAATTCACATTCCAGGCATTAAGCGGCATGTGCTAAAACTTGAAGATGAAGCAGCGGATACACCACAGCAGACAAAAGCATCTACCCAAGAAGAAGCAGACGAATATCCAGCACCCGCGCCGAATCCAATTGACAGGATTTCACCACGGACCATAGTCGATTTAATTGAAATTCAGGCAAAACGTATTCCCGATAAAATTGCTCTTCAAATGGTAAATGAGGGTGAATGGGAACGATATACCTACGCTGAAACCTACACACGTTCACGCCATGCAGCATTTCAATTATGGAGTAGCGGTCTACGAAAGGGTGATAGAGTTGTTTTAGTCTCAGAAAACCAGCCTGAATGGTGTATTGCGTATCTCGCCGCATCTCAAATTGGCTGCGCAGTTGTTCCGCTTGACGCACAAACACCTATAAAAGAAGTATTAGCCATTGCTGAGTTCACTACAGCGAAAGCGATGCTAATATCTGATGTGGTATTAACCAAATCAGGCACGCAGTTGATCGATACCGACATTCACCTGCAAAATATCAACAAGTTCAACGAAATCGTCAATTCAGATGAAGAAATTCCAACAGATTTTCCCAACGTAGAAATTAACCCAGATACCGTCGCGTCTATAATTTTCACGATGGGAACGACGGTAGATGCGAAAGGCGCAATGTTAACGCATGGCGGCTTTATTTCAAATGTGCAAGCAGTTGCAAAGGCACTACCACCTACAGATGCAGAACGTATCTTGTCGTCGTTACCGCTGTATCATGCACTAAGTTTTTCATGTAGTTTGTTAATGGCACTTTATAGCGGTACTACTGCTACTTATGTCAACGCACTCCGACCTACAACACTTCTCAAAACGATGCGTGAGGATAAGACCACTGCATTCATCGGTGTCCCAAGACTTTTCCAAATGCTCCAGAGTACCATTGAGCGACAGGCATCACGAGAAGAGACATCAGGGGAAACTTTAGCTGAAAGGGCGCAAACAGTTATGGGTGGACATATTCGTGTCCTTGTCAGCGGTGGTGCTGCGCTTTCTGATGCAGTTTACGACGGCTTCCAAAAATTTGGAATGACGCTTTATCAAGGTTATGGCATGACCGAAACCGCTCCTGTGCTAAGTGTCAATCCTTATCTAAATAGCAAACGCGGGTCCGTTGGTCCAGCGGTGGAAGGTGTGGAATTTGAGATTGCAAACCAGAATAGTGATGGTATCGGTGAGATTATTGCTAAGGGACCCAGTAATATGAAAGGTTACTATGAAAACCCACATGCCACCGAAAAAGCAATTCGGGACGGTTGGCTCTACACAGGCGATCTTGGATATATTGATGATGGTTATCTTTATATCACTGGCCATTGTAAAGATGTTATCGTACCTGCCTCTGGCAAAAATATCTACCCCGTTGAATTAGAAGCATTATATCAAAATACCCCTTCTATCGCTGAAATATGTGTCGTTGGCATTCCTTATGATGACGGTTCAGATACTGCTGTCCACGCGGTTATTGTCCCAACAAACAACAACGAAACGACTGAAGTAGAAATACAGAACCATCTCCAGAAAACCGCAAAGCAGCTGCCGAGTTACCAACAATTTCACAAAACACATCTATTTCAAGATGCTTTACCAAAAACAGAGAACGGAACTATTGATCGTCCGCGCGTTAAAGAACAGTTAGAGGAATTTCTGGCAGACGAACATGCTGCAATGATAGATGAATCTGAACACGATCAGAGTAGACGAAAAGATGCACTTTTGACAGAAAATATCCCAGAAGAGATTTTATCACCACTTGCACAATTAGCACGCATGCCTGCTCACAAGATTCACTTGGATAGCCATTTAGATATTGACCTCGGTCTTGATTCGCTCACACGACTTGACCTGCTAATGCTCCTTGAATCACGATTGGGGCAAACAATTCCCGATGCAATGCTTGCCAATTTACAGACGGTGAACGACGTTGTTGTATTAACTGAGACTTTCGCAAAAACAGAACCTAAAGAATCAGCCGATACAAAGGCAAAATCCTTAAAACTACGTGAAAAACCACATTGGTATGCACGCGCGTTTCGTGCTGGCATTCGAAGTATCTACCGACGCCGTTTTTCATTTGAGTGTGTCGGGCTTGAGAATATTCCGAAAGGAAAACCCTACATTATTATGCCAAACCACACAAGCCATTTAGATACCCTTACAGTTATAACCGCGCTCGGCAAGGATTCACACCGATTATGGACACTCGCTGCACGGGATTATTGGTTCGGCAATCGGTTGCAAGGATGGTTCGCACACAATTGTCTCAACGCACTGCCGATCGAACGTGAAGGTAATTTTTCGCAGTTTCTGAAGGATTTGCGAATGGCAAACGCAGTGACGGAAGAAAATAATGGATTGCTGATTTTTCCAGAAGGCACACGTTCACTTGATGGCAAACTACAGTCTTTCAAACCGGGAATTCTGAGTCTCCTGATTTATGGGCAGCAGGTGCCGATTATACCTGCTTACATTAAAGGTGCATTTGAAGTGTTACCAAAAGGGCAAAACTTTCCGAAAAAACATCCGATTCGAATCGCTTTTGGAGAACCACTTCTATTTGAAGTTTCCCAAAAACCGGAGGACATCACGGAAAACTCGGAAATATATCAGAAATTTTTGACAAAACTTGAAAACCGTGTTGCCGAACTCGGAGAGACATTCAGTAAGGATTGATAATGGAATCGCTTCAAAAAAAATCTATCGCCTTTTTTGATGTAGATGGCACGCTACTCAGTTCGACGATTGCGCATTGTTATATCTGGTTGCGCACCTCCTCGCTATCTCCGATCCATAAATTTTTCTGGACCATCGGTTTCCTCCCGAAGATCGTCTATTACCTAATTCTTGATCGGATTAGTAGGGTAAAGTTTAATCTGGTTTTTTATAAGAACTATCGTGGCATGGATGCAGCAAAGGTAAAGGTATTAGCAACGGATATGTTTGAGAACTACCTTCGTCAGAAGATATTTCCTGAAGCCATTTCGCAAATAGAGGAGCATAAAGAGCAGGGGCATCACGTTGTTCTCTTGACGGGTTCTCTTGACTTTATTGCCCAGCCGATTGCAGAATTCTTTGAGGTTGATTCTGTTTTAGCTGCAAAACTTGTAGAAATAGGTGGAAAGTTTACTGGTGAATTGACAACTGAACCACTTATCGGAGAGCAAAAGGCGATTGCGTTGAAAAAGTTCGCTGAACAAGCAGGAATATCTCTTGATGTCTGTTATTCTTATAGTGATAGCCGATCCGATCTGCCGATGTTGGAAGCTGTGGGGAATCCAGTCGCTGTAAATCCAAGTAAAGCACTACGCAAACAAGCACTTGAGACAGATTGGGAAATCCACGAATGGATGCAAGCGTCATAAACGTTTACGGAAATTATAATGAGGTGAAAAATGCAAGTCGATCGCTATCTTGAATCAATGTCTGAACCACAGGACACAATGTTTGTTGAAATTGCGGGTATGCATCGGTTTACTCGTCGTGGTGATGACTGGGTAAAATTCCGAGAAGATTTAATTGAACTGCTTGAACAGACTATTTCTGAGGAACTTTCTAAGGAATTTGCGGAAGCCACAGCGGATTGGGATTCTGAGGAATTGGATTAGATTTCTGTTTTCAGTTCCCAAAAATTTCCAATTTTCTCAAAGGTTTCTTTCTGTAGGGGTGGCTTCCTCGTCGTGGCCATGTCCAAATGTTGAAAAAACACGAAAACTGAATGGTTATGATGTAGAATTACCATCCTTGACAGAGAGGCTTTGTTAAGGTTAAAATTTGGATTAATGTCAGTTATTGAACAAAAGGATAAAACAGATACAATCTTAGAAGAACAGAATGAACACATTTTACATTACTACCCCTATCTACTACGTCAACGGTGAACCACATGCAGGGCACGCCTATACCACCATCGTTTCTGATGTCTTGGCACGCTATCACCGCGTCAAAGGAGATCAAGTATTCTTCCTCACCGGCGTTGATGAGCACGGTGCAAACGTCCATAAAGTCGCTGAGAACGCAGGTCTTGCCCCGCAAGAATATTGCGATAAGATGACACCCATATTTACTGAACTTTGGGAACGGTTGAATATCTCACACGACATCTTTCTACGCACCACAAGCGACATGCACAAACGCGGTGCTAAGAAATTCCTTACAGCTCTTTACGACAGCGGAGATGTTTACAAGGCTCCCTATGAGGGCTACTATTGCCGGCCGTGTGAGCGATTCGTTCCTGAAAAAGAGTTAACAGACGAGAAAATCTGTCCTATCCACAAGTTGCCTTTAGAATGGATTGAGGAAGAGAATTATTTCTTTAGACTCTCCAAATATCAAGACCGCTTACTCGCGCACATCCATGAAAACCCACTATTTATCTATCCCGAAAGTAGACGAAATGAACTTTTGAGCGTACTCGATTCTGGCTTAGAGGATATAAGCATATCTCGTTCCTCCGTCTCTTGGGGAATCTCTTTACCGTTTGATCCTGAGCATATCGTCTATGTCTGGATTGAAGCGTTGATGAACTATATGACAGCACTCGGTTATGAAACCGATAATGAGCGATACCACACCTTTTGGCCCGCCAATGTCCACATGATGGCAAAGGACATCACCCGTTTTCATGCCTTGATCTGGCCCGCAATGTTGATGGCTATTGACTTACCCCTACCCAAACAAATTGTCGCCCACGGTTGGTTGACAAAGGATGGCGAAGCACTGAGTAAAACGCGAGGTATTGTCATTGATATGGACACAGACATTGAAACTTACGGATTAGATGCATTCCGTTATTACCTCCTCCGTGAATTTAGTTTTGGCAACGATGGTGACTACCGTCCTACCCGTTTGCATGAACGTTATAATGCAGACCTTGCAAATGATTTGGGTAATCTACTCAATCGCGTGCTTGGCTTACTCAACAAAAATTTCGATGGTATCCCAGCACCGACAACACCGGGTGAATTTGATGATGAAGTCAAAGAGATGGCACAGACAACAGTAGATAAATTAGATGAGCACATAAAAGCGTTTGCTTTTGACAGCGCATTGGAAACTATCTGGGAGTTTGTGCGACGTGTCAACCGTTATGTGCAACAAACTGAAGTTTGGACCCTTGCGAAGCCAGAGACAAAACCGAGAATGGGAACCATCCTTTACAATAGTTTAGAGGCACTAAGGTTCGTTTCAGTCCTGATTTCACCGTTTATACCAGAGACGGCTGAGAAGATTCAGAAACAGATCGGTTTAACGGAATTTGATACCGTTTCGGATTGGGGACGTTTACCTATAGACCTAAAAGTCAGCAAAGGTGAACCTATCTTCCCGCGTATTGATCTGAAAAAAGAAAAAGCACCGCAACCGAAAGCAGCCAAACCTAAACAAAAATCGAAAGAGACCAACCTAATATCCTTTGCCGACTTCCAAAAACTTGATTTAAGGATTGGAAATATCATCTCCGCAGAACCGATTGAAGGTGCTGACCGACTCCTCAAATTGCAGGTAGACCTCGGCACAGAAAAACGGCAAGTAGTCGCAGGAATAGCAGAACACTATAAACCGGATGCTTTGATAGGCAAACAGGTAATTGTAGTGGTCAATTTAGAACCTGCCACAATTCGTAATGTTGAGTCACACGGCATGATTCTCGCAGCGAGCGGTGATACGGTGGTGTTAGCAAGTCCTGAAACTGAAGTTCCACTTGGCACACAAGTAAAGTAGTAGCCATGCATTACTTTCTGTAACTCCCAAAATGCAAAATATAGAAACCATCCTTAAAAATCGCATAGAGAGCAATGTGGCACACACCTTTGTTGTTATTGTTCCGACTGATGCTGCGCGCTTAAAACGTCAACGCGAACTGATCCTGTATCACCCAAACCGGACGGTCTCTAATCTGCATGTGTATACGAGCGAAGATTTCGTTCAAAGATTATATAACCAAGTTCGTCCATCACGACAACATATCTCATCAGGACTTCAAAACCTCTGGCTGAACGAAATAGTAAATCCCGACGCTAATGACCCCGACAGTTATTACGCGTTCCGCCCAAACCAAAATATCCCGGTTCCCGATAGCACACTCTCCCTCATCGCTGACACGATAGATAATCTTAGAGAACGAGGCGAATCCCCACAGAACATCGCAACGGACAACCCAACCAAGACTGACTTAGCTGATATTTACAATAGATACGAGGCAAGACTTGGAAACCGATGGGTAGATGGGAAGGGCAAACATCTTTATCTTGCGAATAATTTTGAAGACGAGTTTTTTAAAAACGCATTTCCCTTTGTTGACCTTGTTGTTGTCGAAGGTTTTACGGTGCTTTCAAAAGCCGACATTAAAATCTTAAAAAACATCGCAGGAATACCTGAGATGCAGATGTGGTTCCGCACTGATTGTTACCCAGAAAATGAACACCTCTATAAAAATATAGCCGACCTCGCGCAGGAATTTGAGGACGCAAGTGTTCAGATTGATTCTAAGTATGAACGCAACCACAATCGACACCAGCATTTTGTCGAAAATCTGTTCCAGACAAATACGACTTTGAATAACAAAAAAGATCTGAATGATCAGATTAAAGTTTTAAAACCAACTGACCGATCCGAAGAAGTAGAGCAGATCGCTTATCTAATTCAAAAGCATGTATCAGACGGTGACTGCAAACTCGGTGACATCTGTTTGGCATACTACAACGTGGGTCAATATCAACAGCGGATTGCTGAGATTTTTCCTGCTTACGGTATCCCTTACTCACTTTCAGAAAATATCCCGTTGACAAATTCAGAAGTCGTTAAAGAAATTTTTTCTCGACTTTCAGCAAACCGAGTGTCTATAGGCAACACCTATTTCTCTGATGTCAAACCCGCATCACATACACGCACATTTCACCCCGAAGAATTTCAGGAATATGTTGACAATTTACTGAATAATGGCGAAGTCCTTCAGCACATTCTAAACCCGATGCTGATAAAAAATAGGGAAATCGTTGAAAGTGAAGTGAACGCATTCCAGCAATTCAAAAAGATTGTTAAAGAACTTTGTGCTGTCCTAAAATCGGAAGGGAATAGGTCTGACCGTCTTGAGGACTATATTAAAAAACTTCACTACGTTGCAAAGCACACACACTATCAAAATAGAGCATCGTTAAAAAGTGAAACCGTCAAAATTGTCACACTCGGTGAACTTAGAAGTTTAGAGTTTGATACAGTCTTTTTAGGAGATTTCGTAGAGGGTGGATTCCCTCCGGCATATCGTCCTGATCCACTGTTCCCGGAAAGTCCATATCGCACTGAAGAGGAACAACTGCACGATAATCGATTCCTATTTTATCGGGTTCTAAAATCCTTTCGTGAACGACTGTATCTCCTTGTGCCGAAACGCGAAGGTGAATCTGAATTAATTCCGTCCATATTTCAGACACAATTAGAGGCAATCGCCTGCATTGGAGAAGAAGCCTTTGCAAATTTTACCTGCAAGAGTATTTCCGGGTTTCTCAGCGCTTACGGCAATTATGTTTGGACAACTGATAGCTCCGCTGACACTGAATTTCCATCCGAAATCTCAGACATGCGTCCCTTAATTGACCATGTTGTTTCAGTTGAAAAGAGCCGTGAGCAAACTCACGATCAACGGACGTATGAAGGAATCTTGAGCACTGAAGAATTAACTCAGAACAGTCAGGATGATTTAGCAAAACTCCGTAATAATGTATATTCAGTCACAGATTTGGAAACTTATGCAAAGTGTCCATTTCAGTATTTCGTCGCTAAAGTCCTAAAATCCAAGGGGAAAGAAGAAGATGTTGAAGATGAACCATCCAGTCTTGAAAAGGGATCATTGATTCATGAAGTTCTCTGTGAGTTCTTCAAGAACTGTCGTGCCAACGAAGACTTGTCAATCGCAAAATGTTCCGATGAAACCTTTGAACGAGCCACGCAACAATTAGATGAAGTCCTATATAGCAAATCTGAGGACAAGCGTTTGGAGCGTTCTGATGTCAGTGAAGATAACCTATTTTGGAAAATTGAAATAGAAAAACAGCGCGTTGCATTACACAAATGGCTTAAAGCAGAACGCTCCTACGATCTGCATGTCATGCCACGTTACTTTGAAGTTAGTTTTGGACAAACACAAGGGACAAGAGATCCTGAACTTAGTCGTTCTGAACCAATTTTAATTGGCGACGTGAATATGACCGGCAGAATAGATCGTATTGACATCGGTGGCGGAAGTTATAATGTCATTGACTATAAGACAGGTAGTTCGAAGATTCTCATGAATGATATCTTGGAGGGACGAAGCATACAACTACCGATATACCTACAGATTGTGCAGAAACTGTTAGAAAATAGAGGCATAACGGATTCAGAACCAGCAGCAGGTCTCTATCACAAAATCAGGTTAGACGAATGCAAAGTTGAACTTGGCATAGGAGCAGAATCCTTCAATGACATTGCATATAGAAATTTCAATGGTTCAAAATGGGGATCATTTGGTTCGACTAATGGTCAGTTATTAGAGGACGAACTTTTTGACAGGCGGCTTGAGCGCGTCAAAGGTTATGTCCAACAGTACGTAGATAGTATCGTTAACGGTATCTTTCCCCTTATTACGCATGTAGATTCATTCATAGACTCGGAAGTGGAAGGCGATACACCTATTACGCCTAAAGATATTACACAACCATGTAATTATTGTGCTTACAAACGGATTTGCCGTGTCGGTGCATTTGTTGAGGCGAGTCAATCCGAAGAATAGTTGTTTGCACATAATTATTCAGGTTTCTTATAATCCACATAATCCGCTATTCACAGAGAAAAGTAAAACTTGCACACTTTGTATAAATCTGTTATACTCTTTTTACGACCTAAATTTTGAAGGAGGCTATTTTAAATGGCACACACATTACCAAGACTCCCTTATGCACACGATGCATTGGAACCACATATTGACGCGCAGACGATGGAAATCCATCACGGTAAACACCATCAAGGTTATGTAAACAATCTGAATGCTGCGTTAGAAGGTCATGACGACCTTGCTAACTTAGATGTTGAAGAACTACTTAGAAACATTGATCAAGTACCAGAAGACATTCGTCAAGCAGTTATTAACAACGGTGGTGGACATGCAAACCATTCTCTCTTTTGGTCCATCATGTGTCCCAGTGGCAATGGCGGCGACCCTGGTGGAGAACTCGCAGCTGCAATAAAATCCGCTTTTGGATCCCTTGAAGCTGCAAATGAAGAATTCACTACTGCAGCCACCAAACGTTTCGGTTCTGGTTGGGCATGGCTTGTTCTCGGCGATGATGGATTGGAGATTTACTCTACAGCAAATCAAGATAGTCCAATTATGCAGGGACATACACCTATTCTCGGCATTGATGTCTGGGAACACGCGTACTATCTGAACTATCAGAACCGCCGTCCAGACTATGTTGAGGGGTGGAAAAATGTCATCAACTGGGCACGAGTCAACGAACTCTATGCGGCAAACGCGTAGAACCGATTTCAGGTTTTGTAGGGGCGGTCACTAATCTGCCCCTATTTCCTTAATATCATCCACGCTGACTTTCCACCCGCCCACACAAGCAACGATTTTCCAGAAATCTCGCTCAGAAAACCGAAACTGAAAACACGGGGCTAAACCATATTTTACTAGGTTGTGTTTACATTTGAAAAGTATTGACATTATGCGGACATTTTATTATA
>JAPPIG010000077.1:0-2356 GCA_028820635.1 Candidatus Poribacteria bacterium
AGCAGGGGACTGAAAATCCCCGTGTCGGCGGTTCGATTCCGTCCCTGGCCACCATATCACCAACAGTAAGGTAGACACAGTGACGGAAGGTCAAAAACAAAAGTTGCACAAGCAACTTTGGAATATTGCAAATGAACTGCGCGGCAAGATAGACGCTGATGAATTTCGCGATTACATACTCGGTTTCATTTTCTACAAATACCTTTCCGAAAAGCAACACATCTATGCAAATTATTTACTCGAACACGATGAGATTAAGGACTATTGTGATGTAACGAGCGAAGAAGACATTGCAGCAATTCGTGATAATTCATTAATGAAACTTGGTTATTTTTTACGGCCAGAAGAATTATTCTCTGCCATCACTATCAAAGGGAACGCTAATCTTGAGGAGGAAAGCAACTTTATCCTCGATGATCTTCAGACCATCCTCAATAATATCGAACAAAGTACGATGGGCACGGAAAGTGAGGATGACTTCAATAAATTATTTGAAGACCTGGAGTTGGCAAGCACCAAACTAGGCCGTACGCCTAATGCACGCAACAGTTTAATTTCCAAGGTGTTAGCCCACCTAGACAAGATTGATTTTCGGATAGAAGAGTCCGATTCTGACGTGCTGGGAGACGCTTACGAATATCTGATCGGTCAGTTTGCAGCTGGAGCAGGAAAGAAAGCCGGAGAATTCTACACCCCACAACAAGTCTCCAAAGTCTTGGCCAGACTTGTCACTCTGGATAAAGAGCGAATTAAAAGTGTCTATGATCCAACTTGCGGGTCAGGCTCCCTACTGTTGAGGATCAGCAGGGAAGCAGAAATTGGAGAGTTCTATGGGCAGGAGATAAACCGGACCACCTATAACCTTGCTCGAATGAATATGATTTTGCATGGTGTGCATTTCAGACAGTTTGACATCAAACAAGATGACACTCTTGAGCATCCGCAACATCTGGACTTACGCTTTGAAGTCGTAGTTGCCAATCCACCTTTCTCAGCCAAGTGGAAAGGGAAAGGCAATCCGCTGAATGAAACCGACGACCGGTTCAGCCAATACGGAAAACTCGCTCCGACTTCCAAGGCTGATTTTGCCTTTGTTCAACATATGATTTACCAAATGTCGGAAAATGGCGCGATGGCTGTTGTGTTGCCACATGGGGTGCTATTTCGAGGTGCGGCAGAAGGGAAAATACGCCAATACATAATCCAAGAGCAGAATTATCTGGATGCGGTGATCGGGTTACCTGCTAATTTGTTTTATGGCACTGGCATTCCTGCATGTATTCTGGTGTTAAAAAAATGTCGTGTGCACGATAACGATATTCTGTTTATTGATGCTTCTCAATATTTTGAGAAGTCTGGAAATAAGAATACTCTGACTGACATGCATGTCGAGAAAATCGTTGATGCCTACCGAAAGCGCAAACCCATAGACAAATATGCTTATGTGGCCGACCTGAATGAGATAGAGAAAAACGATTACAACCTTAATATCCCGCGGTATGTAGATACCTTCGAGGAAGAAAAACCTGTAGACATTGGAACAGTAGCCAAAGATCTGGAAGACCTTGAAATTGATATACAGAAAACGGACAAAACCATAGAAGAATTTTGCAGAGAACTAGGAATCAAAAGTCCATTTTGATTACAAAGAGGCATTCATGACAGCGATGCAGAAAAGCATACCCGCCCTGAGGTTTAAAGATAGTCGGGGAAAAGATTATCCAGATTGGGAGAAAGTGAAATTTAAGTGTTTGTATTCGTTTAAAACTACCAATTCATTTTCAAGGAACAAATTAAATTATGTAAATGGAAAAGTTCGAAATCTCCACTATGGAGATATTCATACGAAATATAAAAGTATTTTCGTACTTGAGAGAGAAAATGTTCCGTTTTTGAATCTTGATATTGATCTTAATCCTGTTTCAGAAGATGCATATTGCAAAGAAGGAGATTTGGTGATTGCTGATGCATCGGAAGACTACAATGGTATAGGAAAAACAATTGAATTATTAAATTTAAATGGTGAATCAGTCTTGGCTGGGTTACACACTTTATTAGCCAAACGTAATTCGGACAGAATTCACATAGGCTACGGCGCATACGTGATGGCTTGCAATATTGTGAGGCAACAAATAATGAGAATTGCGCAGGGTACTAAAGTGCTGGGAATATCAATTGGCAGAATGAATGAAATTGAGTTACCAATTCCTAGCAAGAAGGAACAACAAAAAATTACAGCCTTCTTATCTTCTGTCGACGCCAAGATAGAGCAATTAACCAAAAAGAAAGCTTTACTGGAACAGTACAAGAAAGGCATAATGCAAAAACTGTTCAGCCAAGAGGTCCGGTTCAAGGA
>JAPPIG010000077.1:2366-2987 GCA_028820635.1 Candidatus Poribacteria bacterium
GAGAAGTACCTAGATTGGGAAGAGAAGAAAATTTCAGAAATTTTCAAGATTACAAGAGGAAATGTATTAGCAGTAAATGAAATGACGACCTGTTTGGAAGCTGATCACGTCTATCCAGTATTCTCATCACAGACAAAAGATAATGGATTATTGGGCTACTACACTGACTACCTTTATGAAAGTGCCATCACATGGACTACAGATGGTGCAAATGCAGGTGAAGTGAAGTATAGGGATGGAAAGTTTTATTGTACGAATGTATGTGGTGTTCTATTGTCAAAGGAGGGGTTTGCAAATCAATGCATTTCAGAAATACTAAACAAAGTTACCAGGAAATATGTTTCTTATGTGGGAAATCCAAAATTGATGAACAATGTTATGGCAACTATAAAGATTTGTTTGCCACAATTGAAAGAACAACAAAAAATTGCCGCGTTTCTTTCCTCTATCGACAAGAAAATAGAGTTAGTTGCAGAGCAACTTAAACAAGCTCAAACTTTCAAGAAAGGCCTCCTCCAACAAATGTTCATCTAACCTTTCAAACAGTAAATTCATGGCGACAGAATCAGAGCAGGCCCTCGAAAATAAACTCATCGCCCAGTTGCAAACTCTGGGCTATGA
>JAPPIG010000070.1 GCA_028820635.1 Candidatus Poribacteria bacterium
CTGTCCAAGAATCCCATACCGCCCGCTTCCTACGCGAAGTCCTATAGGAGCGATCTTCCAAATTCAGGAAGATATGATGACAACTTATATTGTTACCTTTGAAGTGAATGATGATTTTACAAAAAATCAACTCAAAGAGAAGTTGAAACAATATAGTGGCTATTGTCCAATTCACGACAATTGTTGGGCAATTGTTTCTGATCAAACACCAACTCAAATATTAGATTTTTTGGGCCAAACTGTGTCCGAATCAGATCGAATATTTGTTATCCGGTCTGGGATATACTCCGCTTGGAGAAATGCCTATGGTCCTAAAAATAGTGAATGGCTAAAGGAAAGATTGTAAAGAGGAACCTCACGGTTAACACTCCAGGAAAAAACTAATATGCCAAAACAAAACTTCAACGAAAAACTTATTGCCCTTCTTAAAACCAATCCAGACTTCCGTGACGAATCAGACGAACTCCTTCCCGCTGCAGTCAAAGACCACGCTTGGCAACTCGACCACACCCTAATCAGATTACTGCTTTCCGATCCAGAGATAAAATCAACCTTCTTTGACGAAATTGACGGACATTGGGTTTTCAACCACAATACCTTTATTGACTACATCAACGAAAAGAACTTCCTTGCCAATTCCTACACCCAGTTCCGCAACAAAATCGGCTTGAATATTGACGGTAAATTTCTGCGTGAACGCGGCGAAGTCTCACTCGTCTGGCCCTACAAAGATTGTGTCCTTGAAGGCGGACAAACAAAGGAAGAAGAAAAACGCAAAGAGATTTTCTTCAACGAAATTCTCGCACAAGACGAAATCAATCGCATGTTCAATCCGAAAGTCCTCACCAATTGGAAACGGCATACCGCCGCAGGTGAACAGGGCGTAACCGAGATCAAACGCGACGACAACGACACAATACGCGAAAACCTTATCATCAAAGGCAACAACCTAATTGCCCTCCACACCCTCAAACAGCAATTTCGCGGGCAGGTCAAACTGATTTATATTGATCCGCCGTACAATACAGAAAATGATTCTTTCCAATATAACGATAGTTTTACACGCTCCGCTTGGCTTACATTTATAAAAAATAGATTGGAGATCGCAAAAGAACTATTAAGAAAAGATGGATTTATTTTGATTCAAATTGACAATCGCGAATTGGCTTATTTAAAGTGTCTCTGCGATGAAGTATTCGACAATAATTTTCGGAATGGAATTATTGTGAAAAAAGGGCAGAAAAGCCTTCAAAAGCAGTTTGATTTCATTGATAAATTGAATGCGGGATACGATACAATTCTATTCTACAGTAAAGATAGCACAATCAAAGTCCCGAATCTCTTCAAGAAATTGAAAGGACCCAGCGCGAGTTCGTGGAATAATCATTGGCGTGGCACCGATAGAGCGACAATGAGATTTGAACTTTTTGGAATAATACCGGAAACCGGACAATGGCGATGGAAAAAACAGAGAACTTACGAGGCTGTTGAAAATTACCAAATGCTTGTTTGTTATATCAAAGCACACGGAATTGAAGAGACCGACATCACCGATGCCGATATAGATGTCTATTATACTCGCTATGTTCAAGAAAATAGTATCTTGAGTCATTCAGATTTTGAATTAGTAAGGCTTAGTAAAAATGGTAAACCTGAGCACTACATTCCTGCAACTAATAATATCTTGCTGGGCGAAAATTGGACGGATATCAGCGTTGCTGGAAATCAATCAGAATTTTCGCATGAGAAAAACGAAGAAATTCTGAAACGCATTCTTGAATGGCTGACAGAAAAGGGAGATGTTATCCTTGATTTTTTCGCCGGTGCAGGTACTACTGCTGCAGTAGCGCATAAGATTAATCGCCAATGGATTGTAGTTGAGCAAATGGATTATGCTGAAATCCTCCTTGTTGAACGCTTAAACAAAGTGATTACTGGTGAACAAGGCGGCATTTCTAAATCTGTCAAATGGCAGGGCGGAGGCGATTTCATCTATTGCGAACTGATGCAATATAACCAAACCTATATGGACAAAATCCAATCCGCGCAATTCCCTGAAGAACTCGTTGCACTCTGGCAAGACATCGCTGAAAATTCGTTCCTAAACTGGTACGTCAACGCTGAATTTCCGGAAGAAGCCGTAAATGATTTTAGTGCCATTGGGGACCTTGAGGCACAGAAACACCGATTAGCAGAACTGCTGGACAAAAACCAACTCTACGTCAACCTCTCCGAAATAGAGGACGCGGATTTCAAGGTGAGTGAAAAAGATAAAGCATTGAACAAAAAATTTTATGATTTAACCTAACAAAAAATTACTTACCAATATCATACGAGGGACTTTCTCATGAATAATTTACAACAAAAAATAATGGGTGAAATAGAATTAAAACCAGTTGATCAATCTATGTCGGAAATACTATCCCCCGGACATGAGTTTGAATCTATGTTCACTGCTAATGATCTATCCTATACAGTCAAAATTTGCTTCGTAGATTTGCAAAGCGTGATGTGGGGTATCAATCATTCGTATTCTGAATCTGACACATTGATTAAATACTCTGAGGCAAAGTATTCCCCCGTCTCACCAGAACCAGTGGACCACATCCGACTTGCAACTCCTTCCTACTATCAGAATTTAGAAGTAGGGGACAATTCGGAGTTGATAAAGGATGATTTAGAGGGTTCCTACATAGAACACCTCAATTGGGACAGAGAAGGAAGTCATAGTATGGAGGCCTTTAAAAAAAATATAGCAGGACCTCCACTTTATGCAGGAAACAGTAGTGTAAGTTTAAAGTATACATGGGCACGCAAGGATTTTTGGATGTACTGCGCTTCAATTGATCCTAACACAAACTATGAAAGAATAGAACAAATGGAGAATTTATCTCCAAACTACGATTTCCTAACAAAAATTGAAAATCCATCCGAGTTTGCGAAGCAACTGGGACGTGATATCGGAAGACGCTGTAC
>JAPPIG010000029.1 GCA_028820635.1 Candidatus Poribacteria bacterium
AGACTGTGTCGCAGAAACACGATTGATTTCGTAGCGTGCACCGATGCGCGAAGCAAACACTTCCGTGTCTCTCTTGGCATGAATCTCACCTTCGTGCACCAACAACACAACCTGATCGGACATGTCAGGTAAAAATTTCAGAATATTTTTTCGGTGTCTAGGGTCTAAACGCCCCAAAGGTGTATCCATAACGATTGGCGCTTTCGTACGCGATGTTTTATTAAGTCCGTCAATTAATGACAACGCCACGACCTGCTCTGCGCCAGCACTGCGTTCATCAATTATTCGTCTCTCTTTATCCAGAATAGACAAACCGTAATTTTCGTTAATTTGCAAACCCGAATAAGTTTTTTCTGTAGTTATCTGTTTGAAGGCTTTGGTTGCATGAGCTTCAACGCCATCTTTTAATTTAAGTCGCAGTTGATCAATACCTTTAGAAAAAATTGTCTGTAATTGTTGCAATCTGTCAACACGCTGATTGCTGACAGAACTTTGCAGTCCACCAAGCTTCGCTATCAATTGAGATATTTTTGCTTGCGCCTGATTATTTTTCCCCTTTCTATCTTCTTTGTCCTTGATCTCTTCTTCAACTCTTGTTAATAACTTCAACAAGCGCAGTCGCTCATCTCGTTTCCGCATAATTTCATCTGTATCAAAGTCCTTTATTTCTTCGTTGATCTCTTCTCTCTTACTTTCGACACTCACCAAATCGACATTTGTTTTAGTAATTTTGCTTTGATTATCTACTATTCGATTGACCTCACCTTCTGAACGTATGCCTTCAAGATTTTCAATAGTCTTATTAAGTTCCGGCAATACATCAAAATCAGAATTTTTCTCTAGCTGTTTAGCCTGCAATTCATCTAATCTTTTCTTCAATGACAGCCTGATATTATCGGATAAATTCTGCCCGCAGGTTTTGCAAACTCTGTTATCTAGCGATTTTTGCAATTCATTTATCTCACCCTGCAGATTGATTGCCTCATCTCTGATTTGTTCTTGCCTTTTCCGCTCCTTTTTCAAGTTGACAACAATAGACTGGACACAGTTGGCTAATACATCCTTCCACACAGTTTTTAATAATTTTTGGGTATTTTCATTGGCTTGTTCAATATCGTCTTCCAAAGACTTTTGATTTTCATCCAAGCGCGCAAGCTCAATCTTTTTCTTTTGTACTGCTTCTGTGTCATTTAAAAAGTCATCAAGAGCATCGATTTTTTCTTGAAAGTCTTCCTTTTGAGAATTTAACTTCTGAAGATCATTTTCAATACTTTCAAGTTCTATCTCGTGATTCTGCTGATCTTGCGCAAACTTACGTAGCTCTTTGTCTTTTTGAGCATCTTTACGTTGGGCAGCACGCGCATCCTTCAGCAATACCTGCAATTCATCCCTTGCATGCACTAATGCCGGAACACCCAGTATAGATTCGATATGCTCTTTGATTTTCTTGCCTTGTTCACTTTTTTCAATTAGAAGGTTTTCATATTCCTGCAACAACTCGCCATCAAATAAAAAAAAGCGTGATATTTCTCTGGGCATGACTTGATTGATTTCATTATTAATTGCGTCACCTGTTATGGGAGTTCCATCAATTCTTAGGCCAATGACTTCCTTAAAATCGGCGTTGTTTTTCGGCCTTGATACATTTTCAAGCCTCTCAATCCGCCGGTCTAGCTGATAGTTTCTTCCTTCATGATCAAAATACAATGTAACAGACATTCTACAATCACCTTCATCTACTGCATCACGATTGACCAGATGCAACCTGGGAATTTCACGTAGATGACGGCCTAGAGCAACTCCATAAAATCCCCAACGGATTGCATTTAAAAAGCTTGTCTTTCCTCGCATGTTATCGCCAAAAAGCAACATAACATTTTGAGTTTCATGCTGGGGAAACTCGATTTCCTGCTTACCCTTAAAGGGCATAAAATTATGAAAGATTACTTTTTTTACTTTCATAACGACTATTGCCCATGAGCTTTATCAAGACTGGCTTCAACTAGTTCGCGCATTTTTTCGACTGTATTACGACCTGGATCAAACTGGTATTTTTGTTGTAGCTCATAGCATTCCTTTATAAGCTTATCGTCAACATCTAACCCCTCACTCTCCTTAATATTCAGCAAAAGGGCAATGATATTACTTGACTCAGACATTGTTATTTTCTTCCTCCTCTATACCGTCGCTATCCATAAGTCCAACCTCTTCCGGATCAATATCTAATTCTATAGCTAACCTCGCCAATTCAATTACAGCACTACTGTTCAACGCAGTTTTAGCAAACTGGATGCCCCGTTGAAATTCACCCTTGAGCAATGAAAATTGTTCTGGTTCATGCTCCAAACTCACTGGCACTACAATGGCATCGAAAATAACCGCCTTGTATTTATCTTTGCATATCCTTAAAACACGCCCTCGTCTCTGAATAAATTGCCTTGGATTCTGCGAAGAGGCCAAAATAATCGCGTGTGAAATTTTTGGTATGTCAACTCCCTGGTCCAGGCATTTGATAGAACAGAGTATGCCCTCAAAATTTTTAAAGTATTCGAGGCTCGCTGTAGAATCGCCTTCCATGTTTGTGTGGTATTCCAATGGAGAAATTCCTTCAGCCTTCAAAGAGTCCATGACATCTTTTAATTGATACTGATCTTCGCAATATATCAGCCAACTCTCTCCCCTATGATACTGTTCTTTTATGATATCCACTGCGAGAGGAATTTTTGCCTTAGCCTTCTTTGCTATCCTCGAACGTTTAATAATCAAATTTTGTAAATATGATGAAATTTGTACGTTGCCATCTTTATCTCTCTTGGAACGAGCAAATTCCTTTGAAATCTTATCGGTTTCCTCCGCCCATAGCTGCGACTCTTCGGCATCAAGCCTAACAATCTTGGGGAAATATTCATAGGGCACAAGACGCTCATCATTTATTGCGTCTTCTAATGTATAAGG
>JAPPIG010000063.1 GCA_028820635.1 Candidatus Poribacteria bacterium
TATTCTTCGTGGAATCCTAAAACAAACTCTCAAACTCAAAGTTGAAGGAATACTAAGTTACTACCTTGAAATGAAGATATTATTTTTGTAGCGTTTTTAGTATTCTTCTCATAGATTGTGGGCGTGAACGTGTAAGTCTGTTGTGTGACGCGCTAAAGCCCCAGCGGGGCGGCATGTGTGTAGAAACGGGATTCCCCCAAGGAGTAAGCCCCAGCGGGGCGACATGTGTATAGTTGAAAAAATAAATGGAATCTATTAGGTTCGTGTGGTAGAGAGATTGATGCTGTAATTCTCCTAAGAAAAATAACATTCAGCCGAATTTGCGTTTGAAGGAGATTTTGACAATGCTTAGTGGTATTCTTTACGGGCTAAATATTATTGTATGGTTGGTTTTTGTAGGGTTACTGGGGTTTTTATGTATCCGAACCCGATCAAAGGGCTTGATCGTTATGTTCGCGACTTACGTGGGTTTTATGATAGTTGAGGCGATTTTTCAACCGTTTTTCCAACAGTATATCGACCGATGGGCGGGAGGCAAAGTAGATAACTGGCTAACTGAAAGTATGACACTCGGGTCATTCTTAATGATATTTGAGATGATTAAGCGTTTCTTCTACATGAGTTTGAATCTAATAGGGCTTTTCCTCGTCTATAAAGAGTGGCGACAGGGTAAGTTTAACCAACCTCTGGTCTAAATTCAGTGGGTGTGGTTTCTCTTGATATCTTCCATTCGGTGTGTTACGATAATGGATGGAGCGTATTGAGAAAGTCTCAAATCAAAATATCCCGGCGTTAAACAATGACGTTGAGGAGGCAAAAAATGAATATTACCCAATTCACAATGGAAGAGGTACGCTGTTTTGCCGAACCTCAGACGCTTGAAATTCGTCCTTTGACCTTTTTGGTTGGCGAAAACAGCACAGGCAAAACCACGGCATTGTCATGTTTCCAAGTTTTAGTCAATTATTTAGTTGGTGGGGAAGTAGATTTTAATCAATCACCTTATTCGATGGGAATCTTTAAGGATATCGTCAGAAATAGCAAAAAAAAGGAGAAGGCTTTTAAACTTGGGTTTACTTTCAGGGGTGAGAGTGAGGATATTGAATGTACTGTTGATTTTTTTCAAAAGAAGGGTGGAGTCGAACCGACTGTCGAGGCAATAACCATAAAATTTGTCGACGGTGAAGTAGTTTTAGAGAGATCTGACCATACACGATGGGATATAGGCACACCTATAGTTTCCTCCAGTGAAGCGCGAGGCATTAATGCAACTACTTGGAGAGAAGTTCCTCAAATGCGTTTAGTTTCCTTTGATGAAGCACAAAATCAGTATTGTGTAGATATAGCTTCTGGCTTTTTAGACCGTACTCCCTTTCCTTTCCTTTTTGACTATAGAATTAAAAAACAGTCTAAAGGTGAGAGTTCCTTGAGAAACTATTTAAATAAAAAAGAAAAACAGACTGGAATCGTGTGGGGGCGGTTTAGAGAAGATCTATCTGCTTTTAGCGTCGCACCAATTCGCTCACGACCGAAACGAACGTATGAGCCGACAAGGGAATTTTATGATCCTGAAGGTGGAGACGTACCTATGCATTTACTACAGGTAAAAATCAACCAGAAACAGCAATGGGAAAACTTGAAACAGAGATTGGTTGAATTTGGTAAGCGTTCCGGTCTGTTTCAGAACATAGAGATTAAAAATCTCGGGGGGACAATGGGTAATCCATTCCAATTGAAAGTCAAAGTGAGGGGACCGAACTCTAATATTACGGATGTTGGGTACGGTATTAGTCAAATTTTACCGATCCTAGTGAATATACTTGACTCACCTGCTTTTTATCGTCATAGCCCTACATTTTTATTACAACAACCGGAAGTTCATTTGCATCCAAGGGCCCAAGCAGAACTCTCTTCCTTATTGGTTACGTCTGCAAACACAAGTAATAGATCTTTCATCATTGAAACGCACAGTGACTATATGATTGACCGCGCACGGATTGAGATTATAAAGGGCAACATCCGTCCCGAAGATGTGTCGTTGATCTATTTTGAACCAAACGGACGTATCGTCAAGGTGCATAATATTGGTTTTGACAAGATGGCCAATATGGTTGGGGCCCCACCAAATTACGGCGAATTTTTCTTAAAAGAGTCCAAAAGACTCCTCGGATTTAAGGATTAAGCGATGTGTATTATTGTCGATACGAATACTTTTCATAAATTTAAAGATCCAAACAATGAAGATATGGAGCCGGTCTGGACCTGGTTGGAGGAAAGAGGAGGCAAGATTGCTTATGCTGATACAGAGAAATTGGAAGAGGAATGGAATAGGGCCGGAATGCGGAACCTGAGAAATCGCCTCAGACAAACCGGTAAACTCAAAGTGGTCTCCCCTCAAGATGTAGAAGAAAAAGCGGATGAATTGAAAGGGAAAATAAAATCCAATGATGAACAGATCATCGCTTTGGCACTGGTAACCGGAGTAAAGATATTAATCTCCTACGCCGATTACGAAAGTGGTCAAAAAGGCGACAGCGATTTGTTTGATGATTTTAGGGATAAGAGTTTAGTTGGAGGCAGAGTGTATACGCGAAAAGTACACGCACGTCGCATGCTCACTAAAGATACCTGTCCTTGATCTAAAGTCGATAGTGCAAAGCCCATAGACCTCGCACTACCGTATAACTCACCTTTACGAAGGCATCCACGTCCGGGGCGCAATCCCTTCCACATGCGTTTTCACATCCACGACTGCCGGTCTCCCTGAATCAAGTGCCTGATCCAGCGCACTCGCGAGTTCACTCGGTTTATTGACCGTAATTCCAAGACATCCCATCGATTCTGCCATCTTTGCAAAATCCGCATCTGGGAACAACCAGAGTTCATCGGAACCCGTTGTCCGTCCACCGTAAACCGACTCAACACCACCCTGTTCTTGGT
>JAPPIG010000033.1 GCA_028820635.1 Candidatus Poribacteria bacterium
CATGAGGTGTTGAACATGTTACTTTATGCCCTTTATAACCACCTGACGATCCACCCTGCGCCAAAGAAACGATGTTATTAAGCCCATACACAGAGGCGTAGTAAACCGTTGTACACCTCGGGTTTTTACAACTCACAGCAGGATTACCAATGGCGACTGAACTTGGTGTGGCTCCTCTTTTAACAAATCTCTCAACTTGAGACTGTTTTGTTTTATGCACATCATAGTGGGCTTTGTAATGGGCATGTGCCCTGCCTTGCTCCGTTACTGCGGTTGCTACAACCACATTTTGCGCTTCTATTTCGATAGCTTTATTCACCATCGCAACTTTCAAACTGTGTGCATCTGCTATGTCTTTAATCTCGTTTGCAGTTGCTGTAACGAGTGCTGCAGCACTTGCAAGAGCATCTAAGCCCACAGCATTGCCAAGAGCAATAGCATTTTCCGCCATGTCTTCTTCGTTGTCATCCCATTGCACACCTAACATAGCAAACTGAATCTCAAGCTTTTCAAGAGCTTTCCATTTCTTCACCATTTCGCCATCTGCGGAGGTATATACACCTAAAGCAAGTGCTACAGACCCTTCTGTAAAGTATATGTTCGGATCATGTGCTTTTACCTTGACGAAAAGAAGACTACCGATAAGAACTGTCAAGATAATAAATGAAAGTTTTCTATAAAACATTGTCGCTACCTCCGCTTAGTCTGAAACAGGAAAACGACCGTATATCTCATCGTATTCTGTTCGTAGATTTTCCGCTTCGTCAAGATGACCTGATGCCATAGCGTCCCTTACTTGTTGCCATAACTTTGTCTGCATATTCACGATAGCGACAAGTCTAAACTCTGCCTCAACGTTATCACCATAGTTTTCAAGGTCTCTTGTCGCTTTTAGACGTTCATATTCCGCCTGTTCTTCTTCTGTCAGGGGACGGAAATAGTTTAAATCAATTTTCGTATCCCCATTCTCAAATACAAGCTTGGGGTTCCACCCTTCAGGCTTTTCCCGATCAGGATCATATATCCAATCGGGTTTCTCCTTAACTTCAGGCGTAACATCTTCATCGGTTACGACAGGTTCATGCGGTTCACCTTGCCACACATCAGGTGCGTCAATAGGCACTTGATGAAAATGGTCGCCATGTGGCACCCACTTTTTACCCGGTTCGGCAGGCGGCAGGTCATTCTCTGCAATCCCTTTATGTTGTTCTTCAAGCAGTTTCTCAGCCTCGGCAGCCTCTTGTTTGAGCTGCTGAATATCGGTGTATTGATGATAAAATACAATCGCAACACCGAGAACAAAAATCAGGACAAACAGTCCTGTTGCAATGCGTTTATGCATGAGTATTCTCCTTTATTACTCTGTTGTCCCTGTTTCTGTCTCGTCCAGTGGGCAGGGTTGTCTCGGGCTTGGACAAATCAAGCCCGGTTTCGGTGATCCTTTTCTCGGTGAACATTCGCGTCTAAATTGTTGTTCGCAAGCGGGTGGATCTTCCTGTGTGGCATCTATTGTGCCAAACAGCAAGAAACCGCTGATGATAATGAATGCGAAAACAATAATTGAGGTGAAAAGGACTTTGTAGTCTCGTCTCATTTTGTGCCTCCTCTATCATAATTGAGTAGGTTAAATATACTTGACAGACTACAGAAATAGGCGGGTATTTGTTCAGTTTTATCTATTCCTGCAGAGGCTGCTGGTCTCTATGATATGCCTTGACGCTTCATAGGGTCTCTGATAAAATAGAAACCAGCCTGTCATTCCTATACAATGGCAGTGCTTTAGCATCGGCAGTGGCTGTTATACACTGTCGGTGCATCCGGAAAACCGGAAAAAGCACCCCTGCCGTTAAAAATCCGCATATACTGCATATACTGTGAATTTCTAACGTATATAAGGTATTATATTACTATTTACATCTTTTGTCAATACTTTTTTCAATTTTATCAAAAAAATATAATTTATCATTAGTAACCTAATGCTTAGTCAAGTGTTAATTGGTGGGTCTTGAAAGTAGTCGGGAATCGGAGTTCCCTCCTACCATAAGTAGCCAATCGGTAGGTGGCGATCTCCGAATCTCCACCTACAATAATATCTTGACAAAATCCCTTATTGCAATTTCCCCACAAACATGCTAAAATACCCTAAACTATTTATGATAATGGAGAAAAATGAAAACAACTGTCAGCATCGTAGATGATGCGTTTTACATTAACGGAGAAATTACATACCCGGGCCGTTCCTACGAAGGTAACAAGATTGAAGGTTTGCTACTCAACAGTCGTATGGTGCAAGGTATCTTTGACGATCGAAACCCAGAAACTATCTATCGCTGGGAATATCCGGACACAGGCAAATGGGATGCGGAGCGGAACACACGCGAATTTTTAGCAGCGATGCCAACATGGCGTGCACATGGTGTATTGGCATTCACGATTAATTTACAAGGTGGTAGTCCGGAAGGCTATTCCAAAGCGCAACCGTGGCACAATTCAGGTATAGAAGCAGATGGAAACCTCAATTCTGACTACCTCTCCCGACTGAAACGTATCATCGATTTTGCAGATGAACTTGGGATGGTGGTTATTCTCGGATACTTCTACTTCGGGCAAGACCATCGACTCACCGATGAAGACGCAGTAATCCAGGCTACGGACAACGCAACCCAGTGGCTTTTTGATAACGGTTATACAAATGTCATAGTTGAGGTTAATAACGAATGTAACGTTAGATATTCCCATGAAATTCTGCAGCCAGAAAGGGTTCATGAACTAATTGAGCAAGTGAAATCTACAACGCAAAACGGGAGGAGATATCTGGTTGGGACAAGTTATGGAGGGGGTCGCGTGCCTTTAGAAAATGTTGTTCGCACATCAGATTTTCTGCTTGTTCATGGAAACGGAGTCAAGGACCCGAACAGAATCATTGAGATGGTACAACAGACACGCCAAGTCCCAGGCTACCGTCCGATGCCAATCCTTTTCAACGAAGATGACCATTTTGATTTTGATAAGCCGCTTAATAACTGCGTTGCTGCTGTCAGTCAATATGCTTCATGGGGTTATTTTGACCCGGGTGAAAATGACTACCACCACGGTTACCAATCAGTGCCTGTACTATGGCAAATCAACACACCGCGTAAACGCGCCTTTTTTCAGAAAATTCGCGACATCACAGGACATAACGCTTAGAAAGGAATACTAAGAATGCCAGAAGGAATACAACCATACCATTTTGCCATTGCAATTGGTGTAATTATTATGCTTGCAACAAGTATTAGGATACTCAAAGAATACGAACGCGCTGTTATTTTCCGACTGGGACGTTTTACCAGCACGCGTGGTCCCGGACTCGTGCTGATGATACCGTTCTGGATTGAGCGAATGCAACGTGTTAGTCTACGGGTTATCGTCAACGACGTTACCCCGCAGGATGTGATTACAAAAGATAACGTATCCGTTAGTGTTAACGCAGTGTTGACATTCAGAGTAACCGAACCCGACAAGGCGGTAATTGAAGTTGAAGACTTCGGTTTTGCCATATCGCAAATCGCACAAACAACACTCCGAAGTGTGCTTGGACGCGCAGAACTTGATGATCTATTATCCGAGCGAGACAAACTGAATCAGGATTTAGAGGAGATCATTAAAAAGCAGTGTGAACCGTGGGGTGTTGAAGTACAATCAATGGAAATCAAGCACGTCGATCTTCCAGTAGAAATGCAACGCGCGATGGCAAAACAGGCGGAAGCGGAACGAGAACGTAGAGCAAAAGTAGTGCATGCTGAAGGGGAATTTGAATCTGCCGATGTGTTAAGCAATGCCGCTGAAATCCTAAGTAGAACTCCGACCGCTGTGCAACTACGATTTCTTCAAGCATTAGTAGAAGTTAGTGCAGAGAAAAATTCGACTCTCATTTTTCCAATTCCGATTGATTTATTGACACCATTTCTAAATAAGGAAACAGAAAAGGAGGGAGAAAAGGAATAAAAAAGAATATTATATTTTACCAGTCTTCGTCAAAGAACGGTGTACTCGGATAACTGTAAACATTGTCCTCATAGTTACGAAGTTGGATTTCATCGTCATCAAATGCGACAACAGGATCAGGGATTAGGGCAATTTTACCACCGCCTCCGGGTGCGTCAATGACATAGTGCGGAACACCGAGTCCTGAGATATGTCCCCGTAATGCAGCTACAATATCTAATCCAGTTTTGACCGCTGTTCGGAAATGGTCAGTTCCGACCACAAGATCTGCCTGATAAATATAATAAGGTTTTACACGTATTCGCAATAAACCCTTCATCAGTTCCACCATAACCGCTGGATCGTCATTCACCCCTTTGAGCAGAACTGCTTGATTACCGAGTGGTATCCCCGCATCGGCTAACATACCGCATGCTTTTTCTGTTTCGGGTGTAATTTCTCGTGGATGGTTGAAGTGGGTGTTGATATAAAAGGGGTGATTCTGCTTCAGAATAGCGCACAACTCAGGCGTAATCCGTTGTGGTAATGTTACTGGTACTCGCGAACCTATGCGGATAATTTCCAAATGTTCTATAGCACGTAGTCCGCCGACAATCGTCTCAATTTTTTTATCTGTCAACATCAGCGGATCACCACCGGAAATGATGACATCCCGAATCTCTGGGTGAGATCGAATATACGCAAGTCCTGTCTCAATATTGTTTTCTGAAATTGAATGAGGATCACCGACCTTCCGTTTACGAGTGCAAAAACGGCAATAGATAGGACACATATAATTGACATAGAAGAGTGCCCGGTCAGGGTAGCGATGTGTGACGTTAGGAACTTCGCTGTCATCTTCTTCGTGAAGTGGATCTTCTACGCCTGTACTGATTAACTCACGGGTATCTGGGACTACTTGTTTCCAAATAGGATCCCCAGGTTTTTCTATAAGACTCAGATAATATGGGTTGATGCGGATCGGAAATTCTTTGTGAATACGCCGCATCTCATCTACATCAACGTCAAATACAGCCGCAAGTTTTTCAGGGGTGTTAACAGTATCCCTAACAAGTTGTTTCCATTCTTCCATATAATACGATCCTCTGGCAGATTTAAGACTGATACGTTTACTGAAATGCTTTCCGGAGAAAGTTCAATTATTACGTTTCCTTTATCCGTTTTAAGCGTTACAATAGGTAATTCAGTAATCTATATCCAAAATGTTCAAGAGAAAAATAATTAAACAATTTCTGTCTAAACAAATTCATGATACATGCATTTATGCCAGAAGTCAAGTGAAATGTATTCACTTTTATTTTATCAAAACTTGACAAAATAACAAAAGTGTAATATAATTACACATTATAGCAATTTATTTAAAAGAAAGTTCTCCTAAGGGTATGTAAAGTTTTTGGCATGAATACTCTTTTTCTCTTGTTGGAGGGGTTTTCAACCCCCGCCAAATGCCATACGCGCATTTGGCGTTGATCCCGATAAATCGGGCTTACAAAGCCCTCCAACAAGACAGATGATATGGTTAATGCCCAAATATTTACACACCCTTCTCCTAAGATACCCTTGACATTATACAATTTAATGTGTTACTTTTAACTGTTACAGTGGGAGATGAGAGTTGTGTTGAAAATTCCAACCGAAAATCAGAAGGAACGGGAACTTGTCGCCACCTTAAAACTACTATCTCCTGGGACCTCTTTAAGAGCAGGTATTGATTATATTATCCAAGCCAAGACAGGCGGTTTGATCGTTGTTGGAGATTCCCCTGAAATCCTTAATTTGACAGAAGGCGGTTTTCGGATAAATTGCCAGTTTACGCCTACGCGCCTATCTGAATTGGCAAAGATGGATGGCGCTATTATCCTCTCATCGGATATGAAACGTATTGCGCGGGCGAATGTCACATTGATGGTGAACCCATCTATTGTGTCTAATGAAACAGGATTGCGCCATCGTGCAGCAGAAAAATTCGCTAAAGAAACTGGACATCTTGTTCTTGCTGTCTCAAGACGCCGTAATACACTTACCTTATACACGAAAAATCAACGCTATCTTTTTCGTGATCGTCCAGTTTTGGTTTCAGGTGCTAATCAGGCTATGCTGGCGTTGACGCAATACGTCAAAACCATGCAGCATGTAGTTGCAACACTAAACTGGGCAGAACTAAATGGGACAGTCACGCTGTCAAATGTAATTATGGCTATTCAAGTGTGTGAACGGGTTAGACGTACTGAACACGAATTAAATAGATACCGAATCGAATTAGGCACAGAAGCACAATCTCTCCAACTTATTCCTTCAGAATTATCCACAGAAATTGAGAGAGCACTATTCATTATTAAAGATTACTATAGAGAAAAAGAAAGAGACGAATATCAAACGTATGAACAGATTTTTGGACTGAGTGCAACGGATTTAGCAGCAGAGAACAGTATCACTGAAGCACTTGGCTATCCAAGAGATTTTAATGATAGTTTAGAAACATTAGCACCGCGTGGGTATAGGATGCTTAGCCAAATACCACGTATCCCGATGAACATCGTTGAAAATATTGTACAAAACTTTAAAACGTTAGATGCAATCATCACATCTAATATTGATGCGCTCCAAAACGTTGATGGTGTTGGTAAAACGCGTGCAGCAGCAATTAAAGAAGCACTTGTGCAAATGAAAACAGGCACTTCACAACCACAAGTTTTAGCACTACCCATCTATGATTGGGATTGAAGGGGAGTCTTAATTTTTTAGGGGTAGAAATTACCTGCGTGGTTCACAACAATAGACATAAATATCTTTCAAATTAGAATTACTACTGAAAAGGAGTCTAAAAAATGAAACAATTCTGTGTTTTATTTAAAGGGGAGATGTTCGTAAAACGCTATCAGTTATTAACTCATATTCTTTTTTCTTGTTTATTAATTTTACCCATATTTCTAAGTGCTTGTGGCGGAAAACTGGGAACAATTCAACAAGATGATGTTGACGCACAACTGCTTCAAGCAGAAAAGGCAATCAATTTAGCACGTGATGTAAATGCCCCCTCTCTCGCATTTGAAGAATTTGAGCAAGCAGAAACTTACCTTGATAAGGCGAAAGAGGCTTTCAATGAGAACAATGGGATTGATGCACTACGCTTTGCTACCCAAGCGATTACCCATGCAAAAATTGCGCAACGAAAAGCGGTGCAGAACACAATGAATGCCGAATTAAACGCTACTATTCTGGAAAAAGACGCTCTCATTGTTGAACTCAGAAAAGACATCAATACGAAAAATACTGAAATTACGGGTTTAGAGAATGGAGTTCAGCAACTTCGTGAGACTGAGAAGGAACACCTGCAAACCATTCGGACACTTGAAAATGAAAAACAGGAACTAAGCACCGCTCGAAATGTCAAGGAGCAGAAAGTTGCTGAACTTAGTGAATCCTTAAAGTCGCTTCAAGCAAATGCCGCGCGTTTGGAAGGGGATGTCCGTAATTACGGTCTGCAAGTGAAAGAACTCACTCGAAAACTTGAAGTTGCTGATACTATGGCAAAATCTGCAAGTAAGCAGAAACGCGCAGCAGTTGCCGAAGCAGAATCTCTCAGAAAGCAGTTACGTGAACAAGCCAAGATTTATACTGGCTTGTTGGAGAAAGCCAAAAAGCAGAACATTGCAGCTGAACATCAGGAATATCTGAGAAAAACAGCAGAACAAGCACGGGCTTATGAAAAGCAACTGCATAGCAATGAACCGAAGCGAACAGGGAGGACATCACTTTCTACTCAGCAAATCAGTGCCGGGAAAGCAGCACTGAATAAGTGGGAAAGAGCATGGAATAGTAAGAACGTAAACGCTCATTTTGCATTCTATGGTCCCAATATTGCGGTCAATAAAATCGTTACTCGAGAAAGCAAAGAAAATCCGAGTACTATCAACCGCACTGATTTTGAGACCGCGCTCCGTGAGATGAACGCTCAGTCTTGGCAGAAAGCAGAAAGTTTCTCTGAAGTTGAACAAGAAAGTGTGATCGGAACATATAGATTAAGCCGGTTAGTCGCTCCTGCGGAAACAGAGGATGATACCGCTTTATACGATATCTGGATTAGAGAAGTTTGGGTACATCAAGTTCAAGGTGCATGGAAAATATATCGTGAAACTTGGCAAATCTATGAAAATGTTCCCAAACTATAAGGAGGCGAGCTGATGAGTGATTTCCAAAACAATACCCTGAACATTTCAAAATTTTCTTTGTCAGCTTTCCTAAAGTGGGGAGCGATCATATTAATTGTTATATTGGCTGTTTGTGGCATCCTGCTTACCCGATCAAGTGAAACGCCTGCCGGTTTTTTGGCAAAATGGAAAAATGCGGTTGAATCAGGAGATCTACAAAGTTATAATGCGCTCTGGGTTAAAAAATTTCAAGAGCAACATACTTCAGGCTATCATAACACCACGCAGTTGTTTGAAGAAAACATCAAAATTGAGGTCAATATCGCTAATGCTGTAAATAGGACACGCAAGGATCCGCAGGATCCGAGTTATTTGCGGATTGAAGAAATCCCTATGCTTCTCCATACCATTGGCGAACCACTGATCCAATCAAGAACTCTCACTGTTGCCAAAACAGGACTCATTCGGCAGCGCTGGAAACTTGTCAGTGAAGAGGTCGTTAGTGAAGAATTTGGCTCCGATCTCAGTGCTTTTGAAGCGGACAGCCAAGAAAGTCCTGTAGATACTGTTTCTCAATCTAACAGTCCTGTCGCTCCATTCGTATTAGAATGGAAAAAAGTGCTTGAATCTCAGAATATAAAGAAGTACGATTCACTTTGGGATAAATCAGCTCGAAAAAAGCGATTAGAAAATTATCGACTTGCGCGCCTACATATGGATCAAGAATTAGATGTTGATTTAAGCCAGGCAACATATACGCCTGTTGCTCACTCAAATACCCGACACGTAGTAGACAATATCAGCGTTACGGTCAGTAGCAGTGGAACATTCATAGAAACACATCCACGTACACTAACCATTGAGAAGAAAGGTTTCTTTTTCAGAAGGTGGAAACTTATCAATGACGAGGTCGGAAGCGATTATATTACAGATCAACCTATTTCTCAACACGACCAACCAGATGTTGACGCTATATCAGAAGAATCTGATTTAGGTATCAATGACGGTGATGCGCCGATTGATACGCAATACAAAATAAGGCAAATTCTCGGCAAATGGCAGAAAGCATGGGAAGAGGAAGACCTTGATACCTATATGTCAATCTATGCTGAGAAAGCCTTAATTACGCGTGTCACTGTGCGAGATGGAAAGGAAATACCATCCTATCTTAGAAAAAAAGAACTCCATCAGAAAATGAAACAGTTAAACAGACACTATGCTGATATTCAGATTAGGATTAAAAAATTGGAGATCAAAGGGGATAGAGCTGTTGCGGATGCCCAATTTTTGCAAGAATTCGAGGGGACACCCGCATCAGGCAACCGACCCGCATATAAAGATATCGGCGTTAAGAAGTTAACGTTAATGATAGATCCGTCTGATGGGTATTGGAAAATATATGCCGAATCTTGGAGTCTTTATGTAGATGTTCCAGAATTTCCAAAAAACTAATATGTAACATTGTGAAATCCGTAAGCGTCAATTTCAAACAAAATTACCAATAATAGAAACCGTGATTTGACACCAATGCACACTGAGTACCGAACAAAACGGAAGATAGAATTTTCCGATACGGATATGGCGGGCATCGTCCATTTTTCGAGGTTTTTTATCTTTATGGAATCTGCCGAACACGAATTCCTACGTAGTTTGGGCACAAGTGTCGCAACTGAATGGGATGGGAACAAAATCGGATGGCCCCGACTTACCGCTTCCTGTGAATATCTTAGTCCATTACGATTTGAAGATGAGGTGGACATCCGACTTTGGATATCCAAAAAAGGAACAAAATCACTCACATACCAATTTCACTTTACCCATGAAGGTAAAGATATTGCACGTGGGCAACTGACCACAGTCTGCTGCATAACAAATCCGGGTGAAAAAATACGCGCCATTCCAATACCCGAGTTCATCATCTCTCAAATTGACACAAAATAATGCTTGTATTTTCCAAATACTAAGCGTGTCTTTCCCCTTCTGATTTATCTCCTATTAATATGAAAGAAACTACTGATAAAGCACATCAGCTTAAGATTTCAAACTTGTCTAAAGATTTTGGAAAAATTCAGGTTTTACAAGATGTTTCATTTAGCTTCAACGCAGGAACGTCAGTGGCAATTACCGGTCCTTCTGGCTCTGGCAAAAGCACACTATTGCATATTATCGGGACATTAGAAGAACCCTCTAACGGCGAAGTTGAGATTAACGGAACCGATCCCTTTAAACTTTCTGAACCTGAACTTGCTCGCTATCGGAATGCTGTAGTTGGGTTCGTATTCCAAGATCATTATCTTCTTCCACAATACTCTGTGCTTGAGAATGTTCTAATCCCGACACTTGCCTTTAAACAGCAGTCGGATGCTACACAACTTGCGCAAGAACTCCTGAAACGCGTCGGATTGACTGATCGCATGTCGCATCGTCCTGCAGAACTTTCCGGTGGTGAACGCCAACGCGTTGCAATTGCTCGTGCCCTCATCAATAAACCAAGTATCCTCCTCTGTGATGAACCAACTGGCAATCTTGACACGACCACTGCTGGAACTATAGCGGATCTACTTTTTGAACTACACCGCGCAGAACGAAACATTTTAATTGTCGTGACGCACAACCTTGAACTTGCGGGTAGGTTTGAAAACCAACTTAAACTCGCTGATGGTGTTTGCACTTTAGAAAAAGGAAATGGCAGGTAGCCTAAGAATCAGAGACACATCTGAACGATATTTACAATTATGCGAACATTTTGGTCAACTGCAAAACATTATTGGCAAATTCATCTTATTGTTGCCCTCTGCACCGCAGTCGCGACCGGCGTTCTTGCAGGTGCTTTAATTGTGGGCGATTCCATGCGGGGCAGCCTACGCGATATTACCTTGGAGCGTCTCGGTTCAATTCAGCACGCGCTTATTGCTGACCATTTTTTTAAACCCGAGTTATTAAACCGACAGAATATGGTGCCAGCAATTCTGCTGAATGGGACAGTTGTCGCAGCGGAAACCGAAACACGTGCATCAAAAGTTAACATCTACGGTGTTGATAATACTTTCTTTCGTCTATGGGAAGATCATGCTGTTCCTAATTTGAACAGTGCTACAGATTCACCTTTTGCAAACATTGTGATTAATGAAGCACTTCAAAACGAACTGAAAGTCCAAATTGGTGATGCAATTCTTGTTAATTTTCCGCAAGCAGTTGAAATCCATTCAGAATTCCTGCTCGGCAAACGAGATGCAGCGGATGTTATCCAAAGGCTGCGCTTGATCGTCGGTGATATTATCCGGACTGAGAAGGCTGGCAGGTTTAGCCTTCAAACGCATCAAAGCCTTCCGCTAAATGCATACATCTCGCTCCCTGTTTTACAAAAAGCACTTGCGCAATCAGGTAAAGTAAACGTGCTGTTTACTGCTGAACCTGCCATTATCTCACCAGATTCGTTAACTTTAACACTTGAGGAACTTGGCTTATATATCACGGAGCACGAAAACCACATTGATCTCCAAAGCCAGCAATTCCTTTTAGAACCAGTGGTATCGGAAACTGCCCTTTCCGTTGCCTCACAAAACGAAATACCAACGCTCCCAACACTAACTTATCTCGCAAACACAATATCCACTACCGATTCGGACCAACAAGATGAATCAACAAGTGCCACGCAGCAAATCCCGTATTCAACAATCTTGGCACTTCCTGTTGAAGATGGAGCATTTGCCGATTTCGTTAGTAGATACACTACTGAAGAGCAGCTAATCCAATATGCTCAAGCATTAGAGCAAGAACTCAAACAACGTAGAAAATATAGCGAAGAAATCAAAAAGATTCGTATAGAACAGAATAGAATAAAAAAAGATATAGCCGAATTAGAAGAAAAAAAACGAGAACTACAAGGCACTCCTGAATTTACACAACGATTGGCTGAAGTGAAAAGTGCCCTCTCAAAAGTAAAAAGCAAAACAAATGCACTCAAATCCCCCGTTCAACTGTCTGAAATTTATCTCAATAGATGGGCAGCAGACGATCTCGGTGTGAAAGTAGGAGATAAAATTAACGTCACCTACTATAGCGTGAGTGCAGACGAAGACTATATTACGGAAAACGAAGAATTTATACTAAAAGGTATTGTGCCAATTGAGAGCATCGCTGCAGACACAAACTTCATTCCAAAATTTCCGGGCATTCACGACACAACTGACATATCCGAATGGGAACCCCCTTTTACGATTGACTACAGTCTCATCCGTAGCAAAGACGAGGACTACTGGGATAAATACAAGGCAACACCGAAAGCGTTTGTTTCTTTAGATACCGGAAAACGTCTATGGCAAAACCGATTTGGTGACCTTACCACTATTCGGATGGGAGCAGCAACGGGGCGAGATATAAGTACTACCAGATCGCTTTTTGAAACCGAATACCTTAAAGAGATCAAGCCAGAACAGATCGGATTTCAATTCTTGTCTCTCCAACAAGAAGGTCTAAAAGCATCTTCCGGTTCCACAGATTTTGGAATGTTATTTAGCAGTCTAAGTTTTTTTATTATATTAGCTGCTGCAACGCTTGTTAGCACAATCTTCGCCATTGGTGTTTCGAAACGGTCGCGTGAAATCGGTATATTACAGGCTGTTGGCTACCCACTGGCCAAAATCCGACATCGTTTTCTTTTTGAGGGAATCTTTATTGCAAGCATCGGAAGCCTATTGGGCTGTCTACTTGCTATTGGCTATGCACGGTTGATGATATTTGGCTTGCAAACGTGGTGGTTACCGGCTATCGGCACCCCCTTTATCGATCTCCATATAAGCGGATGGAGTTTACTTTTCGGCATCCTTGTGACACTTGCAGTTGTTACATTTTTCATTCGTCATGTAGTTCAAAGACTTGGTAAGGCACCAACTGCAGCACTCCTTGCAGGGGAGACCGATTTTGATGAGACATCACGCAAACCTAAACCCCAAAGTGCCAATGTGTCAAGAATTGAGACAACAAGAATTACAATATTTATCATGGGGCTCTTTTTTGGCACCATGGACAAAGGAAAACTCTTTACTGGAGATTGGAGCGGAATTATTATTGTTATCTTACTGGCAGCTTGCGGCTTATTTGGTTTCCATTTGGCACGTAAAAGAGACGATGGAACAAACCCTAACCTTACCCTCAAAAACGTTAAAATAAGTTCTATTTTCTTTTCTATCGGACTTGCTGTTGGCGTATTAATAGGTTATTTTCCTTTCGTAAGAAGCATTTCTGACGCAGTTATTACATTTTTTGAGCATCCAGTAGTAAAATTTTTAATACTCACACTCACAATCCTTTCCTTGGGTTGGTTAATTTTTGACAGATGGTTAGGTTCACAGAGGGTCCCGGAACGCCTAAGCCGTCTGCGGTTTGGATTTAAAAATGCAGCATGGCAACCGCAAAATAGCAAAGGTTCGGTTATAATCATGAGTTTAGCATGCTGTATTATTGTTGCTGTCGGGGCAAACCGCCATGATGCTCCGCCAGAAACAGAATACGCTTTTGTTGCCGAATCTTCGCTGCCTTTGCATCACAGTCTAAATACACCAGATGGAAGAGATAAACTTAATTTCGATGTAAAAGATTCTGAATTGTTGTCAGAATCAGAGGTGTTTCCCTTTCGCGTGCTTCCCGGTGAGGATGTAAGTTGTCTTAATCTCTACCAACCTCAAAAGCCACAGATTTTAGGGGCATCGGATGTTATGTTAAACGAGGATCCGTGGCAAACACTAAAGTTGGGCAACAATATAGAAGGCAAAATACACGCCATTGGTGATGAGAAATCACTACGTTGGATTTTACATCATGACCCAAAGGAAGATTTTCTTATCCAAGATGAGTTCGGAAAATCATTACTGTTGGAACTTGAAACGGTAGAAAACAGCCTTTTTCAAAGTCAATTGATCATATCAGAATCCGATTTTACGAAATACTTTCCAAGTCAAAGTGGATATCAATTCTTCCTTATCAAAACCCCTACTGAATTACGGGAAGAAACATTACAGATACTTGAAAAGACATTAGAGGACTACGGTTTTGATGTTACGTCAGCATCAGAACGATTGGCAAGTTTTCGTGCAGTTGAAAACACCTATATCTCCACATTTCAAAGCCTTGGGGGTTTAGGAGTATTACTCGGTACTTTCGGTTTAGCACTGGTTCTATTCCGAAATATCATCGAACGTCGTGGCGAATTGGCAACGCTGCGTGCCTTCGGTTTCCGGAAACAATTGCTTGCAAAAATGTTGTTCCTTGAGAGTTGCTTTCTTCTGACAATCGGTATGCTTATTGGAGTTGTCTCAGGGGTTGTCGCAATTCTTGGTTCACAAGGACATCTTCCATCATTTCCATGGTTGTCGCTCACGATTACCTTGTTATTCATCTTTGGATTTGGTATAATTGCAAATAGTATTGCGGTTGCAGTGGCACTCCAAAGCCCATTATTGTCAACCTTGAAAACAGAATAGAAAACTGGATTTAAAGTGTCTGTGTTGGTGGTTTATGATGCGTTCTGTTTATACAATTTTCGCAATTTTTATATATGTTTTTACACTTCTAACACAGATTGGTTGTTCAGATGACGTGGGAACTGGTGCTGCCACTGCCTCAAATCATACGGGACAGGGATGGCATGCATACAATTCGGGAAACTATACGCAGGCACTGCTCAGTTTTGAACGTGCGCTCAATATTGATCCAGAATTAGCGGATGCACATAACGGTATAGGATGGAGCCATCTAAGTCTTGCGCTGCCGCTACCATTAGCACAAGAGGCTTTTCAAAATGCTGTACGTTACGATGCATCAAACGCTGATGCTTGGGTCGGCTTAGCAAATGTGCTCTATTTGCGGTACAAAGATAGTTCTGATTTCAACGCCGCTATCCGAGCAATTGATAACGCGTTACAAGCAGATGCAAAATACCTCTATCGGCATGACTATCATTCTAACGCAGAACTATATGCGCTGAAGGCGGCGTGTTATATCTATCTTGGTGAGACTCAATTGGCAAAACAAGAGATTGACAAAGCATTCCAAATTGATACGGAAAACAGAACTGTCATTGTGCTTCAAAATATGTTAAAGGAATAATCTATAATTTAAATTTGGGAGAGAAATATGTCACAAAATGTTATTACGTCTACAAATTTAACGAATTACACACCAGCACACCGTGGAAAAGTTCGTGATCTTTATGACCTCGGAGATGAGTTTCTGATTGTGTCAACTGATCGAATCTCTGCCTTTGATGTTGTCTTACCCAATGGTATTCCAGATAAAGGTAGGGTCTTAACTGGATTGTCAAAGTTCTGGTTCAATTACACCAAATCTGTCGTAGCAAATCATATTATTGCAACCGAAGTAGAAGAATATCCGGACGCGTTACAGACTGATGCGGAACTTTTAGAAGGACGTTCAATGCTTGTCCGCAAAGCAAACCGTGTTGATGTTGAGTGTGTTGTGCGTGGTTATCTTGCAGGTTCGGGATGGTCTTCATATCAGAAAACGGGAGAGATATGTGGACAGAAACTGCCAGCAGGTTTACGCGAATCGGAACGTCTACCGGAACTTCTATTTACCCCAACAACAAAGGCGGAACAAGGTGAACACGATGAACCGATTACTATTGACCAAATGCGCGATGAGGTCGGTGCTGATCTGACTGATCAATTAATAGACATCAGTTTCGCGCTATTCAGAGCAGCGAGTCAGCATGCTGAAAATTCAGGTATCATCCTCTGTGACACAAAATTTGAATTTGGACTGAGCGATGGTGAGTTGATACTAATAGATGAGGTATTTACACCAGATTCATCGCGTTTTTGGCCAGCTGATCTATATGAACCTGGTAAGCCACAACAGAGTTTTGATAAGCAGTTCGTTCGGGATTATCTCTCTGAAATCGGTTGGAACAAAAATCCACCTGCACCTGAGTTGCCAGACACCGTAATCACAAAAACGAGTGAAAAATACAGAGAGGCATATCGCCTCATTGTTGGAGAAGAACTTCCATAATCCTTCTAAAACCTATCTACAGCGGTGTCCACTATTCCACATAGAAAAGATGACTCCGTTCAAAGAGACCATCAAGGAAAATTTCAACAAACCATTCGCCTGTTGCAAATTGGTCACCGCTTAACCCGCCTGTTGGTGCGTCAATGTAAAACCATGTAATTTTTTCACCAGTTGTTGAAGAAATAGTCCTTTTTTCGTTCCAAAATGGCGGGTCGTCCAAGTCGTCTTCAGGTGAAAACCACGAAACTTCAACTGTATGCGACTCCTCAATATTTTCCCATAATAGCCACAAATACACTTGGTCGTTTACTTCAGCACTAAATGTATCAGTGATGCCATCTGGTCGGTCTTCGTGAACTGAAATTGCCAACACTGATTCTACGATATTCGGTTCCCCGCGTCCGAGGTCAATCGCACCACTTCCACCAGATTTGCTCTCCTCACAACCGTTCAAAATAGCTGCAAAAGGAAGTAGCACTATTACAAATAATGGTATGTATTTCTGCTTCATCATAGATCTCCTTGCACATATAGAGTTTAAAGTAATTCTTGATAATTTATATGTTAAAACGCTTGTATGTAAAGATCTGTTTACACTTCAGATAAATTCCCCAATAATTCATAGAAAAAAGTATACCAAAAATAAAGCCTGCATTCAAGGAACTCATTCATAGGATTCTATTAAATGATTGACAAAGACGACCATAGCATGTAAAATTATATTCAAAAGGGTCATAATGGAAACACATGATGCCAGACCTCCATTTGTTTGGTTTCAGGTATGTTATGCCCATGTTTCAATCAGTAAGGAGTGTATATGTCAACAAAAACAAGAATCGTCTTCGTAGCGGGAAGTGCAAGTCATGGCAGTGGATCACATGAGCATCCGGGTGGATGCGCCTTCTTAGCAGATCAGTTGAATGATGCTGTTGAAGGTATTGAGACAGTTGTCCATCAAGGATGGCCTTCAGATCCAACAATTTTCGCTGATACAGATGCTATAATAGTTTATTCAGATGGTGGCGGTGGACATCTTAGCATTCCTCACCTTGACCAGATTTCTGAATTAACAAGTCAGGGAATGGGTCTTGCAATGCTGCATTATGCAGTTGAAGTGCCAAAGGGTGAGCCGGGAAATTGTTTTCTTGATTGGATTGGCGGCTACTTTGAAACACATCTCTCTGTAAATCCGCATTGGACAGCAACGTTTACTTCGTTTCCAGACCATCCGGCAACACGCGGCTTAATCCCGTTCTCATTGGATGATGAATGGTATTACCACATGCGATTTCGTGAAAATATGCAGGGTGTTACGCCGGTGTTGAGCGCAATTGCACCAGAGTCAACATTGCAGAGACCTGATGGACCTCACAGTGGTAATCCACATGTTCGGGCATCTGTTGCGAAAGGTGAACCGCAGCATCTTGGGTGGTGCGTTGAACGTCCAGATGGTGGACGCGGATTCGGATTTACGGGTGGACATTATCATAAGAATTGGGGAGACGACAATCTCCGCAAGTTTATTCTGAACGCGATTGCATGGACAGCAAAGATAGAGATTCCGGAAGATGGCATATCTACGCCAACACCGACAGAAGCAGAGTTGAATTCGTATCTATAGTAATAGAATTTGTGATTACATGGATGATGTGAATAGAAGAACGGTGATTATTTCAGGAGATAAACATGGACCAGGAACAACTTGATTATCTTTTTGACTTGCAAGGATATTTAATTTTAGAGAATGCGATTTCGGAAGAAGACCTTGCTACGATAAACGAATGGATTGACACACATTGGGCTTATGTTGAAGAACCGTGGGAACCCAATTCCGAAGATAGACGGATTCCACGCTGGATTGGCAATATTGAAACGCATACCTACAATATAGAAAATGGTGTCAATTTCCAGAATATCATTGAGGGTGGGGATGTGTTCGAAAAGTTGATTGACCATCCTGCGTGGATAAATTTGATTCGGAAATATATTCATGAAGTGAATGGTGTTTCTATTCATGAGAATTTTCTGAACGTGCGTGGTCCTGGTGGTTTCATCCATATCCACTGCGGAGGGCATGTACCGCTGAGTTATCTGACGTTCCGTCAGATCAATACAGGCGAATGGTTGGTAGGACAGATTAATGTTCTGATGGCACTTAACGATATTGGTCCGGGTGATGGTGCACCGGTGCTAATTCCGGGCAGCCATAAATGTTCAGAAATTCACCCGCGTTTGAAACACGATGGGAAAGGGATAGTTTACGACGGATATACTGGTAAACCAGCAGGGACAGCCTTCGCAACTCAGGAAGTGCATCTCAAGGCGGGAGATGTGGTAATGTTTACCGATGCAATCACGCACGGTTCAGCAGAGCGGACTAAACCTGGCTATCGTCGATCAATTGTCTACCGTTATTCTCCAAAGTATGTCCGTGAACGTTTTGACTATCCGCATTCAGATGAATTATTGGCGCGTTTGACTCCCGATCAACGCAAGATTATCCAACCGAATGCACCGCGAAGACCACCACTGGTTGCGTAGTCCTTAAGCACTTTTAGTAAGTTCAGTTGAAGATAACAGCTTCGGATAATTGTATTACCATTCGTAAGCGATTAGCATATAATTTAGTTATAAAATCCATCTAACCGCACTTAGTGTGAGGTATACTAAATGTCTACAATTCAAGAAATTACGGCAGCATTGCCGAACCTGAGTATCGAGGAACTACAACACATTGAGCAGACTATCCACAATTTATATCGAACTCGTGATGTGCATATTATCTATGATGATGACTACGGTATTTGGACAGAGCATGATCAAAATTTAGCATCAGCAGCAGTTTTTAGGTTGCTTGAAAAAGAAGAGGTTTCAGACAATAATGCCAATCCCTAAACGCGGAGAAGTTTGGCTTGCTGACTTGGGATTCGCTGCGAAAACTCGACCAGTATTAATTCTTAATACGCCTATTTCAGATTCTGATTACGCCCTATATACCGTGGTGCCGCATACAACAAGCACAAGAAGTTCCGCATTTATGGTTACACTTTCTGTAACTGGATTAAAACCTGGTGCTTTCAACATCCAAGGTTTGACAGCAGTTTCACCCACTGTGTTTATACGCAAATTAAGTGAATTGCAGCCTAATCAAATGAAATTAATCGAGATTTGTGTGAAAAAATGGCTCGGGTTCCAGTAATCTTCTGTGTAATTGGAAAACTCTATTTGGTATGAAAACCCCACAAAAAACGCTTTGGGGCGGACGTTTTAGTACAAGCCTCACTACAGAAACAGTAGCCTTCACACACTCCATTGAGGCAGATACACGCCTCATCGGATACGATATCTGGGGCAGTCAAGCACATGCGATTATGCTTGCACGGCAAGGGATTATATCTGATGCAGACCTACGAGAGATTTTGCGCTGGCTTCGCAAGGCAGAGGAGGATTTTCAAAACGGGGACTTCACTCTTGACCCGAATAAAGAAGATGTGCACATGAACGTGGAGTCGTATCTGATTGAGAACGCTGGACGTGAATTTGGCGGTAAACTTCATACAGCTCGTTCTCGCAACGATCAGGTACTCGTTGACGCACACCTCTATATTCGGGAAGAGATTCTCAACATTCAGCGAGGCATCTCAGCATTGTGCGATGCATTTCTAAGTATTGCAAAAGAACATGTTGACACTGTCATGCCCGGCTATACGCACACACAGCATGCACAACCGATTAGTCTTGGTTTCTGGGCAACTGCCTACATTAGCATGTTCCTTAGAGACCAGAAACGGCTGCAGGCTGCTTACGAACTTGCCAATACGAATCCCCTTGGTGCATGCGCCTTAGCCGGAACGACTTTTCCTATTGACCGACACCTGACAACGAAACTGCTCGGTTTTGACATTCCACACGAACATGCACTTGATGTTATCAGTAGTCGAGATTTCATAGCAGAAACACTCTTTGCTTTGTCGCTTGTGATGGCAAATCTATCACGAATTAGCGAAGAATTGATATACTGGACGACCTACGAATTTGGGATAGCAGTGCTGGACGATGCTTATAGTTCGGGGAGTTCCATCATGCCGCAAAAAAAGAATGCAGACATTGCAGAACTCACGCGTGGGCGTACAGGACGTGTCTACGGTGCGCTGTTGGACCTGTTAACAAATCTCAAAGGATTGCCGATGGGCTACAATCGCGATTTTCAAGAGGACAAACCACCTTTATGGGAGGCGTTTGACATTGTGAAAGCATGTCTCAGTATACTACCTGAATTGCTCAAAACAACGGAATTCAAAACGGAACGGATGGCTGAATTGGTGAATGCAAACTTCGCCACAGCGACGGAATTGGCAAATTATCTGGTTAAGGAACATCAAGTCAACTTTCGGGAAAGCCACGAGATTGTGGGATGGCTTGTGGGAGAATTGGTTCAGCAGGAAAAGACTTTCATTGATTGGGAGTTAACACAATCTCTTATAAAACAAAAAGGTATAGACATACCGATTCCGCAACTAAAACAGATTCTGGACGCGGAATTAGCACTACAGAATAATCAAAGTCTCGGTGGCACATCACCTGATGAGGTGAATCGAATGACAGAGAGTTTTGAAGAACAATTGAATGCAATTGCGATAGGTGTTTATAACTGTCAGACACAAATTGAGGGGGCACACAAAGAGACACAGAGAATAGTTGACGAAGTTTTGGACAATTCAACTGTTCGTACACAAGGAGAATGAAGATTGAAAAACCGATTGATTGTCGCATTGGATACAGATGATGGAGAGGATATAGACTGGTTATCTGGGTCGCTTATAGAACTGATGCCGTGGATTAAAATCGGTTTTCAAGCATTCAGTACTCTTGGAACCGAGTCTTTTCCTTGGCTCAGTGAGAGAGGACATCTAATCTTTCTCGACCTAAAATTTCATGATATACCAAATACTGTGGCGCGGGATGTTGGCACAATGACAAAACACGGGGCACACATGATTAATATGCACGCGTCGGGCGGATTTGCAATGATGCAAGCCGCAAGATTCAGTGCGGATGATGCTGCCTACGATGTTGGAATAGGAAAACCAATTCTACTTGGTGTAACGATTCTGACAAGCATAGATGAGCAAGAATTTCAGACACACTTTGGTTCAGAGCGGCAGCTCTCTGAGCAAGTGGTTTTTCTTGCAAAGCAGGCAAAAGAAGCAGGATTAGACGGAGTTGTTGCATCACCGTTGGAAATTGAACCGATACGCGAAGCATGTGGCGATAACTTTTTGATCGTCACACCAGGGATCCGTCCAAAATGGGCAGACCCAGGAGACCAACGCCGTATCACAACACCCGCAGAGGCAATTAACCGTGGGGCTGATTATATCGTTGTCGGTAGACCTATTATTGAAGCGGAAGACCCGTTAGAGGCTGCCGGAAAAATTTTAGATGAAATGAGAGGAATGTAACATTATGAACATTGTTTGTATCTGTTTAGACACTTTTCGGGCGGACATTATCGGAGAAGGCAAGAAGTATAGCCACGTGCAAACGCCGAACCTTGATGCATTTGCATCGGAGAGTGTGCGTTTCACCCGTGCATTTGGCGAAGGACAACCGACACTGCAGATACGTCGTGGCAATTTCACGGGAATGCGGAGTTTCCCGTGGAAATATAACTTTGATCGGCGTGGACATTGGCATCACGCTCCCGGGTGGCACAAGATTCCTCCAGAGCAGGACACAATTGCGGAGGTGTTGTTAGAACGTGGTTATCTAACGGCTCTCATAGCAGATACATATCACATGTTTAAACCGACAATGAATTTTTCACGCGGATTCGCGCATTTTGATTTTATCCGTGGACAAGAATCGGACAACTGGCACAGTGGTGATCCGAGGTTGATTGAAGACTTACTCCGCAAACATGTCCGTGAACCGATCAATTGGCAGCGACATGCAGGTCTTGTCAATTATCTATTGTCGCAACGTCATCGTCAGTCGGAGGATGACTATAGTTGCGCGCGCGTTTTCCGTGCTGCAGCAGATTGGCTACAGGACAATCACACCGTCGGTCCGTTTTTCTTATGGGTGGATAGTTTCGATCCACATGAGCCTTGGGATCCTCCCAAATCTTACGCAGACATCTATATGTCGGACTATTCAGGCAAGGATTTCATCACACCGGGCAGTGCAGGTGAAGGCGGTGGCCCCACAGAAGAGGAACGCGACCGAATTGAAGCACTCTATCTTGGTGAAGTGACGTTCGTTGATAAGTGGGTTGGAGTGTTATTGGACAAAATTGAGGCATTAAATATCCGTGATGAGACACTTATTGTGGTGATGTCTGACCACGGTACGCAGCTTCGCGATCACGGAAGTTTCGGAAAGGGTGCGAACAAACTCCATCCCTTCAATACGCAGCTGAACTTAATGATTCGTCATCCAGAAGGACCGCATGACAAGGATATTTCAGCGTTTGTGCAAAACCACGATCTGATGCCGACTCTGTTAAACCTACTTGGTATTCCATGCGGCTGGACGGATGGTGAAGATATGTGGCAACTCGTTACACAGGAAAAAGCGTATCTCCGCGAACGGATTATCAATGGATGGGCAGGTTTTACAACGGGCAATGCTGTGGGACGCGTGAGTGTGCGCGATAACCGTTGGAACTTCTGTACGTCGGTCGGTTATAAAGATGAGAAGGGTGATGAACTTTTTGACACACGGAATGATCCGGAGGAAAAAGCGAATGTTGCGAGTGATCATCCAGAGATTGTAGCAGATCGACGGCGTGATGTTGAGGCGTTGATAGGACAGCCGTTACCAGGGCATTTCATTGAGGTTTGCGATCCTGGGAATGCACCGATGCGGGTGTGGCTGCAGAAGAAGTTGGCAGAAATGTAAATTAAATTCATTATAGCACGGGGTTTCTGTGCCCTGCGATTATCATCTAACCGAGGTACCGAAGTTAGTAACGATTATGTCCTTTCAACTTGGAACATTTTTCCCAATCCCAGAGGAGAATTGTGCCATCGTCACTGCCGCTTGCAAAGGTTTTACCATCTGCGGAGAATTCGATATTTCTAATCCAACCGTTGTGTCCAGTGAGCATAACGGTTGGGGTTTGACGTTTGTTTTCCACTTGCCACAATTGAATTCTGTTTGATTGGCTTGAACTTACTACTGTTTTACCATCTAAAGAAAACTGCACCTCAATAATACCACCCATAAATCCATCTCCACGTTGAGAGATTTGGGTTTTCGTTTCAATGTCCCACAAACGCATTGTACCATCCCAACTACCACTTGCTAAGGTCTTTCCGTCTGGTGAAAACGCCAAAGATTCAACCCTCTTTGTATGTCCGTTGAGAGTGAAAAGCAGTTTGCGAGTGGTTGTGCTCCAAGCACGAATTGGCCCGTCTTTGCCTGCACCTGTAAGGATTTTTCCATCCGGTGAAAACGCCAAAGCAATAATTGCCTTCTTAAAACCGGGACGAATTATCATTAGTTCGTTTCCACTGGCAATATCCCATATCCGTATTTTTTTCTCAATCGTTGAGGCCGCAACCTTAGTCCGGCCTGTAGAAAAAGCAATTGACGAGTATCCTCTTTTTCCTGTATTCATGGTTTGTTTTAACAGATTGTGGTTAGTAACAACATTTAATGCTTGTATTGTAAAACCGCTCATACTAAGAAGTGTTTCGCTATTATTGGAAAATGCCAATATACTAATTGGTCTGCTTCGTATTTCTTTATTGGGTAAATGTAGGGAAGTGGTATTTGTATACCACAAACGAGTAACACCTCTTGCGGTACCTGCGGCAATGTTCCCATCAGGTGCAAATGCCATTTCTTCCACAAAATGTGGATGACCAGTTATGATTGCAATTTGATTTCCTGTGTCGGTGTCCCATAATCGAATTGTAGCATCCCAACCTCCACTCGCGAACCTTTTCCCATCCGAGGAAAAGGCTAATGCATGCGCTCCAAATGACCGAGTGAGAGTCTCTTGGTGCTTTTGAGTAGCAACGTTCCACAGATGAATCTTTGAATCATCACTTCCACTTACCAGAGTGCTTCCATCCGGTGAAAATGTTAATCCACTTATAGGATCAGAGTGTGCTTTAAAGGAGGAAATTTTGTTCCTCGTGCGTAAATCCCACAAGTTAATTGAACCGCTTCCATTTCCTATTGCAAGCAGGTTACCGTCATGCGACAATGCTGATGCCCAGAAATATCCAGTTCCAGATAACTGATCACCTATTTCCGGAATGTTAGGTTTTTCTGGTATAGTTTCTGTTTCCACCTCCCAAGTAATAATTCTTCCAATGGGACCGTCTATACCTACACTTACAATTTTCATTCCATTTTCTATAAACATTAATACGTCTATCTGATATTTATCTGATTTCAAAAAAGTTACTTCTTTACGAGAATTTACATCATAGATCCAAATGCCAATGCTGGTTCCAACTGCTAACCTTTTTCCATCAGGAGAAAACTTGATATCGTTTATTTCTCCTTTTCCGAGCCGCATTTTCGCGCCTTCTGGCAGTCCCCATTCTGCGTAATCTTGAGCATATCCGTTTGACAGATATAGGCTTAGGATTATATATAGTGTAAGGCAAAAAAGTGGTATGTTCTTCATTTCAGTCTCCTTTTGTAGTATTGTGTTAATGTCACACTTGCATGGATTAATGGCGTCTTTTTGCTAACGCACAGATGCGATTTTCTCCCAATCCCACAGTAGAACTGTCCCATCCCGACTTCCAGTAGTAAACGTCTTACTATCTTTGGAAAAGGCAAATGCTATTACATGATTCGTATGGCCGGTATGTGTAGATAATAATTCTCCCGTTCGACTATCCCACAATTGAAATATTCCACCGTCATCTGTACTGGCGGTTGCAGTAATCCAACCACCACTTGGCAACATGACTTCACGATCTGCAAATTTGAGGACTCTTGCACCGCAAGCACTCACGAGGATTTTGCTATCTGGAGAAAAAACTAACGTCATACTTGTGGTAATACGCTCTGGAATGCATACCCCGATCTCCTTTCCGGTTGCAGTATCCCACAAGTAGATAGCTTCTCTACTTCCACCTGCGAGCGTTTTCCCATCGGGTGAAAATGCTATATCTTCAACAGTATTTAACTGTGGTGTGAACGAAAATAGAATTTCACCAGTCTCTAAGTTCCAGAGATGAATTATTTTATTTTCACCACTTGCCAACATTTTCCCATCAGGTGAAAATGCCATCGCCTTAATCCATTTTGTGTGTCCTTTTAGCGTTTTCCAAGGTTTACTCATCTGAGAAGTGTTAGCAATCTGCCACAAGTGGACGACATAATTTTTGCCACTTGCTGCAGCAGTTTTACCATCTAATGAGAATATGAATTTACCACTCAACGCATCTTTTTCCATCTCTGTGATTGTGAACAGTGTATTTTTCGTTTCAATATCAAGCATCTCAAATTTACCATTTTTATCCTTTATGATAACATTTCTACAATCGGGTGTTATCGTTTCAACGCCTTCAAACTCCAAAAAGTCTGTAGATAACATGCCATTCGTACTTATATCCCAATGCTGAAGATACGTGTCGTCTGTAAGCCATCTGGAAGCAAGTGAATTGGCAGTAGTAAGGATTTTTCCATTTTCAGAAATTGACAAATGCAAAATTTCCCCGACATGTCCTGTTATCTTAAAGTGCTGACTACCAGTCTCTATATTCCAACCTTGTATCGTGCCATTTTGAGTTGATGTAAGAAGTGTTTTTTCATCCGGTGAAAATATCATTGTAGAAATATTCTCTTTGAGTTCTTTAAAAACCTGACTTTGTGGTGGTTGTCCTTCATCAGAGGAAATATCCCAAAATCGTATTGTGTACTGCCATCGGAAATTTAGACCACTACCTAAGATAAGATTGTGATATAATTA